>JAWKMH010000017.1:0-111778 GCA_041392315.1 Spirosomataceae bacterium | reverse complement strand
GATTTTTTTGGCCAATTTAATGGGCCAAGTAAATGGCTTAAAAGCCTCTATATGTGGATTAGCATCTTCAACAGATTCTGATACGTAGATTTTTTTTAGGTATTTTTCGCAAAACTCATAGACTGTATTTATTTCAATGATTTTGCTATGGTTAATAGAGAGCTGATAGATGATTTGATGCTGACTATCATACATTGGGTTGGTGACCAAATGTATATTATGATTTTTTGACAAAATAGGGGCTACTGTATCTACCAAAAATACCCTGTCCTCAACCGATCTTGGTACCAAGATTATTTTAACGTATTTTGCAAGCAAGCGCTTTAAATCATACTTTTGTAGAAAATAGTCATAGCCTGTTACCACTAATATTGTCTTCGAGCTCGACTTTTTAGAATTAAAAGTATGTACCGAAATACGAGGAGTTGATTGGCGTGAGTTGGTATATTGCATAACTAATACAATTGAATTATAGCTTTAAACTTGCTCCATGGGACATACTTGTTCATTTTTAGTACTTTTAGCTATACTGATACTTCAATCTCTGTTTGGCCGTAGTCAAGGCACGAATTTACAAAAGCCCATCGAATATTCTTTAAAAAGTGATATATTTTTATTTAACGGTAAGGCTCCTTTCTGGATAACGACCAATCAATACAGCACCGTTCCCAACGCTAAAAACTTCGCTTTTTCTACGCGGGCTTCACTAAAAGCCGATTATCAGCGCGATAGTTCTAATAAATTCCGTCATTTTATAGGTTGGGGAGCACATATCCTACCTGTTTTAAACATAGGAGATACCACGGCTTTATTATTGCCAGAAGGGTTCTTAAAATTAAGAATGGGGTCCTTTGAAATATGGGCTGGCAGGCGCCGAGAGGTGTATGGTTTGTTGGGTGATACCCTTCTAAGTGCTGGCTCTTTTGCTTGGTCAGGCAATGCTTTTCCTATGCCTAAAATTCAATTGAATACTACTGGCTTTGTAGATGTCCCTGGCACACGTTCGCTGTTGGCTTTCAATGCCAGTTTTTCCCATGGGCTTTTGGGGAATATGCCTGTTGTGTATGGAGGCCGAGGTATAAAATCCATCGTCGGCTATCTCCATCAGAAAACATTTTATCTTAAAATAGGGAAACCACATTGGCGGCTACATTTTTGGGGAGGTTTCAATCATCAAGCACAATGGGGAGGAGAAAATCAAATTTGGCCTCATGGACTCCCCCCTCAAGAGGCTTGGTGGGCGGTTGTGTCTGGAAAACCGTGGGAAGGCAGTAGAGTAGGTAACCATATTGGTACAATTGATGTAGGGTTTCAATGGAAACTCAATACAGGAACATTGTTTTTTTATCGCCAAAATATTTATGATGATGGTTCACTTTATACTTTTTTGAATATAAAAGACGGTTTAAATGGTATTTCGTTTCAAAACCAACGTCCTCAAAATAATCTATCCACTTTTCACTTAAATAAAGTTGTGTTGGAGTACATGAATTCTTATGACCAAGGTGGAGACGTGTTCGATTTTGTAACAGGGGTATTCGGACGAGATAACTATATCAATCACTACGTATATAAACAAGGCTGGTCCTATCAAGGTCAGGGTATTGGGACTCCTTTTATCGCCTCCCAAGAGGCTATAAAAAAAGTATATCCACGTTCAGATAAGCAATTTACCAACAATAACCGCGTAAAGGCATTGCATGTAGCTGCCATGGGAAATTATGGCGATTGGAATTGGTTGTTAAAGACATCCTATAGCCTTAACTTTGGTATTTACGATGTTCCCTTTAGTGATACTCCTCGGCAATTTTCTGGCCTTATTCAAATTCAAAAACCATTATCTTGGCTAAAAGGATTGTCTTGGACTACTACTTTCTCCATAGATAGGGGGAGTTTATTTGATTCTGCTACTGGCCTGCAAGTAGGCCTTTGTAAAAGTGGAAATTTTTAAAAAGATTACAACTTTTTGATTTTCAAATATTTAATCAAATATACATTGAGAAAAAATCTTTTATTTATTGTTTGTTCCTCATTCATTGGATTTTTTGGTTTGGTGGTACAAGCACAGGAGGATACAGCTTCGAAGCATACAACACAAAGTTATATTTCAATCAATGGCTATGGTACTAATAACCAAATTCCTTTTTGGCTACGTGCCAACCAATATAACACTGCACCAAAGGCTTCAGGGGGAGCTTTAGAAATCGCGAGAGAGAGTAAGAAGTTTATTGGCACTCAATCGAAATGGCAAATTGGTTATGGGGCAAATGCGGTTTTTAATTTTACATCCATCAAAAAGCAGTTGATTTTACCTGAATTGTATGGAAAGATTCAATATAGGAAGTGGGCTTTGTATGCGGGTAGAAAAAAAGAGACATTTGGCTATGCTGACACCACTTTAGGAACGGGGTCTTATAGTTGGTCGGGCAATGCCCTTCCAATGCCCAAAATACAATTGAGCATTTCGGAGTTTCTTCCCCTAAAATTCACTAAAAATCGCTTGGCTATTAAAGGGACCTATGCACATGGCTGGTTTGGAAGCGGCGACTACGCATATGGCTATATGCTTCATCAAAAATCATTTTATGCCAGATTAGGAGCGCCTAAGTCGCCCATCAAACTATATGGAGGTTTCACTCACAATGTACAGTGGGGGGGGAAAACTACTGATAGTTTAACAACTGTAGAGAATCGTACTCTTCCGAGTAGTTTTAAGGATTATATTTATGTTGTCACAGGTTCGGGGGGCTTGCTTGGGAAAGGAGGAGGTACCAATGCCTTCGACTCTACCAACCGTGTAGGCAATCATCTGGGGACGCTTGACGTAGGCTTAGTTTTAGAGTTAAAAAAATATGAGTTTACGCTTTATCGACAGAGTATTTTTGAAGATGGTTCTCTTTATTATCTCAATAGCATCAAAGATGGCCTCAATGGCTTTATTTTTCGCAATTTATTTCCCCAGCGAGAGCAAGGCCGCATCTGTTTTGAAAAATTTGTTTTCGAGTTTTTATATACCATGAGTCAAGGTGGCCCCATCTTTGGCCCTACAAACTTTACCCGTGGCAACGACAATTATTTCAATCATCAGCAATATTACGATGGTTGGTCGTATCAAAGGCGTGTTATTGGCTCTCCCTTTATGGTCAATCGTACAGATACCAAAGTGAATGCCGCTTATAATAGTTATGAAATAGCCAACAATAATCGCACACGGGTGTACCACCTTGGTTTTCAGGGCTATATCGGGCAAAACATGCGATTTTTAACTAAAATTTCATTAAGCCACAACTATGGTACTTACAATTTCCCATACCCAGATGCAATAAAACAACTTTCGGGTTTAGTTCAACTATCGGGTCAAATCAACGCTTGGAAAGGACTTGAATGGAATGCAACTTTTGCCATTGACCAAGGAGAACTTTATGAAAATAGTATGGGTGGCAGCATAGGCATTCGAAAAACTTGGAGCAATAAAAATTAAGCGATTTGCTTTGTATAAAAGTAACTCCTTCTATGCTATTTCTTTTCTCCATAAAAACCTCTAACCCTTCCTAAAATGCTTCTTATTTATGTTTTACTTGGCTTATTAGCCCTCATTTTATTAGTTGCTTATTTTCACTTAGACACTTTTATTTCATTTGTTATTGTCAGTATTGGATTAGGCCTGGCATGTGGCATGACTGTAAGCACTATCACCCAGTCGCTCGAAAAAGGAATTGGTAGCACCTTAGGTTCTTTGGTAATCATCATTGGCTTTGGGTCAATGTTGGGAAAGTTAGTAGCCGATAGTGGTGCTGCTCAGCGTATTACGGGTACATTGATGAACCTATTTGGACTGAAATATCTTCCTTGGGGATTAGCCTTAGCAGGATTTATCATTGGCTTACCGTTGTTTTATAATGCAGGTTTTGTGATAGTGGTCCCCCTTATTTTCTCGATTGTAGCCTCCACGCGGTTGCCCATGCTTTATGTAGCCATTCCTATGTTATCAGCTCTTTCGGTGGCGCATGGATACTTACCACCTCACCCCTCGCCTACGGCTATTGCAGCGCAATTTAAAGCAGATATAGGTCAAACGTTATTTTATGGACTTATAGTAGCTATTCCAGCCATTATATTGGCTGGGCCTTTGTTTGCCAAAACACTGAAAAAGTTCAATCCACAGCCCGATAAATCGCTTTTTGAGGCCAAAGAATTCTCCAATAAAGAAATGCCAAGCCTAACCATCAGTTTAATGGTGGCTCTTTTACCCTTACTTTTATTGACGCTCATGCCTTGGCTAAAAGGCCAATTTGATGAGCCTTCGGTTTTACACACTCTATTTTCATTTTTGGGTGATCCCTCTATCTCTATGCTAATTTCTGTGTTGGTAGCCGTCTATTTTTTGGGTATCAAACGTGGTAGAAGCACCAAATCAGTCATGAAGTCGTTGGAAGAAGCCTTCAAAAGTGTGTCTGTTATTTTGCTCATTGTGGCTGGAGCTGGAGGGTTTAAACAAATACTAACCGACGGCGGTGTGAGCAGCTATATCGGCGAGATATTGGCTGGGATTGAGATTTCCCCACTCATTTTGGGTTGGGCTATTGCTGGCCTCATTCGTATCTGTGTAGGATCAGCTACTGTGGCTGGGTTGACGGCTGTGGGGATTGTGGCACCATTAGTACAAAGTCAAGGGGTAAAACCAGAATTGATGGTATTAGCCATTGGTGCTGGAAGTTTGATATGCTCACACCTGAATGATGGCGGTTTTTGGTTGTTCAAAGAATACTTTAATCTAACCATCAAAGAGACGCTCCAAACTTGGACAGTGATGGAAACCATTGTTTCTGTAGTGGGTTTAGTAGGCGTATTGATACTAAATCAGTTTGTTTAGGCTTAATTACTAAAGAAAAAGCCTCACAGATGTGAGGCTTTTTCTTTGTTGTCTGGCAAGGACTCGAACCCTGAATAAAAGAACCAAAATCTTCTGTGTTACCATTACACCACCAGACAGTTCCGTTTTTGGTGGTGCAAAAGTACGGGTTTAACCTTTATTTGTCAAGCTATCTTCTCAAAAGTTTGCCATTTTTTAACGCGAAGTTTCGATTTGTTTTGACTATCAATTATTTACCTTCCAAGATTTTAAGATAGTTAATTAAAAATAAACTTCTAAACACCTATTGTAATGACTTCTGGGGCAATTTTTTTAATTAACCCTTGCAAAACTTTTCCAGGTCCGCACTCAGAAAATGTTGTTGCACCATCAGCTACCATATGCTGCACCGATTGTGTCCATCGAACGGGGGCTGTCAATTGAGCAATGAGATTGGCTTTTATGATAGCTATATCGGTTTCAGCTTGCGCATTTACATTCTGATAAATAGGGCATTTGGGCGCATTGAAAGTAGTGTTTAATATAGCTGCTGCGAGTTCTTCGCGGGCAGGCTCCATCAAGGGCGAATGAAATGCCCCCCCTACGGGTAATAGTAGCACTCTTTTGGCACCTGCTTCTTTTAATTTTTCTCCTGCCAAACGTATCCCTTCATGAGAACCCGAAATGACTACTTGGCCAGGGCAATTGTAATTAGCTGCCACTACCACTTCTCCCTCGATAGAAGCACATATTTCTTCTATTTTTTCATCACTCAAAGCCAGTACAGCAGCCATTGTAGAAGGGTTTAACTCACACGCCCGCTGCATGGCATCGGCACGTTGCGCTACCAGTTTAAGACCATCCTCAAAAGATAATACTCCTGCTGCTACCAAGGCCGAAAACTCCCCTAAGGAGTGCCCTGCCACCATATCAGGGGCAAAGTCTTCGATAGTAGAAGCTAAAACAACGGAGTGAAGAAAAATAGCTGGTTGCGTTACGTTGGTTTGTTTAAGTTCTTCGTCTGTTCCTTCAAACATTATTTTCGTAATTTCAAAGCCCAAAATCTCATTGGCTTTGTCAAACAACACACGCGCTTGCGCATTAGAATCGTACAAATCTTTGCCCATGCCGCTAAACTGCGACCCTTGACCAGGAAATATATATGCTTTCATTGAATAGAGCAGCTCCTGCCTCTGGAGCGTTTAAATTTGAGTACTAAATGAGGCATTTGATTTGCAAACTTACAACCCCTCTTTTAATCGGCAAATTTTTAGGATATAAACAATGAGCGTTCTTCGGGTGTAGGGATACGGCAGCTTACTGATTTGCCAAAAATGCGATAGCGATTTTTGGCAATAATTTGGTAGAAAAAATCTCGGATAAAACGAGGTATAAAACGAAAAACATAGACCCATGACCAACCACTGAGATAACGAGCAATTTCCAAAGCAGCATCCGATTTTTCATATAATTTCCCACCCCTCAATAGCAAAACGGTGTTTAAGTCGGTTGTAGAACGCTGGTGAGCAACCAACACCTTTTGGCCATAGTCCGATTGCAAGGATGCAAACTGAAAGCGGTGCTGGATATCATGCTCCATCACAAAATTGATACTGGCATTACAAAAGTTGCAAACTCCATCAAAAAAAATAACATCGGCCATGGCTATCGAATCAATTGAACCGTACCTTTCACCGTAACAAAGGGTGAGTCTGGTTGTAATGTCTTAAACTTGACAACGGCTTGATAGAAATAAGTCCCAGAAGGCACTTCCTGCCCATCGTTGGTTTTGCCGTCCCAGTCTATGGTGGGTTTATTGGTTTCAAAAAGCTTGGTTCCCCATCTGTTATAAACCATGAAAGTAACGGATTCTATAAAATTAGGACAAGAGATCGGCTTGAAAACTTCGTTTTTCCCGTCGCCATTAGGCGTAAAAACATTGGGTAGGTTGAGAACAGTGCAGTTATCATTGCACACCACATTACTTCTGGCACTTTCGGTACCAAACCGCGAAATAGCCGTTACATAATAACAGCCTGCATATGAATCTAATCCAAGATGCTTAAAAGTAGTGATAGGTGCTGAGGTTTGACCTATTTTTTTGAAAGCCTCGTCTGGGAAACGGGTAAAATAAACGTTATAGCTCACCACAGGAGCACACTGTTTGTTGCTGGCATCTGTATCCGGATATGTCCAATTTAAGGTGTTACTTACCGTAGTAGGGCAATCAGTTGTAGATAGATTAGCACAATCTAAGGCATCAATTTTAAGCACAGGCGGACAAGGCTTGGTACTGTCGGCAGGTGCTGCGCACAAAATTTGAGACAAATTCAATAGTTGTCCTACCCTAATTCGGGGGTTATCATAAGAACCCACCGTTTCTACGCGATAGCAATAGGACGAGTCGGTAGAAAGTTTCACCGTTGCATTGCCATCAGCCACGAAGCGGTCTGTGCCATCATCCACGTATGTAAAGGTGTTTGCTGCTTGTACAGGTACTTCGGCAATCAGATTAAACACTCCAGCACGGCCGCGAACTTCTCGATAAACTCGATGAACTTGATTTTCGTTGCGCCAAGGCACGATGGCTTGCCAGTTGAGCCTGAGACCTTGTGAGGCTGGCAAAATTGACAATCTAACGCTGCTGGCTGCTTCAGTAATCCCTAAGCTTGTGAGCGTGCCATTAAGAGTATGAAAAAACTCCAATTGATAACGATAGGCATTCTGAACGGTATTGAGATTTCTATCTACAAAAACAGTGTCTGGTACATCCCCCAAATTGGTACTGATAGTAGCGATAACGGTAAAGTTTGTCCCATTAAGCCCCGTTGCCCTTGAAAGGCGGTATTGATAGGGCCCAGGTACATCGCCTGCTTTGAAAGGAGGACGTGTCCACTTTACTGTAATCACCCCTTTGGTAGTACTGGTTGTATCTATTGTCACATTGGTCAATACAGGAATTTGGGAGGGTAAATCTAAACAAACCTCGTCTGAAAGTGGGCTGGTTCCACCTTGAGGCAAAGCAAAAATAACGCGGATACGGTAGCTGTACTGCACTCCTCCTTTTTTAGGCCCAATCCATTATTATCATCTGTAAAAGTGGTCGCATTGGCAGGTGCTTTTCCTACTTCTGTATAACCCAGCGCTAAAGGATCTCCAGGATTAGTACACCCACTAAAAGTACCACCTGTACACCCTTCTTTACGATAAACCACTATCTGCGCTCCAGGTAGCTGACAACGATAAGAAGTCCAATTTAGGGTAAAACCTGAAATAGCTCCAGTAGAAGCCTGTGCCGTTAAACCAATTGGTTTAGGTGAAACCACTTGAATAGCAAAAGACTCAAGAGCAGCCAACTGAATAGTATTACGGGCTGGAACATCCTCTACTTTAAAAACAACATCATAAGGCGCTTCTCTTACATGTGCGCAGTTGGTCAACCACCTAAAAGTGCCTACAGCGGGGAGTTTTGAGGCTGTGTTACTGGTGGCGTAAAGGTAGCATAATCAGGTGCAATCAATGGCGAATCTGGTGGAACAATGGGTTTGCCATCAGCCGTAACATTAAAAACACCACCATAAGCTGATAATAATAATCGGTTATTATCAGGATCTTGAGCTCGAACTATCTGAGTCACTGTTTGCCCTGCCTCCACACATACATTTGAAATCGGCTCTAAAAGCGGCCTTCGGTTCGGCCCGTCAGCTACCACGATTTGCATATCACGCACCACTTCTCCAATTTTCACACCATCTCGCCATTCTTCAATGATAAAAGCCACATTATAAATCCCCGCTACAGCAGGAGCATCCCAACACAAATCCCCAGTAATAGGATTAATCGTGAAGGTTGCAGGTCCATTTTGTAGTTCATTCTTTCCATCAGGATTAATACCCAAAGCAGGGTCGCGATAACCATTTACATTCCTGTTGATACAGGTACCTGGTGTTCCTTGTTTAGGAATAGATAAACGATAAGCCAAACTATCGCCGTCAGCATCGAAGGCCGCAGGATTATGACAAAACTTTTGCCCAATACGTGCTGAATCTAAAGGTGGATTGAGCATTACTGGCGTACGATTTAGTCCCAAAGAGGCATTGATTACTAATACGGTTTCGACGTAAAAAGGGGTGTTGACCGAATTAGACATATTGACCACTCCATCGTTACGGTTTTCAATGCCACAAGAAATTACATATACACCAGGGGAGGAAAAAGTGAATTCTCCTGAGAAAATATTAAGTGAAGTTGCTACATTAATGTTTCGCCGAAAAGTGCGCTTTACAAGTAGGGTAGAACCCGTGCCGCCACTAAAAGGACGGATACAAAAGGTAACGTCGTTTTGACCTTCACTGGCCATTCGTCCACCTATTTCATCGTGATAAGTATTAAGAATGAGCTTGTAGGTTAAATCTTTGTCTGAAATACGCTCAGCTGTGATTTCACCTGCGCGAACGTGGGTAGCATATGAGTGAAGTACACTAAAAATGCACAAGACAAAAAATAGTAATCTTAGGAATATGTGCCTCATCGGTAAAGACATAACTAATTGGGTAAATGTATATATCGGTTAGCGTCTTGCAATTATTAATATAAAAACGAATTATCTATGATAAATGGTGTAATTTTTATCTTTTTTAAAAAAGTGTATTCTCTCTTCGTATTTTTTTGTCTCTCTGCAAAACAAAAAAATAGGACAATAGGTTGTAAATTTATCAAAAGAACACACAATGTAAGACAATAAATAACCACTCGCATAGGATGTACTAAATCGACGATGAGCTTACAAAGTAGAAGACATAAAAAAGATTCACTTTAGATTGTTTCTAAATTGATTGACCCCTACTTTTGACCGTCGAAAAATAGTAATAATCATCGTTTTAATCTAACAAACTGAGATATGTCTTGGGTTACACAAACGCTATCAAGCTCCATTGGAAAAAAGCTGGTCATGGCACTTACTGGGCTTTTTTTATGCTCTTTTCTAATTGTACATTTATCTGGCAATTTGCAACTTTTCAAAAGTGATGACGGTCTAGCATTCAATGTTTACGCTGTTTTTATGACCTCCAATCCACTCATCAAAACTATTTCTTATGGTCTTTACGCACTCATTCTTGTCCATGCTTTTGAGGGGTTGTATTTAGCGTACCAAAATCGACAAGCTCGTGGCAGTCAGTCATATGTCATGATTGATGGCAAGGCCAATAGTTCTGTCTTCTCTCGCAATATGGCCATACTGGGTACTGTGCTTCTTGTATTTATTGTGGTACATATGTCCAATTTTTGGTTTGAATACAAATTTGGTTATGTACCCTACACCCAATATGAGCAAAACTTGGTAACAGGGGAAGTAAGTGCTACACCATATGATGGGCAAATCAACGGAAAAATGGAAGAATTCATACGTGAAGAAAGCAATACGCGTGTTATCATTGTCAAAGACTTGTATCGCAGTGTCATGGAAGGTTTTAGAAATCCACTTTTGGTTTTATTTTACGTGCTAGCTATGTTTTCAGTGTCATTCCATTTGGTACATGGGTTCAAAAGTGCTTTCCAAACATTGGGCATTAACCATCCAAAATACAACCCATTGATCAACTTCCTAGGGGCAGGTGTTTTTGGTATTATAATACCTATCGGTTTTGCCCTCATGCCGCTTTTCTTTTATTTTAAGAGTTTATAGAGATATAAAAAACTTGTTAAGTTTTTATTTAAGACCAATTCAATACTATAAAATATGGCAACATCACCCAAAATAGATGCCAAAGTTCCTGAAGGCCCCTTGGAAACCAAGTGGACGAAGTACCGTTCTACTGTACCGCTTGTCAATCCTGCCAATAAACGAAAACTCGATATTATTGTCGTAGGCACGGGTTTGGCGGGTGCTTCTGCAGCAGCTACACTGGCTGAGTTAGGTTATAGCGTAAAAGCTTTTTGTTTTCAAGACTCTGCACGTAGAGCCCACTCTATCGCTGCCCAAGGCGGTATCAACGCTGCCAAAAACTACCAAAATGATGGCGATTCTACCTATCGTTTGTTTTATGACACTATCAAAGGGGGCGATTATCGCTCTCGTGAGGGAAATGTGTATCGTTTGGCCGAAGTATCAGCCAGCATCATTGACCAATGTGTAGCGCAGGGTGTACCTTTTGCTCGCGAATACGGTGGCTTGCTCTCCAATCGCTCTTTTGGAGGTGTGCAAGTGCAACGCACCTTTTATGCCGCAGGCCAAACGGGGCAACAGCTACTCTTGGGAGCTTACTCAGGACTCCAACGTCAAGTAGGCTTGGGAACAGTAAAAATGTACACCCGTCACGAAATGCTCGATGTAGTAGTGATAGATGGTAAATGCCGTGGTATCATCGCGCGCAATCTCGTTACGGGCGAACTTGAACGCCATGCTGGCCATGCAGTCTTGCTCTGTACGGGAGGTTATGGCAATGTGTTTTATCTCTCTACCAACGCCATGGGCAGCAACGTTACAGCTGCTTGGAAAGCCCATAAAAATGGGGCGCTATTTGCCAATCCTTGCTTTACACAAATTCACCCAACCTGCATTCCTGTATCAGGCGACCACCAGTCAAAGTTGACGCTAATGTCGGAGTCATTGCGGAATGACGGTCGGATTTGGGTGCCTAAAAACAAAATGATATTCGTCCAGCTAATCAAATTCCCGAAGAAGAACGTGATTATTACTTAGAACGTCGTTATCCCGCTTTCGGAAACCTCGTCCCACGCGATATTGCCAGTCGTGCTGCCAAAGAACGCTGCGATGCTGGCTATGGTGTAGGTACTTCTAAAATGGCTGTTTATCTCGACTACGCCGCTGCCATAGAACGATACGGAAAAGGTGAAGTAAATAAACTCAATATCCACGACGCAACCGCCGAACAAATAACAGCATTGGGTAAAGCCGTTGTGAAAGAAAAATATGGTAACCTCTTCGATATGTATAAGCAGATCACGGGCGAAGACCCATATGAAGTGCCTATGCGTATCTATCCTGCTGTACACTATACCATGGGAGGTCTTTGGGTGGACTATAACCTGATGACCAATGTACCAGGTCTGTATGCCTTGGGTGAGGCTAATTTCTCAGATCATGGTGCCAACCGCCTCGGTGCAAGTGCCTTGATGCAGGGCTTGGCTGATGGTTATTTTGTGATTCCCTACACCATTGGGGCTTATCTTGCCAATGAGATTCGTACTACGCATATCTCCACCGACCAGCCAGCCTTTGTAGAAGCTGAAAATAAAGTCAAAGAACGTATCGCCAAACTACTAGCTATCAAAGGAACACAGTCGCCTGAATCATTTCATAAGCGTTTGGGTAAAATTATGTGGGACAAATGCGGTATGGCACGTAATGCAGATGGTTTAAAAGAAGCCATAGCTGAAATCCAAGCTCTCAAAAAAGAGTTTTGGGCCGATGTGAAAGTACTCGGAGAGGCCGATGAGTTCAATCCCGAACTTGATAAAGCAGGTCGTGTCGCAGACTTTATCGAATTGGGTGAGCTGATGTGTATAGACGCACTTAATCGTAACGAATCTTGCGGGGGGCACTTCCGCGAAGAGTATCAAACCGAAGAAGGAGAGGCCTTACGCGACGATGAAAACTACATGTACGTAGCCGCTTGGGAACACCAAAGCGACAGTAAGTGGGAACTTCACAAAGAAGACTTGGTGTACGATAACATCAAAATTGCACAGCGTAGTTATAAGTAATAGCCTAATTTCTAAATTAAAACTATATGAGTCAAGGAAATATGCGCCTCACACTCAAAGTATGGCGCCAAAAAAATAAAAAAACACCTGGTCGGATTGAAACCTATCCATTAGAGGGTATTTCTCCTGATATGTCTTTTTTAGAAATGTTTGATGTGCTCAACGAGCAGCTCATTGCTAAAGGAGAAGAACCAGTAGCATTTGACCATGACTGCCGCGAAGGTATATGCGGGATGTGCAGTATGTATATCAATGGCCGCCCACACGGCCCCAAAGATGCCGTTACAACTTGCCAACTCCATATGCGGAGTTTCAATGATGGAGACACCATCGTGGTAGAACCCTGGAGGGCCAAGGCGTTTCCAATCATCAAAGATTTAGTAGTAGATCGTTCCGCTTTTGACCGTATCCAGGCGGCAGGTGGTTTTATCTCGGTCAATACAGGAAATGCCCGCGATGCCAATAGTATTCCTATTTCTAAGGATAATGCCGACGAGGCTTTCTCCGCAGCGGCATGTATTGGCTGTGGTGCCTGTGTGGCCGCTTGTAAGAATGCCTCAGCTATGTTGTTTGTGTCGGCTAAAGTTTCTCAATTTGCCTTGTTGCCCCAGGGCCAGCCCGAGCGCAAAATGCGCGTAGAACGTATGGTGGCACAGATGGACGAAGAGGGCTTTGGCTCATGTACCAATACAGGTGCTTGCTCGGCAGAGTGCCCCAAAGAAATTTCGCTTGAACATATCGCACGTCTCAACCGTGAGTATTTGGGTGCAAAACTGACCTCAGAGAAAGTATAAAATACGTAAACATGACGCGCTGCATTGTGGAAGAAGCATTTGCTCCTTTATAATGCAGTGCGTCATGTCATTTATTGCCATGATTAGCCTACTCAAACAGCCTTTCCCTCAAAGCATCAATACCACTCGCCAGCATTTCTTTACAGCATTGGGAACGGGGTTGTTTGTGAGTATTTTTTTACTCATTTTTCAGCCTTTCGGTTCAGGTGGTTGGCAAGACCCACACAAAACTCTTAAGTTGGTGGGTTACGGAATTATTTCGTTTGTGGCAGTTTTTAGTGTCAATGCTTTCATTACTGTCTCTTTCAAGAAGTGGTACTCAGAGAATAATTGGACAGTAGGGCGCGAAATTATTCGTAATATTATTATTATTTTCACCATTGCTTTGGGCAACTTACTGTACCACCAATGGCTCTTCAAAACCCACTTTACTGTAAGAGGTGTTGTCTTCTGGATTGGTATTACCGCCTTAGTAGGACTGATACCTGTGGTTGTGCTTACGCTCTTAAGCTATGTTTTCTTACTCAAAAAACATGCCACCCACCAATTTAGATTAGGTAAAAACAGTCGTCAAGGTAGTTTTGAAAAAACCATTACACTCATCGCAGACAATGAAAAAGATACCATTTCCATCTTAAAAGATTCTTTACTTTTCATTGAGTCAGCAGATAACTACTTAGAAGTCGTCTATTGGATTGAAAACAAAGTCCAAAAAGAATTGTTGCGCAGCAGCCTAAGTCGTATTGAAAATCAAATCAACCATTCTGCTATTTTACGATGTCATCGCTCTTACATTGTTAATTTAGAACAGGTAAAAAGTGTTTCGGGCAATGCACAGGGCTACAAATTACATCTTCATCATTGGGATTCTGCTCTACCAGTTGCCCGTCGCTATACCAATATCGTGAAGGCTTTTTTTCAAAAAATAGCCTTGCTATTCGTCCCTAAAGGTTACCAAACGCAATTATAAGATGCTATTTAGCCCAAAAGGAAGCACATCTTCCCTATTTTTTGTTGTGGTATTCTGAGGTCATTATGTTTGTGTCAATCAATCACAAACTTATCATGAAAATATACCCGACTTCTGTCTGTACTTTGCTCCAATCATTGGTTACTTTACAATTTTCTTATTTTCTATTTTTTTTCAACGCCTATTTATGCAAATGTCCAGAAAAGACACAACCATCGAACGATTGAAAAGGCGCACTTCCTTTGCCAAATCTTATTTTGGATTAGCTATTTTTCGACCACAGGCGGTACTACCCAATACCTCAGTCAAGGTGTTTTAAGTGCTACTAAATTTTCAGGTATCTCCTCTGCACGAATATTATTGGGAGGGACTCATTTTTGGGGTCATGCCGACTTCTATGTGGCAATTCCAGTAGCTCACTTTGGGAAGAAAGTACCAGATGCACTCCAAAATGTAAGTCATGTCGAAGGGTCGAAACGGGTGCTCGGCTATTTCCTTGGGCCATTCAAAAAAATAAATTAAGGCCTTTTAGGCATCTCTTTCAAAGGGATGAGCTTTGCCCAGGTGTCTAAAGATGCCAATAGAGATTATAAGACCGTTCCATCTATCGGAAAAATGATTTATCCCTATCAAATGGTCTGGTCTATGCAGACAAGAAAATATTATTCAGGGGCTTGAACTATCAAAGAAAAACTGACCATTTATACCCCATTTCGCGTACGCAGTATGGGGCTTTGAGGCTGGCTCCTTGGTCGTTCAACATCGGTATGAGCTATTGGCTTAATACCAATGGGGGGCTTGCTTCTAAGCATGGAGAAAATTTTATGAGGAAGGCTACCACCAAACTAAGTACTAAAAATAGGTTGGATTGCTGGTATTTGGGTATTGGCTCCTCGGAACGTTTGAAATCAGCAAATCGGAGTATGTCAAAGAAAAATACTCATTTTTGAGTCAATCTTCGCCAGGTGCATTGATTCCTGATGTGGCTGCTGGCGGTATTTACACAAGGCAGATATAAACATTGGGGTTTCTTACCGTCGTTTACGCTATGGTTCGAGTGGCTATAATGCAAAGCTCAACTATCAACGTCGCTCGATTATGCTCGAAACTTACAAGTTTTTAGGAGATTATCACGGGTTTGTTCCCTATATTGGGCCAACGCTATCCTACGAGAATTTGACATTTAAGGATACAGATGGCAGTAATATTCAGCCTTTTCAAGCCCAAAAAGTGGCTTTGGGGGTCATTTTTGGATGGGATATTCGCATCAGTCGAGCAGAAACTTGGTTGTTGAGAACCAATCTAAGATACACCCCTAACCTGCACCTCGAAGCCGAAGGTAAGAAGGTAATGTTTGACCAAATGGAGTTTAACTTTATCCAGTTTGTATGGTTTGCAGGCAGACGTAAAGCATTGAAAAGCTAACCCTTATGCGATTACGCCTGTTATTTGCTCTAAAATAAATCTACCATCAGCATTGCCAAGAGCAGAGTCAGAAGCACGCTCCGGGTGTGGCATCATGCCAAACACATTCTTGCCGGCATTGGTCACACCTGCAATATTTTCTAAACTACCATTGGGGTTAGCGACTTCGGTCATGTTTCCGTTTTCGTCGCAGTAGCGAAACAGTACCTGATCGTTGTCATTGAGCGCTTTGAGTGTATCAGCATCGGCAAAGTACCGACCTTCGCCATGGGCAATCGGAATTTTGTAGGCTTGTGGTAGCAAGCCTGCAGTCAGTAAGGCTGATTGGCTCTGTGGTAGCAAATGAATATTGCGGCAAATATATTTTTGAGAGCTATTTCTAAGCAGCACCCCAGGCACCAGACCTGCTTCTGCCAAAATCTGAAAACCATTACAAATACCCATTACATAGCCCCCTCTGTTGGCATGGGCAATGACCTCATTCATAATGGGCGAAAAACGGGCAATTGCCCCCGTACGCAGATAATCGCCATAAGAAAACCCTCCTGGTAATATGACAAAATCACAACCTTGCAAGTCGTGGTCTTTGTGCCAAAGTTTAACTACTTCTTGGCCTAAATTGACACGCAAAGTATATACAGTATCATCGTCGCAATTGGAGCCAGGAAAAACTACTACGCCAAATTTCATAGGAGAGTGGAGTGATTTTGATTCACAAAGGTAATTCTTTTGATAGGAGTTTGCCAAAAGTATTTATGAATTTAAAAGCCTAACTTTGTAACTTTCACCAACAAAGAACCAATGACATTCGACGATTTTAATCTCAACCGCCAACTCCTCAACGCCATAGAAGATGCCGGTTATAAAAACCCCTCTCCCATTCAAGAACAGGCTATTCCACTTGTTTTACAAGGCCACGATGTGTTGGGGATTGCCCAAACAGGCACAGGAAAAACAGCCGCATACCTTCTACCTATCTTGATGCGCATCAAATATGCTCAAGGGCAGCATCCGCGTGCGCTGATATTGGCTCCCACACGCGAGTTGGTGATGCAAATAGATGCTGCTATAGGCGAATTGAGTAAATACACTGACCTTCGGCATGTAGCCTTGTATGGAGGGCTTGGCCCTAAGACTCAAATCGAGAATTTAAAAAAAGGAGTAGATATTTTGGTAGCCACGCCTGGAAGATTCATGGATTTATACCTACGAGGGGAGATTACAGTCAAGCAGATTACAACGCTGATTTTAGACGAAGCCGATAAAATGATGGATATGGGCTTTATGCCCCAAATCAATCGAATTTTGGAAGTTTTACCCCGCAAAAAACAAAATTTATTGTTTTCAGCTACCTTTCCACCCAAAGTGGAGAAACTATCAGAAAATTTCTTGGAAGCACCCATCCGAGTAGAAGTAACCCCCAAGCTACTGCTGCAGAGCAAGTTGCTCAGGTAATTTATGAAGTACCTAACTTTAGAACCAAAATCAATTTACTCGAATATCTTCTTCAAAATAGTGATGTATTTCAGCGAGTGATGGTATTTGTACGATCCAAAGAGAATGCGGAAAATATCTACAAATTCCTAAAAAGAAAGGTTGTGGGCGATGATGAAGTCAAAGCTATTCATGCCAATAAAGGTCAAAACACCCGCATCAATGCCATGGAAGCATTTAAAGAGGGTCAAATTCGTATTTTGATTGCTACAGATGTGGCCGCAAGGGGCATAGACGTTACACAAGTGAGCCATGTTATCAATTTTGATGTACCTCTGATTTATGAAGATTATGTCCATCGGATTGGTCGAACAGGCCGCGCCAATCAAGAAGGCAATGCCATTACTTTTGTAACCATTGCCGATGACTACCACATCGCTAAAATCGAGAAAATCATCCGCATGACCATTCCTCGCGAGGCACTTCCAACGGAGGTTGTTGTCCCAGAAACCCCCTTTGAAGAGCAGCAAATGCTATTACGTGAGATAGACGACCAACGGCGCAAAGAAGATCCAACATTTAAAGGGGCTTTTCATGAAAAGAAAAATAAAAATGTTGTAAATTCGAAGCCGCAAAAAAAAGCGACCACACCTCCTAAAAACAAATACATCAAGCGAAAAAAGTGATATCTAAACAATAACTCATTAGGCAAAGACGTTTTTCATTTTTGGAATAAGATGGTAGAGATGAGAGAAATAGGGTCATTTAGTCATTTTGTAGTTGGGTCGTTTATTACCTTTCTCCTTCCTTTTGGGGGAGAGGCTCAGACAATGCAGTTTATAAGCAGTAATCGTCCTGCCGACACCAGTATCAATACGCAAATATCTTCTACGGTTGAAGCTACCAAGGCTGTAAAAAACTTACACTTAATGCCTCTTTTTGGTGAAACCACCAAGAGCATTGAGCAGATTGAATTTGAAATTCAATTTCTTAATGATTGTGATCAAAATTTTGCCAATCGATTAGAAGCAAGCCAGTTTTTTTCAGCTCGTGGTTGGGAATATCTCCAAGAAGGAGACTTAGATACAGCTTGCTATCGCTTCAATTTAGCCTTTTTACTTGATACTAAAAACAGCGACTGTTATTGGGGGCTCGGTGTTGTGTGCTTTCAGCAAGGACACCTAACTGATGCCGAAAGGATGTTGCGTAAAGGTGTAGATATAGACTCAACTAATGTAGGATTGCTGGTTGACTTAGCCACGGTCGACTTAATTCATTTTAAAGAGACAAAGGAAAATTGGGAATTATTGGAAGCCGAGCAAATCCTCGATCGGGTTATTCGATTAGATACCACTTCAGCTAATGCTTACTTAAAGAAATCAGTACTTGAATACCACAAAGGAAACTATAAAGCTGCTTGGACAAATTTGCATAAAACCCGCCTCTTAGATATAGAACTGCTTGACTATGAGTTTATGAAAGAGCTGCTTGCCAAACATTGCGACCCAGAAGGGATTTTTAGTAGCCCCAATTAAACCATGATTCGGGTAATAACGCCCTCCGAAACATATCCTCTTCGCCAGCAAGTATTATGGCCACACAAGCCCCTCGACTTCGTAAAAGTGCCTGAGGACAATACTGGCCTCCACTTTGGCTACTTTGCTGATGACGAATTAGTCTCTGTCATTTCGTTATTTATCAATACACAAAAAATAGCACGCTTCCGCAAGTTTGCTACACTTTTTGCTTTCCAGAAAAAAGGATTTGGTAGCCAATTACTTCAATATACCTTCCAAGAAGCAATCCAACAAGGAGCTGTACAAATAGGATGCGATGCTCGCTTAGAAGCAGCCCCATTCTATCAACGTTTTGGTATGAAACAAGAAGGAACTATTTTCTATAAACAAGAAATTCCTTATATAAGAATGTCTAAACTACTCTAAAAAGTTTTTTTAGCGTAATAAACCCTATAAAGCATATTATTGGGGAAATTATTCTACAATCAAGTGTGGAATACATTTTTGGAGGTCATCTACCAATAATATTACAATTCAATCGCTTTATTTTAGCGTTATTCTTATAATATACACAATGGCTTCTCATCCTCCCCGTTACGTTATCTCCCAAAAAGTAGATGATTGGCTTTATGGCTTTTATCAGGCTTTTCAGTTTGCCAAACTTTGCTTTAGAGAAGTCTTTTCCCCAGGTTTTGAATTTACTGAGTTTATGCGCCAATGCTACCATATTGGTGTACGATCTCTCCCTCTAATTTCCCTCACAGGCTTCGTAACAGGATTTGTGTTTACTAAACAATCCCGCCCTTCATTGATGGAGTTTGGTGCGACATCATGGCTACCCTCCTTAGTAACTATCGCTATTGTAAGGGCATTAGCTCCTTTGGTTACTTCATTGATTTGTGCAGGCAAAGTTGGCTCCAGTATTGGTGCTGAACTGGGTTCTATGAAAGTAACCGAGCAAATTGATGCCATGGAGGTATCGGCGGTTAATCCTGTCAAATTTTTGGTGATTACACGCGTCTTAGCTTCTACCGTCAGTATTCCAATTTTATCTTTTTACTGTGCTCTGGTTGGTTTAGCAGGTTCTTTTATCAATGTCACGCTTAATGAATACACTAATCTGTTTGCCTTTTTAGAGAAAGGATTCGAAAGCATTACTTTCTTAGATTTATTTTCTGCTCTTATCAAATCCATTTGCTTTGGTTTTACCATTGGCCTGATTGGCTGCTACAAAGGGTTTTATGCCAGCAATGGTACACAGGGTGTAGGTAAAGCTGCTAACTCATCGGTAGTATTGTCTATGTTTTTGGTGTTTTTAGAAGAGATATTCATCGTTCAGATTACCAATTGGTTTAGATAACTGATTTATTCATTACCAGCATGAAAAAAACAATAGAAATAAAAAATTTGTATAAATCCTTTGGCAACCTTGAGGTACTCTCTGGTATAAATTTAGATGTATTTACAGGCGAAAATGTAATTGTCCTTGGAAGGTCAGGTACAGGGAAGTCGGTACTCATAAAAATAATAGCAGGCCTGTTAATGCCCGATAAAGGCACTGTAAAAGTACTTGGTCAGTCTATTCCAGATTTGAATAAAAAAGAGCTGAATGAATTACGAATAAAAATAGGCTTTTCTTTCCAAAACAGTGCTTTATACGATAGTATGACTGTCCGCGAAAATTTAGAGTTTCCCTTAGTGAGAAATGTAAAGAAGGTTAGCAGAAAAGAAATCAATAAAGCAGTGGAAGAAGTAATTGAGTCGGTAGGTTTAAGCAAAGCCTTAGATCAAATGCCCGCAGAACTTTCGGGGGGGCAGAAAAAACGAATCGGGATAGCAAGAACATTGATTATGAATCCACAGATTATGCTTTACGACGAGCCTACGGCAGGGCTTGACCCCATTACTTGCAAAGAAATCAATGATTTAATCAATGAGGTAAAAGAACGATATCATACCAGCTCAATTATTATTACCCACGACCTCACCTGCGCCAAAGAAACAGGAGACCGCGTCGCTGTTTTATTCGATGGAAAGTTTACTTATCAAGGTACATTTGAGGAAGTTTTTGGAAACCCCGATCCTCGAATCCGCAGCTTTTATAATTATAATTTTATTGAAACAAAACTTCAAGCTTAAACATACTTCACTATGAAATCTGTATCAAAGTCTCAAAACTATAAGGTAAAGGTAGGCCTATTTCTTTTGGTTGGTATCATGATAATGGTGGCAGGTATTTTGGCCATTGGTACGATGAGAAAAAGTTTTGGTAGCAAAATTGATGCTTTTGCCATTTTAAACGATGTTAATGGGCTTACCAAAGGAAGTAATGTATGGTTTTCGGGAGTAAAAGTTGGTACAGTAAAATCCATTGATTTTGTTGAAAACTCCAAAGTAAAAGTCACCTTTGGCATTGAAGAAGAATCCCAAAAATATATCAAGAAAGACGCTACTGTAAAGATTAGTACCGATGGACTCATCGGCAATCCAATTGTGATTTTAGCTGGCGGTTCACCAGAGGCTGAAATGGTAGTAGATGGTTATCAATTTCGTGTACAACAAGAAGACTCTCAGCAAGAAATATTGAAAACCTTGCAAGAAAACAACAAGAATTTATTGGCTATTACTTCTGACTTCAGAGAAATTGTAGGACGAATTAAGAGTGGAGAAGGCTCTGTGGGAAAATTGTTGACCCATGATGATTTATACAGGAAGTTGAACTCAACCATGAATACATTAGAACTGGCTTCTGTAAATGCCCGAAACACAACCGCTTCTTTAGCTACTTTGTCTAACAATCTAAACACCAAAGGGAATTTCGTTAACGACATTGTGACTGACAAAGAAATATACGCACACCTAAAACAAACGGCCAATACCTTGGGAGAAACATCTCAGACCCTAAAAGAAACCTCTTCTTCTGCAAAGGCAATGGTAGCCAATTTACAACAAACCACAAACAATATTACGACCAATAAAAACAGTACTTTAGGACTCCTTTTGTACGATGAAAAGGCAGCAGGAAACATAAAAAGAACCTTCCAAAACTTAGAAAGCGGGTCTTCCAAACTCGATGAAAACTTGGAAGCACTTCAACATAACTTTTTGTTCAGAAGGTATTTTAGAAAGCAAAAAGAAAATAAAAGGGACAGTTTATCAGAAGTTACGGTTCTTCAAAAACTTCCATAGTAATTTCATTATGATAGATGATTGTTGGGTTGTTAGCTTTAAATGCAATTAGAAATGCCTTAGAGAGTTCTTATTATCGGTATATCCAAACTCTGTCTCTAATGCGTCTTTTTTCTTCTTTTTTCCTATTGTTGATGAGCATTACAGTTGCCCATACCCAAAACTGGTACAAAGGAAATCTTCATACTCACTCACTATGGAGCGACGGCGACGACTACCCCGAAATGATCATAGATTGGTACAAAGCCAACGGCTACCATTTTGTAGGGTTGTCTGACCACAATACATTGCAAGAAGGCGAAAAATGGGTTCAAGTACCACGAGTACCTGAAAGCCGGCGAACTTTTGAACGTTATTTAAGTACCTTTGGCCCCAACTGGGTGAAATACAAATCAGACAACGACACGCTCAAAGTACGCCTTAAAAACCTGAGTGAATACCGCAGCTACTTCGACGAAAAAGATAGGTTTCTGATTCTCAAAAGCGAAGAAGTTTCGACGAGTTACGATAATAAACCCATTCATATCAATATGACCAATATACAGCAGCTTATTCGCCCACAGAGAGGCAATAGTGCCGTAGAAGTCATGCAAAATAACATAGATTTAGTGGTAGCCCAACGCCGCCAGACAGGCCAGCCGATGTTTCCACACATCAATCACCCCAATTTTATTATAGCCTTACCGCCAACGATCTCATGCAGCTAAGACACGAGCGTTTTTTTGAGGTCTTCAATGGCCACCCTTTGGTCAATAACTATGGCAATGCACAGAAAGAGGGTACAAGTAATGTGGGATAAAATAAATACCCATTTTCTCCAACAAGGCCGCCCACTCATGTATGGCTTAGCTACCGACGATAGTCACAATTACCAGTTTTTTGGTTTAGAATATAGCAATACAGGCCGTGGTTGGGTCATGGTCAATGCTCCTGAGTTATCACCTCGTGCTTTGATAGAAGCCTTGGAGGCGGGGCGTTTTTATGCCACCACAGGGGTAGAGTTGGCCTATCTCTCACAAACCTCTACTCGGATTGCCTTCAAAATCAAAGCCCAACCATCTGTAGATTATACCATCCAATGGATTGGTTTAAAAAAAGGAAAACACAGTAGCAATTTTTCGAGAAACCAAAGGAATTGAAGATAGCTTCACCTTGGCCGATGATGAACTAATGGTTCGCGCCAAGATTATTTCTACCAAACCCAAATACAATCCTTACAGTCCAAACGATGTCGAAACCGCATGGATACAACCCATTGCCAAAGGGCAAGTTCCTTCTGTCAATCCCAATGTCATACCACTCCCCAACGCCCATGCGCACAATGACTACGAGCAATCGCGCCCTTTATGGGATGCCTTGTCGCACGGCTTTACGAGTATTGAAGCAGATGTTTATCTCATCAACGATACCCTTTTTGTTTCGCACGAGCGCCCTACTTTCAATAACCCTGCTCAAACCTTAGAAAACCTCTATCTCAAGCCGCTGATGGCGCATATTCAGCAAAACCAGCAGCAAGTGTATGCTGGCTACAAAGGGCTATTTTATTTGATGATTGATTTTAAAACCGAGGCCGAAAGCACCTATAAAGCTTTGGAAAAATTACTCCAAAACTACCGCCCTATTCTCACCACTTACCAAGGCAATAAAGTCAAGAATGGCCTTATAAACGTATTTATTTCGGGAAATAGGCCGATAGAAACCCTCAAGAAATCCAAAGAACGATTGGCATCGCTCGACGGTCGTCCTGCCAACTTAGGGCAGAAACTCAGCCCATCACTGATGCCCGTAGTAAGCGACAACTACGCCAACCACCTATCGTGGCGCGGCAAGGGTGAAATGCCAGACACACAATTTCAAAAATTAACTCAGTTGGTGCAAAGCGTACATGCAGAAGGCAAGAAACTCCGTTTATGGGCTTGCCCTGAAGACCCCATCGTTTGGCAGAAACTCCGCGAAGCAGGTGCAGATTTTATCAGCACCGATCAGCTGGAATTGGTACGTGATTTTCTGTTGGAGAAGCGATAAATCCTATCACAACCTACATCTTCCCATTTGGAAGTCTTCTGCTTTTTGATTTCCAAGATGGGGTCAACACCTATAATTTTTGAATAAATTTAAAGTATAAACAGTAGCTCAAAAAGGGGTTCGCTTTTAAAATAAAGCGAACCCACTATTAGTTTATAATATATGTCAATGTTAAACATAGATTCTATCAAAGAGCGTACTTTTGATGCCATCGTCGTTGGTACTGGTATCAGTGGTGGCTGGGCTGCCAAAGAACTGACTGGCAAAGGCTTACGCACACTCGTATTAGAGCGTGGGCGTGACGTAAAACACGTCATAGATTATCCCACGGCCATGAAACAGCCTGGGAGTTTCCTCACTTAGGAGAAGTCCCACTCGAAATCAAACAAAAAAGCCCCGCTTCGAGTGGTCATTATATTTTCAAAGAGCCTACGGTACATTTTGTAGTAAAAGATTACGAACACCCTTTTATTCAGGAAAAGCCATTCTCGTGGATGAGGGGTTACCAAGTGGGCGGCAGGTCGTTGCTATGGGCGCGGCAAACGCAGCGTTGGTCAGATTTTGACTTTGAAGGGCCTGCCCGCGATGGTTTCGCGATAGATTGGCCTATTCGGTACAAGGACATTGCCCCTTGGTACAGCTATGTTGAAAAGTTTGCGGGAATTTCGGGAAATAAAGATGGACTTCCTACCTTACCTGATGGGGAGTTTCTACGCCCACAAGAAATGAGTTGTTTAGATAAACATTTTCAACAGCAAGTAGCCAAGCACTACACCGACCGCCATATTATTGTGGGGCGTTCGGCCAACCTGACCGACCCCAAGCCCATTCACTACCAACAGGGTCGTGCGCAATGCCAAAACCGCGTTATTTGTGAGCGCGGCTGCCCTTTGGGTGGTTATTTCAGTAGCAATTCCTCTACGTTGCCTTGGGCGGCCAAGACAGGAAAAATGACGCTTCGCCCACATTCAGTAGTTCATTCTATTATTTTTGATGAAAAAAGCAGCGTGCCACAGGGGTTCGCGTGGTAGATACTCAAACCAAAGAAATGATTGAATATTATGCCAAAATCATTTTCTTAAACGCCTCTACCCTCAACTCCAATTTAATTTTATTCAATTCTACCTCCAATCGCTTTCCCAATGGCTTGGGTAATGATAATGACTTATTGGGCAAATACATCGGATTTCATAATAGCCGCACACGGATTTCGGCAGACTATAATGGCTTTTTTGACACCACCAGCGAAGGCCGCCGCCCTACGGGTATTTATCTACCCCGTTTTAGGAATGTATATAAACAGGATACCGATTTCTTGCGAGGATATGCCGTAGCACTCAGTTCCAATAAAAAAGGAAATCCAACTCAAAATTTATTGGGCGACGACCTTAAAGCACAACTCCACAAGCCTTCAGAAAATGGGTGGAGTATTGGCGGAGGCATCATCGGTGAAGTGATTCCTACAGCCGATAAAAAAGTAACGCTCGATCCTCAGCGCAAGGATGATTGGGGAATGCCACTGCTGCGTATGTCGGTAGGTTTTGACGACAACGACATGAAAATCATCAAAGACTTCAACGAGCAGCTTTCAGAGATGTTTACCAAAGCAGGCTTTACCAATATCAAAACCAGTGACACAGGGCGTGTACCGGGCAATGAAAACCACGAAATGGGGGAATCAGAATGGGTAAAGACCCTAAGGTCTCATTGCTCAACCAATGGAACCAGCTTCATGCTTGTAAAAATGTATTTGTAACCGATGGTGCCTGCATGGTTTCGACCTCTACCCAAAATCCGTCGCTTACTTACATGGCCATCACCGCTCGCGCTGCCGACTATGCTGTGAAAGAGCTAAAAAAAGGAAATCTGTAGCATCAGTGGCCAATCAGCCCCCCCGTCAGTCGGTTTTAAACCAACCGACGGGGGCTAACGCTCCAAACCTAACCGATAGCTAAAGGTGCTCTAAAATTTGTTTCAATACTGCCTGTGCCGACCACACGCGATTGCCTGCTTGCTCTACTACAATAGACTGATTGCTGTCGAGTACCTCGTCGGTTACTTTCATGTTGCGCCTTACGGGCAGGCAGTGCATAAACTTGCCGTTGTTGGTCAAATCTATCTTCTGTTTGGTAATCATCCACGATGGGTCTTTGGTCAAAACCTGACCATACTGCTGATACGAAGACCAGTTCTTAGCGTAAATAAAATCTGCTCCTTCAAAAGCCTCTTCTTGGTTGTAGATAATTTTGGCATTTCCCACAAAATCGGGCGATAGTTCATAACCTGCTGGGTGGGTTACTACAAACTCCACATCACGGAGATTCATCCACTCACAAAACGAATTGGCCACTGCTTGGGGCAATGCCTTGAAATGAGGTGCCCAAGTCAAAACGACTTTAGGGCGGACGGTGGTTTTGTATTCTTCTATTGTGATACAATCGGCCAATGATTGGAGCGGGTGGCGCGTGGCCGATTCTAAATTGACGATGGGCACACCTGCGTATTTTTTAAATTGGTTCATCGTGAGTTCGGCATAGTCTTTGGCGCGGTCTTGCAAACCTGCAAAAGCCCGAACAGCCAAAATATCGCAGTATTTCCCCATCACTGCTGCTGCTTCTTTGACGTGTTCGGCATTGCCGCTATCCATCACTACCCCATCTTCTAACTCCAATCCCCAACTATCTTGGCCTACGTTCATGGTCATTACATTCATGCCCAAGTTTTGGGCAGCTTTTTGGGTGCTTAGGCGGGTGCGTAGGCTTTGATTAAAAAAAAGCAGCCCAATAGTTTTATGCTTACCAAGATGCTCAAAAGCAAAAGGAGATGCTTTAAGTTGCAGCCCTTCTTGCACCAAAGCATCAATGTTGGGCGCGTCATAGACGGAGAGAAAATGTTGCATGATTTTGAAATAAAAATAGGTGGGTTTATTACAGAACAAAATTGCAATTTTGTTCTGACAAACCGTTATTTTAAAACAATACATATAAAAAGTGCCGATTTTAAAGTCAAATCAACTTTAAAATCGGCACTTTTACAGAAAAAAGACTTTAAAGATATAGGAACTAAATCCCTACCGCCTTCTTAAACTCTTCGTCAGTAGGTTTGATTTTGGAAGCGAAGAAATGAGTGAGCTTGCCGTTTTCATCCACTACATATTTACAGAAGTTCCAAGTAGGGGCTTTGTCGTTCCAGCCATTAAGGGTTTTATCAGATAACCACTTGAAAAGCGGATGCTGGTTATCGCCGACTACATCTATTTTAGAAAACATTTGAAAAGTAACACCATAGTTTTTTTGACAGAAAGTAGCGATTTCAGCATTTGATCCCGATTCTTGCGAACCAAAATTATTGGCAGGAAAGCCTAATACCACGATCTTATCTCCATATTTTTCATGAAATTTTTGCCAATCTTCATACTGTGGTGTGTAGCCACGGGCAGAGGCCACATTGATTAATATAATTTTTTTACCCTTATATTTACTCAACGCTATTTCTTCATTGCCCATCAGGGCTTTCATTTTGTAATCATAAAGAGATGCCGTTGGTTTAGCATTCTCCGTATTTTTCTTTAACTTCTGATTTGTTGGCAAAAATACCAGATAAGAGCGACATAAGCATTAAGATAAGTGATTTGACAATGACCATTTTTTTAAATAGTTTTTTACATAACCTCATCGCTACCCCGATTGTTCAAAAACCAACAAATGATTTACAAATTCCCCACTGCTTGGTGAATATGCGCTACTTGTTTTGGCTCAAAAACGACACATGGAAAACCAAAAAGGCATTTATCTTTGATCATCTGTGCTACTTCCACAGGCACACTCTCTTCCCAACCAGGTTCGCCACGTTTGATACGTTCGAGTACGTTATCAGTAGAAATTCGCAGATTTTCTATGTCATAATCTCGAATATCTTCTATTTTATCATTACAGGCCAAATAGTTGAACAATGGCTGTAAATTAGGGGATACTTCAAAATTCTGACAAGTATAAATTGTTTCATTTTTGAAAGTAGGATAAACAAACAATTTGACATTACGGCTAAATAAAGTAGAAAACGACTCCAAAATCCCCCCAGGCAAGTTTTGATAGTAGTTTTCTTCAAAAATGTATTCTAAGTTAGGAATCCCCAGTACCAATCCAATCTTTAAGCGGGTGGTTTTGGCCAAAAATGCGACTAAACGGTGGTATTCGTGGTAATTGGAAATCATCACCGTTTGCCCGATAGAACTCAATACGTCCACACGGTCTAAAAAATCTTTTTCATTGATGTCTTTGTCCCCATTTCGTAAATTTTTTAGGGTAAGCTCGGCGACCATCACGACTTTTTTTTCGTCCACATCAGGTTCGGCCTTAAATTGCTTGAGACCATTACGAAGCATATCCACATGCACATTGGTGATAGGACGCAGCCGACCACGTAGGAGCAATATATGTTTTTTATAAAGCGCCTCCGACGGCTGCAATACTTGACCATCAGGCCCAAACATGGCTACTTCTGTATAGCCATATTTCACTAAATAAAGACTCATTAGACGGTTGTCCACGTGTGTAAAGTCAGGACCTTGTAGCCTAATCATATCTATTTGGATACGGTCAGGGCTGAGGTCGTCCATGAGGGAGGTCAGTAGAATTTCAGGCGACTGATAATAGTAAAAACAAGCATATATAAGATTTACACCCATTACGCCAAGGGCTTGTTGCTGTAAAATACTATCATTATCAAGCATTTTGATATGAATGACCACATCGTTATAGGGCATTCTGGGAGCTAATTGGAATCGCAATCCCAACCAACCATGCCCTTCATTAGTTTTTTGATAGTTGAGTGCTACTACCGTATTGGCAAAAGCAAAAAACAAGCTATGTTCGCCCCGTTTTTCGTTTAGTCGTTGCTCCACGAGGTCGTATTCATGATGAATCATTTTCATCAATCTCGATTCTACCACATACCGTCCGCTGGGCTCAGGGCCATATATCTCGTCACTAAACTTCATGTCATATGCTGACATCGTTTTGGCAATTGTGCCCGAAGCCCCGCCTGCTTTGAAGAAGTTAGCGGCTGTATCTTGCCCCGCGCCTATTTCGGCGAATGAGCCATAAATACGCGGATCTAAATTGATACGAAGTGCTTTTTGTTTAGTACCGAGTTGTTTATCGTGCTTGATTCTCATGAAATCGTTGTTTGCTAATGAAAGTGAGGAAGACAGTACAAATTTACAACAAACTGCTTAATTTGTGCACTTTCAATCGGCATAAACGGGTTTTTAGGCCCTTTCACTTTGGCCAAAGGTCAGTAGATTATTGTCTGGGTCGAGTACCGAAAATTCTCTTTGCCCCCAGGGTTTTAGCTGCAACTGTCCATTGGGATGTATGATACTCCTTTTGCCTAACAGCGATTGATACAATTCCTCAATGGCATCTGTTCTGATGTAAACTTGGCCATCATTTTCTTTGGGGTCAAGTGCTTTAAAAGCGAAGAAATGGATTTGTATCTGGTCTTTTTCAAGTATCAAGTAGTCTTCGTAATCGCTCAATGCCTGAAAGCCTAACTGGGTCAAATAAAAGTCCTTCGTCGTGTTTATATCACGCATGGGTAGTTTTGGAATGATGGCTGTTAGCATATTTTCAAACCATGATTTAGTCTATAAACTTATCATTAAACTGCTGATTATAAGAATTTTGCCTTTTTTAGTTATTCTTTAGCAGAAGTAAAATAGCCAATCATCGAATAGAACACTCCTATTAAAATTACCCTAAAAGACCAATTGATGAGCGTATCACTGGCAGAATGAGCGTGGCGTTCTACTTCAATAAATGCGTACACAGCATACCCAACTGTGAGCAGTAAGAGTCCCCATCCTATAAGCGAGGTGGGTTTAAAAAAAATACCTTTACGAACAAACCATTGCATAATTATTGAATTTATTTAGTTTTTTCAATCTGTTTCAATTGCTCCAAGTGGTGCATAGACTTCTCCACTGAATTTTCGATAATGACATAAAAGCCGATAATAAGGGCAAGAGCAAAGCCCAAAACAATCAAAAACAAGTTCCAAAAACGTAATTTTATGGTGATAATCAGTTCTTTGTGGGCTTTATCATAGATGACATTCAGCAAGGCCAAGAGATTCATGGCGGCGGCCATCAAGGGAAAGATAAAGAATAAAAGCGGCGAAAACCACCAACCATGCGCTCGGTCGAAAGTGGACAAGGTGTTAAAAAAAGTATCTATAACGGCATAATCAGCCTTAAAAATTTCTTTCATGATGACACAAGCCAACATAAAACAAGGTAGAGCTACCAACCACCAGCCTATAGCTGCCGACTTACGAGCGTGGAGTAAGGGTAATTTGAGATACATTTGATGTTCGGTCATCAGGTCAGGTTTTTTGAGGTTCTGTAATCTTTTTTCAAAGTCGTCTAAATTTTCCATCATCTATTGTTCATCTGAATTTAGCCACATTTGTTTCGTAATTTTTCGATTCCTCTGGACAACAGCGACTTGATTGTCCCCTCGGGTTTTTCCAAAATGGCACTTATCTCCACAATACTTTTTTCTTCAAAATATTTGAGCGCAATTACTTCTTGGTATTTCACGTCCAATGTTTTGAGGTGTCGCTGTACTTCGGCAAATGCCTCATAATTTGATAATTGATTTTCGGCCTCTACGCGTTCTTTTTCAAATACGGTCATTAATTGTTGATCTGAAAGCATATCATCCGACAACTGCCCAAACAAATCAGGTCTGTATTTTTGATTACGAAAAAACAAATTGATTTCGTTGGTGGCAATCTTATACAGCCAAGCAGAAATAGCGTGCCCTTCGAATCGGTATTTTTTTAGGTTCAAAAAAGCCTTTAGAAATGTTTCTGCTGCTACATCGCGCGCTATATCATAATCACCCACACGTCGAAAGGCATAGCCAAAAATCTTTGGGTAGAACACATCATACACCCGCCCAAAAGCCTGCGAATCGGTCGTATCAAATTCCCTGAAGTCGGTAACAATAGCTTTCAAAGGCTACAACATTTGTATCTTTACAATACACAAGTTAGTGAAAGGTTGCAGTTTCTATCAAAATTTTCATGGGATTGTAGATAAAGTCGTAATTTTGCAATTATGCAAATAGACAAAGACACCCTCCATAAAATAGCCCATTTGGCGCGTTTAGAAGTCAAAACAGAAGAAGAAGAGACTTTACTCAAAAGCCTTGAAAGTGTGCTTTCTTGGATGGAACAACTCAACGAACTTGATACTGCGAATGTAACACCTCTCACGCACATATCAGCCGAAATCAATGTGATGCGCGAAGACGTAGTAGGAGGTCATCTCTCCCGCAAAGAAGGGCTTCTCAATGCCCCCTCGCAGGATGGCACTTATTTTAAAGTACCAAAAGTGATTGAATAAAAGATATTTTCTGACAACAATTTGCTAACTCTTCACAAAATCACTACCTTTGCAGTCCATTTTTGGAAAGAACTGTTTTAATCAAGAAAATCATGTACGCAATCGTAGAAATCGCGGGACAGCAATTTAAAGTAGAAGAGGGCCAACAAATCTTTACACACCGTTTGGAAGGAGATGTGGACGCTGCGCTCGTGTTTGACAAAGTATTGTTGGTGGACAACGAAGGCACCATCAGCATAGGTGCGCCGACGGTAACCGGTGCTAGTGTAAAAGCCACCATCTTAGAACACCTCAAAGGCGAAAAAGTAATCGTTTTTAAGAAGAAACGTCGCAAAGGCTATGTCAAGAAAAACGGCCATCGTCAATCTTTGACCAAGGTGAAAATCGAAGGTATTGTAGGCTAATACCTCCCAAATGAATCTTATAATCTTTTAAATAAGTTAAGACAATGGCACACAAAAAAGGTGTAGGTAGTTCTAAAAACGGTCGCGAATCAGAAAGCAAACGCCTTGGCGTAAAAATCTATGGCGGTCAGCCTGCTGTTGCTGGCAATATCATCATCCGTCAGCGTGGTACTAAATACCATCCTGGTCGCAATGTAGGTGTAGGCCGTGATTATACCCTTTTCGCTTTGACCGACGGTACAGTAAAGTTTACCCGTGGCCGCGACAATAAGTCATTCGTTCATATCGAATTGGCAGAAGCTTAGGCAAATATAGCGTTAAGCATCTAAAATGTAGTATATTCTACCTCATAAGAAGCCTGTCTGAAACTATTCGGACGGGCTTTTTGCTAAATGAAATAATGGAAATCGGAGAATAATAACTGCTCAACGAAATAATATGCAGCTTCGTGTCGCACCTGAAAACCCATTAGAATGGCTTGCCTTGAATACCAATCAAGTGCCTGTGCCATTGTTGCATATTCAAATGTATTTTATCATGGCCAAGGCCGTGATGGAAGCAGCCGAAGCAGGGGTTTTTGGTACAATAAGCAAAGGAATACAAACCCATGAGGCCATAGCCGAAGCTTGCAGGCTACACCCGCGCCCATTGGCGCAATTGCTGACCTTGCTGGTTTCGATGGAATATTTAAATTTTGACCAAGGGCGTTTTTCCCTTACCCTCATGGCCCAAAATGGATAGCCCCCGACAGCCCCCATTCTGTTCATGCCATTGCAGTTTACAACAACCAAGTGGCATGGGATTGGGTGAGTCGTTTGGGCGATTATCTGCGTACTGGCCAAGGCATGGAGTCGCATGGAGTGTTTGATAGCCAACAGTGGCAGCTTTACCAAGATGCGATGTATGCTGTGGCAAAATCAGAAGTAAGAGAATTTGCACAGCGTGTGCCTATTACTAAAAAAATGATAACCCTATTGGATATAGGAGGTGCCAACGGCCAATATGCTGCGGCACTATGTAGTAAATATCCATCTCTTCGAGTTACCATTTTGGATTTGGAAGAGGCCATTGCCAAAACTACGCCTTTGGCTGAAAAGGTGAAGCATCAAATTAACTACCAAACTGGAAATGCCCTTACTGATGATTTGGGTGAAAATAGATACGATGTGGTATTATTTTCCAATGTAGCACATCATTTCACTGAAATCCAAAATCAAGACTTAACCCAACGTGTAGCACGTAGTTTACGGAAAGATGGCATTTTCATTGTTAATGAGTTTATTAGACCTACTTTTGAGGACAAACCCGAATTGGTAGGAAGTTCAAGTAGTTTATTTTTTGGACTCACCAGCACTTCTGGCAATTGGACAGTGCAGGAGATTCAGCACTGGCAACAAACAGCAGGATTAAAGAAATTCAAAACCATAAGGTATTTTACTATTCCAGGCATGGCCATGGTCATTGCCAAAAAATCATCATAGCATGGCTTTTCAAAACAACGATGCTCCCAAAAGACGGATTCACACCACCAAGCCTGTGGACAAAGCACGGGAAAAAGAGCTTATTTTCGGTACACAGCCCCTTACGGAGGCGCTCAAAGCGGGTAAGGAAATTGATAAAATTCTGATTTATAGAGAGCAAAGTTTTCTCGAAATCCAGCAATTGGCCAACGAACGCGGCATACCTGTACAGCGAGTACCAGTAGAGAAACTCAACCAGATTACTCGTAAAAATCATCAGGGAGTCATTGGTTTTATGTCGGCTATCCGATATGTTTCGCTACACAACATCTTGACAGGCATTTTTGAAAGAGGCGAAACGCCCCTTTTATTGCTGCTCGATCGCATTACGGATGTTCGTAATTTCGGAGCCATTGCCCGTACAGCAGAGTGCATGGGTGTACACGCGCTGGTAGTGCCTATGCGCGGGGCCGCCCAAATCAACAGCGACGCACTCAAAACTTCATCGGGCGCGTTGAGTCATTTGCCTGTGTGCCGTGAGAGTAGCCTCATAGAAGCCGTTCAATATTTGCAAGATAGCGGTGTGCAAATCATCGTTTGCACCGAAAAAGCTGCTCAAATTCTGACCAACGTCGATTTTACTACTCCTACGGCTCTCATCATGGGTTCTGAAGAAGATGGCGTTTCTACCGACCTCATTCGCCGGGCCAATATGGCCATTAAAATACCTATGAGTGGCCAAGTAGGTTCTCTCAATGTATCGGTAGCAGCTGGTATGGTTATTTATGAAGCTGCCAGACAGCGGGCAATAGATTGATATAAACTACCTGCTATCAACTACTCAAAATAGTTCAGCGTACGATGCCCTTCGCGTTCGAGGATTTGGTCGCGTTTGAAGTTATCTAAGTCGGCCTCTACCATTTCTTTCACCAACATCGCCAAGTCATATTTGGGTTTCCAGCCCAGTTGGGTATTGGCTTTGGTGGGGTCACCGATGAGTAGTTCTACTTCGGTGGGTCGGAAATAGCGTGGGTCAATCCCTACTACCTCTTTGCCTATCGGAAGCTGATAATCGGGATGTGTGCATTTAGAAATGACGGCTTTTTCTTCTACTCCTTCGCCTATAAATGACAACTCAATACCTATCTCAGCAAAAGCCATTTGCACAAAATCACGGATACGTGTAGTAGTGCCTGTGGCTATGACGTAATCTTCGAGGTGTATCTTGTTGCAACATGAGCCACATGGCTTCTACATAGTCTTTGGCATGCCCCCAGTCGCGTTGGGCATCGAGATTGCCCAAAAAAACTTTGTCCTGCAAGCCTAATCCGATACGTGCTACGGCACGGGTGAGTTTGCGTGTTACAGAAGGTTTCACCCCGTAGTGGCGATTCGTGATTGAACAGAATACCATTGACAGCATACATATTGTAGGCTTCACGATGACCGTAATCCAGTAACCATACGGTTGGCTACCGCATATGGAAGGCGTGGATAGAAAGGCGTGCTTTCAGATTGGGAACGGCCTGTACCAATCCATACAACTCGGAGGTTGAAGCCTGATAAATCCGTGTCTTTTGGGTAAGCCCCAGTAAGCGGACGGCTTCAAGATACGCATCGTACCCAAACCATCTACTTGAGCGGTATATTCAGGCTCTTAAACTCACCCGCACATGCGACTGCGCGCCAAAGGTTATAGATTTCATCAGGTTAATTTCTTAGATCAAACGGATAATGTTGGTCGAATCTGATAAATCGCCATAATGTGAAAAAGGCGCACATTGCGTTCGTGTGGGTCTTCATACAAATAGTCAATGCGTTGAGTATTAAACAAGGAGCATACGACGTTTGATACCGTGTACTTCATAGCCTTTATCTAACAAAAACTCTGTCAAATAAGCCCCGTCTTGCCCTGTAGCGATTCCTGTAATAAGTGCGCGTTTTCATTTTCTATTTATAATCAACCCCAAAATTAACTATTTTACCATTAAACTTTCTTTAAGTCAATCTTTTCAGGGACAACCACTGAGGCTTCATGGCGGCTACGAATTTGTTGGAGATAACGTTCAGCTTCTAAACGGGTCATAAAATCACCAATACGAACGCGATAAGTAGGTTGATTATAAATCAAATAGGGATTTAACTCTGGAAAAGCCTGATAGGTGTAAAGTCGTGCATCATCAGCCTCTTTACGAATATTTCCTACATAGATTTGCACGCGATAACCTGCCGCAAATCTAATAGCACAGTCTTGGCTGCTATGGTATCTACTGCTGCATCCAACTGGCGATTGACATGCATGGAACGATCTGATAAAACACGTTTTACTTCAGGCTTCTTACGGTTGGATTCGGGCAGCAGCTTCTTTATAGTGAGGGCGAATAGCTGAAAAATCTTCATCATAATTGCTATAGGGGTCTGTTGTCTTAGCTATTGAAATGGGTTTTGAAGAAACACATCCTGCAAGGCTATGCCCAAAATAATGACAAGTAATGCTTAGAACTCATCATACGATATTGGTAGTGGGGTTATCTTAAAAGTTGCTTTTGAAGCCGAGGGTAAAGATACTAATTTTGAGTACCAACCATACACCTCCATAATAAGCCCAATGCCAAGATACGCCAAATATTGATAGGATGAACATCAAGCCTATCCAACCAAAATGATCTACCACTATGCCCGCCAACAACTGCCCTGCAATAAGAAGCGACAGTAAGTTGGCTGGACCAATTTCTTTGACACTAAAAATGACACTCAGTACATAAAAAGCACCCAACAACCCTCCAATCCATTTCCACCAAACTATGTTTCTGAAATTTTCAAGAGAAGGAACGGGCGCTTTGTTGAAAAGCGCGTAGCAAATCAATAAGGCTGTAAGCCCTATTAGAAAGGAAATGATAGAGGCTAAAATGGGATTCTGAACAGCGATGCGAAGCTGGGAATTCACACCCGACTGGACTGTATTAGCTATGCCAACAAGAAATGCTAAGAAGAAAAAAAGGTAGTTCATGGGGGAAAAGTGGTAGTTTTGACTACAAGATTTCCACAAAAATAGCACAAAAAAATGGGCTATTTGGCCCTTATTGCTTCTACTGGATCCAACCGAGAGGCACCAAGCGCAGGCACAATACCCGCCACCACTCCAATAATACTGGACACCCCGAGTCCCAATATGATATTTTTAGAAGAAAGGATGATATCTAAACTTCCTAAAGGTAAAAAAGACAATAAATAGACCAGCCCGATACCAACAAATCCACCAATAAGACTTAGGAATATAGCTTCAAACAAAAATTGGAAGAGGATAAAATAATTTTTGGCACCCAATGATTTTTGTATTCCTATGAGGTTGGTCCTTTCTTTGACCGATACAAACATGATATTAGCAATGCCAAAGCCACCTACCAAAATAGAAAAACTTCCAATGACCCACCCAGCTAAGGTGATAATGCCAAACAATCCAGAAATAGCCTTGGTGGCTGCTTCAGGGCGATTGATAGAGAAATTGGTGTCTTGGGTGGGTTTTAGTCCACGCTTAGTGCGTAGCAGACCCGTGATCTCAGCCTCCAACTCTATTTGTCCTTCATCTTCAGGTTTTCCCTTGAGTACAATGTCCACTCTACCATTAGATCGGTTCTGAAAAGACTTCGCAAAGGTCAAATAAGGCAGCAACACTTTGGTATCTGGATTTCCAGCAATATCAAAAAGACCTTTTCCTTTCTTTTTTTGAACACCTATAATCGAATACCTTAATCCATTAATAGAAAACACCTTACCCATTGGCTCAGCATCTCCTGGAAAAAGAGTCTCCGCAAGTTCAAAGCCAATAATAGCTACACTACGACCTGCATCTATTTCTTGGGGAGTAAAATATCTACCTCTTTCTATATCTACTTCTGACACTTTGTTGTAGTCATATGATACACCCTGTATAAGTGCATCCATGCTGTTATTGCCATTTTTGGTGGTCATACCTCCCTTAAAACCCATCACAACAACTGCATCTGAACCTTCCATACGATCAGCCAAGAATTTATAATCACTGTAGGAAATCTCTGGCCATTGAAAATATTTCCACCACTGAAACTCCCCTCCAAAATTCCAAGGCCATTTTTGCACATAAACCACGTCTGTACCAATGCTCTCTAAGCTCTGGCGAATGTTTTTTTCCAATGAGTCCACGATCGTAAAAACACCAATAATCGCAAAAATACCAACCGTAACACCCAGCAAAGACAAAGTAGTACGTAAGAGATTGGAGCGAAGCGCCTGCCAAGCAAAGCGCAGACTCTCGAAAGTTTGGCGTAAAAATTTCATATTTTCCTGTAGCTAAAGGTCGTACAATGAATCATTACCAACAAAAATCCATTTACTAATCCTAAAATTTTAATCTTTTTACATAAGTGGCAAGCATCCGCTGTTGATTGGTTTATTATAAAATAGTCTTTGTTTTACCACCAATTCAAAAATTTAGATTTTCTTTGCAATGTACTCTTATTTACGCACTTGTACACAACATGAAAATCAGTACTAATTCACGTTCAGACCTTATTGTTCATATTAGCCTCGTCATTGCGTTCATTGTGGCATTATTTTTGGGGTTTTTCTTTTTGTATTTGCCCTTTACAACCAATCATGGTCAGAGCATTACTGTACCCGACTTGAAAGGAATGGGCATAGAACAAATTGAGGATTATTTAGATAAACGCAATTTAAGCTTCGAAGTCGTCGATTCTACTTTCGTGGCAGGAGCAAAGCCTTTGAGTGTCATTCGACAACATCCTAAGCCTGGCATGACCGTCAAAGAAGGACGCAAAATATATGTTTATATTACCACTTTAACAGCCCCCAGTGTTAAAATGCCAGAATTGAAGAACCGAACCAAACCCAAGTGCCGAAACTGATTAAGCTAAATTAGGATTACTATTGGGGAAAATTAACTATGTACCTGATCCTGCACAAGATGCTGTATTAGCACAGTATTATAATGGCAGGTAATTCTACCTGGGACTTCCATCCCACAAGGTTCAAAAATAGATTTAGAACTCGGAGATGGTATTGGAAATACTGAATTTGATGTTCCTGACGTTGTAGGTAGTACACTCGAAGGCAGAGTTTGTACTCAAAGGCTCTAACTTGAAGCGCGGTCTCGTATGCCTGTCAGTGACCCAATATACCAAGAACAGTGGTTAGACAAAATCCAGAAGCTGGGGCGGAAATAAAATCCGCGTAGGTGAAGTGATAACAGATTTATGGGTAGTTGGGCAACCTGATACGCAACCACAACAGCAGAATGAATAAGTTGAAAAAGTAGAAGTCAGAAATTTGTTGAGTCAAACCTTGATAAAATTAACTTATTAGAAAATTACATTTTATAGTAGCAACGCTATTTATTTTCCTTGGGTTTCCTATTCATAAGTTTTGCCCAATTGGTTGGTTTCCCAGTGGGGCCATCATAACCTGTACCAAGCGTTAAAGTGCCAGAATTAAGGCCATTTCACTCCCTTTTTTGATGACTTCTCGCTTGCTACCAATAAACGTTAGATCAACAACATGGCAACTGGGTGGTGGTACTTACATCACTAACACCATGACAATCCAACCATCGATTAAACGTAGTAACTTTAGATGTTCGAATGCCCAAGGAGCAGCCTTATAATTTTATCAATCAATTTACTCAAGGTACTGCGGCTGATACGCTCCGCTATAACCCATTGATTTAGGAAGCGACACCCAAAGACTCTGTCTATCTTAGTTTTTATTGGCAATTGCGTGGCTTAGGCGAGTTACCCGATAGTGACGACTCGCTGCGGGTTCAGTTTTTAGACAATCAAGGCAATTGGAATACAGTTTGGAAAAAAATAGGAGGCGTAGATGATAAAAATTTTATTTATCAGCAAATCTCTATTAAAGAAGCCCTTTATCTACACCCCAATTTTCAATTTCGTTTTCCAGGCTTTGGGCGTTTGTCGGGGCAGTTTGATACTTGGCACATTGACTATGTTTATCTTAACAAAAATCGCCGTAGTACCGATCGTTTTGTTCGAGACGTTGCTTTTAGATTACCTGTAAACTCTTTCTTAAAAAGATACAGTGCCATGCCACTCAAGCAGTATCTGGCTCGTCCCGCTACTGAAACTACTGACTCTTTGGCAACAGATAATTAACAATTTATTCAATGTTTCCAACTTTACTACACTGTCATACACCTTCGTGATGAATTAAGTGGAAAAATTTTTTCAGCAGTTTACCCGAGACTCTTCTGAGTTAATTTCATCTTTGAGCAAACAAACCAAGTATTTAAACCTTCACCCTCATTACCTCCATAGACACCTCTTCTGTCAAAAAAATAGTATTAATCAATCGGTTTAAAATTCTGACTACCGACAATGTTAATCCGTCTATCCCAACGGTTGTTTTACGCCGTAATGATTATTTCGGGAAAAACAGTGGATAACTACTACGCCTACGACGATGGCACTGCCAAGCGGTCTATTTCAATAGAACCTTGGGGCGTACGGCAGTAAGGTACTTTATCAATACGCCCGTGTAGTGTCAGCAGTCAGAATGAACATTGTGCCAACGCTCAAAGATTTGACTAACCAATCCATTACCATTCAGATTTGGAGTAATGGCAATGGTAAACCAAAATCTTTGCTTTATCAAAAAGGTTTTAAAGTAACTTACCCCGCCAATCGTAATGATTTCGTAGAGTTTCCCTTGGATTATGGCGTGGCTGTTCGGGACACTTTTTATGTGGGGTGGCTACAAATAGGACAAGATGGTGTGCCTGTGGGTCTTGACAGGAACAACCAGCGTGAAGAACAAATTTTCATTAATTTGGGGCAAGAATGGGTACCTTATACCAATTTCAAAAATGACCCTAATCTTACCTATTTTCAGGGTAGCTTAATGATTCGACCTGTGATTGGAGGTAAAACATCTGTGCCACTTACCAGCATCACTCCCGAAAAGGAGGTCAGCTGGGAAGTTTTTCCCAATCCATCTTCAGGTATTGTTAGATGGACTCCCAACGACATAAAACAGGTAGAGGTTTATGGAATCAATGGTATTTTACTACGAACAAAACCCCTTCAATCTTCTGAAAACTTCATAGATTTGTCTGATTTCAACGATGGCCTCTACTTGTTGCGCTTATCGAATAATCACAAAACCGTGACCAAAAAAGTTATCATTAATAAATAACCTTACCCCAAATACTCCCATGGACATTACCGTAGAAGAATTAAAAGAGCGAATTGAAAGTGGCGAAGACATTCATTTGATTGATGTACGCGAAGATTATGAGTATGAGGCAGATAATATCGGTGGCCTACTCATTCCTCTGGGCGATTTACCTCATCGTTTATCAGAGATTGAACACCTAAAAAATGAGGAAATATTGGTGCATTGTCGGTCAGGAAAGCGAAGCGAAACTGCTCAAAGATACATGCAAAGCCAGGGCTTTACCAATGTTCGCAATGTCATAGGGGGAATTTTAGCCTATAACGAATTAGATTAATGAGGCTTTTCGTTTACTGGTCAGTCGGTTCTAAACCGACCGACCAGTAGTTCTTAATCACCAGCCAGTCGGTTTAGAACCTACCGACTGGTAGTTCCTAAAGGCGTAGGAGGATATTATACCGACATAATATCTTGCTCTTTGGCCACAAAAACTTGATCTACTTTGGTGATAAAGCCATCTGTGAGTTTTTGTACGCGCTCCTCCCCTATCTTCACAGAATCTTCCGAAACGCCTTCTTTGGTTAATTTTCTGATTTCATTGTTGGTACTTTGACGAATGTTACGGATGTTTACCTTGGCGGTTTCAATTTCTTGTTTGACTCTCTTCACCAAATCACGACGGCGGTCTTCGGTAAGCATCGGAACACTCAGGCGGATATTCTCTCCATCGTTGTTGGGGTTGAGCCCTATATTGCTATTACGAATGGCTTTTTCAATTTCTCCTATTATTTTTTTCTCAAAAGGTTTAATGGTAATGGTACGTGCATCGGGGGTTGTGATGGAGGCAACATTGTTGAGTGGCGACATGACACCGTAATACTCTATCTGAATACCGTCCACCATACTGGGGGAAGCTTTTCCTGCCCTAATTTTCGACAATTCGATGGTCAAATGCTTAATGGCTCGCTCCATTGTATCTTTGGCATCTTCCAAATAAAATTCAATTTCTTCCATGGTTAGGTTACATTATTCGTTTCTCAAAAATTAATTCGTTACCAAAGTACCCACTGATTCTCCCATCACCAATCGCAGTAGATTGCCAGGCTTGTTCATATCAAATACGATAATTGGCAAGTTGTTTTCCTTACAAAGTGCAAAGGCTGTTAAGTCCATGATTTTCAGGTCTTTATTTAGTGCCTCATCAAACGATAACTTCATATAGCGCGTAGCGGCTGGGTCTTTTTCTGGGTCGGCACTATACACGCCATCTACTCGTGTTCCTTTCAGCACTACATCAGCATTAATTTCGATGGCACGCAAAGCTCCTGCCGAATCAGTCGTAAAGTAAGGATTACCCGTGCCTGCGCCAAATATAACGATGCGCCCTTTTTCCAAATGGCGTACTGCCCGGCGGCGAATCATGGGTTCGGCGATTTGCTCCATTTTGATAGCCGACAACAAGCGTGTAATCATTCCGTGCTTTTCGAGCGAACTCTGAATGGCCATACTATTAATAACGGTAGCCAACATCCCCATTTGATCCCCTTGCACGCGATCAATGCCTGATTTTTCGACGGATGCCCCTCGAAAAATATTTCCTCCACCAATCACAATGGCTACTTCTACACCTACGTCCACAACACTTTTTACTTCTTTGGCAAATTGCTGAAGCACGTCAAAATCAATGACTTGTTTTTTATCAGCCCCACTGAGGGCTTCTCCACTGAGTTTGAGTAGAATACGCTTGTATTTGGGTTGTGACATATTTTTTTGTTAATAGTTGATGTGCAAAAGTATCATTTGAACTATTCAAACTCAATCAATAGTTGATTTTTTTCAACGCTATCTCCTTGGTTGATTTTAATATTTTTTACGACTCCCTCTCCTGGCGATTTAAGGGCATTTTCCATTTTCATGGCTACCAAGATAAGTACAACATCGCCTGTTTTCACTATATCTCCTACTTGTACTTTGATTTCCCAAATTAACCCTGGCATAGGTGCTTTGAGGTGGTTTACTTTATTTTTGGAAGTGTTGTTGATACCCATTTGCTCTAGCAATAAAGCAAAACGGTCTTTGGCAGTAAGGGTATATAACTGTCGATTGACCTTGATCTTAAATGTTTTCTCCGTATAATCTGCTTCTATGATTTCGGCATTATAAGAGCGATTATTGTACAAAATATGAAAGCGATTGTCGCTCAAATGAACTAAGTCCCACGAAAAAACCTCTCCGTTGAGCATAGTAGCTCCTCCTTGGCTATCTATCTCCACTATTTCTTTTTCGTTTACTACTACTTTTAACATCTGAATTTGGCTTACGTTTCTTGAAAATTAATCATTGGTTTGGGTTTATCGCGGCGATTGACCAAATAAATACCTGTCAAGATAATCCCCATGCCTATATACTGCTGAACACTTATACGCTCTCCGTCGAATATCCCCCAGCCAATGGCTACAATGGGAATTAAATAAGTAACTGATGAGGCAAACAATCCCGACGCTAATTGCACGGTTTTGTTGAACATCACCGAGGCCAAACCCGAACTCAACATACCCAAACCTAATAAATAAAGGCTTGCGTGTGTATTTTCTGCTACTAATAATTTAGGAAAAAAACCTGTCGAAATCAGAACAATAAAAGTAACTGGACTGATGAAAGCGTAGGTCCATGCAGTCATAGCCAAGGCAGGTAAATGACTGAGGTGTTTCTGTATAGTATTGATATTGATGCCATACAATACGGTAGCTCCCAAAATCAAGAAAGCGTAGGGATCGGTGATGTTGATCACTCCCGTATCTTTAGAAAAAATAAGAAACGAAGAGCCGATCAATCCAAGCAAAATACCCACAAACTGCAAAGGGCGGCGTGGCTGTGTAAAGAAAAAAATGCCGATAATCAAAGTACACAATGGGCTAAGCGAGTTGAGCATTCCCGACAATGAGCTATTGAGCTTTGTGCCAGCTAAGGCAAACAAATAGGCAGGGATGATATAGCCTGTAGTCGCTGAAATAATCAAATAAGGATACCGATCACGCGGGATTTTATGACGCGACAAATACATGGTTGGCATAAAAAACAGGGAAGCTAAAAACAAACGCCCAGCAGCTACATCTAAGGCGCTAAATGTATAAAGCGCTTTTTTATCAGAATAAACGATGTTCCCCAAGTGGGGCCTATAAGCACCAATAGAATCCAAGCTTGGAGGGGGTTTTTCGACGAATCGTTCACTTTTGTGGAGTTTATGGCCACAAAAATAATGGGCTTATTTGGTTTTAAAGTGCTTATCCGTAAAGTTCATATATTGTATCCAGTCATAGAGCAAATATCATGTACACCCTCACGCAAATGATACCCTATATTTTCACCGATAGGTACATTAGGAGAAGGCATTTCAGTTGTCCCTATCCCTATTTTTTTATAAAGTTGGTATATATTCCCTGCCTCAACAGCACTCAAAAACTCTCCTTTGGGGTCAGCCCACTCATCTTTAGAGGCACTTGCCACATACAAAGGCCGTGGCGCTATCAGCCCCAACAGTTCATGTTGATCTACGGGGAGAGCGGCCACGTTTTTATTATATTCCTTGTATTTGGCACAAAACCAATGTGGAAAGCTCGTGTTAAGGTGTTCCACTGTTTCACCTATCCAGCGTCTGGCCAAAGCAGCCCCACCTTCACCTGAGTCGTTGGAAATAACGACGGCAAAGCGGCTATCTTCAGCTCCTGCCCATAAAGCAGCTTTTCCAATACGCGAATGACCCAAGCCAATGATTTTGCGGGTGTCTATACTGGCTTCATTGTTGATTAAATAATCTATCATACGGCTCATACTCCAAGCCCATACACCCAGTGCACTCCATTGGTCGCGTTGGTTGGTAGTTAGCACAGACCGAATACCCGTTTTCCAACCTTCTGCATGGTCAGCTTCAAGGTCGCCGTAATAGGCAGTAGCAACGGCATAGCCACGGTCAATTATTTCTTGCATAGGCCAGCGGCGGTCAGCCTCCGCGCGAGGCTTCGCGGCGCGGTTGTTGTTGACAGCTGCCTTTGTCAAAACTGGCATTTATCCAGTTTTCCGACAAAAAAATGTCTTTTTCATGCACCGTGGTATGATTACCCATAAAATTTAGGCTAACAAAAACAGGTACTTTTGACCGTATTTTTGGGTAAATACAACGTAAATCTATGTAATGAGTAGTCGAAATCGCAGGAAATTGTAAACGGATTTGTTTAGGAAACTGCTTTTCCTCCCAACGCATTTTGATTGATACAGCGTACTTCTGCTTCTATTTTTACAGGGTTCGGAAAAGGATTTAAGCCATAAATATGCGCTGCAAAGCGTTGTAGGACTGCTGGCCGTCCAGTTTTCTCCCAATCTGATGCCGTTTTTATTCTCTGACCATTGGGCAACACCAAGGGATTGGGCAACGTGTAGGGTGGGATTTTACTTTCATCGTAATTAACAGGTATTTTCTGCGCAAAACCACAGGAAAATCCCAAAAACACAAGCAATCCTATTTTAATCGAGTATAAATTATTCATCACTTATTATTTTTTACCTTTTTGATGACTAAACAACCACGATAAAAAGGTAGGTTCAGCAAAGGCATTGTCCCAACTATTGTGGTTTACGCCAGGATATTCGGTATATTTTACGTCAGCACCATGGGCTTGCAAAGCGGCATAAATATTGCGCGAATACTCCACTTTCACAACGGCATCTACTGCTCCATGAAAGATCCATAAAGGTACACGCTTAGCATATTTTTTGGTCATTTCAAGATTTCCTCCCCCACAGATAGGAGCTGCTGCGGCAAACAGTTTGGGATAGCGCGACAATGCCTCGAAAGTACCCATCCCGCCCATAGAAAGCCCAGTGATATAGATTCTTTTTTTGTCCACGGCTTCTTCTTTTACGAGTTTTTTTACCAACTCTATCGCGGCTTTCAGCGGCCAATTAGGTTTTTTGGGGTAATCAAAACTCAACTCGATAGGCTGCTTGGCACGATCTATTTCCCCTGACATCCAATAACTGTCGGCAGCGCACTGTGGAAAGATGACAATGGCGGGAAATTGAGTTTGATTTTCTTCCTTTAAAAATAATTTTGAACCATGTGTAAGCTGTTTTTGGTTGTCATTGCCACGCTCTCCTGCCCCATGTAAGACCAGTACAATAGGGTACTTTTGACTACGGTCGTAGTTTTTAGGGTACAAAATCTGGTAGGGTAGTATATGCCCATCTTTGGTTTCAAAAGAGCGGGGTTGGAATCCCTCTTGGGCTATTGCAGTGGTTGTAAAACATGCAAGAAAAAACAAAAAAGTGAGGTATCTCATCTGTCAATAAGGTTTTTGAAAACCAAAGGCTTGCCCCAACCAATTCTATCTATAACTTTGCCAAAAAACACTTTCATCAAAACGCCCTTTTCTTGTGAGAAATCTTTTTATCACCATCTTGCTTGCAGCTATATCTATCTACCCGCTCAGAGCGCAAGAGGGTTTGTGGCTCCGCTACCCCAATATTTCGCCCGATGGCAAAACCATTGTCTTTACCTACAAAGGCGACCTTTGGGAAGTCGCTACCACAGGAGGTACAGCCATCCCACTTACGATGCACGAAGCCCACGACTTTATGCCCATTTGGAGCAAAGATAGCAAGACCATCGCCTTTGCCTCTGACCGTTTTGGCAATTTCGATATCTACACCATTGCTGCCGAAGGCGGCCAAGCCAAACGCCTTACTTTTCACTCGGCCAATGAATATCCGTACGATTTTAGTACAGACAATCAGACTATCATTTTTGGAAGTACACGCCAAGATGTGGCTGCTAATCGGCAATTTCCCACAGGATCACAACCTGAGCTGTACAGTATTTCGGTGAAAGGGGGGACTGTCAAACAAATTTTTTCTTTTTCTACTCCCGCTGAAGACATCAAAACACAATCGCGTGACGGCGGCAGCAAAAAATGGTGTATCACGACAAAAAAGAAGGAAACCCTTGGCGCAAACACCACACCTCCATCACGCGTCACATTCCGGCTTCCTTTGATACCAAAACCCAAAAACATACTAAACTCACTCACCTTGCAGGCGAAGATAGAAACTCTATTTTGCCGAAAACAACAGGGCGCGTTGTTTACTTGAGCGAAGCCAGTGGTTCCTTTCTTCAATGTGCAACACTATCGCCTCTGACAATCCCACCAAAATTGCAGCTATTACCTCGTATTAAAAACACCTCGTACGGTTTTGAGCATGGCTACTGATGGCACACTTTGCCTTAAAGCTCGACGGAGATTTACACGCTGAAAACAGGCGGGCAACCACAGAAAAACATCAGCACAGGCTGTATACCCGCGCCAACAACGAGCGCTTTAGTGCCTGTGAGTGGTAGTGCGCGACAACATGGCCGCATCACCAATGGCAAAGAATTGGCCTTTTTCATATTTTCAGAGGAGAGGTCTTTGTAAGTTCGGTAAAGTTAGCCTACTACGCATCACCAATACGCCCGAACAAGAGCGAAGCGTAAGTTTTTCTCCCGATGGTAAGCCCCGATATATTCGTCGGAGCGAGGCAATAGTTGGAAGATTTACGAAACACGCATCAGCCGCAAAGAAGAGCCTTATTTTTATACTTCTACGCGTATTGAAAGAAACCGCCTTGATCGCCAACGACAACGAAAATTACCAACCGTCGTACTCGCCCGACGGTAAAGAAGTGGCGTTTTTGAAACCGCGCTATACTCAAAATCTTGAATCTCGCTACTAAAACAAACTCGCACCATATTGGACTGACCAAGAACTGTTTTCCAAGGACACAACGACTGGGCATTTTTGTGATTCCCGATGGCAAATGGTTTTTGTTTCGATTACAACATCCCAGGAGTGCGCGAAGGAGAAATCGCCTTGATTTCGACCGATGGAAAAGGCAAGCGCAGAGCAACCCCACCCAAAGCGGCTTTGATGATGGCTGCGCCAAGTGGGTCATGGGCGGCAAAGCCATGCTGTGGTTTAGCAACCGCGAGGACTCAAAAGCCTGTCGCAAAGTGGCAATACGCAGCAAGATGTCTATGCACTGTTTTTCACGCAAGCCGCCTACGACAAATTTAAACTCACCAAAGAAGAAGCCGCCCTCGCCAAAGAACTCGACGAGAAAGCTACCAAAGCCAGACACTACCAAGAAAAAAGAGATAAAGAAAGACACAACTGTCGTCATAGATCGCGATGGCCTCGAACTTCGTAAAGCCCGCCTTACTATTCACTTTCTTCCAACCTCTCTGATGCACTTATCAACAAAGAAGAGGCGCAGGGATATGCTCTACTACCTCACGCGCTTTGAGAAAGGCTATAACTTGTAGGAGTACCAACCTTCGCACCAAAGAAACCAAGCAACTCACCACCCTCAATGCCAATGGCGGGGCAATATGGTGTGGGACAAAGAGCAAAAAAATATATTCTTAATGCCGATGGCAAGCTTTCTAAAATTGACGCTGCTACTGGCAACAAGAAAGCATCAGCACCAGTGGCGATATGAATTGATATAGTAGCCGCAGAGCGAGCCTTTATGTTTGAACACATTCGGCGGCGCACTAAAAAGACTTTACACAGCTACTACGGCATAGACTGGAACAGCTACAAGCCTGATTACTTGGCGCACCTGCCTCATATTGGCAACAATTACGAATTTGCCGGAACTACTGAAATGTTGGGCGAACTCAATGTATCGCACTCAGGGGCAAGCTATGTAGGCGGCACTATAGGAGGCGATGCGACGGCTTCCTTAGGCGTATTTTATGATTGGAGTTACAACGGCCCAGGCGTACGTGAGGAGGTTATCAAAGATGGCCCAGCCGATAAAGCAGGACTAAACATCAAAGCGGGTAGTATCATCGAAGCCATAGATGGCGAAGCTATCACACCCGACCGCGACATAGCCCAGTACCTCAATCGCAGCAGGCAAAAACGTATTGCTCACGCTGCTCGAAGGCACTACTCGTCGCGAGGTGGTTGTCAAACCTATCAGCACGAGCGAAGAAAGCCAGTTGCTTTACAAACGTTGGTGCGTCGCAACCAAGACGAAGTAGAAAACCCAGCGGTGGAGCTTCTGGGCTATATTCATATATTCCAGGCGGTATGGTCGATGGGCCTTTCGGGTTACATATGAGGAAGTAATGGTGTAAGTATGCTACCAAAAAAGGATTGTGGTGACACCCGCAACAATGGCGGCGGCGACTTGGTGTCTGGACTTGGCCACTTTCTTTTCGGGCAAAACTCATATGTATAATGCCACCGACAAGCGCGTGATTTACTCCGAGCTCAGCTACCGTTGGGCCAAGTATTTCGCTGGCCAACGAAGCCAACTACCTGGGATGGTCATTGCTACGCTATAAGGACGCAAGCCGTCAATCTCAGTCAAACTTGTGGGCAGCCCGTGCCTGGCACCTGTACGTTTGCAGGCTGGGGAGATGCTCAAGACCCCAGCCTACGCTGGGGCGTGCCGCCCGTAGGCGTAAAAACCATGGCAGGCACTTATCTCGAAAATGCCCAAACCGAACCCAACATCAAGGTTTGAAATGACTATGAAGCCGTCAGCAAAGGCAAAGACCAGCAACTCAGAACGCGCTGTGGAGGAGTTGATGAAGGAGGTGAAGTAGTATTTGCTTTGACGACCATTTTCAATAGTTTTACGACAAAAAATAGAAAGCTAAATGCACCTATTTCATTCTATCGCCGAGATTCGTTCTTACCTACAATCGCAACGACAAGGCAAAAGTATTGGTTTTGTACCAACCATGGGCGCATTGCACGAGGGGCATTTGTCGTTGATTACTTCCTCCAAAGCCCACAACGACCACGGTTTGTAGTATTTTTACAAGCGGGTCAATCCTATCCAATTCAACAACCCCGATGACTCAAGGCCACTCAGTACACTGAGGCCATTGAGGCTTATTTGCCCCCTTCGGGTTATAGATGTGGTCTTTATGCCCCGCTGACGAAATGTACCCCGGAAAAATCGATTCTAAATTTGATTTAGCGATTTGGAGCATGTCATGAAGGACGATTTCGGTCTGCATTTGGTTTTATGTAGGTATCAGTAGTATTGTTGTTTAATATTGTACAACCCTTTCGACCACACTTATTTTGACAAAAGACTTGCAGCAAGTAGCCGTTGTACGACGGATGATGATTGATTTGGCCTAAATTGAACTTCACCCTGCCCCAACTTGCGCGAAGCTGACGGTTTAGCGATGTCGTCGCGCAATCGAAATTTGGAGAAGAAGAACGCACCATAGCACCACGTTTTTTGCAGGGCTGACTTGTAAATCATTACTACTTAGCCAAAATCAACAGCAGTAAAAGAAGCGGTGGCTGTTCATTTCGAGCAAAAACCCGACTTTCGGTTAGAATATTTTGAAATTGTGAATGCTCCATACACTCCAACCAGTAGAAGTAAAATCAAGCATCAGGTCAAACAGCCATCTGTGTCGCTGTATGTTCATCTCAAAAGTTCGTTTGATTGATAATGCAATTTTTTAGCTGAACTTTGCCGCATTGTAGCATATTCAAAGCATCATTTCCATAAAAATGATACTTCTAGGTATTCCAAAACTTATTTCTAAAATGTTTGTTACCTTATTCAAATCCAAAATCCACTGTGTCAAAGTTACCCAAGCAGAACTCAACTATGGGCAGTACTACAGATGAAGACCCTGCGGGATGCAGCTGGCATTCCTGAAAATGAGCAAGTGCATGTAGTCAATAATAACAACGGAGAACGCCTCGTAGACGTATGTTATCAAAGGAGCGGGTACTGGCACACATCGCCCGTACTTGGTGCCGCAGCCCGCAAAGCCCATAGGTGATATCATTATCATTTCATACGGTATGATGACCCAAGAAGAAGCTAAAACTTTTACCTCAGAGTAGTATTTCCGACGAGAATAACAAAAAATATGAAGAATATCCTGAAGTACTTATTGTTCTTGTCATTGTGGCTGGAGGGCTGATGTGGTACGTTTTTAAAGACATGGATTTGGCTTCCATGGGCTGACCAACATGCCAATCAAGAGCTTATTTATTTTGGTCGCTATTTTTACCATTATAGCCGCTTTCGAGTCGCGCTTATCGGTGAATATGCTACTGCACCACTGGATATCACCCTTCATTCTACTTACGGTTGCTGTTTTTACGGGTTATTTCGCCAATCAGTTGATTCCTCGAGCAGGAGAAGTAACACGCTGCGGCACGCTCAATCGCTTAGAACGCGTGCCTGTCAATGTGAGCTTCGGCACGGTCGTAGCCGAGCGGGTTTTTGATGTATTTACTTTACTTTTTTTAATCGGCCTGCCTTCGGTGCTGGAATTCAGTCGCTTGAGCAGTTTCTTTGTGGAATTGTTTGATGAAAACTGGGATTCTGGGTCAGATGAAATGATAGCAATAGAATGGCCTCGGCTGGTTTGGCAGTAATAGCAGTTTTATCGTAGTCGCTCGGTGGTTTCCTATCGAAAAATGCCGAACGCTTGCGTCAGAATATAAGTTGTTTGCCAAAATAGAAGGATTTGTACTTCTTGGCTTAGTAGAAGGATTATTGAGTATTCGTAAATTAAACAACCCTGGGGCTTTTATTTTTCAATGCTCTTTAATTTGAGTGCTGTATTTACTGAGTTCATGTTTGTTTTTGTAAGCGCCAGAGTCCTCGCACCTCACTTTGCTGGCAGGTCTTACTATCCTCATTATGAGTGGATTGGGATCAATGGCTCCTGTACAAGGTGGCATTGGCCTCTTATCATATCTTGTAAGTAGTGTTAGTTTTATATGGATTGTCTAAAGAAATGGTTTGGCTTTGGCTTACTATATCCATGGTACACAAATGATTCTGATGCTGGTTTTGGTGGAATTCCTCATTTATCATTACCCTCATAAAAAGTCCAACAACAGAAAAAAATGACTGATACCTCCCACAAAATTAGGTCTTGGGAAGAGGCCTCTGAGACAGCCTTCGCCAATGGCAAGCCGAAGGGAAAAAAATTGTTTTCACCAACGGTTGCTTTGATATAGTACATTTGGGACATATTGACTATTTAGAAAAAGCCCGTGCTTTGGGTGATAAACTCGTGCTGGGTTTAAACACAGATACCTCAGTCAGTAGGCTGAAAGGGCCATTACGCCCCGTGGTTAATGAATATGCCCGTGCTCGATTGATGGCAGCCTTGTCGTTTGTTGATACTGTCATTTTGTTCGATCAACCCACACCTTTAGAGTTAATTCAGACAATTTGTCCTGATATTTTAGTCAAAGGCGACGATTATTCAGTAACAAATATCGTTGGTGCAGATTTTGTCGTTGATAGAGGAGGTGAAGTCATCACCATTCCATTAGTAAAAGGGTATTCTACTTCTTTGCTGATTGAAAAGATTAAGAATAGTTACCAAAAAAACTATGATACAATGGGAGGATTAATGGTTATTGGCATTGTTTTCATGGTCATTGGAATGTTTGTTCAATGGCGTTTGAAAAGTAAGTTTACAGAATATTCGCAGTGGTGGGCTTGATGAATGGCATGAGGGTAAGAAAAACGTTGATAGGATGCTACGCGATAACGGTATTTATGATGTCCGTATCACCCAAGTAGATGGTACACTCACCGACCACTATAACCCTGCTGATAAAACAGTGAATCTAAGTGAGATGTGTATCACGGGCGGAGGTGTCAGCGGCAGCTGTAGCGGCCCACGAGTGGCTGGTCATGCTGTTCAGCACAAGATGGCCTACACTCCCCCAAAGATGCGTTCAGCCTTGGTGCCCGCTGTACAGGTTTGTAGCAATAGCTCAATATTTTCAGCTGCGGGAATGTTGTTTGTTATGGTTTTATTTTCTACAATCAAGGCATTGTAAGTACTACCTTATTGACCATCTTGGTCGCAGCCAATTTGGGTGCTACGCTTTTTGGCCTTGATAACATTGCCTGTTGAGTTCGATGCAAGTCGCCGGGCGTTGGCTTGGGGTGGAAGGGGCGCAATGTGGTCAATCGCAACGAACAGCGGCCTACGCTAAAGATGTCTCAATTCTGGGCTGCCATGACATATGTGGTGGCAGCATTGGGCGCACACAATTTGGTATATTTCGCCAGTATTTTTGTTGGGCAGACGCAGCACGATTGATTGTTAATCCTATAAGGTTCTTGAGGGTGCGACGACTCTCGCAAACCTTATAGGATTAACTTGTTATTATTCTATCACTTGAATCCAGCCTTTGCACTGGATATTGCCGGAAGCGAGTTGGTAGAAATAGGTGCCAAATATTGAGGACACTCTTTCCCAATCAGTATCCGTAAATAATTGCTTGGTTATAAACACTCGTTTGCCCCAACGGCTGAATATTTAATTGAGCAGTAGGAATTCCTACTACAAACGTATCGTTTTTACCATCGCCATTGGGTGGCAATGACATTAGAATTTTATCTAAATTCAATACCGAAACAGATTGTGTAATTTTATTTTCGCAACTCTTCACATTCGAATACGCCTTCAGCGTAACTTGGTAAGTACCATTTTGTAGATAACCAAGGAAGATGGCGAAGCTATCGTGGCTTGTTCCCATTCCCAAAATCCCACTCATAGCGTGTGCCTCCCGATGTTTTATTGACATACTGCAGCTTAGTAGGTTCTCCACAGCGTGACGGAACAGCCTCAAACCGACATTTTGAGGGCCTCTATCTATAGCTACTGTTATCGTTTTCTCTTTGGTTTACAACCATCTGGATATGGCCGTTACGGTATAAGTGGCGGGTTTGGGTAGGTCGGGCAATAGGATTTTAATTGTTGCTCCGATAAAGTAGCTGCCGCTGCCCGTTATCGAAAAGTACATGCCCTTTGTGCCAAAAGTTGTGCACTTTGTCCTATACAGATGGTTGTATCGGGCGAGACAGCTTAAAATCGGGTTTATTATCATCAATCTTAACGGTAACGTTCTTTTGCGGCAAACAGCCATCGGCATACAAGCCCGTAACGGTGTAGGTAGTCGTTTGGGTAGGTTTAGCCACCACCCGTATCCCGACCGAGTCGCTTAACGTCAATGAGGGGTTACACCCATAACGGGTAGCACTGCCGAGTGCCGTCAGGATAGCGCTCTGACCACTACAAATGGTGGTATCTTTGAGTGCATTAAAATCAGGCTTATCATTGTTTACTTTGACGGTTACTGAACGCGTTACAGTACAGGCGGAGTCTGTAATGGTGCATATAAAGCTGGTTGTGGTGTTCACTTTAGCAATCGGATTAGCGATGTTGGCATTACTCAAGCCTGTACTGGGTGTCCAAGCATATTTAAACCCTCCTTCGGCTTTGAGTGGTACGCCCACGTTGCTGCAAACCGTTGTATCGCCACTTGCTTTTGCCTTGCTTACGCCTACTTTAATGATTTTTGTAACGACATCTTGTCCACGACATACCAAGGGATTGAAGGCCCGTAGCGTTACTTTATATTCACCTGGCGTATTGAAGGTGTAAGTTGCTTTTACTTCATCCCGCGAAATATTGTTGCCTTGTACATCCCAAGTATAGGTTTTTCCGCCTTGACTTGTATTTACAAAATCGAGCGTAAGTGGTGCACAACCTGATACTACGCCTTTGGTAGTACCTTGGTAAGGGTCAAAATCTGCTTTGAGTCGATCAATATCAAATTTAAAGGCCGCATTGTTACAATCTGTACTTTTATTATTGACTGACCATACATTGGGTGTAGAAGGGAAATTGGCCATCCGACACACGCAAGTAGCTTGATAGATAACCCCATTTTTAGAGAAGCGGCTCGTACCTCCGTCAACGTGATCGCCGTCATTGCTCGATACAGTACTACCAATAAAAGTGCCATAAAGCAGCGATTTTGCTCCTTTTTCTAAGATAGCCACATAAAAATTACTTCCCGTCGTACTGGTTCTAAAGGCATCGGGTGTGGTAGGAAGCCCTGCTGTATTGCTAAATGGATTGTAACCATTTCGATTATTGACAATTCCTCCCCAACCTGACAAATAGATATTGCCACAATCGTTTACCAAAAAAGCCGTAGGAGTCAAGTCAGGCCGCGCGCGTGAAGAACCAAACGTAGTAGAAAAAATGGTACGCGAAAGCGTTTTATCTAAAGCATGAACAAACTGCCCCGCATTGGCATTGATGTATGTACCAGCGGTGGTTGGATAGCGCCCGCGCGTGAGTCCAAATACATGCACATTTTCGTCGTTGTCCACATCCACTAAATACGCCACATCAGAGCTATCAGTACCAAGATAGGTGAGTCGTTCGAGTTTATTGTTATAGACCTTGGCCAAAAAGCCATCTTCGACCCCCGAAATAGTGCTTTTGAAAGCTCCTGCTGCGCCAGGTAGATTAGCACTTCGTGTTACCCCGTAACGTACAATGCCCCTGATGGAGCCCATTTGAGTCCATATGCTGCATCAGGGGCTGTGCCTCCCAAATAAGTACTCGAAATCATGGTCTTGAGGTCGCTACTCAAATTAAAAATCACAGCATCTTGTCGTCCTCCATATTGCCCAACGATGGGATTGACCAATGGGAAATTAGTAGAGTTGGTAGAAGTAGCCACAAAAATATTGTCTTTGTCGTCCACTACTACCTCTCCCCGAAACTCGTCGCCATAATTGATAAGCGTAAAATCAGGCGTTCTACAAACGCCATCATTGCCGCTGCCTCCTACAAATGTGCAGCCTATTAGATTCGAACCATCGGCATTAAGTTTTAGTACAAAAATATCACTGCCATTGAGGTATTGAAAACCCCCAAGAGGTTCGATAGGCGTGCCTCCCCCAAAGCGCGTTTGGAAAGCCCCCAATGTAAAAGGGAAATTGGTAGAAGACGTAGTGCCAAATAGTACTAATTCATTTTTACTATTGACAATCATGCTATGCGGCACGTCGGTGTCGCCTCCACCAATATAAGTGGCATACAATAGTCTTGTGCCATCGGGGCTATATTTTAACAAGGCAATTTCTACACTCCCGCCCGACTGCCGTTGAAATGCCCCCGTCGTAACAGGAAAAGTACCTAATCCATGTATGGTTCCAACAGAGTACATATTGCCGAGTTCATCGTAAGTAGCGGCATGTCCAAAGTTGTTGGCAAATGAACCCGAAAACGTAGAAAATACCAGTTCAGGATCAATCGTGAGGGGATGTGAGCGGTCATAACCTTTGGGAAAATCAAAAGACAGGTGTTCTCCTTCTAAATGATATAGTGTAGCCACCTCGTGGTACGCTCATTGATTTCTTGGTAGGTGTAAGGTTTTAGTTCCCGAAAATTGTTGATAGAAGTTTCTACAGAAAGCTGATTATCGACCAAAGTCAATGACTTACTACCTTCGTAACGAAGCTTAATTTTTGAGACATCGGCATTAGGTGCTACAATAAATTCATATTTAAGCGTTTCGCGGAAAGCATACATTTTAAAATCTATACCTGGATAAATATCGTGGTAAATTACCTCCCCAAAAGCAGGCACTTGAGCGGCCCATTGCTGGGGGTTATTGCCCAAATAATAATTGAAAAGTGTAGCGTTTTGATGTTCTTCTTCGACCTTTATAGCGGTATTGGCCCCTTCAAAAAATACTTCTACAGCATGACCATTGAGCAAGTCGGCAGTACGAGCGGCTGCATTATTACCTACAGTAGCATGACGGCTTCGTATGCCTTCAGCTTCCATAAATACATACATCAAAGACTTTTGCTTGAGTAATAGGTACCCTCCTGGAATATCAGCGCGATAGCGAACGGCAGCATCCCACTGGCCTTGGTTGCGTACAAAACGAACAGCCGCAGTATTTTGCGCCTCAAGGCTCTTGGCAATGAGTAGAAATAAACAAACAGTACGTAAAAAGTGCTTCATGTAGAAAAAACGAAAATACTGCCTTGAAATTACACCCTGATTCACTTGATTCGAAAGATGTTTTTAGTATAAAATCTAAAAGGGTATTAAAAATGCTTGCCTTTATTCCGTTCACCTTGAAAAATCAAAGGAACAGATTAGTTATTTCTAACCTTTCGACAATTCTTTTGCCCGACGCTCTGCGGCCAAAATACCGCTTTGTAAGGTTTCGGATAGATTTCCTGCTTCAAACTCACGCAAAGCAGCCTCGGTAGTACCTCCTTTGGAGGCTACCGCTTTGATAAGTTCGTCAAGGCTCTTATCGGCATTGTTGATGAGATGAAATGCCCCCAACATGGTTTGTTTGACCAACAAAGCGGCCATAGACTCTTCAAAACCCATTTGTTTGCCCGCTTCTACCATGGCTTTTACCAAATAATAAAAATAGGCAGGACCACTACCACTCAAGGCCGTAACGGCATCGAGCATGGATTCGTCTTCTAAAAATACCGACCTACCTGTGGCATTGATGAGATTATCTACTTTGAGGAGTTGGGCGAAACTCAATTCTTTGGCCGACGAAAACCCCGTAATACCCATTCCCAACATGGCAGGTGTATTGGGCATGGCTCGAATCACCAAGCGGTGATTGAGTTTGTCTTGTATCGTAGCAATCGGAATCCCTGCCATGATAGAAAGTACTACTTGCGATGGCACCAAAACCTCGCGTAAAGCATCTTGCACAAGCGCAAAATCTTGTGGTTTCACCGACAAAATCACCACATCGTACTCGCCTACATGCGGGCTAATGGTTTCTATTACAACCCCCGTATTTTCGGTGCGCAATGTCTCGGCGCGAGGTGTATTTTTTTCAATCAAAAGAAGATTCTCTTTCTTTACTAAATCATACTGCAAAAACGATTTGGCAAAAGCCATACCCATGTTTCCGCAGCCTACAATGGCTATTTTCATTGGTTTGAACTAAAAATGATTGATTACGTCGCAAAATTGGGTATAATTTGGCAATAAAACGCTTGAAAAATGTATTTTTGACTATCAAAACTACTTCGTCAATGAAAAAAAATCTCTACTTCTTTTCTATTTGTTTGTTTTTTTGCGGTGTGGCCTTTGCCCAAAAGAAACCCAAAAGAGCCACTTCTACCGCATCCATTATTGAAAAAAAAGCCCTCACACACGAGGTATATGACTTTTGGAAGGACATTCCCGAAAGAGTGGTGAGTAACAACGGTCAATGGTTTGGCTATGCCCTCAACCCGCAAGAAGGCGACGGCAAAGTCATTTTTCAACAACTAAGCACCAACCAAACCGATTCGGTAGCACGTGGCGGAGAGTTAAAGTTTTCATCTGATTCAGAATTTGCCTTCTTCAAAATCAAGCCCCAGCTTAATGCTGTCAAAGCAGCCAAGCGCGCCAAGAAGAAGAAAGACGAAATGCCCAAAGATTCGTTAGGTATTTTTGCATTGGCTACACGGCAATTGGTCAAATTTCCAGCCATACAATCGTTTAAACTCCCCGAAAAAGGAGGCGATTGGGTGGCCTACTGGGGAGAGAGTCCAAAAGCCAAGCCTGATACCACTAAAAAGACAACCAGCAAGCGCCCCCGAAGAGAGTCTGACGAAAATGGCTATCGCCTCATAGTAAGAACATTGAAAAATGGTTCAGAAAAATCGTTTCCTTTTGTCACAGAATATGAAGTAGCCGAAAAAGGAAACCGCTTGGCCTTTGCCACTTCAGGTACAGATTCTACCAAAGCAGGCGTATATGTATATGAACCCACTACTAATCAACTCAAGCTCATCTTTGAAGGATTACAAAAACATAAGTTTAAAAAGCTTTCTTTCGACGAAAATGGAGAGCAGCTTGCCTTTGTAGCCGATTTGGACACCAACGCCAAAGCACAAATTCGTTTGCCTCGATTGTTTTACTGGAAATCTGGCACAGCCACCGCTACAAAAGTGGCTGATGAAACCAACCAGCCTGGCCCACAAGGGCACTTGGTCAGTAGCGATTATACCCCGAAGTTTGCCAAAGATGGCTCAAAGTTATTTTTCGGCACCAATCCCAAGCCTATTATTCAAGATACCACGCTACTACCCGAAGAAATCGTGAATGTAGAAGTGTGGCATTGGCAAGACACCAAACTCCAGCCCCAACAAAAAGTAACCCTCGAACGCGACAAGAAGAAATCCTATCTCGCAGTGTGGAACATCATCAACAATACGTTGGTACAGTTGGCTGATGTGGAAGTCCCAGAAGTGGAACTTGCCCAAGAAGGCAACGCTGATTTTGCTTTGGGTCATTCCAACATTCGCTATTCCAATCAGCATTGGGATTGGAACTCTCGCGAAGATATTTATTTGATAAACACCCGCGACGGTGCCAAGAAGTTACTCAAAGAAACAGTGCATGGCAATGCACGGCTTTCGCCCGAGAGTAAATTTGTATATTGGTTTTCCAATCCCGACACCGCTTGGTTTGCGCATGAGTTGGCCACCAACAAAACCCTACAAATTACCAACAACAAAGCCGTATCTTTTGCCGACGAAGAAGACGACCATCCCGATTTTCCAAACCCCTACGGCTTGGCTGGATGGAGCAAGGACGATGCCTTTATACTCATCAACGACCGTTATGATATTTGGCAAATTGACCCCAAAAACCCTGCCTCCGCCAAACGTTTGACCAATGGGCGCATAGGGAAAACGGTCAGTCGCTATGTAAGACTCGACAATGAACAGAGAAACATTGACCTTACTCAGTCATTGCTACTGCGTACCACCAATGAAACCACAAAAAAGAAGGATTTAGTAGGCTCTCAGGCGGTTCAAAACCGACCGACCCATTGTATGAAGGTGGTTTTAACATTGGGAATGTTGTTTTGAAGGCTAAAAATGCCGATAGAGTGCTTTTTACCAAAGAAACCTTCAAAGAATATCCTGATTGGTATGCTACCGATTTGAGTTTTAAAAAACATAAAACGTGTGACAGAGGCCAATCCACAACAAGCCAACTACTGGTGGGGTTCGGTCGAATTGGTAAGCTGGCGCGCTGGCGATGGTACACCTTTGCAAGGGTTATTGTACAAACCCGAAAACTTTGATTCGACCCAAAAATACCCCATGATGACGTATTTCTACGAAAAAATTCAGACAATATTCACACCCATTTTGCACCGCGTCCTATTCGTTCTTATATCAATTATTCTTATTTTACGAGCAATGGTTATGTCGTATTCGTCCCCGACATCGTCTATAAGACGGGTTATCCAGGCCAAAGTGCCTACAATTGCATTGTTCCGGGTGTACTGAGCATCATTGACAAAGGCTTTGTGGACAAAGATAAAATTGGCATTTCAGGCCACAGTTGGGGCGGCTATCAGACTGCCTATTTAGTGACACAAACCAATCTTTTCAAAGCAGCAGAAGCAGGTGCACCCGTAGCCAATATGACAAGTGCTTACGGCGGTATTCGTTGGGAATCAGGAAATTCACGTCAAGCGCAGTACGAGCGTACACAAACACGCATTGGTGGCACTTTGTGGGAAAAACCCATGCAATACCTCGAAAACTCGCCATTGTTTCACGCGCCCAAAATTCAAACCCCTGTATTGATGATGCACAACGACGACGATGGTGCCGTGCCGTGGTACCAAGGTATTGAGTTTTACATGGCGCTCAAGCGCTTAGACAAACCCGTATGGATGCTCAACTACAATGGCGAAAAACACGGCTTGACCAAACGCCAAAACATGAAAGATTTTGCAGTAAGAATGTACCAATATTTTGACCATTACCTCAAAGGTGCGCCCGCCCCTGCTTGGTTGTCTGACGGGCTACCGATGATGGAAAAGGGAATCAATCAGAAACTACAACCCGCCAAAGCCCAAGAAGCATCAAAATTGGGGGGAGGGAAATAGTTTTACCGCCCAATCGCTACTTTACGTAAAATAGAGTCAATTACGAAGCGGGTGGTAATCCCATCCGCTTCGGCTTCATAGTTGAGCATAATGCGGTGGTTAAATACATCGGGTGCGGCCTCTTTGATGTCTTCGGGTAGCACGTAGTCGCGCCCATCCATATAAGCAAGGGCTTTGGCCGCTAAGTTGAGCTTGATAGTACCACGTGGCGAAGCTCCAAACTGAATATAACGGGCTTCTTCCCGCAGGCCGTAATCTAATGGGCGGCGTGTGGCAAATACCAATTCTACGATATAATTTTCTAAGGTTTCGGAAAGGGTAATTTGATTGATTTCATGGCGAATTTGGGTAATATCCTCTTTGCTCAACACAGGTTTTGGCTCGTAATCATAATCCAAATTAGACATCCGTCGCATCACTTCCAATTCTTGGGCCTTGGTAGGATAATCCACAAATACTTTCATCATGAAGCGGTCTAATTGCGCTTCTGGCAAAGGATACGTGCCTTCTTGCTCTACGGGATTTTGGGTAGCCAACACAAAGAAAGGTCGGTCAAGTTGAAAGGTATCTTCTCCGATAGTTACCTGTTTTTCTTGCATGGCTTCCAGCAAAGCCGACTGCACTTTGGCAGGAGAGCGGTTTACTTCGTCGGCCAAAATCATATTGGCAAAAATAGGCCCTTTGCGTACCTCATAATCTCCCAATTTGGGTTTATAAATCATCGTTCCTACAATATCGGCAGGCAATAAGTCAGGGGTAAATTGAATCCGTTGAAAATCCAAATTAAGTATATACGCGAGGGTATTAACCGTGAGCGTTTTGGCCAATCCAGGTACACCTTCCAGCAAAATATGCCCTCCTGTAAAAAGCCCAACTAATAACCGATTGATGAGGTCTCTTGCCCTACAACTACTTTGCTCATCTCTTCAAATACCGTACTTATTTTTTGCTGTGACATTGTTGGGTGTTTGGGTTGCGCGTAAAGTTAGGAATTACCGCAAATAAGGCAAAACGTAGTACCTTTGTTTTCTATTTTTGGCACTTACCCTATTAATGATGCACATTTCACATATCATCAACGAATTGGCAGAAGATCGTGAGCAGTACTTCAACGCCGTGAGCCCCCATTATCCAAACCAGTAATTTTGCCTTCCCTGATTTTGCTACCCTACGGCAAGCCTTCGACGATGAGATGTCCACTTATCTTTATACAAGAGGAATCAATCCGACGGTTGATATTTTACGTAAAAAATTGGCGGCTTTAGACGAAGCTGAAGATTGCCTCGTACTCAATAGTGGTGCTTCTGCTATTTTTTGTGCGATAGTGTCCAACATAAAAGCAGGTGGACACATCGTAAGTGTCAGAAAACCATACACTTGGGCTTGGAAACTATTTGATACCCTACTGCCACGTTTTAATGTCACTACTACATATGTGGATGGAACAGCCATCGAAAACTTTGAAGCAGCCTTGCAACCCAACACCCAACTTATTTATCTCGAATCACCCAATACACTTATTTTTGATATTCAAGATTTAGCATCAGTAGCTAATTTGGCTAAATCTCGTGGTATCGTCACCGTCATTGACAATAGCTATTGCACGCCTATTTTCCAAAAACCGCATCGTTTTGGCATTGATTTATGTCTGTAATCAGCCACCAAATATATTGGTGGACATTCAGATACGGTAGCAGGCGTACTCACAGGCAGCAAAGCAATGATAAAAAATATTTGATAGCGAAGCCCTCAATACGGAGTGCGTTTGTATCGCCTTTCAATGCTTGGTTGCTATTGCGTGGGCTGCGTACCCTGCCTATTCGCCTCAAACATATTTCAGAAAGTACCCACTTGGTCATTGATTTCCTAAAAATCATCCTAAAATCGAAAAAAGTTTATTTTCCTCTCGACCCCGATTCTCCCCAGTATGAATTGGCCAAAAAACAAATGACGGAGCTTGTGGCTTACTTACCATTGCTTTGAAAGTAAACAGCTATGTACAAATTGAAAATTTTGCCCAAGCACTCAAGCACTTTTTATTGGCCGTCAGTTGGGGAGGACACGAGTCGCTCATTATGCCTAAGTGTGCGGGCATTGCCTCCGAAGATTTTGAGGCTACCAACGAAGAACACCGCCTTGTAAGAATATACATTGGCCTCGAAGAAACTAACTATCTCATTGAAGATTTAGACCAAGCTCTATCAATAATATAAGCACAAAACAGTTCTAAACCAGAAAATATATAGGAGAGTTGGCAACAGAACGTCTTTTTAGTGTGTACTACTTAATCTTATAAATATCAACTTCCATGAACTCTTTCCAAGAATCGCTCAATCGCCGCGAATTTTTACAAAAATCTACGCTGGCTACCGCTGGATTGATGGCTACCTCTCCGCTATTTGCTCATACTTCTGCCAAACGAAAAGTGGCAATGGTGGGTACAGGTCACCGTGGTACAAGTATGTGGGGACTACCTGTCATCAAGGAGTTTGGCGATATTATTGAATTTGTAGGGCTTTGTGATGTAAACCCCGGGCGAGCCGAAACAGCCCGTAAAATGCTCAATATCAACTGTCCACTATACACAGATTTTGAAAAAATGATGCGCGAAACCAAGCCTGATTTGCTCATCGTTACCACAGTAGATGCCACCCACGACACGTTTATTGTCAAAGGAATGGAAATGGGCGCGGATATTATCACCGAAAAACCCATGACCACCGATGAGCGTAAGTGCCAAGCGATATTAGATGCTGAAAAACGTACGGGTAAAAAAGTAACCGTAACCTTCAACTATCGTTACTCACCCCATCGCCAAAAAATATATGAGTTGTTGCGTGAAGGAGCCATCGGTAAAATTACCTCTGTGGATTTCCATTGGTATTTAGATACTAGCCATGGGGCCGATTATTTCCGCCGTTGGCATCGCCTCACCGAAAACAGCGGTTCGCTTTGGGTACATAAAGCCAGCCATCATTTCGACTTACTCAACTGGTGGTTGGAATCTGAGCCTGAAAGTGTGTTTGCACAAGGGGCTTTGGAACATTATGGTAAAAACGGCACAGTAAGAGGCATCAACTGCCGCACCTGCGCTCATAAAAAAGACTGTAAGTTTTACTGGGACATGACCAAAGACAAGCGCTTGGTGGCATTGTATGCCGACAATGAAAAACACGATGGCTACCTCCGCGACGGCTGCGTATTTAAGGAAGATATCAATATTTATGATAAAATGGCCGCCACGATTCACTATGCCAACGGGGTCAATGTGAGTTATTCTCTTACGACTTATTCTCCATATGAAGGATATCGTATTGCCTTCAATGGCACGAAGGGGCGGTTGGAAGCATGGATCAAAGAATCGGGCAAAATGACCCTTGAACCTTACGACGAATTGATGCTGTCGAAAAACTTTGGAGAAGTAGAATACATCAAAATACCACAGGCAGCGGGGCATGGCGGTGGTGATGCACGCCTGCGTGATAAAATATTTCGCAACCCTCAAGCCACGGATACTTTCCGGCAAGCCGCTGGCAGCCGCGATGGGGCCATGGCCATCTTGGTAGGCGTAGGTGCACGCAAGAGCATCCAATCGGGGCTTCCAGTAAAAATTGCTGATTTGACGGATTTAAAACCAATGGCAGTGAAGGCATAACGAGTAAAACGCTTTGAGCATCGGGTACCAGATATTATACCCGTTGCTCAAAGCCAATAGCCTATTTCCCGTTGAGTTCCCAATTATAGTCCATGCTTGAGATAGGCGTATCTTTGCTTATTTTCACAGAAGAATACTTGTTTATCCAATCCATAATAGGCATTTTTTGGGTAAAATCGCCCCCATACCAAGACATAATTTTGGTGATGGAAGCCTTGTCCTTGCTGATGTCATTTTTGTATTTGTCGTTCAAAAAATCGCGCCCTTGGTCATCGAGTTGCTTGTCTAAATTAGCCGCTGTGTAGGCTTCATTGCGCAATGGTGGGCATGACTTGGCCGCACAAACCAGCGCAAAGTGAATACGGGGTTCATCAAATTGTTTACGAACAATTCCATGTTCGATATTATTCAAATCCATTTTTTTACCTCCAATTTTGATGAACTTTACTGTCCAAGCATCGCTTACAAACGGAATTTTGATTTTTGAACCAATATCCTTGATGCTGCTTATGCCTGGATAATGGTCTAAAATCAGTTGTACTGTGAAGGCATTATAGGCATTGATCCAATAAGCCAATTGCTCCTCTTTACTCCAAGTTTTTGGGTTAGGGGCGTTGTCACTCAGCATGTCTAAGTACTTTTTTAGTTCGTCATAATCTTTTTTGAAATTAGTATAATTGACGAAACCTTTGTCGGTTACATGTTTTTTTACCAACTTGTCCCATGCTGTATGGTCAACAGGCGCAGCCGTAGAACTTGGCGTAGTAGCCGTACAGCTACTGATAATTCCTACAGCAAATAATAAAATGAATGTGATGTAACGCATAATTTTAGGGTTGTTTGTAGATATAAACGTAAACTTTCACCAAAAAGGTTTTTTGACTACTAAATAGATAAAAAACATACCCGTTCTATGAATCTTGATTTGACCCACAAAACTGCTATTGTCTGTGGAAGTACGCAAGGTATTGGACGTGCTTCTGCTGTAGAGTTGGCTCTCTTAGGCGCAAACGTAACGCTCATGGCGCGTAACGAAACAAAATTACAGGAAACCGTCCTGCAATTAGACCAATCTAAAGGACAAATACACCGCTATATCGTGGCCGATTTTTCCAACAATACTCTGGTAAAAGAAGCCATAGACGGCTACCTATCTCAATTTCCCGAAGTACATATTTTAGTCAATAATACAGGAGGGCCTTCGGGTGGATCTATCATCGATGCCACACCTGAGCAGTTACTGGCTACTTTTCAAATGCACCTCATCAACAATCAGCTATTAGTACAAGCAGTAGTACCTTTCATGAAAAAGGCGGGATTTGGGCGTATTGTGAATATTATTTCAACCTCTGTTAAGCAACCTATTGTCGGTTTAGGCGTTTCTAATACCATCCGTTGGTCGGTAGCGAGTTGGGCCAAGACGCTCTCGCTCGAAATCAGCCAATTTGGGATAACGGTCAATAATGTTTTACCAGGGTTTACAAAAACAGGACGATTGGAGACTGTCAATAAAATCAGAGCAGAAGCATCAGGCAAAACCCTTGAAGAAGTAACGGCTCAACTCGAAGCCGAAATTCCGATGGGGCGTTTTGCCGATGCCGAAGAAGTGGCAGCAGCAGTAGCATTTCTATGTAGCCCTGCAGCTGCCGCCATCAGTGGCATCAATTTGCCCGTTGATGGTGGGAAAACTGGTTCTTTATAAGCTTTAAGTAACCCCGCCTAAATCCTCACGGTACGCCGTCGCGGCCTGTAAGGGAGGACTTTATTTATCTGATAATCAGCGCTATAAAGCAATCGAAAATACTTGAAAATTTTTACTTGATTACTCTAAACAAACCAAAAACTATGCAACTTTCTGTTGGCGACACCTACGAATACGATTTTAGTTTCAGCCAAGACGAGGTCATTGCTTTTGCCCAACTCACTGGCGACGACAACCCGCTTCATTTAGACCCCGAATACGCCGCCACAACGGCTTTCAAGCGACCTATCATTCATGGGATGCTCGGTGCAAGCGTGTTCACTAAAATCATCGGTACGCGTTTTCCTGGCTACGGTTCTATTTATATGGGTCAAACTTTTCAGTTTATGCGACCTATGTTTGTAGATACGGCCTACCGAGTAAAATTTACGGTCATTAGCCTCAACCCCGAGAAACACACTGGCGAGATTTTGGGGGAGGTTTTTGATGTAAACACAGGTAAAATCACTACCAAAGGTGTAGCTACCTTGATGCACAAAGAGAAAATTTAATGATTCCCCTTTCAATCCCCCTTACACTCGCCTCCAACTCACCGCGCCGCCAGCAACTGCTACATGAGTTAGGGTTCCACTTTGAGGTAGAAGTACGCCCTACCGATGAACAGTTTCCTACCAACATCCCTACTACTGACGTAGCAGGGTTTTTAGCACAACAAAAAGCAGCACAATTTCAAGCAGATTTGAGCAACAGGCTTGTTTTATGTGCAGATACAATTGTGATAATAGGCCATGAAATTCTTAACAAACCCGCCAATGAAATGGAAGCCAAAGCCATGCTTCAAAAGTTGTCGGGGCGTACACACGAGGTTGTTACAGGTATTTGTTTGCTGGGCGAATCAGGCTTCCAAACGCTCCATGATATTGCCAAAGTAACATTTAACCCCCTCACCGACAGTGAGATTGAGTACTATATTGCACATTACCAGCCCTTCGATAAAGCAGGAGGATATGGCATACAAGAATGGATTGGAATGATGGGCATTAGTCGTATCGAAGGCTCTTTTTACACCATTATGGGATTACCCCTACACCTTGTTTATCAGCTCTTGAGTCCTTATATTCGGCTTTGACCGCTTATCAAAAAAATGTTTGAAGATAGGCTACTCATGGGTAGCTTTGCCTGACAGCATTTTCAACGTCTTTTGCCATGAAAAAATACCTATATATCTCTTTTATTGCTTTCTTTTTTACCCTAACAGGCTGTTCTTCAAGCCTATACCATCTTCGTCCCACTTCGGGTGAAATTGCTTGGATAGACGGGCGGGAAGTAACACGCATTGAGCAAAACGGCATAGTGCTGGTGGCCTCGTATGAATTTGAAGACCCACACCATGTAGCTTTGGATGTAGAAATCAAAAACCGTACTTCCAGCTCAATACTTATTGCGCCCAATGACTTTTCTTATACCGCTTTTGCCCCCAACTTCAGTCGGCAATGCCGACAATTACTACCACTTATCAAGCTGCTGACCCCGAGCAAAAAATCCAGCAAGCCACGCTCGATATGCGACGCGAGAAACGCAAATTGATTGCCTCTTCGATCTTTAATGGCGTGCTTTTAGTAGCTACCATTGCCAGTGATATCCATAGTTCTAACCGAAACGACCGAAATTGGGTACAGCGTTCCAACTCGCATTATGGCCATGCGCAGGCGTACAACATCATTATTCAAAAACAAATTGCTGATGTAAATATCCAAAGAGCTCGCACCCAGCAATTGGAACATGAACGCGCCAACTGGCAAAACTTGGCTCTTCGAAAAACAACCTTACTCTCAGGGGAATCAGTACGAGGACTTTTGTTTTTGCCCAAAGACACCGACGCCACCTCTTTGCTCCTTTCTTATCACTCTACTGCCGATTCATCAGCCATGCAAGTACATTTTTCGCAAGAAAAAATTAGGTCAAGGCGTTAGTCACTTAATCTCTTCATATACCAAACACCCAATCACTAACACATATTCTAATACAACTAAGTTTAAGTTTTCGTGGTAAGGCTGATATGTATAAGCCACGTAAGTAAGGGGTAACAATACCGACCATACAATGGGATACCACCGCCCAGCCAACGCACCGAAAGCTACCAATGTAGTGATATACCAAGGATGCACGGTCGTAGCCAATAAAAAATAAAGGGTCAAAGCAAGAAGCATTTTATGGACCAAACTCCCAGAGCGATGCGCTATCCAAACCACCCCCACCACCGTAATAGAAGATAATAAGGGTCCCAAGGTTTGAATTACATTATAACCAGTAAGCCAATAACCTACTTCTCTAAGCAAATAATAAATACTGGCATTGAACTCAAATTTTTGGAAGTAAAGATCGAGGCTTTTACCAAAATTTAAGAATAGTTCACGACTCAAAAATGGGGCAAAGAATAATAATAGAACCCCTCCAACTGCCCCACAATAGACCACCCAGCGCCAAAACCCAAGTCGTTTGAGTAGCAAGGGCAAAAATAGCATCGGTAAGAGTTTCACAGCGACTGCCAATGCCAATGCTACCGCCGATGCAAGAGAGAATTTGTCGTTTTGGAAAGGTTTTAAAAACACTCCAACCGCCAGTAACACAAAAAAAATCGTAACCGCTTCAAAATGGAGGTTGCCTGTTAGCTCTACAATCACCAAGGGATTGAGCGCGTAAATGAGAGGTGCTTGTGTGTTTTTTGGTATTTTAAGCACTTTTGGTAAAAAACGTATCATCAGTCCAATAGTACCGATTTCTGCCAGTATAATCCACAGCCTTAGTAAAACAATATTCCAAATAACATTCCCTCCCGACAACCATGCTGACGCAGCAAACAGCAGCTGATTGAGCGGCGGATACACCGTAAAATAATGGGGCGAATTAAGGCCGTCAAAAAGCTGTTGGGTCAAATGTGCTTTGGAAGCAACAGGTGAAGGTAGTAAGTCAGAAGGTAAGTATAGATAAGGATTGTATCCCGCTGCCAGTAGCCGCCCATCCCATATAAAACGAAAATAATCATCAGATAACGCAGGCGTTGAAAACAAGAGTATTATTCTAAAGCCTATAGCTACACCAAGCCACCTTTTAATCCATACATTGCTCCATTGTTGGCCAATAATCAGGCCATACATCAAAAAAGTATTCCAAATGCCAACAGTAATTTCCCTACTTCTGTACGCGGCAAATGATAGCCAATGAAACCATAACCTGCCATACTAATGACGCAGCAGCCAATGATTGTAAGCCAGTTATTCCTATAATTTTGTACCTCTTTCATCTTTATTTGATGACTTTGATATAATTCCGTCAAAGGTCGCACTTTTAGTCAAAAAATAGTTTGTAAACTTTTGGAAGTTTCCCGTACCTTTGCCACCTCATTTCAGAATCACCGAATTTTAAGGCATAAAAGGCAAAAAAATGAAACGTACATATCAACCTTCAAACCGCAAAAGACGCAACAAGCACGGATTCCGTGAGCGCATGGAATCAGCTAATGGCCGTAAGGTATTAGCAGCTCGTCGCAAAAAAGGCCGTTGGAAGCTCACAGTTTCTGACGAAAAGCGTCACAAGCAATAAAAATGTTTCTTGAAGCAGACATTCACGAAATCAGAACGGCTTTGTAGTAAAAAAACTATTGAGCGTTTGTTTGAAAAAGGTAGCACGGAAGCAAAAACGTCCTACCTTTTTCCTTTTAAGGTATTTTATCTTTTAGATTCTCCCTCTTCTCCCCCACAGCTTCCACAAGTACTGTTTTCGATTTCCAAACGAAGTTTCAAGCGTGCCGTGGACAGAAATCTGTTGCGCCGCCGCTGCCGCGAAGCTTATCGAAAAAATAAGTACTTATTTTTTGAACCTACTGCCGAACAAGTTCCCACAGCCATTGCTTTTGTATTCATTGCCAAAGAAAAAGTAACCTACGAAGTCATTGAACGTTCGATACAAAAGCTTATTTTAAGGCTAAATAAATGTTAAATTTGTGTTAAGAATGAGGAGATTGTGTTAAAACACTTGACATACATCGTACTTTCGCCCCCGAATTCAACACATATTCTATGAGTGCTGCTAAATCGGCCCACATTGTACATAAGGTTTTAGTCGTTGATGACGACCCCGACATTGTAGAGTTGCTTGCTTACAATCTCGAAAAGAGGGATATGAAGTAGCTACCGCTTCCAACGGCAAAAATGCTATCGAAATTGCGCACATTCCTTCCAGAATTGGTGGTATTAGATATTATGATGCCCCAAATGGACGGTATCGAAACGGCACGTTTATTACGTGACCTTCCCGATTTTAAGAATACCTTTATCTTATTTCTTACTGCTCGTTCGGAGGAATACTCCGAAGTAGCTGCTTTTGAAATCGGTGCCGACGACTATATCACCAAGCCCATCAAGCCACGTGCCTTGATGAGTCGTATTAATGCGCTGTTCCGTCGTGAAGCCCAAAAAGCTGACCCTGGAGAACAAGTCGAGATTGCAGGGTTATCTATCAATCGCAAAAATTATACGGTCACAAAAGGCGAAAAATCAGTTGTTTTGCCAAAAAAAGAATTTGAGTTACTATTTTTTTTGGCCCAACATCCCAATAAAGTTTTTAACCGCGACGAACTTTTACAAAAGATTTGGGGTGCAGATATTTACGTTCTGGAGCGTACCGTTGATGTCCACATTCGTAAAGTTCGCGAAAAAATAGGGGAAACATACATCAAAACCCTCAAAGGGGTAGGATATATGTTTACGGATGAATAATCGTAGATACACAAGACAAGGTGTATGTGCTGATTAGCGGTCAACCTCCCCCATGACGACATCTATAGAACCAATGATGGCTACCAAATCGGCGAGCATAGCTCCTTTGGCTATTTCGGCAATCACAGAAAGATTATTAAATGAACATGCCCGGGCTTTGCACCGTACAGGAATATCTGATTTACCATCGGTTCGGAAAAAGAAGCCCAATTCTCCTTTCGGGTTTTCGGCCCTGACGTAGTAATCCATGGCTTGAGGTCGTATTTTTTTGGGGACAGTAGCTTGGGGGTCAAAATCGGGGGTTCGACGGTGTTCACCCAACAGTTTTTCGGCACATTGTTCTATGATTCGCACTGATTCCCAACATTCCTGTACACGCACATAATTTCTATCCCAACAGTCGCCTACTGTCCCTACCAATCCTTCTCCCATCGGAATATCAAATTCCAATTCAGGATAGACCGAGTAGCCATCTACCTTGCGTAAATCCCAACGCAACCCTGACCCACGCAACACAGGCCCCGAGCAGCCATAATTAATAGCCACAGGCAAAGGCAATACGCCGATATTAGCCGTCCGCTGCACAAATATCTTATTATCAACCACCAATTGTTGTAGTTCTTTCAGTTTAGGTTTGAGATAGTTGACTAATTCTTGGCAGCGTTCTTCAAATCCTACAGGCAAGTCGTAAAACAAGCCTCCCACCCAAATATAATTATACAACATGCGTGCGCCCGATAACCACTCCAGCATCCTTAAAATATGCTCTCGGTCGCGCATCATCCACAAGAAAGGCGTGTATGCACCAATATCCATTGCATAGGTTCCAATGGCCACAAAGTGCGAAGCGATTCTATTCAATTCCGTCACCAATACCCTGATATACTCTACCCGCTTCGAGAGGTCTTTATCAATGCCCAACATGCGTTCTACCCCCATGACATAAGCATGTTCGGAGTTCATGGCTGCTACATAATCCATTCTATCCACATAGGGTATAATCTGATTGAATGGTAGGGATTCGGCATGTTTCTCAAAACAACGGTGCAAATACCCAATATGCGGTACGACATCTACAATCATTTCACCATCAGAAACCACCTCTAATCGCAATACGCCGTGTGTTGAGGGGGTGCTGAGGCCCCAAATTCAGCACCATCTCTTCAGATTTTAATGTTTCAGAAGTATATTTACTGGGTTCGGAACCGTTAAGATGGTTGGGGCTATAATCGTATTGGATGGTGTTTAGGCATATTTTCCAAACTTTTGTGCCTTAGGTGTCACTCTTTTGGCTCTATCATTAAAAAACTTGATTGTTCAAAGGTAAAACAAGTTGTTTATAAAATTGTATCTTTTGAATAATCGAAAGATAAATTGTGTTATTAGTTTTGTCAGGTAAAAACAGTCTGAAGTAAGATATGCAAGACATTGAACCTTTCTATAATTGGGAAAAATATTATGTAGCTGCCAACGACCGCAAGTCGCCTTTCTACGGACGTGATTATAACCTAAATCAATATGAACACGACATTTATGGCTACTATATTCATCCGCTTTGGGACGAAATTGACTCTGAAACACTCTACGTAAAAATCCTCTTTGCTGATTATAAAAAGCAGTTTGTAGTGATTGAACTTTTTGGAGAATGGAACGACACCCTTCACAACGACATCATGTATTTCAAACGCAATGTCATTGACCATTTATTGGCTCAGGGCATCCAGTATTTTGTTTTGATAGCAGAAAATGTACTTAATTTTCACGGCTCAGACGATGAATATTATGCCGAATGGTTTGATGAAATTGAAGATGGGTGGATTGCCATTGTTTCATCACGCGACCATACCGAACATGAATGGCGGCGTTATCGGCTCGATTATTACCTCAACTTTGGCGGTACACTGCACTTAGATAATTGGCGTACTATGCAGCCACACCCTCTTTTTGAACTTGTGAAAAGCCTGATTATAAGGAGATTACAATAATGATTAAATGGGTGCGACTGAGTTCTTGGATTTTTGTAGGGAGCTGTGCACTCATCATTAGCTATTATGTATTGTTCCCTCACGTTTGGCATTGTCAATGGATTGATTTTTCGGATTTTAAAAAAATAAATCCACGTCTTTATATCAGTACCAAAATCCCTCAAAAATACGTTCATCAAGCTGATATATTGGTAAAAGAAGCCCGCCACAGCATTGAGCAACTTTGGGGAGAATCGCAAGGCAGAGGCACAGTTATCATCTGTAGCACCTCCGAAGAATATGAACGCTATTGCCATAGTAGCGAAGGAGCTGGTTGCAGCATTGGTACTCCTTGGGGCGAGTCGTTCATCATCCTCAATCTTGATGGGCTAAATGTAGATGTAATCGCGCACGAAATGTGCCACGATGAGCTTTTTTGCCGATTGGGTTGGTGGACCACCACCCGCCAGATTCCGCAATGGTTTAATGAAGGGTTGGCGTTGATGGTAGATCATCGCTTTGTGTCATCAACCGATAGTATCCAACGATATATTGACTATCAAGAAGCTTGCCTCTCTGCCTCAAAAGGTGGCCAAACAGTCTTAGAGTTAAAGGAAATCAGTACGATGAAAGGCTTTTTTGGGGGCGATGAAAGTCGTGTTTTTTTGGCCTATATGACCGCTGCTACAGAAGTATCAAGGTGGCTGATGAAAGAAGGAACTAATCAAATACCCTACTTTATTTATCGCATAAAGGCTGGGGAGTCTTTTGATGACATTTATCCTTTTGTACCACCAAAAGGTATGAATAAAAGGCATCAGTAATATAGACTCCACCATTTATCCAAAAATTGCGTAAATTATCAACCTATCAAGCTTTTAAATAATAAGCAAAAATCATCTAAGTATTATGTGGCAACAAGGGATAAAAAGTATTGGGCTGGGGGGGGTCCTCTTGATGATGTTCACCCATTGCGGTCAAGATTCGCTTCAACTCCCTGCCGACGTAGCCCAAGCAACCGCGCAATTACCTGATAAATTGGACTATAACTTACATGTCAAGCCTATTTTATCAGATAGATGTTTTGCTTGTCATGGCCCAGATAAAAATAAACAAAAAGCCGATTTGCGCTTAGACATTGCAGAAGCTACCTATAATAAAAAGTGTGAAAGTGGTCTCAAAGCCATTGTGGCGGGTAATCCTGCTCAAAGCGATGTAGTGGCACGTATTTTATCCAAAGACCCCGACTACATCATGCCAGAACCCTCTACTCATCTGACCCTTTCAGCAGAAGAGAAGGCCATTATTATCAAGTGGATAGAACAAGGTGCAGCCTATAAACCCCATTGGTCGTTTGTTGCGCCAGTGGCCACCAAAGCTCCTGATATTAAAAATAAGAGTTGGGTTAAAAATGACATTGACCGTTTTATTTTACAAAAAATAGAAAACACAAAAAGCACAGCATCGCTACAGCCCCAAAAAGAAGCCGCAAAAACCACACTCTTGCGGCGCGTGTATCTAGACTTGATTGGCCTACCTCCTACCCCCGAAGAAGTAACCGACTTTCTGAATGACCAATTGCCCAATGCCTACGAGAAAGTAGTAAACAAACTACTCAGTAGCCCCCACTTTGGTGAACATCATGCCGTAGATTGGCTCGATGCGGCTCGTTATGCCGATACTCACGGCTACCAAGACGACGGCCTTCGCACGATGTGGCCCTACCGCGACTGGGTCATCAAATCGTTCAATAGAAACTTGGCTTTTGATCGCTTTGTTACTTGGCAATTGGCAGGCGATTTGCTTCCCAATCCTCAAAAAGAACATCTCATCGCCACGGCCTTCAACCGCAACCACCAACAAAGCCAAGAGGGTGGAATTGTACCGCAAGAGTATTTTGTAGAATATGTAGCCGATCGTACCAACACTTTCGGGAAAGCGTTTTTAGGATTGACAGTAGAATGTGCGCGCTGCCACGACCACAAGTATGATCCTATTAGTCAAAAAGATTATTATTCTTTATCTGCCTTCTTCAATAATAACAACGAATACGGCCAAATCCCTTATAATGGCGAACCGAGCCCTTCCATCACACTGCCTGAACCAGAAGCAGAAAAACAATTGCAAGCCATCAAAATACAATTGGCAACAATCGAAAAAAGCAAACTCCAAGAAGCAACTCCCCTTCAAGAACGTTTTGAAAAATGGCTGGCCAAAGCAGGACAAGCCACCCGCATTTCTCCTAAAAAAGAATTGATTATTGACTTACCTTTCGATTCGATGGAGGTAAAAACTGCAGGTAAAAATAACGATAAAAGGAGGCCGATTTTTAAAAACTTGGCCAACGACACGCTACCCCTCGAAACCCAAGGAGATTTGGATTATCTTCCTGTCAGAATCAAAAGTCCTCGTGGTAAAGGGGTCAGGTTGGTAGGCGAAAGCCACTTAGAAATGCGTGGTATCAATGGTTGGAGTAATTACAAAGAAATTCCTTCCGTTTCAGGATTCTTTGAACGAAATCAGCCCTTTACCGTAAGCCTCTGGGTAGGTGTTATTGACCCTAAGTTTACGGGGCCTATTTTCAACCGTAATTTGGGTCCCTTCAATGGGTTTAGGGGCTACGAATGTATCCGTTTGGAAGATGGCCATTTGGCCTTCAGAATCAGCAATGTCTGGCCTGATAATGCTATAGATTTTGAAACCGATTTTGTACTTGGTGCCGACCGCTGGGTACACCTCACCATGACTTATGATGGAAGCAGTAAAGCCGATGGCATGAAGGTTTATATCAATGGCCAACGTGCTAAAGGTCGGGTCATATCTGATGGGCTGCGGTCGAGTACCTTGTGGGGTAAAAATCATACCAATTGGGGGTCGGGGGCCATTAACTTTGCCATCGGTCAGCGACACGATTATAATTACAAAGGCTATGCCGTAGATGAAATCAAGGTGTTTCGGCGTACCCTTACACCTTTAGAGGTAGAAAGCGAGGCTTGGCAAAAAGACTTCGTACTACAAACCCTCCAAACCTCCAACCGCACCCAAACACAAACCGCAGCGCTTTTAGACTATTTTGTTACCAACATAGATGACCCAAGTCGGGTTTTGGATGAGCAAAGAAAAAAACTGCTTGGCGAAGAAACCGAAATCCTCAATAAAGAGATTGACCTCATGGTAATGCGTGAGCGTACCTATCCACGCAAAGCCTATCTCCTCAAACGTGGTGCTTATGATGCCCCCGACCAAGAAGTAACCGCCGATACCCCCGACCAGTTTTTTAAAATACCCAAAGACTTACCACGCAATCGGTTGGGGTTGGCAAAATGGCTATTGCATGAAGAAAATCCTCTTTTTGCCCGAGTGATGGTCAATCGGATATGGCAAAGGTATTTTGGTAAAGGCTTGGTCGTATCGGCAGAAGACTTTGGTAATCAAGGCGATTTGCCCACCCATTTGGAGCTATTAGACCACTTGGCAGTCAAATTCAGAGAAAGTGGCTGGAACTATAAATTATTGCAAAAATACATTGTCCTATCAGCTACTTATCGGCAATCTTCGGTTTGTGATGAAAAGCTATTAGAAATAGACCCCAACAACTTGCTTTATGCACGCGGGCCAAGCTACCGTGCTTTCTGCCGAGCACGCGATGCAGCCTTGGCTGCCAGCGGGTTGTTGAATACTCAAATTGAGGCCCGAGTGTTCGCCCTTACCAACCCGACGGAATATGGGAGGCGTTGGCTACACGCAATGCCGTAAAATATGAGCAAAATCATAGACACTCTTTACCGTAGAAGTATGTACACCATTTGAAAACGAAGCTCTCCACCACCAATGATGCTCAATTTTGATGCTGCAGAACGGCATTTTTGCAGTGTACGCCGTCAGAAAAACAGCACTCCGCTACAAGCCCTTGTTACGCTCAACGACCCCCAGTTTGTGGAGCACCAGGGTACTGGCACAGAGAGGAATGCAACTAAAGCCGCAAAATGATAAAAGCGACCTCATCCATTATTTATTTTTGTCGCTCACTTCGCGCCCACCCTGCCCCAATGAAACGCAAGCCATGCAAGCACTCTATGCTGAAGAACTGTCTGATTTTAAGAAAACCCCAAGCGTGCCGATGCGTTATTAACAGTAGGTGAATACCCTGTGGATAAGTCATTGAATAGGGCTGATTTGGCAGCCTTAACGATTGTAGCAAGTACCTTGATGAACTTTGATGAATTTGTGATAAAGCGATGAAAAATGCCTTAGAAGAGATAGAACAACTGACCCACGACCAGCTAAGTCGTCGGAATTTCGGACCGTACCAGTATGGGGCTGGGTGCGGCGGCATTGTCGTCGCTACTGGGTGTGCCTCAAGCCCACGCCACCGAAAATATACTGGGAAAGCCTCACTTTACCTCCCAAAGCCAAGCGCGTGGTCTATTTGTTTATGAGTGGTGGACCCTCGCAGTTTGAAACCTTTGACTACAAACCCAAATTGGCCGAAATGATGGGTCAAGACTTGCCCGAATCGGTGCGGGGCGGCCAGCGGCTCACGGGCATGAGTGCCAATCAAAGTGTTTTCCCGATTGTCCCGTCTATTTATAAATTTAACCAACATGGCCAATCACAAACTTGGGTGAGCGAACTACTCCCCTATACCGCCCAGGTTGTAGATGAATTATGTATCGTGAAGTCACTTTACACAGAGCACATCAATCACGACCCCGCCATTACGTTTTTCCAAACAGGGCATCAACTGCCAGGTCGCCCATCCATCGGTTCGTGGTTGAGCTACGGCTTAGGTTCTGATAACCAAAATTTGCCTTCTTTCATTGTTTTAGTTTCTAAAACGGGCGGCGACCAGCCCCTGTATGCGCGCCTTTGGGGCAATGGTTTTTTGCCCACGCAGCATCAAGGCGTACAATTTCGTTCGGGCAAAGACCCCGTGTTATATCTCAATAATCCCGAAGGCTATGATGGAAACGATCGTAAAGAAATGCTCGACTATCTCTCTCAGCTCAATCAAATGCAGAATGAGGCCATTGGCGACCCCGAAATAGAGGCGCGTATTGCCCAATACGAAATGGCATTTAGAATGCAAACTTCTGTTCCTGAAGTGATGGATACGTCCGACGAGCCCGACAGCATTTTTGAGTTATACGGCCCCGATAGCCGCGATACAGGCAGCTTTGGCGCCAACTGCCTATTGGCCAGGAAGTTGCTGGAAAAAGAGGTGAAAATCGTACAGCTCTACCATCAAGGGTGGGACCATCATGGAGGTTTACCGGGGGGAATCAAAGCTCAATGCAAGCGCACCGACCAACCGATTGCAGCCTTGGTCAAAGACCTTAAACAGAGAGGCTTACTGGATGATACGCTGGTCATTTGGGGCGGAGAGTTTGGCCGAACGGTATATTCGCAAGGCAAACTTACAGCAGATAACTATGGCCGCGACCACCACCCACGTTGTTTTACGATTTGGATGGCGGGTGGAGGTGTCAAAAAAGGCTACATCCATGGCGAAACCGACGACTTTAGCTATAATATTGTCCGAGACCCTGTTCATGTCCATGATTTTCAAGCAACGGTCATGCACCTTTTGGGTTTAGACCATGAGCGACTCACTTTTAAATTTCAAGGCCGCCGCTATCGTTTGACCGACGTACATGGGAAGGTCGTAAAACCTATTTTAGCTTAAATACAACGCTTTTGCATACAGAGAATATACCTTTTACGGTCGTTTCAAACCCCAAATTTAGTTTCATTGACCTCTTTGCTGGGATTGGTGGGTTTCGATTGGCACTTCAAAATTTAGGCGGGAAGTGCGTCTTTAGCAGCGAGTGGGACTCCCAAGCACAAAAAACCTACCAAACCAATTTTGGTGAAGTGCCATACGGAGATATTACGTTGGAAAAAACCAAGGCCCACATTCCTGATGATTTTGATCTTTTGTGTGCAGGTTTTCCCTGCCAAGCCTTTTCTATTGCTGGGCGACGTGGCGGTTTTGAAGATACACGAGGTACTCTTTTTTTTGAGGTAGCCGACATCCTCAAACGCAAACAACCCAAAGCCTTTTTTCTGGAAAACGTAAAGGGATTGCGCAACCACGACAAAGGCCGAACGTTGGCTACGATTCTTTCTACACTACGCGACGACCTGGGCTATTTTGTACCCAAACCACAAATCATCAATGCCAAAGACTTTGGGGTTCCTCAACATCGAGAACGTCTATTTATCGTCGGGTTTCATAAAGATTTAGAGATTTCTTCTTTTGAGTATCCAGAGGCTCTAAACAAGCCCGTGGTTTTTGAAGATATAAAAGAAAAAGAATCTGTATCTGTAAAGTATTATTTATCAACGCAATACCTCCAAACACTCATTAATCATAAGCAACGTCACGAAAGCAAAGGCAATGGATTTGGCTATGCCATCATCTCTGATAACGGCATTGCTAACGCTATTGTAGTAGGAGGTATGGGGCGAGAACGCAACTTGGTTTATGACCACCGTCTTACCGATTTTAGGCCCGAAACACGCATCAAAGGAGAAGTAAATCGCGAAGGAATCCGAAAAATGACTCCCCGTGACTGGGCTCGACTACAAGGTTTTCCCGATGAATTTAAGATTGTGGTAGCCGATGCTTCGGCCTACAAACAGTTTGGCAACTCAGTGGCCGTACCAGCGATTCAGGCCACGGCTCAAGAAATTATCCGTTGCCTTGGTATTTTGTAAAGATTGCAAATCGAAATAGGGCGACTATTTGGAATGTTTTTACTTTTTAAACAAAGAATCTACAAATTGAACACGATCAAATACCTGCAAATCGTCCATTTTTTCACCGACACCAATGTATTTAACGGGTATTTTGAATTCATCTGAAATACCAATCACTACCCCCCCTTTGGCTGTGCCGTCGAGTTTGGTAATGGCCAGAGAGGTTACCTCCGTAGCTTTGGTAAACTCGCGGGCTTGAATTACCGCATTTTGACCCGTACTTCCGTCCAATACCAATAACACTTCGTGGGGGGCATCGGCAGTTACTTTCTGCATCACACGTTTGATTTTAGTCAATTCATTCATCAAATTCACTTTGGTATGCAGTCGCCCCGCTGTATCTACAATCACCACATCTGCCCCTATTTCTAAGCCTTTCTTTACGGCATCGTGGGCTACAGCGGCGGGGTCCGTATTCATGCCATGTTCTATTACAGGTACACCTGCCCGTTGTCCCCAGGTTTTGAGTTGATCTACCGCAGCAGCACGAAAGGTATCTCCTGCCCCTAATACTACTTTTTTACCCCTTGATGTAAACTGATGGGCCAATTTGCCAATAGTGGTGGTCTTTCCTGCACCATTTACACCCACAACCATAATGACATAAGGTTTGGGCAAATTGTCTGTTTCAAAACTATCTTTAATATCGAGAGATTTGTTTTCGGTCAATAACGCGGCAATCTCGTCACGTAGAATTTTATCTAACTCGCTTGTGCTGGTATATTTATCTCGTGAAACACGTTCTTCAATCCGCTTGATAATCTTTACAGTAGTACCTACGCCTACATCTGAACTAATCAGAATTTCCTCTAACTCGTCCAGCACTTCTTCATCTACTGTGGACTTACCTACAATAGCACGACTTAGTTTACCGAAAAAGCTATCTTTTGTTTTTTCAAGCCCCTTATCAAGCGATTCTTTTTTTTCTTTAGAGAAGAAATCAAATAAACCCATAATTCAATTTATAGTTTACAGTGGGGAGTTTTTTCCACAAAAATACAATAAAAAAAGTCCCTTATGGGGACTTTCTAAAATATCATTGCAGTAACGGCCTTAAGCAATTAATTTTTCAACGCAGCTTGTACTTCGTCGGTAGGAACAATCACTTCCTTAAAAGTATAAGCGCCTGTCTTAGGAGACTTTACCGCTTGAATTACCTTTGCGTAGGTTTTACCACCTTCTTTTTTCAGGGTTGCAACTACTTTCTTTGCCATTGTCTTATAAATGTTGGGCTATCGGCTATCGGCCATCGGTTTACTTAACCAAAGATAACCAACTGCAGTATAGCAGGATGGATTATTTAATTTCTTTGTGAACCGTTACTTTTTTCAAATACGGGTTGTATTTTTTCATTTCAATACGACCTGGTGTATTCTTGCGATTCTTAGTAGTGATGTAACGTGACATCCCTGGAACACCCGACTCTTTCTGAGCAGTGCACTCCAATATTACTTGTATTCTGTTGCCTTTCTTTGCCATTGCTTTACTTCAATTTTCAAAACGGAGTGCAAAGTTACGGATAGTAAAAGATAAGACAAAATATTTTCTCAAAATTTCAGTAAAATTATTTATTTACCTTTGTGGGCTATCTGTTTTGTCCTCAATCCTTATGGGATCAACATCAAATAAAGCATTAAACTACCAACTTGGTAAATTATTGACATTGATTTTGGCTCAAAAAATGAATTTAAACAAGCCAAAACTTAAAAATAATAATTGCGTAATATGACCTCAAACTTAGACATTTCCCAACAGCCCATGAGTCGTTTTCAATGGCTAATGGTTATATTATGTTTCATCCTAAATTTCAACGATGGGATAGATGTGCTGTTGGTTTCGTTTTCGAGTACCGAAATCATAGCCGACTGGGGGCTTTCAAAACTACAGATGGGTTATATTTTTAGTGCTGGCTTGGCAGGCATGACATTGGGTGCTTTGCTAATAGCACCACTGGCTGACAAAATCGGACGAAGAAAAGTTTTTTTATTGGCTGTGGGTTTAATTGTAATAGGTATGTTAGGTGTTGGCTTTTGCTATAATTTTCCATTGATGTTACTCTTGCGATTGATAACTGGGCTGGGCATTGGCGGAATTTTACCTACGATGGCAGCTACAGCAGCCGAATTTTCAAATGACAAATACAGAGACTTTAATGTAGGGCTTGTTCAGGCGGGGTGGCCAATTGGTGCCATTCTTACAGGATTATTAGCAGCAAAATACATTCCTGTGTATGGTTGGCATGCCGCATTTATTGTAGCTGGAGTTATAGCGTTGGTTATGTGGCTTTTAGTAGCTTTTTTCATGACAGATTCACTTGAGTTTATCTTACATTCGGACCAACCTAACGCGCTTGAGGAGATAAATAATTTATTGCAAAAAATGAAAATGGCTGCGGTTGAATCGCTACCCCCAGTTCATAAGAAAGCAGAGAGTTTAGGCATAAACGCCTTATTTACAGAGGTGTACAAGTTCGATACATTAAAAATGTGGATCGCTGCATTTTTTGGATTTCTTACACTTTATACGCTTATGAGTTGGGTTCCCACTATTGCAAAAGAAGAAGGCTTGCCTTTTGAGCTGGCAACTTATGTCGGTATTATGCTCAATATCGGTGCTGCCGTTGGTTCCGCTTCCATTGGAGCAATAGGGAGTAAATTTGGGTTACGTCAGGCTATTCTGACATTCATGATAACTGCTTTTGCTCTGATGCAAGTGTACGCCTTCTCTATGCTAACAACTTCAAGTATTTTTATTTTAGTGTTTCTCATTGGAATTTTTGTACAAGGTGGCTTTAATGGAATTTGGCCTACACTTTCACGTATTTATGAAACAAAAATTAGAACAACTGGCGTAGGTTTTACAGTAAGTATCGGCCGTTTAGGAGCCATACTTGGGCCATTCTTATTCGGTTATTTGTCAGATATAGGCGTAAGTATAAAATCGCTTTTTGTCATTTTTTCAATTCCTTTAATTCTAATGGGAGTCTTTATTTGGAGGCTAAAATCAGATAAATTGACCCCATCTGCATCCAGTTTGCCAAAAGAATCAGCTTTATAACTGTACTAAAAATCTTTAACCCATTTACATCGAAATGCGAGCCGCTTTTCTTGAAAAACCAACCGAAATCATATTGAAATCACTCTCAGTTCCTGAACCTAAAGCAGGAGAAGTGCGAATCAAATTATCGAAAGTTGGTATTTGTGGCTCCGATGTTCATTTATTTTTAGGGCACAGAACATTGGCCAAACCAACCATAATTGGACACGAAGCCTTAGGGACAATCGATAAAATTGGGGAAGGAGTATCTGGTAAAAGAGTAGGTGATAGAGTGGTTGTAGAACCCAACATTCCTTGTCGAAATTGTAAGTATTGCCTCAGAGGTAACGGAAATATTTGCATTAACAAGCGTGTTGTTGGGCTTACCGAAAACGGCTGTTTTACCGAATATTTATGTATTCCTGAAGAATTTGCCTGGAAAATTCCCATAGGAATAGACGAAAACGATGCCGTTTGTATAGAGCCTACCGCGGTGGCTGTCCATGCGCTTTTTTCTTCTTCGGCAAAACCTGGCGATACCATTGCAATTATTGGATTAGGAGCGATAGGGTTATTAATCAGTCACTTAGCTTTGAAATTGGGTTACAAAGTATTAGTTACAGAAGTTATAGAAAGCAAATGCAATTTTGCTAAAAACGAAGGAGCAATCGTAGTGAATGGTGATGGTCAATTCCTGAATACAATTTGGGAAGCAAGTGAAGTAGTAGCGGTTTTTGAATGTGCTGGGTCGGCTTTTACTGCCACTTTAGCAGCCGAAGCCGCCCCTCGGGGTAGTGAAATCGTTTTGATTGGGCTCTCAGAAAAACAGGCGTATTTTACCCCATTGAAAATAGCCAGAGAGGGAATCACTATTTTGCCATCCATCATCTATGACCACCCAACCGACTTCAAACGAACGATTCAGCTTATTAGTCATAAAATTATACAACCCAGCCGAATCATATCAAGTTTTTATCGGTTGGAACAGCTACAAACTGCCCTCGAATTGGCCTCTAAAGGAAATGAAACGAAGATAGTGATAGAGATTTGAGAGTGTTTATAGTCAAAGGTATTAGGTATTAAAGTGCTTTTTTGTGCAGGCAACCATACGTTGGATGCTTGATTTTTAGATAATTTCATTTTATCCATGCGACTCAATCCACGTATTATTGCTTTTTTACTTGGCTTATTGATTTCAGTCATTACTGTCGCCTTTCTCTCTTTTGTGAATGGCATCAATCTTAGTATGCTTTTTGTGGGAGGAGTAGCCAGTTTTTCGGTGTCATTTTTTTTGATTTTTTATGCTATTGAAATTCTGGTCTATCGAGAAGTAACCAAAATGCACGAAACCATTCAGCGACTAAAATTGAAGGATTTTAACTTTCCTCGCAAAGCAATTGTGAGCGATCCCAACCCACTGAAAAAATTAAACCAAGAGATTTTTGTGTATGTGGCCAGAAAACAACAAGAAATTGACGAGTTGAAGAAGATGGAAGTTTTTAGGAGAGAATTTTTGGCGGATGTATCTCATGAGTTAAAAACGCCCATTTTTGCTGCCCAAGGTTTCATTCATACGCTCTTAGACGGAGCCATCGACGACGAGCGTGTGCGCGACAAATTTCTTCAAAAAGCGGCCAAAAGCTTAGATGGTTTAGATGCGCTGGTCAAAGATTTGGTGGCGCTTTCACAAATGGAAACGGGGGAGATCAGAATGCACAAAGAGCGCATTGATTTGCGCCTTATTACATTAGAGGTGTGCGAGCAATTGGAAAACAAAGCCAACCAACGTAATACGATTCTGAAAATTAAACCTGATCAACTTCAGCATGTTTGGGTAAAAGCTGATGCGCAGCGCATCAGTCAAGTAATGAGCAACCTGATAGAGAACGCCATAAAATATGGCAAAGAAAATGGCAAAGTAATTGTACATTTCGAAGAGGATAAAAAACATTTTATTATATCAATTAGAGATAATGGGCCAGGAATCCCTCCGGAACACCTCCCACGAATCTTCGAGCGCTTTTATCGTGTGGATAAAAGCCGCTCTAAAGAAAAAGGGGGGACAGGCTTAGGTTTGGCTATTGTGAAGCATATTATTAATGCGCATGGCTCCAAAATAACGGTCTCAAGTAAGATTGATAAAGGAGCCACATTTACTTTCAAATTGGACAAAGCCAATTGAGCGACTTATTTTACGGATTAGGCAAATTGAACTTTTTTGGCTTATTTTACACCCCATATACTAATATTAATAGCTTTTTTTTACTATAAACAAACTTCAAAAAGACCATTCTTTTATGAATATTGCACTTGTCACTGGTTCTGCTGGTTTGATTGGAAGCGAGTCGGTCGCTTTTTTCGCAGATAAATTTGACCTCGTCATTGGGGTAGATAATAACTTACGTCAATATTTCTTTGGGCAAGACGGTAATACAGAATGGAACCGCAATCGTTTACAAGATGCCTTCACTAACTATAAGCACTATAGTGCCGATATTCGTGAGGTAAGTCAATTAGAACCCATTTTTAAGGAGTATGGAGCAGACATTAAGCTGATTGTCCATGCAGCCGCCCAGCCCAGCCACGATTGGGCGGCGAGAGAGCCTTTTACTGACTTTGGCGTGAGATGCCGTAGGTACGCTCAATATGCTCGAAATGACACGCCAAAACTGCCCCGAAGCCGTCTTTATCTTCACTTCTACTAATAAAGTTTACGGAGACAACCCCAATTACTTGCCTTTGGTAGAATTGGAAACGCGTTGGGAGATTTCAGAAGATCATGCTTATTATAAAAATGGTATTGACGAACATCACAGCCTCGACCACACTAAGCACTCTATTTTTGGTGCTTCAAAAGTAGCTGCCGACATTATGTGCCAAGAATATGGCCGTTATTTTGGCATGAAAGTGGGCGTGTTTCGCGGCGGCTGCCTTACAGGCCCTAACCACTCAGGCGCACAGCTACATGGATTTTTGGCTTACTTGATGAAATGTACGATTACGGGCAATCCCTATACCATTTTTGGCTATAAGGGCAAGCAAGTGCGCGACAATATCCATAGCTACGATTTAGTAAATATGTTGTGGCATTTCTACCAAAACCCTCGCCCAGGCGAAGCCTACAATGCAGGAGGGGGTCGTCATGCCAACTGCTCTATGCTCGAAGCGATTGCTATTTGTGAAAAAATAGCAGGTAAAAAGCTAACCTATCACTACTCCGAAACCAACCGCATAGGCGACCATATTTGGTACGTGAGCGATTTGACAAAGTTCAAAAATCATTATCCAAATTGGGACTGGAGCTACGACCTTGAGCAAACATTGGTACAAATACACGACGGTATTGCGGCACGCTTGGCTTTGACAGTATAATTTTTGTTTGATGTTTTCAATGACCGCTAAAAACGTCATACTTATACCGCAATACAACGATTGGGAGGCATTGAATCTGCTCATCGAACGTATCAATAAAGACGTAGCTGCCGATATACTGGCGGCTACGTCTTTGGTTATTGTAGATGATTGTTCGAGCCATGATTTTGAAAAAATTGCTCCTTTTGATGGCATTTCGGTCAAGATTGTACGCCTTTACCGAAATTTGGGGCATCAACGCGCCATTGCCATTGGGCTTTCTTATTTGGCCAAAGAAGTCAGATGCGAAAAAGTAATTGTCATGGATGCAGACGGAGAAGACGCACCACAAGATATTAATGCCCTGATTTTAGCTTCTGAAAAATCTCCCGACCGTATCATTTTTGCCCAACGTACCAAACGGCAAGAGAGCAGTACGTTTAAGTTTTTTTACGGTATCTATAAGTTTATATTCAAACAACTGACAGGGAAAGTAATTACGTTTGGAAACTTTTCGATCATTCCTCAACGGCGGCTTCAAAATATTGTGCGGGTATCTGAAATATGGAACAACTACCCTGGCGGGGTCATTAAGTCGCGTTTACCCTACGATTTTATTCCTACCGAACGTGGCAAACGGCTGGCTGGCAAAAGTAAAATGAACTTTGTATCGTTGGTTTTGCACGGTCTTAGTACTATTTCGGTATTGATAGATGTAGCTGCTGTACGGATTTTGATTTTTTCAGTACTCATGTCGGCGGCAGCCTTACTGATTATTTTCGTGGTACTTTTTCTTAAGTGGATTAACAATGCCTCTCCAGGATGGGCTTCTACTTTAAGTTCTGCCTTGCTGATTGTAGTGCTTCAGTCGTTTCTTATTTCTCTTTTTTTGGTATTCATGGTATTGCAATACCGCACCCAGCAGCAGTTTGTCCCCGTACAACAGTATCACGATTTCATCGAAAAAGTGGATACTATTCAAGGAGATAGTTTTTAGTAAATAGTAGCCAATGAGTCCTATTTGACTCGTAAAACGGTATTTTTTCGTGATTGCTTTTGATGATTTTCCTGTAGTTTACTTTAGCTTGGGCTATTTATTGGCCGCGGCAATAGGGCTATTGGCCTGTTGGAAGCCCATCAAATACCAAGAATTATTGTTTTTATTGGCCGCTTTTTTGCTGGTTATTTTCATGCGGTTACCCATTTTGGTTTTCAATCAAGAAATTAATCCCGATGAAAGTCAGATGATTGCCCACGCCCTCACACTAAAGCAGTTTCCTGTGTATTGGCAGTCGGTAGATGGCACCACGATTGGGCCATTAGACAACTATTTATTGGTCTTCCCTCTTTTGTAGGTTTACCTTTCGACTATACTTCTGCCCGACTTATGGGGCTTTTGTGTATTGGGAAGTTTATTCTTTTTTTATTTGAGTCTTAAAAATTTCTTTGGAAATACCATAGCCCGTATAGGGTTATTACCTCCCTTATTTCTCTTAGTTTTTACCCAAGAAGGTGATTTTGTGCATTATTCGAGCGAGCAACCTCCCGTTGATTTTACTAAATATAGGGTTGTGGTTATTAAGTACCCTTTTAAGGAGTGTCTCTTTAAAAAGAATATTTCTGTTGGGTTTTGTACTCGGATTAAGTCCATTTGCCAAAATTCAGGCTGTGCCACAAGCCGCTATTATTGGTTTATTTGCTTTGACTTTCTCCTATTCATCTCCTGATTTTTTAAAAAATGGGGGACATTGCTCATAGGAGGACTAACTTTTCCTGTGATAATCGTTTTGTGGGCGGCTATTTTCGGAGTTTTGAGCGATTTTTGGGATTTTTATATACTCGGAAATCTGATTTATGCAGGGGGTAGTTCCCTGATGGATGCCTTCTTTCGTCTTCCTTCCTTTCTGGCCAAAAGTCCTGATTTTTAGTGTTTTTAATCAGTGTTGGATTAGTCAGCTTCATCGCCTTCTTCAAACGTCCAAAATCTTACTCCTTCTCAAGACCTATCTTTTCATTAGTACTTCTGTGGTTGTTGGCCTCTTTGTATGCCGCCACTCAAATCGGGCAATGATTTTGTTCATTACCTCAACTTCTGTATTTATCCCTTGCCCTATTGGGAGCTTTTTTATTGAAAAGAATCAATCCATATTCCACATTTGTCTATGCAAGTGTTTCAGCTATTTTTCTGCCATTCTTCGGGTGTTTCAGTTATAAAACGCTCCAACATCAACCATTGAATATTTATGTTTCAACAGCCAATCACCAATTACCACAAAGCGAGGTGTCAAAACTCATGCTGCAACACGCTAAAAAAGGCGATAGGCTCGTCGTATGGGGTTGGATGTGCAAGTACCATGTAGAAACCCAAATGCCGCAGGGAGCAGCAGAAGCACACTTTGAACGGTGTATTTACCCCCATTCAATGCGCGACAAATACTACCAAGGCTTGTTGGAAGATTTAAAGAACAATCAACCTCAGCTATTTGTAGATGCTGTCGGCCCTAATAGTCTTTGGCTTAATGACCGCACCACGCAGGCACATGAAGCATTTTATGAGTTGAAAAATATCGTACAAAATAATTATACTTTTGTTGGTGAAGTTGAAAACACAAGGGTGTATCGTCATAACTAAAACCATGTTAGTGCTTTGAACGCTGCCCCCTTCATGTAAATTTGAAGCTTGAATCTTGAAAAAATGACACATAACGATTTTTTAAAACTGTTGGTTTGCCCAAAAACACAACACCCACTCGAATTATCTGCTGATAGCAAATCACTTTTGGCCAGCGATGGGACGGTTTATCCAGTCATAGATGCTGGGATTGTAGATATGGTGCATCCACGCGAATTATTTGAAGACGATGCGCGTGAGCAATACCTCTATGACCAAGCCTATCAACGGTACGATAGGGGTGTATCGTGGGTATTTGAAACCCTCAACCATTCGGATGAAGCCGCTACTCGCCAATTTATGATTGGGTTAATGAATTTACAACCTGGGCAAACAGTCTTGGAAGTAGGAGCTGGAACGGGCAAAGATTCAGCTTTGATTATTGACCAAATCAGTCCTGGGGGTACAGCCGTATTGTCTGATTTATCGCCCAATATGCTGCGTTTGGCTACCCAAAAACTACAACCCAAAGAAGTGGATGTACACTTTTTCTTAGGAAACGGCTCTTATCTGCCTTTTGCTGATGGCACTTTTGATGCTGTTTTTCATTTTGGAGGTATCAACACATTTACGGAGCGCAAAAAAGCTTTTGACGAATTGACTCGTGTAGTAAAAGTAGGAGGTAAAGTGGTGATTGGGGATGAAAGCATGGCTCCTTGGATGCGCAACGAGCCTACCTATCAGATACTTTGGAAAGCTAATCCGCTGTTTCATGCCGAAGTACCTGTGGAAGATTTACCTGCTAATGTTGAAAACTTCAAGCTGCATTACATTTTTGGCAATTGTTTCTATGTCATGGAATATACCGTGGCAGCCAAAGCTCCTGAGATAGACGTAGATTTACCGATTCCTGGCAAAGATTTTGTGGATAACTGGCGGATTAGGGCTGAAAAAGGTTCATCATAATTTGCCTTGTCATTCTAAAAAACCTTTGTCATTCCGACGAAGGAGGAATCTAAATACAGCGATGTTGATTCCTCCTTCGTCGGAATGACAAAAATATCACTTGGAAAGGCAAGAGGTCTATTTTGAAAATTATTCGTCAACATCAGAATAAAACATAAGAACATGTGGATAAAAAAAGGAGTTGTATATAAACCAGATGGGTCTTTGGCACATAGTCGCTCTCATGCACAAGTCCCCTTTGCTTACAAACACAAGGATTTTTTGAGGGTTTATTTCTCCTCTCGTAATGACGACGGCTATTCGCAGCCTACTTTCATTGATGTGGAGTACGATGACCCTACCCAAATTTTATATATACACGATAAACCTATCTTGGCGTTGGGTGGCCCAGGTGAGTACGACGAAACGGGCTCCATGCCAGCTTGGTTTGTAGATATGCCCAATGGCGATATATGGCTGTATTATACAGGTTGGAACCGCACCCACAACTCTTATCGTCTCTCTATGGGGCTTTCGGTTAGTCAGGACGGGGGGCTTACCTTCAAAAAGATGTTCACAGGGCCAATCATGGATAGAAGTATCCAAAACCCTATTTGGGCAGCCCAGCCGTCTGTGCTACGAGAAGAAGACGGCACTTGGCGTATGTGGTACATCTCTGGCCATAAATGCGAGTATATTCATGGCTACCCAGAGCCTTATTACCGTTGTCAATCTGCTACTTCTACTGATGGTATTCATTGGATTATTAGTAATGTACCTACCTTAGATTTTGATGATTTCTTACATGCAGTAGGTCGCCCAAGTGTATTCAAAGAAGATGGCATTTATAAGATGTATTATTCTTATCGCCATACCCGCGACTACCGCACTGATCGCAATCAAAGCTATCGCCTTGGCTATGCAGAGTCTGTAGATGGTGAACACTGGCAACGCAAAGATGATCAAGTAGGAATTCATAAATCTGAAAATCCAGCAGATTTTGATTATCAAATGATTAATTACGCCAATTATTACGAGCATAATGGCAAAAAATATTTGCTTTACAATGGCAATGGTTTTGGTGCAGCAGGTTTTGGCTATGCCATTTGGGAAGACTGAGATTTTTAAAATATACCAATCTAATGAAATACAACCCTTGGTTTTGACTAATGTCATTCTTTCCAAGCAAATGATGTCTTAAAATTGGGTTTTTAAACCAAAAAATACGCCAATGTCAACATTATTAGAACAATTCCATAACGATGGGTTTTTGTTAATCAAAAACTTTTTGGACAAGACAACCGTCGAAACAATATACCGCGAAGCGCGGGAAATATTTGCCACACAAATCAAACAGGTAACTGGAAAAGTGGTGGACATCAATGACCGAGATTCATTTGAGGCTGCCATGTTTGAATTTTTTGAAAAAGACTTCAATGCCTTCAAAAATACAGGCCTCACTGTACAGCATAGCTTATCGCTACATCGTTTGGCTACCGACGAGCGGCTTGTGAATCTACTTAAAGAAGTAGGATTGACTCAACCCGTTATTGGCGCAAGACCTGCTATGCAATTCAACAGTCGTTTTTTATCGAAAGATGGAAGTAAACACTGGAAATTGGACGCACATCAAGACTGGCGGACAGGGCAAGGCTCATTGGATAGTGCCGTAATATGGTTTCCGATGGTCAGCGCGGGTGCCGATTTAGGTGCCTTGCAAGTCATTCCGCAAAGTCATAAAACAGGGTTGTTGCCTTCCAGTACTTCGGGCTATCAGGGTGGGATAACAGCATCACTCAATGACAACGACTTTGTTCAAACCGAATTTGAAGTAGGCGATTTATTGATTTTTTCAGCCTTTTTGGTGCACCAATCGGGCAATAACATTACCAATAATATCCGCTGGTCGGTTCAGTTGAGATACAACAACTTGGCCGAGCCAACGTTTATCGAGCGAGGATATCCAATGGCTTATATTTATAAGCCTGAGTCGGAGCTCGTTACGCCCAATTTCCCGACTGTAGAACAACTCGAAACCGTTTTTAGCTCGCCCGTTACTTCTGTATGACCAAGGTAAGTGTCGTTATTCTTACTTACAATCAAAAAAACTTTATCGCCCAAGCGATAGAGAGTGCGCTCGCACAACAAACCAATTTTGAGTTTGAGATTTTAGTAGGCGACGATTGTTCTACCGATGGGGCGCAAGATGTGATTAAAACATACCAAATTCGATACCCCAAAAAAGTGAAGGCTATTTTGCACCCCAGAAATTTGGGGCAAAATGGCCTTTTCAACACCATCGAAACCCTTAAACAGGCACGGGGGGCATTTATCGCCCCCATGGATGGCGATGATTATTGGACAGATACCTCCAAACTCCAAACACAAGTGGATTTTATGGAAGCCAACCCTAATTTTTCGGCTTGCTTCCACAATGCACTCATCACTTACGAAGATGGCTTGGATTCCCACGAATTGAACTCACCTGACCAAAAATTGGTAACGACCGTCGAAAATTTAGTAGGCGAAGACGAAATTTGGTTCATGGCTACGTCTGCAGTGATGTTTAAGAATGGTTTGATGTACTATCCAGAGTGGTTTTTGAAATCTTCCAGTGGCGACATACCCCGCTATGTCATTTTGGCCAAACATGGCCCTATTGGATATATTCCTAAGGTAATGTCGGTTTATCGCAAAAACCGTGGAGGGGCCAGTTTCAAAGATCCTTATCGCGATGCGCGTTTTCTACGCAATAGGATTCAGATGTACGAAGGGATTAACCAAGAACTTGATTTCAAATACGATGCTACACTCAAGCGAAATATAGCACGGTATTACCGGATGCTGTTAGACGCACGCCAATATCAGAAAAGCTATTTCAGAAGAGCGGGTTTGGCCTTGAAATACCTAAATTTGGGCAAGCCTAAAGGAGAGCTACGAAAAGAAGTCATTCGCGATTATATTACCCCGCAGTGGATGTTGTCGGTTTACAGTTTCTTTGCTCTTTTGCCGCATCGTTTAAAAGGAAAAACACAATGAAAGTCAGCGTTTGTGTTCCTACCTACAACCACGAAAAGTACATCGCTCAAATGCTCGAAGGGGCATTGATGCAGCAAACTACTTTTCCTTTCGAAATCGTAATTGGCGATGATGCTTCTACTGACCACGCCCCTACCATCATTGAAGACTATGCACAGCGGTTTCCCGATAAAATTCGAGCCTATTTACATCCTCAAAACTTAGGTCCAGCCGAGCCTCGCGAATTTGGTGGGCGCAATAATGTGCTATTTCTCTTGAAAGCCTGTCAAGGGCAATATGTGGCACTTTGCGAAGGCGACGACTACTGGACAGACCCCCTCAAACTCCAAAAACAAGTCGATTTTTTGGATACCCACCCCAATTTCACCATTTGTCATCATAACCTAAAAGTGATATATGAAGACGAATCTCCAAGCCATCTTTTCAATAATGACCAACAAAAAACAGCCTCTACTATCCAAGATGTATTGGAAGATCGTTGGTTTGTCGCAACGGCCAGTTTGATGTACCGAAATCAATTCTTGACCGAAGATTTTGTTCTTTGGCACGCCACTGCCGCGGCGGGCGACTGGGCCTTAGTCATCCAATTGGCAGCTCGCGGAGACATCGGCTATCTCAACGAAACCATGGGGGTTTATCGTAAACACCACGGTGGACTGAGTAATGTCCATGCCATTTCTAACCTGTATTTTCTTCAGAATCGCCGCCAAATGTTTGTAAATGTAAACGAATGGTTGGGCTTTAAGTACAACGATACAATACAACAAACACTTCAAAACTACGACCGATTGTTGGAAAAAATTGGAAATTAGACCAAAACCAAGCACTTTTGTCAAAGTAATAATAGCATCCATTCCATCCAAATAGCTATTTACTTTCTCTCCAATGAAATTAAGCGTCGTCATTCCTGCCTATAACGAACAAGAGTCTTTACCCGAAACCTTAGAGAAGCTCTACAGCACCCTCTCTAAGTATAACATTCCGCATGAGATTTGGGTAACCAACGATAACTCAAAAGACGATACACTCAACGTATTGGAAGGTTTGTCAAAAACAATCCCTACTTTGGTATATGAAACCAATAAAGGTAAAAACGGCTTTGGCTATGCGGTACGCTATGGTTTAGAGCGATTTTCGGGCGACTGTGTGGCCGTTTTTATGGCCGACCTCTCCGACGATCCCGAAGACTTGGTCAAATTCTACCACAAGATGCTTGAAGGAAATTATGATGCTGTGTTTGGTACGCGCTGGAGCAAAGGCGGAAAGGTGTATGATTATCCCGCTGTCAAGAAAATCGTCAATCGGCTCGCCAATTTTATTATTCGCATGGTGATGGGTATTAAGTACAACGACACCACCAACGCCTTTAAATTGTATAAACGCGATACCATGGAAGGCTTAAAGCCTTTTTTGTCGCCTCATTTCAATTTGACAGTAGAGCTACCCCTCAAAACGATTGTGCGAGGTTACAGTTACGCCGTAGTACCCAATAGTTGGACGAATCGGAAGTTTGGAGAATCAAAACTAAAAATCAAAGAAATGGGCAGCCGCTATTTCTTTATTTTGATGTATTGCTTCATCGAAAAATTTTTCTCTCGCGGAGACTACATGAAAAAATCTTAGTTGGTTTCCACCCGAATTACGGCACTACTTGCATTTGTAACCCCTGTACCACAGATATTATTGATGGATACTACTTTATACTCTGTCGTTGTGCGAGGATTGACAGTAAGTTGATAAGGATTAATAAAAGTTCCGTTGATGGTAGTGCCATCAGAAAGCACAAAAGACCAAGGCGGAAGGCCATTTTTGAAGGCTACCTTGATTCTTGCTGCGCCGCCTGGGCGAATCACCGCCCCACCCGTTACCACTGCCGAGGCAGCGTTAGGCATCATTACATTAATATTGGTAGGAATACCTTCGGTGAAAGGGAAAGTAGAAATCACCCTGATTTGCTGTGTAGTAAGCGTATCTTTCAAATAGGGAGGCAAAATCTTTGCTCGCAAAGACGTTTCGCCGCCAATCGTAGGCAAATTGAGCCACTTTCCACTTGTATCGGCTATTTGAACCACAAATTTATTGGCGTTTTCAAAACGGCCTGTGGTCGTAAACGGTACCGTAATTTCAGTACCTGCACAAATGATTTTATCCGATAGATTACCCGTTGTAATCGTTGCAGGAGGTATTTTGACTTTTACCAAGGCCGTTCCCGAAAAATCTCCCACGCCACAATACCCCCCTGCCGAGGTGATTTTATAGGTAGTTGGATTATAAGGACTCACCTTAATGGTATAAGGACTTACACGGATTTCATTTTGGTAAGTACCATCTGATAAAAGTACAAACCAAGGACCGCCTCCACCAAACCTCAGTGTCAAATCAGTAGAACCACCCTCAGGAATTTCCAATGTATCTCGCTGTAAAAAAACCGTAGCCGTAGCTGATACATGCACATCTACGGTATCGCTCGACACCGTCGGAAAAGTAGAAACCACACGTAACTTGTAGTTGCCAGGTTTAAATTTGGGGGTTGTTTTGGCTAAAATAGGACTTTCAAGGGCCATTTCAGAGAGATTCGTGAACTTTTCTCCCGTGGAATCGCTCAACTGCACCACAAACCCATTGCCGACATTGTACTTGCCAGTAGCATTAAAATTGATTTGAAAAGGCGTGTTGGTACACACCCTAAAACCCGCCTTCGGTACTGCCTTCAATGCAATACGAGGCAGTGTATCTTGGCTTACCTGCACCGTTAGCTCGCCAGCAGTAGTACCGCTTCCACAAGCATTACTCACCGATGTTACTCTATACACCCTTGTGTCAGCAGGAGCCACTTGCGCTGTATAGGGGTTTACAAGGGTATTTGTTACAGTAGTACTATCCGACAGCGTAAAAGACCAAGGAGCAGCCCCTGTGAGCATTACCCGATAAGTGGCCAACTGCCCGGACCTATTTTGGCAATAGCACTACCGTCGTTGGCTTCCATTTGGGCATGGGGCAGCGGCAGAATCGTCAGTCGCTTGGTTGTGCTGACCACGTTGGGATGGTAGAAACCACTCGAACAGTGATTAACCCTGAACGATTGAGAGGCAAGGTAATACGGGCAGGGCTGTATTGGAATGAATCAGGCAAACTAACAAAACGCCCTGCTACATCGGCTATTTGCACCAAAAAACGATTACTTTTATCAAATTCCCCCTTTGTAGAAAAAGGAATAATGACCGAACTTCCTGCACAAACAGCAATGTGCGAAAGCTCATTGACATGAATAGATGAGTTGATAACGGCCCCTATGGTATCGGGGCGATAGGTGGTATCACGCCTAAGGCCAACGCGAAAGGGTTTAATAGTGTCTTTGCGTAGTGTGTCTATACTTAAAGTAGTGCTGTTGTAGCCCCATTGGTTTACTTTTTCTTCTCCCCACCACATCCCTAAATTTGCCCATACCACTACAAAAAAGCTAACAATAAGTTTATGCATACTTTCAAATGTTTGCACAAAAATAACGCACAATGAGGTCTTTCAAACATTTATTGAACAATTACCTAAAATTAAACTTAAAACACTGCAACGCGCGCCTCCATAAAATCGTAACATCACTATAGAAGATGATTAAATAGATAATCGTATTCATTTTTATGGCTGTTAGAGAGGGAATCGCTGTGGGTGCTACCGACAGCGATTTTTTTGTATTTTGGGTGAGATATAATCTTTGAGCTGCATTTGAAGAGACTTCTCTCAGCGTTTTACAATAGACATGAACATTGGCAAAATTTCCTCATGCCATGCTTCATCTTATATCGCGCTATGAAGGCGACTGTAGAAACCTAACTGAAGGAATTCGGAATATTTTAAAGTAAAACCAATAAGTACCAAAACAAAAATACGTTACATTATTCGACCCCGATGGGGTCTCTTATTAGTAGCAAATGATTAGCTTCTACCAACATCTGACCCCGACGGGGTCAAACAGAATAATGCAAACTAAATATACACAAGTACTTATGGATGAATATAATTCATTTTTACGATTGGAATTTGCTTATGGGAAACATAATATACTAAAACCATTCAGTCGAGTGTAAATAAACACTTCAATTTGTATCGAATTTAAAGAGGAATATAGGGGTATTCTAGCGGGCGATTCACAATCTTAGCTGTAAAAATATTTATACCAATATCTAAAAGAAGTGTTTTTCCTTCGAGTGTTTCTATTTTAAAAAAACGTCCGTCGCTTAGTGTTTTATTTTTCACCTTGTACTGATTCCCATCGGATAAAATTAGTGTATAATATTCTAATGGTCTATTCTGTATATTTCCATTTTTGTCAATAATCTCGACCCAGTCTTTATTTTTTTCAAGAATGTAATTTAGTTTCGACTGTGCAGGAAGTTTCTTTATAATTTTTGCTTTTAAAAGTTTGGACCAAAGCCAAAAACTTTCTGAACGAAGTAATGAATGTCCTATTTTTGAGTGGGTCAAATAATAATTGAATGATACACTCTGGAACAAAGCTTGGGAAGATTTTTGCAAATCGGTTAAATTATCAATACGATTCATCAAATAAGTGTAAGCACTCACAAACACATGAGGGCTTGCATGGCCATAATCATAAATTGATTTTATGACTTTATTGTCCTTGACAAAACTAACCTCTACTTCCTCATCATCTGTATGAGAAGCCATATACCGACTCTTTAAATCTTCTATTTTACTATTTGCAAAACGAAACCATATCGCTTCAAATAATCGTTCTGGTAATTTTTCCCTGATATACCCCCTGCTTTTTAGTGTATTCTTTGGCATAATAAAAAATACTCCTATCGAACGAATAATAATCGACATAATTGGACAAGTACCATAGCATCCTGATGATTTAAAATAATTTCGTCAAAATCGGTTTTACCTAATCGTCTAAGTTGAATGTATTTAGTCACCCAATCTTTATCTTTCAGAATAAGAGTATCTCTTACCAAATTAATATCGCCCTTAGTTTGCCATTGAGTCGTATCCGATTCAAATACCTGAAGTTGGTGGCCTGCCGTAATTCTAAAAAACCGCCACTGCGTTATAAATATTAACATTGAATCATGACGATAGGATAGTTGATTAATCCAATAATCTCGAAGTGAATACCTTTCTAAAGAGTCATCACTATAAAAAAACAATTCATCATACAAAGGAATTCCACCAGGTGGAGCAGGGGGAGGAGGAGGTTCATTTGGATCAAATTGTATTGTATCTTTTGTTGTATCCTCACGTTTTACTGCCAACCAATGACCTTTTAATTTAGAATTAAGCCTTGACTCAGGGGGTTGACACGTAATACATAAAATAGATAGAAATACATAAATTTTTTGCATCACAAAAGAGGTTTTAAGTGGCTAATTTGCCTAAATTTTACTAAAAAAGCAATAAACCCACGACGGTCAAAAACGCTGGTCAAAAAATCCCTCATGTAGCCCTACATCTAATCCCGCGCTATGCGGGCGACTGCAGAAACCCGAGTGGTGGTGTTAGGAATATTTTAAAATAGTTGTCGTAATCCCACTTCTACTTTCTACGCTTTTTTCGATATGCTATTCTGTATCATTTATTCTACATAAGCAACATCGATTAAAATACTGTATTAAGGCAACTCCACATCTTTCAAACTAAACGGTACAGATTTGACAGATGCAGGTGTCTCGATGAGGATTTTGATTTTCCATTTGGGCGTGGGCTTTTGGTCGTAGCTGTAGGTATGCAGGTGGTCGCCTGAGATAAAACGTCCGCTTCGCCGTACCTCTTTGCCCGTTTCATCTTCCACTTTGATGTCCACAAGTTTACTGACATCGCCGTTTATATAAAATGAAAGTTCGTTTTCTCCTGCCATACCTGCCCCCAAACCATCCACTAAAGCCATAAGCCCAGCGGCGATTTCGCGCGTAGCGGGGTCGAGTGGTTTCATCTTAGCTTCGCGCTCAGCTTTCTCTTCTTTGGCCATTTTCTCGACGGATTCTTTCGTAAAGAATACAATAGAAAGTGGTGATTTTTTGGGTAACATATTGACGTTGGGCTTCGCCTGAAAATTAGCTACTTTTACAATAGCGCCATTGGTTTCAGTGGGATTATACAAATCAAGCGTTCCTGCAATCTCTTTGATGGAGCTAGCTTTGCGCATCGGGTTTTTAAGCTCAATCTTGAGCTTCTCGTCACCAATTTCCGCATAATCGGCCTTGTCCACTTTATCATTGAGCAAATCGGTTCCTTCGCTGTCAACGGCACGGATAATCTCTTTTATTCTGACATATTTGTGTTTTTTCACCTCATCACCCGTTGTTTTGAGTTCAAGTTCGCAGCGGTTCCCGAAATACGAATTTCCTATGGAACGGCGGTCTTCGAGGTTTATCAAGGCTACTTTTTGGCCTGAAGCAGCAAATGCCCAAAGTAAGGCAACAAAAATAATATAATGCGTTTTCATACAGATTAGAGAATAAGGTTTTGGGAGTTCTTCTACAATTTTAGACAAGTTTTACCTTACTTGCCGTACCTTAAAATAAATAGTTAGGTCAAATTCGGCAACATGTCACTCAGTAAAGAACAAATTTTAAAGCAATACTTCGGTTATGATACCTTCAGGCCCCTACAAGCCGAAATCATTGATTGGATAACCTCAGGCAACGATGGAATGGTGCTTATGCCCACAGGCGGAGGCAAGTCGGTATGCTACCAAGTGCCTGCCATGATGAAAGAGGGCATTACGTTGGTGATTTCGCCGCTCATTGCCCTGATGAAAGACCAAGTGCAGGCACTTCGAGCCAATGGCATTGAGGCTGCCTTTATGAATAGTACGCTTTCTTCGGCAGAACAATACGCTATCGAGCGGCAATGCCACGCAGGTGAGTTAAAACTACTCTACATTGCCCCCGAAAAACTTTTTGCTGCAGGTGCTTTGGATTTTGTGAGGTCTTTGAATATCAATTTATTTGCCATTGATGAGTCGCATTGTGTATCGGTGTGGGGGCATGACTTTCGGCCTGAATATACGCAATTACATGTCCTCAAAACGGCTTTCCCAACTGTCCCAATGGTAGCCCTTACGGCCACCGCCGACCGCGTAACACGCCGCGATATCCTAAAACAGTTGGGTATTTCTGAAGCCAAAGTCTTTGAAGCGTCTTTTGACCGCCCCAATCTGTCGCTCAATGTACTGCCGGGCCGCAATCGGATTCGGGTCATTGAGCAGTTTATCCAAGACCACCCTCGTCAGTCGGGCATTATTTATTGTTTGGCACGCAAAACCACCGAAGATATTGCCCAAAAACTACAAGCCAAGGGTATCAATGCGCGGTACTATCACGCCAAAATGCCTGCCGACGAGCGTTCAAAAGTGCAAGATGCGTTTATCAAAGATGATGTTCAAATCATTGTGGCGACCATCGCCTTCGGTATGGGCATCGACAAGTCGAACGTGCGGTGGGTGATACACTACAACATGCCAGGCAATGTGGAGAGTTTTTACCAAGAAATAGGCCGCTCTGGCCGCGATGGCCTCAAAGCCGATACGCTGCTGTTTTATAGCTTTGCCGATTGGATCATGCGACGCGATATGATTGAGAACTCCGAATTGCCTCAACACCTCAAGGACATTCAGTTTGCCAAACTCGACCGTATGAAACAATATGCCGAGGCCGACCACTGTCGCCGCCGTATTTTGTTGAGTTATTTCAATGAAACCGTTGAGCACGACTGCGGCAACTGCGATGTATGCCGCAATCCACGCGCTAAGTTTGATGCCACTGTACCCGCCCAAAAAGCCTTGTCGGCAGTAGCACGAACAGGCGAAAAGATTGCGATGGGCCTATTGATAGACATACTGCGAGGCTCGCAAAACCGCAACGTGGTAGAGCGTGGCTACGACCGCATCAAGACTTTTGGCGCAGGACGCGATCTACGCCCCGAGGAATGGGCCGAATACCTGTCCCAAATGCTCAATTCGGGGATAATAGATGTGGCTTACGACGAAGCCCACGCCTTCAAACTCAACGAAATCTCATGGCGCGTGTTGCGCGGCGAACGTAGGGTAGAATTGGTACGATTTGAATCATATGAACAAAAACGCCAACGCCAAGAAGAACAGGTCGTACCCGTCAAAACCAAGAAAGAAATCATTCGTGATGAGTTGTTTGAGCAATTACGCAAACTACGCAAACGATTTGCCGATGAGCTGAATGTCCCGCCTTTTGTAGTATTTTCAGATGCTACGCTGTCGGACATGGCCGAAAAACGACCCATTAATCGCTTTCAGATGCTGCAAGTATCGGGCGTAGGCGAAACCAAGTTTACACACTACGGCGAAGCGTTTATCAATGAAATACTTCAATATGCCCGCGAGAAAACAGCCCCCGGCACTCGCATAGTCAATGGCATGACCTATATCGAAACCTACGAACTCTACCAAAAAGGATTGACACCTACTCAAATAGCTCGACAAAGAAACCTCAATGAACTCACCATTTACTCGCATTTGGCCAAACTCTACGAAGATGGCCACGAAATAAATCTAAAGCTGCATATAACTGATAATGAGTACAAAACTATCATCACTGCCGCCCAACAAATAGGTGTTGAAAGTGGTGCTGCCCTCAAACCACTTTATGAGTTTTTAGATGAAAAAATGGATTACTACAAACTCCGCATTGCTTTGGCGATGTGGGAAAGGAGGGAGAATAAGTAATTTGAAAACGCATTTCTGATCAAAACAAATAAGTAAGATTCACATTCACCCTTTCATGTGTCATCAAATGGCCTTCACCCAAGTTTTGCTGGATAGGTATTTGTGCACTGATTCCTATAGACCAACTTTTACGATAAACGTCCACTCCACCAGTAAGCAAAGCCGCATAGCCTCCTGTTTCGACAACTGTTTTACTTTCGCTTCTATCTTTTTGTCCCCAATCGAGCAATACGCCTGCATTGGGCATGAGGCCGAGGGTTTTAAACTGTTTTACATAAAAAGCAGAAAGTGAAGTATTGAGCCGATTGCCAAACTGATATTTTACAGGGTTTTGGGTAGTACGGCGATAAACGGTATTGGAGTTAAGTCCAAAATTACGATAACGAAAGGTATATATCGCACTCAAGAGTATATCCCAACTACCCGATCCCAATTGAAAATTAGCATTGGCCACTTGGGTAAAATCAAAGCGGTCGTACTGGTATTTGCCTGAGGCTGTTTTTATACCCATCCCCACCCAAAGATTATGCTTGATGGCCGTAACGGAATCTTTAAGTGTAAATCTATCCAATACATTATAATTTATCAAAGCCGAAGCATCGCCCAATCCTTGCAAATGTTTAGTTTCGGCATAGTTGCTGTGGGTATTGAAGCTATAGGGCACAATGGCCAACACTTGTAGGCGTGGCGCTATATAAAACCGCCCCCACAATTCGGTACTTTGAAAAATATCTTGGGTATTAACAAACGCCCCTTTGTTTTGAGGATGCGATTCAAAATGCTGATAACGGTAGCGTATGCCTATAAAATTTTTATGGAATTGAGGCAAAATCCCAAAATTATAGTTGGTAGCTCCACAACCGCACACATCACAGGAACGAGCGGATAACATACTTAGAAAGTATATAATAATGGCGGAGAAGAATATAGGTTTTTTCATATTTATAAATTTTAGATGGGTTTCCCCTCTTTTGTCACCCCGACGATAGGAGGAGCTGCCGTCAGGATGACGAAGTGTTATGTCAAGGGGTGAAACGTTTGTCTGTTAAATATTCTACATCTGTCAAAGTGCGTAGGAAAGCAATAATTTGTGTTTTTTCTGTGTCAGTCAAGGCTATGCCCAACCGTCCATTTGTTTGAGCAGTGGGTCGAGGTTTTCGGTATCATTTACCCCGTTAGAGTAATGATTCAAGACCTCCTGAAGTGTCCCAAAACGCCCGTCGTGCATGTAGGGTTGGGTATGCTCAATGTTACGCAAACTCGGCACTTTGAATTTATTTTTATCGGAAAGGAGTTCTGTGATACGCATCCGTCCATCGTCCACCACCAATTCCAATACTGTTTTCGTTACGCCATCTACTACCTTCGTAACCGCCTGATAGCGTTCGCGGAAAATAGGTAGTCCATTGTTACGAAAACTATCGTCGGTAAAAAGTTCGCCCGCATGACAAGACGCACACTTTTGCTTGAACAATTCCAACCCTGCCAGTTCGGTCGCTGTGAGCATAACCCCTTCTTTACGAATGTATTTGTCGTAACGCGAATTGGCCGATACCAATGCCAACATAAACTGTGAAAGTGATTTCAGGAATCGCTCAGTTGTTATTTCTTCTGTGCCAAAGGCTTTTTTAAACAACCCAGGGTAAATAGGCGATTTGCGCAACTTTTCAAGGACGTTACCTAATTTTTCGTCCATTTCTACAGGATTTTCGATAGGTGCTACCGAGAATAAATCCAAATCAAACACACCACCATCCCACATAAATGATTTCCCCCAAGCTAAATTATGAAGAGGGGGTGCGTTGCGAAGGCCTATTTGGTTATCTATTCCATGGCTCAAATCATGCAAATGATGGGTAAATGCAAAATCTTGCCGATGACATTCGCCACAAGAAATACTACCGTCACGCGAGAGAATACCATCATAAAAGAGCGTTTTGCCCAACAAAAAACCATCTTTGGTAATGGGGTTTTTGGCCAAGGCATATACAGGTGTGGGGAAGTTTTTAGGCACCATAAACAGTGGTTTTTCTTCCACAACAGGCGCAGGTGTTTCGGTCGCCTTTTGACAAGCTGCTATGCTAAAAAGCGTAGTAGCAACAAGAAATGCGCTTATTTGACTCTTTTTCATATCCCGATTGATTGAAACCCACATCAGTTGGATTAAAAACAAGGTTTTCTGAACCAACTGACGTAGGTCTTAATGGAAAATAAACAACTTAGTCTTTCTCATTATGAACATGATCAACACTAAACATTTTCACATAATTATCGACAATCGGCGTGGCCGCAGAAGGGCTATGCACACTATTAGTTTCAGCGAGTTTAATGGTCGATGTACCATTAAAAATTTTTGCTAAATCAGTAAATAAATGTACTTCGGGTCCAATATTTTTACGAACTGTAGCGGTAGTCGGTAAGGGTAGCGTAATCATGCGAGTATTGTTGACAACCCTTGAAGTCATCCCACCAAAGCCTCCTACGTGCATTTCAAATTTGCGTGTACCGTTGGCTCTAAGCGGTACTACAGGCGACGTACCCTCTAATTTCATAAAAATATAACCAGAATTCCACGACCAGTACATGTTGTCGTCGGTGTATGAGGCAATATCCAATACCCCCGTTCGCTGACCCACCTCAGAGACGCTTTTGGTACTATCTACACCAACCATAAAGGAAATCTCAGTATAGTTAGCAGCAGGTATATTTTTTAGTTCAACAACTGAGGTCTTGGTGTCAGCAGCCCTAATCAAAAAATATTGGTCGGTGAGTTTTAATACGCTTCCATCTTCTGTTTTGAGGGCAATGTTGCCAACAAAATAATTGAAGGTCGTTACATTAAAATCTTCACCAGAAGCATTTTTGTAGATCGTTGTACCCAATACAAGCGGCTGAGTACCTACACGGTTTTCAAATGTTAAAGCAAGTGTATTAGTATCATTAGGGCCGATTTCGGTCTCTTTGTTGCAAGCAATAAACAGAAACGTAATAGCCAACGCCAAAAGCGTTGAAGAAAGGAATGAAGTTTTCATTATAATATTTGTTTTGTATTGAAATGAACTATAAAAATGATCATTCTGAATGTCTTTGTCATTCTAAACACTCGTTTTGTCATTCTGAACGAAGTGAAGAATCTATACCGTCACCGAGTAGATTCCTATGAAATAACAAAAACGAAATGACAAATTATTACAAAACAAACGCAGGGTGATGATACAGCGAGGCAGCAAATTCTTCTGTAGCATGAAACTTATAATAAAACAATTGCCGCTGAGGTAATTCCAATAAAAGTATTGCTAAAAAAACAGGTTCTTGTACTTCAAACACTTCTTCCAGTACTTTCTTGATATTTTGCCCTTGCTTTTCAGCTTCATTTTGGGCTTTTTCCTCCGCAATTTTGGTCAATGTTTTGGCAAGATAGCATTGGCCGTCGCAGTGCAATTCGGGCTTGAAGCGATTTTCGCAGAGGTTTTGGATGATGTACTCTTTGCGTAACTCAAAATCCAAATAGATAAACGGCACTACCAGTATTTTAAAACTGATAAGCAGCAACAGGAAGATTGCTATGTGACGTTTGGGATTCATCTATATTGAATAATGTTACGCAAAAGTAGGCCATTGCATTTCGTAAAACACGATAAATATCATATTTCTTGGATAATTCAGTACGTTTTTATCTGAACAAAAGCATTTTGAAATCCGTCAATGCATTTACAGAATGTGTTTTTTTTGCACCAAAAGAAAGGCCATCTCCTGGTGATAGAAAAGTGGCTTCTCCTTCCAAATTAAAATTGGCATTTCCTTCCAAAACATAGATAAAGGCATCAGTAGGAGACGTATGTGCGTCGAGTCGCTCACCTTGTTGGAGGCTAATGAGCACCACCCGAAAGTGCTCATTAGCTTCAATTTTTTTTGTTTTTATGCCATCATAAGGCAGTAAATCGGGGATATTGTGCGTTGTCATGATTGTGATTATTTAGGAACTACAACTGCATCTACCACGTGAACATAGCCATTAGAGGCACGTATCGAGCCAATGATTTTGGCATCATCTACATATACATCTTTTCCTTTAATGTGGAAAGTAACATTAGAGCCGTCCACCATACCCATTGTTTGTCCGTCTTGGAAAAAATCAGCGGCTAAAGCCGAGGTCATTACGTGGTGTTCTAAGATAGTGGATAGTTTGGCTTTGTTCTCAGGTTTAAGCAAATCATCGACTGTACCAGCAGGCAGTTTGTCGAAGGCAGCATTGTTGGGAGCAAAGACCGTGAAAGGCCCAGCATTGGCAAGGGAATTTACTAAGTCTGCAGCTTGGAGCGCGGCTACGAGCGTGGTATGGTCGGGAGAACCTACGGCCACCTTGACAACATCCTTCTGAGATTCGTCATCCTGCACGCCAGACTGCCCTGTGGCAGGGGCTGTTTCTTCGGCAGTGGCGGAGGATTGATTGTTTGATTGTTCTGATTGGCAAGCCATGAGGCTCGCAATTAACCCAAGTGCGATTAATTTAGATTTCATTTTTGTAAGCGGATTTGGTTATTAATTATTAATTCTGGTGATAATTCAGCTATCGGCTGACTGCCGACTGCCTTAAATTATAAATCCTTCTTATTGAAAATTCGATTAGCCAGTGCCACAATGGCAACCCATCCAATCAGGATGCCGAAAGCGATAATTAGCCCATAATTTGTGCTAAAAAATCTTGAAAAACAGCCCCTGTAAAACCCATAAGTGCTGATATGTCCATTTTCATCAATACCATGATTCTGGCTAAGTCAGCGGGATTGAGTGCTGTGAGAACAAGCATGGCTTTTTCGAGGGGATAGTCGCTAAATGAAAAGAGAATACCCAACACCAAGCCATCATAAACCAATGAAAAGTAAAACCAGATAACCAAGGCTAAACCGATGCCTTTGGCTTTGTCGCGGGTGATAACGGCGGCTAAAAAGGCTAAAGAGACAAATGTTAAAGTCAACAAAAACCCACTAATGAGCAAAATAACGCCTCGACTACTGCCTTCAAATAGCATAGTAGGAACGCCTACACCCACTAAGAATGCCAAACTCAAAGAGGCGGCTACACCTACGTATTCGCTCAAAAAAATACGCTTACGACTCAGCGGTTGCGCCGACATCAGTTCGATAAACTCGTATGAATTATAAAAATGGATAGTTGAGAAGATGATACTCACCAACGGTACAACCATCAAAATGATGTTTAGCAAACTCAGAAGACCTTTATTTGGGTCAGATTCAAAACTGAAAAAACTCATCGTGATAGCCAATAATAGCAGGGTATATCCCATCACGAAGCGATTTCGGACGATGTCATAAATAACGTATTTGGTAACTTTATTCATCGTGTTTTTATTTATTTCAAGACACTTCTATTTCTTTATACACGCGCATTTTTTGAGTTTTAGAACCTAGTACTTGTACGATGACCAGCCCGATTAGGGTTATTATATACCCCAAAAGGTAATGCCATTAAACAAACCGCCCCATTGTCGTAAAACGATATTTTGGGACAAGTCGCCGACGGCGCGTGTCAGCAAACTAAGCTGTAATAGACCTACCCATAGATACATCAGTGGATGATAAGGCTTTACAGTTAGCCCCAACAAACTTGGAAAAATGATAGGGGCGTGTGCCATGATCATCGAAAGCACAAAGCCAACAAAAAAGCTGTGCAAAACTGCATCATAAATCCAAGGAGAGCCGTTGTTGAGTACTGCCACCAAGCCCGTGAGCATGAGCCAAGCGTAGCCTACCAGCAGAGTTACGCCCAAAAATCGATACAGACCTGTTTTGTTGATGTTATATCGTGCAATATCATTGCGGGCAAGCCACAGCCCAATACCTATTAGAGTAATGGTTAGCATAATACCATAGCCTCTGTGGTATAAAAACAAGCTAATTACAAAGCCCCCTAACCATAGAAATAATTCTATTCGATCACGCTTGGTGACGGGCAAAAAGCTCATACGATTGAGGCGTTCGCCCACAATGGTAAATACAAAAAAGGCCATCCAAGCGGCAAAAGCCATAGCAAACGAGAAGGTAAGTAGCAAGGTCAAATGCCCCAATAACTGAAAAATACTTCCGACGAGCAACAGGGCATCACCTGTGAGTTTATAAATCAGATAGGCACGTATGGAGATGGCCAAATAACCCACACTGCCGACAACAAGCGCCGTGTAACCTGTTTGGGGCGAAACGTGCATCATCAAAGGACAACTACTGACGAAGGCTAATGGCACTATCCACCCTACTTTATTTTTTAGCACAGCGACCCGTTCGGCACCTATTAGTGTTCCGAGAAAACTACCCACCATCAATGCGCCATGTTGGGCGGTGGCGGGTGCTTCAAAAACGACGAAATCCCAGCCTAACCTTAGCCAACCCGCATACACACCCATCACCATAGAAATCATGGCTAAGGGAAGGATGAAATATATAGGTTTAGTTTTCAATTTGTTAATCTTTAGTGTGATAGGTTTGACCCAATTATGTATAGTCTTCGCCCGTCAGACCTGCGGTGCAGACGAGTGTATCTCAAAATTTTTAAAATCAGAAACTTCTTTTTTGGGTTTAGACATAATGTTTGCAATGACCTTTCCCAGTTTATTTTCGCCTGTTTCGGATTTAAGGTCAAATACCGATTTATAAAACTGTACACAGCCGTCTTGCAAATACAGCACATCGGTAGCGAGTTCATCTAAATCTGACATGACGTGCGATGTAATCAGTATCAACTTGCCTTTGGCATGAACCTGCTGGATTTTTTCCTTTAAAATCTCGCTCGAAAGCGGGTCCAAGCCCGCCGTAGGCTCATCCAAAATCAGTACGGAGGGGTCGAACAAGAATGCCAAAGCGGCACTTACCTTCTGTTTGGTTCCACCCGAAAGCGTGCCAAGCGGTTTCTCAAACATCTCACGCAAACGAAACGCTTCCACCAAATCTTCGTCGAGCGGTTGGGTAGCGATGTCTTTGCGCAGATCAATCATCATGTCAAACAACTGCCTGATTTTGAGGTTGGCTGGATAGCGACCTATCTGCGGCATATAGCCGATTTGGGCACGGTATGCGTGTTGCACAGCAACCGATTTTTCGTCAAAATAGATAATGCCGCTATCGGGTACAACCATACCCAGTAGGGTTTTGATAAAAGTAGTCTTGCCCGAACCATTGGGGCCAATAACCGCCACTACATGCCCCATTTCGAGCTGTACGTTCAACTTGCAAAGCACTTGCAGTTTGCCGAAAGATTTGGAGATATTTTCTGCGCGTATCATCTGTTAAAGTTTAATGGGATTCATCATCGGGATTTCATCTTTCATGCCTTCGGGTGTAAAACTTGGTATGACTTTTTCGATGCGATCCAACAGCGAAACGGTAAAACTCCGTAGTAGCATCATAGCCTGAGGGATACGCTCTATCACCGTTGCAAATAGGCTGATAGGTCGAAAAGGAACATCGCCTATGCCATCGCGATTGAGGTCATAGCCTTCGTATTTATCCCAATAGTTGTGTTCAATTTTGGTTGTTACTACCTCCCCATTGGTGGCTATATCAAAGGTATTTCTTCTGAAGTTGCAGTTTGTTATGGTGTTATCTTCGCAATTGGCCAATACCCGCATGGCAAAGCCATTTCCGATAAATTGGTTTTTGAAAAACCGACCGATTACACCCTTCCATGTAGATAGCGATGGTATTGGTATTGAAGATATTCTGTTCGATATGGCTGTCTGATATGTCCTTCAACAACAACCCGTATGCAGCTCCACCCCAATTATGGGAAAAGGTGTTGTATTTCATGGTCACATACTTGGTGTACATCACCGCCACCCCAGAACCGTTTTTATGAAATTTATTATAGAAGTAGCCATTCTTATGTGAAAACATGAAATGGAGTCCATAGCGAATGTTTTGGTGGCTATCGTTGTGTTTGATGGTGGAGTTGGTTACAAACTCAAAGTAAATGCCGTCACGGTGACCTTGTATTTGGTTATTTTCAATGCGAATCCTGTCGCATTTCCAAGCATGAACGCCGTTGCCCGTGTTTTGTTCTTCTTTTGGATTCCCCTGAATGTCATTGCCTTGTACCAAACAATGGTCAGAAGCAGAGAGGTAAATTCCGAAATAACTATGACGAACGCGGTTGTTCAAAATTTGTACATCACGAGCTTCTATAACCTTCACAGCTGCCCAATCGATCATGCTGGTGATACCCACATGTTCAAACTGTATGCCTCTAACGATGACATTACTGGATTGGATGGTCAGGATTTCGCCTTTCGATAGCCCGTCTAACACAGGAAAATTTTGCCCAATAAGGGTAATTGGTTTACTGACAATGATGTTGCCGACTGGATAAATGCCTTTTTGAATCAGCACCGTGTCGTAAGCGGTAGCGGTAGAGATGATTTTTTTTAAATTTTGATTGGGTTTGATAACCCATGTACGGGCTTGAACGGCCAATGAATTAAAGAAGGTCATTCCTACCAATAGTAGAAAACACGGATTGAGCAGACATGACTGTATGGAGCGTTTAACGTCTTCAGTATTTCGTCTTATCTGTACCATCGGTGTATTATTTGGTGTCATACTGTGCTTATCAGAAACTCTCGAAAACTTCTTTCCAAGTCAATATTTTAGCATCAGAGAATCGGGATTTAGTGGCCTCGGCAACAGATTTGTCAGCAAAGGCTGCCACATCGCCTCGCATGGGGCTACGGAGGTCTTTACTTCCTAAAAAAGTAGCTGTTTTTACATCAATCAATTCGCCAGGTTTGCTGTAATCATTGACGACAAAGAAAGAGAAATTTGCTTCGTTCAACTTGTTGACTTTCATGTATTTTACCATGCAACTGAGATCGTCAAATTTGTATGCTTTTCCCTTGTCAGTGACGATTTCGGCAGCATATTTTTTATCCATAATCATCATTTTGCAAAATTCACAAGCATCTTTACCATAGTTAATGGGGGCGGGATTCCATGGCGCATCCTGCAAAACACTACCCAAACCAATAATTGCCCAAAGAACGGTGGCTTTGATATTGGGTTTCTTCATGTGTCTTTTACTGTCTTTTACAAAATAAAATTCATAGACAATAGCAGCTATCACTACAACGCCGAGTACCACGAAAATCCAGCCACCCAGATCAGGCATCGAATAAGCACCAAAATTGAGTAGTTCTTTATAGCCGATAAGTGGTGGCTGATAGGCCATACCTGGCACTTTGATAGGGGCATCGTCGCTGAGGTTGTGACCATATTCATAGCCCCAACTCCAAAAGTCATACAAGGCAACAATACCTGCCAAAACAATCAACACAAGGTAGCTGACCAGCATTTTGCGACTTCTTAGGAAGGAGGTAAGCAAACCAAAAACAATAAAGAAACCGACAGCATATGGTAGAATTCCGAATTCGGGAAACATTTCTTCTTTGATGTGGGCCATACCAATGTAATGGTTTAGTCCATTGATAATTTCCACGTCGCCCGATAGCTTGAAGATCCATATTTTCATCACTAACCCTTCTGGATATTGAGGTGCCCAAAGATCTATGCGCCAAATTGGAACAAAATAGGTTGCAATTAATGCCAATGATGCGATGGCTACTCCGATACTCGAAATACGATGAATTGGTTTCATTTGTATGGTTTTTCTAATTTGGTCGGGGTGCAATCATTCGCACCCTGACCAAATCTATGGAACTATAGTTTTGCTACTTTCTTTTCTGCTTCGGCAGTAGGGTTTTTGCCCGTTCCCCAAGTCAACGGAACGTTACTTCCCGCAGGAGATACCCGTACATAGCCCTGCATTTCTTGGTGTAAAGCCGAGCAGAAGTCAGTACAATACATGGGGGTTACGCCGACCTTTGTAGGTTTCCATTTGAGGGTACAGGTTTCGCCTGGCATAACGAGTACTTCAGCGTTTTGCGCACCCCGTATAGCAAACCCGTGTGGTACATCCCAGTCTTGTTCGAGGTTGGTTACGTGGAAGTAAACCTCATCGCCCAGTTTTACCCCTTCGATGTTGTCGGGCGTAAAGTGCGAGCGAATCGCTGTCATATAGACGTGGACTTCATTGCCTTTGCGCACTACCTTGGCTTCTTTTTCACCTTTGGCTGCGTAGGGGTGGTTGTTTTCTTCGAGCTTGAATATTTTCTTGGTATTTTTCTCAATCAAAGCGGCTGGAATTGCCTCGGCATAGTGTGGTTCGCCAATCGTCGGAAAGTCGAGTAATAATTTCATTTTTTCGCCCGAAATGTCATACAACTGTGCCGATTGGGTCAATTCTGGTCCGGTAGGTAGGTAGCGGTCTTTGGTGATTTTGTTATAAGCAATCACATATTTACCGTGTGGCTTGGCCGTTGGTCCACCAGGAATAGACAAGTGTCCTACCGAATAATAGGTCGGTACACGGTCTATCACTTCGAGTTTTTCGATGTTCCATTTTACCAATTCTGACGAAACAAACATGGAGGTAATGGCATTCCCTTGGCCGTCAAACTCGGTATGGAGAGGCCCTAAGCCTGGTTTTTTCACTTCACCATGCAGTACTGCTTCGTATTTCAAAACAGGAATACCATCAAAGTTTCCGTCGAAAGTTCTATCGGTAATTGCTTTTTTCATCTTATCGAAAGAAAATACAGGAACTACCGCTGCCAACTTGCCAGAACCAACAATATAGCTACCCGTAGGGTCCACGTCGCAGCCGTGCGGCGATTTAGGACATGGCATGAAATACAACATATCAGGACATTCTTTGGGGTCGAGTGTCATCACTTCATTGATAATAGTCGAAGTAGCCGAGTGCGTTTTTTCATCATATACATTGTGGGCATATTTGGCAGGTTCTTTTTTGCCTGTGCCTTGTGCCAAATACTCTTCTGCTTTTTTCCAGTTGACGGCCAAAATAAAGTCTTTATCCTTCTGAGAAGCATTCACTTCGAGTAGGGTATTGGCTTGTTCGGTATTGTAGCAAGAGAAGAAAAACCAACCAT
>JAWKMH010000016.1:0-134819 GCA_041392315.1 Spirosomataceae bacterium | reverse complement strand
TGCTAACAGCGGTTTGGCAAAAGGCGGGGTTTCGTGCTTCGTAGAAACATTTTTGCAAGGTTCAACATTTGTGCTTCGAATGAACATTTGTGCTAAAAATCCCGCCCTTCGCCAAGCCGCAAACCGTTAGCTCTCATTAAAAAAAAAACTGAATATGCCAATATATAAACTTGATGGACAGAAAATAATTGAACTTCAACAGACTACTTTCTCAAACGAAAGAATTGATGAAGCGAGAGACTTACAGAAATTTATAATAAACTCAATAGAAACGGTTGAGAAGAATTTATTTGTCATTAGTAGCGAGTTTGGCGATTGGGAAGACAGTAAAAGAAGAATAGATATATTGTGTATAGACAAAGATGCAAACTTAGTAGTTGTGGAGCTTAAAAGGACTGAAGATGGCGGTCATATGGAACTACAGTCAATAAGATATGCGGCTATGGTTGCTAATATGACTTTTGACAAAGCAGTTAAGGCATTTCATCATTATGTAGAAAAAAATCAACTTGAAATAGACAACCCACAAGAAGCTATTTTAAGTTTTCTTGAATGGGATGAAATTATTGAAGAAGAATTCGCAAATGATGTTAGAATAATATTAGTGTCGGCTGACTTTTCCAAAGAAATTACGACTTCCGTTTTATGGCTTATTGAAAGAGACATTGATATAAAATGTATTAGAATTAAACCACAAAAAGACGGAGCAAATATATATTTTGATATTCAGCAAATTATTCCTCTACCAGAAACGACAGATTATCAGGTTAAATTAAGAGAAAAAGCCGCCGAGCAGAGGCAAGCACGTAGAGAAAGTAGCCGAGATTATTCCAGATTTGATGTTACAATAAACGGTCGTACTGAAAACAACCTTAACAAACGCCAGACTATGCATTTGGCAATTAGTGAAAGTGTCAAGTTTGGAATAAGTCCACAAAACTTAATGCAATTAACAGGGGAAAGAAGATGGATTTGGGTTGATAAGGAATGTAATTTAAAGCAAGAATTTGAAGCAGGTGAAATAAAAAATGTGAAAAGTTACGACCCTTCAAGATGGTTTAATGAAGATAGTGAATTACTTGTTTTTGATGGTAAGACATATGCTTTTAGCAATCAACATGGTAAAGGAACATTTGATTTAGTTAAAAATATTTTTAGCGTATACCCAGAATTACAAGGAGAGATAAAGAAAAACGAGAGCTAACAATGTGTATAATTCATAAGGGTTTCAGTGGTTTTCGAACGGTATCTCTCGCATCAAATTTGGGTGGTAAATTGATAGCTTTGAAACCCGAAACCCCTTACGAAATCATACACTCACCATTAGCGGTCATGCTATTGCGACCGTACAACCATAATCAAACAGACATGACTGGACAGCCAACGCTTCAGCAAAAGCAAAAGAGGTGCAAGCCAACACACATGCCGACACAATTGCACCACATTTGCTTTTGCGCCAACGCACAGGGACACACGTTCACAAAAAGTAAATTCTTAATTTCACAACCATAAAAACCAAAACTAAATGGCATATACAGCAGAAATCAGTAGAACTAATCCGAGTTGCTTTCTTTTCATTATTGACCAATCTGGTTCTATGTCGGACAATTATGTAAGTGCCGGCAAGCCCAAGTCAGAAGCACTTGCCGATGTGATAAACAGAATGCTTCAACAGCTTGTAATCAAGTGTGCAAAATCTGAAGGAGTAAGAGATTATTACAATGTTGGTGTAATTGGTTATGGTGCTAATGGAGTTGGAGCAGCTTTCAGCGGAAACCTTTCAGGTAAAAATCTTGTTCCTATTTCAGAGATTGCAAACCACCCTGCCAGAATTGAAGAGAGAACAAAAAATGTTTCTGATGGTGCAGGCGGACTTGTACCCACAACAGTAAAATTTCCTATTTGGTTTGACCCAACATCAAGCGGCGGAACTCCAATGAAAGAGGCATTCAAACAATCAAATAGTATTATAGCTGGTTGGTTAAATCAAAATCCACACTGTTTTCCACCAGTCGTGATACATATTACAGATGGCGAAAGCACAGACGGAGACCCAATTGAAGAAATGGAAAAACTGACAGCTCAATCTTCAAGTGATGGAAACGTTATCTTGTTTAACCTGCATACAAACGCAAGAAGCACAAATCCCCTTTCATTTCCAGGACAAGAAGTACAACTTCCCGACCAATATTCAGAAATGCTTTTCAAAGGAGCATCATCCCTTCCAAATTTTATGAGAGAAGTGGCGTCAAAAGAATTTAGTCTTAATCTTTCCGATAGTGCAAAAGCGTTTGTAATGAACGGCGATATTGATTTAATAATTACGGCAATTGAAATCGGAACAAGAGCAAGTTTACAATTAATGAGATAATGGTAAAATGCAACTTCAAAAGCATAACAACGCCAAAATTAGGAAATGCGATAGAGGAAAATGAAGACAACATTTTAGAGCCAAGTAAATCTGAAATTCAGTTTGATACCTTAATAAGGTTTGCCATTTCTGATGGTGCAACTGAAAGTTCATTTTCTAAAGAATGGTCAGACTTTTTAGTCAGTGGCTACAAAGACAAAGTCTTTGACAAAGACAGTCTATCTGATACCATTAAAAAAATTTCCGAGACTTGGCAATCAATCGTAAGCAACATTGAATTGCCTTGGTATGCTCAACAAAAGGCACAAACAGGAGCATTACAAACTTTTCTCGGCGTGACAATAAACCGGGAAGAAAGCACTTATAATGCAATCGCAATAGGCGACTGCAGTTTATTTCAAATCAGAAATGACGAGTTAATCTATTCCTTTCCTATTTTAAATTTTGAGCAATTTGATAGTACGCCAAAGCTCATTTCAAGTATTCCTAAATACCAAAAAAATTTAGAAGAATTAGCAGAATATACTGCAAAGGAAATCCACCCAAATGACTTGATTATAATTGCTACTGATGCTATTGCAGCTTGGATTTTTAAGAAGAAAGAAACAGGCGATAAACCTTGGCAGGACTTATCAACGTTGTTGAATTATGAGGATTATAAAACCGATTTCACAAATTGGTTAAACAATAAACGAAGGGAACATGAAATTAAAAATGACGATGTAACTCTCATACTAATAAATTTTGAATGATGCTGCTTCCAAGAGGAGATGAATATAATCAGGCGGTTCAAAATCCTAAAATCGCTTTTACGGACACGGACTTAAAAAGCAGTTTGGTGGAAGAAACTCCTTTGGGTTTGCCCAAACCTTATTCAGGCGGGTTTACAATTACATACAAACTTTCAAACCATCAGAAAGGTTGGGCGGTCAGATGTTTTCATAGGGACATTCAAGATTTGCAAAGACGGTATCAGGCAATTGGAAATTTCCTTGCCAAAACACCTTCTCAATATTTTGTTGACGCAAAATATTTATCTGAAGGAATTAAAGTAAATGGCAAAGGCTATCCAATTATCAAAATGCTTTGGCTTGAAGGTGAGCCAATGAACATTTTCTTGTCCAGAGCATACAATCAAAAACCTAAGATTGAAAAATTATTAGCCGACTTTGTAAATCTCATAAATGAATTAGAACGTTTTGGCATTGCTCATGGTGATTTGCAACATGGAAATATCATTGTTAAAAACGACAAACTTTATTTGATTGATTATGACGGGATGTATTTTCCAGAGTTAGCATCTTTGAAAACAAATGAAATTGGACATATCAATTATCAGCATCCAAAACGCTCCGCTTCTCATTACAATCAATACATAGATAGGTTTTCAGCCATCGTAATTTATATTGGCTTAAAAGCAATTTCGCTTAACTCAAACCTTTGGAAGAAATACGACAACAGTGAAAACCTTTTATTCAAAAGTCAGGACTTTGCAGACCTTCAACATTCAGCACTCATTCAAGATTTATCTGCTATACCGGAAATAAAACCGTTGGTGGAAAGACTTATTGGCTGTTGTCATTTGGACTTTGAAAAAGTTCCTTCCTTGAAAGATTTTCTTTCAGGAAATTTTACTTACAACAAAACTGCTGTTGGGACAATTGCAATTACAAGAAGTCAATATGAAATTATTGATGCCAGCAAGAAGGGAAGCTTACTTGAACACTTTGGTGAAAAAATTGAAGTTGTTGGGAGAATATCTGGAAAACATTCAGGTTCTACTTATCATGGTTCACCCTACATGTTTTTAAATTTTGGGCTTTACCCAAATCAAACATTTACACTTGTAGTTTGGCAAGAAGGAATTGCAGCACTAACCGCAAAGGGAATGTCGCCAACTTCTTTAGTTGGAAAGTATGTAAGCGTTACAGGTGTAATCGGAAGCTACGGAAGTAAACCTCAAATGATAATTGAGCAACCAACCCAAATTCAAGTATTAGCAAATGAAATAGAAGCTAATCAACGTTTGAAATTAAAATCATCACCAATAATTAAACCGCCAACACCACCGATAAAAAAAGTGTTGGACAAAGAAGCAGATGTATTCAATGACTTATACAAAAACAAACCTACTTATACACCACCTAAACCTGTAGTTTCATCAGCACCACCAAAAACAACTTACAAACCGCCTAACACACCAACGTATAGCAGTCCAAGTCAAACGACAAAGCCAACAACAAGCACTAAAAGTAGTAGTGACAATAGTGGCTGTGTTGTGCCAATCATCTTTGCTATAGTTGGAGCAATTATAATCGGAGCAGCTTCTGATGGAAAGTTGTGGTTTGTTGGTGCAATTGGAGGAGGCATTATAGGTTTATGGATTTCAAATTCATTCAAATCATGAGTTGGACATTTAGAAAAATATTTCGTTTAGGTCCAATGAGAACAGCGCTTTCCAAAGGAGGATTGGGAATGAGTTGGGGTATTCCAGGTTTCAGATTTGGTGTATCTGCAAACGGAAGAAAATACATAACTATTGGTATTCCGGGAACAGGTTTATACTTCACAAAATATTTATCAAATCAAGTTAAGCCTCCGCCACAGTCAATTAATCAGAAACAGCAACCAACTACGAAAAATCAAAATAATGAACCTTGGTGGAAGCAGAAGCATCTTTAATGCCAACGCACTTGCAAGCACATTTGCAATTCGCACAAATCCTGACACAAAGCAAAAATTGCAAAAGAGCTTGCAAGCCGACGCACAGGAGACAGCTTCAGTGGACACATCCGACAGAGAAGAAGCACGAACCGCTAACATGGTATTGCCAAAATGCAGGCTGACGGAATGCGTCTTTCAACTTTTGTTTTTCAATTTAGCTGCATATCCAGCTTGACGTTATAAATTGAACAATGGAAAAAACATCAACATTTATCTATAAATTGGGCTTCGGTAAGCCGGGGCTGACGGAATTCTATTTCCTGCACTTCGGCAATACCTGAACCGTTGGCAATGCGTCCGAGCCGCTCAAAAAGTTTGGAACAAAAATATTTTTTGTAAATTTGAAAACAAATAATCAAAACGATGACATTCGCAGAAAGACATATTGTAGAAACATATTCAGGACTTTTGAAAGGGTTGAGTTCAGTTAGTAAACTTGAATTACTTGAAAAACTTGCAAAGTCAATAAGAAAGGACAGTAAAACTAAAGAAAGAATTCTTTAAATCTTTTGGTGCATTCGCTTCTGAAAAATCAGCAGAAGAAATCGCCAAAGAAATAAAGGAAAGTAGAAAATTCAGAGAAAAAGACTTGAAATTTTAGACCAAGATGCAATATTTACTTGACACTAATATTTGCATATTCTTTCTGCGTGGACAACTCAATTTTGACGAAATAATCAGAGAAAAAGGAGTTGAAAACTGTTTTATATCTGAACTGACAATTTTTGAGTTAAAATATGGTGCTGAAAACAGCGACAATCCGAAAAAATCTCACGAAGCAGTTGATAAATTTGTAAACGGATTAACAATAATTCCGATTTTAGGTTCGGTCAAAGAGTATGCTGAAACTAAAGTTTATTTGAAAAAAAACGGAACACCAATGCACGATGAATTTGATTTGATAATTGGTGTGACGGCACTTGCAAACGAGTTGGCATTAGTAACTGATAACTTAAAGGATTTTAAACATATCAAAAACTTGAAAATAGAGAACTGGTTTGAAAGAAAATAGCACTGCCTACAATAACTAAGCCTTCGTGGTGGCCGAAGGCCAAGCCATGAAGGCGATGTTGAACGAAAGCTTCGGTAGCGGTGAGTACTCACCCAACCTTTTTCTTTTATTATGGAGTTATCGTTAGAGGGGCAACTATGCTAAGAGCAGGTTTTTGACCTGCTTTTTGCTTTTACGGCTGTTTATGCACCATTTTTATGGGTTTTTGTTGGGGTTAGTGCATAAATTCCCCTACCCATCCCGTTAGCTAACGAGATTGTTGCTTTCAGTTTGGCAAACGCCCATGTAGGAGACAGGCGGGCCTCGTGGCCCCAAAAACTCAATCGTCACCAGATTACCCTCGCCACAGCAGCGGCAACGCCTTAGCAATGTTTGGGGTGCGGATACCTCTGCTGGTTTTAGCTTAAAATGCTCCCGTAGCTGCTTGAACTTTACCCTCTTCCATGTGCTGCTCAAAAACCCGTAATGTCGTATTCTGACAAAGCGTTTGGGTAGTATATGTTGAGCAAAACGACGGGTAAACTCCTGATAGCTCAAACTCATGGATTTTTTGAGACCATTTTGACGGTAATCTTTGTAGGAAAAACTAACACATGCTGCATCCACCTGCTGTATTCGATGATTGCTAATGGCCACTTTGTGGGTGTACCTTCCCAAATACTCCACAACAGCCTTCGGACTACCGAAAGGCCGCTTGGTATAGACTACCCAAGTTTTCTTAAAAAGTGCTTCTCTCGTCGCTTTTTCTATTTCCAGTTTTTTGCTCAACTCAGCTACATACTTGGCTCTGAACACCTTGCTGAGCGCTTTTACTGCAAACAAAAACTTGCCATCGGCTCGCAGGTTTTGCCAATTGCCCTTTTTATCCACACCACCACCCGGCACAATACAATGTAGGTGTGGATGCAGTGATAAGTTTTGCCCCCACGTGTGCAGAACCGCAATCATGCCCATCTGCAAGCCCTTATTCCTGCCAAAGGTTGACAAGCTTTGCCAAGCAGCCCCAAACAACGAATCATAAACCGCTTTGGGCTTGTGCAGTGCCAGTTCGTTGAGTTCGCAGGGCAAAGTGAACACAACGTGGAAGTAGGGAATGGGCAGTAAATCCGCCTCTCGCGACTGTATCCATTCTTCTCGTTTGTGGCCTTGGCACTTTGGACAGTGTCTATTGCGGCATGAATTGTAGCTAATGCTGATGTTGACACAAGCATCACAGGCATCCCGATGACCGCCCATCACCGATGTCCGACAATGCTGTATGGCTCGCAGGGTGCGCAGTTGCCAACCGTTTAAGCCCAAGTCTTCAATGCCATCACCCAGCCGACCCAATACATCGGCTACTTCGTACTTGGGCTGCACGCTGAGAATAATGTATCAAGCGGACTGAAAACTGCGTTGGTCTGCAACTGCGCCACATGCAAGTACAACATTGTCGTTTCGATACTCTCATGTCCCAGAAAATTCTTGACACTGATTATATCCAGGCCATCTTCCAGCAAATGCGTGGCGCAGGTATGCCTGAGCGTATGCACATGGACGTCCTTCAATATACCCCCTCGTTTGGCCGCCTCTTTTACTGCCCATTGAACGCCTTTCTGGCTCTAACGAGAATCAAAGTCACCTCCTGCACCGTCAAAGATAGCAACGCCTCCAAACAAATATCCCTGCGGCCTTTCTGCTGAAATATAACTCTTGAGTCCGCCAATAAGATGCTCAGAAAGTGGTACATAACGGTCTTTTTTGCCTTTACCCTGCACTACTTTTAGTTGCCTGCGGTCAAAGTCTAAATCGGCTAATTTTACACTCCGAACTTCCAAACAGCGAAGTCCGCAACCGTAAAGAAGACCGATTAGCACCTTGTGTTTGAGCAATGTACAAGCTTTTAGCATCGCCCAAACTTCCTGCTTGCTCAGCACAACGGGCAATTTTTGCTCCTTCTGTATGGCAGGCAAATGAAGATAGCTGTATGGTAAACCTTCGCTTTTTAGCAGAAATCGAAGACCATAAACGGTGTGTTTGAAATAAGTTTGGGAGGGGGTGATGCTCCGCTGTTGGAGCATAAATAGGTACTCATGGATCTGTTCTCGGTCGAGTTCGGTGGGAATTTTGCCATAATGCAGTGCGATGGCCGCAACGTGCATCGAGTAGTTTTTGAAAGTACTTGGGCTGCGTCCCAACAACGAAATACTACGCTCAAAGCGGTGAATCAGTGCCTCAAAGCCAGGCACTTCTCTGCTGGCGCGATTGATGAGCGTATTCTCCCTCAGCTCATCAGCATTCTTTTTTTGTCATGCTAAATTTTAAGTTTAAATTGGCCTTAAAATTAAGCCTTTTGCGGCGATAAAGCTACCGAAGGTTTTGTTCAACATAGGCTTGGCAAAATGGGGGCTGACGGAAGTAATTGAACAGTAGTATTTCTATTAAACATTTGTACTAAATTTGGGCTGACGTATTTCAAATTCCCCCACTTCGCCAAGCCCTAATCCGTTATAGGCAAGCGTACGGAACCGACACGACAACCATCAACCATCGACAATAGTTTCACTAAGAAATCCTATACTATACTTATAGTCCGTTGTTTCATAAACTACAAATTTGGAACTTTGCACCCGTGGACATAAGATTCAAAATAGGAATCCGACTTAAAGAACTTAGAAACGAAAAAGGACTTAGTCAAGAAAAGTTCTCATTCATTTGTGAGCTTGACAGAACCTATATTGCAAGTATCGAGCAAGGAAAAGAAATGTTTCAATAGCAAACATTGAAAAAATTGCAAAAGCTCTTGATATGTCTGTATATCAATTTTTTAAATCAGACTTATTCAAGTAAAATGGAGATAAAAGAATACGAAGAACTAATTATTGCACAGTTAAACAAGGTCGTAGAACAAATTATAGAAAAAGATCCAAATTTAGCAATTGCTGTTAAAAAGGGAGAAAGAGTTGGAGACGGTATAAGTAAATACCTTGAAAACAAGTTTGTTGAATTCACTAAAGAACACGAATATTTTACAGATTCTATAGCTTCGCCTGAAGGAAAAACAAAAAATCCATTTGACGTACAAACATTTTTTGAAATAAACAACCATAGAGAATTACTTTGGATTGATTTTAAAGCCATAAATGTTGACAATGACGACACCAATCCTGATAGCGGTACACCCACAAAGTATTGACATTAATGAATAGTGGTTACTTCTATTTGGTTTACATTCTTGTCTATTACAAAGGAATGAAACAGGCTTAGATTTTGTAAAGAATAATGAAATATTCGTAAAATCATATTTCCTTAAAGATGTTAGTAGTACTATGAGAATAACACCTGCAAATCAGATGCAAGTCAATGGTTTTGCAGAACCAATGTACAGAACCCGAGAAGAATTTTTAGAGTTTTTACTTCAAAAGAAAATTGAATCTAATGAAAGAAAGCTGAAAAAGGCAACTGAAGAATTAGAAAATTTAAGGCAAGGTAATTTCAAAAAGACTTATCCTTAGAACAGCTGAAAGAACTTAACAAATCACAAGAAGAAAGTATCAAAAGTCTTTGATACTTTCTTCAATAGTAGTAATTTCTAAATCGGACAACTCATAATAAGAATAAACCAATTTGTCTATTTGAGTTTTTACAGAATCTTTCGAGTCAAAATTGGTATAAACTTCCTTACATAATTTAGAAATCTCATTCTGTAATTTAATATCATCAGGAATATAAATAGTTCCTAAATCACCGATTTTTATTTGTGGTTGCTTGCCTTGTGAAAACCTTATAATATTCATTTGTTGAGCATAATAAGTTACAAAATCTGAATTCAATAAGCCACATAGAAAATATAAAAATTCAATTGTTTCTGCCGAATTATTTCTTAATGAAAAAACGTAAAGACTATTATTTGCAGCACTTTTTTCTAAATCTATTGTAGCAATTATTTCCTTTGCCGACTGCCTAATAAATAGTTTCGGGTTATCATAAATAATCGTCTCGCCTAATCCTAGCCTTTTTTTATTCTTAACACCTTGTTTTTCAAGTTCAATTTTCAACTCATCATTAATTGAATCTTGTAAGGGTTTGTCATAATAAAAATATTTCTTGAAATCGAGTTTGCCATACTTTTCCGAGAGTGCTTTTGAACCTTGATAATATGGATACAATAAATTCTCTTCTCTTTTTCCTTTATCTATGAAAGTGAATTTATCTTCCATATCTAAAAGCATCACACAAGTACGCAAATTTTATTTGGGTATAATTGCAATATCGTTTTATCTTTTTTGGCTTCGACCTTGTCTAAAATTTGTTTTGAAATTGAACAACCATTGTATCTGAATTTATACTCATCATTTTTGTTGTTCCAACTTGACTGTTCTACCAAATACCGATTTTCTGTTTTATGGTCAATGATTTGTACTTTATGATTTACACTTTTAGTTTTAGAAAGTTTAATAATTACTTGACCACTTGCAACATCAAAATCTTTAATGTTCACCTGCAATTCATCAATAGTTGTATTATCTAACAAATATTTTCTTGTAAATTCATAGGCAGTTTCAAAAAAAGAAACATCAATAATAAAACTCAACTTGCCATTTTCTTTCAAAAAATCAAGTGAATGTTCTATGAACAACATTACAAGATTTAATTTTCCGTTTTTTACTGAACTTGGAAACTGATGATAGTTGTTTAAGTAATTTATCCTTTGTTCTTCATTTTCTTTTTTATCTCTTCGTCCATATAATGTAACATAAGGTGGATTACCAATCACATAATCAAACGAATTATACAAATTAGAAAACGGAGTAGTTTTTACTTCATCAAACAATGACAATCCAGATATTACTTTATCCGTAAAATCCCAAGTTATTCCGTTAAACGTACCTTGAAAATCTTCATTAAAAATAAAAGTGAATAGTTTTTGAATATTTGTTTTGGTTTTTTCTACCATTTCTTCTTGTACATCAACAAAGAAAATGTTATTTGATATAAAGTTTGAAATCAATATTGAATTGGGAAATTTCAAATAAATGTCGGAGAGTAATTTTAAAATAAAAATACCTTGTCCACAAGAAGGTTCAAGAATTCTTTTTCAAAGATTTTTGAGTCAATTAATACAACATCTAATAAATTTTCAACTGTATCAACAGAGTTAGTTAAGAATACACCATTTTTTTCCTTTCTTTCTTATTTAGACCTTGCTCATAGCCATTTTGACCAAGAGCAACCCTATCAAGAAAAGACGAAATTTGACCTGTGCTTTTAAGTTCTTTTACCAACATCTAACTATGACTTTGAATTAACTTTACAAAGATAAACAAAAAAATCAAAATGATACTTATAATCTACAATTACTTTTCCACAAATTAGACTAAATTTACAGATGACAAAACGCCAGCAGATAACAGCACCTATAAGAAATTGGCGGTTCAGTGGTTAAATGAGGTTCAGTTTTTCAATCAAACTTTCGTGCAGGTTGACAGTCTTGTGCTTCGAAATCGCCAACTTCTTATAGCTGCAAACCGTTGGGTGTAATGTCAGAGCAACAAGACTTTCATTCTAAATTCTCAAAGGAAATATGAACAGAGTAAAATTACTTTTATCATTTGTAGTAATATTTCATCAACTTCTTTATTCCCAAACCAAGAGTCCTATAACCTATCAGCAACTAAAAGAATATGAAGGGATTTATGAGTACACAAATCGCACAACACTTAAAATGGCAACCTCTCCAAAGGATACTACGTTGTATGCGATTATTAATGAGAGTAGATACCCCTTAACATTTGTCAGCAGAGATGTGTTTCACAATAGTACAAATGACAAAGTAATATTCTTTAGGGACAAAAGGAATAAGATCAACAGTTATTCTGTTGGCAAAGACACCTTTAATTTATTAAATAAAAAGACTTCTCTACCCAAAGAAATGTGGTATGCAAGAATGGGAGATGTAAACTATATTTATAAACAACCTAAAAAAATAAAAGATGGATTAGAAACGAGACCATTAACTGATTCGGGGTTGGATGAAAAACTATTAACCGAAATGACAAAAAAAATCATTGATGGGACATACCCAAATGTGCACAGTGTTTTAATTATTAAAGATGGTAAGCTTGTTTTTGAAGAATATTTTTACGGGTATACTAGTACCAAATTGCATGAACTTCGTTCTGCTACCAAGAGCATTATTTCGGCATTAACTGGTATTGCCATTGATAAAGGATATATTAAAAGTAAAAACGAAACTGTATTGAATTATTTTCCTGAATACAACTTCAAGAATAATACAAAAGAAAAAAAGAAAATCACGATTGAACATTTACTTACCAATCAAAGTGGCTTAGATTGTGATATCACCGACCCTAAGTCTGAAGGGAACGAAACTGTTATGAGCAACTCAGATGACTGGATTAAATTTACTCTTGACTTACCCATGATTGACAGTGCTGGGGAAAAGGAAGGTATTGCTCAGGAAACCCCGTTACTTTAGGACGAATCATTGAAAAACCACTAACAGGACATTACCTGAGTTTGCAAAACAAACACTTTTTAAAGATATTGGCATATACAATTTCAAATGGAGTTTTAAACCCGACAAATCAAGCTCAGAAACATTTTGCCAATTATATTTAAACTCAAGAGATATGGCAAAATTCGGGTTATTATATCTCAATAATGGAAAATGGAACGGAAATCAAGTTATCTCTACTAAATGGATAGAGCAATCATTAACAAAACATACGATTGTACAAGGTGTAAATTATGGATATTTATGGTGGATTAAGTATTTAGATGCTGACGGTGTAAGGTACTTTGGCAAGGCGGCACAAGGCAATGGCGGACAAAAATATATATTTGGGAAGAGCAAAATATGGTAACAGTAATTACTGGTGGAAATTTTAATACACAATCACCATCTGACGAAATAATAAGGAAGTATATTTTATCGGCTTTTAATAAAAATGAAAAAATCTTTCGCAAATACAAAAGGCATAAACATAAAATATCGTATTGACAATAGTTGGACTGGCATCGGGCCGCCGGTGCAGTTGTAAACTCAATCATACGAGCAGCTTCGGCTTATAAAGCAAGACAAACAACTCATCAAAAATATTGACTAACTTATAACCAAGATGAACAATTCTGTTGCACCTATAGGCGCAGTTTTAATTGCGAAAGAAGGGTAGGTTATTTATAAAAAGCGTTTGGCATCGCCAATAAATGTACCCATGCAGGCAGATATGGTTTTGCGGATTGGTTCAATAACCAAGCTGTACACGGCAATTGCAATATTAGAATTGGTTGAAAGAGGTAAAATCTCTTTACAGGCCAACATTCAAAAATTTATATAAGGTTCTGCAGACCGATGGCAAATCATTACTACTAAAGGTTTTTTAACTCATACTTCGGGTATTATTAGTCATGAGGTATTAGACTTCCATATTTTCAAGACTTCTCATATTGACTTTGCACCAAAACAATTCATTAACAGCCTTAGAAACTTCCATTAAATTTGAATTCCTGTCTAAAATTGAATAGAAGCGACTCAAATTATTTAAGGATTTACTCCCCATAAACTTAGTGAAGGGCAGGTTTCCGACTACGGTTGTGGATGGTTCATAAACGATTTAAAGGGGAGTAAATCAAAAAAAGAAAGTGGAAATTAAGGAGGAATTAAGCGAAAATTAAAAAAACTAAATTTTCAACTTCTTTTTTGAAAGCCTTCTCATAAGTTCGACCTTTGGAATATAAAACAGTAAAGTCATGGAAAACGAGGATATTCGTAAGAAAATTTTAATTATTGAAGACGACCAGCGTATTGCTCAGCTCTTAACCCGTGGCTTGTCTAATAAAGGATTTGATACTGAAGTGTCTTATAGTGGCATGTTGGGCTTGCGAAGAGCCGAGGCGGTAACATTCGATTTGGTGATTTTAGATATCAATTTGCCCGAATTGAATGGGTATGAGGTCTGCAAACGAATCCGCGAAAGTAAGCCGCAGCTACCTATTTTGATGCTGACAGCCATGAGCGGAATGGAAGATAAAATCGAAGGGTTTGAGTCTGGCGCAGACGACTACCTTGTCAAACCATTTGATTTAGAGAGTTGTATCATAGGGTATTAATAGGAATACGGAGAAACAGTCCCTTTTCAGATCAACCTACCAAAGTGCTTCGCATTGCCGATTTAGAGATTTTTGTGGACAGTAAGCTCGTAAAACGTGCTGGTATAGAAATCAAACTTACTGCTCGTGAGTATGAGTTTTTGGTGTATTTAGTCAAAAATAAAGGAAAAGTTTTATCCAAAAACGATATTGCTGCCAATGTATGGGATGTGCATTTTGACACAGGTACCAACGTTATTGAAGTATATGTAAATATCTTACGTCGAAAAATTGACCGAGATTTTGAACCCAAACTAATTCATACTCGCCCCAGTTTAGGCTATTTGATGCGTGAGAATCCATGAAAATTCAGACCAAGATTGCCATTCAGTTTTCGTTGATTGTGGCCAGTTTATTGATGGCTTTTTCTTTTGTTATTTATCAGCTCTTTGCCGATTTTAGAGAAAAAGATTATTATGAACGCCTTAGAAGTAAGGCCATTACAACAGGGCAATTGTTGATAAAAGTAAAAGAAGTTGATAGAAATTTGCTCAAAATCATCGATAAAAATACCCTCACGGCTTTGGTCGATGAAAAAGTGTTGGTATTTGATCAACATAATAAATTGTTTTACAGTAGTTTAGACGACCACATTATTCATTTCAACAGAGCGCTACTGGACCGCGTAAGAAACGAAAAGTATGTAGAAAGCTACGACGGCGATAATGAGGTCGTAGGGATATTATACGAAGTAAACCAAGAAAAGGTAGTTATTCTGGCCTCCGCCTACGATAAATTTGGCAGGAGCAAAATGGCCAATCTTCGTAATACTTTACTGATAGGGTTACTTTTTGGGATTGTCATTACAATTTTATTGAGTATATTTTTTGCAGGGAATGCCCTTTCGCCTGTCAATCAATTTATTACGCAAATTAGCGCTATTACGGCCAACAATCTAAGTGAACGGCTTGATGAGCGCAACGGGAAGGATGAAATAGGGTGGTTGGCGGCGGCATTCAACAAAATGCTCCTACGATTGGAGCAGTCTTTTGAACTGCAAAAAAGTTTTGTTACCCATGCTTCTCACGAATTGCGCACACCACTGGCAGCCTTAAAATCGGAAGTGGAGATTAGTTTAGATGAACAATTGGATGTAAAGCAACATCAAGGAATTTTACAAAATATAAGCAAAGATATAGACAGGCTTATTGCGCTGTCCAATAGCCTATTGCAAATTGTGAGACCCCTTAAATCTTCGATTACCAATGCTACCGAGGTAAGGGTGGATGACTTGGTTTTTCAAGCCCAGGCAGACTTATTGATGGGAAAACCCGATTATCATATTGTGGTGGAATATGCCCAAGAGCCTGAAAATGAGCAAAAAATAACAGTGCTGGGCGATGAAGCGTTGCTCAAAACGGTCTTTACGAACTTAATGGATAATGCCTGCAAATACGCGCTTAATCATCAAGCCTTGGTGATTATAAATTTTACTGACACCCTAACACTGGTAAGTATTCAAGATGATGGTATAGGGATTCCTATGGAAGATTTTTCACGTATTTTTGAACCTTTTTATCGTTCCAAAAATGCTTTGACCATTTCAGGATTTGGCGTGGGATTGTCGGTTTGTAAGCGTATCGTGGAGCTACACAGAGGAAAAATCATGGTTACGAGTAAACTACAAGAGGGAAGCACCTTTTTGGTGGAGTTACCCAATATTTTGGCCTAAAGTTGATACGCCATGTCAGACCAACTCAAAAAACAAATCAGCCTTTATAGCCTTACGATGATAGCCGTAGGGTCGAGTATTGGCTCTGGAATCTTTCGTACCCCTTCCGAAATAGCGCAATATTTACCCACTTCGGGTTGGATGTTGGGTGTATGGATAGCAGGCGGCTTAGTAGCCTTGTGTGGAGCATTGACCTTTGCCGAGATTGCCTCCATTTTCGCCAAAGCAGGCGGCTTTTACGTCTTTTTAAAAGAAGCCTTCAGGTAATCTCCCCGCCTTTTTGTACGGCTGGTCTATGTTGCTGGTCATCAATACAGGCTCTTTGGTTGCGTTGAGTTTGGTCTTTACTTCTTATCTTAGCGAACTTATACCAATGACCGAAAATGTACAACTAGCTGTGGCGGTGGGTACAATTTCACTCCTCACATTCATGAATATATTGGGTGTGAAATGGGGTAGTGTTTTTGCCTCTATCTTTACCTCCGCCAAACTAATAGGTATTGCAATAGTAATTATCATAGGGTTTATAGCAGGTGGCCATGCCACCCATATCACCGACTTCACCTGGACTTCCAACACAGCCCAGTTGCCTTTGGTGTCTTCTTTTGGGTTGGCTTTGATCGGGGTTACGTTTTCATATGGAGGCTATCAGCATGCTACTTTTATGGCAGCCGAGGTAAAAGAGGCCAATCGTATCGTTCCAAGATCCCTGCTTTTAGGCATTGGGATTGTGTGTATGGCCTATGTGTGTATCAATGTAGCTTACCTCAAATTGATTCCGATTGAGCGCATTGCTACCTCTATGGGGGTCGCTTCTGAGGCCGTTTCAACGGTATGGGCGTTGGGGGCAAAGTTTATTTCATTCCTAATCGTTTTGTCGGTATTGGGTACCATTGGTATTTATATCCTTACCGCTCCACGCATTTATTTTGCTATGGCACAAGACGGCCTATTTTTTAAGCCGTTTGCCTACATTCATCCGCGCTACCAAACGCCGTTTTGGGCCATCATTTTCCAGTCTTTTTGGACCATTCTATTGTTGCTATTTTGGAAAACATTCTCCAATCTTATCACGTATGTAGTATTTGTGGACACGGCTTTTTTCTTCTTGACAGCCGCTACAATTTTTCAGTTTAGAAAACGTAAACTGGCTCGCAACTACGACACGCTGGCCTATCCGCTTACGCCCCTGATTTTTATGGCGATGTCGGCCTTTATTGTGGTCAATACGCTTATCGAGAAGCCCGAACAGGCCATTGCTGGCCTGTTTTTCTTAGGTTTGGGAGGACTTGCTTATTGGTATTTCAAAAGTTAGGGATAAACACCCATTTATTTTTTTTTCTTCAACGGATTTTCGATGAGATTGCTTTCTTTGATTGTCTCCACCGTTTTTTTGAATGCTTTAGTAGAAGTGTTACGGAGTTTTTTCTGGTTGGCAGTTACCACCTTTACCGTTTCTTCTACCACTTCTTTGCCCAATTCAAAGGCTTTTTTGCCTGCTGTTTTGTAAATATCAGCCAAGGCTTGTGTTGTCTGAATAGAGCTATCTATGATTTGTGTTCCTGCATCTGTGATAATTTTACGGGTAGCCTTACCTGCTTCTATGCCTTTTTGTAAAGGGGTTTTTTCTTCTCTTACTTCTGATACTTCCTCTACTACAGGCTGTTCTATGATAGTTTTCACTTTCTTAGGTTTGAGAGTAGTGGTTTTTGTTGCTTTTGGCTTCGTTGTTTTGTTAGTAGGAGTGGCTTCGGCTACTTTTGGCGCATCGGCTGCCTTGGTTGCTCTTGGCTTTTTGGTTCTCTTGGCGGGTGCTACAGGCTCGCTGGCTTGTGCCTCAATGGCTGCTACGGGGGTTGCTACTTCACTATTTTCTATTGTATTTTCCATGTCTTTGATGTTTAAAATTTGGATTGATGTTTCAAAGGTAGGGTGCGAGAGTTACAGATTAGTTACAAAAATACACCTTCATTGTAAACTACTATGACTATTGGCGTACCTTTGTGAACCTTAAAGGCTAAATCCCTTTCAAATGCACCAACTACTTCAATGGACCCTCCCGCCCGAAACGGCTTTAGACGAAGCTGTCTTTCGGCAACATATCATTCGAGAACTACACATAGACGAAGGTAATCCTGTTGTCATCCGCAAAATAAAACAGTCTATTGATGCGCGTTCGCGGCAGGTAAAGGTCAATGTGCAAGCCGAAGTGTATGTAAATCAAACCCCTCCACCACTTATTGCTTTTCAAAAAGAACACCGAGATATTTCTCAAAGACCTTCGGTGGTGATTGTGGGCTGTGGCCCAGCGGGTATGTTTGCTGCCTTGCGTTTGATTGAACTGGGTTATAAACCCATTATTCTCGAACGAGGCAAAGATGTTCGCGCCCGTCGCCGCGACTTGGCTGCAATCAATAAAAACCAAATCGTCCATCCCGAATCTAATTATTGTTTTGGCAGAGAACTTGAACTTATTCCTGATGGTAAACATGCGCTCAACAAGCGTGGCGATGTACGCAGGATTTTAGAAATACTGGTAGCACACGGTGCTACAGAAGCCATTTTGTACGACGCTCATCCGCATATTGGCACCAACAAACTCCCTCAAATTGTGGCCGATTTGCGTCAAAGTATTCTCAATGCAGGTGGAGAAGTTCATTTTGATACCAAAGTCATTGATTTTATTGTGAATAACAGCCATGAAATGCAGGGAGTGATTACCGCTGAAGGCCGTGAATTTACGGGACTTGGCGTGATATTGGCAACGGGTCATTCGGCAAGAGATATTTTGAACTTTGTCAAGTCAAGGGTATTTTTATTGGCTAAACCCTTCGCCATAGGTGTTCGGATAGAGCATCAGCAATGCCTGATAGACGCGCTCAGTACCATCGTGCCATTCGAGGGCTGCACCTACCCGCCGCTTCATATAGTTTAGTAGCACAAACCAACCATAAAAACGTGCAACGAGGGGTATTTTCGTTTTGTATGTGTCCGGGTGGATTTATCGTTCCGGCGGCTACTACGCCAGGCGAATTGGTGGTCAATGGGATGTCGCCCTCCAGGCGCGATTCGCGTTTTGCCAATTCAGGCATGGTGGTCAGCATTGAAACCCCTGATTTACAGCCCTATAAACAATTTGGCGCATTAGCAGGGTTAGAACTCAAAGAAGCATTGAACAAAAAGCATGTGCCATTGCTGGCTTGGAGAGCAAATAGCTCCTGCACAACGGATCTTGATTTTATACAGCAAAAAACGTCACCTTCGCTACTCGAAACTTCGTATCAGCCAGGTTTGGCTTCATTGGATTTGCGGGAGTTTCTTCCCAATCATATTGTAGAACCCTTACGGCAAGGCTTACAAGATTTTGGTAAAAAATGAAAGGTTATGCGTCCAATGAAGGGCAATTGATTGGCGTTGAAGTAGAACTTCTTCTCCTGTGCAATAAGTATCCGTGAACCGTCAAAAACAGCTGAACACATCAAGCAAGCGACTTTACCCATGCGGCGAAGGTGCTGGCTATACGGGCAGCATCATGTCGGCAGCGTTGGATGGGGTTTTGGTGGCTGAACAGTTAGTAAAACAGTACGGTAAATAAATTTTTAGGCAGAAGTAGGTGAGTTTTATGCCTAAAAAAATGCTTTAAACCCATAAGAACCTTAACTTGCAGCTTAGAAATTAGCAAGATGCTCCCGATGCCTTTCAACGATTTTATTATCCACTTAGAGTCGCAACAGCAAGCCCCTTCCTGGGCCGAAGCCCACTTGCGAATGGCATCCACAACGCGGCTTCAACTTAAACTACAGCCCAATGAAAAAACCCGTCGCTCTGCTGTATTGATTTTATTTTACCCATCTCAAAATCAGATTTTTGTTCCTCTTATCCTCCGTCCAAAATGTGATGGTGTTCCTTGCAGACCAAATACTTTATTCCCAGAGGCCGTTATGAAAAAACAGACGAAAACCTGACCCGAACCGCCTTGCGCGAAGCCCAAGAAAGTGGCATCAAAGCAGCAGACGTACGAGTCATAGGGCAGCTTACAGAGTTATTTATTCCACCCAGCAATTTTTTTTTGTACTGCCTGTCATCAGTAAACTTTCTTATAAACCCGATTTTTATCCAGATCCTCGTGAAGTAGAGGCAGTCTTAGAAGTAGGTCTTCATGATATCAGATGAAAGTAATATGGGTAGAACCCAACTTGAGGAGTACAGTGTAAGCATCAACACCCCTTTTCTACGGTATTCAAGGACATAAAGTATGGGGTGCCACAGCTATGATGATGAGTGAATTACTAACGATTATAGGTCAAAAATCTTCATTTAACAACTTTTAAAGAGCGCAATTATCGGCTTTAGGACGAATTTACTAATTTGGCTCGCCTTTGTATACCTCCATAGCCTCTATAAAACACTTATAACCACATAGCTTGCTTTACTACTAATTGTCATATTGAACCACTTAAAACTTAGATAACACCCAAGATAATCATGTCTAAATTCAACCGAATTAATACCCTTGTTGGCTGGCTCGCTTTTGCTATTGCATTGGTCACCGTACTTGTTTACTGTCGAGCGTACAGCCAGTTTTTAGGACTGCGGCGAGTTTGTGCCTGCTCATTATAAACTCCAAGTACCTCACCACCTGGTGCTCCTTTGTTTTTATTGATTGGGCGTTTGTTTTCAATGCTTGCTTTAAGGTGATGTTACGCAAGTAGCCTACTGGATTAATATTGTTTCAGTGCTTTCAAGCGCAATCACTATCTTATTTCTATTTTGGAGTATTACACTTTTGGCCCGCAAAATCGTGGGCAAAAAAAGAAGAGAACCTCAATATGGGCGATACCATTGCTGTGGTAGGTACTGGTTTGATGAGGGGCCTTAGCTTATACCTATTCTGACTCATTTTGGTTTTCGGCAGTGAGGCAGAGTATGGACTTTTTTCTTCTTTTTACGTATTGTGATTTGGGCTGTACTGAAATGGGAACGTATCGAAGATGAGGCCGCTGCCAATCGTTGGTTAATTTTCACCTTTTACCTCATTGGCCCATTTCTATTGGTGTTCCACCTACTCAACTTGGTTACTTCCCGCTTTAGCCTTGGTGTATTACTTCAAAAAGTACAAGCCCACCATTTGGGGTGGTATCGTGGCTTTGGCAAAAAGGGCTGGTAGTATTGATGATTATCAACTCGGGCGTAATTGTATGGCTGCCTTCGATGGCTGGCAAATTTGAATTTTCTTTGTCAATACCCTTGGAATGCCCTATTCGGTAGAATTGTGTTTTTTCTCTTTGCTTTTTATTGGTGGATTGGTATGGGATTCGTTATACTGCCCAAAAGAAAGGAGATCTGGAACGTAGCATTGTTATCCTTTGCCTTTGTCTTGATAGGATATGCCTCTTATTTCTTGGTATTGGTGCGTTCTAATTTTAACCCTCCTATCAACGAGAACGACCCCAACGATGTCATCAGCTATGTGTCTTATCTCAAGCGAGAGCAATACAGAAACCGCCCGTTATTTGGCCCTGTATTTACGGGTCGGCCTATCAATTCGGAACGTGGTGAGCCTATCTATCGTAAATCAAACGGTCGCTATATCATAGCAGATTACCGCCCGAATATGTCTATGAGAAAAATCAGCAAATGCTCTTTCCACGGGTACACAGCAATCAATCGAACCATCCGCAATTATATCGCGATAAACTGGGCTTGGCTGAAGGTCAAAAGCCAACGATGGGCGATAACCTTTCGTTTTCTTCTCGCACCAGTTGGGGCATATGTATTGGCGCTACTTTTTGTGGGTTGTAGGCCGCGAGAGCGATAAGAAGAAGGCGCAGGTACGCTCCGCCCTTGGGACACCTCTGTGGGCTTACCCGATGTAATGGCCAACAATACCGCCCGCGATAATTTCTATATAGTTCCATTTATTTTGGGACTTCTTGGGATTTTGGCCCAAGCCTTCCGTCGAAAAAATGACTTACTCGTAACAAGGTTTACTCTTCTTTATGATGGGAATTGCACTGGTCATCTACCTCAACTCCTCCTATCGAACCCCGCGAACGCAGCTATATCTATGTAGGCTCGTTCTATATTTTGCTTTTTGGATTGGCCTTGGCGTGCTATTTATCTATGATTTTCTGACCAAAATATTGCCATCTTCAACCGCCCGTGCAGGCATGGCTACGGTATTGGGATTGACCGCACCGCTGCTCATGGGCATAAAGGCTGGGACAACCACGACCGCAGCAATCGCTATCTTCGGTTGATTTTGCCAAAAACTTATTAAATTCTTGCGCTCCCAATGCTATTCTGTTTGGGAGGCGACAATGATACTTTCCCGCTATGGTATGTCCAAGTAGGGTTTCCCGTACCGATGTACGTGTTTGTAATTTGAGTTTGCTCGGTACTGACTGGTACATTGGCCAAATGAAACGTAAAACCTACGAATCTGAACCTTTGCCGATTTCATTAGGTCGTGAAAACTTTGCCGCTGGCAAAAACGATATTATTGCCCTTCTATGAAATGCCTGCGGTCAAAAACGGTATCAATCTCAAGGAGTACATGGCCTTGGTCAAGCAAAACAATGCGGCCATTCAAGTACCGCTAACAAGTGGTGAAATGACCAGTATCTTGCCTTCTTCTACGCTGGTATTGGGGATCAATCCTGAGCAAGTCAAGAAGATGAATATCATACAACCCGATTTGGTTGGGTTTGTCAAAGATACCATACAATGGACTATGGAGCAATGAGATCTATACAAGTCTGACCTTATCATGCTTGATATTATCGCCACCAATGATTGGAAGCGTCCTGTTTATTTTCGGGGACACTAACCAACGAAAACTACTTGAATCTCAAGAGTTTATGCAATTGGAAGGATACGCGTATCGGCTGCTGCCTGTACAGGTACCAGGAGCTACCGATGGCTATGTCAATACCGAAATAATGGCCAACAACCCTAATGAAAAAACTTTTTTGGCGAGAACTTGACAACCCAACGACTTACTACGATGGTACTTTCAAGGTTCGCCTGCATTATCAGCAAAGAATTGCCTTCATGCGTTTGGTAGATCAGCTGATTCGGGAAGACAAAACCGACAAAGCCAAAAGAAAATACTCAACTTTATTTTGGCTAAAATGCCCGATTCTACCATTCCTTACGACCAAATTTCGGCCAATTACACGTCAATATTTATTCATGGGCGAAACGAAAAGCATTGGAGATTGCTAATGTGATGGGTGGCAGAGCGAGCTGTGTTGAAGTACAATGTACAAAACCATAGCAATCAAGATAGCAATATTCAGTTATATATCTTACAAACCCTCGCCAATGCATGCCGCGAAGGAAAGCAAGAAGCCGCTGCAAAAAAATACGAAACCTTGGCTTCAACAATATATGACCGTCATGGGCGGGTAAATTTTAAAACTAAAAGTTATTCAAACAAAAAGCGCAGGCAGTCTTTTGTTTGATAACTCATCAGCAATATCAATCATTACTTCTTTAATTATTTTCAAGGTAGCCTTCTTTGAAAAGCACTTGGATGAAGTAAATTCCGGTAAGCTTGGTTTGATACATCTACTTTGCTCGCGATGTTCATTACTATCTGGCAAGATGTCTTTTTCTAAACAATACGTCTGTAAGATCCGTCATACTCCATTTTACAAGTTGCCCTTTGCTACTTTTTATTAATGTAGTCAATGTACGAATACTGGATTGGAAGGTACTACCATAGAAGTCATTTCTATCCATTTCTTCTCCCATGACCCGTGCCCCAGTAGCATTGGTAACATCAATAAAATACTCAGCTTCTACAAGCATGGTAGCCCGTCATATCTACATTTCTCGTTACATTTGGATAAGGCCCATAATCTACGCCAGGTTTATCATAGGCTCTAATACGATAGTTATGTTACCTTTTGGGAAAAGCCTCCATCATAAATACCAGTAGGTGAATAAAATCCAAAAACTGGATCATTTAGGGTATATAGCTTATCATAACGACTTATTCCCAAACTGAAAATAAGGGAGCATTGTTCTCAATTGGATTGAATGATTGAATAACGGTGATATTGTTGGTATTAGGGTCTATCAAATACATTTCAAATAAAATAGATCTAACATTAGGAGCTATTACAAGGGTCTATACCAAAAGGAGTTTTATAGTCCAATAGCGTGATTTTGGTATTTATCTCAAAGAAATCCTACGGTTTCCTGGAGTAGTTCCTTCAAGCTCGGGGCCTGATTGAGAAGCAGAGCCATAAGATTTACTAACTCCAGGAGCAACTAGGGTATTATTGAAAGGATAAATCATGTTCCAAGCTGTAATTTGATTACCCATACTCGGCAACTCCCTATTTCCCGATTGATCTACATCAATTATGGTAATACCAAACTCTTTGGTATTAAGCACTAATGTAGCTGGATTGCTTGCACAAGCGCCGTTACTGTACAAATAGCTGTGATATTGACACTTCCACTGCCCGGGCAGTAATCGTAATCGAATTGTGGAGTGTTGAGTAGTTTGGCCAGTACTCAAGCTACACTACCATTACAGTTGTTCACTCCTATATTTACGGATGAACTTTTACAAACGTAGTTAGTCGTATTAGTAAAAGTAGGGAGGGGCGATTGGGTACCAATCGTAATTGAAACCAGCTACTGCAGAGGGCTACTTGTACAAATGACGCTTAGGAGAGGTAGTCGTACATGTAGTCGTAAAAGTGTAAACATCGTCATTGATATTGGGGGCTGATGCTGATGTCAAAGTAACACTTGCCACTGCACCTAAATTGATTTGAACTGGCGTTCCTCCATTAGTAGTTTTTGTTTGGAAGATATTGTAAGTACCTGCACAACCAGAAACATTAAAGTTTACAGTATAAGTAGAACTATTAACTGGCTGACAAACGCTTGTGGGATTGCCGTTGGTGTTTAATGTAAGGGTTGGTACTGGTACTGTAATCACTGTCTATAAAAACAGCAATTACCTGTCGTACAAGTGGCGTTTGTCGAATAGCTACCAGAAGATGTAGCAGAATAAGTACTACTGGTGAAGCTCCATCAATAGGCATTCCGTCTTTATACCATTGATAGGGTCCCGTAGAAGCCGTTGAGGTCAGGATTGTGACTGTCCATTACAGATTTGGTAAGCTACACTTACACAAGCGGTTGCCGAATTATTGTCAGGACTTGTATCTGTTTCATTTAACCCTGTAATTGTAGCTGTGTTAGTAGATATTCCTGGTGCAGTCACTGTTGCAACAATTACTAAACTCAAACTTGATATCAGGGTCGGACAATGCACTTCCCACTGTCCAGATGCCCGTAACAGGATCGTAGTTAGTTCCTGGAGGAGCCGTAAAGCTTACAAATGTTAAGCCTGGCGATAGTAATTCTGTAATTTTCAAACCTGTCTGTTACTGTTTCCACCTACTTCAGTAACTTGTCGTCGTAAAAGTTACATTGGTATTAATAGCCACAGGAGCGGGGAATACCGTTTTAGTTACAATCAAATCTGCTGTATTGGGATCACACGGGTCAAATAGTCCATCTCCATCAGTATCAATCGTACTGGCTGTGGCACAGTCTCACGGCAGTTAGGAACCATCTTGATCGGTATCTTCTACTACATAGGCATAATACACTTTCAATGTTGAAGAAGGCCGCCAAAGGTAATTTTATTTTACGAAAGGGAGCACTTGCTATAAAACCTACTTTTGTTTTAACACTCCCTCCCAACAAATTTACTGCTAATAAATCTGCCCCTGTTTTGGTCTCTACAGTCATTCCTGATGAATTAACTGTCTGAATTGTAATATTACTTAGCAATCCAACTGGTAGTAAATCAAGTAGTACCACGCCAGAAGCACAAATCCAGCCTCTGTACCTGTGGGATAATCTTGTGTGGCTGTCTGCCAAAATTTGCATAGCAACTTTAAAATACTCGCTAAAACTACCAGTTGACCAGAATTATTCAAATCAGCATCTATGAGCAAATTTTCATTATCAGCATCGCGACAAAGAGCAATATCACTCGATGCAGTTGCCCCAGCCGCAAAACTGCTCACTATGGGTTTAGTACAATCTACTTGGCAAGAGGCGGGTTCTTCAAAAGCATAGTAGATTTCCAATCCTCCAGCTAATAATCCAACATCCACAATTCCTCTTGAAACCAGCCTAACTTCATCAAAATCTGCAGTAGTGATAAAACTGATAATTTGTTTACCATTAGTCCCATCAAGTGCTCCTAAGGCAATTCCCCCGCCAGTATTTGCTGTATTTACCAGTGTGCCATTGCGAGTAGGTTTGAATTTCAAGACCGCTAAGTAGATTTGCTTGCAATAACGCCCCTGTACTTTTTAATCACAAAAATAACCTCGATTACCAGCGGATAATATTGTAACCCATCTCAGACTACTACCAACACATTGCCTAAAGCACCAACAGATACAATCAGAAACTCCTCCAAAATTTGCGAAATATTTCCATCTACATTTGCTCCAGCTGGGCCACAAAGAATACATACCGAGACCCCACTGGGTATTGTTGGAGACGTAATACCCGTACCTACAATAGGGTCATTACAGATTTAGTATTTTCAAGCGTCCGACGATCTGGATCTAAAAATTGTGCTTGTAGTGAAGATAAGATGCCAGTAAATAAGCACATAAAAAACAATCCAATTGCCTTTGGAATAATAATTCTTTCATAACATTTTTTTTTAGTGTGAACTGAATAAATAGAAGATAGCTATAATTCCTATGATTTAGAACTACAAAAACTATGTTCAATTCTTTATAAAATGTTTTCCTAAAGGCATAAATACATTCCAATAAGTCAGGCTTACAGCAGAAAAAATAAAGATATAATTTGTGTTAACAAATTGCCATCTTTATCCTATTATAAGCCGCAAGATTTTATACCTAACTCATCGGAATTTTTAAGTGCCATATAAAATGTTTAAGAGTTTTATTCAAGCTTTTTCAAAAGATAAACGACATAGATAAAATGGCCTTATAGAAAGAGAATTTTGACCCTCAAAATAAACCCATGGAAGAGCTAAAATAAGCCAATAAGACAATTATCTACGCATGACAAGAAGTCAAAGCAGAAGAGAAATGTCTATAATAAGAAAAGTGATAAGAAATACCGTAATGTTTATTGCTTATTTATACCTAAAAAAAGCAATATCCAACCTACAATCATTAAAGTGCCTCCAATAGGTACAGCAGCCCCAAAGGTTTTAATACCTGTAAGGCAAATAGTATAAAGTGCTCCAGAAAAGATCATCACTCCAACAAAGCCATTGCATAGCCTGCCCAAGTGTACCATTTGATAGCTATCTCTACGGCATTCTGCAATAAAATAGCCACTAATATCAACGCCAGTGCATGATAAAATTGATATTTGACAGCTGTTTCAAAAGTTTCCATACGCCCCGCCGCTTCGAGAGAGGGCTTCAAAGCATGGGCACCAAATGCCCCTATCACTACACCAAGCCCTCCCCAGAATAGCCCCTGCTTGAAGAAAGGATTTATTTCCCATCGCCATAACTTAATTCATTTGATTTATAAAATGCTAAATTCCTGCTATCATATCTGCCACTTTCCTACCCGTTGCCATCGCAGCATTGAGTGAAGGAGTGGCCCACATGATCCCCACATTCGTACAAGTAATCGGTGAGTTGAAGTTTGGCAGATGGCGTGTCAGGAGTGAAAATATTCAGCGCTTCAGGAATGGTAAGTGCGCAAGTGCTGCCAGGTCTTTACCTCTTCGCCAAACCAATCGGTCAATTCGTGCAGTAAGTGCTGGGTCAATTTTTTTTCATCTACCAATGTCAGCCCCTGCGTACTGACCGACACCAATGCTTGTCCGTTGGGGGCATAGCTGGGAGCAATGTCGCTTGGGTACACATACATTATGCACTGATGCCAAACGATTGGGGTTGAGGCAATCATCTTTTGGGGTAAAGGCGACCGTCCTGCTGCTGCAAGTAAGTACAAGTAGTAGTATTGAAATCACGTTTTACTTTTCTTTGTAGCAACCCTATCGGCGTTAATAGCATCGGTAGCCACCACGACGGTTTGGCTTGGATGGTTTCTCCATTTTCTAAAAGAACCGTATTTCCTTGTAATCCTTTGACTTTGGTATTGAGACGAATATTTTCACTTCCCAGCTTTGCGGCTATTTGCTCAGGAATTGCTTGAATACCTTTGGCTGGCAATACTGCATCGCCCTTATAAAATTGCTTGAATACAAACCGAAAGAAATTGCTTGCTTGTAGAGTTCATTTTCTAAAAATACCCCTCCAAAAAAAGGTTTAAAAGAAAATTCGCAATCATAGCCTCGCTCCAGCCATATTGCTGCAAATGAGTGAGTGTATCTGTGGCCGCTTCCTGAAAAAAAGCATCGGACGACTCCTTGCTTACCTCATTAGAAAGCTGCAATACTTTGAGTTTATCACTTAGATTACCCACAAACGACAACAACGTTTTGAATACCTGAGAGGTTTCTTTGAAGGGATTGCTCATCACCGAAAAATCATCTCCCAAGCGTATCAAAAGCCCCGATTGAAAAACCCGCAGGTCCAGCATATTGTAATCTAAAAGCCGCTGTCTTCTGGATGGGCGATGGCGATATCTGAGCCTCTATCGAGCAAAAAACCTGAAACCTCATCGGTACGCACGCCCACCCACGGCATCGGAGGCTTCCAATATTAGTGTATTAATCCCCTCATTTTTGAGATATTTGCTAAGTCAGCCAAGCTATTCTACCAATGATAACGACATCCTGCTTTCCATACTTTTAAAACTGTTTCCCATAAAAATAGTTTTTTTTAAAACGAATTACCTATTTTACGATAAACAACAGAAGAAATGAATACGAGTATGGCTGAAGGCAGCCCAAAAAGCTGACAGTCATTTTGAAAACGGCATATCTTTGAAACGTATGGCTTGACGACGAGAGATTTCTATTTTTCGCCACTACGCAGCGTTACCAACAAGCCTCCCGAAAACCAAGGCTCAATTTTATCAATCCATTGTAGATTGATAATGTGTTTGCGATTAGCACGAAAGAAAATCATAGGATCTAAACGATCTTCTAAAGCATTCAATGATTTGAGTACCAATGGCTTTTGATCATCAAAATGTAATCGTACATAATTACCCATCGATTCAAACAGACGTACTTTACCGAGCTTTACAAACCAGCATTTTTCACCATCCTTGATAAATACTTGATCATTTTCTCCTAAAATTTTTCGTTCTGTTACCTCGTCTTGGGCGTGCTTACGATCAAACTCTTCAAATACACGATGGATGGCTTCGCTCAAACGCGGCAAATCAATAGGTTTTAAAATATAATCTAAAGCATTGTATTCAAAGGCTTTAAGCGCATATTCATCATAAGCCGTAGTAAATATCACCTCTGGAATTGTATCATCTTCTAAAGACTCCAATAGTTCAAAACCATTTTTGCCCGGCATTTGAATATCTAAGAACAATAAATCGGGGCGGAAATCTTCCACCATTTTAATGGCCTCATCGGCATTAGCCGCCTCACCTACAATTTCAATCTTAGGAAAATTTTCAAGTAATCGGCGCAGTTCGTTGCAGGCTAATCTTTCGTCATCAATAATAAAGGGCTTTCATGGGTATTGTTTTGTGTATAAATAGGTTTAATATCTGTGTATAATAATTTTTTAGCGTTCAGCTACCGTGTTTTCTAAGACCCCCTCCGTCTGAATGGGCAGTATAATTCGGCTCTCACTACATCCTCCGATTCTTGTGCAGTTCTAAAGCGCGCCATGTCTTCTCCGTAAATCAGCTGCAAACGCGCTTTCGGTATTTTTTAAGTCCAAATCCGCTGGCATCTTTTTGGTTATCTAAATCGTTCTCTTTTTTTATCAAGATACCTGTATTGCGTATATGAATATGCACATAATCATTTTCTAAAAGGAAGTAATCTGAACAAATCCTCCCCGAATAGCTTTTTGAACGCCATGTTTGATAGCATTTCCAACCAAAGTTTGGAAACATCATAGGGGCACTTGCAAATAGATGGTTCGAGGTCAATATGAAAATCGGCAGTCAGCCGATCTTCATAACACACCTTTTCTAAACTTAATGGTCGCCCAGTTTTGAACGTTCCTCTCGTAACTCTACAGTTTTGCGGCGGTCTGCCAAGAGCGAGTTGCGCAATATATTAGAGTTGTGTAATTCCCTGCTGGGCGTTGGTGGGGTTTTCAGAAACCAAGGCACAGGTCGTTAAGTGCATTAAATACAAAGTGTAGATTTAATTGCGATCTCAATATCTTGGCTTCACTCTCATTGATAGATGTTTTAAGCAGTATTTTCTCAATTTCTGTGGCACGGGTATTTTCAACATAATGATAAACCGTATAACTCAATACCCACATAAACATACTTTTACTCAAGAAGCCACATCCCCTAAAAATAAGTAGGGCTCACTACTAAAGACTTCGTGTAAAGTACGCACATCAATGGGGTTAATGAGAGTCATAATCAACCCTAAAAGTAATCCAGAAAAAATAACACGTGGCACCAGCCGATAGAGCGGCTGACTTACCCAATTGCGCTCATGAACAACAAGCCTATAAAAATGAGTCAATAAAATGCAGATTAATATATTGGCAATGGCGAAAAAAAACGTTTCCCAATCAAACCCATACTCAAAAGTATAGACCCACAACTCATAGAGCATAAGTGCTGTCCAGCCCCCTAACTGACAAGCCCAATATATTCTTTTTTTCGACATTCAATCAATTTAGCTAAATTTGCATCAGATATAATTCTAACTATCGAATGCAAGTTATCAAAAAATCACTCGAAGGGCTGGTAGAAATTTTACCAACGGTTTATAAAGATGAAAGAGGGTCTTTTTTTGAGACATTCAATCGGCAAGATTTTGAAGCGGCTGGTTTGCCCAAAGTTTTTGTTCAGGATAATCAATCTATTTCTAAAAAAGGGGTTGTTAGAGGGCTACACTTTCAACGTGCGCCATATGCGCAAGGAAAGTTGGTACGGGTCAGTGTAGGCAAAGTTTTGGACATTGCCGTGGACATTCGTCCTGATTCTCCCACATTTGGACAATACGAAGCTGTAGAACTTGATGCCGAAAAAGGCAATATGTTTTATCTACCAGAAGGTTTTGCACATGGTTTTGCTGCTTTAGAAGATTCTATTTTTATTTATAAATGCACCAATCTCTATCATAAAGCCTCGGAGGGAGGTATCATTTGGAATGATCCTGACCTTCAAATAGGTTGGCAGATTTCGGAGCCTATTATTTCCCCCAAAGATCTTCAATTACCCCCTTTCAAAACCTTTTTAGAAACAGTAGGCTTCTAACAATTAATATACCATACTGTAGAAAAAGTACCGAAAAGCCATGGATTGATTCCCTTTTTGTTGATATAGAGAGCCTAATCAGACAAAAAGGGATTTATTTTTTTTTACCCATTATTTTGGCACAATTCGTGGAAAGATACAACTATCAAAGCAAGTTTATCTCGAAGCGAATCGTAAAAAATGCCTTTCTCTTTTCTACAACGAACCCGAAGCATCTCAGCAACTAAACGCTTTCCGCCTTTTTCAGTGGATGTACATGCTCATATCTTACCTTCCTTAGACAATGGCCCCGAAACACTCGATGAAAGTATTTCTCTCTTGCATGAAATGTCTAAATATGGCATCCGTAAAATCATTGCCACACCACATATCATGGGCGATTACTACAAAAATAGTATAGAAACCATCCGAAATGCCCAAGAAATATTGGCATTGGAAATTACAAGGCGTTGTATTCCCATTGAATTAGAAGTCGCTGCCGAATATTATTTAGACGTTTCGTTTCTGTCTATACTCGAAACCAATCAGCCCATCTTATCTATTGCAGATACCTACCTACTTTTGGAAACAAGTATCATAGGAAAACCCAGTTTTTTGGAGGAAGCCATTGACCTTATACAACAGCGCAACCTCATTCCTATTTTAACCCACCCAGAACGTTATCATTATCTTCAACAAGACTTCGACCAAGTACGCTATCTTCACCACAAAGGCATATTATTTCAAGTCAATTTAGGCTCTTGGAATAGCCCCCATCTTGCTACTCGAACCTTGTCTGAACGTCTGATAAACGAAGGGTTGGTAGCTTTTGTGGGGAGTAATGTGCATAATCTTCGCGAATGGAGTCTTGCCCGAGAAGCCTTGCGGTCAAAAACCTTTGCTCAACTCGTTGAGAAAGGGTTGTTTAACCAACGCCTTCTATAACTTCTTAATAAGCTTTATCTCTTTATTATAGCATTGTTGTACTTTTGGGGTATCACCCTTTAACTATACTCCTTTGGAGTATGGTTTCAATATCCAACAATCAATATGCTCAAAGGCACCAAACTCTATAGTATCTTTAATAACAAGTGTCCTCGTTGTCATCAAGGGCAATTTTTCAAAACCAGCAATCCATTCAATATCAAGCAGTTTGATAAAATGAATGACCATTGTGAGGTATGCGACGAGCCTTTTGAACGTGAACCTGGTTTTTATTTCGGCGGAATGTACGGCAGCTATACGCTTTATACAGCCCTTATTGCTACGGTATTTGTGAGTTGTGTGGTAGTTTGGGAAATAAACATTTTCTATGTTTTAGCCATACTTATCCCTATTCTTATTGTATCTCAGCCTCTATTTTTCAGATGGGGACGCTTGTTGTGGATCAATATTTTTGTCAAATATGACCCAAATGCAGCCAAAGGAGATAAAAAAACGAGTCCAAGGTGGTAAACAAAGTTTTGATTTTAGAAAAATCATGGATTTAACTATAGCTCTTGTTCAAACAGCACTCTATTGGGAGAATCCCACAGCCAATTTGGCGATGTTGGAAGAAAAAATAACCCAAATCACACAACCCATAGATTTGATTGTATTGCCCGAAATGTTTACGACGGGTTTTACGATGAACCCCGCTGCTGTGGCCGAACCCATGAACCTCACTACCTTCAAATGGCTTCGTCAAATAGCTGCCCATACAGGCGCGGTGGTGACGGGAAGCTATGTGGTCAATGAACAGGGGCGGTTTTACAACCGTCTTGTATGGATGCAACCTGATGGTGTTTTTGATACTTATGACAAACGGCATTTGTTCAGAATGGGTAATGAACATGCTTTTTATACTGCAGGTACTCACAGGCTCATCAAGGAATGGAAAGGTTGGCGTATTTGCCCCTGATATGCTACGACTTACGTTTTCCTGTGTGGTCGCGCAATGTGGCTTTGGAATATGATTTACTTCTTTATGTAGCCAATTGGCCTGCCGCTCGCCGTCAGGCATGGAACACACTCTTAGAAGCCCGCGCTATCGAAAACAGTAGCTACGTGGTGGGAGTCAATCGAGTAGGCAACGACGGCAATGACATCCCATATACAGGCGATTCTACCCTCGTAGATTTTAAAGGAGAAGTCTTACTACGCATAGCCAACGACGAAGAGATTTACATACAAACTATTCAAAAAGAGCCTCTTATAGGTTTTAGAGAACGTTTTCCTGCTTATTTAGATGCTGATACGTTTGAAATAAAAATTTAAACTTCTTCTACTTTCTCTACCGAATAGGCCAGCGGCTTATCCGCAAAAAGTGCTTTGGTTTTGGCCCAAGTGCTTTTGAAAAGGTCAGAATTGCGGTAATCATCAAGCGCTTCTTTATTTTCCCAAAAACTATACGTCATCAATACATGAGGCAAATCTATATCGCGCAGCAATTCCAAATGATGGCAGCCTGGCATTGCCCTGATTTTTTGCTTTGATTGCTCAAAAACTTCCAAGAAATCTGTCACTTTGTCGGAATAAAAAGTCATTCTTACAATTCTGATAAGCATACGATAAAGCGCTATTTGCCGCGATAAATAGGTTTTCTTTTCTGCAAAAATGCCATGACACCCTCTGCAGCATCGTTGGTATGACTGAGTTGTTCTTGTGCTTCAGCTTCCAGTTCGAGCATTTGTTCTAAGTTAGAATACAACGACTGGTTGAAGGCTTGCTTCATAGCGCCAATCGCCTTGGTGGGCGCATGGCGATAATAATTCACAGTTTCGTAAAGCACCATGTCCAATTCGCTGGCAGCAACGGATTGGTGAATCAGGCCTATTGCAACCGCTTCGGGGGCATATATGCGCCGTCCTGTACTGGCCAGTTCAAAAGCTTTTTGCATTCCTACCAAACGTGGCAAGAAAAAGGTAGAGCCTGCATCGGGCATAAGGCCAATATTGATAAAAATTTGACTTAGGTAGGCGTTTTCTGAGGCTATAACCAAATCGCAAGCCAGAGCCAGCGAGCAACCCGCACCTGCCGCTACGCCATTGAGCCGACAAATGACGGGCTTGGGGATGTTACGAATCGCCAAGATCATCGGATTATAGTTTTGCCTTAATGATTCACCCAAACCACTGGCATCTCCTGTTCCAGCTTTCAAATCGGCTCCTGAGCAAAAGGCTTTATCGCCCATTCCAGTAATTACTACTACCCTTATAGTGTCGTCGGCATGAGCTTCTTTGATAGCGGCTGTGATGTCTTTGAGTAACCCTGGACTAAGTGCATTATAGACTTGAGGGCGATTGAGCGTAATACGCACAACACCGTCGGTGTTTTCATAGAGAATGTTTTCGTACATAGAAAGGTTAAGTTTTATTACACAAAAAGCCAAACGGTAATGATACTTATCAAAATTCCGAGTGCAGTACCAGCTCCCACTTGAGCGGGCGTATGGGCATTGAGCTGTAATCGTGCACTTAAGAGCATTCCGCCCAACACAATACCTATCAGTAATGGATAAATAAGATGATTTTCATTAAATTTTACTACAATGCCAAACAAGGCTCCTAAAAAACCTCCCATACCAGTGGCATGAGCACTGATTTTCCAACGCAAACTAATGAGTCCTACCAAGGCAATAGAAATAGTAACACTTGCCAAAATAACACCAATTTCGGGAGCTATTTCAGCAAGCGATGCCAATTGAATACTGAAAAAATAGGTCGCGAAGCTATAAAGTAGTGTAGTGACAAAATAAGGCAGTCGCCTATCGGCGAGGCCATCTAAATGTAAACTACTGATATATCCTGCCCGAAAAAGATAATAAATGGCTAAGCATGGAATCAGAAAAGTAGTAATACCAATAAAGCCCAATAACGTAAGTCGAATAGTAGCAGAATACATCAACACCCAATAAATTGGGTGAGGTATAAAACAATAAGCCCAATAAAAACGTGGGCATTAACAACGGATGAAGTAGTACCGAAAAAATAGGCAAATCGGAATTCAATGAAGTGATTTTGAGTTTGGATGATTTTTATACACAAATTGTGGGCTACAAAAATACACCAAATAAAAACAACTCCCTATAACTGTTTTCTTAACCTTGCTACTGGAATATTAAGCTGCTCACGATATTTGGCTACAGTACGACGTGCAATATTGTATCCTTTATCGTTCAGTAATTTTTCCAATTTGTCGTCAGACAAAGGGCTGCCTTTAGACTCTCCCTCTATCAAATCTTTCAAAATAGATTTGACTTCTCGGCTACTTGCATCTTCACCGTATTCGGTAGAAATACCTTCTGAGAAAAAATATTTAAGGGGATATATACCAAATTCTGTTTGAACTGCTTTGCTATTAGCTACCCTCGAAACCGTCGAAACATCCATGTCTATCTTTACCGCAATGTCCTTCAAAATCATAGGTTTAAGGCGAATTTCATCCCCCTCCATAAAAAATTCATACTGATACTCTAAGATGGCATTCATAGTACGTTGGAGGGTATTTTGACGCTGTTTAATGGCATCAATAAACCACTTGGCAGCATCTAATTTCTGCTTAACAAAAGATACAGTTTCTCTAATATGGCGATTCGATTTATCACTTTTATCGTAAGTATCGAGCATATCTGCAAACGAACGACTGATTTTAAGCTCAGGCGCATTTTTAGCATTAAGATGTACTTCCAACTTCCCATTATTATTACTAATCCAAAAATCAGGCAATAGATACTGTATGCCAGCCCATCTTCTCCCTCTACCGATCCTGGTTTGGGGTTGAGCTTAGTAATAATACCAATACACATTTCATTTGGTCATCAGTTATATTGAGTCTTTTTTGAATTTTCTCGTAGTGTTTCTTAGAGAACTCTTCAAAATACTCTTCTATAATTTTAGTGGCATTACTCACATACAAATGGAAGTATCTCTTCGATAAAGCTGCAACAAAAGACACTCTTGTAAGTTTCTGGCACCAATACGGCGGATCAAACGTCTGAATCTTTTTTAGCACTTGCTCTACCTCCTCAATAGTACAATAAAATCCTTGAGATAAAGCCAAATCATTGACAATAGCCTGCAATGAACGACGAATGTAGCCATCATTTTCAATACTTCCCAACAATTGCAAACCTATCACCGATTGCCGCGGGTTGAGTCTTAAAAGCCAAATTGCTGAATCAAAGCATCTTGCAATGTATGTACTGTGGCAATAGGCATATCGCGTTCTTCTTCTGGATAATTGCCATCGCTATACATTTTGTAGCCGCCATATTCGTCATGATGAAGATAATCATCTAAGCTAATGTCGCTATGATTATTAAATTCATCATATTCGCCATCAATATTATCATCATAAGTATCTTCTTTGATACTTGGTTCTTCTTCCATCCCCTCTTCCAATGCTGGATTGATTTCCAACTCTTCTTCAATACGCGTTTCTAATTCCGCCGTTGGAATTTGCAATAACTTAATAAATTGTATTTGCTGCGGCGAAAGCTTCTGCTGTAAAGTCTGGTTTAGGCTTAATTTCTGCATGTTAGCTTAGGGTTATAGAGGATGTGCCATACTTTTGTTTTGAGTACATTTTGCTTGCAGAAAAGCCTTTCTCAATAGTCGTGCCAAATTTATAAATTCTGTAGTTTTTTTAAAAAATATTTCCTTGTCCTAATTTCAGAAGGACAATTGAATAAAAAACCCCTAAAATCTACCAAAAGGCACTTTTAAGGGCTTTGATAACCAATTGGAATATTTTATTCCACTAAAATCAAGTGATTCTTTTTTCCTTTTGACACCAACAAATATTTATTTTGTAACAGGCTAAAATTAGGCTTTAGATTGGCATCAGCTATTTTGGTTTTATTGATACTTACTGCATTGCCCTGTATTGCCCTTCGCGCCTCGCTTTTAGAAGGATAAATCTCATTGGATGTAACTGAAGATAACAAATCAGCGATGGTCGGACAGTCCTCTAAATTGGTCCGGCTGATGGTTGTTTGTGGTACGCCTTCAAAAACCGACACAAAAGTAACCTCATCCATATTTTGGAGGGTTTCGAGTGTCCCTTTTCCAAAAAGCACCTCCGAAGCTGCCACAGCCATGTCATAATCGCGCTGTGAATGTACACGCACCGTTACGTCTTGTGCCAATGCTTTCTGCATCAAGCGCAAGTGGGGTGCGTCGGTATGTTGCACTTCAAGGGCTTCGATTTCTTCTTTTGATAACGATGTAAACACCCGAAGTAAACGCGGGCAGTCGGCATCAGTACAGTTGAGCCAAAACTGATAAAACTGAAAAGGCGAGGTCATCGAAGCATCCAACCACACATTTCACTCTCACTTTTACCAAATTTGGTACCATCGGCCTTCGTTACCAATGGCGTAGTAAGGGCAAAAGCACGGTGTTCAGCGGTTTCGTCGTTGTTGTTTTCTTTCCGTCTAATCAGCTCAGTACCTGTGGTGATATTGCCCCATTGATCCGAACCGCCCATCTGGAGGCGTACATTTTTGTGCTTATACAACCAATAAAAGTCATATCCTTGCAATAGCTGATAGCTAAATTCGGTAAAGGAAATACCTGTTTCAAGGCGTTTTTACGAATCTTTGGCCGACATATAGTTGATGGTGAGGTATTTGCCTGCCTCACGCAAAAACTCTAAAAGCCAATTTCTTTGAACCAATCGTAGTTATTGACAATCTCGGCGGCATTGTCGCCACAGTCAAAATCAAGAAATTGCTCCAATTGTTTTTTGATACAAGCCTCATTATGGCGCAAGGTTTCTTCCGACAAAAATGCCCGTTCTGCCGATTTTCCCGAGGGATCGCCCACCATGCCAACCTTTCTCCTACAGTGCAAAAGGCTTGTGTCCACACAATTGAAAGTGCTTGAGCAGCATGATGGTAGCCAGATTGCCGATGTGTAGCGAAGAGGCCGTTGGGTCAAAACCAATAAGCCGAGGTAATCTCTTTGGTAAGTTGTTCTTCGGTTCCTGGCGTGTGTCGTGCAACATACCACGCCAACGAAGTTCTTCAATAAAGTTTTTTGCATGTTTGAGTTTTAGCCTTTTAAGCCATATTTTGAATTCGCAAAAATAAAGTGATTTTTCCTATCTTTACTTAAAAATAGTCAGCAAGGGTTTGAAGAGATGGCTTATTGCCTATTTTAACTAATAACAGCTAAATTAACAACCACAAATCACTATTATTGGCCATGAAATTTCTTCTTCATTACCCTAAGGATAAACTGTTTCGGGTAGTCATTTACTGGGCATTTAGCTGTATTAGCGTTTGTTACTGTAGTTTTCTCAAAATATTCCCGATAACAATTTTGCATCGGCCATTCACTTTCCCCACTTGTATTGATGCTTCTAATAATTTACTTCCAGCTGCTGCCAATTTAACTACTCTCAATGTAGCCAATAAAAATATTGTAGAATTGACAGGAATTACTGGGTTTACCTCGCTCGAAACATTGCTATGTTACAACCAATCAGCTCTCTGCCCTTCCAGATTTACCTGCTACTTTGAAAACTCTACTCTGTGAAGTAAATCAATTGACGAGTTTACCTACCTTGCCCAGCGGGCTAACCTCTTTGTCGTGTAATTATAATCAATTGACAAATTTACCTACCCTACCTAACAATTTAACGTCCCTGTCTTGTAATAACAACTTACTAACTACCCTTCCACCTTACCCAATAGCATTACCTCTTTATCTTGTAATAACAATCAATTGAGTAGTTTACCTATTTTACCTACTGATTTACAAATCTTGTTTTGTTTTTCTAATAAATTAACGAGCCTACCTCCTTTCCCTAATAATCTCACAACAGTTTATTGCTTTAACAATCTATTTACTTGCCTGCCTTCACTATCCAATTCATTAAAGTCCTTGTACTTAGATGCCGACAGGGTTACTTGTTTACTCAATACTGTAACAGGTTTGAAGGTATATAACGCTACTGGTGACTTGATAACGACCCCACCTATCTGTATCGTTATTCCAGACCCTAATTTCGCGGCGGCCATTCGCATTTCGTGTCCTACTTGTATCGGTAACTGTAACAATCTCCTACCACCCTCTGCCGCACTCACTTATTTAGATATAAGTAATAAAAATATTTCTAATCTATCTGGTATTGAAGGCTTTAAAAATCTTCAAAATCTTTTCTGCTCCAATAATAAATTATCCTCTTTACCTACTTTACCCGCTAACTTGACCTACATAAATTGCTCTTCAAACCTCTTGAGAACACTCCCCATTCTACCTAATAAGTTGGTTACTTTATATTGTGATAATAACCAACTGGTTTGCCTCCCTTCTCTACCAAAAACATTAAGGAGTTTATCTATTTACAACAACAATATTACTTGTTTACCCAATAAAGTAAATGGTCTTTCTGTTTCCACTAATTCAAGTACACCTTTACCCCTCTGTGGGGTCGCCGATGAAAACTTCGCCAAAGCCATTCAAGAAATTTGTCCCAATTGCATAGATTCCTGTTACAAACTCCTACCACCTGCCGCCAATCTCACTACTCTGGATGTTCGTAATAAAAATATCACAGATTTGACTGGTATTGCTGCTTTTACCTCCCTACAAACCCTCAACTGCGCTAATAATCTACTCACTTGCTTGCCAACACTACCCGCTACACTCAATACCCTACAAATAGACCATGACAAAGTAAAATGTTTACCCAATACCCTCTCGGGTTTGCAGGTTTATAATGCCGCTGGCAATTTAATCCCGACACCTCCTTTATGTGAAGGAAATATCCCAGACCCCAACTTTGCAGAGGCCATCAGAAACGTTTGCCCCACCTGTATTGATGTCTGTAACAACTTGCTTCCCCCTGCCAAAACCCTAACCAGTTTTTATATTTCCTCTAAAAATATTACGAACTTAACAGGAATTGCTGGGTTTACTGCATTAACAACACTGTATTGTAGTTCTAATAAACTCACTACCCTACCTGAATTACCCGCTTCTTTGACCTACTTAGATTGCCGATATAATCAACTTACCTGTTTTCCCACTTTACCCATCACATTGACAACTCTATACATTGATGCTGATAAAATAACTTGCTTACCTAATTTAGTGGCAGGATTGAAGGTCTATGATAAAAACTACAACCTCATTACTACCCCGCCTCTTTGCCCTGTTACGCTTACTCACAGTAGTGGTACATTAGCAAAGGGGACGTATGTCGCCACACAAACTATTGAGAGCACTGCCACCTTATCGATAGGGTTGACCAACTATCATGCTGGGCAATCTATTACCCTATATCCAGGCTTTCAAACATCTACAGGAAGCACATTCTTGGTACAAATCAGGGGGTGTAAGTAGCCAATATAACTTTCTTTATATGGTATAAAAATCTTCTGTTTAGATTATTTTTTCGTTAAAGCCCCTTCCCTCTTTCAGTTGATAAATATTTACCGTAATTTTACGCGGCAAATAACGAACCGTATTATTTGCTATGCTCCCAAATTCATCCAAATTCCTCTACGAGGCCCTCACCTACGACGATGTGCTGCTCGTCCCAGCCTATTCCGAAGTTTTACCGCGCGACACCAACACCCAAACCCAGCTTACACGCAACATCCGTTTGAACGTTCCGCTGCTTTCTGCCGCCATGGACACCGTTACCGAATATGAATTGGCCATTGCAATGGCGCAAGAAGGCGGTATAGGCATCATCCACAAAAACATGACTGTAGAAGCCCAAGCCGAGCAAGTGCGTAAGGTAAAACGCTCTGAAAGTGGCATGATTGTGGATCCTATCACACTCAATGAAGATGCCACCCTGCGCGATGCCCACCGCATCATGTCGGAGTTTAAAATCGGGGGTATTCCTGTGGTAGATGCTCAAAGCAAGCTCATTGGTATTATTACTAACCGTGATTTGCGCTTCCAAAAAGACCTTACCAAGGGGGTTTTGGACATTATGACCAAGCAAAACCTCATTACTGCCCGCGAAGGAATCAGCTTAGAAGAAGCCGAAAGTATTTTGCAGGAGTACAAAATCGAAAAACTACCTGTGGTGGACAAAGACTACAAACTCGTGGGGTTGGTTACTTACCGCGATATCATCAAGCGTAAAAGCCACCCTAACGCTTGTAAAGATACACTCGGACGTTTACGGGTAGGTGCAGCTGTAGGCGTAACACCTGACTTGATTCGACGGGTGGAAGCCCTCATCAAAGCGGGTGTGGATGTAGTGAGTATTGATACCGCCCACGGACATTCACTTGGGGTCATCGAAGCCTTAAAAGGGGTGAAAAGCCAATTTCCCAAACTCGATGTATTGGTAGGCAATATCGCCACGGGGGAGGCTGCCCGTGCCTTGGCTGCCGCAGGTGCTGATGGCGTAAAAGTGGGCGTAGGCCCAGGTAGTATTTGTACAACCCGTATTATTGCAGGAATAGGTATGCCGCAGCTATCGGCTGTCTATGAAGCCGCTAAGGCCCTTGAGGATACCGATATTCCTGTGGTGGCCGATGGGGGCATTCGCTACTCGGGCGATGTGGTCAAGGCCATTGCAGCAGGGGCCAATACCGTGATGATTGGGTCGCTGCTGGCAGGTACCGACGAAGCCCCTGGTGAAGAAATTCTCTATGAAGGTCGTCGTTTTAAATCTTATCGGGGCATGGGCTCGGTCGAAGCCATGGAAGATGGCTCCAAAGACCGCTATTTTCAAGATGCCGAAGACGACATCAAAAAACTCGTTCCCGAAGGCATTGTAGGGCGTGTACCTTACAAAGGGAAAGTAGCCGAAATCATTTATCAACTCGTGGGTGGCTTGAAAGCAGGTATGGGGTATTGTGGCGCGGCCAATATCCAAACACTCCAAAAAGCCCAGTTTGTGAGAATCTCGGCTGCTGGTATGCGCGAAAGCCATCCGCACGATATTCATATTGCCAAAGAAGCCCCCAATTATACCACCAAGTAACCCCCTCAAAAATCACTTTCTCAAAGCCTTTCGGAATACCGAGGGGCTTTGTTGTTTGTGGTGCTTAAAAACCCGATTGAAGTAGGCTACGTGGCCAAAACCACATTCAAAACTAATATCGGTGATGCTCTTGTCAGTCGCCAAAAGCCGACAGGCTTGATTGATACGGTATTGATTGATAAAATCAGTAAAGGTAAGACGCATCATTTTTTTGAAATAATGGCAAAATGAAGGCACCGTCAAATGTGCCACCGATGCCGCTTCCTGAATATCAATGGGGTGCTGGTAATGCTCTTCTACATATTTTAAAATACGATTGAGTCGAACTTCATCCTTGGCATTGAATTCTAATTTCAGCCCTACCTTATTAAGCAAGGTGTATTCTTCCGCATTGGCCAATAGCTGTAGAATCTGAATCAATTCCATCAGTCGCTCAAAAGGGGGGAGATGCAGCAGTTTTTTCAGTCTTGTTTTTGCCTTTATTTTCGTTTGGCCGTGAAAACATACGCCTTGCTGGGCACGGGCAAACAAGACTTTAACTGTTTTCATTTCGGGCATTTCTAAGAATTTCTCTCCCCAAAAGTGTTCTTTGAGTTGTACTACAATTTCTTCATGCTGACCGATTGCCCCCTGACCAAAACCCGAATGAGGTAGATTGGGGCCAATAAAGACCAAATCTCCCTCCTCATATTGGCTAATATGATTCCCTACATGCCTACGCCCCCCTCCCTCCAATACACACACAATTTCATATTCGGGATGGTAGTGGTATTGCCACCGAAACAGCTCTGGTAAGACAATGTTGTGAATTATTTTGAAAGAACTTCCTTCGTCGGGTTGAACAACCTCAAATTCAGTTTTCATTACTTATATTATGCTATTTTTTGTAAAAGTAACAACAAACTTCTTAATACAGGATAAGAATTGAATAATAGAATGATATTTTTAAAACAAATAAAAGTAGAACTTTGTTGTGAATAAATTGTACTCGGCTTTATCTTACACAACCTATGATGCTGGAGGAGCGGGTTTTCACTCGCTCCTCTTTTTATCTCAACCTCCACTAAACGATGCCTAATCACTGGAAAATCAAATTATCTATTTTTCTCAACTATTTTGTTTTTGCTATTCTACTCAATAGTGTTGGGACTGTTATTCTTCAAGTGCAGCGTACATACAGTGTATCTGAAACGGCGGCTTCTATTTTGGAAGCTTTCAAAGATTTGAGCATTGCTGCGGTCTCATTTTTAGTGGCTTCTTTTATCAATCGACTTGGCTGTAAAGCCATGCTGGTAGCTTTGGGGGCAATGCTCTTATATGCTTGCTGATGCCCACTATTCATTCGTTTGGGATGACCAAGGTAGTATTTGCCGTGGCAGGAGCAGGGTTTGCACTCATAAAGGTATCGGTTTATGGAACGATTGGCCTCCTAACGACCAACAAGAAAGAACATATCAGTTTGATGAATTTCATAGAATCTTTTTTTATGATAGGCATCTTGACAGGTTATTTTATCTTCACCAGTTTCATGGATGACTCCACTCCTACTGCTTGGCTAAACGTATATTATGTGTTGGGAGCGATTGCACTCTTGGCTTTTGTCTTATTACTTAGTACTTCGCTCGATGAGTCGTCGCTGCAAGTAGAGGAGAACAAACCTTTTTTTGATGATTTTGCCGAAATGTTTCGCCTCGTCGCCTTACCCTTAGTACTGGTTTTCATCATCTGCGCCTTCACTTATGTATTAATTGAGCAGAGTATCATGAGCTGGCTACCTACCTTCAACAACAAAGTACTTCATCTACCTGCCGCCTTGAGTATTCAACTGGCGAGTTTATTGGCTATTTCTACGGCACTGGGGCGTTTTTTGGCAGGTATTGTGCTAAAAAAATTCAACTGGTTGGCGGTATTGATTGGCTGCTTACTTATTGCTGCTGCTTTGGTTTTGATAGCCCTTCCTTTGGCCCAAAATGCCGATACATCGGCTGTAACGGGTTGGGGCAATGCCCCTGTGGCGGCTTTTATTTTTCCGATGATAGGGCTATTCCTCGCTCCTATCTATCCCGCCATTAATTCGCTCATTTTGAGTTCATTGCCTGTCAATCAGCACGGCCTCATGTCAGGTTTAATTGTTATATTTTCGGCTTTAGGCGGTACCACAGGCTCGCTGATTACTGGTTTTGTATTTGAACATTACGGCGGACAAACGGCTTTTTATTTCTCTCTGCTCCCTATCTGTTGTTTGATGGTGGCTTTGTATTTCTTTAGCCGTTTACAAGGAAGCAAAACTTCCATTGACATTTCTTCGGGCGCAGGAGGCCATTAATGAGTGGCTATTGGCTGATTATTATACCAAAAATATTTTTCAATCAGTGATATATGACTGATTGAAAACAAACACTTATATAAAAGTATTTCTATGAATCTTCAAGAGACACGTAAAGCGGGTTTTGTTGTTTTAGAAGACTTCGGACAACTATACCACGATATTCAATTAAGTGCATTATTCCCTGACTCTAAGACATTTACAGATGCTATTGCACGATACGATAGGCAATACATCTTAGCGGAATACCACCAACAAAAGACAAGTCAAATCTTTGACTTAAAGGAATTTGTAGAAAATCATTTTATCATTCCTTCGGAAATAACAGCAAATTATGAAAGCGATATCAGTCGCCCTATTAGCCAGCATATTGAAAATCTATGGCCTATTTTAACCCGCCAACCCGATCATAATGAGGGCTCATTGATACCCCTGCCCTACCCTTATATTGTGCCTGGAGGAAGGTTTAGAAGTTTATTATTAGGACTCTTACTTTACGTTATTGGGGCTGCAATTGTCTGAAAAGTTTGAGTTGATTGAAAAACATAGTCAAAGAACTTTGCCCATTTGATTGATACCATTGGTTTTATCCCCAATGGCAATCGAACCTACTATGGGACGTTCGCAGCCTCCGTTTTTTTCGTTGATGGTAGGACTTTTGGCCGAAATTCAGGGAGAGAATGTATGGGTACAATACCTGCCCTCTTTAGAAAAAGAATACGCTTTTTGGATGCGTGGAATGATACGCTTAGTACTGCTTATCGTGTAGTAAATAAGCGGATGGTAGTGTTTTGAATCGCTACTGGGACGATGTGCCTCTGCCAAGGCCCGAAGCATACAAAGAAGATGTCAATTGGCACAGCAAAGTCATACTACTTCTACCGACGAAGTCTATCGCCATATCAGAGCAGCGGCAGAATCGGGTTGGGATTTTAGCAGTCGTTGGTTCAAAAATTGGCCAAAATATGACACCATTCCTTTACCGACATCCTCCCAGTAGATTTGAATTGTTTGCTGTATCATCTTGAAAAAGTCTATGTATGGCTCATAAACTCAAAGGACAACAAACAAAGGCAGCTATATTAGAACAAAAAGCGACTGAAAGGCAGAAGGCTATCAAAAAATATGGTTGGAACGAATCACTTGGTTTTTATTTCGATTATGAGTGGAAAGCAAACCACTACAAAGAAATTATACTTTGGCGGCGGTTTTTCCCTTATTTTTTAAGATAGCTACACCCAATCAAGCACACAAAGTGGCAGAAGTGTTGGAAAGAAAAATTTTTTGCAAAAAACGGTCTGCTTACTACCCTTCAAAATAGTGAGCCGAATAGGATGCGCCCAATGGCTGGGCTCCTTTGCAATGGATGGCTTTTGAGGGCTTAGAAGACACTATGGATTGAACGACTTAGCCCATAAAATAGCCCAACGATGGACTGCCAATAACGAGGCTTATTACCAAAAACAGGTAAAATGATGGAAAAATACAACGTCTTAACGGATGACTTATCGGCCCAAGGGGCGAATACCCCAATCAAGATGGCTTTGGCTGGACTAACGGGGTGTATTTGAAGATGAACTCCATATATCAGCCTGAAAGCATCTATTAGTAAGTACAGATAGATGCTTTCAGCTTTATGACAACAAAAAGAACTAAAACGGCAAATTATCTTCTTCGCTTGCTTGCGGACGGAGTATTCAGTGGGGGTACGAGGGGTAGAAGTAGCTGTGGGGGCTGCTATTTCCGAAGATCCTCCCGCCATAAGCGTATCAATTTTCCAGGCTTTGAGATCGGTGTACCAACGTCCGTTGTACTCACGGCTTTCTACATCAAACGAGTACATTGATGTCATTTCCAATTGCAAAAGCACTTTCGTTGATTTTATCGCTAGCTGAAATACACTTTTTGGGATATTGACCGTCGGTTTCGATGACGAAATCTTGTTTTTTCCAAGTGCCGTTTTTTCCTTCGCCCGTTTGAAGTGCTAATAAATGAATTACTCTCCCTTTGATTTCCATACTGATTTTTACATTTAGATGTCAATTTTGGCGCACAGTCAATACTGCACTTGACTAATCCTCTTTGAAGTACTTGTATATTTACGTTCATTGCGCTCCAGAGGCTACTACCCAAAAAGAAGTGCCAAGCAATACGGCATAGAATATGAGCGTACCTGATATTAAATCCATTGTATTTTGTTGTTTTTTAGAACTTTTTGATTTTTTTTAAAGAATAGCACAAAAGTAATAGCATTAGGGCTTTAAACCCAATAAATCGTATTTTTTTTGGCTATTGGCTACTTACAAAACTCCTTTGGTCGAAGGCAGCACATCTAAGGATGTTAAATCACGTTTAACCGCCATTTTAATGGCCTTGGCCCAACCTTTGAAAATGGCTTCTATTTTATGGTGTTCGTTGGTGCCTTCACATTTGATATTGAGATTACACTGGGCAGTATCAGCAAAAGATTTGAAAAAATGATAAAACATTTCGGTAGGCATCTCACCGATTTTTTCGCGTTTGAAATCTGCCTCCCATATCAACCACGGACGACCCGAAAAATCAATAGCTACCTGTGCTAAGGCCTCATCCATAGGCAATAAAAATCCATAGCGGCTGATCCCGCGCTTATCGCCGAAGGAGCTTGACGGTAAGCCTCACCCAACGCCAGAACTGTTCTTCGATGAATTGTGATGTTCGTCTATGTGCAAATCGCCCACTACACGAATTTTCAAATCTGCGCCCGAATGTTTGGCCAATTGGTCAAGCATATGGTCGAAAAAGCCCAAGCCTGTATGTATCTCTGCTTTGCCTTGGCCATCAAGATTCAACCCAATAGTAATTTGCGTTTCTTTGGTGTTGCGCTCTACCACTACTTGGCGAGCAGGCAAACGTAAATGTTCGTAGATGACATCCCAATCATCTGATATAAGTGTGATGACTGCTGCCAAATCAGGCGCAAGGTCGGCAGGAGTTTCTTTGGCAATAAATATGGCTTTGCAGCCCATATTAGCAGCCAACTGTACATCTGTTAGACGGTCGCCAATCACATAGCTGTTTGCTAAGTCATAATCACCAGTCAAATATTGGGTCAACATTCCCGTTCGTGGCTTGCGTGTGGGCGCGTTTTCATGCGGGAAGCTGCGATCTATGTGTACAGCTTGAAAGTTAATACCTTCTCCTGATAGGATTTGACACATTTTATTTTGAGCAGGCCAGAAGGTATCTTCTGGAAAAGAGTCTGTACCCAAACCATCTTGGTTGGTAACCATCACAAAACCAAAGTCAGTATCCTCAGCCAATCGGCGGAGATTTGAAATAGCTTTAGGTAAAAAGGCGAGCTTTTCTAAGGAATCTACCTGAAAATCAAGAGGAGGCTCAACGATGATGGTGCCGTCGCGGTCTATAAAAAGTAATTTTTGCATTCATTTTTAGATTTGAACCGCGAATATCGAACATCTCCGCCCTTTTTTCATAAATTGCTTCAAATTTTTACAAATCACAAACTAACATACGATGAGAAAAACTATCCTAAGTAGCACATTTTTCGCCCTTACCCTAACCGCTGGTTACAGTCAAGGGGGCCTAAAGCCCGTCATCAACCAATCGGCAGAGGCCATTGAAAGTAAAGTAATCGCTTGGCGACGTGATTTTCATGAGCATCCTGAGTTGGGCAACCAAGAAACCCGAACCGCCAAAATTGTAGCCGACCATCTTCGTAAATTGGGCTATGAGGTAAAAGAGAAAGTTGCCGTTACTGGCGTAGTAGGTGTGCTCAAAGGAGGAAAGCCTGGTCCAGTAGTAGCTCTTCGTGCCGACATGGACGGCTTACCCGTAACAGAGCGCGTCGATATTCCATTCAAATCGCAAGTAGTTACGGAGTTCAATGGCCAAAAAACAGGTGTCATGCACGCTTGTGGGCACGATAGCCACGTAGCCATCTTAATGGGTGTAGCAGAAGTGCTGGCCAATGTACAAAAAGATTTGGCAGGAACGGTAAAGCTCATTTTCCAACCTGCCGAAGAGGGCGTGTATGATGGCAATACTTTTGGTGCCAACCGCATGGTCATAGAAGGTGCACTCGAAAACCCCAAAGTAGATGCCATTTTTGGACTGCATATCAACTCACAAACCGAAGTGGGTACGATTCGCTATCGCCCAGGAGCCACGATGGCGGCGGTAGATCAGCTCACCATTAAGCTAAAAGGCAAACAAACCCATGGAGCAAATCCTTGGTCAGGCGTTGACCCTATCGTAACGGCTTCGCAAGTCGTGATGGGGCTTCAAACCATCGTAAGTCGCAATGTAAACATCACCGAAAACCCCGCTGTGGTTACTGTAGGGGCTATTCATGGGGGCATTCGCTACAACATCATTCCAGAGTCATTGGAGATGATTGGCACAATCCGCACCTTTGGCGACGACCAGCAAGCCTTAGTTCATCGTCGTATCAAAGAAGTGGCCACCAACATCGCCGAAAGTGCTGGGGCCAAGGCTGACGTAGAAATTGGCATTGGTTACCCTGCTACCGTCAACGATGAAGCCCTCACCGACAAAATGATACCTACCTTGGAAGCTTTGGCAGGCAAAGACAAAGTATTGATTACACCCGTGCAGACAGGTGCCGAAGACTTTAGCTATTTTCAAAAGAAAGTACCCGGCTTCTTTTTCTTTTTGGGAGGCATGGCCAAAGGCAAAAGCCCTTACGACGTAGCCCCCCACCATACGCCTGATTTCTATTTGGACGAAAGCGGTTTTACCTTGGGCGTAAAATCGTTGAGCCATTTGGTGGTAGATTACATGGAAATGAACACCAAAGTAGCTCAAAACGCGACCTCTAAGGGCAGAAAAGGCAGCAAGTAGCAACTATTTTACATAGTTATAAATCATTTCCGACACTTGAGCAAGTGCTTTTACAGCTGCTTGAGTGTCGGTTAATTTTTTGGAGAGCAGCACTAATACATATTGGCGACCATCGGGCAGATAAACGATGCCCGAATCGTGTTGTACACCTGTAATTGAACCCGTTTTGTGGGCTACCTTTACCGTAGTAGGAAGATTGTCAGGAATAATTTCATTGAACTTTTGATCCAACAAAATTTGGACCATTGCCTCGTCTGCTTTTTTATCAACGGCCTTTTTACGCGCTATTTTTTCAAAAATCACCATCAAATCAAACGCCGTTACTGAGTTATTCATGCCTGCACGAAAGGCTTTGTTGTCTTCTACTCCCCGCAATACTTGAATATCTTTAGCACCCAACAGTCGCATAGAAGCGTTGGCATTTTTGGCACCTACCAAATCAATCAAGATATTGGTGGCGAGGTTGCTGCTGACAATAATCATCTGGTAAGTAAGGTCATAAATCGTCATTTTTTGGCCGATTTTCTTGTACATATCATCGGCACTATCGTCGCTGATATCTAAACCAAACAAACTACCATCTACAATACTTTTAAACTCATTTTTGACCGAAATTGAATCTGTTAATTTGAATTTCCCTGCTTTGGCCTGCTTAAACACCTCTATCATGACGGGGGTTTTCATGGTGCTGGCGGCATGAAAATTTTCTTTTTCATTGACAAAGAGTGTTTTACCTGTTTGTAAATCTTTGAAGGCAATGCCAAATTCACCTTTAATAGGCTTTAATTTGGACATAATGCTGTCCTTCAATTGCTCCATGGTAGTTTGCTGGGCAAAGATGGAGAGTGGTAGTATCAGGAATAACCCAAAAAGCGCTTCATCTTCATGGTTCTATTAAATCTGTGAATAAGCAGTAGGTTCTAAAAAAACACGTTGTATGCGCGAAACTGTATTGGCATATTCAGCAGCTTGTGAAACTTGCTTCCAGTCAGGATCAGCGCTAAATTTAGCCCAATTGGCATTGCGTTCTTCCATGTCTTTGAAAGTGAGCATATAAGTCAGGCAAGGCATTCTCTGACCTATGAGTACCTCTCCAAAAAATACAATGTTCAGTTTAGTTTTATTGAAAATAGCTATCTCACTTTCATTAAACATCTTAATTTTTCTCCTTACGGCATCTTCACTATAGCCCTCATAAGTTCTCAACTCCAAGATTCGAGGTTCTTTGGTAGGGGTTATCAGCTTGGGCATTCCATCAAATGCCAATAATAGAGAACTGCTTACGCGGTCAAAAATGGCTTTATCCACAGGTGTTTGATGATAGGCCTCACTGGCCTTGAGGTAATCAGCATCTTTTTTCAGTTGTGTTTGAATCTGAAAATAGCCCGCTTGCGACGGATAGACCAACAGCAAATGCAAGATGGCGGGGTCATCTTTGCTTATTTCTTTGAAAACACCTATTTTGCTCACCCCCAGGCGATTAAGAGCAGGAATTAATGCGCTTTGAAGATAAGCTTCGAGCCTCGACATCCCCCATTTTAAGTTCATAGGAGCGCAATTCATAGACCTCTTTCTCTTCTTTGGGGCTAAATATAGACTCTTAGAACCCCCACCCAAGCCTACTAAACCAGACGCTGCAATAAATTTTCTTCTTTTCATTCTTATAACCAAATTATTTATTTTAAAAAGCGTAGTACAATCGCAAATTACGGTTATCTTGGTCTTTATTTCAACAAATACACCAAAACAAAAGCCGCTCCCTTTCGAGGTCGGCTTCTGTTTGGTCTTGCATCTTCAAGTATTTACACTTTGATTTCCACATCAACACCATTGGGTGATTCGAGTTTTATATGAATCATGGGTCAACTTTTTGAAAGTTTTTAGTGTTCAGAATAATTTTATCCGCATTTCTTTCCTCTTCCTGTATTAAGTTTCTTGAAAAGAGGGTTCATCCTTAAGATATTCTGGATACTTTTTGAGATATGCTCGTTTTAAGGCGATATACTCTTTTACTGTACTGAGATTTGGATAGTCTTCAAAGTAGAACTGGTTCAAAATTTCAGACCTTTTCTCATTAAACGCAAGTAGTTTCATACCAGCCTCAAATTGTTCTAAACTTATTCTTAAGACCACCTTATCAGGTGTTTTTAAGTTTTTTATATTACTCATAGAACTCTTTGGTGTCCAAGAAAAATTTTTCTCCACACCATATTTTCGGGCAATTTTCATTAATGTTGCGTATTCGACAACAATTGAATCTCGTTGCGTTTGTGCAGATTTCTTATTTTCTGCCTGAGTCAATTCAGATTTCGTTCGCATTTGTCCAAACGTTATTGCCGGCAGTAGAAGCAAGATACTTATCAAAAGTTTCATAGTCGAATTCATGTTTTTAAATTAAAATTCAGCCAGTTATCTTTTTATACATCAGATAATTTTATCAGAATCTGTTATGGGTTTGCTCCCATCCACTCTCTGATTCCATAAGCGCCCATATTTATTTTCAAAGTAGCTCCAATTGGCGCTACAGACTCAACAGTAGTTTCAATATCTACAATTACTGTACCCGCATGTTTTGTCTTAACCGACCAGAGGTTACAAGGATTACTTGAGCATATGGGGTCAATTTTATCAATCATACCCATGTTTTCCCCTCGATAGACCAATAAAGTACTTTTAGTTCTTGTCGGGTAAGCTGTACGTTTTCGCTTAGTAGGCGAAGTTTCAAGCGCTTCAACTTTGCTAAGTAATCCGAATTTTGTTTGGCTGTCATAAGCATTGTATAGTTAAAAACGATGCGCTTATTAGCCAATATGACTATTCCAAATAGAATAGAATAGGGTTGACAAACGATTTTTCGCTAAAAAATCTACTTTTCTTGTTTATCTTTCTATCGGTAAGGAGGGTAAAATGATACACTTGAGCATCTATTACCTCAAATATATAGTGCTATTGTGAAGAACAACAAAAAACTTTCGATAAAGTTATCAAACGGTCTTGAACGGCCATGTTCACCTCTAAAAAACAAAAGCCGCTCCCTTTCGAGATCGGCTTTTGTCTTGCGGCTCAAAGTACTTACACTTTGATTTCCACATCAACACCACTGGGTAATTCGAGTTTCATCAAAGCATCTACTGTTTTGGCACTTGACGAGTGAATGTCAATCAAGCGCTTATAGGTGCAAAGCTGAAATTGTTCCCGCGATTTTTTGTTTACGTGGGGTGAGCGCAACACCGTGTAGATTTGTTTCTCGGTAGGCAAGGGAATCGGGCCACTTACTACAGCTCCTGTTGATTTTACCGCCTTTACGATGCGATCAGCCGATTTGTCCACCAAGTTGTGGTCAAATGACTTGAGTTTAATGCGAATTTTTTGATTCATTGTTGTTGTTTGGCTCTGATGTTTTGTTAGAATTTCTCTCGAAAGAGCCATTAACTCCGAGAGAAAATATTTTTGAGAGGGTAACAATCTTCAATTATTACCCTTTGTTTTTTTATCCTTTAGCCTTAGCCACCACAGTTTCGGCCAAGTTGTTTGGCAAGAACTCGTAGTGTGAGAAGGTCAAGTTAGCGGTAGCACGCCCCGACGACATGGTACGGAGGTCGGTTACATAACCAAACAATTCTGACAGAGGCACATCAGCCTTGATTACTTGTGATCCCGCACGGCTATCCATCCCTTTCATGATACCACGACGGCGGTTTAAGTCGCCAGTAATAGGGCCAGTATATTCTTCGGGAGTCAGTACTTCAACCGCCATAATAGGCTCCAACAGTTTAGGGCCTGCCTGGCGTGCTGCCTCTTTGAAGCCCAATTTAGCGGCTAATTCAAAAGAAAGTGAGTCAGAATCCACATCGTGGAATGAACCATGGAACAAACGCACTTTCATACTTTCTACATTGTAGCCTGCCAATGGGCCATTGACCATGAAGCTGCTTCAAAGCCTTTTTGCACAGGTTGAATAAATTCGCGTGGGATAGCACCACCCACTACTTCATTCACAAACTGTAAGCCTTTTTTGGCTTCTTGTCCTTCTTCGTTGTCGTCGCGTGGGCCGATTTCAAAGTTAATATCAGCAAATTTACCGCGACCACCCGTTTGCTTCTTATATACCTCACGGTGAGTGAAGTTTTTAGTCAATGCTTCTTTATACGCTACCTGTGGTGCACCTTGGTTTACTTCTACCTTAAACTCACGACGCATACGGTCAATGATGATTTCGAGGTGCAACTCGCCCATTCCTTTGATGATGGTTTGGCCTGTTTCGTCGTTAGATTCCACTTGGAGGGTAGGATCTTCCTCGATGAGTTTGCCAATAGCCTTTGAGAAGTTGTCCTGATCGGCGGTTTTCTTAGGTTCAATGGCATAACCAATCACTGGATCAGGGAAAATCATTGACTCTAAAATAATTGGGTTTTTCTCATCAGAGAGCGTATCACCTGTCTTGATGTCCTTGAATCCTACTACCGCACCAATATCACCTGCTTCCAAACGCTCAATAGAGTTCTGTTTGTTGGCGTGCATTTGGAAGATACGCGAAATACGTTCTTTATTTTCTGAACGATTGTTCAACACATATGAGCCGGCTTCTAATACGCCTGAATAAGCCCGAATAAAGCACAAACGGCCTACATATGGGTCAGTCGCAATCTTAAATGCCAAAGCCGAGAACGGTTCTGTCACACTTGGCTTACGAGCAATCTCAGCACCTGTATTTGGATTTGTACCTTTGATACTTTCTTTGTCGAGCGGCGACGGCAACAAGGCCATCACGTAATCAAGCATGGTTTGTACTCCTTTGTTTTTGAATGAAGAGCCACAAAGCATCGGAACGATTTTCATATCAATAACAGCAGCACGCAATGCCGTCAGATTTCATCTTCTGTGATTGAATCTGGGTCTTCAAAATATTTCTCCATCAAAGACTCATCGTAATCTGCGACTGCCTCAAGGAGTTTTCACGCCATTCGGCGGCTTCTTCTACCATATCGTCGGGGATAGGCACGATTTCATAGGTCATGCCTTTGTCATGCTCGTTCCAAATCATCCCGCGGTTGTTGATCAAATCAACAACGCCTTTGAAGTTGTCTTCGGCACCGATAGGCAATTGAAGAGGTACGGCATAGCTACCGAGCATTTCTTTTACCTGCTTACAAACGTTCAAGAAGTCGGCACCAGAACGGTCCATCTTATTGACGAATCCCAAACGAGCTACATTATAGTTGTTAGCCAAACGCCAGTTGGTTTCTGATTGAGGCTCCACGCCATCTACAGCGCTAAACAAAAACACAAGGCCATCCAATACACGCAAAGAACGGTTTACTTCTACCGTAAAGTCCACGTGGCCTGGTGTGTCAATAATATTAATGTGGTATTTGTTATCTCTCCACACCCAATCTACCGTTGTAGCAGCTGATGTAATAGTGATACCGCGCTCTTGCTCTTGCGCCATCCAGTCCATCGTGGCTGCACCGTCGTGTACTTCACCGATTTTGTGGCTTACCCCTGCGTAATAAAGAATCCGCTCTGTTGTAGTGGTTTTACCCGCATCAATGTGAGCAGCAATTCCGATGTTTCTTGTGAATTTTAAATCACGTGCCATGGTTCTTTGTGATTGTGAATGAATCTGTTATGTCTAAATATTGAGATAATAAAGGCGTGAAAAGGACGCACTTTTGAAAATCAGAGCGCAAAAGTAGGCGTTTTAGATTGAAAAAGCAAACTTAGATTTGTACAAAAAATATTAATATAAAAAAGGAGTGGTATTAAAAATATCAAAAATGGCTACCTTTCTTACTCTCCAACTCATTTTTGTTTGTAAATTGCCCCCTCAACCCATCCTTTTTACGGCTATGCCTTCTATATTTACCCGCATTGTCAATGGCGAAATTCCTTGCCACAAGATAGCTGAGACAGAAAACTTCTTGGCTTTTTTAGATGTGTTCCCTTGTGCTGTTGGCCATACCTTAGTGATTCCTAAACAAGAAGTAGATTATATTTTTGATTTAGAAGACACGCTTTACACTGGGCTAATGGCGTTTTCTAAAAAAATAGCAAAGGCGGTAGAACAGGCCATTCCGTGCAAACGTATCGGTGTAGCAGTGGTGGGGTTGGAAGTCCCTCATGCCCATGTACATCTCATCCCACTCAATAGGATGGCAGACATGAATTTTAATAATAAACTCAAAATGAGCCAAGAAGAATTGGCTGAGATTGCAGAAAAAATTCGGAGACAGTTATAACTTATTTAGAAAACCCTCTATAAAGGCAACGGTTTTTCTAAAAAGAGCAAGAGGCAATCTATCAATTTTTTGGGGGTGGCAAAATAGGAAATGATACCCTCAACCTTTTACATATGCCAGCTTTTCGGCCACTTTACCATTTCGGACTTTGAAGACATCTACGCCTCGCAAATGCCAAGGTTTCCCGTCTTTGGTTTTACGATAAATCCACCTAACCACACAGCGGTCACCAGATGCAAATGTATCTTCTGCTTCAAAAAAAGCGTCTGGATTATTCGTAAAGAACTTTGTCCAATACGCCCTGACTGCCTCAGCCCCCACTAAGCGGGCACCATCGGGTGCTGGGTTGGTATTCTCAAAAATACAGTCTTCGGTCATGGCTTCCATCACCGCATCTACATCGTGTCGATTGAAGGCGGCATTGAACCTTTCCACGGCGGCGAGGGTTTCGGTGTTCATTGCTTTTTGTGTTTTTTGGTTATTAATACCATTTTTACATGAAGCACAGATGAAAGATGCCAATAGAAGGAGGGTGAAAATCTGATTCATTTTTTTGGATAGTTAAAACAGTAAAAGGCTTAACAATCGCTACGAAACCGTAGCATAATATCCTGAAGAGGGCATCTCTACAAAGGTAAAAAAAAGAATCTATTTTTCAAACAGCAAATGTTCACAACTATTTGACAATCAAGTGTGTTTAATCATCAAAGTAATGTCTTTTTGGTCTTATTCATAGCCCAATCCATGTTTTGTTTCTTGCACAATATAATCAACCACCCTACTCAAATCTTTGGTGCTATTCCAAACTGCCAACTGTCGGTCGGCACCCGTTCCCATTTTTAATATTTCATGAATATACGCCACTTCCTTGCGGCTGCCGAGCTCGTCGAGCACGTCGTCCACAAATTCCAGTAATTCTTCGGCAAGTGTGTAGTAAGGTACTTCTTCTTGGCGACCAAAGTCAATAAGTTTGCCATGAATACCATAGCGTGCAGCTCGCCATTTATTTTCGTTGATGAGGATTTTACGGTAATGCTGAAAATTCAGGTTTTTGCTCATCAACTTATAGATTTTTACAACCAAGGCTTGCATCAAGGCAGCCAAACAGACGGTTTCGTCGGCACGCATCGGAATATCGCAAACTCGGTACTCAATGGTGTTGTAGAAAGGGTGTAGGCGTAAATCCCACCATATTTTTTTACCGTTGTCAATACAGCCCATCTTTACCAAGAGATTAACGTAGTCGTCGTAATCATGGGCAGTTTCAAAAAATTCGGGAATACCTGTACGTGGAAATTTATCAAATACTTTGGAACGGTAGGATTTGAAACCAGTATCGCGCCCACACCAAAAAGGCGAATTGGTAGAGAGAGCGTAAATGTGCGGCAAAAAATAGGTCAATGAATTGATGAGCTTGATGCCCGTGTCACGGTCAGGAATACCGATATGAACGTGCAAACCAAAAATCAAATTGCCTCGTGCCACATCGCGCATTTCGTCTATGAGTTTGTCGTAGCGTGGGTTGGGCGTGATGAGTTCGTCTTGCCAATCCGAAAAAGGGTGTGTACCTGCCGCGGCAATCTGGAGGTTTTGCTGGGCAGCTAAATCAATAATCATTTTTCGGAGATAGGTTACCTCTTCGCGTGCCTCATGGATATTGGTGCAGATATTAGTGCTTACTTCCACTACCGACTGGTGCATTTCGGCAGTTACGCGCTCTTTTAAGATGATTTTACCATCTTCCACTATCTTCGACATATGCGAGCGAAGGGCGCGGGTTTCGGGATCTATGGTCTGAAATTCTTCTTCGATTCCAATAGTAAACTGGTGCATAATACGATGATTTTGTCGTTTGAACCTTGTTGGGCTATTTCACTCAAAAAGGTGCTACCAAAATAGTAATTTCATTCGACAAAATAAAAGAGTGAGCGCATTAATCAGCACACGCCTGTTTCAATATCGCAAACGGCTCCTTGGGTGGGTGCTTGTAGAGGTGCTTTTTGGGCAATTTCGGGGAGGGCTTCAAAAAAAGTTTAGTGGGTTGAGCGCCCGATATGGCGTATTTATCATTGATGATGTAGTAGGGCACACCACTCACTCCCATCAGGTGGTTTTGATACAGCAACTGGTCTATGGCTTCTTTGCCCTCATCTGACACAAGCAAGGCACGTACCCTTTCGGCATCAAGACCTACATTAATGGCCAATGTCAATATATTTTCGATCTTGGACAAATCCATTCTTTGTTCGAAATAAGCCTGAAATAGGGCCTCCATCATCTCCAGTTGCTTGCCTTGCTGCTGTGCATACCATGCCAATCGGTGGAGTAAATGGGTATTGGGAGAAATAGTTTGGTTTTCTAAGTCAAAATTCAGCCCTTCACCTGCTGCTACTAACGATACCTGCTTGATTATCTGATGATAACGGGCTTCGCCACCAAACTTAGCTATAAGCCGTTCTTTGGTATTTTCACCTTCGGCGGGTGTATCAGGCGACAGCTGGAAAGGTAAGTAGTTGATTGTAAAGGTGTAATTTTCCTCTATTTCCTTGATGGCTTTTTCTAAGCGTCTTTTGCCGATATAGCACCAAGGACAAACTACATCTGATACAATGTCAATTTTGAGGTGTGGTTTCATTGCTTTTTGGGTTTTATTATTTTATCACTTTCAAAACCCTTTGGTCTTCATTATCGTTCAATTTAAGGAAATAGCTGCCAGATGGCAAGTCGTTGGGCAGCATTATTTTACTTGATGGCTCATAGGTCCGAACAGATTGCTGCATTATCTTTCTTCCTGAAGCATCTACGAGGGTAATATTAATATCTTTATTGGTAAAAGTAGCGTTCCAGTATATTTGTAAAGAGGTATTTTCCCCCAAAGGATTGGGAAAAACAAAAGGAGCAACAGGCTTTGTCCAATCGGAAACTCCCAAAAGCGGGTATTTTTCTTGGGCTATTTTAGTGGCTGCTTCAAAAGTAGGAATCCCGTAACCATATTGAGGCGTAGGTGCGGTAAAACGGTCGCCAGCACGACGAATACAATCTATCACTTGCATGGCTGTGAGGTGCGGCTTCGATTCCCAAAAACCCGCTACTAAACCCGCAATCAAAGGGGCAGAATATGAAGTACCATTGCCTGCCGTAACTACACCGCTTTGATTAGAAAGTACCGTGGATACACCTCTTGCACATACATCGGGTTTTACGCGCCCATCTGCCGAAGGGCCAATAGAGCTAAATGAGGCTAAAGTTTTAACACTATTGACAGCCCCAATCGCCAAAACGGAGTCTGCATCAGCAGGGGCAGAGATATATTTCAAGAACTACTACTGCCCTCATTGCCAGCTGATACCACTTACGACCATACCCACGGAAGCGGCCCAGTTGGCGGCACGGCTGATGAGTGTTGTCTTACCGTTCATGTCGGTATAAGTATAATCGTCGGTAGGGTTATCAAAAGTGCTGTATCCCAGCGAAGTATTAATAACATCCACGCCCAAACTATCGGCATATTCGACTTAAAAGCCAATTAGCCTCTTCCAAACGGGTTTCTAGAAATCATCTTCAGTACGCAAAAGCACATAATTAGCACCATATGCAGGCCCAATCAACAGTTTCTTCTCTGAAGCTTGCCATGATGCTAAATACATTGTTGCCGTGAAAGTGGTCTTCATATACGCTGTTTTTTCTTTTTTCACAAAATCGTAGGTAGATACTACCCGTTTTTCATCAAAAACAGGCTTTAGCGCAAGGGTTGGTATGGGAGTTATTAAAACCCCCATCTAAAATCCCGACTAAAGTTCTTTGCCCCGTATAACCTTGGTCGTGCATGGTATTGACACCCAGCATTTCTATTTGATTTTGGGACGCGCCATAATTGAGCGCTTCTGTGCCGTACTTGCCCAACCCTGCTTTTTGGTCGTTTTCGGCAGAGATGCGTGCGTTGGCCAAGGCGCGATTGAATTCTATTCCCTTGACTGCCGACAAATTACGCACTGTGGTAAGCTGTGTTGCCGTTGCTTCAATCAACACGGCATTGAGCCAACGCGAACTGTACCAAATTTTTGCACCTGTTTGTTGGATTTGAGTAATATATGCAGGATTTACAGGTAAATCTCTCGTGGTCAGCTTAATGCCTTGCCGCTGACGGCGCTCAATGGCGCGTTTGCTCAAAAACGCTTCAGGTTTGTCTATGCTAAAGGGGGTGTTTGTTTTGTCTTTTAGTAAAACAAGGTACTTGGCTGTTTGACTTTGGGCAGAGAGAGAAATGTGAAAAGTAAAAAGTAAGAAAAACCAAAAATGACGCAAAGAAGCATGAAAAACGAACGAGCCCGCCTTGGAGGAAGGAGCTACAGAAAATAAACGAAGCCGTTTATACAAAAAGGCATTTGATATAGATGCTTTCAGCATGACAAAATAGATTTTACCTATCAACTTTTATAATTATCTACTTACGCTTTTTTATAATTACCTACTTACTCCTTCCCGCTACGCTTAAATCTGATGTATTGTTTTGTTCCAAAGTCTATTTGTGCTTTGCCGATACAATTAGGTGTGTTGGAACAGTACTGCACATTGATACGCTCTCTGTAAATGAGCCCTACATTGACGGCATATACCTCTATTCGTTTGTCTTGGTTTACCAAGGTAGAATCGTTTTGTTGTATAACGGTTACTATTTGAGGAAAATTGGTTTCCCCTATTTTAAAAGATTTTTGTATGTTTTCAAGTTCATACCTATCTTCACCCAAATTGTTGTAAAGATTACCATTCCAAGTAGTTTTGTGGTTAGCTGGGAATATCATTTTTACGAAATCACGCCCATTTTCGTTGCGGATGGCATGGTCGAATTTTAGTTGTAAGATAATAGTCGAATCAGCTTGCCAGCGCTGCCCATCAAAATCACGGCGAAAACGAGTAATTCGATAGGCACTTTGTCCTGAAGCATCGGTATATCGCTCCGTTACGAGTTCTTTGAGTTGATACTGTCGCGTCACGGGGAGACGACCAATGTTTACTTCAGTTTCGTTTACCTCATATTCGACAAAGTGGCCGATTTCTGTAGAAAAAAATGTATTTCCAAGAAATGGCGTTGTACAATCTTTACAAATTTGTGTACAAGAATTGATTACAAATGCCATAAAAAACACCCCAACTTTGTATTTAGTGAACATTAGAATTAGGTTAGAATTCAATAAAGTTGAAACAAATATACAGTTCAAATACTTTCAGAACTATTAAGAATGTACCAAACAAGATGAATTCTCAATATATTCAACAAATTGTAACGCAATTGGCTGCTGCCACAGGGCAGCCTATTATAACAAGCAAAAATAAAAATACGCTTATTGATCAAGAGGCAACCTACACAGCCCACGAGATTCATCTTTTTATCGAAGATTTGAGTCGTCATGCACGATTACATAATCTTACATTGATTATCAACGATATACCCCGCACACAGTTTGATGAATTGGTGAGTACCACTACACATCCTATCCTGTATTTTGAAAGGCATGATTTGGGCATAACGCCTATCATTGTTGGTCAGGATTGTTATGGTAAAAAAATTGAATGGTTTCCTATAATTGATGATAGAAAGGCCGTAGTTACCAAAAACCCTTTGTTATTTGAAAGCAATGCAAGCTCAGCTAAAAATGGTAAGGTTTTGTACTTAACAGCTTTTCCAATGCAGCCCTTAGTAAGCGAAGACAACACCATCAACGAAGATGAGCATGAGGTATTGACACCTGTCCAACGCTTGATACGTTTGCTCCGCAACGAACGTAAAGACATTGGTTATATTTATTTTTATGCCATTGTGGTAGGATTGATTTCATTAATACTTCCCTTGGGTGTGCAAGCCATTTTTAGTTTGGTATCAAGTGGCTCTATCTTTAGCTCTGTTTATGTGTTGATGGGGCTGGTTGTGGCAGGTTTGATAGGCAGTGGTATCATGCAGATTATTCAAATATCATTGGTAGAAACGCTTCAGATGAGAGTCTTTGCTAAGGCTGCTTTTGAGTTCAGCTACCGCGTACCACGTCTTAAATACGAAGGGCTAAAGCAAGACGACCCCACAGAGTTAATGAATCGCTTCTTCGATGTACTGACGGTTCAAAAATCGTTACCCAAATTCTTGATTGACCTTAGTGCGGCTTTATTACAAATCATCTTTGGGTTGTTATTACTTTCCTTTTATCATCCTTTTTTTATTGCTTTTAGCTTTTTTGTCATTCTGATATTTATTGCTATCATACGTATCAATGGTCAAAAAGGCTTGGAAACAAGCATCAAAGAATCAAAATATAAATACCGAGTGGTAGCATGGCTCGAGGGAATGGCAAGCGCTCTTTTTTCATTTAAAACCGCAGGGGCCACTAATCTGCCTATTCAGCGTACTGATGGCCTCGTTACGAACTACCTTACCTACCGCACCAAGCATTTTAAAATCTTAAAAGGGTTTTATTATTACTCGCTTATTTTCAAGGTGCTGGTCATTGGAGGTCTTTTGGTTTTAGGAACATACCTGTTGGTCAATCGCCAAATCTCTTTGGGGCAATTTGTAGCTTCCGAGATTATCATCGTACTTTTGACAGGCGCAGTAGAAAAACTATTATTGAGTATTGATGTTATTTTTGATTTGTTGACTGCCGTAGATAAACTGGGCTATGTATCTGATTTACCTCTTGAGAAAAATGGTGGTTTCCGATTTTCTGCTACACAGTATGAAAAAGGGCTGGTGGTCAAAGCCCGAAATTTGCAATATACCTACCCAGAATCCTCTAAATTGGCTTTCAAAGGAGTAAATTTGGATATTATGGCAGGCAGAAGAGTGTGCTTAACGGGAAAAATGGATCGGGTAAACACACATTACTAAAAGTACTGTCAGGGGTATTGACAGATTATGACGGCAGTGCTTGTAATATACAATGGCAACATCTCAGCGCGATTCGCCTAAACTCCCTACGTTCCGCTATCAGCATGAATTTCCCCTAACCAAGAGATTTTTGATGGTACAATCCTTGAAAACCTGACAGTAGGCCGTGGCAGTATTACGCCCGAGGGAGGTACAGCAAGTATTAGAAAGTATGAACTTAACAGAAGAAATTGCCAAACTTACTGACGGGCTTAACACGCCTATTATTTCGGAAGGAGAGCGCTTTTCACTGGTTTTTGTGACCAAAATAGCTTTGGCACGCTGCTTGCTCATCAAACCCAAACTACTACTTTATACCGATGCGCTACGTGAAATAGAGGCGAAAAGAACGTACGCATTATTGATCTACTCACCGCCCCCTCCCAAACATGGACATTAGTGGTACTTTCAATGACCCTGCTTTCATGGGCGCGTGCGACCGTGTCGTGGTAATGGAGGAAGGCGAAATTGTAGCCAATGGCGCTTATAAAAGTGTATTAAAGAGTATCCATGCTCGAAAACTAAGACCATGCTCAACCTATCCTGCGTCAGCGGGTCAATGTACCTGCCATAGAAAACGAAGTAAATCACTCGATACCTTCATTCTCCGCGCACCGCTCGCATCCTTATATCGTTGGATACTGGGTATTGTCGTTGCACTGCTGTTTATCCTCTTTCTGCCTTGGCAGCAGAACATCAATGGCAAAGGTTATGTAACTGCACTTACACCCCAAGACCGCCCTCAAAATCTCCAAAATGCCGTGGCTGGACAAATTAGGCAATGGCATGTCAAAGAAGGTGATTATGTCAAAAAAGGCGGTACATTTAACCACCGGAAATCAAAGACGACTACTTTGACCCACAGATTTTAGTGCGAACTCAAAGCAAATCCAAGCCAAGGAAGATGCCATCAACGCTTACCAAATCAAAATCAATGCAACTGACAATCAAATCAGTGCGCTAAGACAGGGCCCTAAAAGCTAAGTTTGAAAAGGCACGCAACAAACTGCTAAACCCAACTTAAAGTAAGTGATAGTGCCGATTTGGTGGCTATTAATCGTAATTTTGAGATTACGCAAGAGCGACTCAGCAGAGGAGAAACCATGTAAGAAGGAGGGACTATCTCGTTGGTAGATTTGGAAAGCAGAAGACTAAAATCTCAAGAAGAACAAGCTAAGGTAATTTCTCAAAGTCAGAAGCTCGGTATCTCCCGCAATGAACTCATCAACGCCCGCATTGAATTGAGTTCGGTAGAAGCAGACTACCAAAAAGACATTGCCAAGGCGTTTTCTGACCGTAGTTCGGCTTTATCGAGCTTGGCAGATGGCGAATCTGAATTATCCGAAACTGCGTAACAAAATACGAAAATATCCGTATCCGCCGCGACCAATACGCGGTGGTTGCCCCACAAGATGGATACATTGTCAAAACCCTGAAAGCAGGATTAGGCGAAACTATCAAAGAAGGAGAGTCTATTGCTACCCTTCAGCCCAACAAGCCCGAATTGGCTGTAGAACTCTACGTGAAGGCTATGGACTTGTCGCTCATTACCTGGCCGCCATGTGCGCTTGGAGTTTGACGGCTGGCCTGCTTTTACAGTTTCGGGTTGGCCAGGCACTTCGGTAAAGGGACATTCGGAGGAGCAGTAGCCATCATTGACGCGTCAATAGTAAAAATGGAGAATATCGCCTGATTATCAGGCCCGATCATAAAGACAATGAAAATGATAAGTGGCCGCAGCAATTGCGCATTGGTTCAGGCGTAAACGGCTTTGTAATGCTCAAAGATGTACCTATCTGGTGGGAAATTTGGCGACAACTCAACGGCTTCCCACCCGATTATTTAGAGGATTTTGCCTGCCGAAGAAGCGAAAAAGTAGCTGTCAATAGTTATTTTAAGCAAGCAGCCATTGAATGAAACTTACGACCTTATTGGTTAAAAATTTAAAAAATGAGAAGCGTTTTTTGTACTCATGCTTTTGGTACAGGGAGGTGTGTTTGCTCAAACAGATACCACGCAGGTGTTTCCTATCGTGATTTTATGACTTACTCATTAAAAATCATCCTATTTTAAAACAAGCCAACACACTCTCCGACCAAGCAAAGGCTGAATTAATGATGGCTAAAGGTGGTTTTGATCCAAAATTAGAGGTTGGTTTTGACCGAAAATATTTTGAAAAATAAAGCCTACCACAATTTTTGGGACAACCAACTCAAAGTGCCCGTCTATTGGGGTGGGATAGATATAAAAGGCTGGTTTTGAGCGAAATATTGGAGATGTACTCGGTACAGATATTCGTACCCCTGTAGATGGTTTGAGTTACTTTGGAGTAAATGTACCTGTATTACAGCGATTTGTCATAGATGAGCGTCGTGCTACCTTGCAAAACGCCCGTATTTTTCAAAACATGGCCGAAGCAGAGCGAATTAAAGTCATCAATAAACTCGTACTCTCTGCTGCCAAAGAATATTGGAATTGGTATTTCTCTTACCGAAATCTTTTGTTGATTAATGATTTCTATGATTTGGCCAATCAACGCTACAACTTGGTGGTCAAGCGGGTCGCTCAAGGTGACTTGCCTGCTGTGGATACTGCGGATGCCCAAGTAACGCTCCTCGACCGTCAAATAATGCTTGATCAAGCAAAAAAGTGGATTTTCAAAATGCAAGACTAATACTCTCCAACTATCTATGGGATAGTAATACCCCCCGTGAACTCCCCGAAAATGCTGTTCCTCAATTAGCATTGACCAAAAGAACCGACTCAGCCCAAATTAATCGTTTATTGGAGTTGGCCAAACAAAATCATCCTGAAATTCAAAAATTAGATTTGAAAGCCCAGCAATTACGCATAGATGAGCCGTTTGGGCAAAAGAAAATGCTCAAACCACGCTTGGATGTCAGGGCTCTCCTCCCTGAACTATTCACACAGAATTATTACAGGGTTAGATATTCCAAAATATGGTGTATTTCCCGCTTTTTACAAGTTCAATGTAGATTTTTCAATGCCTTTATTATTTCGTAAGGAACGAGGCAAGTTGGCCTCCATTCGTGTAAAACAACTCCAAAACAACTATGAACTTCAACAAGTCCGTAGAGAAATAAATAATGATGTGTTAGTCGCTTACAACGATGTCGTCAATCTCGAAAAGCAAATCCAAAACCAGCAAATAGCTATCCAACGCCAAACCCAAGTACTTCGTGCAGATGAGCAACGGTTTAATATTTAGGTGAAACGCAGCTTTTCCAACTCAATTTACGGGAAGCCAAACTCAATGAGTTGCAAGTGAAACTTGAATCATGAAATCGAAATACGAAAAAGCCAGAGCTACGTTGCTATTTGCAGCAGGAGTGAGTGAGTGGTAAGGAGTTGATTCTTCTCTACAGCCAATCCCTACGCCTGAAGTAAAAAGTAGGCCAAGCCAGACAACACTACCATACCACCAAGGGTATAGAAATAACCGTGGAGTTGGCGTAATTCGGGCATATTGTTAAAATTCATTCAAATCCCAACGATAAAAGTGACGGCATAAATATAGCCGAATAGATAGTGAGAGTTTTCATTACGCTGTTCATGCGCGAACTTAATGTAGCATAGTGAATGTCCACCAAACCAGTGAGTAGCTCTCGCTCCGAATCAATGGTGTCAATGACCTGGGTTACGTGGTCATGTACATCTCGAAAATAAGGGAACGTTGACTTCTTAATAAATTTGGTCTCATCGCGTAGCCCTTGTACCAGCATATCGCGCAGCGGCCATACATATTTACGCATTTGGGTAAGTTCACGTTTGATATTGTAGAGTTCTCCAACAGGGTCTTTATGTTTGCCTTTTAAAATTTGCTCTTCTAAAACATCTAATTTTTCGCTTATTTGTTCGAGCACTTTAAGATAATTATCCACTACTAAGTCCACCAATGAAAACAGTAGGTAGTCGGCCCCATTGCGGCGAGTTTTGCCCACGGAAGCCTGAATTCGATTCAAAACAGGCGTAAAAATATCGCCAGTACGTTTTTCCTGAAAAGAAATGAGATAGTTTGTTCCTAAAATAAAACTGACGTGTTCGGCATCAATTTCAATAGCCAAAGAATCAAAATGGAGCATCTTGAGTGACACAAATACATAGTTATCGTTGTAAAACTCTATTTTGGGTTTCTGGCTCGTATTCATGATGTCTTCCAACACCAGTGGGTCAATTTGATGCGTCTTTCCTACAGCCTCAATGATATGCGGTTGGTGAATACCGTCCACATCGAGCCAACTAACATGAGGCGTTTTGCCCACCACGCTACATTCACTAACGGTCGTAAGGTCTTTTTCTTCGTGATAGTCGGCATTATACTCTACCAATTTAAGGGTAGTGTCAAGCGGCACATTAGGCCCCACATACACCAGCGACCCTGGCGACAGGCCAAAGGGGGAGGCTATATTTGCATTTTCTTCATCAGCCATTTTGCATTAGTTTTAATACTTTTTCGATGTCTTCGGGCGTGTCTATGCAATGACTTTCATATTGGGTCAAGGTCATTTTGACTTTATAACCATGCTGCAGCCATCGCAGTTGTTCTAAAGATTCGGCTTTTTCCAAATCTGAAACAGGCAACTGTGTTATTTCACCCAATACATCTGCCCGATACGCATACATACCCACTTGCCGATAATAGGTATGATGATTATGCCAGTCTTTTTTGTCAATGCCTTTCAAAAATGGTATCACCTGACGACTAAAATAAATAGCTTCAAAATGTTGATTGACAATCACTTTAGCTTCGCCTTCATCAAATAAAACGTCGGTATTGCTCACGGGTATCATCTGCGAGGCTATTTCTACACTTCCATCCAGTATTCCCCCCAGTTCATCTATTTGCTCAGGTGCTACAAAAGGCTCATCGCCCTGAATGTTGATGATATAAGTGTTGGAGTCAGGGGCCTTTTCATTATTCTTTATCCTTTCAAATGCCTCCCAGCACCTATCTGTGCCACTTGGGTGATTAGTGGCGGTCATTACGGCCTCGCCTCCAAAGGTCTGCACGTGTTCTAAAATATGAATATCGTCGGTAGCGACTATCACTTCCGACAAACATTTGGCCTGTAAAGCTTGCTCATACACCCGCTGAATCATACTCTTTCCTTCGATGTCTATGAGGGGTTTGCCTGGAAATCGTGTGGAAGCATAGCGAGCTGGAATAATACCAATAATCATAATTCATAGTTTTTCGATGCTAAATACACTAATTTTGCGGAAAATTCACAGTAAAATCACCATGTCAGAATACAATCACCGCGAAATCGAAAAGAAATGGCAGCAGTTTTGGGAAGAAAACCAAACTTTTAAGACCGAAATTGACCACAATAAACCCAAATATTATGTTCTCGATATGTTTCCTTATCCTTCGGGTGCAGGCTTGCACGTAGGGCATCCATTGGGCTATATTGCTTCCGATATTGTTTCGCGCTATAAGCGGCTCAAGGGCTTCAACGTGCTACACCCCATGGGTTTCGACAGCTTCGGGCTTCCTGCCGAGCAGTACGCCATACAAACTGGCCAACACCCTGCCATTACGACCGAACAAAACATCAACACTTTTATCGGGCAGCTCAAAAACATGGGTTTTAGCTACGATTGGAGCCGCGAAATCCGCACTTCCGATCCCAACTATTACAAATGGACACAGTGGATTTTTATGCAACTCTTCAATCACTACTATGATAAAAATGCTGACAAAGCCCTGCCCATCAGTCATTTGGTAACACAATTTGAGAAAGGTGGTTCGGTAGCGGTCAATGCCGTTTGTGATGAAGACACGCAAGCATTTACAGCCGATGAATGGAAAGCCATGACCGAAACAGAACAACAGAAACTATTGTTGAAATATCGTTTTACCTTCCCCGAAGAGTCTTATGTCAATTGGTGCCCAGGTTTGGGGACGGTTCTCTCCAACGACGAAGTAAAAGATGGTGTTTCGGAGCGTGGCGGCTTTCCTGTCGAACGCAAACTAATGAAACAATGGGCCATGCGCATCACTGCTTACGCCGATCGCTTATTGGCTGGCTTGGATACCATCGACTGGCCAGAACCCCTTAAAGAGCAGCAACGCAACTGGATAGGGAAAAGCGTAGGAGCAAGTGTGAAGTTTGCCGTAGAAGCCCACCACAAACAGATTGAGGTTTTCACGACCCGTGTAGATACCATCTATGGGGTCAGTTTTATGGTGCTCGCTCCCGAACATGAGTGGGCCTCAGCACTGACAACACCCCAGCAAAAAGCCGAAGTAGAAGCCTATATCAAATGGGCTGCAAGCCGCACCGAAGTAGATAGAATGGCCGAAAAGAAAGTATCGGGTGTATTTACGGGTAGCTATTGCATCAATCCCTTCAATGAGGAAAAAGTACCCATTTTCTTGGCCGACTATGTACTGGCGGGCTATGGCACAGGCGCGGTCATGGGTGTACCCTCGGGCGACCAACGTGACTGGAACTTTGCCACTCATTTCAATTTGCCCATCATCCCGATTTTAGATACCCAAAAAGACATAGATCAACAAGCCGACAATACCAAAGAAGGCCGCTATATCAACTCAGGTATCATCAATGGCATGACCTATCAAGAAGCCACCGACACCTTGATACAATGGCTGGAAGAACGTAAATTGGGTAAAGGCAAAGTACAATATCGGCTGCGCAATGCCGTATTTAGCCGCCAACGCTACTGGGGCGAGCCTGTGCCTGCCTATTTCAAAGAGGGTGTACCGTACTTGATAGATGAGGCCGATTTACCACTCGAACTCCCCAAGATAGATAAATACCTCCCCACGGAAACAGGTGAACCACCCCTCGGACGGGCCAAAGATTGGAAATACAAAGACGAATACGAATATGAGTTGAGCACTATGCCTGGCTGGGCGGGGTCGTCGTGGTATTGGTACCGCTACATGGATCCACACAACCAAGAGGCTTTTGCTTCCAAAGAGGCCATTGACTACTGGCAACGTGTTGATTTTTACTTGGGCGGCTCCGAACATGCCACAGGGCACTTATTGTATAGCCGTTTTTGGAACAAGTTTTTGAAAGATTTAGGACTCGTGCCACACGAAGAGTTTGCCGCCAAACTCGTCAATCAAGGAATGATACAAGGAAGAAGTAATTTTGTGTATCGCCTCAAGTCATCTGACAATACCAAGCCTGTGTTTGTGAGCTATGGTTTAAAAGACCAATACGAAACCACCAAGCTGCATGTAGATGTCAATATCGTGGAAAACGACATGCTTGATATAGTGGCTTTTAAAGCATGGAGAGAAGAATATGCCCATGCAGAATTTATCCTCGAAGAAGGTAAGTACAACTGCGGCTGGGAGGTTGAAAAAATGTCGAAATCAAAGTACAATGTCGTCAATCCTGATACCATTGTCGAAAAATACGGTGCTGATACGCTGCGTATGTACGAAATGTTTTTAGGCCCTTTGACCGATGCTAAACCTTGGAACACCAACGGTATCAGTGGCACAGCCAACTTCTTGCGGAAATTTTGGCGGCTGTTTTTTGAAGACCAAACAGGTAAATCAAAACTCACCGATGCTGCCCCTACGCCCGAAGAACTGAAAGTACTGCACCGCACCATCAAGCGTGTGGAAGAAGACATTGAGCGACTTTCTTTCAATACCGTGGTAAGTACTTTTATGATTGCCGTTAATGAACTGAGTGATTTGAAGTGCCATAAAAAAGCCATTTTGCAAGAAATGGTCATTTTACTTTCACCCTACGCACCCCATATCACCGAACAACTTTGGGTAGCCCTCGGCAACGAAGCAGGTACTATTTCAAAGGCGAGTTTCCCTGTCTTTGAGCCGAAATACTTAGTAGAAAGCACCTTTGAATACCCCATTCAAATCAATGGGAAAGTACGCGCCAATATTGCGTTTCCTGTTGATATGTCGAAAGAAGACATCGAGCAGGGGGTTTTAGAAAACGAAACCGTCCAAAAGTGGTTGGAAGGCAATACGCCCAAGAAAGTAGTAGTAGTGCCAAAACGAATCGTGAATGTGGTGATGTAAAAGAGAGTGGACTTAGGCAGGGATTTGTATATTGTTCTGAGTGAATAATAAATCTTCAAAACCTTATGAGGATAAAGCAGATTGATAGTACTTTTCAAAAAAGTATTTCTAATACAGAGCAACAAAGCCATCATGAAAAAAATATTCGCTTTCATTTTTTTAATAAGGCTCACTTTTCTGGCATGGACCCAACAGCCCAATCGACCAACATTGGTTGCGGGCTTTCCTGTCAATTACCAAGAAGATTCGGTAGGGTTTTACACGCTTCCCGATTTATTAACTTGTGCCGACGGACAGCGTGTAACCAATGACAAACAATGGACACAAAAACGAAGACCTGAACTTTTGAAGTTAATTGAAGAAATTCAATTTGGGAAAATGCCCTCTCGCCCGTCTGACATGCGTTTTACCGTGTTCGATACTGCAACGGGAGTACTAAACGGAAAAGCCATTCGGAAGCAGGTGGCTGTATTTTACCAAAGATACATCTGACCACAAAATGAATCTACTGATTTATCTGCCAATGGCCTCGCAGAAACCCGCTCCATTATTATTTACAATTTCCTTTGCTGCCTACAATCAAGTCATTGACGATACGGGGTTATTAGTAGGGGATATTTGGTCGAGAGAAGGTAAAAAAGTAAAAGCAGACAAGCCCAGTGCTTTTGGCAAAATGAATGTGGAGCAGTTTATAGATGCCGGGATTGGTTTTGCCATTGTGTATTATGGTGACATTGAGCCTGATTTTAGGACGGAATCAATTATGGAATTCGAAAACAATACCTAAAGCCCAGCCAAACCACGACAGCAAAAACGAATGGGAGCCATTTCGGCTTGGGCTTGGGGCTGAGTCGAGCTATGGATTATTTTGAAACCGACAAACAGATTGACAGCAAGCGAGTTGCTTGCAAGGAGCTTCACGTTTAGGGAAAACTGTTTTATGGGCGGGAGTGCGCGATACCCGATTCAAAATGGTTATTGCCAGTATTTCAGGGGAAGGAGGTGCAGCCTTGAGTCGTCGAAATTACGGTGAAACAGTTCAACACATTACCGATCCTTCTCGGTATCTTTATCAGTTTGCCCCCAAGTATCATACCTACGGGAATCAATTAAATAATTTACCTTTCGATGCCCACGCATTGGTAGCCTTAATGGCCCCTCGCCCTCTTTTATTACAAACGGGCAGCACAGATTACTGGTCAGACCCCAAAGGCGAATTTCTATCAGCCATAGCTGCAACGCCAGTTTATCAACTTTTCAAGAAACAAGGCATAAAAACTACCCAGATGCCTATGGCAGGAGATACCTCTTTACTGATGAATCCGCTTGGGTATTACATGCATGAAGGTGGGCACACGGTACTACCAGCAGATTGGAAGCTTTTCATTACTTACATGAAAAAGTATCTTTAGTATTGAGAATTGACGTTTTCAGAGTGAAATCTGTCAAAACTGAATTGATAATTTCGAGTTGAAAGCCATCTTGATTCAAGTTTAGAAATACCAAGTCTGCTCCCACCCAGTTCATTTCTTTTTATTCGATAAAAATAGGACTGCAAGTAATATTATAGCAGCGCTTTTTTCATTCTAAAGTATCAGTTAATGCTTTATCCTTCCTTTAAATCTATGGTTTTAGTCGGGTCGATTTTAAACCAAAGCAATGCTGCCACAAACAGGCAACCTGCAATAAGATAAAGTGGAATATTGAAGTTTTTGGTGCTTTCTACAACCATTCCAAAGATAATGGTAATGAAAAACCCGCCCATTTGCCCAGCAAAATTCATCGAACCTGCTACCGTACCAGCATTGCGCTTGCCGATGTCCACACATACCGCAAATGCCACAGGCAAGGCCAAGTCTTTGGTCAAGACACATACAGCGAGCAGATAACCAGAGAGTTCGTTGTTGGTTGTCAAGCCAGCAGCAAAGAAAAATAGGCTCGAAAGCCCTAAGCCTGTGATAGCCACCATACGGCGACCTATTTTTAGTCCATATTTTTTGGTCAAGAGGTCGCTCATAAGCCCCCCCACAATACAACCAATAGCCCCCAAAAAGTAAGAAAGTGAGATAAAGTTTTTAGATTGGTCTTCGGTCATGCCGCGTCCTTCCTGAAAATAGACCGACGACCAGTTGGTGAAGAAATAAGCCCCATAAAAAAACAAGTGACACATCAGCATCAAAGCCCAAATATCGGGATTACGAATGATGGTCTTCCACGGAATGGCATGATCGGCGTGTTTGATGTGGCGGCCTGCTTCTATCATTTCCACCTCTTTAGTTGTGATGGCTTTCTCTTTCGCGCGGCTCATCTCTAAACCAAGCATACCATGCTGCTGCCCAAACTGCACCTACCAAGCCCAAAATACCAAAAGCCCACCGCCAACCTACGGCATGAACCAACGGAATGACCAACAAAGGCGTAAGTGCACCGCCGATACGACCTGCCGCCCAAATGACCGATTGTGCTCGACCCACTTCGATGGCAGGAAACCAACGTGAAATCGCAATGGTAGCGTTGGGATAGGCCCCAGCTTCGCCCATACCAAACAAAAAACGTACTACAAGCAAGTAAACAAAGTTGATGGCTGTGCCTGTCAGTGCCGTAAACCCGACCACCACAACACCACACGGGTAAGCACACGGCGCGGGCTGAGGCGATCACCCATAGCACCTGTCGGGATTTCAAAAAGGGCATACGCCAAAGAAAATGCCCCAAAATCCAGCCAAATTCTTCATTATTAAGATTTAAGTCAGCTTTAGCATACTTGCTGACTACGTTCATGCACACTCTGTCCAAAAAGGTGATGATAGACAACGCAAACAAAAAGAGCAAGGTAATGCGACGGTATTTCATCATTCGGAGCGGCTTATCACCACAAAAGTGAATAATTGATTTTCGCACTGGCTGGAATCAATAATTCTTGCCTTCCTGCTATGTTCCGAATCGTTGCGCTTGTCACTTGGATATAATACTGCTTATCAATGGCAAAAGTGGTGTCGTTGATTTTGGTGATTTCTTTGCCCATAGCCAAGCGGCACAGCGTTGGGGAATATTGCCTGTGAGCCGCAATTCTCTCATCAAATATTTGTGTTCAACATCGGGCTGTAGGTGGCTCCACTTTGATACCTGCTAAATCGTATTTAAAAGTAGGCCGTCCGTCCGCATTGAGGTCATAGCCCCGAAAACGATAGCCATCGGCTTCGCCATAAACAGCTGGCCAAGCAGTTTGGTCGTTGGCAATCAAGGCCAGCGTAGGCTCATTTTGTAAATCCATCACACTGCCTTGCGGAATACTCATGCCATTACCTCGGTCATTCCACATGGGCGTAACGTCCAAAATCGCCTTCCACATGACGGCACAATGCGCCTTTTTCGAGGTTCATGGCGTAATGAACCCCGAAGGCTCTCCCACTGATAAGCCATGCGACACATTCTCTTTTTTAATTTGAAAAAAGCTACGGGTGAACGACGGGGTCACTCCCCGGCTTTATCAGAATAGGGTTGGTGGGATTGCTCAGATTAATCGAACCCAAACTATGTAATTCAACGGCGCGGTTAAAGTCGCTTTCTACCGTCAAACCCAAAGAGGAATGTGCCCAATCGGTATTTTTGTTATAGATAAATTCGAAAGGCAATTCTCCTGCCGGCAAAGTTGCTTTACCTTGCCCATCCCACCATTTCCAATTGATAAGCTCTTGGTTATTGATACGCAAAGTCCCATTTCCTCCGTTATGGACAGTCTGAAAACGATATTCGCCTGCTGTTGGAATGTTAAGCTTACCTGTAAAACGAAGTAAATAACCATTAGGCTTTCCCGCCATATCATAAGTCAACTTCTCCACCTTCCCTTCTTTCACGGGCTTGACTTTGGTAAAATCTGGTTCTGACATCAGAATACCATCGTATTGGGTGTAACGGAGGTCTTTGAGTTGAGGGACTTGATTCCCATATCTTTTCACGACCAAATTCCGAAAGGCTACACTGCCATGATCTCCTTGGATTAACAAAGGCCCTTGGGCTACTTCCTCTGTCAGACCGCTACGTGTAGGACCTGTCAATTCTACATTTTCCTGAACTACCACACCATTTAGTTCCACTTTTAATACTTTGGCATTGGCTGTTTTTGTACCTTTTTCATCAAAACGGGGCGCTTGAAAGGCAATTTTTAGTTTTTGCCAAAGCCCTGGCGCACGACAGGCGTTCATACGTGCAGGATGGCCCTCATATCCTTTTTGCCCGTCGGGGCGAGATTCGTCCCATCGTTCATAAATAGCACCTACATCATAGGTGCGGGGTTGCTTAGTACCCCAGCTATCAAAAAGCTGAATTTCGTAACACCCTTGTAAATAAATACCCGAATTAGAACCTTGTGCCATCATAAACTCTACTTCGACATCGGCATCGCCATGCTGCATATTGGTCAAGAGGTTGTATTCTTGTCCGTATTTCCCTATGGGCTGTTGGCACACCAATACACCTTGCCCAGCCGTAGCAACAAGTACATTTTTTTGGTTTAAATCAGCGATGGCATCCCCTACAATAGACCAATTAGTAGCTGGATTTTTGAAGGCACTTAAATCGTTGAGGGAAATACGCTGGCTATGAACCACCAAAGAAATAAAACAAAAAAGGAAGGAAAAGGAACGTATCATTGCAGAAAAATTAGTTATTCTTTTAATGGTAGTTATCTACTGTGGGTACTCTCAATTAAACAGGCTTACTACTTATTTATAAGCCCAACTCTATCCATTCATTGGCTCGAATCGTAGTAATGTATTTGGCTGTTTGGCCTGCTACCAACTGAAACACAGCGGCATCACTCCAATTTAAAGCATTAAGAGGGGCAGGGTTTGGGAGCGCGCCACTAAAACCTCCATGAATCACCAAAACAGTATTTTGGTTGTCAACAGGTTGATTAGAAGCTGCTTTTATCGTATTGGCATAACGATTGGCTTCATCATAAACATAGTAAGTAATATCTTTCAACTGCTGAGTAGCTACACCTGTATTCATGAGGTCAGCGGTGGTGTAGCATCTGCAATACTCACTCGAAAGTACTCTCCCGATTGGGATTTGAAGATTTTTAAACGTTTTTCCAATCGCAGGCGCATCCTTCTTCCCTTGATCGTTGAGCTGTCGTGCCAATTTTGAATCGCACGATTTCCACCATTCAGCGGTAGTAGATCCCAATTGGTCGCTACCCACATCAGCAGCGGCATGACGAAATACCAACGCATAAGCCCCTTTCTGTAAAGGCTTTAGCACATCAGCACGGGGAGAAACTGCTATTTTAATGACCAAACTATCCTTTGGATCTCGTTCATTTTTGATAACCATTTGATAAATTCCAACATTGGTAGGAGCTACATACACCAACGAATCTTGGGCATTTTTTGAGGCTGTGCCTGCCGAAGTTTTCCAAGTAATACCTTGGTTGAATTTAAAACTTACTTTACCCGAAGGCAAGACAATAGCCGTTTTACCATCAAAGCCTAATGCTTCTAACGGCAGGATGGGGTCTTCTTGTTTACAAGATACGCAAAACACGCACACCAAACAAAGACCAGTAAGAGCAAAGACTTGAGCTATTTTCATTTTTCAGAGGATAAAAAACATATTTAAATAACGTATGTAAATTAGTAAATGACTAAGAAAAAATCTACTTTTTCAATTAATTAAAATCTACTTTTGTTATTCTTAATATATTTTAACAAATAAACACACAATAATAATTTATTCTTTTATATTTGCGATATGTGTTTCTTCTTAAAGAAAAAAAAGTAACACATCTGCAATCCTTCCACAAATATACGAATTAAGTAGCTGTTTAAAACTAAGTAGTTCATCGCCGAAAGTATATTACTATCACACTTTTCATAGATATAAGTTTTAGCCCAGTGCCTAATTTTAGTTTTCAAAGTCAAGAGTCTTTTAAAACCTTGCTTAGTTTAAAATAGTTATTCCAACAGTACGGCTCTATTCATTATTGATTGTCAGGTTGTGGCATAGCCTTAATAGAAGGGTGTTTATAATCTAAAATTATTGGTTTTGATTGTATTTCAATTATTCTAATTCTCTATTTTGTCTATAATATTTCTTCTAATAAGCATTTTAGGTTCTGGCTTATTTTGGAAGAATAATAAATAAGAGCCTATCATTTTAAATTCATCAATACTATGCCCAAACATTACTTTAAACTATTGGCCATTTTTTTCATTTTTCTGAATGTGTCAATGGCTCAAAACAGAACAATCACAGGCCAAGTAGCTTCATCAAACAATGAAGCCATACCTGGAGCGTCGGTTAAGGTGAAGAATTCGACCACTGGAACAAGTACAAATGCTGAAGGTAAGTTTTCATTAAGTGTTCCCAATGGTGCAATTACGCTTGTTGTAAGCACCATTGGGTATGAAGGAATGGAAATGGCCGTTCCTGCTGGTCAAACAGTTGTTAATTTTCAATTGAAAGAAAGTGCTTCGCTTTTAGACGAGGTCGTGGTAACAGCCTTGGGTATTTCGAGAGAGAAAAAACCTGGTGTATGCTACACAAACGGTCAAGCCAACAGAGCTTACTGAAGCCCGAGATCCCAATAACATCATCAATTCACTATCGGGGAAAATTGCCAACGCAGTGATTACGCAAGGCTCTGGCGGCCCAGGAAGTGGTTCGAGGATTGTCTTGCGAGGTAATAGGTCTATTCAAGGATCCAACAATGCGCTCATTGTGGTAGATGGTGTCCCTTTGAATAACAATATCTCAAGTACCGCTGGTAGCGATTTTGGGTTTGTTCAGGGTTCTGACGGGGCTTCAAATATCAATCCCGACGACATAGAGTCGGTGACGGTTCTAAGGGAGCGTCGGCAGCCGCCCTTTACGGTAGCCAAGCAGGAAATGGGGTGCTGGTCATCACCACAAAAAAAGGCCGATCTGACAAAATCGGAGTGTCTCTCAATTCTGGAGTTTCGATGGAATCGGCCTTTGCTTTACCCTTTCTCCAAAACACATATGGCCAAGGCAATGGCGGCAAACTCTCGGCTACTTCGGGCGAGAGCTGGGGAGAAAAAATGACTGGCCAATCTTATACCAATTATTTGGGCAATCAAAGCAGTTACTCTGCCCAGCCCGACAACGTGCGCGACTTTTTTCGGCAAGGAGTAAGTCTTAACAACTCCATTGGGGTTACGGGTGGCAATGATAAAATGCAGACCTATTTATCGTACACCAGCAATTTGGTACAAGGTATCATCGATAGAAATAACCTGAATAGAAATACCGTTAATCTTAGAATATCTAACCAAATAAACAGTCGTTTTTCGACCGATGCCAAAGTAACCTATATCAATCAGGCCATCAAGAGTCGACCTCGGTCAGGCGAGGAGAATGCCCCCGTTTCTAATATTTACAACATGGCGAGAAATATCAGCACAGCTGACGCTCAAAATTATGAGAAACTTAATAATATCGGCATTGCAGAACCAACTCCTTTCCCTTCCACACTGAGTTCTATTTACCAAAACCCCTACTGGATTACCTACAACTATATCAATAACGAAAACAGAGATAGAGTCGTGGGTTTCTTATCGGCTAAATACAAACTTTTGGATTGGCTGACGCTATCGGGCAAAGCCAATTTGGATAAGACCATAGACAAAGGCGAAACCTCTATCTATCAGGGCACTATTTTATACTCAAGAACGGGCGGAGATTTTCAAAACAGCAACATCAACGTTACTGAAAAATGGTTTGACATGATGCTGGAAGGAAATAATTCTATTTCGGAGCAGCTAAAAGTAAACTATCGGGTTGGGGCTATTTATCAAGATAGTCAGTATGATGCCACCAATCTATCGGCCAATGGGCTGAATGTAACCAATAAGTTTAGTATGAACTTTGCGTCGACCCCTGCCATCTCTTCAGGCTTTACGCAAGTACAAACACAGTCCGTTTTTGGTCAAACCAATTTTTCATTCAAAGACGCTATCTTTTTGGATTTAAGTTTACGAAACGACTGGGATTCAAGGCTCCCCGCACCTCATTCTTTCTTATATCCATCGGCAGGTATTTCAACCGTATTCTCAGATTTAGTAAAACTGCCCGAAAGTATTACTTTTCTGAAAGGAAGTCTTAACTATGCACAGGTAGGGAATGGTGGCCGATTTGGCCTATTAAAATCGGTTTATAACTATGGGGCAGGGTGCTGGCAACGGTTTTACAAATCAGCTCGACATTGCCACTACCAGGTTTGAAACCAGAGATTGTTAAGAATTTGGAACTGGGCATAGATGCCCGATTCCTCAACAATAGAATTGGTTTTACAGCCACTTTCTACAAAAGCAACTCATTCAACCAACTACTGCAAGTCAGCTTGCCTGTTGCCACGGGTTTTGTCAGAAAATACATCAATGCAGGAAATATCCAAAACCAAGGATTTGAGTTTGTTTTAACAGGCCAACCGTTATCTCAAAGAGAGTTGAAATGGGATATGACCTTCAACTTTGCATTGAATCGCAATAAAGTCGTAGAACTCTCGGAAGATGTCAAGATATTCTATTTGGGGGGAGGGTTTGGTAGATCTGCCACGCCAGTCATAGAAGAAGGAAAGTCCTACGGTGATTTGCTGGCCTTTAAATGGAAAACCAACGCCAATGGACAGCGCATTGTAGATAGCAATGGCAAACCCGTATTGACCCAAGCACAAGAAGCCATCGGCAACTTCAACCCAAGAGCTACTTTAGGCTTAACTAACTCCTTCAACTATAAAGCGTTTTCGTTGCGATTGCTCGTAGATGGGCGCGTGGGCGGTACGGTCGTTTCTGGCACCGAAATGAACTTGGCCTTTAGTGGTATTCCAGAAGTAACGGCCCTTAATCGTGAAGGAGGCTGGAACCTTGGCGGAGTTAATGACAAAGGAGAAGCCAACTCAAAGACCATTACAGCTCAAGATTTTTGGCAAATAGCGTCGGGTAAAAGATATGGCGCGGGTGAGTTTTTTGCTTACGATGCTACTAATTTCAGGGTGCGTGAGCTAAGTTTTGGATATAGCCTCCCCATCAAAAGCGGCGGCGCAGTCAAATCTGCACGGCTAATGCTGGTAGCCCGCAACTTGATGTGGCTCTACAGAGGAAGTTCAAAAATGGATATCCCTGGCATAGGAAAACGTAAAATGTGGTTTGACCCCGACATGAGTTTGGGAAGTGGTAACTTCCAAGGGGTAGAATACGGCACCATGCCTGCGACAAGAACCCTTGGTTTGAATTTACAAGTTTCTTTCTGACATTCACTTAAAATCCATTTAATATGAAACGAATTAATTTATTAAAAGCAGTCAATATTTGCATTATAGGTAGTTTGGTTTTTCTGTATTCTTGCACAAAGGATTTCCCCGAAATCAATACGGATAGAAACACCGTTGCTACTGTAGGATCAGCAGAGCTTCCCTTTTTGTTTTCAAAAGCTGAAGCCTCGGCAGTACCCAATATTTGGAACTATCAAGTGGCTCAAAACCTCTTTGCCGACCAATACGCCCAATACTTTGCTTGTACGGCTACTTATTTCCCATCAGATAGACTCAATATCAGAATGGACTGGGTAGGCGCGGCGTTCAACCCCATCTATTCAGATATGGTGCCCCAACTCTTATCAATCAAAAATGCGGCGGCGGCAGGTTCGGCAGAGGCAGCCATTGCAGACGTAGTATGGGTCTTGGGATTCCATAGAGTAACCGATTATTGGGGCCCTATTCCGTATTTCAATGCAGGCACACCAGGCAATTCGGTAGCTTATGACCCACAAGATAAGATTTATGACGATTTCTTTAAGAAACTTACCGCTGCAGCCAACGTACTCAAAACAAAAACCAGCGAAAAACCCTACGGGAGTTATGACTTGATTTATGGTGGCGATGTGAGTAAATGGCTGAAGTTTACCAACAGCCTTCGGTTAAGACTCGCTTTGAGAATTTCAAAGTTGACCCCGCAAGGGCAAAAGCTGAAGCAGAGGCAGCAGTAGCAGGGGGCGTGTTTACAGATAGTCCCGCAGATGACGCGCTTATCCAAAAAAGTCTGAAAGGCAATGATAGCAATGGGCTTTCTATCATGTCTGACTGGAATGAATTTAGGATGAGTGCTTCGATGGAGTCGGTCTTAAAAGGTTACAAAGACCCACGTATGTCCGAGTATTTTCTACCTAATAACTCTACCAAAGACAATCCCAACGGCACAGGCCAATACGACGGTCTGAGAAATGGCCTTACAGCGACACAACTGACAGAAACGCCTAATTTGGCTACCTCCAATGCCAAACCAGGCAAACGTTGGTCGTCACCCTCGTTTGGCGGTAGCGATAGCTACTTGCAAACCCCCCAAAACATCATGTCGGTGGCCGAAGCCTATTTTCTAAGAGCCGAAGGGGCCTTGTTGGGTTGGAATATGAACGGAACAGCCAAAGACCTCTACGAAGCAGGTATCAAACAATCCATGCTACAATGGGGCATTACAGATGCAGCCAAGATTACAGCCTATATCAATAGCTCTGATGTTCCAGTGGCACCCGAAGATTTCCTAAAATCACCCGCTGTTTCCAAAGCCCCCGTTAAGTTCGCTTCTGATGTAGCCACACAGAGAGAACAAATTGCTATTCAGAAATGGTTGGCTATTTATCCTGATGGCACAGAAGCCTGGGCAGATTACCGCAGAAGTCGAACTTTCATCCTGTATCCTGTGGCTAATTCAGAAAATCCAGACATTCCAGACCCTAAAGTAAAGTGGATCAGAAGAATTCCTTTCTTGCTATCTGAGACGCAAAACAACGCTGCTGCTGTCAATGCCGCAGTACCTTTGCTGGGTTCGGGAGGCGACAAGGTTACTACGCCGCTTTGGTGGGATAAGAACTAATTATAAATAAATCTAAAAAAAGTAGAATAAATCTGATTCCGCTATGATATATTGATAGCGGAATCTTTTTTTACTGACCATGCGCAACATCATCAAGTCTCTCCTGTGTATCTATTCCATCACTCTTCTTTGGGGCTGCTCTCAGGAGGATAAACTATTTACGCTGATGGATGAGTCAGCATCTGGCATCAACTTTAAAAATACCTTTTTTGAAGACGGCCCACTCAATGTAGCCAACTACATCTATTTTTATAATGGGGGCGGCGTGTCCATTGGAGATATAAATAACGATGGCCTGCAAGATGTGCTGTTTACAGGAAATATGGTTAGAAATCGCTTGTTCCTTAACAAGGGCAATTTTCAATTTGAAGATATAACCAAAACGACAGGCATAGCCGACCAACAAGGGTGGTGTACAGGTGCAACCATGGAAGATGTAAATGGCGATGGCAAATTAGACATCTATATTTGCCGCAGTGCCGACATCAACCCCGACCGTAGAAAAAACCTGTTGTTTATCAATGAAGGCAACCTAAAGTTCACCGAAAAAGCCGATGAATATGGCTTGGCTGACAATGGTTACTCCACACAAGCCTCTTTTTTAGATTATGACAAAGATGGCGACTTAGATTGTTTCATTATCAATCACTCTGTCCAAAAATATACAGCGGGAGTTCAAGACAATCCCGAATTGAGAAATGAAAGTAACCCCGATTATGCGAGCAAACTCTACAGAAATGATAAAGGGCATTATACAGAAGTAAGTCAAAGTGCTGGCATAAAGTCCAATGTGTTGTCTTTTGGTTTAAGCGTAGCCGTAGCTGACTTCAACGATGATGGCTGGCCTGATATTGCGGTTTCTAACGACTTCAACGAACCTGATTATTTTTTCATCAACAATAAAAATGGCACATTCTCGGAAGAATTGGCCAACGCCTTTGATAATATTTCGTTGTATTCGATGGGGAGCGATGCCGCCGACTACAACAATGACGGCCTGCTCGATTTGATAACCCTCGACATGATGCCCGAAGACAATACGGCCATCAAAATGCACAGCGGGGCCGAAAACTTTGATAAATTTCAACTGCTCTTCAACAAAGGTTTTTATTATCAATACAGCAGAAACATGCTTCAAAAAAACAACGGTGACGGTACTTTTTCGGAAGTAGGTCAACTGGCTGGTGTATCAAATACTGATTGGAGTTGGGCAGCCCTTTTTAGCGATTTTGACTTGGACGGCCACAAAGACCTTTTTGTGAGCAATGGCTATGTAAAAGATTATACCGAAATGGATTTCTTGAAATATTCGGTGGATAGGGTCATCAAAAATATGGCCAAAGAAGAAGTAGATGGTATCCCAGAATACATCAGAAAAATGCCTACCAATCAGTTGGCCAATTATATCTTTAAAAACAACGGAAACGGCACTTTTACAAAAAAAATAGCCGAGTGGGGCTTAGATAAAGTCGGCGTTTCGGGTGGGGCAGCCTATGCCGATTTAGACAATGATGGCGACCTTGATTTGATTGTGAACAATGCCAACGACTTTGCCAGTATTTACCGTAACAATGCCGAAAAGAAAACCAAAAACAACTACCTAAGACTCCATCTTCAAGGCCAACTTACAAATCCGAGGGGCATAGGTACAAAAATAAAAATATATACCAACGGACAACTTTACTATCAAGAGCAGTCTCCTGTGCGTGGGTTTCAGTCATCGGTTGATCCTATCCTGAACTTTGGCTTAGGGAATAATACCCTCATAGACTCAGTGCTTGTGATTTGGCCCAATGACAAATACCAAAAATTGACTAAAATCAAGTCCAATCAAACTTTAAAGCTCAATATTTCGGAGGCTACCCACACTTTCATCTATCAGCAACTACCTCCCACTTTATTTACTCAGCAAACCATAGACGGGGTTATTCATCAGGAAAGCCAATCCAATGATTTTGCTATTCAGTCGTTATTACCCAACTTTCTCAGCCGCCAAGGTCCTTGCATCGAGGTAGCAGATGTCAATAAAGATGGGCTGCAAGATTTTTTTATGGGAGGGGCAAAAGGTACACCATCTCAAATTTATCTACAAAATCAAACAGGTAATTTTGTCTTGAAAAACAACCCCGATTTCTCAAAAGATGCCTTGTGCGAAGATGCCTCTGCCTGTTTCTTTGATGCCGACTCCGATGGCGATCTTGATCTGTATGTAGCCTCGGGTTCATATGAATTCCCTGAAAACAGCGCCAGTTTACAAGATAGGCTTTACATGAATGATGGCAAAGGCAATTTTACAAAAAACACTGCGGTACTGCCCCCCCTACTAAGCAGCAAAGGTGTAGTGAAAGCTGCAGATATAGACCAAGATGGCGATATTGACTTGTTTGTAGGTGCTAGGGTCGTTCCAGGAAAATACCCTAATGCACCCGAAAGCTACCTCCTCGAAAACAATGGAAAAGGGGTTTTTACGAATAAAACAAAAGAGATTTGTCCCGACATTGCCCAAGTTGGAATGGTTACGGATGCACTTTGGTTGGATGTCAATAATGATAAATTCCAAGACTTAATTATTGTTGGAGAGTTTATGCCTATAAAGGTTTTTGTCAATACAAAGGGGAAGTTCAAAGATGCCTCTAATGATTACATTAAGTTCCCGAATACAGGTTGGTGGAATACCCTCATTGCCAGAGACATGGACAACGACGGCGACCAAGACCTCATCATAGGCAACAACGGCCTCAATAGCCAATTTAAAGTTACAGACAAAGAACCCATGACGCTCTATGCCAAAGATTTTGACAATAGTGGCAGTGTAGTGCCTGTGCTGTGTTATTACATAGAGGGGCAATCTTACCCCATGGCTTCAAGAGATGATTTGGCCAGTCGGTACCATCCATCAAGAAAAAATTTGTGGATTATAAATCATACTCCACTGCTACCATTGACGATATTTTTAATGCTGGCCAACTGAAAGATGCCTCTATTTTGAAAGCCGAAGAAATGCAAACGCTTTATTTAGAAAATAACCATGGTAAAGAATTTATAGCTCACCCCTTGCCTTTAGAAGCACAAACTTCCCCTGTCTATGCCATTATAGCTGATGATTTTAACAAAGATGGCAAAATGGATATGCTATTAGGCGGAAATAATTCTTGGACTCGCATCAAATTTGGGAGATACAACGCCAATCATGGGGTGGTACTATTAGGCAATGGCAAAGGCTCTTTTGATTATTTACCTCAATTTAAAAGTGGGCTTACCCTAAGAGGAGATGTAAAAGCCATGAAGGAAATCACAACCACAAAGGGGAAGAGTATCATTGTAGGAGTCAATGATAAAACTGCAATACTACTGAATTATAAGTAGTTGAGCTAATTTAGTTTATATTATTTCGGTTTGACCCCGTTAGGGTCAAATGTTAATAGAGGTCAACAATTCGCTACAAATACGCGACCCCGACGGGGTCGAATAATGAAATGTATTTTTGTTTTGGTACTGGTTTATAATTCAATCACTTCCCAAACCCAAAAACCCAACTTTGCCATTCTGACGGCAGCAAGAAGCTAAAACCGTGTAGGAATTAGATGCTTCCTATCGTCAGCATGGCAAAAAAATATCTATAACTTTTTACAGCCGCACAATCTCAGCCCCTATGGCATTGAGGCGGGTATCGATGTTTTGATAACCACGGTCTATTTGCTCGATATTATCAATAATACTCACCCCATTGGCACTCATAGCTGCAATGAGCAACGATACCCCTGCTCGGATGTCGGGTGAAGTCATACGAATACCGCGTAGCTGCGTGGCACGATTGATACCTACCACTGTAGCGCGGTGGGGGTCGCAGAGGATAATTTGCGCGCCCATCTCGATGAGTTTATCCACAAAAAACAAACGGCTCTCAAACATCTTTTGATGAATCAGCACCGTGCCTTTGGCTTGGATGGCCGTAACGAGGACAATACTCAACAAATCGGGTGTAAACCCAGGCCAAGGGGCATCTGCCACCACGAGCATTGAGCCATCTATAAACGACTCTACCTCATAGCGGTCTTGGGCAGGCACAAAGATATCGTCGCCCCGAAACTCCATTTGAATTCCCAATTTTTGAAAAACGCCAGGAATAACACCCAAATCAGGAATGGAGCAATTTTTGATGGTAATCTCGCTTTGGGTCATGGCAGCCATGCCAATAAACGACCCAATCTCAATCATATCGGGCAGCATCGAATGCTCTGTTCCGCTGAGTTCTGAAACTCCCTCGATGGTCAGTAAATTAGAGCCCACGCCACCGATTTTAGCCCCCATGCGGTTCAGCATTTTGCAAAGCTGCTGGAGATAAGGCTCACAAGCAGCATTATAGATAGTGGTGATACCTTCGGCCATTACTGCTGCCATCAGAATGTTGGCGGTGCCGGTTACCGAGGCTTCGTCGAGCAGCATATAAGTACCTTGTAGTGCACTGGCATCTACCTGATAAAAACCTCCATCGTTGGGGTCATAGTCAAACTTAGCTCCGAGGCGTTCAAACCCCAAAAAGTGCGTATCTAAGCGACGGCGGCCTATTTTATCACCTCCTGGACGAGGAATACGTCCTTTTTTAAATCGCGCCAACATCGGCCCAAGCAGCATCACCGAACCACGCAGAGCCGCTGCCTTTTGGCGATACATATCGGTTTCCATAAACTCAAGATGCACGTCCGAGGCCTCAAATCGGATGGAGCTATCGCTCAAGCGAGTACGCTTTACGCCCAAATCACCCAATAAGTCAATGAGTTGATTAACATCTCTAATATTGGGAATGTTATGAATCGTAACAGGGTCTTTGGTCAGCAATACCGCACACAATATTTGTAATGCTTCGTTTTTAGCACCTTGAGGCGTGATTTCGCCTTTCATTGAACGCCCACCAGTTATTTTGAAAGAAGCCATATAAAAAGATAAAATGATTGTATGTTTTGTGCAAAGCTATCTTTTTTTGAAAAAGATAACAATAAAAAGGAGGTTATGCGTACCAATTCGTCAATCCAATTAAAACTTTTCCGTAATTTGGCACGTCAAAATCAAATTTTACCAAACTCACCCAAACACACAGATGAATATTCACGAGTACCAAGGCAAAGAAATACTCAAAAAATATGGTGTCCGTATCCAAGATGGCATCGTAGTAGATACCCCGAGCGTGCCGTAGAAGCCTACCGTAGCATTGCAGAACGTACGGGTTCTAAGTTTGTCGTTGTCAAATCGCAAATCCATGCGGGTGGGCGTGGCAAAGGCAAAATTGTGAATAGTGAGCAACGCGGCGTACAAGTAGTCAAATCGCCCGACCAAGTACGCGAAGTAGCTACTAACCTTCTTGGCCATGTATTGGTAACCCACCAAACAGGCCCGAAGGCAAAAAGTAAACAAAATATTTTTGGCCGAAGATGCCTACTATCCAGGCACTTCGAACCCAAAGAATACTACATCTCGATTCTTTTAGATCGTGCCAAAGGCTGCCCTGTCATCATGGCAAGTACAGAAGGCGGAATGGATATTGAGGAAGTAGCAGAACATACCCCCGAAAAAATCATCAAAGAGTGGATTGATCCACGGGTAGGCTTGCAAGGTTTTCAAGCACGTAAGATTGCCTTTGCCTTTGGCTTGTCGGGCAATGCCTTCAAGGAAATGGTGAAGTTTATTACATCACTTTATACCGCTTATTGGGAGTCAGATGCTTCTATGTTTGAAATCAACCCCGTGTTGAAAACCTCTGATGACAAAATAATGGCGGTTGATGCTAAAGTGGATTTAGACGATAACGCCCTCATTCGCCACGCTGACCTCGCCCTCATGCGCGACACCAACGAAGAAGACCCCCTCGAAGTAGAAGCTGGTGAAAACAACCTCAACTACGTGAAACTCGACGGCAACGTAGGTTGTATGGTGAACGGCGCTGGCTTGGCCATGGGAACAATGGATCTCATTAAGCTGTCGGGTGGCGAGCCTGCCAACTTCCTCGACGTAGGCGGTGGTGCCAATGCCAAAACCGTAGAGGCAGGCTTTAGGATTATCTTGAAAGACCCCAACGTAAAGGCCATATTAATTAATATTTTTGGTGGTATCGTCCGTTGCGACCGCGTAGCTACAGGAATCGTAGAAGCCTACAAAGCCATCGGCGATATTCCTGTGCCTATCATTGTTCGTTTGCAAGGCACCAATGCCGAAGAAGGCGCACGTATCATTAATGAATCGGGCTTGCAAGTGACCTCAGCCACCGAATTCAAAGAAGCCGCTGCCAAAGTAACCGAAACTTTGAAGGCTTTAGGGATATAGTAAAAAAAATAAAGTAATTGAGTACGCAACGTTGACAGAGTTCAAAACCCTGTCAGCGTTTTTATTTAAAACTCTACTCGATAATTCACTACAGGGATTATGCCTAACTGATACTGCTGCACGACTTGGCGTTTTTGAGTGTCGTAATAGCTAAAAGCTTCGTTTTGAGTACTGGTTAGATTTTGGATGTCAATAGACCATGTTCGGGTGTAGTGCGCTTTGTTTCGCTTCCAAAAAATACGCACATCAGGACGGAAATAATCTTTCATTTTGAGGGTATAAAGCGCGTTGGCTTCGTAAATCGTCCGCCCCGCACGCTGCGATGCCTCCAAATCGATGGGCGAGTCGCGGTAGCCCCCCAACCACAGCAAACGTAGGTTGAGACCAAAAGTACGATTGGGCCGACGGTGAAACTCCTTCCCCCCCGCAAAACTAAAGGTATGGTTGCCGTTGAAACGTGTACTGCGCTCGATGCCGTCTTTGCCTTTATAGGTAGAGTTGTATAAAGAGCCCGTGATAAGCATATAGAAATTATTCCTTAAAAACTGTTGATAGGTGGCTTCTATCCCTACATTTTGGCCTGTACCACCATTGACCAGCTCGGCATCGGTGAAGCCTTCAATGAGGTTGAGCGCCGAGAAAGCTAAGATAGAAGGATCATTGGGCGACGCATTGTTTTTAGCAATCGGCACATTGAACAGGGATTGATGGTAGGCTTCTATTTTGAGCGATGCTTGTTTGATGTTGGCAAAACTATGTTCAAAACCTACCACCCAATGTTGGGCTTTGGTAAAACCCAAAAATACATTTGGGAAAGCATTGAAGCGTGTATCGGAGTTACGCAACGACAAGTAGGTTTGGGGCAGTTGCAATTGACTGTGCAAGCCATAAGAAAGTGTAAAAGCATCGTGTTGGGTGGCAGTGTATCGAAAAGAAACACGGGGTTCCAACGACGTGGTATTGTTGAGCGAGTAGGCGAGATAATGTACCCCTGCCTGTATAGAAAAACGAGGTGCAAGGCGGCCCAATACGGTGAAATAGGGTTGTATGATTGTACCGTTCAGTGTGCCTTTGGCTATACTTTGGTTATTGATCTGAACAGAGTCTTTTTGGTAAGTTAGATTCAGTCCTTCTTGGAACTGCCAGTTGGCGTTGAGTTTGTGGGTAAGCGAAGAAGCCAACGAATAGCGCGTCTTTTGAAAAGCATCTAATTGGGTTAGATTTCGACTAAAGTTCAGTTTGGATAGTACAAATCCTTCACGGCTTGTTTCGAGGGCTGATGCTGCCACAACGGTTTTCCAAGTTGTGTTTCGAGTCAAATTAACTGCGTGGGTTAGCCCTATTGCGCCCATTTTGTTTTTAAATTCAATATCAAATCCATCTTTTTGAAAAATCCAAAGGCTGGTATCTCGTTCTGCCTGAAAAACATTACTACTCGCCCCTGCCATTCCAAATACCGTAAAATGACCCGCGTAGCGCGTGGGGAAGGATAAATTGAAAGAAAGGTCTTGAAAACGGATATCTTCCCCTCCAAACTTGACACCCATTGCGCCCAATAAACCTGTAAAAGAATAACGATAATTGACTAAATAAGAGGATTTATTTTTACGGGAAATGGGTCCTTCGGCGGCTAAGTCTATGCCAATAAGTCCCGCTTGCCCTGTAAACTCATGTTGTTGGTCATTGCCTTTGCGGAGATGTACATCCATGACTGACACCGCCCAGTACATTGCCATATTGGGCAGGGAATGGCGGTCAAGAAATCGGCGCGTTCCATAAGTTGTGCACTCAAGATGTTGGTGCCGCCTCCCGTTTGGGTAGGGCGGTCGCTAAATCTTTGTTGCTGAGTGATTGGGATTGACAATTTCTACGCCCTCAAGCCGCCACTGCGTACCGCGGGGGCGTTGCCCCGAATCACGAGTCCGTTGGCGGTCGTTGGCGGCTACTACGCCTGGGAAAGAGGTAGCCAAGCGAAACTGGGTCAAAAAAAGTAGCTGCAAAACGCAGCGTTTGCTCTATGGTAATACTCTGAACGCTGTAAGATAGACCTGGCTGCTCGAATCACCGTTTCGGCCAATTGCTTCGCTGATTCTTTGAGTGTGATAGTTATTATTTTTTCTTTACCCGCCTCTACCAATAACTCTGGCAAAAGAAGGGTTTCATAACCTATTTGAGCTATACGAAAGGTGTATCTTCCGATAGGCAATGCCTCCAATCTAAATACGCCATTGGTATCTGTCACACAACTTATATTCTCCGAGACCATGACCGTCGCCCCCACCAAGGGTTGGTTGTTGTCGGCATCAAGTACCTTTCCTCTCACTGTTTGGGTCAATATATTTTGGCCATACCCTCCCAGCGATATGAATAGCAATACCCCGAAAAAAAATAGTTTCACTTGGAAAACACGACTCATCTGGTGTCAAAGATTTTGCGTTGTAGTTTCTATGTTGTAAACTTGTCACTATCGAAAATAGTTGCCGTAATTAGCTTATATTATGAATATCAAGACTACAGAAGCCAAACTTTACTACGCACTCTACGATTTTTTTTTTTTTGAGCCAGGAAGGATTTCGTTTATTGATGGATAAAAAACAATTCCGAAAAAATACATCCACAGGCTTCATCAATGTTATTTTCTGTTCGCTGCTGTTCGGAATATGAAAAAGAAAGAGATGCATGGGTAGAGGTACACATAGGATGCCGAAATGACCAAATCAGGTTGACACTGCCCAACAATTTTGGGAGGCCAATTCCATAGATTTTCGTCCAGATGCCAATACCTTGATTATCTCAACGGGCAATTATAATGATGTAAAATACTTTCGTTACAAAATCCAAAACGACGATGATTTGGCAGCTACCTGCGAGTCTATCAAAGATTTTATGACCTCTCAGGGCTTGGGCTTTTTAAATGGGGTTACCAACTTGGTGATATTGACCGACTACTCAATACCCAACCGCACAAAGCTTCCAAATACCTTTACAATCAGGCACATCGTTGTTATAAAGGGTTGATTGCAGCCAAGCTCAATCATAACCCTCAATACTCAAAAGTAGAAGAATTGTATAGGGGCTATTTAAACAAATTTGCCAATGAAGACGAATGTAACAACTACGAGCGATTGGTGGCTTATCTTAATATTATGGTAGCAATTAAAAATGGAGTTTTGTATGAATACTGATGCCCACAAAGTCTATTATAACATCAATGAAGTAGCGGCTCGCTATGGGTTTGAAGCGTCAAAGTTGCGCTATTGGGAAAAGGTATTTCCAATGCTCAAGCCTCGAAAGCGTAACATTGCGACCGCATTATACCCTTGCCGATATAGAGTTATTAGACGAAATAGTGTATTTGGTAGAGCATAAAAAGCACAAACTATCGGCAGCAAAAAAAATCATCGAAACGGGTCGGAGTCAACGTACCCAAATTAATCGTACTATAGAGCAATTAGAAACTGTAAAGCGTTATTTGGAGAATTTGAAAGAGATAATCTCGTGAAAAAAGCTGACAAAAATAGGGTTTTACTTGGAGTAATGATAGCATGTATCGTGGGGAATGAGTACTTTTTAGGTCAAAAGCAACCCCACACATACTATTACTCCCCTAAAGCGCTACCCCAAGCCAAAGCCACCATTGTTTATTTTGGTCACTTCAGTCACGATCGCTACGAAGACCAGCAAATCCAGCTACGCCTTGAACGTCGTTCGGATAATCAACTCTATTTGATGGACGATGCCAAAAACGAACAAGGGCGAACGGCTTATTATACCCTCAACGGAACGGTAAACCCCACCGATGCGAGGCAATTGACCCAAAAACCAATCTTACCCAACCGTTGGATACACCTCGTTAAGTACCTGACCGAGGTCTCGAATGTCAATTCTGAGAGCTGGCTTACCTCCGCTTTCAATGTAGCTACAGGTCAAACCAAATATGCCGCTGTGGCCGAAGTAATATTTACGTTGAGGGACTCATTGAACCCATTACTGCCTCCATTGGCTTATACCCAACCCCTTTGGCCACACAACGAGGCTATAGGCGACATTAGTATTTTTAAACTAAACACACCGCGTTTGCCTTGCCTACTTACAAAAATACGGCTCCGAATCTCTGCCTTTGGATGAACCTGCTCAAGAACCTAAAAAAAGTAAGCTGGACACCCATTCAAGTAAGTTTAGGCTTCTCTACTCAGGAGAAGTAGATGCCATGATAAAGCATATTAAACCTAAACATGGGCAGGGAATTACACGGTTTGATAATCGGCAGCTCGACCAAGCCGCCGATTGGCTCGCCAACAATGTAAATGCTGATCGCTTTTCAGTTGATTTTGAACCAGGTGCAGCCAAAGAAGCATGGCACTGGGATATGGCCGACCCCAATTTTAGAAAAACCATGTACCAACTCTCCGAAAAAATCTATCAGCGACATGGCAAACTGTTTTATTCGTGGATAGGAGAACCTCTTACCTTCGATTTTCAGGGCAAAAACTTCCAACAAATAAACTACGCCAATGATGGCTGGAGTGCCAATAAAAAAAAAAAAACATTGATTATTTACGTGTCCATGAAGCTCCCAAAAACATCCAAAATATCCAAGCACCTTCTACGTGTGTAGGTTTGGCTATACCAGTACTACAGTCAATACCAACGATAGTCAAAATGAACCCGCTAACATATGGAAAGCACCTATCAATTGGTATTTACGTACCTTGGATATGCTCAATATCAAATCGCTTACTGCACCGCCCCGTGTCAAACTATTGAATTTTATTTGGCCATATGAAGACAAGCCTCAAGATGCTCGACGTAGTCTACAAGGCGTTTTAGGATTGGCCGAGGTACACATAAGGCTATGTACGCCAGCTCGACAACGCGTGATGTACCCCATGAATTTGGTACGCGACGCTGTGTTTGTCCACCTTTGCAATCCACGGGTTTTTTATACCAATTATTGGCTCTTTGGGCAGTCTTACAAGCCCTATCAAACCCTCCAATATGCCACTATCAATGGGAAATTGTCTTGTGTGTCGCAAAATACCGGTGGCTTTTTTATCTATGAATACCAAAGGGAAAGATACCCCCGCCTGCCCTTCACTCCAACAAGATTATATGGGCAAAGATGCCCTTGGTGTGGCCGCGATGGTGCAGGCACATCAGCTTTTTGCCCAATACCGAAAGCCTACTGGATGGCAATCGAGAGTACACGAAAGCTACGAATTTGAGTACCAACGAGAAAATACAAAAGCGACCAAAGCCATTTGGAAAAACGACACGGGTAGTTTGCGAGGGCTTTTAAATATAATCAACCGTGGCTACAAGTGTGGAGAAATCCAAAAACAGGCCAACGGCTCCTTCTTTTCAAGATAATTTTGCGGAGGCATTTGAAACAGTGACGTTCAAGATGGCCATTAATGGCCACACTTACAGCCGAAAAGAAGTGAAGGAAATACCCTTTTTGTGGATGTATTGAGATAAAAATACCGATACGAGTTCATCTCAATACATTATTCTTTATCGTTTTTTGGCACGATAACTCCACTTCCCACGTCGGTAAGATCTCAACTATAAAGGCAGATTTAGTCGAGAGTGCTGTTCTCAGTGAAGTAAATTATTAAAGTACCCTAAAGCATCATTAGCTCTATCTATCTCTCTAATAACTTCATGTTAAAAAATCATTAATACATTTTAATGGTCTTCAAAGATTAAATCTGCCTGAGATTTGTCATAAATGAGTAGGTATCTACAAAAATAGTAATTGCAATGTGCTAATCAATAACCTGACTCTTTTGAGTAGTATTTGACTTTATAGCTTTTCGCCTTTAATGAGCCACACATTTTTTATAGATTGCTCTTTTAAATAAAGGAACTGTTTTCTGGTTTCATCTTTCATAAAATTAGCAAAATCATCGTCTGTGTTAAACTCTACCAAATGTATTTCGTAGGGTGTTTCTATGACTTGCTCAATCATTGATTCTTTGATAGGTCTGTATCTAAGCAAAAGCTTACCATTATATTTTGAAATAATGGGGATGGCTACTTTTTCAAACTCATGAAAAGTAATTTCTTGACCATCGAGTATATAAATAAGTTGGGTGATGTAAACCATTGTGGTATCCTGAATAATAGGTATGAAGAGTTGTTATTTTGTTTGGTCTGCGTTTTTCCAATAAAGTACTGTCATTAAGTAGCCTGCTATCCCTATTAGTAATAAAATGGCATAACTGCCATTGCCAAGTAGTTTTTTGTATTCTCCACCCGCTCCACTGTAAAGTCCAGGAATTGACCATGGGAAATATGCACCATATCCAGTAGCTGCCATTACTTGGGCAAAAACCACTGCCATTGCGACAAAACCTAAAGGAGCAAGATAGCCTTTTCCCCAGATAGCAAAAAAGGCAATGGGGAATCCGATTGCGACCGTCAAAAAAGTAGTGATAAAATAATCCGTCAGATTGGCTAAAATTACAGCTGTGTCTGGTGCTGGCAGTTTGAGAAATGCTCCAATGAACAGAGCAATGAACAGATTAGAAAGTACAAGTGCTAAACACCAAATAAGATAGATAGTGAATTTGGCATTCAAAATTTTTGTTCTAGAAGTGGGAAGAGCTAGTAAGTCTTTAGCTGTTCCGTCCGAATATTCTCGTCCGAAAATCCAGCTGATTACAAACCCAAAAACCATGATGCCCCCTACCCCTACCGCCTGTGTTAAAAGACTAAGATATGATGGCCAATTAGCTTCAAAATTCATGGCTTTTGCTTTAGCAGCAAGCCCCCCAGCTTTTGCCATAGCTTCGGGGTCTTGTATAATCAGTATAAATGTCCCGCCCATAAGGGGAGCCAGTCCAAATGCAATAAAAGTAACCCAAAGAATATCTGAATATTTATTTTTTAAAAATTCAGCTTCTAATGCCCGTAGTTGTTGGTACATTCCTAATTGTGTTTAATAGTTCTTAGAAAATACATCTCCAAATCTTCGGTAAATAGATACACTTGTTGAGGTGGAAGTCCTTGTTCTACCAAAAACTTTGAAATATATTCTGGATATTCTATGGCTTCTTTATTCGTTATTTCTATGCTGTTTTGCTCTGTCAATATCGCATTATGGTTCATACCCAATGATATTGAACGGCCCAAAATGATTATCAGAGGTATGAACAATGATTTTTTTTTAATAAGCTCGTTGGCAAGTTGTTGAAAGTTAATTCTTTTACCAATTTACCTTGATGAATAATTCCTATGCGATGAGCTATTTTAGAATTTCTCCAAGAATATGACTGGATAAAAAAATGGTTGAACCATTCTGAGCAAGTTCTTTAAGTAATTCTCTCACTTCTACGATTCCTTCGGGGTCTAAGCCATTGATTGGTTCGTCAAGTATCAATAACTTAGGTTGATGAATAAGTGCCTTTTGCTAATCAAAACGTTGTTGATTGCCAGTGATAATACATTGGCTTTTTTGTGTTGATACTCATTCAATTTTAACTTTTCAATGATATTGTCAATTAAATAGGGATTATTGAGCTGACGTAACTTATAATACACTTTTAGGTTTTCTTTTACTGAAAGATTAGGATACGAGTAAGGAGTTTCCACCATATAACCAATATCATTCATAAATCGAATCGAGAAGTAAGTTCTTGATCAAAAGCCTAATTTTTCCCTTGTCAGGCTGGCCCAATAACATTCTTATAAGGGTGGTTTTACCTGCCCCGTTTAGTCCTAAAAAACCATAAATATCTCCTTGCTTCACATGAATAGAAATATCTTCTGTAGCAGGCTTAGTCCAAAGTATTTAGTAAGTCTGTCCGTATTAAGTATATCCATTGAAATAATGTTTTACAATGACCAAAATTTTGTAGACTACTCTTTAATTAAAGCGAAAATATCATTAAATAATGGTTTAATCAGAGTATTTTCCTTTTTCCATGATTAGATATGACTCAGCCGCCCTCTTTAGCCGGGCGTAGATAATTAATTATTTTATTTTTAATCTTGAGGATTTTATAGCAACCCTTATTTTGGGGTAGTCTAAAACTGTGGTACCACACTAGTAGTTAGATTTAATCAATAGTCATTTTTGGTTGGTGTAGTTCTTAAAATTAAGGATGGCATGTAAAAATATTCCCTTTCATATAAAACAGGAGTTATTATTTTAAAGGTTAAAAAGTTATTCAATTGAATCTTGTTTCTCGATTATTATTTCTGATCACAAAAGTGTAAAACAAGCTTTTGATTTTTTATTTAGGCAACCATTCACCGCTCTTCAATTTTTTCAGCCCTACTGCTTTACTGATATACGTTGGCTACTATTTCAAAAATTTAACTCTTTTTAATTTCAGCTTAACATCATCTTAATCCTAAAGCCGCACTTTTGCAAAAAAGTGAATGAATTAGCTATGAGGATTTTTTTGTTAGTAGCCTCTCTCCTGCCATTGTATTGTATGTCACAAGATTCGTTACAGCTTACTTTGCGTCAAGTTGATAGTGTTTTTCTTCAAAATAACTTAGTGCTTTTGTCGGAACGTTTCCGCATCGAAGCCGCTCAAGCTTCGGTTATTCAAGCACGTCTTTGGGACAATCCTACCCTTTCTACAGAATGGAACGCCTATAATCCTACCAAAAGGCGAGCATTAGACATCGGGAGGGGTGGCGAGAAAATCATCTCTATTGAGCAAGTATTACTTACGGCAGGCAAACGTAGTAAGCAAGTGGCTTTGGCCACAGAAAATGCTAAAATGACCGAGTATGAGTTTATGGATTTGATGCGTGTTTTGAAGTTTGAGTTAAGAAGTAATTTTTTCGATGTTTATTTTTTGCAAAACACACTTAATCGTTATCAATTACAAATCAACAACTTACAAAGTACGGTAACGGCCTTTGAAACCCAATATGAAAAAAACAATGTTTCGCTACGCGAGCTACTTCGGCTCAAAGCCTTACTGTTTCAACTCAACAATGACAAAACAGAAATTTTGTTTCAGATAGAGGAAAAACAAAAAACACTCAAGATTCTACTAAATTTGGAGCGCCCAATTGTTCCTGTTGTAGAAGAAACCCAATTGAATCGTTATCAATTGGCTACCTACAATGCTCAATCATTAGGAGAATTGGCACTTCAAAATCGGGGGGATGTGAAAGCGGTGGCATCGCTCACAGAACAAGCCAAACTCAACTATAGCCTACAAAAATCGCTGGCGATACCTAATCTCAAAGTAGGAGGCACTTATGACCAATCGGGTAGCTATGTAAATCACTATACGGGTATTACGCTCTCATCTGATTTGCCCTTTTTTAACAAAAACCAAGGGAATATCAAGGTGGCCAAAACTTTGATTGAATACCAAAAAGGAATCCAAAATCAAAAAGAAAACACCGTTGTCAATGAAGTAGCAGCAGCTTTCCAAAAAGTGCTTTATGTAGAGAACATGGTACAGAGTGTGGATGCTAAGTTTTCGGATCAGTTTGAACTTTTGAATAAAGGGGTAGTAGAAAATTTCCAAAAGCGAAACCTCACCTTGCTTGAATTTATTGACCTCATCGAGACATACAGCGAAAGCATCAAGGAGCTGAATCGCCTAAAATCAGATCGTGTTGGAGCATATGAAGAACTGAGTTTTACAGTAGGACAAGAACTTTTTTAGATAAAACCATGAAGAAAGAAGTCTTTTTTATATTGTTCATTACCTGTGGATTAATGACGGCCTGTCAGAAAGGGCAAGCTGAGGCAGAAGAAGTAAAAGCCTTTATGCTTTCTGACACCATGATGAAGCGCATTGAATTGGCGAGTGTGAGCACGCAGCCCATTCGCAGCGAATTGACACTTGTAGGCAAAATCATGGCCGACGAAAATCGGGTCATCAAAGTATATCCCCTTGTAGGGGGCAATGTAGAACATGTCAATGTAGAACTCGGCAACTATGTACGAAAAGGGCAAGTATTGGCCACCATTCGGTCAGGAGAAGTAGCTGATTTTGAGCGGCAGATGATCCAGGCACAGTCAGAAGTATTGGTGGCCGAAAAAAATCTCAAAACTGCCGAAGATCTTTTTGAAAGCAAACTCAACTCCCAACGCGAAGTAATTGTTGCCAAAAAGGAAGTGGAAAACGCCCAAGCCGAGCTCAATCGCATCAAAGAAGTTTTTCGGATTTATGGATTAGGCAAAAGCCCCAGCTACTTGGTCAAAGCCCCTATAGATGGTTTTGTTATCAGTAAAAATGTCAATCCAGGTATGCAACTTCGTTCCGACAATTCCGAACAGATTTTTACCGTGGGTCAAATCAGCGAGGAATTGTAGGTCGCCAATGTCAATGAAAGCGATATTCGAAGGTAAAAACGGGTATGGTCGCTAATATCCAAACCATTAGTTATGGAGAGGAGGTTTTTCGTGGTACTGTGGACAAAATATACAATGTGCTCGATCCCGAAACCAGATACCATGCGTGTTAGGATTCGACTTAATAATACGGAAGTATAAACTCAAGCCCGAAATGCACGCTACTGTATCGCTCAAATTTGAAGAAGGAGGGAGCATGTTGGCCGTTCCTGCCAGTGCAGTCATCTTTGACCGTAGTAAAAATTGGGTAATGGTCTTCAAAAATCGCTCCGATATTGAAGCCGCGAGAAGTAATGGTCTATAAAATGCTCAATGATGATGTTGCCTATATCCAAACAGGACTTCAAAACAATGAACGGGTCATCGCCGTCAATTGCTGGTGTACGACGCACTGAACGATTAGCTATGAACAGATTTATTAGAGGGATTGTCGGGTTTTCATTGAAAAACCGCTTCTTTATCTTTTTTATGACGGCCGTGTTGGTGGTTTCAGGGGTAGTAAGCTATCTCAAAACCCCCCTTGAGGCTTTTCCTGATGTGACCAATACCCAGATCATCATCGTTACGGAATGGAGTGGGCGCAGTGCCGAAGAAATAGAACGCTTTGTAACCGTTCCGATAGAGGTTTCGATGAACTCCGTGCAGCGTAAAACCAATGTTCGTAGCATTACGATGTTTGGATTAAGCATCATTAAAATTATTTTTGAAGATGATGTAGAAGACTTTTTTGCCCGCCAACAGGTTAATAATCAACTCCGTAGTGTGTCGTTACCCGAAGGGGTAAATCCTGATATTCAGCCGCCTTATGGTCCCACGGGCGAAATCTTTCGATTTACACTCGAAAGCAAAGATCGCGATAGCCGCGAATTGCTTACACTGCATAATTGGGTCATTGACCGCCAGTTGCGTAGTGTTCCAGGGGTGGCCGATGTAGTGGCTTTTGGTGGACGTGAAAAAATGTATGAGATTCAGGTCAACCCTACGCAGCTTGCCAAATACGATATTACTCCTTTAGAAGTTTATCAGGCAGTTACCAAAAGCAATATCAATGTAGGCGGTGATGTCATTGAACGCAATGGCCAAGCGTATGTCGTACGAGGGATTGGCTTGCTCAACTCTATTTCAGATATAGAGAATATCATCGTTGAGTATGTCAATGACAATCCAGTATTGGTCAAGAATGTCGCCAAAGTCAGCGAGTCTAATTTACCACGTGTAGGTCAAGTAGGACTCAATGACAACGATGATGTGGTAGAGGGTATTGTAGTACAACGCAAAGGTGAAAACCCCAGCGAAGTGCTGGCAAGAGTAAAGGCGAAGATTGAAGAGTTGAACACTAAAATTCTTCCGCCTGATGTCAAGATGGTAACCTTCTACGACCGCGACAACCTCATTGCCTTCTGTACTAAAACCGTCTTGCACAATCTCTTTGAAGGGATTTTGTTTGTAACCGTCATTGTATTTCTTTTTATGGCCGACTGGCGCACCACCGTCATTGTGTCTATTATTATTCCATTGGCATTGTTGTTTGCCTTTATGTGTTTGCGGCTCAAAGGAATGTCTGCTAATCTACTTTCCATGGGTGCTGTGGACTTTGGAATCATCATTGATAGGGCTGTGGTGATGGTGGAAGGGATGTTTGTAGCACTTGATCACCTCGCTCATAAAACAGGTATGGAGCGGTTTAATAAACTGGCCAAGTTGGGCTTACTCAAAAAAACAGGTGGAGAATTGGGCAAAGCTGTATTTTTTTCCAAACTCATCATCATTACAGCCCTCATTCCCATTTTCAGTTTTCAGAAAGTAGAAGGGGAAGATGTTTAGCCCTTTGGCTTATACGCTTGGCTTCCTGCTGTTAGATGCGCTGCTCTATACCCTCACTTACCTCGATACCTGTGTTGTTCATTTTTGTTACGCAAAAATGTGCGAAAAACACAATCCCATTGTCAATTTCTTCGACCGCATTGTATCAGTAGGTTTTGAATGGTGCTATCGCCACAAAAAAATAAGCATCTTGGCTTCTATGCTTTTCTTGGGTACTACCCTGTTTTCTGCTACTTTTTTGGGAACGGAGTTTCTGCCTCAGCTCAACGAAGGCCTTGTGGGTAGAAGCCAAATTGCCGATGAGTAGTTCATTGAACGAAACCGTCAAAATGGTCAAAGTATTGCGTAAAAAACTCATGGAATTTCCAGGAGGTCAATGGTATTATCACAAACAGGCCGCTCCAACGATGGTACTGACCCTTCAGGGTTTTACTATGTGCAGATGCAGGTAAATCTTAAACCCAAAGAAGATTGGAAACGTAAAATCACAACCGATGAGTTGGTGGAAGAAATGGATACTAAACTCAAGGTATTTCAAGGCATTAATTACAACTATTCACAACCCATCATTGACAACGTAGCCGAGGCTGTAGCAGGAATGAATGCCAGCAATGCCGTCAAGATTTTTGGAGATGATTTAGAACTACTCAATGAAAATGCCAATAAAGTCATCGAAGCCATTAAAGATGTGCCGGGTGTTAAAGATGTAGGGATATTGCGCAACATAGGCCAACCCGAAATGAGTGTGTTGTTTGACGAGCAAAAAATGGCTCTGTATGGTGTAAGCACTGCCGATGCACAGGCGGTGATAGAAATGGCCATTGGAGGAAAAACGGCCTCTATTCTCTATGAAGGCGAACGCAAGTTCGAAATTAGACTGCGTTATCAAGAAACCTACCGCCGTACTGAAGATGATATTTTGCGGCTTATGGCACTCTACGCTCAAAGGGAGTAAAGTACCTCTCAAAGAAATTGCTACGCTTAGAAAAATATGCTCTTGCCTTTGTCTATCGTGACAATAATAAACGCTTTATTGGGGTCAAATTTTCTGTTCGTGGAGCGCGATTTGGGTAGCACCATTGCCGATGCACAAAGTAAGGTAGAGGCTATTGTGAAGGAGTTACCGAAAGGTTATTCGATCAATTGGACGGGCGAATTCGAGAATCAAGTACGCGCCACCAACCAATTGGGTCAGGTAGTTCCAATATGTTTGATTGCTATTTTTATCATTTTATTTTGTGATGTTTGGCAATGCCAAAGATGTCGGCTTAGTGCTGGCCAACGTTCCGTTTGCAATCATGGGAGGTATATTGGCTATTCATGTTACAGGTATTAACTTTGGTATTTCGGCGGGTGTAGGTTTTATCGCTTTGTTTGGTATTTGTATTCAGAATGGAGTCATCCTGATTTCGGTATTTAACAAAAACGTATCGGCTCGTATGTCGCTTGATACAGCTATTCGAGAAGGCGTGAAGTCACGCATTCGCCCCGTGGTCATGACGGCATTGATGGCTGCCATAGGCTTTATTACCTGCGGCTATTTCAACGGGCATAGGCTCAGAAACCCAAAAACCATTGGCCATTGTAGTCATTGGCGGATTAATCACAGCTACGGTACTCACCTTGCTGGTTTTTCCGATTATTTATCGCTTCTTCTACCGCCACAATGTACACACCATGAAGGATTTGGAATAAAATGAACAGAGTCAGTTACCCACTTAAAATGATTGAAACTCCTAAGCGATTTTAATTACTTCGGCATGAATTTGATGTTGAGCAATGAGGTCTTTGGCGAAGTTGAAGTGGCCACGAGGGGCCATCAAAAAGAGTTTGCCACTTTTGGCAGCCGCAAGGGTACTCAGCAGTCTTAATTTAGAAATAGTCCTATTGATAGGATCTGATTTTAGCACTACTTCAAAATAGGAGTTTTCAGCAAACTGTCGGGCGGTTACATCAGGAATATATTTTTTTGGTCATCAGTCTTGAGAGAGTAGCCAACGGAGTTTCATAGCCTTCTACATTGGCTTTAATATCCTGAAAACCACGACTTTTTAAATACTTTACTACTTCAAGAATGTGTGCTTCTTTTTCCATGTTTGTCGTTTATAAGTTACAGATGACCGCACTTGTATGTAGGCGATTTTGGCAACGTTGAGAAGTGATAAAATGCAGTATTTCAGCGGCAATTCTGAAGACTAATTAATCCCCTATTTATCAAAGTTTCCTCAAAAGTAGCAAATAAAATCGTTAGTACCGAAATAGCGAATAACAGAATTACCAAAAAGCTATAAAAAACACGCTTATTTTTACAGTAATCCTTCGTCGGCAAAACTCAAATAACCCGCATCTGTAAATATTAAGTGATCTAAAATGGGTATTTCGAGTAATTTACCCGCAGCCGTGAGGCGGCGCGTGAGGTCTTTGTCAGCCTCGCTGGGTTTTAGATTGCCTGAAGGATGATTATGCACTAAAACAATACTACTGGCGAGGTACTCTAAAGCAAATTTAAAAATAATCTTGGGGTCGGCTACGGTTCCTGATACGCCTCCCTGGCTTACTTGAACAGGACGTATCACCTCATTGGCCCGATTGAGCAGCAACAGCCAAAACTCCTCATGTGGCAAGTCCAGCAGATAGGGCTTTATTTGCTCATATGCATCGCGAGAAGATGAGATGCGGGCGCGACGCACCACTTCACTATCTTTACGCCTTCTCCCTAATTCCAGTGCGGCTACAATCGTAATGGCTTTTGCCTCGCCAATACCCTTTATTTTCATGAGTTCTTTGATACTCAACTTCGCCAATTCATGGAGGTTGTTACCTGCCTTTTGGAATAAATACATCTACTGCCGAAAGCCTGCAACCGTGCCCGAACCAATCAAACAGCAATGTAAGTTCGGCATCAGTGAGGGCGGCTTTGCCTTTGAGTAACAATTTTTCGCGCGGGCGATCTTCTTCCGCCCAGCTCAAAATACGGCGTATCCGCGTAGGCTCTGTCTCTTAGGTTTCATTAGAGTCAAGAGGTGTTCGGAGGTTTGTAGTAAAAATACTAACTTGCCGCAGATAAGTTGACAAATCTTAATAGATTTTAGCGGATTTCATTGTAAGTCAGCTCTTTATATTCTTGTCACACTTAAATTATTGCCACTATTTATGCGAAAATACAGTATTATCATCCCTGTTTATAATCGCCCCGATGAGTTGGCAGAACTACTTGATTGCTTGGTCTTGCAAACCTATCAACATTTTGAGGTGATTGTTGTAGAAGATGGTTCGCGTATAAGAAGTGAAAAAGTGGTCGGTGCTTTCCAGCAAAAGTTGGATATTCGTTATTTCTACCAAGAAAACACAGGGCAGGGCTTTGCCCGTAATGCGGGTTTTCAACAAGCTACAGGAGATTACTTTATTTTATTTGACTCCGATGCTCTGATTGAGTCCAATTACTTGGAAATCGTAGAGAACTATCTGAATAACGCTTTGTAGATTTATACGGCGTCCGATACCGACCACCCTCATTACCCCCATTCAAAAGGCAATTAGTTATTCGATGACCTCCTTGTTTACAACAGGTGGAATTCGAGGGAAAAAAATAATTTGGGGTACGTTCCACCCGCGTAGTTTCAACATGGGACTATCAAGGGCAGTATGGGGAGCGCATAGAGTGTCAAAATCAGCTGTATGAGAGGATATTATTTTAGCATTACTCGCGCTACAATTGGGCTTTCAATCAGCATTGATTTCCGAAGCATTCATTTATCATGTCGTACTGATTTTGGCGCATTTGCTTTACAATTATTTCTTTGGTCGTGCTCGTATCAATATTGCTCGTTTTTATCCCAACGAACTAAAATGGGTACATACTTTTCCTTTCGTATTTAGCATAGGTTAAGTAATTTGAGTATTCCTTTCCTTGGATTGATTCATCCAATACTTTTTATGGTTTCTATTGGCTTTTGCTGCTCTATGTGTTGCTTATTTTTGGGGATGCTACTTTTCAAAAACGCAGTATAATAGTAGGTTTTCTGAGTGTTGTTGCAGCTTTTGTACAATTGTTTGGGTATGGAATAGGGTTTATGCAGGAGGGTTGGAAAAGATTTTTTGAAACAAAAACCCACCGGAGAAACGGGAGAGGTGGCTGAATACCCCTCTTAAAAAAACATTCCAAACCCTTATGGGATTTGGAATGTCTAAAAAGAATTTGTTAGCCTAAAGTGCTTGTTAGTATTCCCACAAGCCATGCTCTAATTCCATCAATTCGTTTTCAAGTTGGATTGATTTCCAAAGGGCTTCTTTTTCGCCACCATAGATAGTGATTAAATCCCGATCCATTGGGTTGTAGGTTTTGATAATACGTCCATTGAATAGGCGTAAATCAAAAGCATCTGCTAAGTTTTTATGTTGTGCCGTATTGTATTCATTGAACCAAATAAATTTCTTTGGGTCGCTACGGAACAGTTTATCCAAATCTTTGTACTTGAAAGTGGCAATGGGCTTTTCGATACCCCCGGGATTCAATTCAGAAGGAAGTACCATCGTAATTGTCTGAATATCGTACATCAAACGTGAGCGTTTACGGTCGAAAATCCAATCTTCTTTCATTTCTAAAATAGCCACATCCTTAGGAAACCACTGGTTATCTTCCATGGCTTGTGCAGCAGCCAAAGCGGCGGCAGCTGCCTCTTCGGCCATTTTTTTCTTGATTTCTGTAGAATCAATTTTGGGTGCTGGCGGCACTTTAGCAATAGCCTGCCCTTTTTTGTTTTTAGAAGTGGTCGTTTTTTTCTTCACGGGTGTTCCCCAGCCGTCATCTACGGGTTGCGTTTCTTTCTTCGGTGTCGATCCCCAACCATCATCAGCAGGTTTGGTAGCAGGTTTTTTAGTATCTCCCCACTCATCTCCTGTTTTCGTTGCATTTTCATTACCAAATCCAGCTTTCAATTCTTCTTCTGTCATGGTTTGGCCTTGATTCGGCATTTGTAGGGATTTACTGAAATCAGCCGTTGTCATTTTTTTGGTCATTTCAGCATCTACGTAGCATCCAATAGTCCTGCTTTTACAGCATCCATGATGTATTTAGTGATTTCGTTCCCAACCGAAAACATTGGCTGATTTTGTTTTTCCCGCAAGTCGAGTCTCCGCCAAAGTGTACGTTTCATCATAATATCAGCATCGCTGATTTCACGTACTGACAATGGATTAATACCCTTAGTATCTTTTTCTTGGGCATTACTGCTTATACACACGGCTAACAAAGCCAAACCTCCCTAAAAACTGCTTAATCTTTTCATTTGCTATTAGCGGTTTAAATCACATAAATGATTAACGGACAAATGAACTACAAAATTGCATTACCAAACCTCAAAAATATTAATTTAATGGTATAGTACGTGTTTCGTCTGATAGTCCAGCATCTACAACGTCCCCTTTGAAATTCCTTCTTTTTACATCCGAAACTTCCACCACGAGACGATCACCTGCGGAGGCTTGTGCAGCCAAAGAAGCAATCGAGCCGCTTGGGCCACTGATGACCACAGGCTGTCCTTTAAATTTCCATCGATAATCGCAACTACAATTTGACCTCACAATGGAAGTTGGTATCATCGGGAGAGAAATTTGGCAAACCTTCATCAGGCACGGCTTTGACCATGATACTTCTGGCCATTCCAGCGGCTACGGGCCGTTTATCGTCCACCAAAGCCCCGTTGATGTAAAATTCTAATTTGGGGCGGGGCACGTGATATCGCGGAAGGTTTCTGTCCCCATCAAGTTGCCTGATTGCTAATATTGAGGGCCGGGCGTTTCTATTATTAGGTACAATGATAACTTGCCCTTGCCATTGTTGATAAATTCGGCGCCATTGCCTCCAAAAGAAGGATTCCATAAAGGCCCTAAAGCCGCGCTTTGTACGCTCAATACGTTTTTGCAAGCCAAGTATAACGGAGGCAAAGTGCCTGTTTCACTTGATAGGTTGGGCGTGCTACTTTATAATCGTATTTCATCGTAATGGTTGTATCTCGCCCTGTACCTGTGGCAAAAGAGATAGTACCCTGCAATGATTTTGCAGCAAGTCTTCTTTGTCGTAAGCCCCACCTTGGCCGTAAACTCGATAATGCCTTTACCATCTTGTACACGAAGAGGTGCGCCACCCAAACTCATGCGGCGTGAGCGAAGTGGAAGAAGCAGCCATAAACATTTTGAACTTCGTACCAGCCACTACCACATTGGATTCGGCACTAATCACGGCTGAAGATTTTATCAAATTTAATCTGCTTTGCTCCTACTTTGGCTGTGTTAATATCTAAGACTTCTCCTTCATAACGGCGTATTTCCGATTGTTTCTGGCTCAGAACGGCCAACGCCGCAGGCACTGGGAGTTTGCTCGAAGTTGAGGGAGGCAAAATCTTTTCCGTTTTGCTCTGGGTCTTTTTGCGTTAAGGGGTCATCTTTCCCATCTAAAGCCAAAGAGGAGAAATTTCGCCCACCGATTTTGTTCATTTGATCAACAAAGGCGTTGAGTTTATTCTTCAAGTCGTATGCTTTGCCATTTCTGGAAGCACCAATCATGTAGATAGCTACTTTATCTTCTTCAGTTTTTAACTTTGCCTGTTTCTGGATCAATGCCTCCACCTGCCTCAGTAGTGATTTATTTTAATTTCAATTTCAGCCACCATGGCACTAGCGGCTTTTCTCACTTCTTCGGCTTGCTTGATGATGGCCACCTCGTCGCCTCTATTGCCTCCATCTTCTACTTTTTTACGAATACTTTCAACGGTATTTGCATTGACATTATTAGCGGCATTAGAAGCAAGTTCCATACTGTTGTTCAATAATCGAAATTTTTCTAATAACGCAGAACTTACTTGCAAGGCCAACATTGCTGTTAGTACCAGATACATCATCCCAATCATCTTCTGACGGGGTGTCTCTTTTCCTCCTGCCATTTTTATATGTTAGTTAATATTTTTTACTATTTGAACACTTTTCATTTGCCTATGCTGGCATTAAACATGCCATTCGGTTTACCTCAATTGTATCATGTTTAATGCTGAATGATTTATCCGCGCATGGCAGTTAGCATATTGCCATATACATTGTTGAGCGACGAAATATTGGTAGTCAGTTTTGACATTTCGGCCTTAAACTGCTGAGATTCCTTGGTCGCATCTGCCATATTTGCCATAGCGGTGGTGAGATTACCATAGAAAGCATTCATAGCTTTCAAGTGCTTGGTTGTGTCTTGCAATTCTAATTCATAGACGGCATTGAGAGCTCCCATATTTTTGGTAATGTTTTGGAATTGATCCCGGTATTGCTGGGCATCTTTGGTGGCATCAGCCATAGAAGACATCGCATTGATAGCAACCCCATAAGATTTGTTCATATCAGAGATGGCTGATGAAGCAGATTTGACGTTTTTAGCGTAATCATTGGTAGCTACCGTAGCATCCGTCAAGTCGCCTATTTTAGAAACCGTTTCGGTCAAGCCTTTGAAGCTTTTACCCAAATTTCCAAAAATTTCGGGGGTGATATTAGCCTCTGCGAGCATTTTATCCATATTGGCAGTAAGACCTACTCCTTTTTTTTCTTCTTTGCGCGAAACAGGTGCGGCATCATCCATCAATTCAGGATATACTTTTTCCCAGGCATAATCGTCGCCTGTAGGGAATAAAAGCTTTGAATAGCATATAAAACAAAGATGCCTGCTTCGGTCAAAAGACCAACTGTTAAAATCTCTCCTCCACCTCTTCGACGTGTATTTTTTGCCCAGCACCGACGATAACGACGGCTGCTCCGAGTGCATAAAGAGTAGGACTATTTTAGTCCAAAAATTACCTTGTTTTTGTGATGCCATGATTAAATCAAAAATTGGTTAATAGAATTAGTTATAATTATAATTAGTAAAGGCAGTACAAAAAGGAGGGTGCTATACAAGCACCCTACCTAATGATTAAAATTTAATAGTTATCTTTTTACGCCCACGCGAAGTCGCGCACGCCTCCAGCTAAGTTATCAACTACAGTAACGGAAGCCGATAAAAGCGCGTTTTTGGTCTTCATATTCCCAACTACGTGTACCCGTTTCCGAGGAAGTAGGCTACATCTTTCCATGATCCTCCACGAACAATTTTACGAGGTTCGTCGGCATTATCTGCGGGGTTCAGCGTCCCAGTTGACAATAGTAGCATTATCTGCGTAGGCATCGAGTGTCCATTCAGCTACGTTTCGCCATGTTATAAAGCCCATAATCATTCGCATTGTAGGCGTTGGCAGGTGCAGTATAGGGATATCCATCGGCATCATAATTTCCCTGTTGTGGTTTGAAGTTCGCTAAGAAGCATCCTTTACCATTGGCTACATATGGATTTCCCCAAGGATATTTAGCCGAAGCACGGCCACTCCCCTGCAATGCCCATTCCCATTCTGCTTCGGTAGGAAGTCTGAATCTTGGAGAGCGATATTTACCTTCCTTAGCACGGTAATCGTTGTAAAGATTAGAACGCCATTCTGAGAAATAGCGTGCTGCTTTCCAACTAACACCCACTACAGGATAGGTGTCAAAGGCAGGATGAGAGTAATATTGCTCAATCATGGGTTCACTGTAACTATAAGCGAAGTCTTTCCTCCATACAGTAGTATCTGGATGATATTTTGTGATGATTTCTTCTTCTCCCAATACCGAAAGCGAGTCCGTCATCAATGCACTCACAAATTGACGATATTCATGATTGGTGATTTCGGTATCGTCCATGTAAAACGATGTGATGGTCACCCTACGATTAAAGTTTACCTGAGTAGCGGCCACATCTTCATCTTGTTTCATCCCATCAGTATACGATCCAGAAGGAATCAATACCATTCCATAGGGAGACTGTTTATAATCCTTACGACTTGCAGCTATAACCTTCTCCGTTGCGAACGCCAACTTCGTTACCTCTTTTTTACCTCCTTTGCTGTTTTTGCCGCTGAATTCTTATTCTTTGATAAAAACCGCAGCTCTGTAGCATTACTGCCATCATCAATCCAAGTTCCTTTGGTGGCGTAGCCGAAAAACACCCTTTTGTTCATGGTTAATTTCGTTATATTCAAAATTCTGTATAGAACGAAGTTCTACGTATTTATTGTGTGTGCTTTTTTTTAAAATTCTCTAACTTTTCTAATTTATTTATGCCTTTAAGAAGGTGCAAAAAATGACAACAACTCCGCAAAATTGGTCAAAAAACTGATATTTTTTTATCTAACGGTCAGATAACATCCTGCAATAATATTGCCAAAGGTATATTTGATTTAAAAAAAATACTTAATACCTGAATCTTGGCGTACGTACAGGCGTTTTTTTACCTTTATGAAAGGCTGGCAACGCGTATGATAGCATCACTTCGCACGATTTAGGCGATTTTATTTCGCGTGATTTGCCTATAATATCAAATGCTCCCCCTATTCTCAAAGCATTATTTTCAGTAAATCCAGCCCAGCTACTATGTTAAATCCATCTTGCAGGCGGCATAGCTTATGCCTAAAAATAACGTTCATCCCATACCTAAAACACCTCCCTCTACTGAAAAGTATTTGCACTAAAGCCTAAAGGTGATTTAATTAGTACCATGGTTGTATTTCCAATCCATAGACTTATTCCCAGCGATAAAGCCAGCATTGATATAGATATTAGAGGCCAAGGCATTATTGGCATTACCACTTAGACTAAACTTAGGTTGATTCAGGTGATTTACACTTCACTCCCACAAAGAAAGAAGGCGTGTCATAATATACTTAATGCAATATCGGGTTGAGATTGCCTAAACGCCCTGTAGGGATAAGGGGTCTCCTGCTCACGGGCGATTAATTTACTGAAGTCAATATACCTATTTTGATGCCCACTCGCACCTAAAGCGAGGGTATTATCATTGATATTCATGCGATAAGCATACGAAAACTGTACTTCTTGGCTACCCGTGGCACCTATTCGGTCATTGACATAATAAACACCTGCTGCACTTTTACTAAAATTAAGTGGTTCACTACCCGAAAAAATCAGGGTGTTAGGTGCACCGCCGTCACCTGAGGTAGTCTGATAACCCTGCCACTGAAGTCGATTGATAAGCTGGAAACGAGTAGCACCATCAGCTCCTGTAGTAGCAGGATTGAGATAAAGCTGGTTGTACATAAATAGGCTAAACTGCGGATCTTGTTGCGCTTTTAAAACCGATACAAAACCTATACAATTGGCGATAAATAATAGAAGTAGCCGTGGGTATTTCATATATTATTAAGGGGTATTAGCAATACAAACGACAAATAGCGAAAAAAAAATGAAATAAAAAAGGGTTGAAATATCAACCCCTATCTTAACGCAAAAAATGTTTTAAATGTTGCAAATTTGGTATAATACCTAATACACTCATTTAAATATTATTGGCTTGTTTGATATAAACCTCTAATGCCCCCGTCATAGAAGGCGCATTAGGCATGGGGGCTTCAATATCTAAAATTAGACCCGCATCTGTCACGGCTTTGGCAGTGGTAGGGCCAAAAGCAGCTATACGGGTGTTGTTTTGTTTAAAATCAGGAAAATTATAAAACAGTGAAGTAATTCCAGAAGGACTGAAAAAACAGATAATATCATAAAAAATTTCAGTCAAATCCGATAAATCCGACGAGACTGTCTCATACATTACGGCTTCTGTTAGATGCAAATCATAGTTATCCATAAATTCTGGAATATCATTACGACGTTTATCTGAACATGGAAATAAAAATTTTTCGTTTTTATGCTTTTTAATTAAATCCAATAAGTCAGCGGCAGTTTTATGACCCGCAAAAATCTTTCGTTTTCGGATTTGAATGTACTTCTGAAGATAGTTAGCTGTTTGTTCTGTTACGCAGAAGTACTTCATTTCAGGGGGCATTTCAATTTTAGCCTCTTTACAAATTCTAAAAAAGTGATCTACGGCATTACGACTTGTAAAGATAATGGCCGTATGCTCCATGATATTGATTCTCTGCTTACGAAAGTCTTTAAAAGACAGCCCCTGCACTTCGATAAAAGGGCGAAAATCAACCTTCAGGTTATACCTACGTTCCAGTTCAAAATAAGGGGATTTGTCGTCCGTGGGACGAGCTTGAGATACCAGAATACTCTCTACTTTATTCAATCGGTCTTGTTGCATCAAAATCGTTTCGCTCATATCAGACATTTAGTGGGAAATCCTACTTCCTAAAGGGCGTAGATTATTATAAAGCATATCTTACGCCAATGATAAGGGGGATTAATTCAACGATGCAAAGGTAAGAAATTAAATATAAACTTTTGACAGTTGTCGTGTTGCTAATTGTAAAGAAGATAAGAACCACACGAGCTACATAAAAAATTATGCCCGGAATAATAAGCATGGTATGTATTAAAGAAGACCAATCAAAAATATAGAAAGAGGCAAAAGAAGTCAATACAATCATGCCTGAGTAAAATAAAAGCGAGGATTGTATAATTTTAAAATAGTGGACATTTGCGGCTCCTTGAAGTCTATACAAAACACTTAAGATGTACAGACTAAAGTATTTACTTATTAATAGAAAGAAAGAAAAAAATGCAATCTTAAAGTAGTTCAGCCAAGCATCAGAAAGACTTTGGCCAGTCAATAATAATTCTTTTGATGAAAATAAGTTATACTGCTTATCTTGGATAAATAGATAAATATAGCCAAATTCTAAGCTAAGTAAACCTACAAAGAGTAAATTGGTACGACTAAAGGGTTTATTAATCAGAAATGATTCATCACGAATATTTATTTGAAATAAATCTATTACACTATAGAAGCGATCAAAAGTACGTGGATAACCCCTATATAAAAAAGCAGCCGAAGCGATTAATAAGAGCATTCCTAAGATAAAAAAATTAGACATTTCTATATCTTCTCTTGGCTTCAGATTGAGGAAAGATTCTTCTTCAATCACGATTTGCTTTTCGATAGCTGCCTTTTTGTGTCCTATGAGTACTATCTTCCCCGTTTGGCCAGATGTACCATATAATGTCAGCATCAGTTCTGGGCGGCGATAAATTTGAAATAAACTATCTAATGGTAGAACTCGCCATACCCCTGCCTGTAAATTTTCTTGCAAAGAGCCATTTAAAAATAGATAATTCTCTTTTTCAACATAGATAAGCAAATCATAATGGCGATTACTCTCTAAATCTATCAGTGTATTAATGGCCAACTGATTATTATGACGTTCGGGAATATAGGGTACATAATTTTTTTCGTTTTGATCATAAATCAGCCATTCTTGACTTAAATCTCTCACTAAAAAAAACTGTTTATTAGGGCCTACTTCTGCAAATAGCTTACTACTGGAAAGGAAAATATAAAAGGAGAAGATGAACACAAAACGGGTATAACGAGCTATGCAAAGTCTACAAATATCCATTATTGTGCATAAGGATATGAAGTTAATTGATAGGCTCGAAACCTTTTTTAGGGTTTTCACTTACAAGAATGTTTTGTCAAAAAAACAGGCAGCTAACTCAATAGATAGCTGCCTACAAAATTACAAATTAGGGCGGTATTTTTTAGGCTTTTTCCAATGCTTTTACCATAGTTTCGCCAATCAATGCAGGAGATTCTACCACATGGATGCCACATTCACGCATGATACGCATTTTGGCAGCAGCGGTATCGTCTGCAATTCCTCCAATAATAGCTCCTGCATGCCCCATACGGCGACCTTTTGGTGCTGTTTGGCCCGCAATAAAACCTACTACTGGTTTAGTTCCAAATTCTTTTACCCAACGGGCGTGTCAGCTTCCATGCTACCGCCAATTTCGCCTATCATAACAATACCTTCTGTCTCGGGGTCATTCATTAGCAATTCTACTGCTTCTTTGGTCGTGGTACCAATGATCGGGTCACCACCGATTCCAATAGCGGTGGTTTGTCCAAGACCAGCGCGAGTTAATTGGTCTACTGCTTCATAAGTTAAAGTACCTGATTTCGAAACAATACCAATGGTACCTTTTTTAAAGATAAAACCAGGCATGATACCTACTTTACATTCGTCGGCGGTCATTACGCCAGGACAATTGGGGCCAATCAAACGACAATCTTTAGTACGAATATATTCTTTTGCCATCATCATATCCTTCGTAGGAATGCCTTCAGTAATACATACAATCACCTTAATACCTGCATCGGCAGCTTCCATGATAGCATCGCCAGCAAATGCTGGTGGAACAAAAATAATAGATACATCGGCGTTAGTAGTAGCAACAGCATCCATCACTGTATTAAACACAGGGCGATCAAGGTGGCTTTGACCTCCTTTACCTGGGGTCACACCTCCAACAACATTAGTACCATATTCAATCATTTGTTGGGCATGAAAAGTACCTTCAGTACCTGTAAACCCTTGTACAATTATTTTTGAGTTTTTGTTTATTAATACGCTCATTGGTGGTTGTTATAAGTTGCTTGGTGGAAGAGATTAACTTTATTTCATTCAAAACCAAAGTCTGAAACTTTGCAGTAAAAGTAGGTCTAAATGAAGAAAGTACAAAAGACATACCACAAGAAAAATTTTTAGGACACAAAAAAAAACGGATTATTTCCCCTAAAACTATGACTAAATTCTATTACTTTGCTGAAAGACTCCTCTCTACAGAGACCTTCCAAACCTAACCTTCTACCAAATTGTATTAAGTAATGTATCAACTTTCTAATGCCCTTTCTGATGCAATATTAGCCACCTTATGTATTGTTTTCTTTTTTCGTTTTTTTGCTCGATTGCCTTTCTATAATAAAATTCTCTGGGGAGTTTTTTTGGTAACTACTGCCTTAGCAGCAGCGGCAGGAGTTTTTCGATTTTTAGGGTTCCAATCATTGATAGACACACACCGATCGCTGACTACATTGGCAGGAAGTGTAGGACTCACTTGCGTAGTTGTAGCTATTTGGGGGCAGTCATGCAGCAGCTACAACGCGAAGAACCTTTAGTCTTTCAATTATAATTGGGCTTGATTATTTGTATTTATACTATATCTCATTTCAAGCCTTTAGCGTCGTCGTGCAGGCTTTTGTAATGCTTTTAATAGTGCTGATAGGTGTTTTTGGATTGATGAGAAAGTATCAAAAAGCCATTTGGGTCATCATCGGTGTCATGATCATCGGAATGGCTACCAAAGTAGCCACCCACCATCTACCTTTTAATCCTACTGATACTTATCATTATGCCTTAGTCGCTATGATTTATTGTTTCGGACGAGCTGTATAGTAGGCATTTGATTGAGGCTTATCATCTGCAAATAATAGATAATCAACACTTTACTTATAAAGCCTGTATAAGCCCTAACTATCATTTAGTTTCAATCCTCAATTTGTATTTTTTGTGCTTATAGCAAACGATTTTAGACCTATGTACAATAAAGACAAGAAATACCTGTAGCAATACTAAGGTAATTGCCAATGATAGGATGTACTTCTTGATTAGGATCTTGAAAAAGTTTATCATTGAGCAATCCGACTGCAACAGGCCCACCCCCCCCCAAACCTAATAGATTAACAACAACAGGAATAGAGCAGAGAAAGTAGCCCTCATTGATGAAGGAGTTATTTCTTGAACCGCTGCAGTGGCAGCTCCGTAGGGAATAGCTGTAACAAAACAAAGTAGAGCCAAAATGCCGATAAAGACTCTGATAGGGGCGGTAGTCAGCATAAAAAATAGAAGAATGCCTATGGATATAGCCACGCCAAACGCCATCCCAATGAATCCCACGCGCATTTTGGCATCGGCATATCCTTTTCAGTAAGGATATCACCATAACGCCCTCCAAAGAGAACTCCACAAGTAGAAAATATGACAATACCGCCTAATATTAGTCCTGCTTGTGATTCCGTCAATCCATAGCGACGTACAAAATATAGGTATCCAAGAAGTAGTAGCATAAGAACCAAAGGCCATAAAGGCAATACCGGAAAAAAAGGCAGAGAAAGGCTTTTTGATTGTTAGAAAAATAGTGCTTCACATCTTGGAGACTCACTGCTGTTTTTAAGGTACTTGGTCGCGTAGGTTCTCGTACGGTGACTGTAATAAGTAACACACCGCCAAACCAGGCAAGCCTACTACAAAAAAGACGCTTTGCCAAGGAAAAATATCGCCAAAAAATGGAATAGCCCACATCCCTTCTACATTGATTAATTGGAGAATCAATGCTACTAATAAAATAGATAGCCCAGAACCAAGATACACACCAATATTATAAACCCCAATGCAGTACCTAATTTCTCACGCGGAAACATATCGGTAATCAATGAATAAGCTGCAGGAGAGAGAGGCCGCTTCAATTCTATACCAACGCCAATACGTGCCAAAAAAGTTGGTTATAAGTGCCTGTAACACCGCATAAGGCAGTCATAATACTCCAAATGGCAATACCCCAAACGATGATTTTCTTCCGGCTTTTCCGATCAGACATACGGCCAATAGGAATACCTAATAAAGTATAAAAAATGGCAAAACTAAATCCAATCAAAAGCCCCACTTGAGTATCGGTTACACCAAAATCTCGTTTTAGGGGTTTAACAAGGAGAGTAAGTACTTGACGATCAATAAAAGAAGATATGTAAGCTAACATCAAAACGGCTACTACATACCACGCGTAGCGGAGACTGTGAGAAGAATTCATGTAAGGAAGTAGGGTTTAGGTATCAAAATAAACTTCAATCAAAAAGTGTTAATTTTTGACTTTATTCCTATTACTGCCATTAAGCAATATCATACCATATATAAGGTTACTTATATCATCGTGTTTCATTGTATTCTTTTTCATTCCTGTTAGGCTTTTACTCAAAAAGGGCATAAAAATCTCAAGTAAACAACCAATAAGTGAAAAGTAGATAAAATTCTATAATGGTAGGTCTAAGAATCATAGTTGTTTCAGTAGCAAACATTAGCTATTTGAATAGGGCAAGACGTACAATTTTAAAGTCGTGATTTAGAGCCTATTTGGCTTCCTATCCATGTAATTTTAGCCATTTTTTCAAAAAATCATTTTTTAAAATAATTAATAAAATTTTTTTAATTATTGAAATCACCATTTTGCCCCTGTATTTTTTGAACTATCACTATAAAAAGCGGCATTTAATACTCTCGAGTATGAAGATAACTTTAAATGGTGGTTACCTAAGTAGTACATTAAGATATGTTTTGAGTATTCACTTGAGAGATAGAGGCCAATGTATTTTTAATTTTCAATAATACCTAATTTCTATTTCAATAAATGCCAATCAATTATTTATACATCACACTCTATTTTTCATCTCCAAATCCAATCGACTTGTTATGTTTCAATTCATCAACATTGGTTCTATTCGCTCGTCGCTCTACTTTACCACCATGAGCAATTATGGTAGGGTTTATGTTTCTCAGCTTATTTAATTTTTAGAACTCAAATGCTAAACAAATGCGAAAAAACTACTTTCCTACACCTTGATGAAAGGTAAGATCCGATTTGTACTGTTTACTGGTTCAATTCTTCTGTCGCTATGCTGACCAGTTCCTGCATTTTGTGAGCGCTATGCAGCAGCTCCGCCTACTTACAAAGCTAATCTTAAAGTAACCGCTCGAGAGGTCACTGGAACTGTTGTCGATGAAAATGGCTCCCCCTTACCAGGAGTCAACGTTGTCGAAAAAGGCACTACTAATGGCACACTCACCGATACAGATGGAAAATTCAGAATGATGATACAAGGAGAAAAATCTATCTTGTCTATTTCATCCATTGGTTACGTATCTCAAGAAATAGAAATAGGAGCAAAAACATCAATTTCTATTCGGTTGGCCACAGACACTAAATTATTGAATGAGGTAGTCGTTACTGCCTTGGGAGTAAAGCGAGAAGAGAAATCATTGGATATGCTGTTCAAAAAGTAGCTGGGCCTTCTTTACAAACCGTAAAAGGAGTTAGTGCGGGAACATCGCTTACTGGGAAGGTCTCTGGATTATGGGTAAAGAATAGTACCGAATTTAACCAAATGCCTACTCTACTTTTACGTGGTGAAACTCCTCTATTAGTAATTGACGGTGTTCCCTGCTAGCCAATATTTCACTCAATATTGCCCAAGATGACATCAAAAGCATTGATATTTTGAAAGGCCCTACTGCCTCCGCACTCTACGGCTCTCGGGGGGGAAGTGGAGCCGTCATTGTCACCACTAAGAAGGGTTCTAATACCAAAGGCTTGTCGGTGACGGTCAATACCAATAATATGTTCAATGCAGGTTTCTTGATGCTCCCCGAAGTACAGCATTCATATAGTGCGGGAATAGGGGGTGTATATGACCCTACCGACTATATATGGGGGGCAAAATTAGACAATGGAACCATGGCCAATCAATGGAATCCTATCACCAAACAAATGGAAATGCAAGAACTTACCTCAAGAGGAAAAAACAACTTTAGGGATTTTCTTGTACCTGGTGTGATTTCTAATAATAGCATCAGTGTATCTCAAACTGGCGAAAATGGGAGCTTCAGAGCTTCTCTAACGCACATTTACAACAAAGGGCAGTACCCCAACCTGAAATCTAATGCACTTAATTTTACCCTAAGTGGTGAAATGAAAGTAGGAGACCGTTTCAAGTTATCTAGTCAGATGGGTTTCAATAGACGCAGTGCGCCACAAATCACTGGAGCAGGATACAGTGATCAAGGATATATTTACAATATTTTAATATGGATGGGACCTGAATACCGTCTTTCAGACTACAAAGATAACTATTGGTTGATTCCAGACGTACAGCAAAACTGGCATTACAAGGCTTGGTATGACAACCCATATCTAATGGCCAATGAAAAAATATGGGGTGTATATGAAAATAAACTCAATGCTAACCTTACAGCTACCTACAAACTTTTTGAAGGAGCAAACTTGATTGTTCGCCCAGGATTCGACTTGTACAGTAATGATGAAACCAAGCGAAACCCACCAAATATTCTCTCAAATCGCGGTTGGGATACCCCAGGCCTATATGCGATCAATAAAAATACTGGTTGGAGTTTTAACGGTGATGCTTTGATTACCTATAACAAAACCATTGGAAATCTGGGCATTGATGTGTTGGCGGGAGGGGCAGTTTATGCTTTAAACAACAACAATCTATATAGTGCTACACGCAGTGGCATTCTTATTCCTGGATATTATTCACTCAACAATTCTGTTGAAAGGCCCAACGTAAGTGTAGGGGCTAATGCAAAGCAAGTAAACAGTGCTTATGGGAAATTAACACTGTCTTACAAAAACATGCTCTTTGTAGATGCAACAGGACGAAACGACTGGAGTTCGACCATGCCAAAAAGCTCGCGTTCTTACTTCTACCCATCAGTGGGAGGAAGTTTCGTTATCAGCGAAGTGTTGGGCACATTACCTTCTTGGCTTGATTTCTGGAAGTTGCGTGGCTCTTGGACACTTTCTAAGTCAGATTTGGGGATTTATGCCACCAACCAAAATTATAGCACTACCATTGGTGCTTGGAATACATTCAACTCGGCTATCTATCCAACAACGATTCGCAACGCGGATAATATCCTTCCCGAAACTAATCGTACATGGGAAATCGGAACTGCAGCCTACTTCCTAAAAAAACGTTTAAAACTGGATATAGCCTACTTCAACAAATACAACTATAATCGTCAGACCAACGCCAATGTCTCGTCGGCTTCTGGATTTGTCAATACACTGATCAACTGGGACGAAACCCTTGTAAGACGCGGCTTAGAAGTAAGCTTAGATGCTACTATCCTGAAAAAGAACGATTGGCAGTGGGACGCCTTAGCCAACTACTCATTTAATCATAGGTACTATAAAGAACTGGCTACAAATTCTGCTAAAAATACATGGACAAAAGTAGGTGGACGAGTTGATACCTACACAGACCGTGTCTGGATGACAGATCCACAGGGTAACTTGATTCACCGTGCAAATGGTTTACCACTTCTTAGCGATTACAGCTACCTACGAGGCTATACCGATCCAACTTTTCTTTGGGGCTTTGCCAACACAATTAAATACAAACAATTTAACCTTATGGTAAACTTCGATGGCCGTGCCGGAGGGGTATTGAACAACTACTCGTCCTACAAATGTGGGATACAGTAGATCGCATCCAGATTCAGATAACCAATGGAGATATGATAATGTTGTAAACAAAGCCAAGTCATTTGTAGGTAACGGAGTCATCGTAACTTCTGGAACAGCTAAGTTTGATAGCTACGGAATCATTACTGAAGATACTCGTGTATTTGCTCCCAATGAAGCCAAAGTTTCTTATCAGGACTATGCCAGATCTTACGGCGATGGTACAAGAGGTATTACCAATGCTACTTTCTTGAAATTGAGAGAAGTTTCATTGGGTTATAACTTACCAACTCACATTGCCAAGCTTCTTGGAGCTCGCTCAGGGGCCATTTCTCTGACTGGTCAGAATGTATGGATGTGGACCAAAGCCTTCCGTTTTGCTGACCCTGATAAAGCCGATGATACACAGCTTACCTCGCCATCAGTTCGATATGTAGGAGGCAACATTACCTTGACGTTCTGAGAATGTACGGATTGATTAACTAACGCTACTATCATATTTAAACATCATTACATATGAAATCAAGTTTGAAAAAATATTTTCTTCTCCTCTTAGCTGGTTTTTCACTGGGCAGCTGCTCTAAATTTGAGGAAATCAATACCAATCCGAATGCAGCAACCAAGGCCTCAGCTCCTTTGCTGGCCACCACACTCATTCTCGATATCTCGAAAAACTCACTTGGTAGTATCTCTTCGATGATGAATGGAAAGAGTATCATTCGTATGGAGTTTCCTGAGAACGCACAATACAACTACCTTGGTAGAGCAAGCTTCGACGGCCTTACTGTGTTGAGCAATGTAGAAAAGATGATTGAATTAGCCCCAGAGGGCGCCTACAAAAATTCTTATACAGCATTAGGTAAGTTTATCAAAGCTTATAAGTTTTTTTGGCTATCGATGCAATTAGGTGATATTCCTTATACTCAAGCATTGCTGGGAGAAAAAGGCACCTTAAACCCAACATATTCTACTCAAAAAGAAGTAATGGCTGGTGTATTGAATGACCTCGAAGAAGCCGACAAACTTTTTGCCACTGGTATCAAATTCGATGGCGACCCTATTTATGGAGGCGATGTCACTAAATGGAGAAAATTTGTAAATACTTTTGAACTTCAGGTATTACTTCATCTATACCGAAAAACTGGAGAAGCCGACTTGAAAGTAAAAGAAAGATTCAATACTATTGTCACAAGTAAGCCAATATTTGAAAGTAATAGTGATAATTTTCAATTGGTTTATGCCGACTTGGCAGGGCAACGTTACCCATTCTATAAATTAGGTAATACCACACGAATTTATACAATGATGACCAGCGTTGTGGTAGATAGACTAAAAGAGTTGAACGATTATCGTTTGTTCTATTATGCAGACCCTTCTCCTATCAGAACAGCCAAAGGAGCAGCGGTAGATAGCTGGGATTCTTATGCTGGCTATGACCCTTCGATGGTCTATGCAGACTTATCGGTTATTTATGGTGGTAAAGACTATTCAAACGTAAATAGTCGTTATTTGGAACTGGCTAATGCCGAGCCAGTATATGTGCTTAGTTATGCCATGATGAAATTTATGCTTGCCGAAGGTGCATTACGTGGCTGGATTTCAGGAACGACTCCAACATCTGCTAGCACCTATTACTCCGATGGCATTAGAGCGAGTATGAAGTTTACAGCAAGTTATACGCCTGATAACGTTCTTTTTCATCATAATCGTAAAATGACAGACAGTTATATCGAATCATATATTGCTTCTGATAAGGTAAAACTGAAAACAACAGCAAGTGAGCAAGTTCAACTCGAACAAATTATCAGTCAGCGCTACTTGAGTACTTTCATGCTTCATGCGCCATTTGATGCTTTTTTTGAAAACCGCCGCACTGGCTTTCCTGTTTTCCCGATTAATCCTAAATCAAATCTGAATGTACCATCGAATAAATTCCCTATTCGGTGGATTTACCCACAAAAAGAGTTAGATTACAACACGACCAATGTAAATAACTCCATTCAGAAACAGTATGGTGGAAATGATGATTATAATCAAACGATGTGGATCCTTCAGTAATCAAATAAAGTTTGTTTTATTCAATGAAAAAAGACTCGTGTGCCATCCGCACGAGTCTTTTGTTTTATAGAGATACGCAAAATAAAAGAATACGCTGAAAAAATCTCTATAAAGGAATGAAGGAAGATTGTTTTTGGATTGTCTTATCCTTTTGGTAATTTTAATGGTCTATTCCACACCTTGTAAATATAATAGGAATAGTCTTCATTCAACCATCCTTAAAATCCAGTCCGTTATGGAAAGTTCGCTTTCATCTTCTTTAAAAGATAACATTCATTATCAGCGTATTTCGACTGATGATTTCTCATTAGGAATTCCGCCCTATTTATACGCGGTTGTTTTTTCCTCATTTTGTGTCATTGTAGGGTTGATTTGGGATATTTGTTGGCATTTAAGTATCGGTCGGGATGGTCTATTTTCACCGCCACATGTTGTTATTTATGTAGGGGCTGTAGTGTCAGGATTGTTTTCCGGCTATCAAGTACTTCATACCACATTCAAAGGAAACGCTATTGAAAAAGCCAAGAGTGTGAAAGTATGGGGCTTTTTTTATTGTTCATTAGGGGCATTGTTTTGTATCTGGGGGGCTTTAATGATGCTTACTTCTGCTCCTTTTGACGACTGGTGGCACAATACCTACGGGCTGGATGTTCAAATACTTTCTCCTCCCCATACCGTCCTTGCCTTAGGTATTATTGGAGTGCAGTTTGGGGCGATTGTAAGTGTTCTTTCTGCTAAAAACCAACTTACAAGCCAGCCTTTTACTTCTCCTTTGATGCTGCAGCGGCTTCGCCGCCTACAATGGTTGTTTGCTTTATCGGGTGGTTTTTTAATAACTATGTGGTTTACCTTGCTCAGAAGAACTAAGCGACTGGTCTATGCACCATTCGAGTTTTTATAAGGTAGCGGCTGCGGCTTTTCCTATTTTTATGTTGGCTTTTGGGCGGGGGATTGGAGGACGTTGGGCGATGACCTCGGTCATGGCTGTTTATATGGCTATATTGTGCCTTACACTTTGGATTATCCCGTTGTTTCCTGCCGAACCAAAGTTAGGTCCTATTTGGAATCACATTGACCACTATCAGGGGTTTGCCTTTCCGTTGTTTTTGATTGTTCCTGCTTTGGCCATGGACTGGACATTAAATCGCTACCCTTATCTCAATGATTGGGTCATGGCAGCTCTCATGAGTTTTATTTTCGTCGTTCTTCTTTTAGCTATTCAATGGCCTTTGGGAAGTTTTTTGCGGGAGTCTCCTTATGCACGAAATTGGATTTTTGGGAGCCACTACGATTATTTTGGGAACGACCCTCATTGGGAATACCGCTTTAAGTTTCCGCCTTGGGTGTTACAATCCACTACTGACTTTGGTATTGGAATCGTTTACGCTTTAGGTTTTGGCTATGTTTCAGCACGCATAGGACTAGCATGGGGAAAATGGATGCGAAAAATCCAACGATAATTTGGTCTAATGAGTATTGTGTTCTTTTTATCCCCAGTTTCCATTGCCTAATTTTAAAGCCACAAACTAAAAATGCCCTTTTTTAAAGTAAAAAAATACGCTTCATTTTTATTTATCCTTTTTCTTGGAATAGGCCCAGTTTCCGCCCACGTAGGTAGTTCTGGAGTGCTGTTTCAAGGACAAGCAGGCAAATACCGCGTCTTAGTGAGTTTACAACCTCCCGATGTGATTCCTGGTACAGCACAGGTGACTGTCTATGTCGAAACAGGCAACGTAAAAACAGTAATGGCGCGACCTATTTATTTCAGAACTGGTGCTGAGGGAGCCCCCTCAGCAGATGAACTGATGCCTGTTTTAAATCAAAAAGGGCAATTTCAAGGCATCGTTTGGCTGATGGCAAGCGGAGCCACAAGTGTGCAACTCACCTTAGAGGGTGATGAAGGCATAAGCGAGTTGGTTGTCCCAGTAGTGGCGATTTCAACCGCCGAACGCAGTATGCCCAATGGTTTAGGTATTATGCTCAGTCTGTTGGCATTGCTCTTAGTAGTTTTATTGGTAACGGCTATCGGAGCCAGTGCCAGTGATGGCCTCCTCAAAGCAGGGATTGGGCTTACACCTAAACAACGACGTGCCCGCTGGCTCAATATGGCCCTCGCCACAGCAGCTTGTACTTTAATTTTGTATGGAGGAAGTAGTTGGTGGGATAGCTGGCGCGACGACTACCGAAAGTATGCCTATAAACCCCTCGAAGGTACTACCAAAGTAATCAGTAAGGAGGGCGAGCGTGTTTTTCAACTGAAAATAGACACAGCCAGTTTTGTAAAACAGCGACAACGCACGACTTTGAGCTTTTTAATTCCAGATCATGGCAAGCTGATGCACCTATTTTTGGTACGCCAAAACACCCTCGATGCTTTTGCACACCTACATCCTGAGCGACGCGATACTACTACTTTTGAAGCATTCCTACCTAAACTTCCTGCTGGAAAATACTTAGTATATGCAGATATTGTTCAACGTTCAGGGTTCACAGAAACCATTACTGATACCCTCGAAATTCCCGCTTTCTATGGCAAAGCCTTGCTAAAAACCGACCCTGAAGATACTTATGTTGTTACAGACCCACTCAATAATCCTAAAGTAGTTCCAGTAGATGAAAATGTGGTAATTTGTGGTAAGCCTGGCACAAAAACCATGCTAAAAGATGGGTCTTCTGTAGTTTGGGAGAGTAAATCTGATGCTGCTTTTGAAACAGGAAAGCCTTACCAACTTAGTTTTGAGGTATTTGATCCTGAGGGTAAAGCAGCTATACTCGAACCTTACTTAGGCATGAATGGTCATGCGGCTATTGTCAAATCTGACGGTTCGGTTTATGTGCATTTGCATCCAGTAGGCACCTACTCCATGGCAGCACAACAATCTATGCAAAGTCGTATTGACGATACTACCCGCATTTACCGCTATTCTAATGATACGAAAGCTTTTCGAGATAGCATAGATCGTTATATATCTTACCTGAAATCCATACCTCCTACCGAGCGTGACGCTTTATTGATGAACAGTATGACAGGACACGATATGAAAGGAATGGAACACAAAAACCGTATCGAATTTCCATATGCTTTTCCTAAAGCAGGCCAGTATCGTATTTTCTTACAAGTGAAGCGCAATGGGCAAGTTTTAACGGGAATATTTGATGCCAATGTTACAAACGCTTCTTTGTGAATTTTAGATATAACTGGAACTCTGGAATCTAAAATGCGATTATTGATAAGATGATTGTTTCAAATCAAAAGGGTTTCAATATTTTAAATGCAAGCAGACTTAGCTTTTCTCCACCAAAATTTTGGCAGACTATTTGAGTTAAATCTTCTGAAAGAACTTTCAGAAGTGGGTAAGTTTTTAGAAATCGAAGAAGGGCATGTATTGATGCGCCCAGGAGGGTATATTCGTAGTGTTCCCATTATTATTAAGGGTTCTATCAAAATTCTTCGCTCTGACTCTGACGGGCGCGATGCACTACTGTATTATTTGGGAGGATTAGACTCTTGCGCCATGTCTCTTTCATGTTGTCTTAATCATCGTCAAAGTGAGATTACGGCTATTGCCGAAGAAAAAACAATACTCATTTCTATTCCTGTAGAAAAAATTGAAGAATGGATGAGTAAGTATAGTTCTTGGAAACAATTTGTTTTTACTACTTATCAAAAACGTTTCGACGATTTGCTTGGGGCTATTGATCAAATCGCCTTTCATAAATTAGACGAACGCCTCTTAGGACTATTAAAAAGAAAATCTAAGCAGTGTGGGTGCAGCGTATTTACCGTTACGCATGAAGAAATAGCGGGGGAATTGGCCACCTCGCGCGAGGTTATATCTCGGCTATTAAAGCAATTAGAAAAAATGGGCCATGTTAAGCTCTCCCGTAACAAAATAGAATTGTTATAAAAAACCTACTGTCTTTGTAACATTTATCACTTATTCCCCATAAGAGCTGCCTTATCTTTGTAGCATCATTTATCCAGTCTGCAAGATATGAGTACTTTAGAAATTTTTGGATTTGCTGCTTCTATCCTCATCGGTATCAGCCTTGGGCTGATTGGTGGTGGTGGGAGTATCCTTACACTCCCTGTTTTAGTTTATTTACTTCATCTCAACCCAGTAGTTTCGACGGCTTATTCTTTGTTTATAGTAGGCTCTACCTCTCTGGTAGGCTCGGTCACTTATATGCGCAAGGAATTGGTAAATTATCGTGCGGCCTTGGTTTTCGCGATTCCGTCATTTATCGCCGTTTTTCTTACGCGCAAATATTTAGTGCCAGCTATACCTGCGACCTTGTTTTCAGTGAACGGATTCGAAGTAACCAAAGAGATAGGCATCATGTTATTTTTTGCCTTGGTTATGTTGGCAGCAGCTTATTCAATGATTGCCGAGAAGAAAAAAAAGGATGAAACCACAACACAGTCTTTAAAGTTTAATTATCCCATGATTGCCCTCGAAGGGGGGGGAGTAGGTATTTTAACAGGGATTGTTGGGGCAGGAGGAGGTTTTTTGATTATCCCTGCTTTGGTTTTATTAGCACGTTTGCCCATGAAAATGGCCGTTGGCACATCCTTGTTGATCATCGCCGCCAAATCTCTTATTGGTTTTATAGGCGATGCTGCCAATATGCAAATAGATTGGCCTTTCCTATTTGAATTTACGGCATTATCAGTAGTGGGTATATTTGTAGGAACGTACATGGCTAAATTTATTTCAGGCGAAAAACTCAAAAAATCTTTTGGATGGTTTGTACTGCTTATGGGAGCGTATATCATCGCCAAAGAGTTGTTATTTTAGGTAGATTCTGACGAACAACTCCTCGGGTGGCAGCTATTATGTAGTTTTAAACCAAATCATAGCATGATAAGTCAACACAATCTAAAAATCAACAAATACAATTAAATCATTTTTATAAACATTATGAAAATAGAACAAATTTATACAGGCTGTTTAGCGCAAGGAGCCTATTATATTGAGAGTGAAGGCGAAGCAATCGTCATAGATCCTCTGCGCGAAGTATCACCTTACATAGAAAGAGCTATCAAAGATAATGCAGTCATCAAATATGTTTTTGAAACCCATTTTCACGCCGATTTTGTGTCAGGGCACTTAGATTTATCGCAAAAAACAAGCGCTCCTATCGTTTATGGACCCAATGCCAAAACAGGTTTTGAAGCGTATATTGCTACGGATGGAGAAATCTTTAGCATTGGTAAAATAAAAATAAAGGTTTTGCATACACCAGGGCATACCATGGAATCCACCTGTTATTTATTATTGGATGAAAATGGGAAAGAAACAGCCCTTTTTAGTGGCGATACGCTGTTTATTGGTGATGTGGGCCGCCCAGATTTAGCCCAAAAGTCAGACCTTACTATCCGTGATTTGGCAGGTTACTTGTATGATTCATTGCGTAGTAAAATCATGCCCTTGCCTAATGATGTAATCGTTTATCCTGCTCATGGTGCTGGCTCGGCTTGTGGTAAAAATATGAGTAAAGAAACCACAGATACATTGGGGAATCAAAAGCTGTTTAACTATGCCTTACGCGCCAATATGACCAAAGAAGAGTTTATCAAAGAAGTAACCGATGGCCTGGCGAAACCACCACAGTATTTCCCTCAAAATGTCAAGATGAACAAAGAAGGATATGAAAGCATAGATATTGTGATGGAGCGTGGAGCGCAAGCTTTGAGTGCCGCTGCTTTTGAAGCCGCTGCCAATGAAACAGGTGCCGTTATACTGGATACGCGCCGTGCACAGGTATTCAATCAAGGGTTTATTCCTAACTCTATCAATATCGGTCTCAAAGGAGACTTCGCACCATGGGTAGGAGCATTGATTCCTGATGTAAAACAAGAATTATTGCTTGTCGCAGAAATAGGAGAAGAAGAAGAAACGATTCTTCGTTTGGCGCGTGTGGGTTATGATAACGTGATTGGCTATCTAGATGGGGGTATAGACACTTGGAAGGCTGCCAACCAAGAAATGGATACCATTAGCTCTATTTCTGCTACTGAATTGGCCAATAAGGTGGAGAAGGAAAATGTATTGGTCATAGATGTGCGTCGTCCAAGCGAGTTTGCCGCCGAGCATATTGATGGAGCCAAAAGCTTACCACTGGATGCTATCAGTGAGTTGATGGCAGAGTTTCCCAAGGAAGAAACCATGTATATTCATTGTGCAGGGGGCTATCGTTCTATGATTGCAGCCTCCATTCTCAAATCCCGTGGCTATGACAATCTTGTTGATGTAGCAGGTGGGTTTGCCGCCATTGCTCAATCAGGCAAGTTCAAATTGACCGACTATGTTTGCCCAAGTACGCTAAAAAAATAAAAATCTGATTTTGATCAGGTTGCTTATCTGAAGATTTATCAAAAATGTATTGATTTCTCAAATCTAACACCATCTCCCCCTTCGGTCTCTCAAACCCGAAGGGTTTTTTTACATTTACAAAAATCAATCCAATCTATAATGGTACTTTCGAAGTAGTCAAACGCCCCGAATCAGTTTTGGGAACTGGTGGAGTGGTAGGTGAGTTTACCTTCGGGCCAAGACTTCGAAAAGAGTTAAAGCTACGTGTAAACAAATAGCTGGCCCCATACGACACTGCACTGGGCGTACCTGCCACAGCCGTAAACTGATTTTGCATGTTGCGATTATACATACGGAGGCGTTGGCTACCGTCGTCGGTAAGCCAGTATTCTAATGTCCAATCAAGTAGCAAACTGGTAGCATCATATTGATTTTGGCCGTAGGAGAGCCGCCCGTCGCGCGTGATACGAAAGCGGTCGTTTAGAAAACGGTACGAGAAACGAAGTTGGAGATTGTTGAGGGCATTGGTATTATTAGGGTCGTTGAAGTTTAGGTTTAAGCCCGATACACCCACTTCCAAGTTCTCGTTTAAAGAAGAACCCCATTTGTTGAGTTGGCTCGTTACCATTTCTCCAATGCTATTGCCCAAACCTGTGGCAGATTGCGCCAAGATGGTGTTCTGATCAGAGAATAATTGGCCAAAAAGTAGCATGCTACTCACCTGTTGTGAGAGTGCCTGCTCATCGCGTTTGAGTTTTTCTTCTACTGCCGTAATTTGGTAGGAAAGGTCAGAAGGATATTCTTTAAATTTAAGCCCATAAGAAATTTGGGGTGTAAGCATCTTCTCGCTCAATGTGATTCCTACTTCTACGGGATAGCGACGGGAGTTTTGGGTGTTTTGCGACTGATTAGTTGTGGTGTTTCCTGTTTGTAATAAAGGAGCAAGTGATACATTAGAAATATAACTGGCCTTTACATCTAAAACAGCCTCATATGGGTCGCCTGTCCACGAAATACGGCTACCTTTCTGAATCTGAAATTTTTTGTTGATGATATTCTGCAACGTAAAAAGATAATCTCCATTTTGGATTTCGTAAGACCCTGCCATATCAAACTTTCCGCGGGTATCTATTTTTAGATTGATTAATCCCCGCCCATATGCTTTGATGGCATCGCCCGTTTGTCGATCAAACTGAATTTCGCAATACGCATCAGGAGTCATGTTGAGTCTAAAATCCATATTGATATTACTTTCTTGAGCAGGAATAATTTTGTCGGCTTTCACCACAATCTGCGTGGTGGTATCTATTTGAGGGCTAACAAACTGCACAAAATCTTCAGAAGCTACTTCTGATGCACCATCAAGGGGAATATAAATTTTTGTACCCCGATTGCTGGTCAAATCTGCATTGATATTTAGGTTATTGATAGGGCCAAATACTTCTAATTTACCTGTGGCGTAGGCATTTCCATAAAAAAGCTCATTGTCGCGGATAGTAGTATTTAAGATTTTAAAGTTGCGCATATCAGCATCAAAACCTAGCGAAAACTTACTAAAGCCATCATGATATACCCCGCCGCGTAATGTAGCCGTATTTCCTTCGGGGTCTGATAAACGTAGGTTTTTGACCCGAATATCACTTTCACCAAAGTAGATTTTATCCTCAAAAGAGAAATTAGCCCTGAGGTAATCGAAAGTAAGGCGGCCGCGTTTTACATCAACTGTTCCGTCTAAAATCGGGCTAAATGGTGCACCTTTGATAGAGACCGTTCCCACAGCACGGCCATTGATATTTGATACCAACCCTCGAGCAAATGGTTCGAGCAAATTAAGATCTGTTTCTTCAAATTTGGCTACTAAGTCCAATTCATTTCCTGTCGAGTCAGGTGTATAAGTACCATTGACCGAAAGAGCACGTTGCTCATTTTTATCGAGGTGAATGTCCACATGCAAGTGTTTATCAATAGGATCCCACTCACCATCACCCACCAAATTACCTAATAAGAAGTTATTATAAGTGAGTTTTTGTACATTGGCTTTGCTATCAAAAATCAGTGTGCGGTACAAATCACGCATGACAGCACTGCCGTTGGCTACTCCTCCGAGGTTTATATTTAAAACAGGATTGAGGGTGGCCAATTCAAAATTACGGGTTTCAAAAGTAAGTGTTTTGAGCGAATCAGAAGAAATAGCCCCATTGAGCGAAATAAATTGATTTTTGTCTTTGGGTTGTAGGTTGATATTACTGATAGTAACCTCAGAACCAAAAATGGTAACGAGATTATCGGTGGCTACATTCCAATCTTCATCGAGCAAACGTAGTTTAGAACGATTAAACTGTAAGTGCATATAATCGCCCAAGAAGCGTAATTCGCCATTGAGTGTAGCTCTATTGGTGGTTTTTTGCTGGCGTAAGTTGCTCCTAAAATCAATGTGATTTTTATCCCAAGCAGCCTCAATCGCCATTTTTTCGGTAGGAGCAATACCTACCAGCTGCTGCTGGCTTGAATTGATAATAGCCGAAGCTAACACTTCAGGACTATTTGTAAATTTTGACGTATTAAGGTCTATCTCTGAATGATAAAAACGGTTGGTTCCAATTTTTAAGGTGTCCAATTGCCCTGTCATGGAAAACATCGAAGTATTATCAATCGTAAAATTACCTTCTACTTTCGACCCATTAGACACAAACCCCGCAGGATACAAAAATGCCATTAATGGGTTCATTTGTTTGAAAAGTAACTGATAGGCTACGCTGTATCGTTCACTGAGAGGTTTACGTAGTTGTTTTTTCTCATAATAAGCGTTGCGTGCAGCTTCATCACCAAAGAAATACATTTGATATTCATCAAATAGCTCACCCAAATCCACTATGGCTTTGGTAGGTTCAAATTTTCCTGCCGATTGAAAATCGAAAAATTCAGTAGTAAGTAGGTTTCGCAGGCCGTCCGAAATGCGAGAGTCCACTACAATCGTATCTACTACCAAATTACGGGTCTTATTGAGGGTGGCATAGCTGCCCAAAAATTTAGCTCGTCCTACGATTTCATCCAACGTATTGCCTTCTAAGTCCACATCCAATTCGGTATGAATCATCAACGAATCTTTGATGAAGTGGAGTGCGCGCAAGTCAGCACGTTGGATAAACCCCTTCAGCGTGGTAAGCATATTTGTCTTTGGAGAAATTAAAAATACCATCTACATCTGCCAGCAGATTGGTATCTTTTACAATCACCGACCCTTTAAAGATTTTTTGCTTAAAATTTCCTCGCAAATACACATTACGATAATGATAGTCATTGTAGGTAAAACGGGGTATTTGGCCATCCAAATCGAGCGAAGCATCTTTGACACTAAATCCTTTCCCCTACAATTTTTCCATGAAGATCCACATGAGAAAAGCTGGAGTCTTCCAGTAGTTTTCCTAAGTCAAAATTTTGGGTTTTAATGTCGGCAATGTAGGTTGGGACAGTAGCCGATAGGTTCATCTCTAAGGCTTTGACATTGACTGAACCCATCGCCGTTTTAAAATCACCATTGAGTTTGAAGCGGTCGAGTGTGCCTGCATATTTACCCGTGAAATTCACGACTCCAAATGGCTGAACAATATCATTGAATGACTTTTCGGGATAATATTGCCTCAAATCAACAGCATCTACTCGGCTATTATTATTCAACTTAAAATCCATGAACATCCGCCAGTTTACGACATCTTTAAAGGCTAAATCGCCTCGCAAGTAGCTATTTTTCCCAAATTTCAAATCGGTGTTAGACAATTGAAAAATCATTGACTGTTCCATCAAACGCCATGTAAACGCCACGTTTCATTGAGTGTAAAGAGATAATCAGCAAACCAACCCAAATCTTCTGACTGTACCCGTGAACTGTCAAAGTGCGCTATCCGCACTTTTTCGTTGAAATCACCTAAAGCTGAAGGGTCATTGTAATTGAAAGAAAGATAATTACCAATAACTGAGTGGCCAATGTGGCTTTAAATCAGCCAATTCAATTTTGGTACGACAATACAAAACGCGTGTCTAATTCCTTGACGGTAAGCTTGGTTTGTTTGTCAAAAGTCTGAAGATTGTTAATTTTCAGGGCAATGGTGTCACCCAGTATCATCAAATTTTTAGCCTCTCCATTGATATCTTGAGAGTAAAGTGATTATAGTCAAACACACGACCTGACATGGGAATCTTCGTGGATCATCCCATCGGAATACCTTCAATCAGGTGTACATTTTTGATAAAAAACGGCACATTCTGGTCTTTTACCCCTTGGGCGTTGGGATTGGCCGTCAGTTCTTCGATGCGGGCAATAAAATCGTCTAAATTCAAATCACCTGTTTTGGGATTTTTGACGAGCCATACCGAGGGCCGATAAAGCGTGGCTTCGTCGAGGGAAGTGCCAAAAGTTGGCGTATCTTTGCCAAACATTACGTCCCAAAGGTCATGGTTTTCATCTAAACCAGTGAGTAGTTTCCAAAATCATGGTTTACATCCAGCCGCTCTACTTGAATCATAGGGCGATTTTGGCGCGGTCTAAAATTTTGACATTTTCGAGCGATATGGCACTGAACCACTTGATATTAACCTCTCGACCGATGTAGGATGTTGTAAATCGGTAGAGAGCCGTTGAAAGACATATTGAACGAGTGCGGTTTGTAGAATAGTGTAGAAACTGCACACCCAAACTAATCATCTCTGCCAGTAGAACCACTACGACAAAGACAATGAAATGGTGTTGGCAACATACCTCAGAATACGAGTCATAAACAAATTTAAAAATTTGCTAATTTGAAAATTAAATAATCAGAACTCAAAATATGCCTATCATTTTTAGCTATCGAATCTTCTTTGCGACGAAATCCTCAGCAGCTGTAATCTCTAACGGCAAAAATCTGTTCCATTGTGCTGCTACGCAAGTGATTCACCAGAAATACGGAGGGGTGGTTCCCGAACTGGCTTCGAGAGCGCATCAGTACATTGTCCCCGTGGTCGAAAAAGCAATTTTACGATGCCGCAAAAGTAAGCAAAAAAGACCTAAATGCCATTGCTTTTACACGCGGGATGGTAGGGCGAAGGGGAGCGTTGTTGGTGGGAGAGTATCGCTTGCCAAAGCTTTTGCCCGGACTGGAAGTACCACTCATTGAAGTAAACCATATGCAAGCGCATGTTTTAGCCCATTTCACTCGAAGATCCTATACCCAAGTTTCCATTTTGTGTTTGACGGTCAGTGGTGGACATACACAAATTGTGTGCGTGCGTAGCGCCTTAGACATGGAAATCATCGGGCAAAACCCAAGATGATGCTGTGGGTGAAGCTTTGATAAAACAGCTAAATTGTTAGACACCTGTTTCGGAGGGCCATTGGTGGATAACATGCTCACAGGGCAATCCATTGGCTTTTAGTTTTCCTTTGTCTGAAATGCCAGGGTTAAATTATTCTTTAGTGGTATCAAAACACATTTATATTTTTTGCAAGAAAAATGAAGAGTAACTCATCATTTATTGAAGGAACATTTGACTGATATTTTGCGCCAGTGTATGCGCTACACATTGATCAAGATGCTACTCCAAAACTTCGTAAAGCGGCCAAAACAGACAGGCATTGCGAAATAGCTATTGCGGGGTGTGTGTCAGCCAATTCGGGCCTGGTGCAAAGCACTACACGAATTGGGTGAAAAAGAGGGATGGAAGGTGTATATCCCCCGATTTGAATATCATCGACAACGCCGCCATGGATTTGGCAGCGCACTCGCTTTACCTTGAGGGCGATTTTTGTGCACAAACTGTCAGCCCGATGCCGAGAATGGAATTTTAAGACCGTTAGATAAATATTCATAAAATTCTTACAATGTTTCTACTTCCAAAAAGCGTAATCGTTACAGAAATTGTTTAGTTTTATATCTCCATATTCATCTTTGAATTGATTGTGTTCAACTTTTTATGCTTGATTCCAATGAGTACATGGCGTGTGATATCACTTTTGCTATTGGTGTTGGTAGCAAATATTAGAAGGAAAAAGCAGCCCATATTTTTGGTGGTGATTTTAGTATGGCAGCTACTGCTACTCCAGAAACACATTTTGACCAATATCCATGTGATCTTAATACATATTTATCACAGGAAATACTGACCTATGATTACGGTCTATATATTCCGAAAAAAGGACAATGTACGCATGGATATTCTTTACTTTACTACCCCAGCTTACAACCAACATTATTTATAAAAACGTCGCATGTGCAGGGTCTCAGGGTCTAAAAACGGTAGAGTTACGCTATACTTCCGAAATAACCCTCAATGTCACCACCTACAACGACCCTCAGGGCTACTATGTCGTTTGGGAACGCTGCTGCCGTACCGCTGGTGTAGATAATTTGGTCAATAGAGGGCAAAATGTAGGTATGACTTTTATGTTGGAATTTCCTGCTCTTACCCAAAATGGAAGGTTTTTCAAAAACTCTTCTCCAGAGTTTACTACGCCTAATGGGGATTATATCTGTATCAATAAGCCCTTCAAAATGAGCATGAAGGCTACTGATGGCGATGGAGATGAATTACGCTATTCGCTGGTAACGCCACTACAAGGCTACACTACAAATACACAAACTGACGACAAAATAGGTTTGTCACATTCCTCTTATCCTGAAGTAAAATGGGCGACAGGATATGGATTATCCAATGTTATTCCAGGAAAACCAGCCCTTGCCGTAGATCCCCAAAAAGGAGAGCTGAGTGTAATAGCCAATGAATTAGGTCTTTTTGTTTTTACGGTCTTGGTAGAAGAATATCGTAATGGCGTTAGAATAGGCTCAGTAAGGCGCGATTTTCAACTCAAAGTAGTTGACTGTGGAGGTAGCCCTCCACCTGTACCTACTGTTTTTGAAAGTAGTAACACCACCTTACCCGCCAAAACCGTAGAAATTTGTGAGGGATCAAGCATAGATTTAACTTTCACTACTACCGCCGATGTCCTCTATCAGTGGTCATTAGATGGCACCAATATTCCTAATGAAAACAAGAATACACTCAAAGTAAAAACCCCAGGAGAGTACCAAGTTTCGGCAAGTTTTGCTAAAAAATGTACCAACGATACTATTTCACAAATAGTAAAGGTGGTGCTGGGAAAGGGGCCAAATGTACGGCTCAATCCTTCAGATACCATTAAGATTTGTGACGGAGATACTGCCTTGTTGCAGGCTACCCAAGGAGGCTCCTACCGCTATGAATGGCTTAGAAATGGCACGTTAATAGCTAATGAAGCCAAAAATATACTTTCAACCAAACAGACGGGTAATTACATCGTTTCTGCTACATCGTCCAATAGCACCTGCCCTACA
>JAWKMH010000015.1:0-167750 GCA_041392315.1 Spirosomataceae bacterium | reverse complement strand
GTGATAACGACGACAAAGAACTCATGAAAAAACAAGCCAAGGGACTCCCATTTTGGCGTTTGATAAAAGAATTAACGCTACTGGGTTACTTTACTTCCGAACAAGGCACAAAAGCCTCTTTCGAGTATGTGCCTATTCCTGGAAAACTCGAAGTAGTACAACTTAAACCCAATCAAAAGGTTTTTGCTTACTAAATAATCCTCAAATGAACTTGGTCAAAGTTTATTTGCCTTAAATTCTTAAAAAAGGCCCATAAAAAACTAAAGCAGATGTTTGATATTGTTGAAAACCAATACGATGCCATTGTCGTTGGCTCAGGAATGACAGGCGGAATCGCCGCTAAAGAATTGACCGAGAAAGGACTAAATGTACTGATGATAGAACGTGGCCGTGAAGTAAAACACGTAACAGACTACGATACCGCCATGAAAGCCCCGTGGGAACTCCAACACCGTGACAAAGTGCCTGTGCACTCTGCCGAAGAATTGTGGGCCAACAATCGCTTCAATGGCATGGCCCATGACGACAAGGCGCACTTTATGACCAATGACAAGCAAAATCCCTATATCGAAAAACGCCCTTTTGACTGGATTCGTGCTTATCACACAGGCGGTAAGTCTATGCACTGGGGGCGGCAGTCATACCGTTGGAACAAAGAAGATTTTGAAGCCAATGCCAAAGAGGGTATTGGGATAGACTGGCCCATTCGCTATGAAGAATTGGTGCCTTGGTATGTCAAGATGGAAAAATTCGTAGGTATCAGCGGCCAAAAGGAAAACTGGGCGGTGCTGCCCGATAGCGAGTTTTTGCCTGCTATGCCCATGACACCTCCGGAGTTACATTTTCGCCAACAACTACAAGCAAAGATGAACCGGGGTGTAACGATTGGACGAGTGGCCAATCTGACCAAACCTCAACCCATTCATACGACTTTGGGGCGGGCTTCGTGCCAATACCGCAACAAATGCAGCCGTGGTTGTCCTTACGGGGCTTATTATAGTTCGTTGTCGGGGGCTATTCCTGCTGCCAACAAAACCAAGCGACTCACCATGCTACACGATAGCATTGTTGCGGAAGTTATTTTTGATGAAGCCACACAGCGCGCCAAAGGCGTGCGTGTAGTTGATCAAAATACCCTACAAACCCGCGAGTATTTTGCCAAAATCATTTTCCTAAATGCGGGGTCTATGAATACAGCGGCCTTGCTACTCAACTCCAAATCGGCACGTTTTCCAAACGGACTGGGCAACGATAGTGACCAAGTAGGGCGTAATATCATGGATCATCATTTGGGTGTAGGAGCCAATGCCTCCATTGAAGGCTACGAAAAAAACCTGCTTTTTGGCCAACGCCCTAATGCACTCTATATTCCACGTTTTAGAAATTATGGCAGCGATAAACAAACCGCCTTTTTACGCGGCTATGGCTATCAAGGAGGTGCCAGCCGTGCCGATTGGAAACGTGGTACCAACCAAGATGGTTTTGGGGCAGCTTTCAAACAAGAAATGACCCAGCCAGGCACTTGGAATATTGGCTTTGGTGGGTTTGGAGAGGTGTTGCCCAATCCCAACAACCGAATGTATCTCGACCCTGAAAAAAAAGACAAGTGGGGCATACCGCTGATTGTCTTTGATGCAGCCTTTGGTGAAAATGAAATAGCCATGCGCAAAGACATGGCCAACTCGGCTGCCGAAATGCTCGAAGCAGCGGGTTTTAAAAACATCACCACCAACAATCGCCAAGACGTACATTTGGGGCTGGGTATCCACGACATGGGCACTGCCCGTATGGGCAAAGACCCCAAAACATCTGTTCTGAACAAATTTAATCAAATTCATGCTTGCAAAAATGTGTTTGTAACCGATGGTGCCATGATGACCTCCTCGTCTTGTGTCAATCCGTCGCTTACTTATATGGCTCTCACCGCTCGTGCGGCCAACCATGCCGTAGAAGAGTTGAAAAAGAAAAACCTATAAAAACGACGTACTTGACCTGCATGGATTTTTGCATTATCTACTGCAAATAGTTGATTTTTAGTTATTTATTACTATATTGACAAACTTTCATAGCTCCAAATGATGAGAATTGTTCAGCTTGTTCATCACAATAAAACCCGTAAGATAGCTTTAGTCAATGAGCCTAATTTGCTGTTAATCAACGGTTATTATACCGTCTTTGATTTGGCTAAAGCGGTGCTGGAGAAAGGTATTTCATTAGAAAATTTTATTGAACACCAAGTAGGAATAGATAGCATCAACTATGAGGAAGTATATGCAGGCCAATCAGACTGGCGACTACTACCCGCTATTGACCATCCCACCGACCCCCGTTTTTGTATGGTGTCGGGTACAGGCTTAACGCATAAAGCAAGTGCCGAAAATCGGGAAAAAATGAACCAAGCCCAGGCCTCAAATCAACAAACCGATAGCATGAAAATGTACCAGTGGGGCGTAGAAGGAGGCAAACCACCCAAAGGACAAATAGGCATACAACCCGAATGGTTTTATAAAGGCAATGGTAGTGTGTTGAAAGCCCACAATGAAGCGTTACTATTGCCCAATTATGGCAACGACGGCGGAGAAGAACCCGAACTGGCGGCCATTTATCTGAACGATAAAAACGGCAATCCTCACCGCATTGGTTTTGCCATTGGCAATGAGTTTTCAGACCACGTCATGGAAAAAAAGAACTATCTTTATCTTGCGCCTTCCAAAATCCGAACCTGCGCCATTGGCCCAGAACTGGTGCTTACCTCCAAGATTGATGATATTCAAGGAAACGTAAGTATCCAAAGGGGCGGCAAAACACTTTGGGAAAAAGCCATCAAGACAGGCGAGGCTAACATGTCGCACAGCTTGGAAAACTTAGAGTATCACCATTTTAAATATGAAAATCATCGAATTGCCTACGATGTCCATGTTCATTTTTTGGGTACGGGGGCGTTTAGTTTTGGTGAAAACATCGTCCTACAAGACGACGACCTGATGACGGTAAGTTGGGAAGGCATGGGACGATCTTTAAAAAATAGACTTCATATTGAAGAAAATACAGCTAAAATGTTCCATATTTCGCCCCTTTGAACCGACATTTGTAGGTATTTTTGGTAATATGAAAAAGACAACAATTATTTTACAAAAAACAAAGTCTTCACAGCTACCCACTACACTGACCGACAAAGTGGCCGACTATGCCCGCAAAGGCTTAGAAGGTGCCGCCAATACGCAGCGGGCTTACAAATCTGATTTGAAATATTTCAGGCAGTGGTGTGTTGAAAACGACCAAAGCGAATTGCCTGCTTCACCCGCTACTTTGGCGGGATATGTGTCTTACTTGGCCGATACCCACAAATGGGCGAGTATCAACCGAAAACTGGCTGCTATTAGCAAACTCCACGAACTCAACAACCTCGAACTACCCACCAAAGACAAAGCTTTTCGGGCTGTCATGGAGGGCATCAAGCGTACAAAAGGGGTTCGGCAGAAGCAAGCCCCCGCTTTCAAAATGGGCGATTTGAAAAAGATTTTACGGGGTATAGATACCACCACTTTTAGTGGCTTGCGCGACAAATGCTTGCTACTCATTGGTTTTGCAGGGGCGTATCGGAGGTCGGAATTGGTGAGCCTCAACATCGAAGATGTGCAATTTAACGACGACGGTGCCATCATTACCCTTGCTAAAAGCAAAACCAATCAGTATGGCGAAGCCGAAGAGAAAGCCTTTTTTTATAGTCCTGAAGCCAATTTTTGTCCCATAAGAAATCTCAAAAACTGGATAACTCGCTTGGAACGTTCTACGGGGCCATTGTTTGTGCGTGTGCGTAAGGGCGATAGAATCACCGCCGAACGCCTCAATGACATGACGGTCTATGAAACCGTCAAAAAATACATAGGAGAGCGGTATTCGGCTCACTCTCTGCGGGCTTCTTTTATTACCATTGCCAAAGTAAACGGTGCCGACGACTCCGAGATCATGCGCCAGTCTAAACACAAAACCAGTATGATGATTCAGCGATACACCCGTATCGAAGACATCAAAAAACACAATGCTGCTACTAAGCTGGGGCTTTAGAAGCTAACCCCCCCCCCTACCCTCTGAGGGAGGAGACTTCAAACTTTGTTTTGGTGGATTTTACTTTGGAAATTCCTGATTAGTTTTGCTCTTTTTCGGAAAATATCGTTTCAATCCTTGTTCTGATGGATTTTGCTTTGGAAACTTGCTTGCTATCAGCAGTTCTATTTCTTGGGAGTTGGTGTTTGGAGAGTAGCTTATTGTATTGCTTGAGGATTATTGTGTCGTTTAGTTTCAATCTTTGTTTTAGTGGATTTTGCTTTAGAAAAGCATTGAGGAGGTATTGACCGCTCGGGCCAATTGCGGCACCGTATGCGGGCGGTCTTTGAGTAGGCTAATGAGTCGCAACACGCGCTCTATTTTGGCTTGCTCGGGACTGATGCTTTCCTTTGAAAAAGAGGTCATAGAGATTTAGCTCAAAATTGTACCTTTAATTTTCCGTTGTTATTGATTTTTATTCCTTTCAATTCTTTCCACTGGTGGGTGTCGGGTTCGCCTATGCGCAGCGTAAAAGTGCTATTGGTAAACACTTTGGGGCGAAATTGATGGGTATTGAGCCGAAGGGCATATTGGAGTTCTCCCGTTTTTTCGTCTATGACCTGTACGACGGGTTGGGTCTTTAGGCCACTTATTTGGATAGTGGGTAAGTAACCCAAAGCTTTTTTGGCGAAATTATCGGCTTGATTCAAAACGACAGGCCAGCCGTCGTAGGGTTTGGCATTGGGAGTCGTGGGGTCGGTTTCGCGTGGCCAAATAGCGATTTCGATATTGCGGGTGGCTTTGGTGAATTTGACAATGCCATAACCAGTGGCTCGCTCGTAAATCTTAGCTGGTTGCAGCGTAGTTTGAGTGGGATTGGCTACGGCCTTCACGGTGATTTTGTTGCCAAAGCCATCTATGAAATCGCCCATATTTTTGGGAGCATTTGGGGGTTGGTTTTGGCCTTGTACATTGGGATACCACCGCCGCGGCCAAATATTGGTAGTAGCAGGCACACAAACAGCATAGCTGGCATCGCCAAAATCCTCGACACCATATTGAGCCGTAGAAGGGAGGTGTTGGTCACCTCCAATGTGTAAGGCAAAACTTTTTCTGATTATTCTCACAGCCTCATTTCTTTTGGACCGCGGCCAGCCATTAGAGTCCATGTCTTGCGTGGGTAAATCGTCGGGGGCATATTCCCCTTTTTTCAAAATGGGCAAATTAGGCACTACCACATCGCTCACGGCATCGGCAGGCAGGGTGGCAATGGTACAAAAGGTAGTTTGCGACAATACAGCTTTCATCCAGGTTTGATTTGACCAATCGGTCGTCCATTGGTTCAAAAATTTGATTTGCCGTTGGCCGAGCAATTCAGTTCCCACAGGGTCTAATTGGTCGTAAGGCACTGTGCGACTTGCTTCAGCCCAACCATTACTTATTTTCAATTCTTTTGGTAATACCAATGCGGGTGCCGATTTCCATTTGCGATCTTCAATCAAGCCAAAACTAATACCTCCCCAGTGGAGATCGGTGTAATAAACGCCAATCCCTTGCTCAATGGGGGTAGGGTCGTAAGGGTCGGGTAGGTGGCTGGTTTGGGTGCGTTGGGCGGCATTGACCCAAGCAGCAGGTTGTTTGAAGCCGCCCGAGTCTTGCTTGTCTTTTTGATTACCCTCCTGAATCGTAGGCTTACCATCTGTCCCCCAAATATTTCCATGGAAATAGTCGTGGTCGTCGAGCAAGCATATAGAAGGGGTGTTTTTGAGCAAATCTCGGTACATGATTCCAAACAAATACCACTTGCGCAGATAATCAAGCATGGAAGGCTCCAATGGGCTATACTGTACGCCATAGCCGCCGTTGGGTTCATAAATTTGGTCGCCCAAAAATGCCAACAAATCGGCATTATGCGCGGCAGCATGTTGGGGTAGTTCTTCTACTGGAAATGGGCGATTGGGTTTAAGCTGGTAGCTTTCGGCGTTATTGTAAACCAAAAATCCATAGTCCACACCGCAGGAGAAAGCAGCCACTTTGATTTCGGGCTTGTCGGTAGGGTTTTTGCGGATAATGCCCGACCAATAGAAATCTTGCGGTTTATTGCCTTTATCAATGGTTTGGTAACGTACACGGTAAATAGCCTCGCGGGCATCGTTCCATTTGTCTATCCGAAAAGTAGCTGTACGTGCCATGGGATCGATAGGAGAGGAAGCAATGGTAATCCAATCATCATTAAATTTAATCTGTAACTCCACATTTTGATTTTCAGTAACGCCAATGGGTACGAGTTGTGCGGTGAGTTTGAGCACTTTTTTGCTTACGGTATAGAGCGAAAATAGCACGGGGCCAAAGATTTGTGAAGGGAATGATTGGAGTTTTTTGCCTGAAATTTGCCAGTTGTCAAACCAAAAGCTGGGCTGAGTGCCTCCCTTTTCGATGTCTGCTAATAGAGCCACATTGCCATTGAGCTTTTCTGTGGTTTGGTTCGTAAACTCTCCCAAACTTTCCCCTGATTCATTCAAAACCTGTACACGAATAGCATAACTTTGGTTGATAGCTGTACCACTTATTTTCAGGGATATACCCGTAGTGCTGGATAAAGTGCTTTTTAAAGTTGGAATGGAAGCACTGCGCTGATTGCCAACTACAATTTCGCCTTGTGTGCTTACGCCCACGTTGAACCCTTTGCCATATACGGCACTGTCCCAATAATGATTGTAAATACCTTTTGCTCCCAAAATCACTCCAGCCATCCCTTTTTTATCCAGCGATTGCCACAGGCCGAGTTTTACGGAAACTTCAAAATCTTCAAAATGGTCTGACAATTGATAGGTAAGCAGATGCACATTTCGGTTGGGTTCGGCTACCAAACATTCGAGCCGTCCGTTACGAACTTGCCAGTCTTGTAGGCGATTGGCCCAATAATCAGAGCCTACCCAATATCGAGTGGTATTGGCAGGGAAATCACTTTGGAATGTTTGAGCAGAAACGTTTGCTACAAGCGAAATAAAGAGCAAGTGAAACGAAAGAAGTACTTTTTTCATGCTTTGATGTGTGAATTGTTTTTTATCAAAAGCGAATGGAGTCCCTTTTTTACCAAGCTGCTTCTCAAATACTGTTTTTGAGTTCTTTTTCTACAATAAAATCGTGTAAGTATTGGGTGGGTGTTTTACCAAATTCTCGTTTGAAGGCTTTGGTAAAATATGATTGGCTTTGAATGCCGACTCTTTCCATGACCTCGGTAATAGACACATCATCGCTGACCATGATTTTGGCAGCGGTTTTCATGCGGAGTTTGCGTACGAAATCGCCTACGGGCTGGCCCGTGAGGCTGTGGATTTTGGTGTAGAGTTTGGAACGACTCATGCCTATTTCGCGGGCGATGTCCTCAATTTCGAGTTCGCTGTTGTCTAAGTGGCGTTCTACAATCTTGATGATTTGGTCTATAAATTCTTTGTCGCGCTTGGTGGTGCCTATTTCCCGTGCTTCTACCAGTGCATCGTGCGCGTAGAGTTCTTTGAGTTTCCGCCGTCCTTCCATTAGGTTGTGGATGGTGAGTTGGAGGAGTTTCAGACTGAATGGTTTGGTAAGGTAGGCATCTGCCCCCGACTCGGAGCCTTCGATTTTGCTTTCATCAGATGTTTTGGCGGTGAGTAAAATCACAGGGGTATGGCTGGTATCGAGGTTGTCTTTGATGCGTTGGCAAAGGGTGATACCGTCCATGTTGGGCATCATTACATCGCTAATAATAAGGTCGGGGAGTTCTTCTTCGGCTATGAGCAAGCCTTCTGCGCCATCGGTAGCCTCCAACACTTGGTATTGTCCCATAAAACTATCAGCCAAGAAGTGCCGCAACTCGGCATTATCTTCTACGATGAGTAGTTTTTTCAACAAAGCCTTGCCGTTTTTCTGTTGATGATTGGAGGCTTGGATTTCTAATGATTCCTCCAAAAACTGCTTGGTTTCTATGGCTTTGATGGTAGAGTCGTCGAGCTGATAATCAGGAATATTGATAAGTTCTTCAGGCTTAAAGTGGGTATTTCCTTGAGGGATTCCTATCAAAAACGCAGTTCCTTTTCCCACTTCACTGCTCACTACAATCACCCCATGATGCAGTAAAATCAAACTTTTTACCAATGCTAGCCCAATGCCAGAACCTAACAATTTGTCTTTTTCTGATTCGGTTACGCGGTAGTAGCGTTCAAAAACGTGTTCGAGGGCATCGGGAGGTATTCCCAAGCCTGAGTCTTTGATTTGTAACCAGAGGTATTTCTCTTGCGATTTTTTTTCGCCTATTTGATAGCTATGCATAAATAACGGTGTTGGGTTTTCAGCCAACCTTACTTCAATGCTGCCTCCTTTGGGAGTATATTTGAAGGCATTAGACACTACATTCACGATGATTTTTTCAATAATTCCTCTGTCTAACCAAGCTTTGGTATCGTTGGGAGGAACTACGACTTTGAAATCAATGCCATTTTCAGCGGCAGCTTCGTCAAATTCGCTGCAAATATCGGTCAAATACGGTGCGATGAAGGTTTCAGAAGCACGCAGTTTAGTAACACCTGCTTCGGCTTTTCTGAAATCCATCAATTCATTGACCAAGGTGAGCAAGCGGCTGCTGTTTCTATGGATAAGTTGATAGTATTTTTGCTTGGCCTCTTCGGAGATATTGTCATGCAAGAGTTTTTCTACAGGGCTTAAAATCAGGCTCAAAGGAGTGCGTAATTCGTGTGAAATATTGGTAAAAAACTGCAAGCGCATCTGGTGTATCTCTTCCGATTTACGTTCTTCTACTTCTTTGATTTCCAACCTATTTTTGAGTAAAAACCACCTTAGCTGGTATTGGTATAAGGCCCACAAAAGCCCCAAAAACAACAACAGATAGACGAACTTGGCCAGCGTAGATTGCCACCAAGGCGGATTGACCACAATGCGCAATAGGGTAGGGGTTTTACTCCAAATGCCGTCATGATTGGTTGCTAAGAGTTGAAATGTATAGGTTTCAAAGTCTAAGTTGGAGTAAGACGCTTGTGGGTTTTTACTATCGGTTTCGAGCCACTCTTTATCAAAACCTACCAACTGATACCGATAGCGGCATTTGTTGGAATTGGTATAATCTAAGGCCGAAAATTTGATCGTTAGATTGTTTTGTAGGTGGTCGAGTGTAAGTTTATCCAAATGGCGTACCGATAGAGGAGATGCCTCCAATACCTTATTGTTTACTAATACATCACTGATGACTACTTGGGGTACATAGTTGCTTTGTTTGATTTGGTCGGGGTAGAAATAGTTAATCCCATTGACTCCGCCAAAGTACAGCTTGCCGTCGCGTCCTTTGGTAGCACCTCCTATCTTGAAAACATTGCTTTGAAGGCCATCATTTTTGTCATAATTGATACAAATTTGGGTGCGTGGATCAAACATCGAAATCCCTTTGCTGCCCATCCAAAGATTCCCTTGATTATCAAGTAGTAAACTTTCTATATCGTTGGAAGAAAGCCCATCTTTTGTAGTGAAAGATTTGGCTTCGTATTGGCCATTGTCGAGCAAAGTAACTTTGTTGAGCCCACCGCCTATGGTGCCTACCCACAGGGTATGTTCGTCGGTACGGACAATGGGCCAAATAAAATTAGAACTAAGGCTTTTGGGATTAGGGGTACTGCCTTGATAACGCACAATGCGTGCGATTCGCCCTTCGGAATTCAAGAAGAGATGGTCAAGCCCCTTGGTAGTACCTACCAGCACCTCTGGCCGCAGCGGGTCGGCATACAGATACGTTACTTTAGAACTGCTAATTCCTTTCGGACCTTCGTAAATACGTTCTACCTCAAATTTTCCGTCATTTTCTGTGATTCTATTGAGGCCATTGGCCCAAGACCCAGCCCACACTTGCCCAAATACATCTACCCCAAGGGTATAGATGGTGTTGTTGGTTAGCGAATGGGGGTTGTTAGGTTGATGAATTAAGTGTTGAAATTGATTTCCTTTCAAAATAGAGATGCCCCCTTCCGTTCCTATCCAAATTCGACCTGTTTTATCTTTCGTAATAGAGCGTACATTGTTGTTGGCAAGGCTATTGACCACACCCGATTGGTGCAAAAATTGCTTCGATTGATGCTGTTTGGTATCATGAAAAATAAGTCCAGCATTCCGTGTGCCAATCCATACATTCCCCGAAGCATCGTCTTCCATGATGGCTCGAATGTAGTTGGGGTTTTGGCCCGTTGCATTGGCAAACTGATTGAATTGAAGGGTGTAAAATGGCTTAGGATGTCTATCGAGCAAGTTTACACCACCTCCATATGTAGATACCCACAGACAGCCGCTGGCATCATACATCAAACTACTGACATGATTCGACGATAAGGTGTTGAGATAGGCATGGTTGGTAAATTGGCCGTTTTCCAAACATAACATCCCCGCAGGTGTGCCCAACCAAAGCTGATTTTGATGTGCTAAAAGATTGGTAATATTGAGGGGCGATTCTGTATTTTTTGCCAATAGGCTTCCATCCAATAATTGTAAATTTCCCTGGATGGTATTTTGGGTTATTTTTAAGTTTTTAGAAATCCATAGTTGATTGACTCCACCTACGATCAATCGGTTTTGATCAAACAAGAGCGATTGAACGTCTTTTACAAGTTGCTGCTGCTGTGTAAGCAGTACGATAGGTTGTGTAAAAAATTGGCCTTCATGTTCAACTACTTTCAATACACCTGTATTCCCTCCTATCCAAATCGTTCCGTGGTGGTCTTGGGTAAAACAGGTAGCTTTAAAAGTGGAAGGTAAAGTAAGAGGTAATGTAGAGATTTTACCCTCCATGGCATCAATTTTTAGTAAGTGTACCTTGGTGTCAGATAAAACCCATACTAAGTCTTTTTTGTAGGCCAAAACGGAATTTAGGAGGCTTTGAATGATAGCTTTGGTGGCGGGATTAGTAGGGGTAAAAGTGGTAATTTTTTCGGTGGAAAGATTAAAAGCAGCCAAGCCGCCTTGTGTGGCCATAAAAATTAGCTGACCTTGGCGGCTGAGTTTGTTGATGCGATTGAGATATACATTGTTAAATTGTTGCTGATTACTTTGATACACTTTCAACTCATGCCCATCGTATCTATTAAGACCCGATAAAGTGGCAATCCAAATGAACCCTTTGTCGTCTTGGAGTAAATCGGTGGCATCTGTATGCGAAAGACCTTCGTCCACGGTAATTTTGCGAAAAACCTGCCGCACTTGCTGCGATTGAACACCTAAAGAACTAAGTAGAAGAAAAAACAAAAATAACCGTTTTGGTTTTTCCATTAGGAAGTCTATCAAATTGAAAATAAATGAGTTATTTTTTCTAAATGGTCTTAAAAACGATTGTTTTTTAGTTTGCATATTTTTATATATTCTATCAAAAATACAAAAATTTCTTTTAAACAGATAAACCCTGAAGCTACCAAAAAGGATAGCAACAGGGCTTATTCATTAAAGACAAAAGCATTGCTTACACTTTGTCGGCAGTAAGGCGGTATAATTTAGCTCCATGCGCAGGAATAGTAGCTGTGAGTTTGTTTTTCATTGAACCCTCTTCTTGTTTTGTCCAAAGGTTTTTCACTTTATACGAATCGCGCCAATATTCCAATTCAAAATCAAAAGTGATATCGGTTTGTTTATCGCCTGTGTTAAACATCGCCACATATTTATCACCTGTTTTGGAGTCGGCAGCTATCCAAATACGATGGTCTTTGCCACTTACTACTTGTCTATTATCGGTGCTCAACTGATTGACATTCAATACATCTTGGTTTTGGAGAAAAGTTTGGATGGTTTCGATGGGGGTAGTAAGTGGGTCGCCACCCCATATCAGTGGCGAACGAGCAATGCACCAGAGGGTCATCAAAGTGTATTGTTCATCTAACGTAAATTTACTCATGCGATCGGGGCCATGGGGGCGATTGTTCATAGAAAGATGTCCAATGGGAATCATATCGGCATCGGGCCAGTGGTTTTCGTGGGCGTGCGACGACCAAGCGTTCAGTAAATCAAAGCTGTGTTTGAGGTCTTCCCAGTCGTCCCAAAAGTCGGCAGAAATACGCCACATATTGGCGTTTTCTATCAGGTGTTTGGCTTGTGAGAGCGGGGCTTCGCCACACGACAACGACAGCACCATTGGGCGGCCACATTTTTCAATGGCTTTGTGCATCATTTCTATTTCGCCTTTGTGATAGGGCGGAAACATGGTGTCGTCGGCTTTGATGAAGTCCACGCCCCATTGGGCATACAGTTCAAAAATAGAGTCATAGTAGGCTTGTGCGCCTGGTTTGGTGGGGTCAATACCAAACATATTGTTACACCAGTTGCAATTATCCCAGGGTTCGGCAATGTCTTTGGCGCGGTATTTTGTGCCTTTGATGGGTGTATTTTCAAAATAGGCTTGTCGCGGAATACCACGCATAATATGGATGCCAAATTTCATGCCCAGGTTATGTACATAGTCGGCAATGGCCTTTAAATCCTCTTGCCTTTGGCTGCCGATGGAAATCGCTCAATGGAGGGCAGTAATCGGCCATATTCGTCCATGACTAACTTATCTTTTGGGGAGCCATCAGCATGAAGTTGGATATCGGGGTGGCCAAACCGCCGCTTGGGGTTGTCCCAGTTGCCAGGCGTAGGGTTGAACCAAATATAGTCAATGACGGCATACTCCCAACCAAAGGGTTTGAGGTGTAAATCCATAAAGTCTGTTACCGCTCGAAATTCTTTTTCATTGATGCGGCAGTCGTAGGCATCGAAGCTGTTCCAACCCATGGGTGGGCGAGGTGCTACGCCCACGGGTTTGGAAAGGGTTGATTTTTTGCGGGGCCTTTCTTCCTCTTTTAAGCCTAAGCCTACGGTTGCAGTAGCAAGTGCGCCTAATAATTCACGTCTTTTCATCTGTTTTTATTTCTTTATTTGAACGTCTCTTTGTGCTGTGGAATCTGGTTTGAATAAGGAGGTCAAAGCAAATGGCGTGTGTGCCTTTTGCATAGTGGTTGTCATTTCACGGACTTTGTCGGGATATTGATGGGCTATATTTTGCAATTCGGCAGGGTCATTTGACAGGTCGTAAAGTTCAAAGGTAGTTTTGGTGGTATCATTCGTGTTGAGTTTAATTCCCTTCCAATTATCCTGTAAAACAGCTTGTTTTCCGCCCTCTTCATAAAACTCCCAATACAGGTAGTTGTGGGTAGCTTGTTTTTTTTGCCCCAATAAGGTGGGCAGGAATGAAATACCGTCTATTCCTGTTGGTTGGGGTACCTTTATCAAATCGCATACTGTGGGCAAGAAGTCCCAAAAAGCTGAAATATGGCTGGAAATCATCCCTGCTTTGATTTTTTGAGGATAACGAGCAATAAAAGGCATCCGAATACCCCCTTCGTACATATCCCTTTTGAACCCCCTGAAAGGCCCGTTGCTGTCGAAATAATAGGCAGAATGACCACTTTCGTTATGGGGGCCGTTATCACTTGTAAATAGAATGAGCGTATTTTCGTCGAGGCCCAGTGCTTTGAGCCGTGTCACGATTTTGCCCACAGATTCGTCTAACTTCGTTATCATCTCGGCAAAGCCCTTTTCGGGTTCGGGCCAATCTTTGTAATCAAAGCGTTTGTGGTCGGGTACTTCCATGCCACCAACCTTAAACTCGCTGTTGCCGTGGGGGGTATTGATGGCGTAATAAATAAAAAACGGACTTTTCTGGTGGTCATCTATGAACTGCCCCACCTCACGGTCAAACTCATCGGGGGCATATTTGGCTCTCTCTTTGGCCAAGCCTACACCCTCTGGGAAATCACCAGGAGGGATAATGCCAGTAACATTGCCCTCTAATTTGATTTTTTTGGCATTTTGATACAGAAATTCAGGATAAAAATTATGAGCATGCCACATATTGACATAGCCATAATGGTAATCAAAACCATGAAGGAGTGGGTCATTGGGTTCGGGAGCGTTGCCCATGCCCCATTTGCCGATGCAAGCTGTTGTGTAACCTGCTTTTTTGAATACCTCTGGTAGCGTAGTTTCATTTTCCTTGATGAGTTGCCCTTTGGGTTGGTTGCCCCGTACAGAGGTATGTCCTACGTGCTTGCCTGTCATCAATGCACAGCGAGAAGGTGCACATACTGGCGCACCCGCATAGTGCCTTGTAAAAATCATTCCCTCTTTTGCTAATTTATCTATGTTGGGCGTGGCTATTTGCTTCTGACCAAAACATCCTAAATCGCCATAACCTAAATCATCGGCTAAAATCAAAATAACATTGGGACGTTGGATTTGACTAAAACCCCTTGAGATTGAAATACTGAAAATAACCGTAAAAAAGAGAAATTTCTTTATCATCTGTTTGTCTGTTAGAATCCATGTTACAAAACTTCAATAAATTAAAGTTATGGTGTTGTTATGCTTTCTTTCACTTTGGCTCGAAATTCCAAAAATGCGTTTTAAATAGATGTTATGTGGTTTTATTCATAGATTTTAGGCAGATTCACCATTTATTTTTCCTGCTTTTTTGAGCAAAATATTAGGATAAAGAAGCTAATGCTTTTTCATCATTCAACGTATCATTGTAGTTAGATAATAGACGTTTGTTTGGGAAATTCATACCCCTCCTTCGGTTTTGAGAAACCGACACCATAATCACTATTAGATGTAAGCCTTTTATTTCTTTATTCATTATATGCCAAAAAGATATTGGGTGATTATAGGAACTTTCCTACTCGCCATGCTGCTCTATATAGATCGTATTTTAATTTCGGTGGCCAAACCTGAAGTTACTCACGCGCTCTCGCTCACTGACAAAGAAATGGGCTGGATATTATCCATTTTTTCATTGGGATATGCTTTGTTTCAAGTGCCATCGGGGTTGTTGGCTGACAAAATTGGTTCACGAAAAACCCTGACACTCATCGTAAGTGTTTGGTCGCTTTTCACAGCCCTTACCAGTTTGGCGTGGAATTTTGGTAGTATGATGCTGATACGGTTTTTGTTTGGAGTAGGAGAATCGGGGGCATATCCGAGTATCAATCGCACTGTTTTTTCTTGGATTCCTACCAAAGAGCGTGGCACGGTCAATGGTATCAATTTTTCTGCAGGCCGTTTGGGAGCAGCTTTTGCGCTTCCTTTGGTGGCTTGGCTCATCAAAATACTGGGGTGGCAATTGAGTTTTATATTGCTCGGACTGGTAGGCGTGGCTTGGGCTTTGGCGTGGTATTTTTGGTTTAGAGATGACCCCTCACAAATGGACTCAATAACGGAAGCGGAAAAGGGGTATATTCTGACCTACCGACAAGAGCAATCGCAAAACGATACACCGCAACTATCGCTCAAAAAAATGCTGCAAAATCGTACGGTTCTGAGTTTGATGGGACAATATTTTTCGAGCAACTTCACTTTCTTTTTTTGCTTGACTTGGCTTTTCCCACATCTCAAAAGTCGTTTTCAGTTGGAGTCGGTCGAGGCGGCTTTTTATTCCTCTGTTCCTTTGTTGTTTGGCGCATTGGGTAATATTTTGGCAGGTAGAATGGTGGACACCCTCTATCGCAGGGGGTATTTGGGCGAATCTCGTACCTTTACGGCCATTGTTGGATTTGTATTGGCAGCCGTTGGGTTGCTTTTTAGTGTTTTTAGCCATTCGATAGTAGAGGCTACGCTGTTTTTGTCGCTCGCAGTATTGGGGGCTGATATGACCCTCAGCCCTTCTTGGGCGGTCTGCGCCGACATTGGTGGCGTGTATGCAGGGACGGTTTCGGGGGCCATGAATATGTTTGGAAACCTCGGGGCTTTCCTGGCGGCTCTGGTGTTTCCCTATCTTCACGATTGGTTTGGTGCCGATGAGCCATTTTTCTATCTTGGAGTATTTCTCAACCTACTGGGGGTGTTGTTTTGGCTCAAAGTGCAACCCACTAAGAAAATAGTGTTTTATCATCATTAAAAACAACAACTTAAAATCAGTACAATCGAAAGATAGGGTGATATTCATTCATTAAAATCAACAATATTCTTTTTTTTAACCCACTTAAAAATCAATTAGACGAATGAATTCTTACAAAATCGCGGTAATTAATGGCGACGGAATTGGCCACGAAATCGTTCCTATGGGTGTAGAGGTGCTTCAGGCCACAGCTCAAAAATTTGGCTTTCAAGTAGAGATTACCACTTTTCCTTTTGGGGCGGGTTATTATCAACAACATGGTGATTTTATGTCGGAAGATGGGCTCGAAGAGCTTAAAGGCTTCGAGGCTATTTTATTTGGTGCCGTGGGGTTGCCTGCCGTAGATGATACGCTACCGTTTAAACTTTTTACCAATAAAGTGCGTACTGCCTTCAAACAATATGTTAATTATAGACCCTGCCGTTTGTTGGATGGTATTGAAAGCCCCCTCCGTAGCAAAACCCAAAAAGACATTGATTTTGTGGTGGTTAGAGAGAACAATGAAGGTGAGTTTGTACAAAACGGGCGCGTCATGTATGGCGATGAACCACATGGCTTTGCCACCGAAACCAATCTTTTTACACGTGTAGGTATTGAGCGTATTGCCCATTACTCCTTTCAGTTGGCACGAAAAAGAAGAGGAAAAGTAACCAACGTTACCAAATCCAACACCCTCATTAATACCTTAGCCTATTGGGACAAAGTCATTGGAGAAGTAGCGGCTCAATATCCCGATGTAGCGTATCAAAAAATGTACATTGACGCTGCCACTGCCAATTTTGTATTGCGCCCCGAAGTCTTTGATGTTATATTGACGACCAATATGCTTGGCGATATTCTGTCTGATTTGGGAGGGGCTATCATGGGAAGTTTAGGATTTGGAGGAAGTGGAAATATTAACCCCGAAAAGACGTTTCCGTCTATGTTTGAGCCAATTCATGGATCCGCCCCCGACATTGCAGGAAAAGGCATTGCCAATCCTATCGGGCAGATTGCGTCGGTGGCTATCATGCTCGACCACCTCGGCGAAAACCTAGCCGCCCGAGCCGTAGAAGCAGCCATCAATAAAACCACAGCACAAGGTATCTTGACAACCGATGTAGGTGGAAAATCTACTACTCGAGAAGTAGCACAGGCCATTATTGATAATTTGTAGAAATGAAGTATGTTGATCTCACGCTCGCTTATACCGACCTAATAGCGGGATTTGGGCGTTCGCAAGTCAAGACGCTTGAAAAAGACGGTTGGAACGCATCTCAGTTGCAATTTTACTCCCATGCAGGTACACATATGGACGCGCCCATCCATTTTGGTGTAAATGATTTTACCATAGACCAATTCGAACCCGACGATTTTTTGCAGAACGGGCTTGGGTAGTTGATGTAAGTGGCTGCGAGGATGGGTATCTGATTGAAGTAGAAGACTTGAAGGAAGTACAAAATAGTTTTCGAAAAGGAGATAGTTTGTTGATACGCTCCGATTGGTACAAAAAATTAGGAAGCGATACCTATCGAAATGGCCTACCACGCATCAGCGAAGCCTTGGCACGTTGGTGCGTGGAGTACCAAGTGAAAATCCTCGGGGTAGAGCCTCCTTCTGTGGCCGATGTCAATGATTTAGAAGAAGTCACAACTATTCACCGAATATTATTGGGCAATGTTATCATTGTAGAAGGGTTATGTCATTTGGATCAAATCACAAAGCCTCACGTTCAGTTGATTGCCTTACCCTCAAAATTCAAGAGGGAGATGGGGCACCCTGCCGAGTAATAGCGATTGAAGCATGAAAAACTATAAACCCATCATCGTTCTCGACGACGACCCCACTGGCACGCAAACAGTACATGGTGTGCCTGTGATTACGGAGTGGTCTTTGGAAGCCATCCAAAAGGAGTTTGCGCAACAAACGCCGCTGTTTTATGTCCTGACCAACTCACGGGCATTGGTGGCCAAAGAAGCCAATAAATTGGCGCAAGAAATAGGTCAAAATATAGCCCAATTGGGCCAAGATTGTTGGCTCATTAGTAGAAGCGACTCCACACTTCGAGGGCATTTCCCGAATGAAATAGAAGCATTAGCTCAAGGCCTGGGTTGGAAAAATGATTTTTTGACGGTACTGATTCCTGCCTTTTTGGAGGGAAAGCGATTTACCAAAGACGATGTGCATTACTTGAAGAAAATGGAACTTGGACACCCGTAGCCCAAACCCCATACGCCCAAGACACTACCTTCGGATTTAAGCACTCTAATCTGAAAGCCTGGGTAGAAGAAAAAACCAAAGGTAGAATCAAAGTACAGGAAGTGGATTCAGTTTCGATAGAGGCCATTGAGCAACAATCAGAGGTGGAACTGCTGGCCTTAGTAAATAAAGCCAATAAGATGCTGATTGTTAATGCGTTAAATAGTCGTCATTTGCAAAAAATGACTCTCGTTTTTAAGCGTACTTCAAAAAAATTATTTTCCGAACAGCAGCATCTTGGGTGGCGGCGATGGGCGACATTCATCCAAAACCACTTTTAAAGAAAGAGGATTTAGTCCAACCATCGTCTTGTGGTGGGTTGGTTGTGGTAGGCTCTCACGTACCCAAAACCACCGTCCAACTGAGCCAACTACTGACGACCAATATCGAGGCGATTGAATTTGAAGTTGCAAGTTTTTTGGAAAATGAACAAAGTTACTTGGAAGCAATAAGCCAAAGTATCAATTGGCTTATTGGTCATAACCAAGATGTAGTACTTTTACAAGCCGTCAGTTAATCACGGGCTTAAACCAAGAGGAAAGTTTACAATTGAGCGTGAGTATAGCAGAAGGACTCAACCAAATAGTAAACCATCTTCGGCATCGACCTCGGTTTTTGATTGCCAAAGGAGGCATTACTTCCAGTGATTTAGCCACGAAAGGACTGGGGGTCCAGCGGGCGATAGTCCTTGGACAAATCGCCACGGGTGTTCCCGTTTGGGCTTTGGGTAGCGAAGCCAAATTTCCCAATATGCCTTACATTGTGTTTCCAGGCAATGTGGGTGAAGATTCGACCCTGAAAGAAATCTATGAAAAACTCAAATGATGGTGTATTTATGGGAGATAAAAAATGGCGAGGCGTATGTGTGGGGGCAGGGTATTTTGCCCAGTTTCAGTATGAAGCATGGGGGCGCATAGAGGAAGTAGAAATTGTGGCCTTGTGCAATCGCAATACAGAAAAAGGCCAAGAAGTAGCCGCTGCCTTTGACATAAAAAAGGTTTATACCGATTTTGAAAAAATGCTGTCGATAGAGCAACCCGACTTTGTGGACATCATTACCCCACCCGAAACGCATTTTTCTTTCTGTAAAATAGCCGCTGACTTAGGCGTAGATATCATCGTCCAAAAACCGCTTGCGCCTACCTTGCAAGAAGCCCAAGAATTGGTAAATTATTGCCAACAAAAAGGCGTTAGGCTGATGGTACATGAAAACTTTAGGTTTCAACCTTGGCATAGAGAAATCAAAAAACTCATTGATAACGAGGAAATTGGCGAAGTTTTTAGCCTAAATTTTAGAATGAGAATGGGGGATGGCTGGCAGCAAGATGCCTATTTGGCTCGGCAGCCGTATTTTCGCACCATGCCGCGCTTGTTAATCTACGAAACGGGCATTCATTTCATAGATACGTTTCGGTTTTTGGCAGGCGATATTAAAAGTGTATATGCCCAACTCAAAAGACGCAATCCCGACATTGCTGGAGAAGATGCAGGGATGGTATTTTTTCATTTTCAATCTGGCGCAAGTGGCCTTTATGATGCCAATCGCTACAACGAAAGCAACGCCGAAAACGCCCGCTATACCTTCGGAGAATTTTTGATAGAAGGCTCAAAAGGAAACATTCGGCTGTATAACGACGGCAAAATTACCCTTCAACTTTTGGGGCAACAAGAAAAAGAACACCTATACAAGCATCAAAAAATCAATTTTGCTGGCGACTGCGTATATTTTACCCAACGCCATTTTATTGATTGTTTGATTGAAAACAAGTCCTTTGAAACGTCGGGCGAAGATTACCTAAAAAACATCGAAGTACAGGAAGCTATTTATAGTTCTAACCAAGCCAATGTTGTTATTGAAATGTAAGAGAACTATTTCTGCGTATTCTTCCTAATTGGCATATTGGCATCAATAGCCGTCAGCCACTCGGTGAGTTCTTGATGCAGGGCTTTGGTGATTTTTGGGTATTTTTTACTCAAATCTTGTGGCTCATTCTCATTTTCTTTGATATTAAAGAGTTCTACCTGATTGGTTTCGTAGCTTTTGACTAATTTCCAATCGCCTTTTCTTATTGCACCCGCAGGGCGGCTTGTTTGATTGCTAAAATGAGGATAATGCCAAAATATTGAACCACGGTGATGGGTGGAAGCTGGATTTTTGAGCAAGCCATAAAAACTCATAGCATCAGGCGAAATAACGCTTTCTTGACCCAGTATTTCCATGAAAGTAGGGGTATAATCGGTATTAATAAAATATTGGTCACAGCTTTGATTTTCAGGAAATTGTCCTTTCCATGAAATCAGCGTAGGCACTCTTACGCCGCCCTCATATGTAAACCCCTTCCATTTTCTAAGATTTCCTGCCGTAGTAGGAATGGGGCCTAATTCAGGAATACCCACACCGCCATTGTCGGAAGTAAAAACAATAAGCGTATTTTTGTCTATGCCCAATGCCGCCAGTTGTTGTTGAATTCGTCCCACGCCATCGTCCATGCTTTCTATCATAGCGCCATAATAGGGGTTGTATTTGCCGCCATATTTCTCATATTTACGTAGGTATTTGCCTACTTTGTCGCCCCTTGGTATAACAAACACATGCGGTGCAGAAAAGCAGAGATAGAGAAAAAAAGGCTGGTTTTTATCAGTTTTTTGAATAAAATCTATGGCATAATCTGTGAGTTTATCGGTCAGGTAGTTTGTTCCCTTATCAACAAATTCCTTTTGGTAACTATCTTCATAAATCGTGTAATTGTAGTAATCCAAGCCGTTTTTACCAATCATCCGGCTATAATCAAACCCTTGGCCCCAAGGGGCTTGGTCGTCTTTGCTGCCGAGGTGCCACTTTCCCACAAAGCCTGTTTGATAGCCTATGTTTTTGAGCCTTTCGGCCAATGTAACTTCGGTTGTCGCTAAGTATTTGGTCCATAAAGCAGGTAATACTGGCGAAAGAGAATCTGTACGTTCGCCCACCAAGAAATTGGTTAGTTTGAGCCTTGCAGGGTGCTTGGCGGTCATGAGGGAGGCTCGTGACGGGGAGCAAACAGGACAAGCCGAATAGCTTTGAGTAAACCTAATTCCAGACTTAGCTATGTTATCAATATGGGGGGTTTCGTTATAAGGATTGCCATAACAACCCAAGTCAGCTTGGGCCAAATCATCGGCCAAAATGAAGATAATATTGGGTTTTTGTTGGGCAAAAGAAGTAATAACTTGAAATACAAAGAGTATTAAAATCAAGAGGATACGTTTTTTCATCGTTATTTTTTTGATCTATAAACCAAGCCCAAGCAATAAGCACAAATTGTATGGGAAGGCGAATGAGTGCCGCCTGATGACTCCCTATGGCAGGATTGTTTCTGAAAACGTCCCAAATATGCAACGGCAGAAAAACAAGCATCAATACCAAGATTCCGAGTGTACCCCAATACCGAGCAGCAGGAATAAAAACAGCCATTCCAAAGATAATTTCTACGATACCGGTACCATAGTTGACTAATTCTTTGGAAAAAAATGAAGGAATAAAAGGCAAATACATGGCAGGGTTTAGGAAATGATTTACACCCCCAAAAACCATGAACGCACCCAATAGATAAGTAAGTAGAAGTTTAAAGAGTTTCATTATCATACCTTTAAACCATAGAAGTTTCATTAGCTACTCATTTACTCCTACGACAGGTTTTCCTGTGAGTTTGTCTATTGTCCAAGTAGAAATATTCGCTTTTCGGATCCGTGCTTTATCGAGTTTTATTATTTTTCGGTCGTAGGTATAAAGGCCGTTCATTTCGTTTTCTACGTCTGTCCATTGGGTATAAACCGCCCCAGAAAGCCCTCCCTGAAGGAATTTGTCTGTGATAAGACCGATAAATTTTTCATATTCTGCCGTGGCCGCAGCTTTGCTATGGTAGTTGTAATGTACCCAGGGGCCGTCGGCATCCCAAATATGACCTTCCACGTTGTAGCCGATGGCACCATATTCGCCATTCACAGTCGCACGCCGATTACTGACCAACGGCAACGAAGGTGGACGATAGCTGTGGTTATCTTTGATATGGCCTATTTCAAAGTCCAGATTAGGCCTGCCTGCATCAATGCCACTATTGCCCGTAACCAACCTTGAGGGGTCAATAGCCATGACGTTTTGGGTAATTCTTTCGACATCGTAAATGCCCCAATGTTCATTAAAAACAACCCAATTGACAATACAGGGATGATTCCAATGCTGTTTGATCATGGTGTGGAGTTCGCCTTCAAATTGAATTTTATCGTCTTCCGTTCGTCTCTTGAAAGTACAGGGCATGTCTTGCCATACCAACACCCCAGCTTGTGCACCAATAATACCAACGTTGGGGTTCTACTTTGATGTGTTTCCGAATCATGTTAAAACCCCAGGCTTTGGCTTCTTGTATGTCCCATTTGAGGGCTTCGTCGGTAGGGGCTGTATAGATGCCGTCGGGCCAATACCCCTGATCAAGGGGCCCAAACTGAAACAAAAAATGATTGTTGAGTGCCAATCGCTGTGTTCCTTTTTCTTGCTTTAACGAGATTTTTCTCATTCCAACATAGCCCGTTACTTCATCGAGTACCTCAAGACTATCTTTGATACTGATTTTTATATCATACAAAAAGGGGGAAGAAGGCGACCATAATTTGGGAGCGGGTATTGGTATTTCAAAAGGGCTATTGAAATCGCCAATGGCTTTAGCAACCACCCTTTTTCCATCAAAAACCGCCACTTCTACCCTTGTTTTGTTGTTTACTTTGCCTATTGGATTAACCAAAACGGTGATTTTTTCAGCATCAATGTCGGGAGTAATATGAAAATCCTTGATAGAAATGTTAGGAACTGGCTCTAACCAAACGGTTTGCCATATACCCGAGCAGGGGGTGTAGGCGTATTTTTGAGGATCAGAAAAACGGCTACGGTTCTGTTTTCCGTAAGCGATGGCAGCCTCATCGGTAGGGTCAAACACCGATACGATGAGTTCATTATTTTCACTTTTATCCAAAAAAGGAGTAATGTTAAAACTAAAAGCATCATAACCGCCTTTGTGTGTACCCACACAACGACCATTGACATACACGATGCACTGCCAATCTACCGCTCCAAAATGTAGTAAAACGTGCTGCCCTTTCCAGTCAGAGGGCACATTGAAATTCCGACGGCACCAAGCTTGGTTGGAGTCGAATTGTTGGCGGATGCCCGAAAGCTGTGATTCCCAACAAAAAGGGACTAAGATTTTATTTTTTAGTGTTTTGTTAATTGGCACTTGGTCGGAAGATTGGGCTTCCTCAAACTCCCAACTACCATTTAAGTTTTGCCATTTTTCGCGTACCATCATCGGGCGAGGATATTCGCCTAACACGTTGTTTATGTCTATTTTATCAGCCCAAGGGGTTCTTAGATTCATTTGTGAAAAAGAATCTAAGTGGCAGATTATTAGTAGTATGATAATAATTGGTTTTGATTTCATTGGATGATGATTAGTTATAAAATCGGCTGGCAATCTGTGAATAATCGTAACGTGTGAAATGCAAGCGATTGCTACCATCCGCATCCATTCACTTGGCTAAAATCACCGCATTGATTGGTATTTTTTAAAGTGGTACTTCCGCAAATTGCACCTGTTACTTTTCCATTGCCTCCCAAAACCACGGGGGCAGTCATTGTTACATTGGTGGCCGTTAGGTTCAATAAGGCATCGGCCGATTTCATTAGAAACAGAGGCATCGGATCTGATCCTCTGATTTTTTGAGAAGATTCGTATTGTACTTTTAGTCCATCAATAAGCACATTACGATGGACCTTGCCTGACTCCAAAGAGGCTGAAAATAGCGCTAAATTGCTGTAAAATTGGTTTTTGACTACGACTAAAATATTTTTGAGGGAATGGTTCGTGATGTTATTGTCATTGCCCCACCCCAATTGAAAAGGAGCACCATTACTATTATGTACCAGCGTAACATTCTCGACCGTCATGTCGCGGTACAACTTGATTTCATCGTCCCAGCTATCAATTTTTGAGTTTTTGATGATGGTTCCCACGCCACCGCTGATTCCGTCAGCATTGCTATGATAATCGGGAGTGGGGCGTGTATTACGAATATGGATGTTGTCAATCAAGAACTTAGGTCCAAAACTCGTAATGGCATACGAGCGGGCGTTGGTAATGGTGAGGTTTTTAATCGTAATGAGATAGTTGGCAGAGGTATTGCCCGATATAGCGCCATATTTCCATTTTTCGCAGTCATGTACTCGATCGTCACCTTTGGCACCATTGGTACAGGAGGTGCTGGCATCGGTTTTAGCATCTGGGCCTAATGACCACGCTTTAGTATTTGTTCCAAAGATTTCGGAAGTGCTGCGATCTTGCCCTTCAATGGTTAATTCTCCATTGACTCTGACACCTCCTGTGATTTGTACATTTTTTCCAATGACAATGGTTTTTACGATTGTTGGTACAGACCAATAAAACCCCTCCTTATCGTCATCAGGATTGGTCATGACACTAAAATGAGTACTCGTCAAGAAAGTAATCACACCTGTCGCCTTGTTCCAATCTACTTGTTCTGTCTTCACGCCTTTAGGAAGATTAAGCCCAGTCAAATCAATGACTGGTAGAGGTGTTGTTGGTGTTGCTATTTCTTGTTTTTGGCAAGAAAAAAGAATAAACAGCGTAAAAAAAAGAGTTGAAACCATGCGTTTGTTCATATCAATTGTTTTTTTTGCAATGATATTGCTATTTACCCCAACCAATTAGTTATAAAATTTTTGTTTTTTGCTCGAAAGCTATAAAATCTTAAAACCCCTACCACCCATGAAGTATGTCTGTTTATTTGCACTTGTTGCGCTTTTTAGTTTTCAACAAACTACCCCAAAACCAAATATCTTGATTATTTATGCCGACGATTTGGGCTATGGCGACGTAAGTGCCTATCGGAAAGGGACACTACAAACGCCCAACATAGATAAATTAGCCCAAGGAGGAGTTCGGTTTACAAATGGCTATGCTACCTCGGCTACTTGTACGCCGAGTCGTTTTGGATTGCTAACGGGCAAATATCCTTGGAAAACCGCAGGTACACAGATTTTGCCAGGCGATGCACCGCTGTTAATAGACCCCAATGACACTACATTGCCCAAAATGCTGGCTCAATCGGGTTATCAAACAGCGGTGATTGGTAAATGGCACCTTGGTTTGGGGAGTGGTAACATTGACTGGAACAAAGAGTTGAGCCTTACACCCAATGATATCGGTTTCGATTATTCGTATATTATGGCCGCTACCAACGATCGCGTGCCGACGGTTTTTGTAGAAAATAGAAAGGTGGTAGGTTTAACGGCTAATGACCCACTTTATGTCAATTACAAGAAAAACTTTGAAGGGGAGCCTACGGCTATTACCCACCCCGAATTGATGACCAAGCTCAAATGGCATCACGGCCACAATAATAGTGTGCATAACGGTGTACCGCGCATTGGCTACATGAAAGGAGGCAAATCGGCACTTTGGCATGATGAAGACATGGCCGATGTGTTTTTGAGTAAAGCTAAAAACTTCATTGATACGCATCATCCTAACAAAACAGGGAAACCATTTTTTATGTATTATGCTTTGCATGAGCCGCACGTGCCCCGTGTGCCGCACCAGCGTTTTGTAGGAAAATCGGGCATGGGGCCACGGGGCGATGCCATTTTGGAAGCTGATTGGTGTGTGGGGCAAATCATCGAAAAGCTCGAAAAAGAAGGCCTAGACAAAAACACCTTGATAATTTTCTCAAGCGACAATGGCCCTGTTTTAAATGACGGCTATTATGTTGAGGCGGTTGAAATATTAGGCGACCATACGCCTTCTGGCGGCCTGCGTGGTGGTAAATACAGCTTGTTTGAGGCAGGTACAAAAGTGCCCTTTATTACTTATTGGAAAGGGAAAATCAAACCGAGTGTATCTGATGCCGTGGTTTGTCAGGTGGACTTGCTGGCTTCCATTGCTCAGTTGATTGGTGTCAAAAACCCTACTACCGATAGTCAAAATCTGCTACCTGCTTTGATGGGCAAAACCAAAAAAGGACGTAGTAATTTGGTACTTGAAGCTTCGGGGCGGTTGGCTTTTCGCCAAGGTAATTTTGTGCTGATTCCTCCTTATAAGGGCAATGCGCTTTCTAAAGAAGTAAATATTGAAACGGGTGTTTTGGCGCAGTATCAGCTATATGATGTATCTAAAGACCCAGCCCAACAACAAAACATAGCCTTACAAAACCCACAAAAAGTAGAAGCGATGAAAGCCGAGATAAAAAAAATAGTGGGCGAGAATGTCAAAATAAGCGATCAAGATCTTGAATTGAAGTAAACAAAAAAGCCTCGAAAGAGGCTTTTTTGAGATAGGTTACTGTACGGTGATACTAATGGTTTTGACTTGCCGTTCCAAAGGATACTCACTGGCTAACACTTCATCGGGGCGGTTGGTTTGATAGCCATCGCCTGCGTATTTTTTACGACCTACAAAAGTAGAGACCAATGTGGCTTTATACGTACCAGCTTTGGTGTATTTGTATTCGTAGGTTTGGGTTGTGCCAGGATAGATATAATTGAACCCCTGCCCTTTGTCGAAAGCTTTGATCATGTTATCCCCCGAACCTAGGCGAACCTCTTGGATAAACATTTTGCCTTTGTAGTTGAGGAGGTCGCCATCGTCGTCAGTGGCGGCGGGGTTGTCGGCATTGAAAATAAAGCGTATTTCATCCATACCAGCTTTGGGGTTGGCGGTGGGGTTGGCCGTGAGCCACGTATTGATAGTGGTCAAAAGGTTGATATTGGTAGCCTGTAATAATTCTCTAAAAGTGCCTGTGAAATAGGTAATGGCACTGGCCTTGCCATCAATGACAAACTGAACGCCATATCTCATGGCAATGCCCTGTTGGCTGTCTTTGGTGAAGCCTTCGGTAAATGCCATAGAAAGCTGGAGGTTGTTGTTGGCCACGGTATTTAGCGCACCGAGGCTTACCAAGTTGTTATTGGCATATTTAAGCATTCCTGGCAGCACGGCCTTGTCGGGTTTGATAGTGAAGGTCATGGGTTCATTAGGAACATCTATGCTTATATATTTGGATAGGGTGGCATTAGAGACATCCCAGGGTACAAGTCTGCCCTCATAAATGGAAAGAGCACCACTGCTCAAAGCCATATTGGCAGGAGGAGCAGGATTATCGGGGACAAACAAGAAATACTCTTTCATGTCGGGCAACCTTTCAGTCACCAAGTTTTGACGGAGGTAATCTTCGGAGTAGTTTTTCATTTCGACCAAAGAGATACGGCTCTTTTCAAAATCTTTGCCCGCATCGCCTGTATAAACGGAAGACAAATCGGCTCCCGAACCAATGGTAAATTTTACTGTTTCTCCCACCTTAACCGTCGTTTTGTCGGCACTAAAGGGTACATCTACGCCTATGTTTTCTTTGTCGCAGCTTGTAAATGCCAACAAAATTACCAGCAGTATTCCTCCTTTAGAAAGGGTGGTTGTTTGTGGTATTTTTTGAGTTAAAGTATTCATAATGAATGTATTTTAAGGATTTTTTATTTAGTAGCCTGGATTTTGTTTAAGGTTGGGATTTCTATCTATCTCAGACTTAGGAATGGGGAAATAACTGTATTTTTCATCAGGAACGCGCAGGGTATTTTGGCCGAAGGGCGTACCAGTCAAATCACGTTTGGTAAGCGGATTGATGGTGTTGATAGCGGTTTGAACGGCAGAGAGTAGTCGTCCATAGCGGGTGAGGTCAAAATAGCGCACATTGTTTTCTCCCGCCATTTCTCTCCAGCGTTCGTCTAAGAGCTCTTCTCTGAAAGCCGCCTGCGACATGGAGGCAGGAAAATCGGGTACGAAGTTGCGGGTGGCTGTAAAATCCTTAAAATTCCGAATGATGGGGGCGGCAGGTACTTCTCTCATGCCTCTAAAAGCTGAGATTTGGTTGTAGTATTTGGCCAGTGTATCAGCGGCGTTAGCTGTTTTAGCAGGAGCAGGAGTGCTACCTATTTTGGCTTGGCGCGAGAAAATATCGCCATATGTGGCTTTATAGGGCGAATTGTCTATGATGGTTTTGGTAATCGTCAAATCGTTGTAATACACAAAATTGCGGGCCCTATTTCTGACCAAATTAACTGCCTCTAAAGCCGTAAATTTGCCATTGGCGGGTTTAGTAGCAGGATTGCCCAATTCATTGGCGGCTTCGGCATACATCAACAACACTTCTGCATAGCGCATTACAGGGTAATCGGCATCGTAGGTAGCATCGGTATAGGTGGCTTGCGAAATGGGATTTCTGCGGTATTTCACCAATTTGATGTTGGGAGTTCCATTGGTCGTTCCTCCTGCCCAAATGTTAGTAAAATAAGTCTGTCCGTTGGGTAGTGTGGCTACATCGGCAGAGGAGGGGTTGTATCTAAAGGCATTGGCATCATTGATAATCTCAAACCAATAGGGCCTTGTAAACGGATAAGGCTCTTGGGTTTTGACAAAAATCTCGCAGTTGGGGCCTTGGCCATTGGGGCAGTCGGCCAAAGAATTGGCCAGCCGCTTGTCGCCATTGGCATCGAAAGTACGAAACTCCCCATCTTCAAAAGTCCAAAAGCGGCGGACAATATCGCCAGGAGAATTTAAGTCAAAGACCGACCAACCATGATCGGTAGGAAAAGACGTGCCATTAGCTCCACCCAAAGACCCCAAAAATACCGTAGAAGGTGCACCCGAGTTGTTGAAGAAGCCTGAGTTGTTGCCTTGGATGTTGAAGTTGCCCTTGTCGTTTTCGTTGAACTCTAAAGTAAACAAAAACTCATTGGCACCTGTATATTGCTTAGAGCGAATAAAGTTGTCGGGATAATAGGTTTTTAAATCATAAACCCCACTATTGATGACCGCGTTTAGGTTTTCTACCGCCTTGGTATAATTAGCCGCGCCATTGCCTGCTTTGTCGCGGTATTTCTCTATAGTAGCCATGTTGAGATGTACTTTCCCCAATAAGGCATGGGCAGAAAATTTATTGGCTCGCCCCCTTGTAACTGTCGCCGATAAAAATTCAGCGGCTTTATTGAGGTCGGCAACAATGAAATCATATACTTTAAATTCTTGCTCCCTCATTTGTGTGCCAGCGGCATTGGCTACGGCATCTATATCGGCAAAACTTCTGAAGAACTTTTCGATGATGGGCACATTGCGATACAAGCGTACCAAATTGAAATAAGCCAAACCGCGGATAAACCGCGCTTCGCCAGCGATTCTGTTCCATTCGCTCAGAGTGGCTGCGGGCAAGTTAGCTTGTGTCAAACCCACCTCTGCTTTTTCCAAGGCTAAGTTGGCCGATGAAATCACCTTGTATTGGGCAGTCCAAATGTTAAAAGATTCACTGTCGGTGGCTTCTTGCGACATACGCGCAATAAAGCTGCGTGCCCCGGTAGTGCCTGGGTTGGGGGTAGAATAATCGGTAGGAAACCACGACCAAAACACAGACCCAACAAAGTTGTCGTTGCGCATGTCAATATAAGCCTGTGTCAATAAAAACTGGGCTTCCTGGGGTGTGGCACCAAATTTTTCTAAGTCAATGTCGGTTTTGATAAGTGGCTCTAAAAAATCGTCTTTACACGAAAAACTAATGGTCAGGCAGCCGAGAAGTAGAAGAATATTGCGTAATTTTTTCATAATATTTTTGATTTGAGTCATTGTCTGTGGCATAAATGGCTTAAAATCCTAATTCGAGGCCAAACATATAAAACCTCGACCGTGGGTAAGACCCTTGGTCTAAGCCCGGGGCGAGTTGTCGGTTTTGGCCATTGGCGGCATTTACTTCGGGGTCATACCACGAATAGCGGCTCAATAAAAATAGGTTTTGTCCTGTAAGCATCAATTTTGCGCGCTGTATTTTGTATTTCTGAAGAATCTTAGAAGGAATATTGTACCCTATTCTTGCTGTTTCTAAGCGCAAAAATGAGCCATCTTCTACCATTTCGCTTCTCGAAAAAGTAGAGCCACTGCGTGTGGTAAAAATGGCGAAATAGCTTTGGTAGTTGCGATCTTGATTCTGGCGGTTCCAAATTTCATCCACTACGTTGTATTGCAGGTTGTTGTCGCCGCGCAAATAATGGGCGCGGTTGAGGTTGTTATTGACCACATCATTGCCGTATGACCATCGCAAGAAGGCATAGACATCGAAGCCTTTCCAGTTGAGGGTATTGCCAATGCCGCCCGTGTGTTTGGGTAATGTGTAAGCAATGGGCACATATTCTAAGCGGTCTATGTTGCCATCGCCATTGAGGTCATAGAATCCAAACTCACCAGTATTGTTGTCTTGTACTTTGGGTGTTGAGTTGTAGCGTTCGATGTCGTTGTTGATCAATCCATCCTGAATTGTGCCGTAATAAACACCAATCGGCTGTCCTACGCGTAGAATTACGTCGTTGGGGTTAGAACCCGTACCAATGACCCGAAAACCGATTTCTGGCTGTCCTCCAAGGCTTAGGATTTTGTTTCGATTCCAAGCGATATTAAAATTACTTCGCCACGTGAAGTTCTTGGTTTGTAGGTTGGTAGATTGCAGTTCGATTTCTAAGCCTTGGTTTCGGATAGAACCCAAGTTTTTGATGGCACTGCTGAAGGCCGAGTAAGTAGGTAACTGAATGTCTAACAATAAATCGCGGGTAACATTGCGGTATAAATTGGTAGAAATGGCCAATTTGTCGTTGAAAAAGCCTAAATCAAGCCCGATATTACTTCCTTGCGTGGTTTCCCAAGTAATATCCGAGTTGGCAAAGCGCGACCTTGTAGCTACCGCTGTGGCCACGGCATCGTTAAAGGGATAGCCTACATTAGAGATATTGGCCAAAGGTAATCCCGCATTAACAGGGATTTGATTATTCCCTGTAATACCTACCCCTGCCCTGATTTTGAGGGCTGAGAGGTATTTTTTGGCAAAATCCATAAACTTCTCATCGGATATATTCCAAGCAGCAGAGGCCGCAGGGAAAAAGCCGCGTTTATTGTTCACAAAGCGCGAAGATTCATCCATACGAGCCGAAGCTGTGAATACATATTTGCTCTTGAAGTCGTATTGCACCCTGCCGATGTACGATCGGTCGCGGATATCGAAATAAGTTGGTACTGTGATAATGGAGGAAGCGGCTGCCAACGAGTTCTCTCTCAAGACTTCTGTAGCAAACTGTTCGTATCTTGTATAAACGCGATCGTTGGTGTTTTTTCGTAATTCATAAACAAACGTCGCATTGATTTTATGATTATTGAATTTTTTATTGATGGCTATGCGCGGTTGCAGGTTCCATCGTATATTTTTTTCGGTAGTCAATTCTGCCCTTCCTCGGGTGTCGGATGCCTCCCGCAAAACCCCCGAAACAAAGTAGTTTCGGTTGGTATTTTCGGGGATAAATCCCCCTGTAAAAGCAAACTCTAACCAATCAGAGGGTTTAATAGACAAGTTAAGTGTGGCTTGCAATTGGTCTTGGCCGCGTGTCAGTTGGGTTTGCTTGAGTCGGTATTCGGGGCTTTCGGGAGCAGCTCCTTGGCCTCCGTTGTTGATAAGCCCTTCTGAAGAGCCCGTTACGTTGTCGCGATTGATAAAAGGATTCATAAATACTGACTGCGCCACGGCGTTGTCCACGCGCCAATCGCCTATCAAGCCATCATAAGCGGTGTTACCATACTGCATTCTCAATCCCACATTCATAAACTTGGAAAGGCGTTGGTCAATATTCAATCTCCCCGAAAGACGCTTAAAGCCCGAATTTATCAGAACCCCTGTTTCGTTGGTATAACCCACCGAAGCAAAGTAGGAAGTACCCGACTCATTCGCTCCCGAAAAATCAAAATTATAGATGCTTTTACGGGTGTTTTGGGTAATCAGGCTCAACCAATCGTTGCCGTCATAGTTGGTAGCACCATAGCTATTTTTTAGCACCTCTTGAAAATTGACATCCGAAAAGCCCTCAATAGTTGGGCTGGCCAGCATTTCCCACATACTCGGAAAACCAGGAGAAAGGATAAATTGATTTTGAGCATATGTGCGTACCACTTCGGCTCTATATAAGGCGTAATCTCTCGGAGAAAGTACATTGAGTCGTTTGGCAAAAGTACCCACACCTTCATTCATGGTAAAATTGATTTTAGGTTTCCCTTTTTTTCCTCTTTTGGTAGTGATAACGATGACTCCATTGGTAGCCCCTACGCCATAAAGGGCTGTGGCTGAGGCATCTTTTAAAATATCTAACGACTCAATGTCGTTGGGGTTGAGCGCGGCCAATGGATTAAAAACATCGTTGGCTGAGGTAAGATAAGGTACGTTGTCAATCACAATCAGAGGGGTTGTCCCTGCCGAAATAGAAGCTGCACCCCTGATATTGATATTGATACCCGATCCAGGCGAGCCGTCGTTGGAAATAATATTGACCCCTGCGGCTCTTCCTTGCAGCAGTTCGGTGGTATTAACAGGCGCTGTATTTTGAAGCGTGGATTTGTCAATTTTAGAAACAGCCCCCGTTACATCTCTTCGGAGGGTTTCGATACCATAACCCGACACGACCACTTCTTCTAAAGCATTGGCTGCCTGCACAAGAGTAATGTTAATTTCGGACTGGGTATTGACATTAACCTCTTGGCGGTCGTAGCCGATGTAACTAAAAATGAGTGTTCCTTTGGAGGGTACGTCATTGAGTTGAAACTTCCCATTTCCGTCGGTAGTAGTGCCTTTGGTACTGCCTTTCACCAAGATACTTACGCCAGGGAGACCCTCGGCAGTTTCAACATCTTTGACGGTCCCTCTGATGGTTGTATTTTGCTGGGCCAATAAGGCCAACGTACTAAGAAGATACACCCACAAGCATTTGGCAAGGTAATCGTAAATTTTTTTCATAAGAGGATGATTACTTTTTGTTTGTCCAAAAGTAATTCTCCCTCTTAAATGAGGTTTGTCTAAAACATTGTAGGTTTTGTTCTATTTTCCAAATTGCTTTTTTAGCGTTATTTCGAGCTTTTTTAGGGCTTTTTCGTACTTTTTATCGGCGGCTACATTCACATTCTCTTTGGGGTCAAGTAGGTGGTCAAACAATTCTTTGTCTATCAACTTGCCTCTTTGGTCGTTTTTCCACTCATACCATTCTACATACCTGAATCTATCTGATCGAACGGTATAGCCCATACGCTCAGGAACATCGGCTCGGCGGGGAAATCTTCCCAACAAAAACTGACTAAAGGCCGTATCTTTTGTCTTTTTAGTCGGAGTTTTCAAAATAGGAACAAAACTATTTCCCTGTAAAAAAGAAGGAACAGGTAAGCCTACGGCTTCACACAGGGAAGGGAAGATATCTACAAATTCGACCAACGAGCTACTTTGTTTTCCTCTGGCTACTACACCTTTGCCACTCACAATGAGCGGTACACGGGTATCTATTTCATAATTAGATTGTTTGCACCAAGCGTTGTGTTCGCCGAGTTTCCAACCATGATCGCCCCATAATACAACGAGGGTATTTTCCGTTAAACTCAAGCGGTCGAGTTCATCTAATAGCCGACCCAATTGTGCATCCATATAGGAAATACTGGCATAATAGCCGTGCAACAACTCTCGTTGTCTTTCTTCTGATAATGTCCCTTGTGTAGGCAGGGGCAAATCCCTGAAATCGTCATAAGAACGTAGTTCTTGGTCGCCATGCGTAGCAAAAGAGGGGCTATTTTTAGGAATAAACTGATTGTCGGCCAATTTGATTTTATTTCTATCATACAAGTCCCAGTATTTTTTTGGAGCATTGAAAGGTAAATGGGGCTTATAATAGCCTACTGAAAGAAAGAAGGGCTTGTTGCTTTGTTTCAATTTTTGTAATTGGCGAATAGCTTCGGTAGTCTGAACAGCATCGTAATAGGCATCGTCGGGTACATCAGCATTTTCGGTGGCATTAGCTTTGATATACCATAGGCCATATTTATCAATTCTGGAAGTATTTTTATCTGTAATGAATTTTTGCTTTTTGGATTCGATGATGCTCAAATTCGTTTCACCCGCATACATGGCATCCGGATCAAACGGATAGCCTTTTATATAAACATCCTCTGTCCAAGAAGCGGAATCGGGAAAAATATTATGAAACGCCTTGCCGAGGCCAATGGTTGTATAGCCGTTTTGTTTGAAATATTGGGGCAGTGTGAGTAAATCTGGATGTATTTTGCGCATATTGGTTTGCAAATCCCAAACCCTCAATGAATCGGGCCGAAGCCCTGTGAGCAAACTTGCACGCGAAGGATTACAGACAGCTTGCTGGCAATAAGCTCTTGTAAAGGTCAGTCCATTTTTGGCCAAACGACTCATGTTGGGCGTGATAACGTTCTCATTGCCATAAGCTGCAAAGTCGGGGCGTAGGTCGTCAACAGGGATAAAGAGAATGTTGGGTCGGTTTATTTTTTCTTCTCCTAATTCAACCCAAGAAGCAAAACTTACTATGAGGAAAAAGCAAAAAAAGTAAGTTCTCATGAAGGTATGTAGTCGTTGATTCTTATGGTTAAGGTTGTTTTTTGAATTGATGGATTTCTTCAAACAATAGCTGAAAGCTCTCTTTCATGTCAGTTTTGAATTTGGCCACATTTCAATCCGTTCAAACCATCCATCACTATTTGATACAAATTGAGGCTAAAATATACAAAATGAATGACATTAACCTATAAAAATCAAAGCATTACTTTTTGTAATTCAGCCGCAATGTTAAACTCTTTTTTTAGTACTTCATTTCTTTCTTTAGTGTGGGGGCGTAAAATGGGATTGGTATGATTGAGGTGGATAAAATGAACTTTTGAACGCTCCTTATCGGATAAGTTTTTGAGCAAATCCATGGTTTCTACTACAAAAGGATGCGGGACTTCGCTCATCGGACGGTTGATTTCGCCATCTTGGTAAAAAGTGCCATCCAAAAGCAATACATCGTTTTCTTTAACGACCGATACTAAATCTTGATCCCACTTTTGCCATTTGTCAATGTCGGGGATGAAGATGAGTTTTTTGTTTTGGGTAATTATCTGAAAACCTACTGTTTCTGAATACTCATCGCGGTGCGGTACTCGAAAAGGCTTTACACTAATTCGGCTGTTCAAAACTAGCACTTCTTTATCGTCTATTGGTTTAATGTCAATATTTTTCAAGTTTACCAACTGATTCCAAGGGCCATTGTTTTCCAAGAATATTTTCATCTTTGGCATCGCAAAAACGGGTATTTTTTGACTTCCCATGACCTCTCTTCCCAGGCTCATTAAACCTGTATAATGCCCTATATGTGCGTGCGTCAGGAAAATGCCCGATAAGTGTAGGTTCTGGGTGGTTGTTTGGAGTTGGTGCAGTTGCTCGGTAAAACTCGGTGTGGCATCAAATAGCCATTGTTCATTACTTACAGGATCTACAAGAGCAATACATGACACCGATTGGTGGGGAATCTTTAACTCCCATACAGCGCGGCAGCACTCTTTTTTGCAGCCCGCTTGTGGATAGCCACCATCTTGAGCCACACCCAACACCAACACATAGGGAGATTGGGCTAATGTGACTTTTCCTAAATAGCACAAAAGAATGATTGAAAAGAGATGTTTCATGATAAAATTCTGACTATTGATGGGCATCAACTACTGGAAACTGGGCAATTCGTAAGGTTGTACATCCATAAGGAATGAGGGTAAGCTCTTCTAAAGGTGTTCCCAATTCTAAATACGGATGCGACGGAAATGGTATTTTACCAGCCGAATTGAGCGATTTTTCCCAAAAGGGTATTTTTTTCCCTTTTGCAGTAATCGTTATGGGGGCATTTTGTAGATTCCAAGGTTCATCAGAAACATGACTACTGACTGTGACACTCATGGAATCAGCATGGATGTATTTAGATGAAATCCCATAGTTCCACGCGGTGGTGGGTGTTACTTCATAAAAGGTATCTTCAAATTCATCTGTTTTAACTTCACGCCAAGCTTCTCCTATTTTGAGGGCATATACCAAAGGGCCACGCTCAATGCCCAACGAGTTTTCAAACCATCGTGAAAATTGAATTTCCATAGGCAATTCGAGTGAAACCAAGTCGTTTTCTGACCATTGCCGGTTAATCACCACTATTTTTTCACCTTTGTAACCTATAGGCTGGCCATTTATTTTGAGGATAGGCTTTTTGCACCATTCTGGAATACGCAAATGGAGTGGAAAGGTTACTTCCTCTTTGGTTTTATAGGTAAATTGCACATGGTCGGAAAAAGGGTAGTTGGTTGTTTCTGAAAAAATTGCCTCTTTCCCATTGGCTACTTTGGCCTTTACTTCAGAGGCACCATACACCAAAGCCGCCAGGCCATTATCTGCCGTAGCGTACCAGAGGTTTTGCACCAATTTTGGATAGCCTTGATGCATATTGGTCACACAGCAGGGATACCCCGACAACGTACCAAAGACCATGCGCCCTACACGATCGTTGGCAAAGTTGCGGCTTTTGTCGGTTACTTCAATTTGATTGACTTGCTGAAAATACTGTTTACGCATAAAGCGGTCGTCGTGCTGTGTGGGTAGCACATTGTAGGCAATCTTTTCGAGATAATCTGCAAAGAATACATCGCCAGTAATGGGCAAGATGCTCTCAAAAGAATACATAAACTCTACCGCAGAACAAAGTTCAGAGCCTTGGGTAGGGTCGTTGCCGTGCAGTTGTTCATCGCCGCCGTACATGCCATTGACAAACCCGTGCACTTCCTTTAAGGCAGTGAGTCCTTCTTTTACGGCTTCCATGTATTTATTTTCGGGATGTTGTTGGTAATAAATCAGCGGCTCTTTGATGCCTTGCGCTACATTGACACAATGTAAATTGGGGAGTGGATTGAGCCTTCTGATGGTGGTGTTGGTGAGTTTGGTAGTCCAATCAAAGGTCTGTTGATGAATTAACTCTCCGAGTTCGAGTAAGTACTTTTCTTGGGTGATGTTATAAAGCCAATAGACCATTTGTAGGTTGTCGCCTCCTCTTTGTTCGGCCCAAAAGGTATATTTACCAAGGGGTTTCTCTTTTAAAGTTTTGAGTTGATATTTAAAGTAGTTATCCATTAGCGTCAATACTCTTTTGTCTTGTGTAGCGGTATAATATTGTTGGAATACCTTCAACATCACCATTTTAGGCCACCAGTCTTCGCTGAGGGTTTGCTGTGTCCCTTTGATTTTGGTCATGGTTTTTTCATCAAAGGGGTACGGTCCAAAATAACCATCGGGGCGTTGGTGTTTGATGCTCCATTCTATCCATGCTTGCGCTTTGGCCTTTAATTTGGTGTCGTTGAGAATGTACGCCAAAGGCACTAAGCCATCAATCCAATAGGGGCCACGCTCCCAGCTATCGCCAGTGCCGCCGAGCCATCCGTTGTTTTCACCACATACCAAAGCATAGACACTGTCCAATTTCCCTGTCAGTCCATCTCGTTGGGTTTCGAGCATTTTTTTGAGCCACCCCTTGGGTTGGATTGTTCCCAAAGGTAAGGCGGTATAGGGCTGCGCCAACAGTGGTGGCTGATTGGTGATGTAGTGGGTGTTGCGAGAATACTTTTGAGCATTTACGCTAAATAATACAAATTCAATAAACAAGGACAAGAGAATGGTGATTTTCATACTTTTATTTCGATTTTTTGGGTAATACAAAACACCTTTTTGCCCACTCGTTCCATGCCTGATCGAGTTCGGCGACGAGTTGGGGGTGTTTAACGGCGATGTCTATTTTTTCAGTGCGGTCATTTTTGAGATCAAATAGTTTCCATTGGGTTTCTTCCAATTTCTTGACAGCTTTCATGTTGCCTTTCCGAATGGCGCAATGTTCTTGGTGTTCCCAATACAAGTAAGGCCGCTCAAAGGTTTGCCCTTTTTCGAGTAATCTTACAAGGCTTTTCCTTCGAGTGGTGGGATAGGCTGCCCATTGTGAAAAGTGGTGGGATAGGCTGTGCCACTCACTTCCAAAATAGTAGGCATAATATCTATCAAATGTCCTATTTGGTTGGTCAATTTGTTTTGTTGTATTTTGAATTTCTGCGGATAATGGACAATCAATGGCGTGGCTATTCCGCCCTCATTGGGTTTCACTTTATACTCAAAAAAGGCGTATTGGAGGCGTTAGCCCAACCGATGCCATACGAAACCGAGCCGCTAAAGTTGGGGTCATTGATGCGAGCAAAGGGTTGTGAGCCTAACTCGTGGTAGTTTTCAGCGCAAGCGCCATTGTCGGCCAAGAAGAATATCAACGTATTGTCCAACTGCTTTTTGCCTTCAAGATAATTCAGTAGTTTGCCTACGTTATAATCTACGGCATGAACTTGGGCGGCATAAACGGCCATACGATACGCCACGCTATCTTTTTCAGATTCTGTAAGCTGCTCCCAAGCCCGCACCCGTGTATCTCGTTCCGAAAGTCCCCATTTTTCCTCAATCAAACCCATCTTGATTTGGCGAGCAAGACGCGCCTTTCTGGTTTCATCCCAACCTATTTTGTACTGATTTTTAAATTTTTCGATGTCTTCTTTTTTAGCATGAAGCGGCCAATGAGGGGCGTTATAGGCTACATACAAGAAAAAAGGATGGGTATCTTTTTGCTGTTTTAAGAAATTAATGGCGTTGTCTGTGAAGGCATCGGTAGTATAATAATCAGGCGTTGTGGGCGGGTCGAGCTTTTGATTGTCAAGCCAAAGCCCTCTACCACCTTGGGGTTTAAAATAGCTGGCTGCGCCCGCCAAGATTCCATAATAACGCTCAAAACCGCGTTGGAGAGGACGTTTTTCTTCTCCATGCATCCCTACGTGCCATTTGCCTGTCATGTAGGTATGGTAGCCATTGGTTTTGAGTGCTTCGGCAATAGTTACACAATTACGATTCAGAAAACCCTGATAACCGCGGGTTCCCCAGTTGAATTGGTCTGGCTTTTCGGGATCTTCGGCCATTTGTCCGATGCCCGTTTGATGTGGGTACAAGCCCGTCAGTAAACTTGCCCGAGTGGGGCAGCACCGCCCCGTATTGTAAAACTGCTTGAACCGAAGGCCATTTTTTGCCAATCGGTCAATATGGGGAGTGGGTATTTCTCCTCCGTAGCATCCCAAGTCTGACCAGCCCATATCGTCCACCATGATAAGAATTATGTTGGGCTTAGTGGTATGTTGAGCTAATACCCAAAAGGGCATCAATAGAAGGAGTAATAGCCTATTTTTCATGGTTTTAGATGGATCTGATGGGTTGTTTCTTTGTCAACAATTAAAATTTCTGCTAAACTTCTCACCGACTTACCTCCAAAGGTAATGTTCTCAAAGGTGAAATTACTCACGGGATGCCTTTCATCATGTCCCATAATGAGGCTTTTGATTTTTTGAGTTCCTGAATAAGAAATATTCTTGAAGTGCATGTCAGCAATACTGCCTTTTTCGGGGTCCCATTTACCCCATCTATTGGGTTTGGTAATGACATGAAACACCCGCCAGTTGGCATTGTCAATGCGCAAATTTTCAAAAAGAAAATCGCTAATGTGGGCTTTTCCCCCATGAACCGCGCAGATGACAGCCAAGTTTTCGTTGTCCCAAGTATGTTCTACTCTGATGATATCGTTGTTGATGACTTGGCAGTGACCAAAGTCTTTGGTGCCGTTCCACGAAATCATAAACGGTGCGCCATTTTCCATTTGCCAGATGACATTGTTTTTTGCTATGGTATGGCTCGAATAGAGTTTGATGGCATCGTCGTTGACTTTGAAAAAACAGTTTTCGATGATTGAATTTTCGCCTGCTGATATGCCGTCAGTACTAAACCACCAACCCAACATCTTCACGTTGTCAATGTGGGTATGTTGCCCCGACACCGAAATCATGTAGCGTGGCGCATGAATGATGGTAATGCCTTCGATAGTTACTTGGTTTACATTTTTAAAAACAAGCATATGATTGGCGGTGCGGGCGGGGTAGTTTTCGCCCGAGAGGATGCCCCTGCCTGAAACCGAAATATTTTCTCCATTTTCGGCATAAAACTGACCCTTGATATACGCCCCACCCGAAACATACACTTTCTTGTGGCTTGGTATCAGATACTTATCGCCGATGTCATGGAGGCCGTCTTCAAAATAAATGGTATTGGGGTCGTTTTTGAGGGGAATATTGGTCTCAAGCGGATTGGCAAAGAGTAGTAGCGGGTGGTCTATGACAATCCCCTTTTGAAATTCGACGGAATAATGCCCTGTTTCAGAGAGTTCAAATTCAACCCTATTTTCTTTGATCTCGACTTGAATATTTTTGTTTTTGGGCAATACCTGACAAAAAGTGATGTTGTCTCCCTGCATTTTAGTAACGCGTACTTTGACTTTACCCGAAAAAGAAAAATTGACCCAACCCGTCGTTTTGGAAACATTGGTGGTGTGCATGGCACTCATGGTATAGACAAACGGCTGATAGGTCTGGTCTTGGATCAACTCCACTTTGTATTCTTTAGAGGGGTAAATGAACGAATTTCCCTTAGAAATCTCTGCTGGTATAGAGTACGTCTGTATCTCAGAAAAAGCTGGCTGACAGGTGATTATGAATATCAACAATAGTAGTTTTTTCATTTTAAGACCTCAACAATTTGCTTGATTTTGGGGATATTTACGTTTCTGTCGGCAGGGAAATCATATTCCATCAGCCACCAATCTTCGGTAAACGAAAAAGATTCGTTGGGCTGAAGCACTTCACGAGGCCCGATGGGTTCTATTTCGACCATTGTATCTTTATAATACCAAATAGAAGAAGTGGCCGCGGTTACTTCGGCATATACTCGATCGGGATAAACGGGATATTTTTTGATGAAAAGCAGATTATTGGGGGCGACATACCCCAGCCACCCTTCTACATTATCCATCACAAATTTGGGTTGCGAGGGCGTATTTTTGATTTCAATGACCCCCTCTTTAACGCTCACATTGGGTTCGTCGGCAGGCTTGAAATCAATGCCATTGAAGGGGGGTCTATAAATACAGTAGCCCTTAGGAAAACGACTCATTGGGTTTTTGGGCACAAGGGCGATTCCGCCGCCCAAAGCAAAGGTGCGGCTCCAGTGATTGATAGCTATTTGTTTATTTGATATATTTTTTACGGTTTGGGTACAGCTCAAATGGGTAGTATTAGTAGCCAAAGTAAACTCCCGTACCATTTGAACACCTGCAACGGTATCTTTCTCACTCGTTATTCTGATCGTTTTTTGGTCAATGATTTCTGGTTTCCAAGCCCCTGCCCAAGTAGCATTTCTCTTGGGAGTAGTGGCTTCGGGGCCTATGTCAAACCTCCCTGCCGAAGGCTGCGCCAAACCGTTTTTTTTGTAGGTCTGCCCATTTTTGGTGGTGTCTATGTATAAGACATTCTTCCCTTCAATTTCATAAATCAATACCCGCCCGCCCAAATTAGGCTCAATCACTACCCTGGTTTTTTCATTCTTGATTTCGAGACAGTTGTCATACCCATGCGTGCTGACAAATCGGGTAGTTGTGCTAAGGTTTATTCCTTGAAATGGGCTTTTGGGCTGGTGAAGGTTGATGCTATCGTCTGCCCATTCAAAAGTATCAATGCAAAGGGCTGGTTCGGCATATTTTTCTGAACTATGATATACAAGCCCAAATTTACTTTTTTGAAGTTCGACGATTTGATTAGAAAAAATCACTTGGGTAGGCGGAGCAAAACCGTTGGTGGTGGGGTATTTAGCCTTGATAACCTCGTCGGCTTCAGCTTCGAGCCAAGTATAAAGGGGATTTTGTACTTGCTTGTACTTGCCAAAGAGGGTTTCGGCAGTATAATGAAAAATCTTAATCACATAGCCCGCATAAAATTGGGAGAAAATAAGATGGTATTTACCGTCTTTGACATAAAACTGAGGCGCATCCAAGTATTTGTAGGTGTCGCCCAGTTGTTTGGGTCCTAAAAACTCTATTGGATTTGAGAGGGCTTTCCCTTTTACTAAGTCAATACTCACCGAATAAAACCGACCATCCATTTCAAAGATAACGAAGGGCTTATTGGACTCATCAAAAACCAAAGTGGCATGATGGCTCTCAAACAACATATTGGCGGGATTTAGCAGTTTGTAAGGCCCATTGGGAGCGTTGCTGACGGCAATTCCAAACCCTGTTTTTTTATAGGGGCGAGTTAGGGAGTTGCCTCCGTTGAAAATCAAGTAATACTTGTTGTTGTATTTGTGAATTTCGGGTGCATCGAAAATATCGTAGCACCAAGATTGTTTTGATAGTTTTTTGGTGTCTATGAGTTTGCCTACCTCCTGCCATTTTTTTAGGTCATCTGACTGATAGAGCGAAAGCCCTATGTCTTTTTTATAGGGGTTTCTGTACGACGTTCCGACCAAAAAGAAGGAGTTGTTTTCGGGCAAAAGATAGAAATCTTTCATCCCATACACGTTGAGCCCTTCTCGAATGGGGTTATTCCAGTACATGGGTTTTGTTTGTGAAAAAACCGTACCTTGAAAGGTAAGAATACAGAGGATGATGAGGGAGAGATGTTTCATAAGTCAATCGACTAAAATCTACCGGGATGATTGATTAAATGGGCTTTCTTACTGGCACCAGGCATTTCGCCCCTTTTGGTGGGTACAAAGGTTTCGTCATAAAAAGTCCCCATTAGCCAGTCGTGGTTGCTGGGGGTGAGCTTGGTAGGTTCGGTATCAGCCGTTTGCGTTTGCCATTCATTTTTCAAGGCCCTCATTTCCAAGAGTTTAATTTTATAGGTGGGATCTTTTGAGACATCATACAGTTGCTGTGGGTCATTGTTTAAATCATATAACTCCTCAAAATTTCTGGGCGCTTTGAAATTATCCATCTGCAAATGAGAGAGCTCTCCTTTTCGCCAGACTTTTACCAATTCTTGAAAAGAACTATCGCGGTGGTTATCGCCTGAAGTGGACTGTGGGTATTGTGGGCGGGCGTTGTAGATATACAAAAAATCTTTGGTGCGAACCATCCGCTCATATGCCTCATAATCGTGCCAGTTGTGTTCGGCAAAAGCAAAGGTTCGGAATTCCAGCGAGGGGTTTTTAAGGATATTCAAAAAACTTTTGCCTTGTACTGTCTCAGGAATGGACAAGTTGGCGGCTTCGAGCAAAGTAGGCATGATGTCTATGGCACTGACCATAGCAGTTGTTTTTTGATTTTTAGCAAATTTTCCACCATCCCAACGTATTAGAAGCGGGGTTTTGATACCATCGTCGTAAAGTCGGGTTTTGCATCTTGGGAAAGGCCTGCCATTATCAGCCATGACCACAATGAGTGTATTTTGGAGTAAGGCACTCTCTTTTAAATAGTCCATGACCTTGCCTACAAAGGCATCAAATCGGGTTATTTCGTCGTGGTATTGTGCAAAATCTTGCCTGGTAACTTCAGAATCCACCATATAGGGAGGTACAACCACTTTTTCGGGTCGATTGGTTGTCGAATATTCGTTAGCTCCCCAAATTCGATGCGCATCATGAGCGGCAAACCACATAAAGAATGGTTTTTCTTTGGGTCTTTCGGCTATACTTCTCACCCAATTGTTTTCGCCACCATCACCATTACCACCATCGCCATCCTTTTGGGAATAAATTAAGTCAAAGCAGGGTTTCATGGTATTTCCTTGATGCCATTTGCCAGCAGATACGGTAAAATAGCCAGCCTTTTTGAGTTCCATAGCTAAGTTGGGTAAAGAGGCTAAAATGGGCATATGCAATTCAGCGGCTCCAGTATTGTGAGGATAGCGGCCATTCAAAATACTGATTCTACTTGGGCTGCATGAACTGGCCGTGAGAAAAGCATTTTGAAACTGAACGCCTGTTATGGCCAGTTGATCGATATGCGGTGTTGCAACGGCACGGTTGCCATAACAGCCCAAGTCATTCCAACCCACGTCGTCGGCAATAAAAAATACTATATTGGGGCGGATATTAGACTGGGCTGTGCTATCTATTGACAATAATAATAGCAGTAAAATATACTTCAACCCAAGTGCATATTTGTTATTCATTGGTTTTTATTTTTTGTAGGGTATAAGTCGGATTTTTTTTGAGAATACTCCCTTTATCGTCAAAATCAATGGAATCTATGACCAAAAATGGTTTTTCGTCGCTCCCGTTCAATGGATTTTTGATGCCATGACATGATAACCAATACAGCCCGTCAGGCCCTACAAATACCTCATTATGACCCACTTGGTTAAAGGGACTTTGAGGGTCACCTTGCCAAATAAAGCCATTTTTGGTACAAGCCTGTTTGCTCATGGCACCATAAAATGGATTGTTGGCGGCTTTAGTCCATGGCCCTGTGATGCTGGGAGCGGTGGCATAGCCAATTTCGTAGCCACGTGTCCAACTCGAATAAAAAGATAGTAGGTCTGCTGGCGCTTGATGATGTAAGCCCCTCAATACCAATAGCATCCCAATCGTAATACTTAGCCACTTTGGGGATAGGCCGCCCGTCGTAGCCAGGCTCTTTCACCAATTGCCCTTTGTCGTCGTATTCATAATCTACCTTTGCGGGCAAAATAGCACTTTGGGGTTCGGTCAGGAATTGCCCCTTGTCCAAATCCATTTGGGCGAAGCCGATACCAAATTCGCGCCCACGGTTCCAAAATGCCCAAACTTTGCCGTCGGTATCTTCAAAAAATGTGAGGTCATTGCCATTCCCGAGGGGTTTTTGTTCGGTTACTATTTTATAAGGACCCTCAATATAGTCGGCGACGGCATAGCCAAACCATTGCCCAACGTAGCCTGCTTGGTCGTTGTTACAGTTGAAAGTAGCATAATATTTTCCCTTGATTTTTTGAATTTCGGGTGCCCAAAACCTCCGATAATACCATTTGGTCGAATCGCCATGCTCTATCACCCATTTTACAAATGTCCAATTAGTCAGGTTTTTGGAACGATACAGCACCACGCCCTTGTTAAGGTTTCCATTGGTTTCCTGTCTTGCCCAATGTGGGTACGAAGTGCCCGTCATGTACCACCAATCACCGTCGCGTAGCACTTGGCAATCTCTCAATCCATTGGAGTCAATTCCCGATTTGATTGGATTTTGGTATGAAAAAAAAACAGGCTGTTGGGCTAACGATAGTTGGTAAAACCATATAATTATTAGCAAAGGGGCTAAAGATTTCGACATTTCGATTAATGTATGTGCGTAAGGGGTAAATCAGTTTGTTTGCTGTATTTTCTTGGCTTTTTATCAATTATTTGGATATTCTTGAACTGCGCTTTGTATTTTTCTTGGTCGGGTTTATCGCCCAATGAGTGCATTTTAAAACCAATCCAGCCCGCTTTTGTGTATTTGCTGTGGGTGAGATTAAGGGTAGGAGTATCATTCACCCACACCTTGATATGCTTACCTATCATTTCAATTCTAAAATGATTCCATTCGCCCAATTTTTCTGCTTTTCGCGCTCTTTCATCGTCTTTTAAGGAATAAATCCAGTTCCAAGTTTTGCCAAAATCATCAAAAAGGCCGCCTGTCCAACGGCGTGTAGGGCTGGGGTCTAATTTGATTTGATAGCCATATAAGCTCACCGAGGCTGTATCGGGTGTAGGGATAGCCCGAAACAAGATTCCTGAGTTAAATTCAGTATCTTTCTTGCAGTCTAATTCCAAAATAAAGTCTTTGTACTTTTTTTGGGTCTTCAAAAAAGTATGTTCGGGCGTATTGGCTCTCATCCCAATTTCAAAAGAATCATCCAGGATTTTTACGATGCCATTGCTACCTATGATGTCCCAATTAGCAAAGGTTTTTCCGTCGAAAAGGGGCTTCCATGGGGTCGTTTTCTGACCAAAAGCAAGTAAATTAACGACCAGTAAAAGAGAAGCAAGAAGAATACGTGTTTTCATACAACCAAATGGGCTTATTTAGTCAAATCCATCAGCAAAATCCCATGTCCTATGCCAGTGATTTCATTCAACTGCGCATATTGAAAGGCAATATATTGACCATCAGGACTGACGACGGGATTGCTCGCTTTGAAGTTTTCATTGTCATTAAAATACGTCAGGCGTTCCATTTTTCCTGACCCATCCAACCGCAAGCGATAGAGATCTATCAAATTCCAACTTTTATAGTCTTTGTATTGAGGCCGATGCCGATTGCTTTCTACCAACGTAGATTGTCCATCGGGAAAAATCGTTTCGGGTTCATCATACCTATCGGGGCGTTGAGAGTAGTTTCTGAATTGTTGGGTTGCCAAATCAAACCCCATTACTTCGGCTTCGTAGATAATTTTTGGAAAATGAGCATTGAAGATAAGTTCATTGTCGAGGGGTGGGCGAAAGTCTTGCGGTTCTAGCCGCCAGTTACTTACTTCTTTGGGTAGGTCTTTTTCAGAAAACAATGCTTTTTGGTTGGCAATTTTTGGAACACCATTGTCATAAACAATATCGGCCAAATACATAGTGGGATCTTGTACCCATGCTATTTTTAGGTTTTTTCTCGAAACGGCAATCCCTTCTTTTAAATAAATACCTAAAGGCACAGCGCGACTTTTTAGGTCTTTTTTCAACACCCACACTTGGCAATTTTCGGGGTGGCGGGCTTTCCACGGGTTTTTAGCATCAAAAAAATCTGCCCCTGTGAGTAGGTAGTCGCCATTGGAGAGGTAATGCACCCGTTGAAACCCATAGTGAAAAAAATGATGCGTAAGTGGTTTTATTTCACGGGTTTGTAGGTCTATTTCATAGACATCGCCAAAGGTTTTATTCATAAAAGCCACCTTTTTTCCATCAGGCGAAAATGCAGCACGCTCTCCAAAATCGGTGAGGCGAGTAATATTGGGGGGCAACAGGTGGGGATTGTGGACTATGCCTATTTTTTGTTGGAAGCCATCATAGTTTTCTTGGTGGGCGGCTATTTTGGCTCTTCTCAATAATTCGTCGTGTATGCGGTAAGACCACTGGGTGAATACCTCCTCATTGGTTTTTTCTATTTCTGGAGTGCTTGTTCCGTTGCTATTGAGGTCTTTTAAATTAATTCCCCATTTGCCCAACAGCGTCCAATAAGTAGCGGCATCCGAGTGATCCACGCAGTTGTGGGCAAATTTTCCTTCTGCAAAAATCTCACCTAACTGGCTCTTTTTGAATTGATTATAATAGAATTCTCCTTTTGGGCTTCCACTGACTATTCCATGCTGCCCTATCGCCCCAGTTTCATAATATTGAATCTTTCCAGCCTTGGCCATTTGCTTCATATACGCACAAGCTGCTGCATCCTCTCGGCAATTGGCTACGTTTTCGGGATGTTCCATGCTTCCTTGGTGCCAAAAAGAATGGGTCCAATGGGCTATGAATCGAAGTTTTTTCAAGATTTTATCATTACCCGTTGTTATACAGTGTTTTACCAAGATAGCGGGCTCCGTAACCGATCCCCACAATAAGACATAAATGACGTTGGTTTCGGATTTAGCCAACTCATAAAGCGACTGAATAGTATTATAATTTTGGAGAGAACTATAGGATTGTATTGGGTCAAATCGCTCGGCAGAAACTTTGATGCAAGATTGTGTAAAAGTAATGTTTTCAGGAAACCCTCCAAGGTACTTGTTCAGGTTTTTGACATTGTTTCGGTACGCATTTCCGAAGAAGGTATTAGCCCAATCAGCTTGGTTAGGACTGGTTTTATGCGCTGTTCGGTGGGTACTTGACACTACGATAGCTTTAGTATCAAATTTATTGGCCATGAGCAAATACCCCGCCATGGCCGAAATATCATCGGGGTCGTTGGCTGACCCTTCCTTCTCTTGCCCCTTGATGTTGCGGTCGCTCATGTCGGTATAAATCCAAACTTTAGGTTTTTGAGCATAAAGACCCATCGAAAACAGCATTAACAGGCTAATCAATAGTTTTTGTATCATCGTTTTAGGCATTGTTATTTTATTTACGCTCCCAGGGCATCAATGTCATGTTATTGGGTCGAAGGGCTTGGATTTTTTGATTTGTTTCTAAGGCTAGTTTTTGCTTTTTCTGAAAGTCAGCTTGCGTTTCTCCAGGATTCCAATACCATTGGTGTGGCTGGTGTATGGTTTTGAAATACTCCTCTATTTTTTTGATTACTTCTGGGTAATAAGCCGACAAGTCGTGCTCACAGCTTTGATCTTCCTCCAACAAAAACAATTGGATGGGTTTACTGGGTGTTCTCTATAACCAAACCAAGCTCCCATTCTGACCGACTGCTCATTGTTTTTGTAAAAATACATGGCTCTGTCGGCAGGTATTTGTGAAGCTTCGCCTTTGAGTAAAGGTAGGAGCGAGTACCCGTCCAATTTTTTTGGGCGAGGTCGTTTGATTATATCGGTAAAGGTGGGGTACAAGTCCACCAACCAAACAGGCTGGCTGACAACTTTGGGTTGATTTTGGCCTGGCAAGTGAATGAAGAACGGGACTCTCATGCCAGCTTCACGGATTGAAAATTTGCCACCGTTGAAATCACCCTTGTTTTTTAGCCATGGGTCATCTTCCCAAACTTGCTTTCCATCAGTATTTTTGCTGGGATTGTGCATGGCATAGCCGTTGTCAGAAGCAAAAATAATCAGCGTGTTGTCGTAGAGGCCTTCTGCCTTGAGTTTTGCTATCAAACGTCCCACCGAAATATCGAGCCGTTCTACCATTGCACCCCATTCTCTGGAGCGAAGCTCGATGTCTTTACGGTTTTTCAATTGCCGCATATCGTCCACAATGGCAGGGCCATGCGGTAGGTTGGTGGTATAAAACAAAAAGAAAGGATTGTTTTTGTTGGACTCAATGTATTTCAACGCTTTGTTTTCGATTTCATCGACTGCATACACCCCCTTGGCTTCATGGAGGAATTTGAGTTTTCCGTCTTGATCGTACATGCTTTCAAAGTCAAAAGCGTTGGGGTTGTTCTCTTTTTTGTATAATATGTCAAGATTAAAAGCCCGATTGCTCGGATATACTACGCGGTTGCCATTTTCGTAAAGATGAAGAGGGAAATAGGAGTGAGCCTCATAGTGGTCATAATAGCCAAAATGGTAATCGAAGCCTTGTTCTCGGGGGTCGCCAATGCTGTTTGGATAACCAAGTCCCCATTTGCCAATAACCGCCGTTTGATAGCCATTTTGTTGTAGCATTTGGGCAAATGTATAGGCAGTATCGGGTAATTCTTCAAAACCTCTGGCACTCGAATTGATGCGGATAGGACTACGCCCTACATGTACGCCTGTGAGCAAACAGGCACGAGAGGGTGCACACTCTGGGGCGGCAGTATAGGCTTGCGTAAAACGGGTGGATTGCTGTGCCAACGCATCTAAGTTGGGGGTTTTGAAGTTGGTTTGCCCATAACAACTCAAATCCCGAAAACTCAGGTCGTCAGAAAATATAAAAACGATGTTGGAGTGATTTTGCTGCGCAAACAATAGGGTACTAATTCCCCAAAAACAATAGAATAAAAGAGGTGTTTTTTTCATACCTCAAAAATGATAAAACCCCACGACGTGACTTTGTCGTAGGGTTTTGAGTTTTGGTTGTATTGTGTTTATGAATATGAGAATAGGCGATTTTTAAAAGAGATTTAATTTAGCCGCCTTGCTATTGGTGTAAGGGATATTCAATCGCCATGTTTTGCCATTCTTTTTTACTTCCAATTCAACTCCCTCTTCGGTTTGTGCTAATAACTTCGCTTTTACTACGGGTGTTTCCTTTTCGGAAGGAAGCAACAACCAAACAAAGGTTTCATTTCCGTTGATATCGACACGGTACTTACTCGTGATATTGGGTTCAAATAAGTTATATTCTGGACTATACCAGCCCTGAATCGCAGGTTTTTCTTGTCCTTTTATAAACTCAATAGTAAATTTTTGTGAACTCAGAGGTATAATCGCTAAATTGCCCTGTTGGTTTTTAGTTTTTACCGTTGTATTTTCTTTGACAACATCGCACGATGGGTGCCAATGCCAAAGGGCATCAATTTGTCTTGGTCGGTCAGTTTTTACTCGGTCTATGACTATCCAAAATTCGCCCCTCACATAAAAAAGAGTTCGAGAATGTTGGGCAATACCTTGTATTTCCATAAAATCACTCATGAAGTTAGTAGCATAGTCAAAATCTTTATTTATTTGAAAATAATCATGGCTTACCGCTTCTTTAGCCAGGGTTGGCCCAGGTTTTTGGCCGTGATTATCGATTAACAGAAGATTATGCCCTTCACTTCCTTTGGCATATGGGCGAAATTTATCGGCTGTTTCGCCTGTGTAAGCAAATCGGCCTGCATCAACTAATAAATCGCGGCCATATGCTGATATAGAAAGGTGAAGTTTGTCATTGTGCTGGTGTCCACTTCCCCAAGGGCCAATATCAAAAAACGACCAATGAGCTTGGACATCATAGCCGCTCCTTGAGATGAGATGCCCTGCCCAAGGATAAAAATACGAAGGACCAAGGGTAGGCTTAGTCCCTTTAGTTCCATTGGAAGCTATATAGGCCCAATCAGGTTGATTGAATTGTTGGGCTGCTTCAAGTACCAATGCTCTGTCGCTTCCTCTATCGCCATCATTGTTCAAAATTCTAAAGCCATCAGGGCGAATAGCATGGGCAATATAGCTATACATATTTTCGATAGTTTGATTGAAGAAGTCAGGGAGAGGCTTGTTGGCTCTATCGCATATATCTTTGAAGAGTACAAAGTTGGCTAAGGCGACATTGTGATAATGAGAGGTAAGTTCGGTCTGAACACCATCTGGATACACCTGCTCTTTCATGCTTTCTACCATGGTAGCTATGGCATATTGTAGCCACTCATTGGCTGCTTTGAACTCCGGGAAATTGGTAGCCACAGTTGCCAGTGCAGAAATTTCCATCGTAAGCCAATTGTTGCTACTATGAAAATAGCGATTGTAGTGGGCATGGTCGGGTAAGCTACTCAGCATGAGCAATTGCGTAGCTGGCGATAAATATTCGCTATTGATCAAGCCATAAAAAACCTTTGACCAAACTTTAGCTCTGGCAGCAACCTCTAATCCACGCCATATAGATTCACTGCTCTTTACGGCGGGGTAAGGCATACTCTTGATGATAAAATCTCTCAATAAATCATCAATATATTGGGCGTATTTGGGGTTCCCTGTTTCAAAGTAAGTATTGAACAAGTGCAAAACTTGGCTGTGACGGTTGGAGAGCCAAGCCCATTCACGGTCATTATTAGGCCCTTTGTAATACCAATCTCGATGCCCGTCGGCTCCATATACTACCTTCCCTCTCACGTTTTGAATAATAAAAACGTCGTTGAGAATAGTATCAGCTTCGGCTTCGGTTTTAAAACCTTTGAGCGGCTGGGTTTTTCTGAGATGGGCTATTTTCTTATTACTTTTATAATAAGCCAAGAGATTTTTGCAGGCATTGATTAAATCCCCTTTTTGGTATGCCTCGCGGGTTTGTTCCAAGCCTTCTATTTCTAAGTTAAGCTGAGCCATAAGCGCTTGCATGGGCTTAGGATAGCTCTCACAAACATCTTCTACTGTAACTATTTTTTGCCAGGGCTTTTGGGCAACAACGCATCTGAAATGAAAAAACAAAAGGAAAAGGAATACAATTGGCTTTATTTTCATCAACTTATTGTTTTTTGGTTTTGTCTATAAACAATAAGAGAACAGAAACTACATTTCTACTTTCGCATTAGGCTCTAAATAATCATTACTTACTTCTGATTCTTTTTCAAGGGCTTGGGCTTCTTTTTTGAGGCGGCCATAAACAAAAGGCGCAAACATCAATCCAATAAATGATTTTGGATAATTGGGCATTTCTTCGATGCCGATGTCGTCGCTGGGTTGCTGGCCTTTGGGCAAGTAAAAAGTGCCAAAGAGAATGTCCCAAAAAATAACATCGCCGCCATAATTGGTGTGACCAATGACATGGCTTTTGGAGTGATGGTAGCGATGATTTTTGGGGCTGGAAAAAATATAATCAAAAGGCCCCAAAATTAAATCCATATTGGTATGTTGAAAACGGCCAATGGTGCGGCCCAACAACCCGGTTACAAAAACGATTTCTAAGGGTGCTTTGATATAAGCAAATGGGATAGCCCATAAAAAACTGGAAACCAAGCCCTCCAGTGGATGCGAACGAGTACCATTGAACCAATAAAGCCGCTCCGATGAGTGATGTACCGAGTGCCAACGCCACATAAATTCGTTTTCGTGCATCCAACGATGGTACCAATACCGAAAGAAATCATTGACCGACAGTAAAAGCAGCACTTGGACAACGGGGTGTAGCTGGCTCGGCCAAATATCCTTGCCGATTTCGGGAGAAATTTCTTGGACCACCAGCGCAACAGTAGCCAAACGAAGGGGTTTGTTGATATAATCACCCCAGAGTTTGCCTCCAAAAAACAAAAACCAGTCCGTGGGGAGTTCCTTGTCGTCTTGCCATTTTTTACTAAAGGGAATGAGCCTTTCGAGTGGGGCAAAAATAAGTCCCAAAATCAAAAACATCAGTACAGTGCCTGCAAACGAACGGATGGTGTAGCCATTTTCGACCAACTGAAAGCCGATATAAACCGTCAGTATCATGAATACAGGATAGATAGTAACCTGTAAGATTTTTTTAAAAAGGGTGCCTTCTATTTTTTCGGCCCAAGGGTCAATTTTTGAAAGTAAGTAGCGAAAAGGCATCAATAAGTACCGATGCGAAACTTGTTCTAAAGGTGAAAAAAGGCGGGTCATGCCTATTTCTATTTTTTTTACGAAGTCCATTTTATGGTGGTTTAGGGTTAGTTTATAAGCGTTTTTTAAATGGACTTTCTACCCTATAATCGTTCTATATAGAGGTAGTAAGCAGGGTGAATGGTATCGTGGGTATCTAAAAGTCCAGCCTCTAAATCATATTTCCCTACCGACATCTCTACTGTAAAAGACACTTCTGATGCTTTGCCTTCTACTTTGGCCGATTTATGGTATTTTCCAAGGTTCAGAAAGGCTGTTTTGAAATCGGCTTTTGTACTGGCAGGAGTGGCTTCTTCGAGCCTTCGAGGTTTTTGTTGGGCATCAAAGGCTGCATTAATCTCCAATTTAGACTCTCGCGGAAAACGGCATATACTGATTTTGTAATTCCCCCCCTCTGTAAATGCTACTTTCCATTTTCCTGCCGCTGGTGTGGCCATAACAGCACCAAATTGATGCCATCCATTGCCCAATTTTCCTGTGAGCATATCGTGCGCTGAAATGCGGGTAGGATTTTCATATTGACTACCTACTTTAATATACGCATAGCGTTCATTGGGGCTGTTGTAGTTGATTGATTCCCACCATCGTTCATACCCATTCGCCAATCTTTCAGCCACTTCGGGATACTGCTTAATGACATTATTTGCTTCCTTTAAATCTTGCGTTACATTGTAAAGTTTTGTGCCATCTACCAATCGCCAATCATTGTCCATGACTACATAATCTTTGTACTTGACTAAGTTTTGTTCCCGTTGAGTATCAATATACAATATTCTGTTGGGCCAATTTTGGGTTTTTCCTTTTAAAATTGGTACTAAACTTTTACCATCTATGGGTTGTTGAGGGTTGAAAGGAATAGACAGTAAATCTGTTAGCGTAGGTAGAATATCATAATGAGCTGTTAGAGTCGTTATGTCCTTTCCGCCTGTCAACCCGCCTTTAGGCCATTGGATATAAAAAGGCACACGATGACCGCCTTCCATTACGCTGCCTTTGCTACCCGCCATGCCCGCATCATATACGGTTTGACCACCTGCTGTGCCATTATCGGTCATGAAAATGATGATGGTATTTTCAGCTAAACCTAATTGCTCTAATTTGTCTTGGAGGCGTTTAAAATTATCGTCAATATTGGTAATCATGCCATAAAATCGCTTCATTTTATCGGAAAGCTTGGATTCATTTTTATACAAATCCATGTAATTTTCTGGGCAGTTGAGCGGGCCGTGGGGTGCATTGGTAGCGATGTAACAAAAGAAGGGATTGTCTTTATTGGTTTCGATAAAATGTAACGCTTCTCCAAAAAAAACATCGGTACAGTAGCCCTTGTAAGATTGAATTTGGCCATTATGCCAATAGGTGTCGTCAAAGTAATCATTGCCCCAATAGTCGGGGCCTTGGCTTACGCCACCGCCCCCATGACGCACTACCTCGTGAAAACCACGGTCTTCGGGTCTGAAAGGATAATTATCCCCCAAGTGCCATTTGCCAAATAGGCCATTTTTGTAGCCGTTTTGTGCCAGAATTTGGGGTAATAGAATTTCATCTTCAAAGAGTAAAGAACGTCCAGCAATGGTATGAAAGACATTGAGCCGGTTGGTATGGCGACCTGTCATCAAGGCCCCGCGCGATGGGGCACAGGTAGTAGATACATGAAAGTTGGTTAATCTGATGGCTCCTGCATGAAATTTATCTAAATGAGGTGTTTTTATGTAGGGATTTCCTTCACAAGCCAAGTCGTTTTTCCCTTGGTCGTCGGTGATTACCAGCACGATATTGGGTTTTTGGGTGTTGTTGGTTTGTGCTTTAATAAGCGGGCCTACTGATAGTAGGATTACAATACATGATGCCACTATTGAAAAAAGCCATTTCATATTGGTTTAAAATAGTTTGGGTTTGCTTTTGAGCGTTTTTATCAACACATTGCGATAATACAATTCCGCTCCTTCCGATTGCAAGGCAACTTTTCCCTTTTTCAACGGCACTTTTTGGCCATCTATGATGCGCCTGGAATTGTAAAGCCGCATCACTACTTTGCCATTGATGAGGTGAATACTACTATCGCCCCAGGCAATCACTTCTGCGGTATTCCACTTACCGTGTGGGTGTTCATTGTCGGGGTATTTCAAGACCCTTCGTTCTGCCATTTCTTTAGAATAAAACTTGGTTTGCAAAGGAGCTTCAGGGCGAAATACCCAAAATTTTGACGTATCGGTCTTGACCGAGGGGATGTCTATCGTTACAGCCCCAACGGGCCAATAGTCGCCAGCATCGCCTTCTTGGATTTGGCACTCTTGGGAAGCTATCCAATTTTCGACTCCTCCCAATGGCCCAAACCCAAAATACAACAAACCCGCATCGCGCGGCAGCGACAGCCGAGGTGGCCATTTCTTTTCGCCCCATTTAAAATCCACTTTGACATGAAAGTTTTCAAACTCTTCCTGAAAAGCCATGACTCCAAAGGCTTCACCCGAAACATGGATGGTGTTATCTTCTACTTTAAATACACCGATGGTATCGTTGTTTAACCCCAGTTTTGGGCCTTTATTACCCTGTGGGCTTCCCAAAAAAGTATCCCATCCCGACAAGTCTTTGCCGTTGAAGAGGTTTCTCCATTCCTTTTTTTGACTAAAACCTGTGTTTGAAATTGCCAATATCAATAAGAGTATTATGCTTCTCGTCATGCTCCTTTTTGTTTTTCAGTGGTGCCTCCCAGTGATTTTGCCCAAGTAGTAGGAATCTCTTTTGAAAGGCGTTCTATTACTTTTCTTAATGCTTTGTTTTTGACTATGTTGTGCCACTCATGCGGGTCGGTTTGGTGGTCGTAGAGTTCTTCGCTGCCATCGGGGTAGCGAATGTAGCGGTAGCGACCATCCGAAACAGACGAATATTTTTCTCCGTAGGTCATCAGGCAGGTGTCCATTTGTGGGTTGGATTTTCTAAAATTGGTACTAAACTTTTGCCATCAAGCAGGTGTTTGGGAGGGTTTAAGCCGCAGAGTTCGACCAAGGTAGGATACAAATCAATCAAGTTGGTGGTTTGCGGGCATTGGTAGGATTTGCCATTAGGAAGCCTGATAATGAGCGGACTATAGGCCGATAATTCCCACAATGTACCTTTTTGCCAACGCTCTTTTTCGCCTACGTGGTAGCCGTTGTCGGAAGCGACAATGACGATGGTATTTTTGGCAAAATCAGTTTTATCTAATGCCTCTATGACGCGCCCCACCGACCAATCGGCAAAGGCGGTGGTCGCTAAATAGCCATACATCATGCGTTTGAGGGTTTCGTGGGCTTTTTTCAAATCGGTGCGCCCACCATATCGCCACAGCGAGTCCACTAACTCACGCCCTTGTATTGGCACGTCGTCCAAATCACCCTCTTTGTAGCCTGCGGGCATAACAACCTCCTTCTCATTGAACAACTCAAAAAACGTTTGGGGGCTGTGTAGGGGGTATGGGGTCGCCAGTAGCCTACATAGCAAAAGAAAGGCTTGTCGTGTGATTTTTGAAGAAACTCAATGGCAGCATCCGCATTTTTAACATCTGGGAAGTCGCTATCGGGACCCTCCCAGGCTTTGACAGATTGAAATTGCCCTGGGCCAACCCAAGTGGCTTGCTCTCCAAAGGGACCAAACCCACCTTGGTAAATTGGGCGGTTGTCAAACATCGCTTCTTCACGTTCTTTGCCGATGTCGGCATGAAAGATTTTGCCTCGCCCAAAGGTTTCATAGCCGTTGCGTTTGAAACATTCGGGCAATGACTCGATGGTCGTCAAAACCGACGGGGCTTGCCAATGGTTGCCACCGTTGTAATAAGCCCCTGTTTTATGTGGATACAAACCACTAAAAAAAGCAGCCCGTGAGGGCGTACACACAGGCGAAGCACACACTTTTTGGTAAAATTGTATGCCTGTGTTTTGAGTTTGTTTAGATAGGGCGTTTGGGTGAGGGGATACTGCTGCATGATGCCCCAGCCATTCATGTCATCAACGGTGATGAAGAGAACATTGGGCTTTTGCTGCCCCATTACAAAGGCCCCTTGCTGATACAAGGGACATAAGCCGATAAAAAGGAATAGTAGTTTTTTCATACAACAAAAATCAACAAACCTCACGACTTTACTTTGTCGTGGGGTACTGAATTTTGGTCGTATTATTTTGGAAACGCTAACTCTCTGGTATTTAGATTAAAATATCAATAAATTGCTTTTTTATTCCCTATCCTTACTCATAACCTCAAAAACTACTATGTACCAGAAATTTCAACTTACCGAACCCATTCAAGGCGCGGAGGAAACTGTTAGAATGCCCGATGATACGCTCATTTATACCATTTCGTCTGGAAGTGGCAAAACTACCGTGCTGCTTGCACATGGCTATGGATTTAGCAATGTAGAGTGGAATATCATAGTGCCGATGCTAAACGAATTAAACTACAAAACCATCGTATTTGACCAACGCGGACACGGCAGGTCGAACATAGGTAAAGAGGGTATTAGCTCCAAATCAATGGCATCAGACTACAAACAATTGATTGAGCATTTCAATTTAGAAAACTGTATAGTAGTAGGCCATTCGATGGGAGGTTTTTTGGCTATGAAATTCCTAATAGATTACCCTGAGATGCAGCAGCATCGGGTGAAAGGCTGTGTGCTAATGGCTACATTTGCGGGTGATGTGAATAAGAAAAATTTTCAGAACCGCCTTCAAATTCCAATGATGAAATTAGGGCTATTGCAAAAGCTGATTCGGAATAAAACGATTGGGAAACTCTTTGCGACTTCTTTGGTAGGAAGCAATCCCGACCCAGAACTGCTAAGAGCCATTCCAGCAATTTTTTTACAACAAGACCATTCCAAACTTGTGCCTATTTTGGAGGCGTTTGCACAAGAAAGTTATTATTCTGATTTACACAAAATTACTATTCCTTGCGTTGTGGTGATTGGCGATAAAGATGCCACTACGCCCTCCTTTCATACCAATGATATAGTAAAAGAGATCCCAAACAGTAGGCGGATAGACCTTGCTGGAAAGGGACATTGCCTCAATGCAGAAGCCCCCGAAGAGATTGTTAAGGCGGTACAAATACTGGTTGAATAATACAAAATCACAAAGTGATGACCACGCTGCCTGTTTTTTGGCCCAGTTCTACATATTGGTGGGCTTCTTTGATTTGTTCAAAGGGATATTGGCGGTCTATGACCGCTCTGATTTCTCCTGCTTCTGCCAGTGTTTTAAAAAACTCCATTTGTTCTTTATTGTGAACTGGTATAGGAAAAAGTACCTTTTTGGTAAACAAAGGCAGAAAGACATTGGCGTAAGCAAAACCCAGTTCGGTAGAAAAATAAACGGCCTTTTCTTTCATCAGGCGTTTGCATTTGAAAAAGGAACTTTTGCCAACGGCATCAAAGATAAAATCGAATTTGTCGTCTATTTTCGTAAAATCATCTTGGATATAATCTATTACTACATCTGCGCCCAGTTGTTTGGCCAATGCAAGATTCTTAGTATTGGTCACTGCCGTAATTTGGGCACCAAAATGTTTGGCCAATTGCACTGCAGAACTTCCAATCGAACCCGATGCTCCATTGATGAGGATTTTGTGTCCTCTGCTAAGATTCACTTTTTGTAGGTAGTTCAGAGCCAAATAATGACCCTCACAGATAGCAGCGGCTTCTTCAAAAGAAAAATTCTGGGGCTTGAGGGCGATGGCACCGTCTTCGGGAAAACAAAGATACTCGGCATGAGTACCGAAGGTATCGCCACTTAGGCCAAAGACTTCATCGCCAATATTAAAAGAAGTTACGTCTTTACCTATGGATTCGACAACGCCCGCAAATTCGCTGCCTAATACATGAAATTTGGGTTTAAGAAAACCTGTGAAAAAACGGGCAATAAAATATTCCGCCTTTCTTATACCAGTATCGCTTCTATTGACTGTAGTAGCCTTGATTTTAATGAGTACTTCGTTTGCCTTTGGCGAAGGTTTGGGTATTTCTTGAAGTTGAAGCACCTCTACCGATCCATATTCTGTGTTTACAAATGCTTTCATGCTGCTTTTTTTACTTAAAAGAAGGCAACAGGCCCGCAGCTTCCAATTTATATATGACAAAAGGTTGATTGATAGGGTTCAATGCGCTAAACAACTCAATCTTCAATCACTCCTTTTTCATAATCGCTCATATTTACCCAACCTGTTTTGATTTTTTCCCCTTTCATAAAGCGTTCGTAGAACCCATTGACATCTTCGGCAAAAGGGTATTGTTCGTATAAATGTCCATAACCTTGCATTCGTAAATCACCCTGAGCAAGTAGTTTGGCTTCCATTTCTTTTTGCATGGCTTTTTTGATGACTTGGTATTGGGGCGATTGAGCCAAGTTATTCACGCAATCAGGGTCTTTTTTTACATCGTACAACTCTTCAGCAGGGCGTTTACCAAAGCTCATTTGCCAATAGGTTTTATCTATGCCCCTGCGGCGGTTGTTGAGCAGCATGGTTTTGATGGCCCCACCATCGCAATTGAGGTAGCCCGTTTCGGGGTTGCATACAGGCCAACGGCTCGGTTCATAGTTTTTGAGGTACAATAGCCCATTTTTGTGTAAACCCCTGATTGGATAACCCTCATCATTTGGGCGGCCAAAATCGTGCCGCTCTTGACCTACCAACTGGAAGTTGCGTGTACTTTCTACTTGCCCCGATTTGGTTGAATTGAAAATCGAAACCAAACTTTTGCCAATCATTGGGCGCATACCTGATTTTACTGGGTCAATGCCTGCCACCTCCAAAAAAGTAGGAGCGAGGTCGGTCATATTGACATAATCACTGACTACGCGTCCTGGGTTTTTGATGCCGTCTTTCCACATAATAGCAAACGGTACATGATTAGAGTTTTCGTATTCATTGCCTTTTACCCTCGGGAAAGGCATACCGTGGTCGGATGTAAAAACGATGAGCGTATTGGCCAACTGCCCGTTTTCTTCGAGGATTTTCAATATTTTGGCTACGTGGTTGTCCATGTATTCAATCTCGTAGGCATAGTCGAGTAGGTCGTTGCGGGTAGTGAGCGAGTCGGGGTAATATTGCGGGATTCTGTCCACCATTTCGACTTTTTTACCCCCTTTTTTTACCCCCGAGCCATACTCATACGCTCGGTGAGGCTCTGTAAAACCCAACCAAAAACACCAAGGGTTCCCTGCAGATTTAGCCACAAAATCGGCAAAATTACCTGCATAGTCGTTGTTTGAGATTTCTTTGGTGGGTGGAGTGGTTTTAAGGGCAGAGAAGTCTTTGATTAATAACTCCCGCTTAGTGCCGTCTTCTTTCAACGCCTTGCCTGGCGCATAGCCCTTGCCCGTATAGCCCACAAAATACCCATTTTCGGCTATTACTTCGGGATACACCTTGAAGTAGTTAGGAAAAAAGATGGAGTGATTCATGGCAGCATCTAACTGCCACGGATTGCGCCCCGTAAGCATACAAGACCGCGAAGGGGCACACTTGGCATTGGGCGTGTAGGCGTTGTTAAATAAAATCCCTTCTTTGGCGATGCGGTCAAATGCTGGGGTATTGACCCATTTGCTGCCGTAGGCACTCATATCCATTCCCGCATCGTCGGCTACGATATAGAGAATATTGGGTTTGGTTGCCAAGGAACTGGGCCTTTTGTACACAGCACAGCACAGGCAAACAACAGCGACAAGAGAAAGGATTTTTTGCATTTTTATTCGGTAAATTGTTTTAAAACCAACTCGTTTTCTTTCTTGAACGGGAAGTAGTGCTACTGACACCCAACGCACCCAAGAGCGAGCGCGTAAGAATACTGGCGGCAGTTCGTCCAATTTGCCGAGTAACAGAGCTACTCAAGATGGTTTCCAATGTTGATTTTTCTTCTTTTCCACTTTTTGGAGGAGGGGCTTGTTCGGCTTCGGCAGCTTGTGCCACTTCCATTTTTTTATTGAGTATTTCGTAGGCGCTTTCTCGGTCCACCACTTCATTGTATTTGCGGGCTATTTTCGATTTGGCCACCAAATCATTGATTTCTGAATCGGAGAGTACGTCCATGCGGCTTTTGGGGGGCACATATAGGTTACGGCCAAGGGTGTTGGGATTCCCTTTTCGTTGAGACAGGTAACCAATGCTTCTCCGATTCCCATGGCGGTCAGCACATCTTCGGTTTTGTAATAGGCTGTTTCGGGATAGTTGTTAGCTGCTTCTTTGATGGTCTTGCGGTCGTTGGCCGTAAAAGCCCGTAAGGCGTGTTGTGCCTTCAACCCCAACTGACTCAAAACCCCCGCAGGAATATCTTGGGGATTTTGGGTACAGAAATAAATTCCTACACCTTTGGAGCGAATGAGTTTGATGATGGTCTCGATTTGCTGTAACAGCGCCTTGGAGGCTTCCTGAAACACCAAGTGGGCTTCATCAATAAAAATGACGAGTTTGGGGCGGTCTTCATCGCCAGCCTCGGGCAAGGAGGCATATAACTCGGCCATGAGGCTCAACATAAACGTTGAAAACAGCTTGGGTCTGTCCATTAAATCCATGACGCGCAAGACCGAAATAAAGCCCCTTCCTTGGTTGTCTATACGCATCAGGTCGTCAATATCGAAAGAGGTTTCTCCAAAAACAAATCACCGCCTTGGTGTTGCAGCTCAATGACTTTACGCATAATGGTACCCATCGAAGTCGAAGACATTTTGCCATAACTGGCTTCAAACTGCTCTTTGCCATCTTCGCTCAGGAATTGTATGACTCGGATAAAATCCTTCAGGTCTAAAATTGGCAGTTGATTGTCGTCGCAAAACTTAAAAACCACTGAGACGATGCCCTCTTGGGTATCGTTCAAGCCCAAAATTTAGACAGTAAAATGGGGCCAAATTCGGAAGTGGTAGCCCGTAATCTTGTGCCTTTTTGGTCGCTGAGGGTGAGCAGTTCCACAGGATAACCCGTGGGCGAAAAGTCAATACCAGCAGCGTTGGTACGTTCAAGAATAAAAGGCTTGGCTTCGCCAGGCATGGCAATTCCACTCAAATCTCCTTTGATGTCCATGAGTAGCGTAGGTACACTGGCATCGCTCAAACACTCGGCCAAGACTTGCAAGGACTTCGTTTTACCTGTACCCGTAGCGCCTGCAATCAATCCATGACGGTTCATGGTTTTGAGCGGAATTTTGACTTGCGTTCCTGCTATCACTTGATTGTCTAATTTGGCAGCTCCCAATATAATAGACTCACCCTTAAACGTATAGCCGTTATTAATATCTTGTTTAAATTGTTCAGTTTTTGACATAATTGCGATGGTTTGTTTTGATTACCGCAATTTGATAAAAAAGGCATTAATCCACAATTTTGCTCCATTGATTTTGTAGATTTTATGGTTTTAAAGTAGCCTTTAGCTCTTCGCACACTTGTCGGAAAATCATCTTGATTCTATTCAATGGCTACTTGAATGGAATCAAATCGCCCATTTTTAGGGTATCATTTTTCTTCTTTATTTCAAAAATCGGGCGCGGATATCGCCCGAATTGGGTTGATGAAGCGTCAGAATGAGTTGTCCATCAAAGGTTTTGAATACCATGGCATGGCCTCCATCTTTTTCAAAAAGACGTTCTTTTTGTGTCCACTTGCCTGTAAGTTTCCCATCGGACGATTCAGCCAATCCAACCGAATATCCCGAAGTTCCAAAACTTGACCAAAGCATCAGCAATTTTCCGCCCTTAGTTCGATAAAACCAGGGGCCATCTGTGATGTATCCACTCGTATTCCAAGATTTTACATTTTCTAATTTCTTAGCCCACGGTGCGTCACTGGCTTTAAACATTGTTTTGGGTTTGCTTTTTGGAGAAGATAGGTCTTTTGATAACGCCATCCTTTCCATCGTACCATCTACTACTTGAATCCACTCATGGCAGAACACCAAATAAGGTTTACCGTTTTCGATAAACAATGTTCCATCCAAAGCCATCCAATTGGTAGGCGTAATGGAATGGTTAGTTAGTGGTTTATAGATTCCGTTTAATGAGTCAGCTACTAAAATAGCTGTGCCTCTTACAGCGGTTTTTGCGTTTGAGTTGATGGCTGTGAGCGACTTTTCAGGGTTGGTGAAAGTAGCAAACAAATAGTATTTGCCTTGATAAGCATGTACTTCGGGTGCCCAAACACCATGTTGATCAGAAGCCCACATGTTTTTTGGCGTTTTAAAAACATATATTGGTTTTAACCAATTTTCTAAATCTTTGCTTTGATAAACCACCACGCCATTGACTGCCTCGGGTAGATACTCGGATTTGTTGGCCGAAGAAAACATAAAATAGGTTTTGGTGCTTTCATCAGCAAATATGAAGGGGTCGCGAATATAAATCTGTGCGCGTTTGAGGGTATTATTGGGGTTAAAGTTTTGATCGGTAGTCAGCAAGAATTTATCTATTTCAAAGCCATCTTCGCGCATGGAAAATTGAATAAGATGCTCCCCTGGTTTTTCAATGTCTAAATAAATATTGAAAGGCTCGCCACAATGATTTTTTTCGGTGCGCTGTTTGCTTTCCCATCGCCAGGTTTTTTTGCCATCGCACCACTGCATTCGCTGGCCCGAAGCAGGCCAAGTGTCGTCAATGCCTACATGCACGCCATTGTCTTCGGTGCCCGTGGAGTAAGCACGCACCCACACATAAAAACGCCCCGTGGTTGAGAAATGGACTTTGTAAGATACCACGGCCATCTCGCCTGCTTTATTAGAAAAATTTTCGCCTGCTATGAGTTTATCGTTGTGCGTTGTGCGCGTATCGGGCAAACATTCGATGTAGCTATTTTTGCCCGCTCCTAAAGTATGATTATCTGGCGTTTGGTTGGTTATTCTGCTCCAACTACGCTTTTCGTTTAACGATTGTGCAATAAAATCTTCGGCTTCTACTTCCACAAATCCACCCTGTTCTTGGGGGATTTGTGCCCACGATGAAGCCAAGCAAAACAACCAACATAACACCAAGACAACAATTCTCATTTGATTTTTTTGATAAACGATGATGCAAAGTAAAGCGCAAAAGACCCTATTCCTTTGCTACTATTGGTTCAAATTTTGGTCATAAAGCATTATATTTTAGAAAATATCGGAATTTTTCGGAATCAAATTCCGAAAAATTCCGATATTCAACCTATGATAACAAGAACGGCTGCCAACAAACTAAAGCAATTGGCCACCCATTTCAAAGCGGTGGCCGTAACAGGTCCTCGCCAATCGGGCAAAACGACACTTACCAAAGCCGTTTTTCCTGATAAAGTCTATGTTTCATTAGAAAACTTAGACAATCGCCGATTTGCCATCAATGATCCAAAAGGTTTCTTAAATACCTATTCAGAGGGAGCTATTTTTGACGAAATACAGCGTGTGCCTGAACTCTTCTCTTATTTGCAAGAAAAGTTGGATGAAACTACCCAAAAAGGAAAGTACATTCTGACTGGGTCTAATAATTTTTTGATGCAGGAGTCTATTTCACAAACATTGGCAGGGAGAATTGCCCATTTGTTTTTGATGCCTTTTTCTGTTTTAGAACTTCAACAGGCAAAGGTGTTACCACCCACCGACAACGAACTGATTTTAAAAGGATTTTATCCGCCTATTTATGATCAAGATTTGCCTCCGAATGATTGGCATGGAAACTACATACGAACTTACATAGAGCGCGATGTGAGGCAGATAAAAAACATCACTGATTTGCTGACATTTGAGCGATTTATGGGTTTGCTGGCGGGGCGGTGTGGTCAAGAACTCAACATGAGTGCCTTAGGAATAGAAGTAGGGTAGATGCCAAAACCATTCAGGCATGGCTTGGTATCCTGGAAAGTAGTTTTATCCTGTTTTTATTGAAACCTCATCATAAAAGCTTCAATAAAACCATCATTAAGCGGCCTAAAATTTACTTTTACGATGTGGCTTTGGTATGTACTTTACTCCGTATCAAGACAGCCGATTTATTGATTAATCATCCCATGCGAGGAGCTATTTTTGAAAATATGGTCGTAAGTGAACTATTGAAAAACCGTTTTAATGTGGGGGAAGAATCAAATTTATATTTTTGGCGAGATAAATCAGGCCGAGAAATAGATGTAATTATAGATGAAGCGGTACGGCTATTGCCCATTGAAATCAAATCGGGGCAAACCGTTCAATCCGATTATTTCAAAAACATTGACTATTGGAGCCAATTGAGTGGGGAACAGAAAGGGTACATACTTTATGGTGGAGAGCAAGTGCAACAAAGAAGCAGCGGTACAGTAGTTATGAACTGGCGAAGGTTTTTATTGGAGTAAACCTACCTACCAAATTCACCCATTTAAAATGAAACCAATTACTTTCCTATTTTTTTTCTTCTTCACAAACACGCTTTTTGCTCAAACGAATCGTCCCAATATCTTGTGGCTGACCTACGAAGATACCTCTCCAGAATTTTTGGGGTGCTATGGCAATGCTAAAGCCAAAACCCCTTTTATGGATTCTTTAGCTGCTGTGGGGGTCAAGTTTACAGCCGCTTTTTCAACAGGAAGCGTATGTTCGCCCAGTCGTACGGCTTTAATTACAGGAATGAAAACCTATACCACTGGTACTGGGCATCATCGTAGCAAATACCCTATACCTGCATTTATCAAGGGTTTTCCTTATTATTTGCGGCAGGCAGGCTATTATACCTCTAACAATGTAAAAACAGACTATAATGTAGCCAAAGAAGGAGAATTTATCAAAACGGCTTGGGATGAAAGTTCAGCCAAAGCTGGTTGGTGGAACCGTGCCGCAGGGCAGCCCTTTTTTGCGGTGTTCAACAACAACAGTAGCCATCAATCGCGCACCATGACCAATTCCTATTCAGAATATGAAAACATGGTTTTAAAAAATCTACCCAAGCCGTCGCAAATAGCCGAAAATGAAGTCATTATGCCACCGTTTTATCGCGACTCGCCCGAAATGCGGCGCAATGTAGCCCGCATCTATAATTCAATTTCTTTGGCAGACAGAGAAATGAAACAACTTTTTGAGCGACTTAAAAAAGATAACTTGTTGGATGAAACTATCCTATTTGTCTTTGCTGACCACGGCGAAGGAATGCCCCGCGCCAAAACCAATGGGATAGGCCTTGGACACAGAGTACCTTTTATCATTTGGTTTCCCGAAAAATTCAAACATCTGTCTCCTTGGAAAAAAGCGGGAGCCATCACAGACGATATGATTGATTTTACAGATTTAGCTCCCACTGTTTTGGCGTTGGCAGGGGTCGATATTCCAACTCATTTCAGCGGTAGAAACATCACTGACCGTATGAAGTTACCCAAACAACTTTTTCTATCCTCCGACCGATCAGACGAAAGTACAGACCTGACTCGCACCATCATAGAAGGCAAATACGCCTATACCCGTGTTTTTAAGCCCTTCATGCAAGAACTCCGTTTTCTGAACTACATGGATAAGGGAGATATTACGGCACAAATTAGAAGAGATTTTAAAGACAATAAACTCGATAAAGTACAACAACAAATGCTGCTGCCTCGTCCAGTAGAGTTTTTGTACGATTTAGAAAAAGACCCTTGGGAAATCCATAATCTGGCTTTAGAACCGAGTTATCAAAATCAGTTGGTAAAATGGAGAAACGACCTCAAAAAACACCTCATCGAGCAACGGGATGTTTTGTTTTTACAAGAGAATGAAATGATAGAAATATCAAAAAAAGAAACCTTGTATGAATTTAGAAAATCAGATTTAAAGTATCCTATCGGGGCTATTTTAGAGGTTGCTTTTTTGTCGGGCTTAAAAACCAAAGAAGCATCTACCATGCAATGTAAAGCCCTACAACACCCTAATTCGAGTGTACGCTATTGGGCTGCCATGGGCTTACGGAGTCAATCAGCCCAAAATATTAAATCCAATCGGGTAGCACTTGTCAAAGCCATACAAAGTGATGATCCTATTGTTCAGGTCATTGCGGCTTTGGCTTGGTACCGTGCTAGTCCTAATAAGTTTTCTTTTGACAAATTAATGGAAATAATGCTTTCTGACAATGAAGAAGCCAGTTTTTTGGCTTTTCAATTGGTAATGTATCAAGAAAATGCTGCCGATTTTGAGCAAGCTGCCAGACAGTTTTTAACAACAAATAAAACCCAAAACATAAAGCCAAAAGTTCTGGCGGACATGCTTTTGTATATGTTGGGAAAGGAAAAATTTGTACCTGTTTCGGAGTAACCACCTTAAATCTATTTCAACGACTATGTTAAAGCACGTCTTTCATTTTTTTCTTTTTAGCTATTGCCTTTGTGGCGTGGCGTTCGCCCAAATACCCCAAAAACCAAACGTTGTTTTTATTCTGGTGGACGATCTGGGCTATAAAGACTTGGGCTATACAGGTAGTAATTTCTACGAAACGCCTCATATTGACCAATTAGCCAAAAAATCGGCACGTTTTTCTAAAGGATATGCGGCCTGCCAAGTGTGCAGCCCTTCACGCGGTAGTATTATGTCGGGATTGTATCCTACACGGCATGGTATTACAGATTATATCGGTGCGCCCATTGGTACAGAATGGCGAAAACAAAATCGGAATACGGTATTACTTCCACCATCGTATCAAAAACAACTGGCTTTAGATTATACCACCATTCCCGAATTGTTGAAACAAAACGGTTATGCTACCTTCTTTGCAGGCAAGTGGCATTTGGGCGGCCAAGGCTTTATGCCTACTGATCAGGGGTTTGATGTCAACAAAGGCGGCAACCATGCAGGCCATCCCGCCAGTTTTTTTTCGCCCTATAAAAATGAAAACCTGACCGATGGCCCCGCAGGCGAAAATTTAGAAATGCGCTTGGCCAACGAAACGGTCGAGTTTATTAAAACGCACCAAGCGCAGCCCTTTTTTGCTTTCTTATCTTTTTATGCGGTTCATTCGCCGATTCAAACCACCCAAGAAAAATGGCAATACTTCAGAGATAAAGCCGAAAAACAAGGCATTAAAGAAACAGGCTTTGCCATGGAAAGATTGCTTCCTGCACGCACCCAGCAGGATAATCCAGTCTATGCTGGTTTGGTATCGGCCATGGATGATGCCGTGGGTAAAGTCATGAAAGCATTAGAAGCCCTCCAATTAGATAAAAATACCATTGTTGTCTTTACTTCCGACAATGGTGGCGTAGTATCGGGCGATAACTATTCTACCAATCTTGCACCCTTGCGTGGGGGCAAGGGCTACCAATGGGAGGGCGGCCTGCGTGTGCCGCTCTTGATAAGTGTTCCTTGGCTCACAGCCAAAGGGGCGGAGGTCAAAACCCCCGTGAATGGGATAGATTTTCTACCTACTTTGATGGAATTGACCCATACATCCCAAAAACCCACCCAAAAAATAGATGGCTTGTCGTTAGTACCACTTCTAAAAGGCCAAAAGCTCAGCGAAAGACCGTTGTTTTGGCATTATCCACATTATGGCAATCAGGGTGGAGAGCCCTGTTCAATCATTCTGTCGGGGTCTTGGAAATTGATTCACTATTGGGAAGACGATAGAAATGAATTATATGATTTGGGCAAAGATATAACTGAGCAAACCGACCTTGCGCAAACCAATGCCGTTACTACAAAGGCACTGTATCAACAACTACAACGATGGTTGAAACAAACCAACGCCCAGTTGCCCCAAAAAGACCCCGAATATACCTTGGCCAAAAGAGCAGCGTCGCAGCAAAAAGTAATCACAGAAACTTGGCCAAATCAAGAGCGAAACCGAAAAAATATGCTTCAAAAAGATTGGAAACCTAATGAGACTTGGTGGGGAAGCCAGCCACTAAAATAAGCTCTAATAATGAAAATAGGCATTGTACAAACGCAATCTATCAAAGGTGATATTCCTAAAAATATCGAACATCACTTGCACTTTATAGATATAGCCCAATCTCATGGAGCAGACGCTATTTTCTTCCCCGAATTATCGATCACAGGCTATGAACCGACATTGGCCCAAGCGTTGGCTATAGCCATAGACGACAACCGATTCGATGTTTTTCAACAACTAAGCGATACCAATAATATCATTGTGGGGATAGGTGCGCCTGTCAAAGCAATCGAGGGTGTATGTATCAGTATGCTTTTGTTTCAACCTCATCAAAGCCGTCAGATGTATTCAAAAAAATACCTTCATGCTGATGAACTCCCCTTTTTTGTGAGCGGTACCAATACGCTTGAGATGATTGGCGACTTGGCTTTGGCGATATGTTACGAGATTTCGGTGCCTCTCCATGTCGAAAATGTAGCTCATAAAGGAGCAAAAATCTATGTGGCCAGTGTCGCAAAATCGGTAAGTGGCATGGAAAAGACTTTTGAAAGACTCTCCTACATTGCCCAAACTTACCAAATGACTGTATTGATGTCTAATTGTATCGGTTTTTGTGATGATTTTGAAAGTGGAGGAAAATCGGCTATTTGGAACACCCACGGACAACAAGTAGCGCAGCTCAACGACTATCAAGAAGGAATGTTAATTTTTGATACAAAAACCCAAAAAGCACTTCGTATTCTATCACCTTTCTATTCATGAAAATATCATTCAAAATGAAACGTTATTCGTGGCTTATTTTTGTGTTACTGCTTAGTGGTCAGTTGTTTAGTCAGTCTTCTTCTCAACCCAATATTCTCTTTATTTTTGCCGACGACTTGGGCTACATGGATTGCGGTTTTACAGGAAGCAAAACTTTTGAAACCCCCAATTTAGATGTACTGGCCAAAAAGGGAATGGTTTTTCGGAATGCTTATGCGGGGGCAGGCAACTGCGCTCCCAGCAGAGGGTGTTTGATGAGTGGTCAATACACGCCAAGGCATGGCATTTATGCGGTTGGTAGCACCACTCGTGGTCCCCAAGAAAAGATGAAGGTTACGCCTGTTAGAAATACCATGTCGCTTGCTCCAAGTTTTGTTACGATGGCGGAAGCTCTTCAAAAACAGGGCTACCGAACAGGGCTTTTTGGTAAATGGCACTTAGGTTATTCGGCTGATACACAGCCTGAAGCACAAGGATTTGAGGTTTACTTTGATTCAAGGAAAAACAACCCCAACAAAAAACGAAATGAGCCCGAAGACCCCAAAGGGATATTTTCTTTGACCAAAGCAGCTTGCGATTTTATGCTTAATAGCAAAGAAAAGCCGTTCTTTGCCTATTTAGCGCATCATGCTATTCATAGCACTTTGGAGGCCAAACCAGCTACTATCGAAAGATTCAAGAAAAAGGGACTTGACCCCAGAACCGCACTTTATGCGGCTTGTGTCTATGATTTCGATGCCAGTATTGGTTTAATCATGGATTTTTTAGAAAGATTCGGGTTTAGACAAAAACACTTTGGTCGTTTTTACGAGCGATAATGGAGCCACACAACAATCATCTCAAGAACCACTTCGGGGCAATAAGGGAGGTTATTACGAAGGCGGAATTCGAGAGCCCTTTATTGCCTATTTCCCTAACAAAATAAAGCCCAACACGGTCAATCACACCCCTATTATCAATGTAGATTTATACCCAACCTTCGTGGCATTAGCAGGTGGGAAGCCCCAAAGTAAACTGGATGGAGAAAACCTATTGCCCCTATTTTTCGGAAATACGACAACTACAAAAAGACAAAGCATTTTTTGGCATTTTCCAGGTTATTTAGACGACCCCGTCATTCGTGGACGTGACAATGACTTTAGAACTCGCCCCGTAACGGCTTTGCGTAAAGGAAACTGGAAGATACATGTATATCACGAAGAATGGATACTCAACAAGGGAGAAGACCGAAAGAAAGGAATAGAGCTGTATGATTTGCAAAATGACGAAGGCGAAAGAATGGATGTATCGTCATCGAATCCAACAAAAAGAGAGGAATTGCTGAAGGAAGTTTTGCGATGGTGGAAAAAAACAGGCGCGAAACTTCCAGTACCTACCGATACCCAACATCCGCTACAAACTGACGATGGAGAAGAAGGAAATTAAACCTTTTTGATGGGTTTGTATCCAATGCTCAAACCAATCACATAATACACACAAATGAAAAAAATCACAATCGTATTCGCACTATTATTGACTGTTTCAAGCCTCGCTTTTAGTCAACAAGCTCCCAAACGCACAGCCGAAGAACGCGCAGCCATGATGGCTAAAAACCTCACCAAAGAATTGTCGCTTACCACAGAGCAATCCTCAAAAATTGAAGCGATTCAATTGGAGTCTATGAAAAAAATAGATGCAATCCGTGCCAAAGGCATGGAAGGTGGCGACCGCAAAGCGATGCGTCAAGAAGTAAAAGCAATCAATGATGCATCAGATGAGCAAGTTGTAGCTGTTTTGACTACCGACCAAAAACCAAAATATGAGGCATGGAAAGCCAAACGCGTTGATGAAATGAAAAACCGCGCTGCTGGAAGAGGGCGGGGAAGTAAAAGATAAAGTATAACCTTCCCACCTATTGCTTTGTCATACCGACAAATGACGTAGCTGGCTATGCGGCGATTTAACTAAACGTCGGTGGTTCGCGTTGCAAACGCGAACCACCAAACAAACTACTCATTGACAAGCATTTTTTAAGACTACATTCCCTGCTTTCAAAAAACTTTTCTCGTCTATACAGCTACCTGCTATTGTTATATTTTTCATTGAAATTTCGATGACACCTGTTTTGCTTCGGGCATAGTTGGGATAGGTTTGTGCAGACAATCGCACATTTTCTATGGATATATTTTTCAAACTTCCATCGCTATCTTCACTCAAGTTAATACCTACCAAACGACAATAGCCACGGTCTGCATTGATATTTCTGAAAAGCATATTTTCGCAGAGGGTGTTGGTAGATTTTCGCCAATTGATGAGGGCATGATTTCCCTTTAAATCGCTGTCATTGACGGTTTCATCTTTGACAACTTCGATGTTTTCTACCAAGCAGTTTTTGGCGTGCTGCCCCGACCACCCCAACTGAAAAACTGCTCCATTGGTTTGATGATACACTACCAAATTCCGAACCTGAATATGGTCTGAATAGAGTTTTACGACATCGTCATTTACCTTAAAAAAGCTATTTTCAACCACTGAATAACGCCCCGTTACGACCCCATCCACGGTATAGTTCCAGCCAAAGCACTTGATGTTGGAAATATGTCCCGAACCCCGCATGACCACACTAAATTTTAAAGGGCGCATGATTGTAATCCCCTCAATTACAATATTTTGTCCTTTTCCATTGAGGCAGATGCTCGATTTTGAAATGTTGTCTTGTTTGTCATGTCCGTCGGTATTTTCAGCAAAGTCTAAGCCATCGCCCGAAATGATTCCGCGTCCCCTGATGGTTAAATCAGAGCGGTTTTCAGCATAAAAAGAGCCATTGAGGTAAGCTCCATTTTCGATATAAACCGTATGAATAGTGGCTGGGATATTGAATTTTGCACCAATGTTATGCCTTCCTTTGGCATAATATAGCACCCCTTTATCGTTAGGTTTAGGTATATTTTTTTCAAGAGGGTCAGCAAAAATAAAAAGCGGATTTTCTTCATCGCCATTGATGAGCAAGTAAAGTTTTGTATTAGGCTTTGTTACTCTAAACATGGCTTTCCCATTGGAGATTGTAGCGTTAATCTTCTCTTTATTAGGAAAAATTTCACAAGAAAAGATAGATTGAGTTTTTAGGGTTACTTCCACCGATACAGGTTTGCCTTCAAAAGAAAAAGTAGTCCAATGGTTAAAGTCAGACATGGCTTCTCTGACGACCTCATTTTTGATGTTGGTAATAAACTTAGGTTCACCTATCACATAACTATCTTGATAATCAAGATTTTGCTTAATTTTTACCTCATAAATATTCGATTTAAAAAGCGCGTTAGGTAGAGGTATATTGGGTATCAGTTGCCCTAAAGCATGAATACAGGATAAAAGAAGTAATAGAATAAGAGGTGGTCTCATAGGTAACTAAAGTTTTTAGCAAAAGTAGTTTTAGTCCCCAAGGTTTCATCACTATATCATACATAGATTTGGTTCTAAAATCCTGTATTGCATTATCTAACCAAATTATTAGATGTTACCAAGCTATTTTTGGAGATAGGGGTAGTTTTGAGCTTTCTAAAAAAGCTAAGCTATTATGATAAAACACACTTTTTGGATGATTGGTATTCTTATATCAAGTCGCGTTATTTTTGCCCAAATACCTTCTGCTCAACTGGCACCTACCCCTCCGATGGGCTGGAATAGCTACAATGCCTTTGGGGCTACGGTGGAAGAATCAGAAGTACGTGCCAACGCGGAGTATGTAGCCAAAAACCTCAAACAACATGGGTGGAACTACGTGGTCATTGATTTCTGCTGGTGGTATCCGCATCCGCCAGGCAGCAACCAGAGTAACCCTCCGCAGTTTAAATTAAAATCTGACGGCTCGCTTGTCCCTTATTTTCAGATGGATGAATATGGACGACTTTATCCCGATGTGCGTCGGTTTCCTTCGGCAGCAGGAGGCAAAGGATTCAAAGCGTTAGCCGATTATGTACATTCTTTGGGCTTAAAATTTGGGATTCATGTCATGCGTGGTATTCCACGCCAAGCCGTTTGGTATAATACTAAAGTGCTGGGAACGAACAATATACGGGCAAAAGATGTTGTGGACACCACTTCAGTTTGCAACTGGCTCAACAACATGTGGGGAGTTAATATGACCAAATCGGGCGGTCAGGAATATTATAATTCTATTCTTCAGCTTTATGCCGATTGGGGCGTAGATTTTATCAAATTAGATGATACCGATATGGATGAAAAATATCCCTATCGCCGAGAAGAAGTTAGCGCATTTCACCAAGCCATTGACAAAACAAAACGTCCAATTGTGCTTTCACTATCACTGAACATGAAATACGAGAATCGTGAACACGCCAAAGAAAATGCCGAAATGTGGCGTATTTCTAAGGATTATTGGGACTCTTGGGAGCAATTGGAAGAACAATTTCCGCTTTGTGCCAAATGGGCACATGTAGCCGATCCGGGTAATTGGCCCGATGCTGATATGCTTCAATTAGGCAAAATCGCCAAAAGAGGTCCAGTAGGGCAGGAGCGTTTTTCTCGTTTTACTGAAGATGAACAAATAACGCACTTTACGCTTTGGTGTATTGCCCAATCGCCACTGATGTTTGGAGGCAATCTACCAGAAAACACCCCCTTTGTCAATTCATTGATTACCAACGATGAAGCCATCGCCGTAAACCAACAAGGTAGCAACCCAAAAGAGGTGTATTTTAAAGAGGAAAAGGTAGTGTGGATGTCCAAAAACAAAGATGGGTCTATCAATGTGGCGCTGTTCAATCATGGCAAAGAAGCCAAAGACATGGAAGTTACGTTTGAACAATTGGGGCTAAACCCCAAGTCGAAATATAGGGTACGGGATTTGTGGAAAAAGCAAGATTTGGATCAAATAAAGGTAAGTTTATCTCAAAAAATCAATGCGCATGGTGCAGGCCTGTATCGGCTGGTAGAAGTAAAATAATAGATAGGTTAAAGTGTAATGAAAAACCCTTTTCTGGCTTCGGGAAGGGGTTTTTACTTCTTATAAAATATTATTGAAAAACTTCCATGCTGTTGAGTTCAGGTCCCCCGCCACGGTTGCCCGACCCTGCCACCGTAACTATTTTTCCCTTGTAAACAGTTGCTCCTGTGCCATGCCTTCCTTGCTTTAGCGGTGGGAGTTTTTGCCAAGTAAGTGTTTTTGTATCAAGGGCTTCTGCCTCGCTATGGGCAGGTATTTGTGTGCCACTTTCACCCCCTATGACCACCATTTTTTTGCCTAAGACCACAGAAGAAGCCCCCGCACGGAGTGTGGGCAAGTTTTGAGATTCGGGAAGGGTTGTCCACTGGTTTGTCTTAAAATCAAATACATCTACAGCGGGTTCTGTCAGGTTTAATACTTGGTTGATACGGGCCGTTGAACGTCTTCCACCTGCCACATAAATTTTATCATCAATCACCACTGCTTGCACATGATCCCTTACATGTGGTGCATCAGGAAGTTTCTCCCAAGTGTTGGTTTGTGGGTTATATTTGTCGAGCCATGCCACGTGGCCATCCCAGTGGCCATCTTGAATACCGCACACCAAATAGATGTTGTTTTTATAGACAAATGCCCCCGCTGCGCCTCTTTGCCGATTTTGGGGGATAGCAGCTCCTTTGCGCCATTCATTCTTTTGGAGATTGAAAATGTAGATGTCGGGGATTGGGGTTTCGTGGGGATATTTTCCTGTAAAGCCACCCACCACCCACAATTCGTTTTTATAGGCAATAGCCTGAAAATGGTGCATTTCGAGGGGCGTTTCTATTTTTTTTGTCCAAGTTTTGGTTTTGAATCCAAAAGCTTCGACTGGTTTTATACCTCGTCCGCCAACCAAAATTATTTCATCGCCAATCGCTACCAGCGAATTTTCATGTCTATTGGTACATGAGGTTTCGGTAGAGAATGTTTCCCAGTTTTGAGCCATTGATTTTATACCAACGGTCGAAAATAGTAAGGTTAAAAGTAGGGTGAAGAGCTTATTCACTGGCTGCTTTTCCATTATTTCCTATTGCTTTTTTATTAATTTTAGGTAACCACTTAGCCAAGTCATTTTTGACCCATTTATACTTGCTATCATTGGCTAAGTTTTTCCATTCGTAAGGATCATTGACTTCATCATAAAGCTCTTCGTCCCCCTGTGCGTAACGAATGTATCGCCATTTTTCTGAACGAACGCTATGGTTGTTTTGCCCAAAAGTGGTGATAGCTGGTGTAGTCCACTTACTATCAGGGTTTTGTAAAAGTGATACGATACTTTTTCCTTCGTTGTGTTTAGGAATATTCAATCCATTGATGGCCGAAAGAGTTGGATAAATACTCATAAAGTCCACAGTTTTGGTACAGATGCTTCCCGCTTTGGTCAGGTTGGGTACCACCCAAATCATGGGAGAGCGCGTGGCCTCTTCCCACAGCGAAAATTTGCGCCAATGGTGTTTTTCGCCCAAGTGCCAGCCGTGGTCGCCCCAAAGTACAATCAGGGTATTTTCTTTGTCGGGGCTTTTTTGATAGGCATCTAATATAAGTCCGATTTGTGCATCGGCATAACTAATACAGGCTTGGTAGGCTTGAATGGCTTCTTTCCACTGGGCTGTACTTTCCAATTTCTCATGGTCTTGGTTAGGATGAGCCATTTTTAAGCCTTCTTGTGGGAGGTCAATCAAATCATCTTCTTTGTAAGGGGGTAGTTCGATTTTGTCCAACGGATACATATCGAAGTATTTTTTGGGTACATTCCAAGGTAAATGTGGGCGAAAGATGCCTGCAGCCAAGAAAAAAGGCTTATCATGTTTTTTTGATAACTCTGAAGCTGCCCAAGTGGCTACATGATAATCGCTCAATATGTCGTCGCCAGCGTCTAACTGAGCCCTGATGCCCCAAACTGACCTTTTTTGATCACATTGCGGTTGGCGTTGTTTTGCCCCCATGAAAATAATAGTCAAATTCTTCCTCACGATCGTAGCCCCCATGATAAATCTTGCCTCCACCCACTACGGTATATCCATTGTTTTAAAATGGGTGGTGAGTGGTAAATCTTTGGGAATAGCGATACGCCAGTCATACTCCGTTGTTGTAAACGCCAGAGGTAGAGGGTCTTAATCCAGACGTGGTCCTGCTCATGAAGGACAGCAAACAGGAGCGGCACAGTAGGCGTTGCTAAAACTCATGCCCATTGCCGACAAACGGTCGAGGTTGGGCGTTTTTGACTTGTTTGTTACGGCCAAAATAACCTATCCAGTGGTTCAAATCATCTACGGCAATGAATAAGACGTTTAAATTCTTTTTCCTGATAAGCCGACCCTGATGTGTTGGTGACAGTTTGTTTTTTCTGCGAATAAGCCCATACTGCTAAAAAGCCAGTGTAATGACAACTATTTTTTTCATCTGATAAACGATTTTTATTGATTAATCAATGCCACCCAATCGTTGTTGTCGGGGGCAGTGGCCATTCCCGAAAAAGTTTTTTTAGCGGATAATTTCCCCCCTGTTCGTGGATTAAACCATTGGATTAGCCACTTTCCTTTGGGCAAAGGCAGTACTATATTTCCTCCTTTTGGAAGATAAACGGCATAGATTTTACTCTCTTTCCCAAAGACAAAATCTTCTGCATCGGCTGTCATTTCATCCATTGATTTCATGTTTGAGAAGGGGGCAGATAATCTTTAAAAAATCAAGAGCAATTTTGGCCTGTTCATACTTACGGGCACGTGTGCGGTGGTCTTGGGCATTGAGGTCGTTGGTTTCGCATTGGTAGCCATAATAATATTCTACACCAGCGCCACCTGCCATGAGCGTAGCCCATAGCACTTTATGACGAATTTCGTCGAGATTATCGGCTTTTTTAGCCTTATAAATCGGATGGTCGGCATCTGCGGAGCCCACCATCGGAGGCATCGCCTTGCTCGTCGTTGCACACCACCCAGGGTTTTCCACTTTTTTCAGACAATTCAATCCAGCGTTTTACCTGTGCATGAATTTCGGGTTTGTGTAGTTGGAGCGAAGCTCCCGTTAGTTCAGATTGAAAGCCGATTAAATTGAGGTAATAATAATCAAAGTTGGGTTGTTCGATTTTGTTTTTGCCATGACTGGGCGGAAAGGTGTGCTGCACGAGGTGGTTTTTGTAGGGGTCGAGTTGGTGGATATACAGAAACCGTTTTACGAACCATGGCTACATCCACATTGGTTTCTTCGCTTAGATTCCAATTAAGGGCCAAATGATGCCCAAAACGCGCAATCAGTTCTCGATAATATAGCTTGCGGTCGTCAGTCAAATCTTTTTTACCCATAGTAGAGGCACTTTCATTCTCGAAAGTTTTGAAATGAAGAAACATTCCTTTGGTGTCGGCATAGTCAAAAACGCGCTCCCATTGGTCGAGTTTTGAGCAATCAAAGCGGTCGTGAAAAAGGGCTTTTTCCCAAGCCTTAGAGGTTTTGGAGGCAGCGATGAAGAGTGTGTCGTTTTTGACTAAATGCGGATACACACAGCCGTCGTCGCCATCGACCGAAAAAGTCAAAAACGAAACAGCATTTTGGCCTTTTTGGAATAGATAATTGATTGCCCCCATGATATTTTTTCCTTTGCCATTTTGCCAAGTAAAAACTTGGGCGGCACGTTCAAAGTCTTGGGCGTGGGGCTCCCATGTTTTCATCAGTTGCAAGTATTCTTTACCCAATTTGCCGTAGCCATCGAGCGTACCATCAAAATCGGCATAATGGAGCATATTTTCGGGGGAGTCAGCGCCTATTTTGAGGAAATTTTCGCCTGTTTCGGCAAATTGTAAATAACGTGTACCCATATAGGTCAATCTACCCTTGGCCCTATTATCAGGAGCAATTTTGTCGGAGTTTTGGACTTCAAAATTTCCCTTTTGGCCATCCATAAATCCCGCCGACAGGCCGCCTTCGTTTATAGCTATGTTTTCACCTGCTTTGAAAGATACAACATAGCTCCATCTGCCTATTTTTGGAGGAGCAAAATGAGCCCGCCAGGTGTTTCCCGACGTAGCCGAAGAATTGGCTGCTTGGCCGTCGGCGGCATAATAACCAGGAATAACCATAACAGGGTACCCACTTTCGTGTGTAAAAGTAACCTCTAAACGATAATAGGTAAACGGATTAGGCAGTGCTAATTCGGAAGTTTGGGGGCCTTCAAAATTGAGGGTAATTTTATGCCATTTTTTTTGTTCCCCCAATAGCTGTTGAGCAGAGAGATTTGAAAATACTCCAATTAAAAGAAGAAAAGTAAAGAGTTGTTGCCTCATTATAAAGTAAGTAGTTGGACTCGTAAAAGTAGTGTTGTATGTTTAGCAGGATTAGCTTCAAAGTTTGATTTTTTGTGCCATATGTCCAAATGTTGATTTGTTGATTTTTTTTACCTGTGATAATCAAACGTTATCGTAAATAAATAATGCGCTAATCATAATAAACGAATGTCAAATTTTAAAGGGAATATTGACAGGTAGTAATAAAATAGATATTACCCATCTTTCTGTTAGATATAAATACTACTGATTTCAAATTTCTTACAAATTTCAGTAACATCTTTGCAAATTCATTTAATCCCAGTTCTGATGCTAAGATTTCCTACACTTTTAGGGTTCTTTTTTTACTGTATATCATCTTGCTTGCTGCTTGCTCAGGATAAAGTGACGACTTTATCAGGTAGAATACAAGACCAGCAAACCAAGCAGCCTTTGCAATATGTAAATATCGTTTTGAAAACAGACCAAGACAGTGCCTTTGTAGCAGGAACAATCACCGACGCAGAAGGGCGCTTTTCTTTGGCCTCTATCAAAAAGGGGAAATACCTACTTGTGTCTTCATTCATTGGTTACAGAAATCTGCAGGAGTCTGTATTGGTAGGACAATTGAGTGAGTTTTTAGATTTGGGAAATCTCGATATGATCGAAGAACGCCAAACCCTCGAAACCGTTCAAGTAGTAGGCCAACAGACTGGTGTAAGCTCAAAAATGGATAAGCAGACATTCTTAACAGCCAATAATATTAGTCAAAGCGGTGGTTCGGTCTTGCAGATGATGAGTAATTTGCCAGGCATAACTACCCAAGATGGAAAAATACAGTTGCGTGGTAGCGACAAAGTAGTCGTGCTGATAGATGGTAAGCAAACCGCACTCACGGGCTTCGGTAGCCAAGTGGGGCTGGACAATTTGCCCGCCTCGGCCATCGAAAAATAGAAATTATCAATAACCCATCTGCCAAATATGATGCCAATGGTAATGCAGGGATTATTAATATCATTTTCAAGAAAAACAATCAGTATGGCTGGAATGGTAAAATTGGGTTGGCATTGGGCTTGGGAGCTTTATGGCAGAAACGCGAAAACTTGCCGACTATACGCCCGCAGTTTCAGAATACACCCAAGATAAATCCATCCTTTTCGGTGAATTATCGAAAAACAAAGCCAATGTTTTCTTGCAAGGCGACTGGCTTTACACCCAGACCCTCAACAAAAATGAGTTTTCTACAAGGGTCTATGAAACAGGCGAAAGCATTATTCAGCAAATAAAGCGCAACCGAACTACTACCTACGCTACCATTAAAACAGGGTTAGATTATAGTTTTGATACTCAAAATACTTTTACAGTTTCAGGGCTTTTCAATCGTGAAAAGATTCTTGACAATGGCGATAATCCCTATTTTAGAAATGATTTTAACAACCGCTATCGCTTATGGCAGTTTTTAGAAGATGAAGTAAAATATACAGCCATGGCAACGGCTGTTTTCTTACATAAATTCAAACAAGTGGGTCATTTACTCAATTTTAATTATAACTACACTTTTCATCGCGAGGACGAAAAATACTTTTTTACTAATAAGTTGCCAGCTTCTACTGGCACAGATTCGTTTAAATTACTATCAGACGAACAGGTATCTGATTTTAACTTGGATTATACCAAACCCTTCCGTCATGGACGACTCGAATCTGGAATTAAACTAAGGCTACGAAGTATTCCTGTAAATATGCAGTTTTTTCCAGGTGTTAACTCTGTGATTGATGTAAATGCAGGCGGTTGGGCCAACTATTACGAAACGATTCCAGCGATTTACAGCAACTATGTATATGAGAACGATAAAGTAGAGTTTGAAGGTGGTCTGCGAATAGAGTATGTGAAGGTTAATTATGAAGTAAATCCCAACCACAATACTTATCAAAGCGATGGCTACCAATATACGCAGCCTTTCCCCAATCTTCGTTTGGCGTATAAGATCAATAATAATCATAAAATTTCTTTGTTTTTCAATCGGCGTGTGGACAGACCCAATGAGGTAGATATTCGTATTTTTCCCAAATACGATGAGCCAGAATTGATAAAAGTTGGTAATCCTACCCTCAAACCTCAATTTACAAGCTCTATGGAATTAGGCTATAAAAATAATTGGCTCAAAGGTAATTTCTATGCCGCGCTTTATCATCGTATTACAGATGGTACTATTACCCGAATAGCTACCCAAATACCTGGCAGTGTACTACTTTATAATATTTTTCAGAATATTGGACGAAGTTACAACTCGGGTACAGAACTTGTATTTCAACAAGAATTATCTAAGTGGATTTCTATGAATGCCAGTATCAATATTTATCAAAATACAATAGATGCTTTTTCTATCACTAACAAATACCCAGCGCCCACCAACTACCAAGCCAATAAACAACAACTAACGTCAGGAAATTTTAAAATAAATAGTGCCGTTCATTTACCAAAGGGGCTTGATGTTCAATTATCAGCAGTCTATTTAGCTCCCGATTTGATTCCACAAGGCCGTGTTGAACAACGATTTTCGGTGGACTTAGGTATCAAAAAAAATATTCAAAAAGGAGAATGGTTTTTAAATGCAACGGACTTACTCAATACCATGCAAATCAGAAAAAAAATAACAGGGAATGGTTTTATACTTCAAAGCACTGATTATTACGAAACCCAATTGATAAGGGTCGGCTATAATCAGAAGTTTTGATTGACTATCAGCGTGGATTATCGACTTTGAAATGTTTATCTCATAACAGACTTGAGCTGTGCGTCGAGTTCTGACAAATGAAGTAGCTTTATGGTGTAGTCATCTGTGTCTAAGTCTAAGCCCTTGGTTTTACCAATTTTGGATGAATTTTAGAAATACAATGCACTTCGACCAAAATCTAAGCATTTCCATGGAAAAAAATATAATTGCTGCTCCTCTCGTTTTCTGCACTTAATAATGCGTTATTTTCGTTGAAATTTTATCCTATTATATTAAGCACTCTATCATAGAACTTATGATACCTTCTATTAGATAAATCTCATATCCTCATGAATCATCAAAATATTTATAGCACTGAAGAGCAATTAAAACAGTGGCAAAAAATTGTACAACAGGCCATTAATGAAGAAAAACTTCTCTCAAACAAATTGGTACAGGAAAACAATGCTACTCCAACTTCTTTTGGTGAGCGACTCTCTGACAAAATCGCCAGTTTTGGCGGAAGTTGGACATTTATCATTATTTTCGCCTCGATTTTATTTGGATGGGTTGTAATCAATAGTTTTATTTTATTGCAAAAAGCGTTTGACCCCTACCCTTATATTCTGCTCAATTTAGTGCTTTCTTGTATTGCAGCTATTCAAGCTCCTGTTATTATGATGAGCCAAAACCGCAAAGAAGTGCATGATCGCCAACGTGCGGAAAACGATTATTTAATTAATCTCAAGTCGGAAATAGAAATAAGAAACTTGCATCAAAAAATTGACTTACTATTGGCTGAACAGCATCAGCAGATGATTAGTTTACAGATGGATCAAATTAAACTTTTAGAAAAAATTGATAGAAATCAAACACATTTATTTTCTAAAATAGGTGTTTAATTTTTTAATCTTAAATAAATGCACTGTTTTTATAACGAAATTATAACGATATAATACTAAAAAATATTTTAACCATCCCAACCTAAACTCCTCAACTGAGACTTCAATAACTTTTCTTCTAATTCAAATTGCCTATCTAGTGAATCAAAGATCACTTGACGAAGCAGCTTCACTCTACTAAAAATCAACCCTTGAATCATTCCTTTTTTCTTATTCTCATCTAAGCTCAGTTTTTGATCATAAAAGCTATTATTTTGAATAAAATGGTTAATTTCATTACGAAGCGATTCATCCTCTTCCAATAACTCATTAATCATTTCGGCCTGCCTATTGTAGTGGGTTATTTGAATTTCTTCGAGTGCTTCTTCTAAAGCACGAATTTTTTTTTGGACCTCTAACTTTGATGTAGTCGCTTCTTCTTTTTTTAAATGAACTTCTTCAATTGGGTCAAATAGATTAGATTGTGTCATCATTTTTTGAAGATAACCCATCGGATTTCTCAGCTTTCCGCCCAGTGCCAATTGATTTTTTACCAAAGTAATCCGTTGCTTAATATAATCAAACGAAAACCGTTGAAGCCAATCATTTGCTGTTTGAATATTTGCTCCTTTAAAATCCTTAATGAGATTGAATATCTCAATGGCTTCAACACTGTCTGAAATAGGAGCAACCAAAGCCAGCACTTTTTCATGGTTATCTTCCGAAAAGTCTTTGTTTCTTTCAATGAAAAATGTCAGTGCTAATACAGCTTTTCCTTTTTTCTCTTCTTCAAAAGTAAATCGTATATCCGTAAAATCTGCTAAATCTTCTTGTGCTTTGAGAATGACGCGTTGCTTGAAATTGGCATATAAAGGATATTTATCGGTTATATCAAGTATTTCTTTTAACTCTTCAACCGTAAATTTTCGTTTGCCAATGCGTTCATATTGTTTAAGTAACTCATAAATGCGGATAGAAAAAGAACTTTGAAGCCGTAAAATATTCTTAATATCATACATCAAAAATTGCGACTGTAATTGGAGTAAATGAGGCTTCATTTCAGGATGAAACGAAATTTCTATGTATTTTCCCGCATTGTTGTTAGTAAAGCTTTTCACTCCAGCCGCAATGTGTGTCAGCAACTCCATCTCCCCATCGGGTGTGGGGGCTACAGCCCTGATTTCCCTTCGAGCTAATTTTTCAGCGCCTTCCTTTAAAAACTTGTAAGATTGTTTGTTTTGTTCCAACCCAAAATCGCTGATGATATCTTTTAAATAAATCCGATAGGGTCTAAAATCTTCATCATCTTTATGAATCATCGTGAGTGTTTTTGTAAATACACGCATCTCCCAAATATCAAACCGATATTTGCCTTCTACCAAATCATTTGACTTACGAATGAGTCGAATCAGTCGAGGTTTTCCTTCTTTTCTTCTTCTCCCCCACTCTTCTTGGTTATGTCTGCCATTTTTACTACAATTTCTTCCGAAAGATACATCAAATTATCCCATTTTAAAGCACCCAACCCTAAATTTGTTATAGTATTGACCTAAATTTGTTATAGTTGACCCTAAATTTGTTATAGTTGACCCTAAATTTGTTATAGTTAAACCCTAAATTTGTTATAGTTGACCCTAAATTTGTTATAATTACGCTTATAATAATTTGATTAACAGCTACTTACGACGACCGAAAGTATTAAAATATTAATTAAAAAGAAGAAAGCATCAAACACGCTATTGATGATGTTTTTTCTTTTTTAAATTCATCTAATATTCTCATTAGTAAGTAGTTACAAATAATAGAATTTTTTGCGGATGACGTTAAAAAGTAAGTTTTCCCAACCCTAAAAATGTTATAATAAATTATACCATACCCTAAAATTGATATATTACCGAACCAATTATTTCAATAAAAACTAAGATTTTTATTGAAATAATTAAAATATAAATAGTTAAAGTACTATTTATTTATTACTATCTTTATGTTTTCATTGTATGTTCAATGCTGACACTCCTCCCCTACTTTTGTAATAGTTGAATACCCTAAAAATGGTATATATAGCTTTTGAAGCCCTATTTTTGTAATAATAGCCCTACTTTATTCAAAATAAAGGCGCTAAATGTGGTGTAGATGAAAAAGCCCCCCTCTTCGACCCTAAAAATGTAATAGTTACTAATTATGTATTTCACAAAACAGAATATTTGTTAGTATTTTATTACATATTATGATGAAAATATATAGTTTTGTGAAAGATAAATGACAACATCGCTGACCCATGATTTCGCAAAAAGAAGTTCTTAGTTTTTTGAGACACAATCCTGCTTTGACTGTTTCGACATTAGAAAAAGAAGCTGGTATTCCCAAAGGAACGATTGCCCAAGCACTCACGGGTGCCAGAAATTTAGCCGAAAAACATTTGATTGCGTTATCGCCTATTTTGATAAAGTATGGCTATGCTACCTCGCTTTATGAGAAAGCGCGTGTTATCTCTATTATCAACCACAAAGGTGGAGTAGGTAAAACCACCACTACCTCTTCTCTGGGAGAAGCATTGGCGCAACGAGGATTTAAGGTCTTGTTGATTGATTTAGATCCACAGGGCAATCTGAGCCAAATTTTAGGGGTTGAAAACCCCGAAAGACAAGTGGCTCAATCTCTTCTTAATCATCATGAACCTTTGCCAACTGTTTTTATTTCTGAAAATCTATATCTATCGCCTTCAGACATAGAATTGGCAGATGCCGAAATTCAATTGATTTTAAGTGTAGGAGGAGATTTAAGACTCAAAAATAAATTACAGCCTTTGCTTACCGAATTTGATTATGTACTGATAGATTGTCCGCCTTCATTGAATAAACTAACAATTTCGGCCATGAATGCATCTAATAGCTGTTTGATTACGCTACTGCCCGAAATGTCGGCAGTAAAAGGATTGAACTCATTGCTACAACGAGTGATGGAAGTAAAGACCAATCTCAATGCAGATTTAAAGGTAGATGGTATTGTATTTACGATGGTCAAGAAAAACAGTGTACATGATGGTATCAAAGAAAACGTAAAAGAAAATGTTCCTATTCGAGTTTTCAAATCAGAAATAAAGCATTTGGTTGATTTTCAAAAATCACAGATTGTACAAAGACCCATTGGCAAATTTGCGGACAATTCGGAAGCCGCTAAAAATTACCGTGATTTTTGCGATGAATTTATCGAGTACCTTCAAGTAGTAAAATAGACAAAATATGGCGAAACTAAACATCAAAAATGCGATTGGAGAAAAAACCAAGCAAGCATTGAACAATAGTTATATTACCTCAGAGCAGATTAAACAAAATATTATCATACTTGAAGAACTCCGAAATTTTATCCCCTCCCCCACCGCCGAAGAATTGGCGCAGTTGGAAGATAATATCATCAAAAATAGCTGTAAAGATGCCCTACTGTTGTGGGAAACTACCCAACAAATGATTGATGAAAATACGCCCAATCCTAATGCCCCTGCATATGTATTGGTAGATGGACACAATCGCTTTCAAATTTGTAGTAAAAGAAAAATCAACTTTAATGTACAACTCATGTCTTTTGCTTCTATTAAAGAAGTGAAAGATTATATGATTGACTTACAGCTTGGACGCAGAAATCTCAATCCACAACAAGCCTCTTACTTTCGTGGATTGAGGTATAACAACGAAAAAAGTGATAAGGGTAAATATGAACGAAATGACCATAAGTCTCAAAATGATACTTATGAAGAATCAGAACAAAAAAATCATAAGTCTCAAAATGATACTTATGGACAATCTGCTGATAATGAGGTATCTACTTCTGAGAAATTAGCCAATGAATACAAAGTAAGTAGGGCAACGATTATGCGTGATGCTGAATTTTCTAAAGGCTTAGAACAGCTTCATCCAACCCTAAAAAAGCGGTATTGAATGGCGAATTGAAAATTGGAAAAGCCGATATTCAAAAACTCTCCAAAAGGACAAGTAGCAAACTCATCGAAAGTGAAGACGAACTAAACCAAGAAATAAAAGGCGATACAAAAACAGTAAAAGACATAAACGCTGTCATTGTGGCTCAAAAAGAACTGAGGGTTGTTATGACCAAAATGATTAACTTAAAAAATATATCATCTAAAGAATTGAACATATTGATAAAAATGGCCAATGAATTAAAACGGCTACTATGAAAAGACTTTTTAAGCACCAATGCTACCATAGATGAAAACAAATGGTTAATCCTCTCCCTACTCTATCAATCCTATTTTTACTTGGTTCAAACTATAGCAATAAAGGATTAAATTCAGACGCTGCCTTACTACCCACGGGTAGATTTTGTAACCATCGCTCCAAGTCGGCCATTTGGTGTTGATTTTTGGGTTTAATGATTTCGGCCTCCGCATCCATAAAAATAATGGTCATCACTTCCCGCCTTATGGCAGAAAGATTACCTGGGGCACAGTGAAGCATCCACCCCGAATGCCAAGTAGCGTCGCCTGCTTGCATGGTTTGAGCACGAGAAATGGCATAACCTTTTTTTCTAACCAAATCAGATAGAACCTCTTCTGAAGTATCGGAAATAGCTAAATCTCCTAAATAACCCAGTTCTTGTGAGCCATTGGCAAAAGTAAGCATCCCCATCTCTATATTAATATCGACTAGGGGCATCCACATCGTAATGGTTTTGGAGGTACTGAGCGGCCAGTAGTATTGATCTTGGTGCCAAGGGGTATGGCCTCCTCCCGCTTCTTTAAAAAGAGCCTGGTCATGGTAAAGACGTACATTTTTCACGCCCATCAAATCAGCGGCAATCTGTGCAAAGCGTTTTGCTAAGGTAAATTTTCGTACATGCTCATCTACTTCCCATAAATTCATAATCTGTAAAAAAGCCTTCCCATATGTGTCACGTTCTTCTATTTTTCGTTTTTCTGTGTTATAGCGCTCGGCAGCATCTAATATGACAGGGCGATATAACTTCATTTCTTCCTCCAAAAGAATGTTTTTGAGCAATACGTTGCCATTGATCTGATAAGCCATTTTTTGAGTATCAGTAAGTGTATAGGGCGAATCTAAAGAAGGTAGAAGCATAGATTGAGAAAGAATTTTAAGTGAATGATTCTATCAACAAAACAAAAGATACACAAAGCATTGTAAATTGACTTTAATATAAACCAATTTGCTTGTAAAGTAGTATATTTCCTTAAATTTGTATAAAAAAAATAACCAAAATCTAATTTTATCGAGTGTTAAACGCCAAATTACTTACGGACGAAATACTTTGGAAAAGTCTTAGAAAAGGAGATGAACAGGCTTTTGAAACCTTGTTTGAGCGTTATTATACTGCTTTAGTGAGTTATGGAAATTCGTTTATGCCACAGTCTGATCGTGTTCAAGATTGCATTCAAGATGTTTTTGTAGATATCTGGTTATATCGTCAATCTTTGCAAGAATGGGTTGTTGTCAAAGCCTATCTTTTATCGTGTTTGAGAAAACGAATGGCCAGAACATACCAACGAGAGCGGATTTTTCGCCAAACCACTTCGCTCGAAGACATTGAGTTTACTATGGATTTTTCAGTGGAAGAGCAGTTGATTTCTGACGAAATAACAAAAGCGCAAGCAACTCAACTAAATCGACTTATTAATCAATTACCACCTCGTCAAAAAGAAACATTATACCTCCGTTTTCATCAAGGGCTATCTATCGAACAAATAGCCGAAATGCTTGATATTCATTCCCAATCAGTGAGCAATCATCTACATCGTGCCGTTCAGCAGCTTCGCAAAGAATGGAAAGGCGATTTTATGCTCCTTTTTCTACTGATTTTAGGGAATATGTAATTTTTTCAAAAAAAAATACTAAAATGTGAGTATTGATAGAAAAGCCTGCCCTCTCTGTGTTTGAAAACTATTTTTCAAATGCTACACCGCGACCAATATAAAAACATAGAAGATTTTTTGTCCGACGAAACGTTTAGGCGTTGGATATTATTCAAAAAAGATGAGATGGGGTGGGAAGAATGGACGCTTGAAAACCCCCATAGAGCTAAAATGGTAGATGAAGCACGGATATGGCTGATTGCTATGCGTGTGGATGATGCCCCCATAGAGCAAAAGCAAATACAGCAGGCTTTGCAAAATACATGGCAAAAAATTGACAACGTGGCGCAAGAAGCACGCACTCCTATTCCTATTTGGAGAACTAAATGGTGGAAAGTAGCTGCTGTAGTAATGATTGGAATGGCTTTGGGGATGTGGTACAAACAGCAATCGAATAGAGAAGTAGCTGGTGTTTATCCTACGTTAGAAAAAAAAGAAAATGAGGGACTTATAGAACAAATCAATAATGCCAATAAACCGCAACTAATCACACTTTCAGATGGTAGTTCTATCTTACTTCAGCCAAAAAGTAAGCTAAGTTATCCCAAAAGCTTTGAAGGCAATGAGCGCAAGGTGTATTTGTCTGGGGAAGGCTTTTTTGAAATAAGTAAAAATCCTAAAAAACCATTTTACGTATTTGCCAATGAAGTAATAACAAAGGTCATTGGAACGAGTTTTCGTATAAAAGCATACAGTGATGAGCTCAATGTAGAAGTGGTGGTGCGTACAGGAAAAGTGAGTATTAGCTCGAGCAAGGCAGAAGGGCTACTCCAAAAAGAAGATGTATTACTACTACCTAACCAAGCCGTGAAATTTAGTAGGAAGCAACTTGCTTTTGAAAAAATTACAGATTTAACAAAAAGTCCCCCCTTCTCTTCTTCTTTGAGTAGTATTGAACAATTAAGTTTCGAGTTTACAGATATTCCAGTAGAACAAATTTTTAAAACAATAGAACAAGCCTATTTGGTAGAAATAGACTATCCTGCAGCTAAATTAAAGGATTGTTATCTTACCACTTCGCTGAGTGACCAACCTTTACCAGAAAAACTTAAGATTGTTTGTGAGAGCCTCGGTAATAATACACACTATGAAATGAACGGTAATCAAATTTTGATTATTTCTAATGGATGCAACTAACTCTAAATCAATAATCTATCTATGCTAAAAAAATAAAAACACAACAAAAAAAGCGTCGAAATGCTGCAACATCATCGACGCTCCGAAATATGCTCCGTCTATGTCGTAAAACAAGCCCTCTGCAAAGGGTTGGGAGCTGATTTTGCCAAATACCAGCTTTAATTAGTACTAAACAAAAACAATCAAAAGTATGAAGAAATCTTTGACTAACAAACGATTAATACGTCAAATCGTGCAGACAACTTTACTACAACTCACTCTTGCCATGGTGTTTTCAAGTATCACCTTGGCAACCTCAGTAAAAGGGCAAAGTATGCTTGACCGCAAAGTAAACTTGAATGTTACAGGCGAATCTTTGGATAAAGTGCTACTTCAACTCGAAAAAGAGGCAAAAGTGAAATTTTCTTTCAACTCGCGTAGCTTAGAGTTAAACCGTTCTATAACCATCCAAGCCAACAACGAAACACTTTCAAATGTATTGACGCGCATTTTGAAGCCGCTGAGTATTAAATATGTACAGGTAAGTAATCGAATTGTATTGCGAAAAGAAAGTAATCCAACTTCAAATTATCTTGAGGAAGAACAAGCCCCAAAAGTAATAGACAATAGTTTTTTGGATCAAACCATTACGGGTACAGTCGTTGATGAAAATGGCAATGGATTGCCTGGGGTTAGTATTTTAGTAAAAGGAACACAACGTGGCACTACCTCTGACCCCAACGGAAATTATAAATTGGATATTCCAGAAGGGAGTACCACGCTCGTTTTTTCATTTGTAGGTTACGAACCTCAAGAAATGATAGTGGGCAATAGAAGTGTATTGAATATTACTTTAAAACCTGATACCAAAGCCCTCGATGAGATTGTGGTAGTAGGCTATGGTACGCAAAAAAAAGCCAATCTTACAGGTTCGGTTGCCTCTATTGATCAAAAATTTCTGGCCAATCGTCCCATTACCAACTCATCACAAGCACTGCAAGGGCTTTCGGGGGTATATGTCAATATGTCGAAAGGCCGGCCTGGGGCCGACGGGGCTACCATCCGGATTCGCGGTGTTGGCTCATTTGGTACCAACAATAACCCGCTGGTACTGGTAGATGGCGTAGAATATAGCTTGAAAGATATTAATCCTGCTGATATTGAGAGTATTACAGTACTAAAAGATGCGGCTTCTTCAGCTATTTATGGCAATAGAGCGGCCAATGGGGTGGTATTAGTCAAGACCCGTGGTGGCGAGAAAGGGAAGTTTAAAGTAGATTATAATATGTATGCAGGCTACCAAGAAGCCACTACTTTTCCAGATGTAGTTACGGATGCCGTGCAGTATATGGAAGGGAAAAACTTGGCATTGCAAAACCAAGGAAGCCCCATAGAATATACGCAAGCAATTATTGACGAATACAAAGCGGGCACCGATCCTTACATTTATTCCAACAGCAATTGGTTTGATATTATGTTTCGCAAAGCGGCCCAGCAAGAGCATAACCTTCGATTTTCTGGCGGAAACGACCGCACCACTTTTGCTTTATCTTTAGGCTATCTCAATCAAGATGGCATCTTGTTGGGGTCGGGTGCAAAACGCTACTCCATCAATACCAATATGGCATCTGATGTAACAAAGTGGCTGAAAGTGGGAGGAAATATTATCGCCAACTTTTGGGATTACCGCGAATCGGCATACACCTCCGATGAAGGCAATGGAGAAGGGGGGGGGATGGGGCTTATTTATCGTGGACTGCCCATGCAAGTCCCTTTGTTGGCCGACGGAAGCTATGCCGATCAATGGATTCGGGTGCCAGGGCATAACTTTTATCGCAACCCATATGCACTTGCGTTTGAGGGATTTCGTAAAAACACCAACTTCAGTGCTATCTTCAATTTTTTTGCAGAAGCCCAGTTGGCCAACAACTTAAAATACAAAGTAACGATTGCGCCAAATTTTGGCTATGATATAGAAAAATACAATAACCCCGTCATTGATCTCAAGCACCCTAAAACAGGGGTGATTGCTGCCATGGGAAATATACCTATACGAGGTGTAAGACAAAGTTTGGCAGAAGCACTAAGCCTAACCAATTTTCATACCCTCAATTGGAATAAAACCTTTGGTAAAAATGAATTGACTGCTTTAGGTGGTTTTAGCTTAGAAATGTTTAAAAACGGCAGTTTTAATGCAGGTAACCAAGGGTATTTTGCCAATGAGATTTCCGAACTAAATGCGGGAGGTGCCAACCCCGTGGTTGGTGGTAACTCTACCCAGTCTCGTTTGATGTCTTATTTTGGACGAGTCAATTATGTTTTTAATGATAAATATTTGTTGGAAGCTAATTTTAGGTATGATGGCTCATCGAGGTTTGCCGCAGACAAACGTTGGGGATTCTTTCCTTCTATTTCGGCAGGATGGCGTATCAATGAAGAAAGCTTCTTGAAAAATGTAAAAGCCCTCTCTAATCTCAAGCTACGCGCTTCTTGGGGGCAGTTGGGTAGCCAGCCACAGCAGTTGTTTGGCTTTATTGAAGCCGTTACGTCGGGTATTAATTATAGCTACAACAACACCGTAGTCAGTGGGGGAGCGGTTACACAAATTGCCGAGCAAAACCTCACTTGGGAAACAACTACCATGGCAGATATCGGCATTGACTTTGGCTTTTTCAGCCAAAGATTGACTGGAGAATTTGACTGGTTTAATAAAATTACCTCTGGCATCTTACGTCAGGTTAATATCCCGCAGCAAGTCGGAAATCTCACTGGGCCTGTGCGTAATGTGGGTAAGGTCGAAAACAAAGGAATTGAATTTACTTTGAATTGGAGAGATAAGATAGGAAAGCTAAACTATAACTTGGGAGGAAATCTTTTACAGCTCTCCAATAAAGTACTCAATACCGACGGGCAAAGGATATTCAATGGTAATCGGGTTGTTTTTGAGGGGTATGCCATTGATTCTTATTTTGGGTTGCGTAGCATGGGCTACTTCCAAAATACAGATGAAATCAAAACAGCCCCTTTTCAGAATACGGTTACATTGCCAGGCGATATTCGTTATGTAGATGTCAATGGCGATGGCCGTATTGACAATAATGACCGCGAAATCATTGGCAATACCATTCCGAAATATACCTATAGTTTTAACTTAGGAGCTGATTACAAAGGAATAGATTTCTCCTTATTTTTTCAAGGTGTTCAGGGCCTTCAGAACTATGTTAATGCCAACTTGGGGTATCCTTATCGCAATGGTGCTGGGGTTACCAAAGAGTTTTTGACCGAATCTTGGACGGTTGATAATCCCAACGCCAAATATCCTCGATTGACAACCTCCAATGGCTATCCTCAAAACTTCCAAGTATCGGATTTTTGGATGCGTGATGCTTCTTACTTACGCCTAAAAAATATTCAGTTGGGTTATACTATTCCTGAGAAAATCTCTAAAAAAGTAGGAATCAGTAGATTAAGGGCATTTGTGAATGGACAAAATATCTTAACATTTGCCGATTTTACCCTGGGTGATCCCGAAAGAAGTGCTACCAATGAAAACATCATTGCTTACCCTATTTCAAAAGTGGTAACGGGTGGCTTGAGTGTAACTTTTTAATCATTTAAATGGAAAAACAACATGAAAAAATATATAATAGTAGTCTTTACGATCATATTGGGAGGGTGTTCTAATTTTTTGGATATTTCTCCATCCGACAGGCTTACACAGGCTGATTTTTGGAAAACTCGGCAACATGCCGAAGCCGCACTCATAGGTACTTACAATATTCTGACCAATGGAAATATGTATGGCGATATAGCCAGCTTAGCCATGGATGCAGCCACACCCAACGCTTTTACCTACAATAATACGGGTGGAGCAGGTTTTATAGCACAGGGTATTCAAGATGCTGCCAATACAGGTATCATCAATAATAAGTGGGGCGTGTGTTATACAGGAATAGGTCGAGCCAATACCTTGTTGGACAACATCGGCGGAATTGCCATGGACGAGGCTACCAAAAAAAGATATGCAGGGGAAGCTAAATTTTTGAGGGCTTTGTTTTATCATAACCTTTGGGTGTATTATGGGGGTGTCCCGCTCATCTTAGAAACCCCCAATTTAGAAAAACAGGGAGCTTTGCCGCGTAATAGTGCCGACGAAGTCTATGCCCAAATTATCAAAGATTGTGACGAAGCAGTGGTAGATTTGCCCCAGTTGGGTACAACCAAAGGGCACGCCTCCAAGGGTGCTGCTTTAGCGCTGAAAGCCAGAACCATGCTTTATAAAGGCGATTATCAAGGCGCAGCTACGGCAGCCAAACAAATCATAGATGGAAAATCTTATACTCTATTCGCGGATTATCGTGAGTTATTTCAGTTGGATAAAGAAGGAAATTCAGAAGTGATTTTTGATGTGCAATTTAAAAATCCAGAATTTACCCACACCATGGACATTGTCCTGACGGACTTTAATTCTATCGCACCTCTACCAGATTTGCTCAATGATTATTACATGACAGATGGCTTACCCGCGAGTCAATCCAAATTATTTGATTCAAAAAAGCCATATGACAACCGAGATTCTCGTATGAACCTGACCAATATCTTACCAGGTACTACTTTTAGAGCAAAAACCGTTTTGGCAAATACTTTCGGTTTTACAGGAATTGGCCAAAAAAAATATACTGTTTATAAAGACAACGAAGCTGGAACTACCTTAGCACAATCCGAAATTAACTACATGGTATTTAGATATGCAGATGTACTTTTGATGTTTGCTGAAGCCCAAAACGAAGTATCTGGCCCTACTCAAGCCATTTACGATGCTTTAAATCTTATTCGTAAACGTGCTGGAATGCCCAATTTTCTGACAGGCTTGACCAAAGATCAGATGCGGACTGAGATTCGACATGAACGCCGTATTGAGCTGGCAGGGGAGGGGCTATACTATCACGATATTCGCCGCTGGCGCACGGCCGAAACGCTAATGAATACTGATGTTTTTAACTTTGCAGGCGGGAAAATAGGTACCCGTAAATTCAACAAAGACCGTGATTATTTGTGGCCAGTACCTACGGTGGTACTTCAAAACAACCCCGCACTCGAGCAAAATCCTGGGTATGGCAAGTAAAAATTAAAAATACATAACTTCCATTAATGGCTGACTCTTAGAAGGCAGCTATTACTAAATCAAATAACAAATGAAATTATCGCTATTAGGTGCCGCCTTACTTACTTGCTTCATTTTTGCCTTCAAAACAATAGCCCCCCCCAACAAACCTAACATTATCTATGTCATGGCCGACGATTTGGGCTATGGAGACTTGAGCTGTTATGGGCAAAAGAAATTTCAAACTCCCCACTTAGACCGTATGGCCAGTGAAGGTATTCGCTATACTGACTATCACTCAGGGAGCACCGTTTGTGCGCCCTCACGCTGTGCTTTGATGACTGGCAAACATATGGGCCACGCCTATATCAGAGGCAATGGAGAAATACCTCTGCGCGACGAAGATTTTACCATTGCCGAGTACCTCAAACAAAACGGCTACCATACAGGCGTTTTTGGTAAATGGGGGCTTGGCTTGGCCAACAATACAGGTTCGCCCGAAAAACAAGGCTGGAATGAATTCTTGGGCTACACCAATCATGTGCATGCCCATCATTTTTATACGAATAATCTGTGGACCATCAAAGGCGAAAAAACGATCATGCAGCCCATAGATTCGCTACGTCATTCGCACTTGTATGTCATGGAAGCGGCTTTAGATTTTGTTAAAAACAATCAAAAGAAGCCTTTCTTTATGTATTTGGCCATTACGATGCCACATGCTGAGGTTTTTGCACCTACGCCCGAATCTATTTCTCCGTTTTTAAATCCAGACAAAACCAGTAAATTCCCCGAAACGCCATTCATACAAAAAGCAGGGAATTACCGCTCACAAGCCCAACCTAAAGCCAACTTTGCGGGTATGGTAACGCACTTAGATAGAGATATGGGGCGATTGATGGAATTATTGAAATCGCTTCAATTGGACCAAAATACCTACGTTTTCTTTACTTCCGACAATGGTCCCCACCAAGAAGGAGGCGCAGATCCTGTATTTTTTGATAGCAATGGCCCACTCAAGGGCATCAAGCGCGATATGTATGAAGGAGGAATCAGAGTTCCATTGATTGCTTGGGGTGGCAAAGTCAAAAAAGGACTCATAAACCATGACGTATTGGCTAATTGGGACTTTTTCCCCACAGCCGAAGAACTGGTAGGGGGGAAGAAAACAGCAGGACTGGACGGACTTTCTTTTGCCAATACCTTACAAGGAAAACCCATGAAAAAGAAGCATGAATCTTTGTATTGGGAGTTTTATGAGCGAGGCTTTGATCAAGCCGTAAGGGTAGGAGAGGAGTGGAAGGCCGTAAAGCTAAGTGCAAAAGGGGGAAAATTAGAACTATACAATCTCAAAACAGATTTGGGGGAGGAGAAAGATGTAGCAGCCCAATACCCCGACATCGTAGCTAAAGCCGAAAAAGCCCTTGCCGACAATCGGGTAGTATCGGGTATGTGGCCTTTGAAGAAAAAATAGATACCTGTTTAACTTTTTCAAAAACCTGCCTAACTGGGTAGGTTTTTGTGTTTTAGGGGGGGGAGTTATCCTATAAGGTTTTGACAGTGCGATGGCTCGCAAACCTTACAGGATTTTCACGAAAAAAAATGAAAAGGGAATAGTTGTCTTTTTTGGCATTATTTTTAAAAAAAGTAAAATTATTTTTAGGGATTGGGCATCCAAAGAGAACCTTAAACAAAGCACAAGTAAAACGGAGAGATGAAATATGCTGATCTAACCGATGAGTCGTTGGTAAATTTACTAACAAACGATGATGCCCAAGCCTTCGAGATGATTTATCGGAGGTACTGGCGGCAATTGTATGGGTTTGTGTATCAACAATTAAGCTCGAAAGAAGAAGCAGAAGAAATAATACACGATTTGATGCTGAGTCTTTGGCAGAATCGCCAGCGAACACAAATTCAAAACCTAAAAATTTATTTTTTTGTTGCAGCCCGTAACCTCACCAATAAGTTTATCAAATCACAAATCAATTTGCGCAAATACCGCGAGTACCAGTTATTACACGAGGTAATGGAACAATTTGATGCTGACGAAATATTCAATGTCAATGAGTTTTCAAAAGCGGTGGATTTGGTCTTGAGAAAATTGCCAGAGAAAACCGCTACTATTTTCAGAATGAGCAAGTTGGAAGAGTTGCCTGTTAAGAAAATCGCTGACCAGATGGAGTTAACCGAAAAAGCCGTAGAATACCACATCACTAAATCACTGAAAATACTGCGGCAACACCTGCAGGGTTTTCAGTCAAACAATTAACTAAATGTTGCCATGACACAGCATGAATTTGACCTACTGGCAGAAAAGTACGTAACAGGCCAATGCTCCTCCGAAGAAATTGCTCTTTTGGAGAAATGGGCAGCACATCATTACGACGAAAAATATACTTCTCCCAATGAGGTAGAGGCCAAAATCCTCGAGAAACAACTTTGGCAGCGTATTGAATCAGAAACAGATTTACGACCTATCAAAAACATAAAAATACCTCAGTGGATTTGGATAGGCGTGGCCGCCTGCTTAACAGTTGTAATAGGCTATTTTGTAGTAAATAAGCCAAAATCAGCAGAGATTGCGTTTGTTCCTAAAGAAGGAATTGAAACAAAAAATAGAGCAAACAGCCGCCAAAAAGTGGTCTTGCCAGATGGTAGCATAGTAATGCTTGAAAAAAATGCAAGTATTGTTACCGACGAAAACTATGGGCGACATTCCCGTTCGGTTTATCTTACGGGAGAAGCTTTTTTTGAGGTAAAACGCAATGAAAAAGTCCCTTTTTTGGTTCATGCCGGCGATTTAATTACCGAAGTGCTTGGCACAAGTTTTCGTATAAAGCCGCAGCAAAATACCAAGACAATAGAGGTATCAGTCAAAACGGGTCGTGTGTCTGTTTATTCGACAGAGCCTCAAAAAAAGAATAAACGCAATGGCGTGATTTTGACTCCTAACCAAAAGATACTCTTCAACACAGAACTTAAAACGATGGAGCAAGGCATTGTGGACTTACCACAATTAGTCAATCAAAACATGAAAGTGTCTGATTTTCAGTTTGAAGAAGCTACCATTGTATCAGTATTGAAGCTCCTACAAGGTGTTTATGGGGTAGAAATAGAAGTAGCCAATCCAGTGCTGAATCAATGTGCTTTTACAGGAGATTTGAATGGATTGGATATGTACAAGCAATTGGATTTGATTTGTGAGAGTATTAGTGCGCAATATGAAATACGAGGAACAACCATTTTTGTATTAGGAAATGGCTGTAAGTGAAGTATTAACCTGTTTGATAACCTAAACCCCAATGATAGATGATTAAATAAAATGCAAAAAACCGACTATGCGTCAACATAATCGGTTTGTAGTGTACGCTACTCAAACGTCAATTTGAGGCCGTTCGTCAAAACGTATAAGTACACCTTGTTTCAGTGTCGTTACAACCTTAAAACATTGCCAAATTATGAACAAAAAACTACAGTTTCAAACGCTGGTTTGGACTACTATGAAAATTTCTTTCCAACAGCTTCTGTTTTGTCTTCTTTTTTGTGGGTTTACATCTGCCCACAATACCCACGCGCAAGAACTTTTAAATAAGCCGATTTCTATCGAAGTGGAAAGTACTTCCCTAAAGAAGGTGCTTACGATGTTAGAAAAACAGGCCAAAGTACGCTTTGTATATAGTTCAAGTGCCATTAATCCTAATCAAAGAGTGAGCCTAAAAGCGACTAATAAAAGATTAGAATTAGTTTTGGAAGATTTACTAAAGCCTATAGCTATCACATTTATTGTGTCGGACAATCATATTTTGTTGAAAAATGCAAAAGATGAAACAAGTAGCAGTATTGAAACAAAAGCTAACTTAACAGAGATTCGCAGCACAGTTGTTATTACTGAACAAACCATAATGGGCCTTGTAACCGACGAAAACGGAGTAGGCTTACCAGGCGTGAGTATTTTGCTCAAAGGATTACAACGTGGAACAACCTCTGATGGGAAAGGACGATTTACTTTAAATGTACCTGATAATAAAGCAGTATTGGTGTTTTCTTTTGTGGGATATTTATCTCAAGAAGTAGCTGTGGGGAATCAAACGCAATTAAATATTCTCTTGCAAGTTGATACCAAGGCATTAGAAGAAGTAGTGGTGGTTGGATATGGGACAGCCAAAAAGAAAGACTTGACTGGTGCAGTAGCGAGTGTTAATGTAGAAGGTACAAGACTTCAACCTAATACCAATGCTACGCAAATGTTACGTGGAACTACCGCTGGAGTTCAAGTGACTGATAATGGACGGCCAGGTCAAAATGGCAGTATCGTTATCAGAGGATTAAACTCAATTTCGGCAAGTAATGCGCCCTTAATTGTCTTGGATGGAATTATTTATGCAGGAGGAAATATAGCAGATATTAACCCTAATGACATTGAGTCTATAGATATACTGAAAGATGCCAGTTCTGCAGCTGTTTATGGCTCATTGGCTGCTAATGGGGTCATTGAAATTACGACAAAAAAGGGTAAATCGGGAAAACCAAAATTTGGTCTTAATTCCTATATAGGTTTTTCTGACTATGCCTTTCTACCCAACTATATGAATGCAGAACAGTACCTCGCTGCCCGCAAAGATGCAGAAATAGCAGAGGGTGGACCTGTTCCCTTTTCTGTAACAGAACAGGCTAACATTGCGGCTGGAAGGAGTATAAACCCTTTTCAAGAAATCAAACAGTCGGCTCCTATGTCTAACTATGAACTAAGTGTTTCTGGAAAAACAGATAGGATAAGTTATTTCTTTTCAGGAGCATATACTACTTCAAAATCTCCAGTAAAAGGAGATAATTTTGGTCGTTTGTCGAGTCGACTTAATCTTGGAGTACAAGCCACAGATTGGCTAAAAATAGGTATCAATTCTGGTTATTCCTCGAGAGATAACTCGGGCGTTAGAACCAATTTGACCTATACTTCTTATTTGAGTCCCTATGCCAGTTTATTTTTAGAAGATGGTGTGTCTCCTAAACCACTACCTCAAGATTGGGGATTAGTTCCAAATCCAATCCTTGGAACACTTTTAGATAATAACAAATCCATTACTAATGTCTTGTTTTCAAATGCCTATGCCGATGTAAACATCTGGAAAGGCCTATCCTATAAGTTGAATGCTGGATATACGCGTACTGACTCAAAAATTTTCAACTATTCCCCTTCCTATGCTCCTCTAAATAGGCTCGGATTGGGTTCAAAGAGGCATGGAGAAAGTCAAAACTTTACCCTTGAGAATATCATTAAGTATCAACAAAAAATTGCTAAAAACCATAATCTCGACCTGACATTCTTATATGGCATTTATGAATTAAAAAACCAAACATCTTTTTTGTCAAGCCAAAACATCTTCAATGATGCTTTAGGATATAATGCCTTAGAAATTGGAGAGGGGTTTAATATTGATGCCAGTGCTTCTCAAAATAAACAAAATTCCAGTATGGCACGACTTGGCTACTCCATATCAAGTAAATATTTTGTTACATTAAGTGTAAGGAGAGACGGTTATTCAGCCTTCGGTATAGGAAAAAAATACGGAGTTTTTCCTGCTTTAGCATTTAGTTGGAATATGGACGAAGAGCCATTTTTGAAGAATATCAAACAAATTGATTTCCTAAAATTAAGAGCTTCGTGGGGAAGAAATGGCAACAGAGGAGTAAGTGAATATTCTTCTTTAAGTCAAGTAGGGCAAAGCAACTATGTTTTTGGAGATGGATCACCAGCCTCTATTGGGTTAAGTGCGACTACTTTGGCCAATCCAAATTTGGGTTGGGAAACCTCCGAGAGCTTTAATATAGGTGTAGATGTTCAAGCATTTTCAAATCGAATTACAACATCTGTTAATTTCTATAAAACCAATACCTTCGATTTATTACTTAATCAGACTATCCCTAATACCAATGGTTTTGAAACCATATTAAGAAATATTGGAGAGACAGAAAATCATGGTTTTGAATTAGATTTGAAGACCCTCAATCTGAAAAAAGGAGACTTCTCTTGGAATACCAATTTGGCTTTTTCTCTCAATCGAAATAAGATTTTAAAACTGACAGGAAGAGACATCAATAAAGATGGTATAGAAGACGACGACATTGCCAGTGGCTGGTTTATTGGTCATCCCTTAGGATCTAATTTTGACTATGTTTTTGATGGTATATACCAACAAGGAGATGATTTTTCATTGATTGCTGGAGCAAAGGCAGGAGACCTTAAATTTAAGGATCTAGGTGGTCCTAATGGTGTGCCAGATGGTAAAATCACGCCAGATGATAGAATGGTGGTTAGTAATAATCAGCCCAGATTTAATATGGGTATTACCAATGTGTTTAGCTATAAAAACATTAGTCTATCATTCTTTTTTAATACCAGACAAGGGGGATACAGCTCCAATTCGCTTATTAACTCAGGCTCTAACTTCTATGACCAAGCCAATTTCTTGAATATTCCTTACTGGACTCCAAATAATCCAAGCAACACCTATCCAAGAATTAATTACCGAAATCCGCTGGGATATGGTTTTTATGTAGATAGAAGTTTTACAAGACTGCAAGACGTGTCTTTATCTTATAATATGCCTGAAAAATTGATTAGTAAGTTTAAAATTGATGGCTTGCAAATTTATGTAAGTGGTAAAAATGTCCATACATGGACTAACTGGGAAGGTTGGGATCCTGAATTTGGTGGTGGAGGTAGAGACCCGGGAAGTAACGGCCCGTTACTTAAAACCTTTGTAGGTGGAATCAATATCTCATTTTAAAAAAACCTCGATAATGAAAAATATATTTACCAAAATAATACCATTTATTATCCTTCTTTTTGTGGCTACTTCTTGTGAGGACGATTATCTAAAAGAAGTGCCATTGGATCGATTCAGTCCAGAAAACTTGTTGACCAATGCCGCAGGATATGATGCTGCCGTAGTCGCACTTTATGAAGGAGCAAGGCAAGAGCATATCATTGCTTCCAATAATTTTGAGTATATGACTGTTGGTACAGACCAAACACAATGGGGGCGAAACGACTCACGCGGCAATAAAGATTATGGACTTCTCAACCCAAATTTAGATGCCACCATTATCTACTGGGATTGGGCATATAAGCAAATGATTGTACGGGCCAATTTGATTTTGGAAAATATAGACAATCTAAATTTAAAAATTGAAGATGCTGCTCGGAAAAATATCAAAGGTCAGGCATTATTTTTTAGAGGATATACCTATAATTTTTTAGCTAATATCTATGGGGGAGTACCTATCGTAAAAGAAAGAATTATCGAGCCTAAATTTGATTTTGTGCGTAATTCGAGGGTAGAAGTATTAGCCTTTGCAGCAAAAGACTTAGAAGAGGCTGCACAATTATTGCCTTTAGAAGTAAAAGATGGGCGTATTCCGCGTGCAGCAGCCTTTCATCTATTGAGTGAGGTCTATATTTCATTGGGTATGGAAACCAAAGACGCAACTTTTTACGATAAGTCCGTTGTAGCTGCCAGCAAAGTAATCAACAAAGAAGTAGGCGATTATCAATTGATGACTACCCGATTTGGACCTGCTGCTGCTAAGCCAGGTGATGTATTCTCAGATCTTTTCGCTGATGGACAAATCAATAAATCGTCAGGCAATAAAGAGGTCATGTGGGCTTGGCAGTTTGAATCCATTACCGTTGGGGGAGGTTTTAGTACAAGCTCTGCCAACAATAGCATTCGGTATTGGGGACCAGAGTATGATAGACTACAAACACCCAATAGGGTATTGAATATTGTAACGGATAGTATTGGGAGAGGAATTGGTGTCAATTCGCCTACAAATTATGCTAAATATGATATTTGGAAGATTGATTCTAAGGATATGAGAAATTCTGCCTACAATATCAGACGTACTTTTTATTACAATAACCCTGCTGATAAAGAGTATTTTGGCAAACCTATTCTGACAAAAAAAGGCACGAATGGCGTACTGTATATTGCCAAAAATGATGGGTCACTTTCAACAATTGTTTTGGATACCTTGAGGCAATACTATCCCTATTTTAGAAAAATAGAAGGAGCATCTATCAATGGTAATGTATTAAGTGGTAATACTGGCAAAGACTTTAGCAGGATGCGTGTAGCTGAAACCTATCTTTTAAGAGCTGAAGCTTATTTTAGAAAAGGAGATTTGGCTAATGCAGCTAAAGATATAAATGTGATAAGAGCAAGAGCTAAAGCTGTTTTGATAGGCAATTCGGAGGTAACAGAAGATTTTATTTTGGACGAAAGATCTCGAGAGTTGATAGTAGAAGAGCCCCGTTTTACGAACGCTCATTCGTATGGGTAGATTAGTTGATCGGGTAAAATATAATTCTGCGCCTTCGGTGGCTAATGGACCTTCCTCAGGAAAAACCATCCAAGATTTTAATCAATTTTGGCCTATCCCTCAAAAAGTAATTGATGCAAATACAGGTGCAATATTAGAGCAAAATCCTGGTTATTAACTCATTAAAAATAATTTAAAATGCAAAGTCGCAGAAAATTTATTCAACAAGCAGGTATGGCATCAATAACTACTTTGCTTGCATCTTATATAACCAATGCCACAGGTAAAACAAACCCGATAATTTTGATTACTTCTGGTTGGCAAGATGTCAATATTGGTGACATAGCCCACACGCCAGGGTTGATAGGGTTATTAAAAAAACGATTGCCTCAAGCCAAAATCATCCTTTGGAAAAAGAGCAAAAGCCAGAAGGCGGAGGATATGCTCAACAAATACTATCCTGATGTTAAAATTATTCATGGGGCTGTTGATAAGGATTTTGTACCTCAAACAGAAGAAGTACAGCAGGCTTTTCAAGAGGCGGCTTTTTTTATTCATGGTTCGGGGCCCTCTGTGGTAGCTGCTGATTACTTAGAGGCGTGGCATATACAGACTAAAAAACAATTCGGAATTTTTGGTGTAACTACCCAAGATATATCTTCAAATTTGAAAAACCTGTTGGCCCATGCGTCTTTTATTTTTACACGCGAAACAGCCTCCATTCAAAAACTAAAAGAAGCAGGCTTGGAAGGAAACCATATTGCTTTTGCGCCAGATGCTACATTTGTGTTGGAGATACATGACGATGAAAAAGCGAAACAATTTATGAAAGAAAACAAATTGGAACGTCGTCAATTTCTCTGTGTAATTCCACGCCTGCGCGTAACTCCTTATTATAAAATTAGACCGAACAATGCGGGTTGGACAGAAAAGAGAATCAAGGAAGTAGATGCCTTAAACGACCAATGGAAGGAATTAGACCATGCTAAAGTACGAGAAGCGATGGTAACTTGGGTGCGCAAAACAGGCAATAAAATTGTTTTATGCCCCGAAATGACCTATCAGGTAGCCATTATGGATGAATTGCTATTCAATCCCCTGCCCGAAGATGTCAAGCCTTTTGTTGTAAAACACGATTATTGGCTTCCCGATGAGGCGGCCTCTTTGTATGCTCAAGCCCATTGTATATTGAGTTATGAATGTCATTCGCCTATCATTGCCTTGACCAACGGTACTCCAGCGTTCTATTTGCGTCAGCCACAAGACACTATCAAAGGCCAAATGTATTACGATTTGGGTTTCGATGATTGGACATTTGAGATTGAACAAACCACCGCGAAGCAGATTACTGATCAGTTGATGCAAGTACACTCGAATTATAAAAAAGCAACGGAAAATGTAAAAACCTCAATGGCCAAAGTACAAAAACAATACGACCATGCCTTCGATATTATCAAAAAAAAGATATAAACTTAATGTTAGGGGTAAGCAAACAAGTCGTCCATGGTTACCTCGTTTTGTACCAAGCCCGTAGCGTATTTATTTTTTTCGATACCATATGTAGTAATTAGGGTCAAGAATACCGCTTTTTTTGTTTTGCTTACAGCTTTGAAAACGGCAATTTTTGACCTTAATTTTTCTGCGTATTCTTTGTCAATCGAAAATCTATCTAATGAAAACTTACACTCACAGAGATTAATGACTTGGTCACGTCTATCTATGAGCAAATCTATTTGTGCTGCTTTTTCTGATGTACTACCTCGCCAAGTTGCCTGGTTGGATTGCATACCGCTAATGCCTAAGGCTTTTTTTATTTGCCAAACGTGGTCTAAGCATAGCTGCTCGAAAGCAAACCCCAGCCAAGTTCTTTGAATAGGGTGGTCCACCAAGTGCAGCCAATTATTTTCTGTATTGTTTTTGATAAATTTGAAATAAAATAATGTGTAAAAATCTGATAACCTGTAGATGGTATTTTTTTGTTTGGAATCCAAAGAGGTGTATGAACAGATAAATCCGCTTTCTTCCAAGTCTGCCAATACTTTTGTAAGTGTACCTCCCGAAGTAATTGAGGAAAGCCGCACAATTTCGCTGCGCGGAAGACCGATTGTTTTGGTGGAAAGTACCTCTACTACTTTCTCATAAATTTCATGCCTTCTAAACAAAGAGCGATACAAGTTGAAAAACTCGTTTTTTAACAACCCAGATTTATCAAACAACAATTGTTGGATATTTTGGGCGGCACTCAAATGTGGCTGTATAGCCTCCAAATAGTATGGTATTCCGCCGAAAGCCATATAAAGTTGAATGATTTGATAACGGTCCAGTACACAATTTTTAGCCATTAGCATTTCTTCCGCTTCTTGCAGTGTAAATGGCTCAACTTTTATTTTTTGCGTAATTCTGTTATGTAATCCCCCACTGTTATTGATCAAGACATTGAGCATCCAAGAGGCTGCCGAACCACAAACAATCAATACAATGTCTTTTCGGTTACTTGCCCAGCTATTCCAAAAATGCTCTAAACCCATCATGAAATCAGAGGCATGGGTGTCGAACCAAGGTAGTTCATCAAAAAAAACGACTTTTTTCTTTTCTTTAGTTTTGGTTTCTAAATGCTCAATGAGCCTTTGGAAGGCTACGAGCCAATTTGTTGAGGCCGTTTCGTAGAAAATAGTAGTATGTTTTCGTAGGGTTGTATCAAAATTGAAAAGTTGCTGAGAAGTATCTGCGTTGGCCAAACCTGTTATCTGAAAGTCGAAGGTATAATTGAAATATTCTCTCACCAAAAAGGTTTTGCCTACACGCCGTCTGCCATAAATGGCAAGAAATTCTGATTTTTTACTTTCTACAATAGTGGCTAATGTTTGAATTTCTTTTTTTCTACCAATGATTGCATTTTCCATTATCAGCCATTTTTAGTGGTAAAACATTGTTTTTGGCTGCAAAAATAATATTTATCAGCCAAAAGTTGTAAAAAAATAACACTTTTGGCTGATAAATTAAAAATATCAGTTGCAATAGCGTACTAATTCAAAGCACTCAATACGCCTTTTTTAAAAATATTTTCGGAAGGGGTATTTTTTTGAAAATCTTGTACCTATTGTTTTAAAGACAAGAACTGGCTTTGTTTTAGAAAAAATAGTAATATGTTGAGTATTCCTAAGTAGAGAAAGAGATATGAACGTTGTTTTTCAAACCCAAACAAAGAAACCAACAGACGAAAAAGACCTTTGGAGGGCCTTCAAAAGGGGGGATGTGAAGGCTTTTGAACAATTGTATAATCGTTATTTTGCTATTTTGGCCAATTATGGCTACCGGCTTACAACTGACAAACAACAACTCGAAGACGCGATTCAAGATGTTTTTGTGGATTTATGGCGAAGAAAGCAACACCTATCGGATATTGAGAGTGTAAAATTTTACCTATTTCGTGCCTTACGAAACCAAGTCTTACGTAATACCAAAAATGATGTTTTTGAAGTAGCAGAAGATATCAATGATTTTCTTGATTTTTTAGTTTCGCTTTCTTCTGAGCAGCAATCCATTGAAAAAGAGATAAGAACAAACCAAGTTCAAGTGGTAAAAAGAGCCATTGCACAGTTGAGCGAACGCCAACGAGAAGCTATCAATTTACGATTTTATCATGGCATGAGCATTGATGAAATGACCCAGTTGATGGGGCTTAACAAACAGTCGGTCAGTAATTTGCTCTTTAAGGCATATACTGTATTAAGATTGACAATCAAAGTGCTGCCTACTATTTTTATGCCACTAGTAAGTTTGAATATCCATACACTCACACCCATTATTATTTTTTAAGGAGATGAAATACCAAGACTTTCAACTGAACGACTTTCTTCACGACGATGCCTTCGTCAGGTGGGTTTTATGGAAAGAAAATAACGATTTTTGGGTGCATTTTATTCAAAATCACCCAGCCCAAAAAGAAGTACTGGAACAAGCCCAGCGATTGGTACTTGCTATACAAAACTCGGAAGCCGAAAATACCCCTGTACTCAATCAAAAAGGAATTTGGGCTACCATCGAAAATAATATTGTAATAGGAGAGGAGCATACCCAAACAACGATTCGATTTTGGAAAAAATCCGCTTTCAGATGGGTAGCAAGCATTACTTTGTTAGCAGTATTGGCGTGGGTTTTGATATCTAAACAACCTAAAAATCAAATCACTTATAAGGATTTGATAACGATCGTTGAAGAAAAAAGCCCAAGAGTAGAGCAAAGAAACGAAAGTCAAACTGTCAAAATAGTAGTGTTGGAAGATGGCTCTAAAGTTCATTTGGAGGCAGGGAGCAAGTTGAGCTACCCCACTCACTTCGACCTTAAACGTCGCGAGGTAGTTTTAAGCGGAGAAGCATTTTTTGAAGTAACAGAAAACCCCAGTAAGCCCTTTTTTGTCTATGCCAATGAAGTAGTAACTAAGGTATTAGGAACAAGTTTTAGCATCTCTGCTTTAGAGAATAGTAAGCAAGTGACTGTGCAAGTACGAACGGGGCGCGTATCAGTTTTTAAACAAAACCGCATAGATACCACCGATCCAGAAACCAAGGGACTCTTATTATTACCCAATCAACAAGCCATATTTAATAGACTCAACGAACAACTTAACCGAAGCCTCGTAGAAATGCCTATTCCAGTACAGATGCGTGATAAACGAGTAAAATACCAGTTTGAAGAAGCGAAAGTTACCAATGTTCTCAAAGAATTGGAGCGTTTATATGAGGTAGAAATTCGTTATAATGAAGAAACACTTTCCAACTGTATCCTTACCACCACATTGACCAACGATGCGCTGTATGACCAACTGGATGTCATTTGCCAAACCATCGGAGCAACCTATAAAGAGATTGATGCGCAGATTGTCATTGAGTCAAAAGGGTGTCGGTAAACTAACTGTTATACTGAAAAAACGCTATGTCATTCCATCTCGACGATAGGAAGAATCTATATCCTTGGCTCCGTTTACTCCTACTGTTGGAATGACCAGTCAATGATTAACAAAAAACTAAACCCAAACATGATGTAAAACGCTTTATCCTAAACCCCCAAAAACGAAAAGGGAAAGATGCTGTCACATCTTCCCCTTATTAAAACCACGTGTGTAGGAAACACGAGTTTCAGTGTCTTGTCTTTTCCAAAACAAAAACAATCAAATTTATGTCAAATTTCTTTATCAGAAAAGAGGTTTTCTACATTATGAAAATCACCCTTGCCCAATTGGTCATAGTGTGCCTACTGACCACACTAAGTTTTGCCGAAACATTGGTAGCCCAAGAGCGGCTGCAAGAAAAAATATCGCTCCATCTCAAAAATACAGATTTGAGGACAGTACTCAAAAACATCGAGAAAAAGGCCGATGTAAGTTTCTCCTATCAGAAGGGTGTAATTGCTAATGATGAAAAAATAGATATTGAAGTAAATAATGAAACTTTGGAAACGATTCTAAAGAAGATTCTAACTCCAAGGCAGATAAATTACCAAGTGATTAAAGCCAACAAAATTGTCTTGGTGCGGCGAGTTTTAGGAAGTATTTCAGAGCCTATTAGATCAACCTTACCCGAGGCCATTTATGAAGCAAAAACGGATCAGTCTGTAACGGGTACTGTGATAGATGAAAATGGAGCAGGATTGCCTGGAGTGAGTATTTTGCTTAAAGGTACCCAACGTGGAACTACTACTAACGCTGAGGGTAAATTTAAGGTAGATGTACCCAACAGCGATGCTGTACTGATTTTCTCTTTTGTGGGATATTTGTCGCAAGAAGTAGTGGTGGGCAATCGGACACAGCTTTCAATCAATTTGAAGGTAGATACCAAAGCATTGGAAGAAATAATAGTAGTAGGATATGGTACACAAAAAAAGGCCGATGTTACAGGAGCTGTTTTTAGTGTAAAACCTGAAAAAACGGCAGAATTACCCAACTATAATGTATTACAATCTTTACAAGGGAGAGTCCCAGGTTTAAATATTACTACACCGGATAGGGCTGGCGAAGACCCAAATCTGTCCATTCGTGGTACCAACTCTATTTCTGCTGCCAACAGACCATTGATTGTAGTAGATGGAATCATTTATTACGGCAGTATTTCCGATTTCAATGCCAACGATATTGCTTCGGTAGAAGTCCTGAAAGATGCAAGTGCAGCTGCCATTTATGGTTCGAGGTCTTCAAATGGTGTTATCTTGATTACTACTAAAACAGGAACATCCGAGAAACCTGAATTTAACTTTAATACTTACTTTGGATCTCAACAACCCGACAGGTTAGTAAATGTATTGGATGGGCCAGGATATTTGCAAAAAGTCTTGGATTTTAGAACAGCCAAAGGGTTGGATGCTGATCCAGCAAAAATTGGTGATTACCTGACTGTGGTTGAAAAAGATAATCTCGCAAAAGGACAAACCACAGACTGGATGAGCAAAGTCCTTCAAAGGGGAGTGATCAACAATTATCATTTGGATGTATCGGGAAGAAATAAGAGTGTTGAATATTACATGGCGGGTACTTATTTTAAACAAGATGGAATCGTTAAGAATGACAATTTTAAAAGAGCTACCTTCAACTTAAATCTGACTACACACATTACCGACTGGTATGCTGTATCGTTGAAAACAGTGTTTGCTTCTCAAGATTTTTCGGGAGTAGAAGCGAGTCTTACCAATTCTTATAGGCAGAGTCCTTATGGAAACTATTTTGATGAAAATGGGCCAGGTGGATTTTCGAGTTTACCCGTAGGCGATGCTTTGGGTGGCCATCCACTAATACCTACCTTAATTGACAATAAAGATATTAGAAATAGTCTCAGAGGGCTTATATCGAGCGTGTTAGATGTTCCTTTTATCCCTGGATTGCGTTGGACCCTTAACTACTCTCACAACCTGCGTACTTCTACACAAAAAGAATTTATCAATAATACCATTAGCCCAGCCTCAAAAACAAGTAATGGAATAGCAACAAAAGACTTAGCGGAAAACATAGACTGGACATTTGATAATATTTTAAACTACCGTAAAGTAGTTGCCAATAAACACTCCATTGATTTTACAGGTCTTATAAGTCGAGAGTACCAAAGAGCTGAAGTTAGTAGCTTAACAGGTAATGATTTTTTTTCGCAAGCATTAGGCTATAATTCCATTCAGTTGGCTAATATTCAAAGGGTTACATCCGATTATGGAGATCAAAATAGCATAGCATATATGGGAAGGCTTAATTATGGCTTTGACAATAAATATGCTATCACGCTGACAGCGAGAAGAGATGGATTCTCTGGGTTTGCCAAAAATAAGAAGTCTGCCCTATTTCCCTCTTTAGCTTTGGCTTGGACATTGACCAATGAGTCTTTTTTTAAGAAAATATCTTTTGTCAATTATTTAAAACTCAGGGTGTCTTATGGTTTAAATGGTAATCAGGCGGTAGGTAGGTATCAATCTTTGGCACGTATTACCAATGATGCCTATGTCTTTGATGCCCAAACTACTCCAGCGATTTATGTCAATTCAATCGCCAACAATGACCTATCTTGGGAAACGACGATTTCAAAAAATTTAGGCATTGATTTTGAGTTGTTAAACAATAGAATATCCGGCAGTTTAGATGTCTATTCATCTGATACCAAAGACATTTTACTACGTCGGGCATTACCCGAGACATCAGGGTATTTAAGTATTCTGACCAATATAGGCAAAGTACATAATAAAGGCATTGAAGCATCTATCAATACCATCAATGTCAAACCAAAATCTAATGCAGTAAGCTGGGAAAGTGGTTTTGTGTTCTCTCTCAATAGAAATAAAATTGTGAGCTTGACGGGGCAAGATTCAAATAAAGATGGAGTAGAAGATGATGACATTGTCAATGGGTGGTTTATAGGGCAACCCTTATCATCATTTTTTGGGTATCAAACCGACGGCATTTATCAAATTGATGAAAAAAATATTCCGAAAGGGTTTGTTCCAGGAGATTTTAGAATAAAAGATACCAATGGAGATGGGGTTCTGAGTCCTACTGACAGGGTTATTTTGGGAAATAGATTGCCCAATTTTACATTAGGAGTTTCAAACACATTGCACTACAAAAACGTAACATTTTATTTTCTTTTAAACTCCATTCAAGGCGGAGGAAAGGGTAACTACTATGTTGGTAACAATAATGCCACACGTAATGTCAATGCCCCTTTTACTACTTTTTCTGAACGATTTAACCTACAAGACGTACCTTATTGGACTCCCCAAAGGCCCTCTAATGAGTACCCTCGGATTGATTATAATGCTTCATTACCTCACCCGATTTTGGAAAGCAGAAGTTTTACGCGCCTCCAAGATGTGATTTTGTCTTACACATTTGATAAAAATATCTTACGTAAGATGAAAGTGAAAAACATGAAGGCTTATGTCAGTGGAAAAAACCTATACACCTATACAAAATGGACAGGTTACGACCCAGAAAATGCCACAGCTATTGGTAATTTTCCGCTTTTGAGAGCCTATACAATTGGTTTTGATTTTAAATTTTAAAATAAAGAAGACAATGAAAAAATATACAAAACGCCTAAGTAGCAGATTCCTCTTTATAGTAAGTTTTAGCCTGATTTTCTTTGCTTGCGATGAAGAGAAAATATTAGAAGAAGTACCGAAGGGTTTTTTAAGTCCTGAAAACACCTTTGTAAACAAAGAGGGTTTTCAATCAGCTTTAGCTAATTTGTACAGAATTGGTCGTGGACTTCGTACTGTTGAAATGTTATCTGGAGAAGGTGACAAAGCCTTGTCGGCTATGGAGGGATCTGGTACTGATATTGGGTATTATTGGGACAAAAAACTAAACTTTAGTGATTATTCATTAATCAACTCGTCCAATGCATTTGTTAGAGATTATTGGATAATTTTGTTTGGGTTGGTAAAAGATGCAAATGTGATAATTGCAAGGCTCCCCGATAGCCCCTTAAATAATACAGATAAACTAGCTATCGAAGCAGAAGCGCGATTTTTTAGGGCATATGCGTATCGGTTTTTAACTTTCCTTTGGGGAGATGTACCCAAAATAAATGTAGAGTTTACGGGACCTAAGTCAAACTTTGAGCGGACTCCTAAAAAAGAAATCATAGCGTTTATGATTGAAGATTTAGAGTTTGCGGCAAAAAATCTACCAAACCAGAATCCTGGAAATGGTAAGTTAGCAGCTGCGGCTGCCAATCATATTTTAGCAGAAGCCTACATCGCTAACGGAGAATTTGACAAAGCCATTACGGCAACTTCAAAAATCATTGATGACCCTCAATATAGCTTGATGAAAACACGGTTTGGCAAACATACAAATAAGTTAGGCGATGTGTTTTGGGATATGTTTAGAGTTGGCAATCAAAATGGAAATGTGGGAAATAAAGAATCTATATTGGTTTGGCAGATGGAGTTTGGTATTAATGGGGGTACAGCCTCTTATACTTTAGAAAGAACATGGGGACCTCTTATTCAAAACCTAAGAGATTCTAAAAACCAAAGCGCAATTCTACCCGCCGATTCTCTTGGCAGAGGAGTAGGCTTTTTGATTCCAAATACTTATTTTTCTGATGATGTTTGGAAATCAGATTTTAAGAATGATATCAGAAATTCTGCTTATAACATGCAACGGGTATTTTATAATAACAACCCCGCATCGGTCGATTTTGGTAAGGTCATTGTACCAAGAGCCGTAGATTTTCCAAGGAATCATTTTGTATGGCTAAAAAAGGCAGCAAGCCCAGAAGGACATCCGCAGGGTTACGATCAAGGCGGAAAATTATATACCGATATTTATGCTATCCGTTTAGCCGAAACCCACCTACTAAGAGCCGAAGCATATATTAACAAAAACGACAAGGTAAGCGCCGCTGCTGATATTAATATCGTCAGAAGTAGAGCTAAAGCTACGCCTGTAAAAGCCACAGAGATTGATATGAATTATTTGTTGGATGAAAGAGCAAGAGAATTAACAGGAGAAGAACTACGTAGGCTGACCTTGGCAAGAATGGGGGTGCTGTATGAACGAGTTAAAAAATACAACCCAGTTTCAGCAGGGACAATCCAAACGTTTCATAACTTATTGCCCATCCCTCAGTCGGTTATAGATGCAAATACTGAAGTTGTGTTTTCCCAAAATCCAGGTTATAATTAAAAAAATGAAACTCTTTATTTTAGGAATAGCAACTATTTTTCTGGTTGCATTTTACTCAGTTGAATTGCCCATCTCAAAGAACGTAAAACCAAATGTTGTTTTTATTTGTGTAGATGACCTTCGACCTGATTTGTATTGTTATGGCAATCAAACGATTCATTCTCCCAACTTGGATAAGTTGGCTGCGGAAGCGACGCTTTTTAATCGCCATTACGTAACTCAGCCTACTTGCGGCGCTTCTCGGTATAGCTTGCTCACAGGTAAGCTACCTCAGACAACAGACCATCTTAAAAATGAGGCCATTGAAATAGAGTTGAGTAAAAAAAGTAGATCAGAAATACCAGAAACATTCATTGATAATTTCAAAAGAAATGGATATTACACAGTGGGAATTGGTAAAATTAGCCATTCGGCAGATGGCTACTTGTATGGATATGAAGAACCAAAGAGTCAAATATTAGAACTCCCGTATAGTTGGAATGAAATGGTTTTTGATGCTGGAAAATGGAAAACGGGCTGGAATGCATTTTTTGGATATGCCGATGGTACAAATCGCCAAAGTCAAAAGGGGAAAGTGAAACCTTACGAAAGTGCAAGTGTAAGCGAAGAAGAATACCCCGATGGATTAACGGCAAAACTGGCTGTGTCGAAACTGAAAGAATTAACCAAAAAAAACCAACCTTTTTTTTTAGGAGTTGGTTTTTTTAAGCCTCATCTACCCTTTACTGCCCCCAAAAAATACTGGGATTTGTACGACGAATCTAAAATACCGTTGTCTCCCTCGCCCAATATTCCTACCAATGTCAATCCTGCGAGCCTCCTACAAAGTGGCGAATTTAACCAATATCAACTCGGTGAAGAAAAGGCTTCTCTACAAAAACCTCTTTCTGATGCTTATGCACAGAAAATTAGACATGCTTATTATGCCAGTGTAAGCTATGTAGATGCTCAAATTGGTAAAGTATTAGATGAAATAAAAAGACTGAAATTGGATAAAAACACCATTGTTGTTGTATGGGGAGATCATGGTTGGCATCTCGGAGATCAAAGAGTTTGGGGAAAACACACCATTTTTGAACAGGCCCTGAGGAGTGTTTTGATTGTAAAATCACCTAACGAATCAGAGGGATTGGTGCAAGATGCCATAGTGAGTTCCATAGATATTTATCCAACGTTACTCGATTTGTGCCAATTAAAGCAAATGAAAGGTATAGATGGAAAAAGCTTTAAATCTTTGTTGACCCATAAAAAGCAAACCAAGTGGAAAAACGTAGCCTATAGTTATTTCAATAAAGGAATAAGTGTTCGTACAGACCGCTATCGATATACCCAATATTTTAGAGAGCAGCAGCCTACCGTGGAGCTGTACGACCATCAAAAAGATCCTTATGAAAGTGAAAATATAGCTCAAGATTCTCAAAAAATCATACAAAACCTAATACCGATTTGGGAGAGAGGGAATACAAAACTCTTTACAAAAAAACCTTAGAGGGTGTTTGTGGTGGTTCAAAAAAGGCATATATTTTTGCAAGAAAAATAAGAAATGGAAGTAAAGAAAACATATAAGCATTACGATGCTGGCTTCAAAGAGGAGATACTCAGAATACTGAACTCAGGTAAACGTGTGGATGAAAAAGCCCCTTGGCATTAGCCAGAATGTTCTTTATAATTGAAAAAGTAAATACCAAATGAAGGCAAAAACTAAGACATAGGAGGAGCAGACTACCAGCTGATTTCAGAGAATGAAGCACTCAAAAAAAAAAATACTCGATATTGGTACATTAATCCAATCTGCACCCGAATATGTCAAAAATACTCAAGTTTAAATTTTGTTTTTTTCTACTTCTCAGCCATACTATTTATGCACAAAAAGCTTACGACATCATTGTTTATGGCGGTACTACGGCGGGCGTTACGGCGGCTATTCAAGCGGCCAAAATGGGTAAAACCGTTGTGTTGATAGAACCCTCTCTCCACATTGGTGGTATTGTAGTTGAAGGACTGGGCGGTACCGACATCGACAACCACAAAGAGTTTCAGAATAGCCCTGCCGTAGGCGGATTGGCATTGGAATTTTATCGTCGTATTGCCAAAGCCTACCACCGCGAGGAAGCCTTCGAGCAAATGCTCCAAAGCAAAGAAAAAAACACCAGCCTGTGGCGGTTTGAGTCGCACGTAGCCGAGCGCGTGATAGAGGCTTGGCTGTCAGACTATAAAATAGATATCTATCGCCAAACGCGGCTGAGTGAGCAAGAAGGAGCAGTGAGGAAGATAGGTACGAAAGTTACTCAAATAAAAACCGAAAACGGCTACATTTTCAAAGCCAATATATTTATTGATGCCACCTACGAAGGTGATTTGCTCGCGGCGGCTGGGGTAAGTACTGTAGTGGGAAGAGAAGCCAATGCTCAATACAACGAAACCATGAACGGTATTAGGGCTGAAACCGACCACGCGCAGTTTTTGGTGAAAGTAAACCCCTACCAAATCCCCAACGACCCTACCAGTGGATTGATACCTACTATTCAGGATGAACCCCTCGGCACGCCAGGTGCGGCAGATAAAAATCTCCAAGCCTATTGTTTTAGGGTATGTATGACCAAAAACCCTGACAATAAAATTCCTTTTTATCAACCCCCAAAGTACAAACGTGGCGACTACGAAATTTATTTACGCTACCTAAAAGCAGGTGGAAAGCTCTACAAACCCACTGCAAGTATTCCCAATGGAAAAACCGACTTGGGGGCTTGGCACGACTTATCTCATAATTTATACGGCATGAACAAGGGCTACCCCGAAGGCGACTATGCCACCCGCCAACTGATAGTGGAAGAACACAAAACATTTACGCAAGGCTTGTTTTATTTTTTGGCCAACGACCCCGAAGTGGCGCAACTCGCCCCCCAACTCCAAAAAGAATGGGCATTATGGGGCTACGCCAAAGACGAATTTACAGATAATCAGGGGTTTCCACGGATGTTTTACGTGCGCGATGCCCGCCGCATGGTGTCAGACTATGTCATTACAGAGCATCATGTCAAAAAACAAAACCCAACGCCCGTAGAAGACCCCGTAGCCATGGCTTTTTGGCCCACCGATGTACATAGTGTGCGGCGCATTGTCAAAGAGGGCTATGCTTACAATGAAGGGTTTGTATTTGGAGGCGATTACTGGCGACCCTGCCTATTTCGTATCGAAGTTTAGTCCCCAAGATGGCTGAATGTACCAATCTCTTTGACACCTACTTGCCTTTCATCTTCCCACATAGCCTACGGTGCTATCCGCATAGAGTTTACCTACATGGCGTTGGGGCAAGCCTGTGGCACAGCGGCAGCTTTGGCCATTGAGAAAAATACAACTGTCCAAAAAGTTGATTATAAAGCCCTTTTACAGATTTTGGAGAGAGATAGGCAAATAGTGAGGTGATGATTTTACACAGGATACCAACTCAAAATTGGTACGAAACAAACATTAATTAGTAAAAAATGGTGTTATTTTGGCTTTATTTGGTGTCAATAAAGTCTAAATATTACATTGAACGCCCTATTGGATAGTGATATTGATCTTTTAAATCGACTCAAAAGCCATGATAATGAGGCGTTTGAAAGACTGTACCGTAAATATTGGCGGTCACTTTACGATTATGTATATGCCAAAACATCTGACACGGATGTCGCCGAAGAACTCATACAAGATTTATTTGTAACGCTTTGGGAAAAACGACAAACGCTTCAAATCGGTCACCTTCAAAATTATCTCTTTACGTCGGCTAAAAATCGGGTAATAGATCACTATAAACAAAAAATATTTGAGCAACTTGACAACATTCAACCCCCTGCTATTACTGCAAATTATACCTTATTTTTAGATGAATTAGAAAATGCACTTCAGGAGTCTGTGGCTCAACTTCCCCCAAAAACCCAAGAAATATTTAAACTCAATCGTTTAGAAGACAAAACGGCTCGGCAAATCTCAGAAGAATTGCAGCTTCCACAACGCACCGTAGAATACCACATCACCCAAGCTATTCGGCTACTCAAAATCCAACTCAAAGATTATATCTTCACTTTCATGGTGTTGTTTGTAAATAATACTTTTTGAAGAAGTTTTAATAAAAAATAAATTCAACAATCTTCTTGTTGGTTATTTGTTTTTTTGATATAACTTTCTCATTATGAGAAAGTTATGTTTTTGGTGCTCTATTAAATACTTCACAAGTTAAACAATATGATGACTACTAAAAATATAAATTTTTAGTGATTTTATTTTACTATTTGCGGTCTTCATTGATTTTTTAGTCTTATTATCAAAGCATCTGCATTATTACCATGAGCAAGTATCATTTCCATCTGTTATTGAGTCGCTACCGAAAAGGAGAGTGTACTTACCAAGAAAAACAATTGGTAGAGCAGTGGTTTGCTTTGTTGGATAGCGAGAAGCCAAAGGTGAAGGAAGAGGAAACGCAGCAAATAGAAGAGCGTATTTGGAAGGCCATTCAACAAAGGCAACAAAAAAAACCTACAATGTATCAATGGAACTTGTTTTCATTCCGCAATAGCTGCCGCCAGGTGCTCATTGTAGCAATAGCTTGGGGAGGGTATCAGTGGTTGGGTAAGGTTGAGCGTGGTATTTCTGTAAAACAACTATCCAATGGTTTAACTCACCAAACGAACAACAGTCAAACGATTGTGCTTAGACTTGACGATGGCACCGAAATCAATCTCGCTCCCCAAAGCAGCCTCAAATATCCAGCCCAATTTAAAAGCAATAACCGAGAGGTTTTCTTAGACGGAAAAGCCTTTTTTAAAGTGGCTCACAATCCGCAAAAACCATTTTTGGTCTATACAGGCGAGGTGGTAACGAAGGTATTGGGGACGAGCTTTTGGATAGATACTGAAGGGAAAAACAAAGCGGTAGAAGTGTCGGTCGTATCTGGGAAAGTGTCTGTCTTTCAGCGTGATGCTCGCAATGATTTTGTGTCCGAAAAAATCAAAAGTGGCGTGATTTTGACCCCCAACCAAAAAGTAAAATACATAGAAGGAAGCCAAGCTTTTGAAACGAGTTTGGTAGAAAACCCTGTATTGTTGAGCAAAGGAGAGAAAGATAAAGAAATACATAACCCGCTCTTTTTGTATTTGATGATGTCCCATTGAGGGAGTGTAAAAGTCAGGGTTGGAAAAGCATATGGTATTGAAATTATTTTGGAAAACGAACCTTAAAAATTGCCTTTTTACCGCAGATATTACAAAACAGCCACTTTTTGTCAAATTGGATTTACTATGTGCCTCACTCAATGCCAACTATGAAGTGCGTGGTACGAAGATATTAGTAAGCGGAAAAGGCTGTTCAGAAGATTGATGCTTGATATACAAATTTGGTATTTACTTACCTCTAAACCCAATATGCTTGTTCTATTGTGCCGAAAAATGAGTCAGAGAGAGGTCTCAACACTCCCCGACTCAAGGTTTTCCCGATTCTAAAACTTGGCCAGTTTTCACCTGTAAAGGTGAGCGAATAGGGATTTTGTCAAATGTTTAACTACTTAACAAAACAATCAAAAGTAATGAAAAACGATTACTTCAATCGCTCACTTTCTAAAATTATGAGGATTACCTTACTACAAACCCTGCTGATGTGTGTATGCTACGTTAGATACGAACGCTGGGGTCATTCACAGGAGGTATTGGACCGTTCTGTGACGGTAAAAGCCGAAAATATAGAACTCAAAAAGATGTTGAGCAAAATTGAAGGGCTAACCAACGTAAAATTTGTGTATAGTTCCAATGTCATTCGTGCCAATCAACGGGTGAGCGTCAATGCCACTGACAAAATTATCGGAGGTTTGGGGCAAGTCTTAACACCTATTCATACTTTATCGTGTCATTGGAGGGCAAATCATGCTCAATACAGCGCAAGTAGATACACCACCAGAATTGAAAAATGAGGAGGCTTTTAATGTACCGCTTGAGCAAAATATAACAGGTACGGTCATAGACGAAAACAAAGACCCATTGCCTGGGGTAAGTATTGTGATGAAGGGAACAACGCAAGGGACGACTACGGATGAATTTGGAAAGTACAAAATCACGGTTCCTAATCCTAAATCGGTGTTGGTGTTTACTTTTATCGGTTATCTTTCAAAGGAAGAAGTAGTAGGTAATAAGTCAGTTATCAATGTTTCACTTGTGCCTAACGAAAAATCTTTAGACGAAGTGGTTGTGGTAGGCTATAATACAACGACTCGTAAAAATATTTTGGGCTCGGTGGGTTCTATCAAAGAACGTGAATTGGTGCAAACTACCCCGGTCAATGCTTTTGATGCCATTCAAGGGCGCTTGGCGGGTGTACAAATCAACTCGCTTGGGGGGCCAGGTGAAGGTAGTTCTATCAAAATTCGGGGTGTGTCCACTTTTGAGGGTGGTGCTAATCCACTTTTTATCGTGGATGGCCAGCAGTTGGAAGACATTAATAATCTCAATCCTAATGACATAGCTTCTTTAGAAGTACTCAAAGATGGCGCATCGGCAGCGATATATGGGTCAAAATCTGCTAACGGAGTTATTATTATTACCACCAAATCGGGCAAACTGACGATTTAAAATTGAATGTTGATTATGGTCATATTATCAACACCTTGGCCAGCAATTTGCCTTTGGCTAATACGAAGCAACGATTCATTTATGAGAATGTAAGAAGTGGAAGAGACCCCAATGCCAATCTCAACATTGATACACTCAATCAAATATATGGCTATTCGCCCGATGTGCAATCGTATTTGTATCGGCCTTCGAGCCGAAACCAAGTCAATGTGGGGCTTTCGGGTGGTAAAAAAGGGTTGAGTTTTATTGGAACAATAGCGTTTTAGACGAAAAAGGGACCATCATCAATACTTCCATCAGCGTTTTAGTACACGCCTGAAAGTAGATGCCGACGTAAAAACGTATTTCGGTGGGTACTACCCTCAATCTCAGCTATGAAAATGCAAAAGGGATTGAATGAGGGTTCTGTTTTTGAGCACCTGATTGGCCTCGAATTCCTTATTGGCCGCTTTTTGAGCCAGACGGTAGTTATTCTCCAGAAATTGCAGGCCGTCAAAATCCGCTTGCCGAAGCAGAGAAAACCCGGAGAGACAACGCCAATTATAGGTTGCAGTCGCTGAGTTTTATACAACTGAATCTATTGTCGACTATTTTCAAATCTACTTTAGGCGTAAATTTTAGGCTTCAAAATTAAATAACTTCGATCCAACTATCGTCCAAAAACCATAGGAAGACCCGCAACTGGCTCTGAAGGAATCAATATTAGCTATGACTACCAGCAAGAAAACTATTTTACTTATCGCAAAAAACCAAAAGGGCATAATATTACAGCCATTTTGGGTAATCAAATTCAAAAGTGGGATTTTCAAACGACCGATTTAAAAGCGCAGGCTTTTAGTTCTGACAATATAGAAACTTTCAACAATGTAGCTACTTTCGACTTGGCAGGTACCAATACAGGGCGTTCAGGACACTCATTGATAGGGCTTTTCAGTTCGGCTTCTTACGACTATAAAGGGAAATATTTGATCAGTGGAACACTCCGTAGAGATGGGTCGTCCAGATTTGGTGTGGACAAACGCTACGGTTATTTTCCGTCGGGTTCGATAGGTTGGAGGATTAGCAGTGAAAACTTCATGAAAGGCGCGAGTTCGGTTGTTGATAATTTGCTCATCAAGGCAAGTTATGGTACCAATGGAAATGAGCGAATTGGTGATTACAACTCGTTGTTGCTGTATTCGCCGAAAGCCTACTATAACGGTATCAATACAATTACGATTACACAATTATCCAATCCAAATTTAGATGGGAGAGCACACAATCATCTAATATTGGGTTCAATGGTTCATTTTGAAAGGTCGTTTTAATGTAGAGGTTGATTTTTGGAGAAAAGTAACCAGAGATTTGCTCTATAATGTGCCATTGCCCAAAGAAACAGGTTTCCGAACGGTGAGACAAAATATTGGTTCTATTCAAAATGAAGGCGTTGACATCACATTGGGTGGGGTGGTCTATAGCAATAAAAACTTTGAATGGAACTCAAATTTCAATATTACCTTACTACGTAACAAAGTCTTAGAATTAGCGCAAGGAACGCGTTTTGAAACGGGCGCATTCTTGATTGAAGAAGGACAACCACTGGGCAATATTTATGGCTACAAAAATTTGGGTGTGTTTCCATACAATGAATCCAATGCTTTTACGGATGATGGTAAACAACTCACGCCTGTGTTTGATGACGGGGGCAAGTTTTCTAAGTACACCCTCAATGGAGTGGATTATACAGGGAAAGTAAATCAACTGAGGGTGGGTTCTACGGTATTGAGGGGCGGCGATATTTATTGGGCCGATTTAAACAACGACTTCACCATTGATGGCCAAAACGACCGCACCATCATTGGTAATGGTACTTCTAAGTACTTTGGTGGCTTCAACAATGATTTCAAATACAAGGGTATATCATTGTCTATTTTGGTAGATTATAATTTTGGCAATAATATTTACAGACAATACGATTGGTTGAGAAACGACCTCAATTCGGCCAACGAAACGCCCTCTCCCGACCGCATTGACCAATCTTGGCGCAAGCAGGGAGATATTGCCCCCTTTGCTACACTAGACAGGGCGAGAACCAACAACGCCTTGGGACCCAACTCACAGTACATAAGCAAAGGCGACTACATTCGCTGGAGGAGCATGAGACTCAACTATAATTTGCCCCAATCGCTCTACAAAAAAATGAAATGGGTGTCGAATGTTTCGCTCAATTTCTCGGTCAATAACCTTTTTACCTTGACCAACTACCCTGGCTATAATCCCGACTTGGGTTCTTCCAACCCACTACAAACGGGCTATGATACCTTGAGATACCCCAACAGAAGAGATTTTATCATGGGTTTAAGATTTCAATTGTAATGGATCAAAAACATCAAAATTATATATCAATGAAATTAAATATTACCTTCAATTATACAATCACAACGACCTTCATGCTTTTGGCTCTTTGGTATGTTTCTGTGGGTTGTAGCGATTTTTTGAACGAGCAGCCTTACTCGCAGTTGTCGGATAGCCAGTTCTGGAAAACCAATGCCGATGCCAATGCAGCAGTTTCTGGTATTTATGATGGACTTCAAAAACACTATCGCGAAAGAATTTTTCTTCAGGGCGAAATGCGGTCAGATATTTATACCCCAAGTGGTTCGGCAGGGGCCAGTGCTTTGGAGTTGATGCGCAACTCGTTGACCGCCGCCAATTCAGTTTCTGACTGGACACTGCTTTATCAGGCCATTGGTCGGGCTAATCTTTGTATTGAAAAAATTCCAACTGTACCAGGCTATGATCCCAATTTGTTGGGTGAGGCCAAGATGTTGCGTGCCTTTCTTTATTTCGATGCCGTTAGACTTTGGGGTGATGTACCGTTGTTTACCGAGCCGATTGTGAGCCCAAATCAGGAATTAAAAAAGCCGAGAACTGACGCAAACAAAATCATTAATGAAATCGTAATTCCAGATATGCTCGATGGCGAGAAACTTATCTCCACTGCCAAGAATGATTTTCGATTTGCGCGCCCAAGTGTATATGCTTTTCAAGCCATGGTCTATATGCACCTGCGCCAGTATGCCAATGCTAAGGCCGCCATTAATAAGCTGATTGCCCTCAAATCACACGGTTTTGTAACTACCCGAGACGCTTGGCAAAAATTGTTTTTGAATGATGTAGGACAGGGTGGAAAATTTCAAACAGGAGCGGAGCTGATATTATCTATACAATATAGCCTTACCGAAGACGCTGACCGCTCTGGGGTTTATAACGTATTTTTTGCTGGATTACCCGCTTATGTCATTTCAAGTACACTAACCAATAAGTGGTTGGCCACTTATCCACAAGATTCAACCCTTTTTAAGGCTAAATATCCTGGTTTTATTCCAAAAGCGACCAATGCCAATGGCACGCGTCTTTGGGGAGATTGGCGGTATTTGGATAGTCGCGAGCTCAATGCCTCAGGTACAAACTTGCCACGTGTAGCCAAATACAATAAACTCAACTACAACCAAGCCTTCGATGATACCAATATTCATTTGTTTAGGTATGCCGACATGATTTTGTATTTGGCCGAAGCAGAAAACAAACTCGGTAATAGACCCGCGGCCATTGCTGCGCTCAATCAGGTGCGCGATGCACGTCAGTTGCCGCTATTAGACACCAAAAGTGTACTCACAGAAGCTCAGTTGGAAAATATTATTTTGGATGAAAGGCTGTTTGAATTTGTTGGAGAAGGCAAACGCTGGTGGGATTTGGTCAGAACAGGCAAAGCCGCAGAGGTGATGGGACCTATCAATGGGCAAAAAGACGACAAAATTTTATTCCCCATCTTCAATACCCATCTCATTGAGAATCCACTATTGGTTCAGAATGTAGCCTATAAATGAGTAAATAGTCATCAGTGGTTGGCCAATGCGACTAACTACCGATGGACTACCTAAAATCCATTAAAACCTAAAATATGCTTACCATGAAAAATAGAATCAATACTTTGTTGATGAGTGTCATCTGTCTTTGCTTTTTTAGTTGTGAAGATATGGTTATTCAAAAGAAATTTGTTTTTGAACCAGGTATTCCTGAATTGGCAACATTTAAAGACAAAACCGCTTGGGATTTTATCCAAACCCAAACCTCACATGCAGGTACTACACCTGCCTCAGGTAAATTGGATTATATGATTACGCTCATCAAAGTGGCAGGTTTGGAGGAAGAATATAGCAAAGATGTTTCAAAACGTACTTACTTGTTTTTGACCAATGCTGCTTTTACAGGGGCAGGACGCATCAATGCGCTATTGACAGGCGTGACTGCGGGTACAGGCGATTTGACCAAAGTGGACAAAACACGTGCCGCTAATTTGCTCAAGTACCATATCATTGATGCTTACGTGGATCAGTCGCAGGCATTGCCGATTTACTTTGTTAATTATGAGTTCAAAACATTATTGGATGGCCCCAATGGTATTATCAAAATCCAAAGAAATGAACGACTTTCCATAACTATCAACAACGATACCAGTTTGCCTTCTACGCGACGAACTACCAACGTAACTCAACACAATTACGTGCTTAAAAATGGTATAGCACATTTTATAGCTTCTCATGTCGGAATAGCGGCTTTTTGAGTGTAGGGATTATACCCCTTTTAAGCATAATTATAATGAAAAATATAATCAAATTTCTACTTGTTTGTATTTGGATAGGACTTGGTGCGTGCCCAAAAGAAAATAATCTAAACGCCAATAATCGGGTAGTATTGAAAGATGATAGCACGGGTATTCCTCAAAATATAGGTATTTTCTGCCCCATCAATAAAGATGCCCAACGCGATGCAACCGAAAAATTTCCTACCAATATCGAAAAATGGTACCAAGAAGTAGGGGGGTAAAACATTAATATTACCCGCTTTGTGTGTGGGGATATTGACCTCAAATGGTTTCCAGAAGCCAATATCAACGCAAAAGGATACAGGGGTTTTTATACAGTAGCAGAATATATCCATCGGCAACCCATGCCTGGCAGCAATGTGGCGGGTATCACCGAATGGCTACATGCCAATCCGCAGGCAAAAGGCTTAAAATCACCACTGATGATAGCTGATTCATTGGAAATTTTAGCCAATATAGCCCTGAAAGGATTGAAAAAAATGACACCCTATTCGGCTATTTCAAACAACGAATTGCAACAAACCCAAAGCGATATTGAGGCTTTTGCTACCATTGGGTTGTACTATGCCACCAAAATAAGAGCGGCATATACCTTAACAGCGTTTGATAAAACAAACGATGAAAAATTTAGAAAAAGCAGCCTCGAATGGCTCAATAAAGCTGAAAAATACTGGGAAAAATATGCGGCTATTTATAGCCCAAAAAACCTGCCCGCTTTGTATAATAGAGTAGGGTATGTGGATGTGAATGCGTTGAAAGAGGAAGTAAAAAAAGACGTGGAGATTGTGGAGAAATGGCAACCTTTCACCATCAAATACACGCTACAAAGGACCACAGAAACTGTTTTCAGAAAATAGAATCTATCTCAAAAAACCACAGAAAATGAAAAAAGGTATCATGCCCAGCCTATTCGTATTGATGATTGCTTGCCATCTGGCATCGGCTCAAATCAATATAGTGAGCGTTGTAGCTGTGGACTCGGTTATTGCTGATTTTCCAGTCAATTTTAGTGCCATTTCGGCCAAAAATTGGCAGTTTGTAGCCTATTACAACAAAGATAGAAACCTAACGGTTGCCTCCAGAAAAATACCAGAAAAGAGATGGAACTACAAAATACTCCCCACAAAAGTCGGTTGGGATAATCATAATTATATCACCATGGCATTTGACCGCGACTACAACATCCATGTCAGCGGAAATATGCACGCTGATACCATGAAATATTTCAAGACAACCAAACCTCTTGATATCAGCACCTTTGAGCGCGTATTGCCCTTGGTTAATATAGCCGACGAACTAAGAAGCACTTATCCCAATTTTATGAAGGATGCACAAAATAGGCTCATTTTTACCTATCGAAAGGGTGGTAGTGGCAACGGAAACACCATCAGCAACTATTATGATGAACAAAAAGGGAAGTTTAGCCGCCTTACAGACGCGCCCTTGTTTGATGGGTTGAATGAAATGAGTGCCTATATCAAAGGGCCTACATTAGGGCCTGATGGGCTTTTTCATCTGCTTTGGGTATGGCGAGATACGCCTGATGCCGAAACCAACCACGACCTTTCCTACGCCCGAAGCAAAGACCTGATTCATTGGGAAACAGCCGCTGGTGAAAGAGTAACGCTGCCTATAACACCTCACAAAAAACAGTTTACCATTGATCCTGTACCACCCATGGGAGGAGCAATCAATGGCGGAAACGCATTGTTTTTTGACCAAAAACAACCCATCGTTTGCTACCACAAATACGACGAAAATGGCAAGCATCAGCTTTATCTCTCCAAATTTATGGATGGGAAATGGCGCATCACAAAAGTAACCAACTGGGATTTCCGTTGGAGTTTTTCTGGATCGGGGTCATTGACTTCTGAACTCAAAATATTGAGCGCTTCTCTCAAAGACAACAACACCATTGAAATCGAATATTGGCAATCAAAAAATGGGTTTGGACGAGTCTTGGTGGATGCTACATCTTTGACACCACTGGAAGACAAGCCCGTCGAAAACCCCGAAAACAAATTATTTACAACCGAACTTATGAAACCCACTCGCTCGGAAAGTTCAGTAAAGTGGCTTAAAATACCAAATTCAGACAATGCTAAATCGTACTTTGCTTTTCGGTGGGAGGCAATGGGAATCAGAAGATTTTATGAAAAAAGAGAAAAACCAGTACAGCCGTTTCTGATGCAACTGTACGAGTTTTCAAAATAATGCCTGCTTTACCTGAATAAAAAATAATCCTCAAATGAAAAAAAACGTACTCTTTTTCTCCATTTTTCTTTGCTGGAATAGCACACTCAACGCCCAAAAAACCATTGTCGAAATTAAAGGCAATCAGTTTTATATCAATGGCAAACCGACTTACGAAGGCCGTTATTGGAACGGCCAAAAAATAGAAGGTTTATTGATGAACTCGCGCATGGTACAAGGAGTTTTTGATGACCTCAACCCAGCAACCGTTGCCAATTTTGCGTATCCTGATACCAAAAAATGGGATGCCGATCGCAACAACAACGAGTTTGTGGCAGCTATGCCGTTATGGAAAAGTTATGGTCTAAACGCCTTTACCCTCAATATGCAAGGGGGAAGTCCTATTGGCTATGGCAATTGGGATTTTCAAAACCCAGGGTTCAACCCCGATGGGTCGTTGCACGAGGGCTATATGAAACGCTTGGATAAAATCCTCAAAAAAGCGGATGAACTCCAGATGGTCGTCATTTTAGGGCTATTTTATTTTGGACAAGACCAGCGTCTCAAAGATGAAACGGCCATCAAAAATGCCGTAACCAACCTCATTAATTGGTTACATGAAAAAAAATACCGTCATGTGTTGATTGAAATAAACAACGAAACCCTGGGCAATAAAAAGCAATATGACCACGATATTTTGCTCTATATGCGGGTACATGAATTGATCAATTTGGCCAAAAGTATTGAAAAAAATGGCTACCGCTACTTGGTAAGTACCAGTTTCCCTGCCATGATTGTACCGACCCAAAATGTAGTGGATGCGGCTGACTTTATTCTTTTTCATGGCAATGCTTTACGAACCGCCACAGCTTTTTCAAAGCATATCGAAAAAGTGAAACAAGCAGTAGGGAATCGCCAGATGCCCATTGTCAACAATGAAGACGACAACCATTTTTTTGAGTCAGATACTTGTCATTTCAATATTGCCCTTAAAAACTATATCTCTTGGGGCTTTTTTGATTACCGCAAAAAAGAAGACCCCAACTTAAAAAATGGTTTCCAAACCATACCCGTAGATTGGGGGATTAATTCGGAGGCCAAAAGAGCATTTTTCAACAAAGTAAAAGAGGTAACAGGCACTAAATAATGAAAAACCTATTCATTGCTATCAGATGCCTTTCAATGGCCTTGCTGCCCTTGTCTGTGTTCTCGCAGATGATAACTACACGTCCTATGATTTGGGTAAAACCTTCTGATAAACCTGCTATTTTGGAAAAAATCGCCCAAAACCAATGGGCCAAAGACTATTATGAAGCCTTTAAAAATAGGGTAGGAGAGGAGCTAAAAAATCACCAAGCCAATCCCAAGGACTATTTGAGTAAAATGCCCTTAGATTGGTCGAAAAAACAAGACGAACAAGTGCCTCCAGTGATTCAATTAAAAGGGTTTGGCGGAGTAAATGCTGAAAAAAGAGAAGCACTCATCCGTTACCTTCAAACAGCGGTGGATTGTGGGGTGCTTTATTATTTAACTGATGACGAAAAATACGCCCAAATCAGCGCGGATATTCTTTATACTATGATTGAGGGGCTGGTACAAGTCCAGCCCAATGACAAAGGGCACAACGGAGGGGGCTATTTATATCCCGACGACCACCTACGCGAAGCCCGCGAAATAGGGGCACAACTCCCCATTATCTATGATTTTGTGGCTTCTTTTTTATCAAAAGGTGGGTTGGTGTTCAATGTAGCTACCCAACAAAAAACTACTTTTTCGGTACAGAGAGCTGAAAAAGTATTCAAAACCTATATCAAACTGGCCTTAGAGCATGGCATCATTGATTGTAATTGGTCTGTGTTAGAATCTTCAAGTTTGGTCGGAAATACCTTGGCACTTGATGATGAAAAAGAGCGAAAGAAGTTTTTAGAATATTACCTTACCAAAAATACACCCAACCAAGACGCGCTTCAGAAAGTAGCCAATCATTACCTCGATCACCAAGGCTATTGGCCCGAGAGTTTGGGCTATTCAAGTGCCGTAGCCAGCCTATCCACCTATTTGATGACCCTGCTTACCCGCTATGACCCCAAGCTCGATTTAGGCAACAAATACCCACATATACCTTTGGCATTGACTACACCCTATTATTTGACGTATCCCAACAACAACCAAACGGTGCTTTTTGGCGATGGGCACAGAAGCTATCATGCTGATTACGAATCGTTTGAAACAGCCTACTATTTGGGTGAAATGAGCAAAAATCAACAACTGATAAGTGAATTTGGGGCATTGCTCAATAGTGGGATTTATGCCAAAAAATATGACAGAACGCACCTTGGTAAACGTAACTTAGGCGCGGAGGTTTATCGCGAGCCTATTCATCTGTTGTGGTATATGCCCGTAGTTGAAGGTGAGGTAAAGGACTACCCCCTGCCTGTTTCTGATGAACTACCCTTTGCGGGAATTACCCTCCAGCGAAATCTGAGTGTTACCAACAACCCCAAAGATGCGCTCATGGGTTTTGTGGGTGGAGGGGCACACGTACACGGCCACGCCTCAGGTATGAGTATGGAACTCTACGGCAAAGGCTACGTTTTAGGCCCTAAGGCAGGTAGAGGTACTTATACAACCGATTTGCACGAAAATTATTACCGAATATTTGCCAGCCATAATACGGTGGTGGTCAATGGGGCTTCTGAAAGCGCTGGCGGTTGGGCAGGGTTAGGCATCAATAGGGTTGAACAAGTTGCCTTAGAACCTAACATAAAACAAAAACCAGTATCTTCAGCTTATTCGTTTGCTACCAGTAGATTCACAGACGACAAAGGCGACCAAGCCGAAGCGACCCAAGAGCGTACTTTAGCCATTGTACGCACCTCGCCCACCACAGGCTATTACATAGATGTTTTTAGGTCAAAATCTGCATTACCCAATCAGTACCACGACTATATTTACCGAAATCTTGCCGACGAATTGAAGGTAGAAAGCGAAGGAAAACCGCTCAATTTTGAAGTAGATTCGTTAAGATACAAAGCCTCCTCTACCAAAAAATGGGTTCAGAATAAAACCTTTAAGCACCCTGGGTGGCACTTTTTTAAGGAGGTTCAAACGGCTGAAAACAAGGTAGCAAGAGGAGTGGAAGCAACGTTCATAGCAAATAAGCTGGCACAAGAGCCAATCAAAATGAAATTGTTTGTCAGTTATCAGAGCAATCAAGCGTTCACAAAGGCCATGTCGCCGATGTCGAACGAAGCGCCTAAGTCCTATAGTGGCAAGGACAACCCAACTTTAGTGATTCGTAAAAAAGGAGAAGCGTGGGGAGAGCCTTTTGCAGTAATTTATGAACCTTTTGAGGGCAACCAAGCCAATGGAAGCATACAGACCGTAGAAACCATCGCCCAAAAAGGAGAATTTAAAGGGCTAAAAATCAGCAGTAATTTAAAAGGTAAAACCATTATCCAATATGCCTTTATACTCGAAAGTCCCGATGCTATTTATGCCGATACGAAATTGGGGATTACTTTCAAGGGGCGATATGCTGTGGCTACTTTGGATGAAAAAGAACAACTTAAGTCGGTTTATATTGGTGAAGGACAAAGTTTTAGCTACAAAAAAATAAAAGTAAACCCTAAAAATGGTACGACAGCCGCTTTTTTTAGCTTTCCGTAAGGTTTCATTTTGTCATTCAATAAAGATAGTAAACATGAAGAAAAACGCCCTCCTTCTACTTATTTCGGCATTTTGTATAGCCCTCTATAGTTTTAAGTGGCAACCAAAAGTAGCCGAAAAGCCCAATGTCCTCTTCATTGCCGTGGATGACCTGAAGCCGCTGCTCAACTGCTACGGTGCTACTTATATGCACACCCCCAACATAGACCGATTGGCCAAAATGGGGACTGTGTTTATGAATAATTACTGCCAACAAGCCGTATGTGCCCCCACACGCGCCAGTTTGCTCACGGGTATGCGCCCCGATTATACCCGTATATGGGACTTAAAAACGCAAATACGCGACATGAACCCCTCGATTCGGACTTTACCACAATATTTCAAAGAAAATGGGTATGTAACGGCAGGCATTGGAAAGGTTTTTGACAATCGTTCGGTGGACAAAGGCGAAGATACCCCGTCGTGGCTGATTCCTTATGAACGACTAAAAGAAACAGATTTTGCTGAAGGTTTTGGTCGTCCTAAAAGAAACTATTACCAGTCGCCAAAGACGCTTGAAATCTTGGCACGGATTGAAGCAGAAGCCAAAAAAAAGGGGCTTTTGGGGGTGGAGTTGAGTGATTTTATGAATGCAAATCGAGGGCCAGCGGTTGAGTCTGCCGATGTGCCAGATCATGCTTACCCCGATGGGGCGGTTGCCAATCGAGCCACAAAGACCATTGCCCAATTGGCCGAAAGTAAACAACCGTTTTTCTATGCAGTAGGGTTTAGTCGTCCTCATTTGCCCTTTTGTTCGCCCCAAAAATATTGGAATTTATACAAGCGCGACCAAATTAAAACAGCGGTATTTCAAAACAAAAGCCAAGATGCTCCCGACTTTGCTTTTCAGGCTTCGGGCGAGTTGTTTAACAACTATTTGCAATCTGATGGGCAACATTTTCGTAAAGGATATACCCCTCAAGCCGATAGTATTCAAAAAGAATTAATTCATGGCTATTATGCCAGTGTGAGTTATCTGGATGCACAAGTGGGAAAACTATTAGATGCTTTGGATAAAAATGGGTTGGCTAAGAACACCATCATCGTGCTTTGGGGCGATCATGGCTGGCACCTCGGCGATCATGCTATGTGGTGTAAACACAGTAACTTTGAACAAGCGACCCGTGCGCCGCTTATCATTACCAGTCCTAATTTTAAAGGAAACCAGAAAGCGACAGGTTTATCAGAATTTGTTGATGTTTTCCCGACCCTGGCCGCGTTGGCAGGACTCAATATCCCCGATGGATTGGCGGGAAAAAGCCTTGTTCCGATGTTGAAGAACCCAAAAACATCCGTCAAACACTATGCGGTGAGTCAATATCCACGAAAAGAAAACAAAGATGATTTGATGGGCTATTCCATTCGTACCAAAGAATTTCGCTACACTGCTTGGTTTAAAACAGCATTTTACCAAAATAAAACATTGTCTTCTGCCAAGCCCATTGCGGTAGAGTTGTACAACTATCAACATGACCCGAATGAAACCATCAATGTGGCTAATAAGCCTGAATTGCAACAAATTGTAAAACAACATGAATTGTTGATGACCGATTTTTTAACCAAACAAAAACACACAAGATAAAGTTATTTAACCCCAACTATGAAAAAAGCACCTACGATTCTCCCAGCGATTTTATTACTTTTGTTTGTTTTCTCTTGCAAAACGGCTCAACAATCCACTACAAAAAATAATGCCGATGAGCAAGCCATGCTCAAGGCGTTGGCGTGGCAGGAGGCCAATCCTATCCAAGCCAAAGCTCCCACCGATTGGACCAACGGAGCGTATTACACGGGTGTTATGAAAGCCCATCAGTCCACCCAAAACCCAATTTTCTTGAAAGCTTTGGTGGACATGGGCAATCGAAATCAGTGGAAAACCTACGATCGTTTGTACCATGCTGACGACGTGGCTATCTCAAACTCCTACCTCTACCTCAAAGAAATAGGCAACAGGGAAGTCCAATTGGGCCCTACCGATGCTTTTATTCAAGCACATTTGTTTGAACCCCAAGATTGGAAGGTGGGCAAAGGCAATGCCGAACAAGTAATACTGTGGTGGTGGTGCGATGCGCTCTTTATGGCACCGCCAGTATTGACCAAATATGCCCATCTCAAAAAAGACGAAAAGTACCTCGATGAGATGCACAAGTATTATTCAGAAACCAAAAACTTACTTTACGACAGCGAAGAGAAGCTATTTTTTAGGGATAATCGCTTCTTGTGGAAAGGCCAAACTACCGACCGCAAAGAGTCAAATGGCCGCAAGATTTTCTGGTCGCGGGGAAATGGCTGGGTGTTGGGGGGCTTGGCCATGCTACTGGAAGATATGCCCAAAAACTATAAACACCGTGATTTTTATGCGGACTTGTACAAGGCAATGGCCAAAAGAATACTCGAATTGCAGCACCCCGACGGCCTTTGGCGCACCAGCCTATTAGCCCCCGAAAACTTCCCACATGGCGAAGTGAGCGGCAGTGGATTTTTTACCTATTCACTGGCTTGGGGTATCAACAACGGCTATCTTGATGCCAAAACCTATAAGCCTGCTGTTCAGAAAGCCTGGAAAGCCCTCAAGGAATGCCAACAAGAAAGTGGTAAAGTGGGTTGGGTACAAAACATCGGCTTCGATCCCAAGCCTGCCGACAAAGACAGCTGGCAAAACTTTGGTACGGGCGCGTTTTTGTTGGCAGGAGTGAAATTCTCAAATTAAAATAAATCCTTTCTTATGCAAAAACGATGTTTATCACCATTGTTACTTTTATGGTTTTTTCAGATTACTGTGCTTCATGCTAGTGAAAAACCCACAGAAAGAGAGCGTGTTTTTACTTCTTACGATAGCGAAGTATTGGAAAAGGTTAAAAAGGCCATCAAGCATAATAACAACGATTTCATAGCACCTTACAACCACCTTATTACTGCTGCCGAAAAAGCGCTCAAAGCCCCTTTGGTGTCTGTTATGCAAAAAACACAAACCCCTCCCAGTGGCGATAAGCACGATTACCTTAGTTTGGCACCCTATTGGTGGCCAGACCCTTCCAAATCCGATGGCCTGCCGTGGATACGAAAAGACGGTCAAATCAACCCACTCACGCGAGGAAACAATGTGGATGAACCCATCAAAGACATTGTATTTGATAATACCAAAGTGCTGGCAATGGCTTATTATTTCTCAGGAGATAAAAAATACGCCAATCGTGCAGTTGAAATCTTACAAACATTTTTTCTGAACCCAGCTACCAAAATGAACCCCAATCTCAACTTTGCACAGGGAGTGCCAGGTGTAAATACAGGACGTTGCTTTGGAATAATAGAGTTTGCGGGCCTTCAGCAGATCATCACCACTATTGAAATGCTTCGGGCAGAGCAAGGTATGGACGATGCCACTTACAACGGTATGGTCAATTGGTTGTCAGAATTTGTCAATTGGCTACAAACCAGCAAGTTGGGCTTGGAAGAAAAAGCCACCACCAACAACCACGGGACTTGGTATGATGCCACCACAGTCGCCATACTCCTGTTTTTGAAGAGAGATACAGAGGCAAAAGCACTATTGGAAACATCTACCAAAAGCCGAATAGAGAAGCAAATCACCGAAGAGGGTAAACAGCCCGAAGAATTGGCCCGCACAAAATCACTTTCTTATAGCATTATGAATCTCAATGCTTTTACCAACTTAGCTTATTTTGGGAAAGTATTGGGGGTAGATATTTGGCATTATAAAACCAATAAAAGTGGAGGGATTCAGCAAGCCTATGAATTTTTGAAACCCTACACGGGCGGAAATAAAGTGTGGGAATACCAGCAAATTTCAAAGATAGAAGACGAAATAGAGAAGCTAAAAAAGTTATTTGTCATGGCAGGAAGCAAAATGAAAATCAACACATTTTGTAGCTTCTCCGACAACATAAAAGACAAAAACGATATAGATAGCTTGCTTAGAGTTTGTTTGTGAATGGTTTCAAAAGTCTAAGCATTCGATCAAAAAGGGTATTTTAATTTGTTAAAAAGTAAAATCTTTTGTAATCCATCTTTGAGTTGACAATACCGTATCAACTCCGATAAAGTTAGCTTGAAACATCATGAAAAAAATATGTACCCTTTTTTTGGGTTTTACCCTTTTCCTAACTATCAATGGCCTTGCCCAAACCAACAAGAAAGTCATTAAAACCCTTATTGTGGACGGTCAGAACAACCATGACCAATGGCCCAAGATTACCTACATGATGAAGCAGTACTTGGAGGAAACGGGCCGTTTTTCGGTGGACGTACAACGTACAAGATACACGTGGAAAGGAGATGAATTTTTAGACCAATACAAAATCAAAGGGGTAGGCATGACCCAAGCCTTGGCCAATGCCAAGATGGACTCTGCTTTCCATCCAGATTTTTCAAAGTACGATTTGGTAGTCATTAATTTTGGCTGGAATGCTGCCCCTTGGTCAGAGCAAACGCAAGCCGATTTTGAAAAATTCATGAACAAAGGCGGTGGATTAGTGGTGGTTCATGCTGCCGACAACTCTTTCCCTAAATGGCCTGCCTACAACAAAATGATAGGTGTTGGCGGCTGGGGTGACCGTACCGAAAAAGATGGGCCCTATGTGTATTATGACCAAGAAGGTAAACTTATTCGTGATACCAACCCAGGGCGGGCGGGTTCGCATGGCGCACAACAGTCGTTTTTAGTAACTATCCGTAATCCCAATCATCCTATTACCAAGGGTATGCCCCTCAAATGGATGCACACCAAAGATGAAATGTACGACCGCCTGCGTGGCCCAGCCGAAAACATGGAAGTACTGGCAACGGCTTTTTCACCCAAAGATAACAAAGGCACAGATCGCAACGAACCCATGATGATGACCATTAAATTTGGCAAAGGAAGGGTTTTTCATACGCCTATGGGGCATATAGACTATTCCGTCGAGTGTGTGGGCTTTATCACTTGCCTTCAAAGAGGTGCAGAATGGGCAGCCACAGGTAAGGTTACACTCCCTATTCCTCCTGACTTCCCAACTGAAAATGCGATTAGTGAGCGGAAGTTTGCTGAGAAAATAAAATAACTCAGCACTACTTTTATCTTTATAATAGACCACTTCTTTCATGAAAGAACGCAATAACCTATATGTTACTTCAAGTGCCATTGTTGCTTCACTTGGGGGATTCTTGGTAGGTTTTGATAGTTCGGTTATTTCGGGTGCTATTCCTTTTTACAAAACCGTTTTTGGTTTGCAGGATGGTTCTTTTATGCTCGGGTTTTCAGTTTCTTGTATTATTTGGGGGGCTATTTTAGGAAATCTTTTAGCGGGGGCTTTAAGTGATAAAATAGGAAGAAAATTCACATTACTTATCTCTTCAGTATTATTTTTGGTCACTGGGGTATGCTGTGCTTTTGCCCCGAATATCGAAATTTTCATTAGTGGAAGAATTATAGGCGGCATAGGAGTAGGTATTGCAATACTGATTGCTCCTATTTATATCGCTGAAATATCTCCAGCTCAACAAAGAGGTCAGCTTGTGTCATTCAATCAGCTTTTGATTGTATTAGGGTTATCTTCTGCCTACTTCTCCAATTATTTTATCTTAAAACTGATTGACAACTCCTCTAATTGGCGATGGATGCTTGGCATCGAAATATTGCCCGCTCTTTTGTACTTTAATAGTTTACTATTTATCCCGGAAAGCCCTATTTGGTTACTTATGCAAGGAAAAAAAGAGCAAGCCTTGGCTATCTTGATAAAGATAGAGGGGGAGGGATATGTACAAAAGGTATATGAAGAAACAAAAAAAATATTGGTAGAAAAAACTACTATAAAATTTACAAAGCAGCTCACGGATTTGTTTAACAAAAGGATGAAGCCTATACTTATTATTGGCTTCGGATTAGGTATTTTTCAACAATTCTCGGGTATCAATGCTATTCTTTATTATGCACCTATGATATTTGAGTTGGCGGGAGGAGGAAGAGATGCTGCATTTGTTCAGTCCATGGTATTGGGTATAGTACTTGTCATTACAACCATCATTTCCATGATTTTTATTGATCGATTGGGGAGAAAACCATTGTTGTATATAGGTGTGAGTTTGACAGCATTATCACTAACAGCTACGGGGGTTTTGTTTAAATCAGCTTATTATCAATTAAATTATTTGCAAATCGAAGCAGTTGCCGATAGAATTTATAAGAATGAATTATGGACTTTAGCACAAAGAAGAGACAAGTCTTTAATTAATTTTGATGTTGTTTTAGAAAACATAAATACCATTGATTTCAAAAAGGAAAATACCATCGTAGGGTCTTTACAATTATCAGATAGAGAAGTGAAAACCCTAAAAATGAAGAAAAATCAATTGATAGCGAAAATAATTCCCCTCAGAAAAAAAACGTTTGAAAATGAGCAAGTATTTTTTGCAGCCATAAGCACATCCTTAAAACAAACTTCTATTGATATTGAAACCTATAAGTCACTTTTTCTCAAAGAAGGTATTAAGATTAATTCTTTCTTAGTATTAATAAGTATTTTGGGTTTTATTACTGGGTTTTCTATTTCATTAGGCCCTGTTATGTGGGCAATGTTTTCGGAAATATTTCCTCTTAGACTTCGTGGATTAGCTATCTCTATCGTAGGTGCTGTAAATGCTATTGCCAGTTTTTTGGTAGCGACTTTTTTCCCTATCCAATTAGCTAGATTGGGCAGTAGCAATACTTTTTTTTTCTATGCCTTCCTCATGTATTTGTGCCTGTGGTTCGTTTGGAAGTATGTAGTAGAAACCAAAGGGAAATCATTAGAGCAACTGGAAAAAGAACTGCACAATTAAGTAATATTAAACAGCAATTATCTCCCTGTTCCCTTCTTGAGGAATAATCATAAAAGAGCCACTTTATTCCTATTTTTTATAGAGAAATAAAATTATTCAAAGTTTTTTCAAAATTATTTAGGGATTTTAGAGAGATGTTCTACTGTACAGGTAGCAAAGAGAAACACAAATTGCGATCATGAATGTAAAGCAGCTTGAAGATGGGCTTTTGGTAAAGTTTCTGCAAGAAGGAAAAGTAAAAGCCTTTGAGGAAATTTACCGACGCTATTGGTATAAGTTGTTTGGAATGGCCTATCACCAGACAGGCGTGCGAGAAGAAGCGGAAGAGCTAGTGCAAGAAGTGTTTTTGAATGTTTGGAATCGTCGTTCAGAAGTAGTAATCAGGCATTTAGAGCTATACTTGACTATTGCTATCAAAAATCAAGTTTACGACTATATCAAGGCGCAGGTTAGTTACCGAAAATACCAAGAGTATTTAATCTTTCAAGAGATTCACCAACACTATGATACAGATGAAATCGTCAATTTTACTGAACTCTCGGATGCAGTTGAGAAAGTGCTGAATCGATTACCCGAAAAAAGTGCAGAAGTATTTAGACGCAGTCGTTTTGAAAATCAATCAGTAAAAGAAATAGCCAGAGGATTAGAACTTAGCGAGAAAGCAGTAGAATATCACATTACCAAATCGCTGAAATTCTTAAAAGAAAACCTAAAACCTTTTCAATCAGATAATTGAGATTTTATTAACAGAAAAGAAATATTGTTTTCTTTTGCTTCTTTCTGCTTTTATGGCTGAATCACTACCTAAAGATAGGATATTATAAAAGACGACTATTATTAACACACCCATCGCAATGACGCAGCAAGAATTCAATGAACTATCGAAACGTTACTTAGAAGGAAATACATCCCAAGAAGAGGATGCGTTTCTTAAACAATGGTTGGATGAACAGCGAGAGACTCATCTAAATATGCCAAAACTACAAAGAAATGAAATAGAAAAACGGATGTGGCAAACTATAAGGAAACAGATTCGACTTCCTTCAACTGTTTTATTGACTCGTTTGGCTTGGATTTCTGGAATGGCAGCTTGTATTATCATCGGTTTTATTTGGTTTGGAAGCAAAACTACCAGCCTTTCTATTTCTTCCACTATCGCATCTGATAGTTATCAAGAAGAGGTAGAAATAGAAGTAAAAAATAAAACCTTGTCCCAACAAGAAGTAAATTTAGAAGATGGCACAGTGGTGTTGCTCAAACAAAATAGCAGCTTGGTGTACAACAAGACCTTCAACCAACTAAAGAGGGAAGTGTATTTAAAAGGAGAAGCATTTTTTAAAGTAAAAAAAGATGTTTCAAAGCCATTTGTGGTACATACTGGGGAATTAATTACAGAAGTGCTTGGGACGAGTTTTAATATTAAGCAAAATACCGAAATAAATACCATTGAAGTAGCCGTAACCACTGGAAGGGTATCTGTATATGCAGAAAAATCCATCCAAAAAGAAGAAAAAAACGGAGTGATTCTTACGCCTAATCAACGTGTTTTGTTTGATGTATCCTCTAAGAATATTGTCCCCAGCATTGTTGAAAACCCAGCCATAATCATATCTTCTGAAAAGGCACAATCAAGATTAGTTTTCCAAGCCACTTCACTGCAAATGGTCTTAAACTCACTCTCCGATTTATATGGTATTGAATTTATGATTGCCAACCCTAAAGTGAAAGATTGCCGAATTACAGCCGATTTAAACGGGTTATCTATGTTTACACAATTAGAACTTATATGTAAATCTATTGATGCCACTTATGAGAAACGTGGTACAGTTGTTTTTATCAATGGCGATGGATGCCAATAGAAAAGCCAGAAATGCTACCAACATTTCTGGCTTAAAAAAATGCCCCTTCAAACGCCAATCTGAGGTGGGCTGTATTTTCTAATATACCAATTAAAAAACAAGTAAATCTATGAAAAAACCTTTACCAATTCCCGAAAACTTGTGGAAGATTATGAAAATCACATTTTCCCAATTACTATTGGCCGCCTTTTGTTATAGCATGGCTTGGGCTCGTGACACACGAGCCCAAGAGGTACTCAATCGAACGATTTCGGTAGTGGGCGAGCGACTTGAATTGAAAGATATTCTGAGCCAAATCGAAAAGCAAGCAGAGGTGAAGTTTGTGTATAGTACCAAAATCAACTCCACTCAACGCCTTACCTTAAAAATCAACAACCGTAAATTGTCTTCCGTCTTGGATGAGATTCTAAAGCCTATTGCGATTGATTACGAGGTAATAGAAAGTCGAATTCTTCTCAAGAAAAACAAGCCAGAACAAGGATATCTCCCAAATGAGGAGAGAATTGAGGGTATTCTCAAAGAAAATAATGAGAAGGCAGACATTACCGTAAAGGGTAGGGTTACTGACGAAGCTGGTGCGCCTTTGCCAGGGGTAAGTGTTGTTGTAAGAGGTACACAACGAGGCATAACAACCAACCCAGAAGGAAGTTTTTCTATTGATGTTCCTGACAATACAGCCGTATTAGTGTTTTCGTTTGTAGGGTATTTGCCACAAGAAATAACAGTGGGTAATCAAACCCAAATCAACGTAGGTATGAAAGTGGATAATAAATTACTGGGAGAAGTAATTGTAGTGGGTTATGGTACGCAAAAGAAAGCAAATTTGACGGGAGCTGTGGACATGATAAATGGGGATGTTTTCGACAATCGCCCAATGACAAACCTGAACCAAGGACTTCAAGGAGTTTTACCAAACCTTAATATAAAAATGGGAGATGGCAAACCCAATCAAGCGCCCAGTTTTAATATAAGAGGCACAACTTCTATTGGACAAGGAGGAAATGCTTTGGTCCTGATTGACAACGTAGAGGGTGATCCCAGTTTATTAAATCCAAATGATATTGCTAGCATTACTCTACTAAAGGATGCTGCTTCAGCTTCTATTTATGGAGCAAGAGGTGTTTTTGGAGTGGTGCTTATCACAACTAAAAACCCTTCAGCAGGGAAAACGAGTGTTACCTATTCAAGTAATTTGTCTTTTAAAAACCCAATTGCAAGACCAGATTTAGTAACAGATGGCTATACGTGGGCATCTATGTTTGCTGAATCATTCGTCAATTTTGGAGGTACATTTCCTCAAAATGTCAATAAAACGCTTAAATTTTCCCAAGCCTATTTGAATGAACTTAAAAGAAGGTCTGAAGTAGGTGGATTGCCTGAGGTAGAAGTAGATCCTATTACAGGTGAATATGTTTATTATGGAAGCACTGATTACTATGGACATTTGTATAAAAACAGAAACATGGCAAATGAGCATAACCTTAGTATTTCAGGCAGTAGCGACAAGGCCAGTTATCTACTAACGGGAAGATATTTTGGACAAGATGGTTTATTTCGATACAATTCAGACGACTATAGAGTATTCAACTTTACAGGGAAAGGTTCTATCCAACTTTATCCATGGTTGAAAATCAATAACATGTCGCAGTATTCTGATATGAAATACCACAACCCCTTGAATGTAGGAGAAGGGGGAGGGGTTTGGAGAAATATCGCCGACGAAGGGCATCCTTTATCACCTTTACTGAACCCTGACGGAACACTCACCTTTTCATCAGCGTATAGCATTGGGGATTTTTATTATGGCAAAAACGGTATTGACAACAATAAAAAGGTCTTCAGAAATACAACGGGATTTGCGGCCCAGTTTTTTAAAGATAAGTTCAGAGTCAAAGGCGATTTTACGATTCAAAATACCGATAATAACGATAGAACAAAAGCTGTTCCTGTACCTTACAGTACAAAACCTGGGGTGATATCTTATGTAGGAACAACCACCAACTCCATCAACGATGTTTATAGAGAAACGGCTTATATGACCACCAATTTTTATACGGAGTACGAAAATACCTTTAAAAATAATCATTACCTCAAAGTGTTGGTGGGTTATAACTATGAGCAGTCTAATTTTAAAAGGCTTTCAGCCCAACGTAATGGACTTATTTTCGAAGATGCCAACGACATTAATTTAGCTTTAGGGCAAGCTATTACAGCCACAGGAGGGTGGGAAAGATGGAAAATTCAAGGAGGTTTTGGAAGGCTCAACTATTCTTTCAAAGACAGGTATTTGTTTGAAATCAATGGCCGTTATGATGGTTCTTCCAAATTTCCCGCCAATCAGCGTTTTGCCTTTTTTCCATCCTACTCGATTGGTTGGAGGCTTTCAAAAGAATCGTTTTGGAAAGTACCAGAACACATTGTTTCCGATTTGAAATTGAGAGCCTCCTATGGATCGCTCGGAAATGGTAACATTGGGTCTTATGCTTACTTAGAGCAATTTTCTATTTCTCAATCCGCTATCATCTTAAATGGACAAAAACCGCAACAGACGCGTAATCCAACGGTTTTGCCAGAGGGACTTACTTGGGAGACAGCTACCACTAAGAATGTTGGTATAGATTTATCGATGCTTTCAAATCGCTTGAATTTTGTAGCAGATGCCTATATCAGAACCACTACAGATATGTTTACGGTTGGTTTGACGCTTCCAGCGGTTTTTGGTGCAACGGCTCCTAAAGGAAACTATGCAGATTTGAGAACAAAAGGGTGGGAAATGATGCTTTCCTATAGAGATAAATTTATGACAGGCTCAAAGCCCTTTAATTTTGATGTACGTTTGACTCTCTCAGATTATAATGCTGTCATCACCAAATACAATAATCCTCAGAAACAATTAAGTGATTATTATGAAGGGCAGACTTTAGGTGAAATATGGGGTTACACTACCGACGGATACTTTACCTCGGCCGATGATGTAAAAAATAGCGCGAGCCAAAACCTATTTAGAACGGCATCAAGTGGACTTTGGTTTCCGGGCGATATAAAATTCAAAGATACAAATGGCGATGGCCAAATCACGCCGGGTTTGAGTAGAATAGAAGACCCAGGCGATCGCTCTATCATTGGAAATTCAACCCCAAGATATACTTATGGCGTGATGTTGGGCGCAGATTGGAGTAATTTTTTCTTCTCAGCCTTTGTACAAGGTGTGGCAAAACAAGATTGGTATCCGAGTAGGGAGGCCAGTTTATTTTGGGGACAATACAACAGACCTTATGGTGATATTCCCAAAAGCCAATTGGGAAACATCTGGACAGAACAGAACGTAAATGCCTATTTCCCAAGATATGTTTCTCGAATTGCCAGCAATGCCAATGGGACATTAGCTGCTCCTCAAACCAAATACCTTCAAAATGTAGCTTATATGCGATTGAAGAATATTCAATTAGGCTATAATTTACCGAGGAAGATTGCTTCCAAAATCGGTTCAACTGCTGCAAGAGTCTATGTTTCTGCTGAAAATATTTGGTCGTGGTCACCACTTTATAAAATCACACACGATATAGACGTAGAAAGCGCTGTAGCATCCGATCAAGTGTTTAACCCTGGTGGCAATTCTGGCGACGGTTACAACTATCCTATTATGAAAAGTGTTACTTGTGGTTTGTCTATCACATTCTAATCTTTAAAAAGCTACGATAATGAAACAAAAAATAACTTATATACTATTTCTTGCTATTCTACTGACTGGTTGTAATTTAGAAGAACTTCCAGAAGCTACTACCTCAAAAGGACCGATTTTTGGAAGTGAAAATGGTCTGGTGCTTTACACCAATTCTTTTTATAGTATCCTGAATGGTAAAAACCTACATAGAGCAGATGCCATGTCTGACTTCTTGGCGCGAAAAGATAGCCCAGCCTTTATTACAGAAGGAAATTATAGTGCGCAAGTAAGCACAGGTTGGTCTTGGTCTGATTTAAGAAACATCAATTATTTCATTCAGAATTGCAATGACCCGAATGTTCCTTTATCTATCAGAAAAAACTATATCGGTATTGCCAAGTTTTTTAGGGCTTGGTTTTACTTCGACAAAGTGAAACGTTTTGGTGATGTGCCATGGATTGGCAAACCCCTTGATGTGACAGATACTGAATTGTTGTATAAACCACGTGACCCACGTACTATGGTAATGGATTCGGTATTAGCAGATCTTGACTATGCGTGTCTAAATATTACTACACCAAGCGAAGCCTCTCGGAGTTTAATTACTAAATATGTGGCTTATGCTTTCAAAGCGCGTGTAAGTTTGCATGAAGGAACTTTTAGAAAATATCACACCAATTTAGGGTTAGGTAGCTCAGCAGCGGGTTTACTCAATCAAGCTGCTGTAGCCGCCAAAAAAGTTATAGACGAAGCGGGCTATAAGCTTTATGAAGGGGCTGGTGTAGATAAATCGTATCGCCAAGTGTTTATCAATCCAGCACCTATTTCTACTGAGGTTATGCTTTCAGCAGTTTGCGATTTAGCCCTAAATAACTTAAATGATGGTAATTGGTATTGGACAAGTGGTACCTATGGAGATAAGGCAAGTTTTATTAGAACTTTTATCAACACGTATCTTAAAATTGACGGGACTCCCTATACAAACGATCCCGCTTATAAAACGATGTTGTTTAAGGATGAAGTCAAAGGAAGAGATAAAAGACTTCAACAAACTATTCGCTCGGGCGACTACAAAAGAATTAATGCTGGTATTGCTGTGGCGGCTCCACCTCTTTTTTCTTATACCTTCACAGGCTATATGCCTATCAAATGGGCATTAGATGATATGTATTATGATACCCGAGATTTGAACATCAACTCTGTTAGTATATTTCGTTATGCAGAAGTATTATTGGCCTATGCAGAAGCGAAAGCCGAACTTGGCACACTTACCGATGCTGATTGGGCATTGAGTATAGGCGCACTAAGAAAAAGAGCTGGAATAACAGGTGGACTTACCACCAAACCCACTGTTGTAGATTTGTATTTACAATCAAAGTATTTCCCATCCATTACCGATCCTGTTATTTTGGAAGTTCGTAGAGAGCGGGGTGTAGAGTTGTGTTTAGAAGGTTTCCGTTTTGACGACATCGTAAGATGGAAACGGGGCGAGCTGATGCAAATGGAGTGGAATGGCATGTATGTCCCTTCACTAAATACACCTATGGACCTAAACGAAGATGGCGTTTTAGATGTAGCTTTTTATACAACACTCCCTACCAAAGTGACGGGGGTCACTTATGTAGAGGTTTCTCCATTGATTTCGGGCAAGCCTAATTCTCAACTTTTGTCGGGAGATACTTCTGGTGAGTTGACATGGCTGAATAATATTCCAAGAAAATGGACTGATAAAAACTACTATTATCCTATTCCAGCAGCAGATATTATCACCAATCCCAAGCTTACTCAGAACCCAGGTTGGTAAGCGCAGAATATCTGTAATTATTTTTTGGAGCTCGAACTTGCCTATAATCATGAGGCAGGTTCGAGTTTTTTTGTAAAAAAATGCTGAACTCGCTAAGTGTTTTTTGAGATAGATACGTCTCTTCAAAAGAGAGAGAGAAATTTAATCTTTTCAAGAAAAAACTTATCTTTATAAAGAAATGGAACTGGCCAAACGAAGTATGCAATTGGATGAAGACAATAAAGCACCTCTTTTTCATATTCATAAAGAGAACAACAGATCAATAGCACCCGCCGTATTCGATCCAGAATTAATGATACGACGGGCGTTTGAGACCGATGCAGACACAGGTATTGCTATGCTATTTCAGCAATATTATTCCATGCTTTGCAGCCATGCGGTGCGTTATGTATCATCCAAAGCTATTGCTGAAGATATTGTTTCAGATATTTTTTTTGAGTTCCACTCTCGTCATCTTTATAATACTATAACTACCTCCTTCCGAGCATTTTTATTCACTTCAGTTCGTCATAGGGCTTTTGACTATGTCCGAAACGAAATGAAGCGTAACACTTCTTTAGAAAACGCAACGCACCTTTCTGTGTCGGCTACACAAGAGCCTGATGCTATTATCCAGTACGAGGAGTTATATCATGATTTAGAAAAGGCCATTAACGAGATGCCCCTAAAACGACGGCAAATATATGTCATGCACCGTTTTGAAGGCAAGAAATACCAAGAAATAGCCACAGAGCTTAATCTATCTCTGCGCACGATTGAGGCGCACTTGTATCAAGCCCTTAAACAAATCCGCAAGACGCTACAAGACAAGTGGCTAATACTAATTTTCCTGTTTTTGGGAAACTAAGCAAACGTACATTTTACAAAAATATCCACACCACTAAGTGTTTTTGGTTGTTAAAACCGTCCTCACCTTAAATCGATTCCAAATGAAATCGCAAGTAACCAAAGAAATGCTATTCAATTATTTTGCAGGCAACGCCTCTGTTTTTCAAAAACAGATGATAGATAATTGGGCAAAGCATCCCGAAAATCAAGAGCTATTTTATGTGTATTTAGCGCAATGGGAAAAAGAATTTCCTCAATATACCCCCGATACCCACTCCGCGCTGCTTCGCCACCGTGAGCGCATGTTGCAACAACAACATGATGAGACAGAAAAGGTGCAGGTAGAACGACCTAAAAATGTTTTTCAACACTTTACCCCAACTTTTATGTGGGCGGCCTCGGTGGTGTTTTTGATGTTCATCGGAGCATGGGTATTTAGAGAAAATATTACCCATAAAACCTACAGAACGGTATATGGACAGACCCAAAGCCTTGAATTGGAGGATGGAAGTCAAGTGATATTGAATGCTAATTCGTCGCTCAAAGTACCGCGTTTTGGCTTTACTACCGATGTGCGTCAAGTAATACTAAAAGGCGAGGCCAATTTTGTAGTAACCCACCAAACAAATAACCAGCGATTTGTGGTAAAAACTGACCAAAACCTTGAAGTCGAGGTACTTGGTACTGAGTTTGTGGTTAGTGCGCGAAGCCGAGGGTCAAAAGTGGTACTTAACAAAGGGAAAGTACAGCTACGGTATCAAGAAGGAAAAACACAGAAGCAACTAACAATGAAGCCAGGTGATTTGGTAACGATGGATGCAAAGGAAGGAACAAAATTGCGCCAAATAGCCAAACCAGAAAACCATGCCGCATGGAAAAACCACCGATTTGTATTTGAAGAAACATCACTGGCAGAAGTAGCCATGTTGTTTGAAGACAATTTTGGGGTAAAGGTAGAAATCCCCGAGGCAGCATTGGCCCAATGGACATTGTCAGGCTCTTTTACTGCCAACAACGCAGAAGAGCTTTTAGAAACACTCAGCGAAGCATCTAATTTATATTTCCGAAAAGAGAGAAACAAAATTATTATAACAACCAATCAGTAACCCCAATCTAATTTATTACAAGATGAAACATTTATTTCTACCCATTCTCCTGACAGGAGTACTACTGGGGGGAACATACCCAAGTATTGCCCAATTGCTGGCCAGTGCCCAAAGTATGCCTAATAAAGAGACCTCCACTAAGCCCGTTCAAAAGAAACTCAAGGAAGTATTGAAAGAACTCAAAGACCAATATCAGGTGGATATTTTATTCTTTGACCGCAATGTAGAAGGTCTTTCTGTCATGAGCAACATGGTGAATCCTAATGTCAAATTAGAACAAAACTTAGAAACGGTTTTGAAACCTTTAGGACTCAATTACAAAAAATCAAAGAATGGGGGGTACGTGATTATAACCCGCAAAGAAAGGAGGTTGGAGAAAAACGAGGCGCCATTTCCAGCCGCTAATTCTCCTGCCACCACCACCCCTCAACCTACTGAAGCAACAATAAAAATGACTATGCTCAACGGCATAGAATTATTGAAGCCTGTTGTAGAAACAATAAAGGGGAGAGTAGCCGATGAAAATGGTGTGGGGCTTCCAGGGGTAAGTGTGGTGCTAAAAGGTACGCAGCGAGGTACTACCACCGATACACAAGGAGAGTTTAGTATTGAGGTCGTTGATGAACAAGCTGGTTTGGTATTTTCTTTTGTCGGGTATTTGTCGCAAGAGATTTTAGTAGGGAAACAAACCCGACTCAATATTGGGCTAAAAATAGATACAAGAGCCTTAGAGGAAGTGGTGGTGGTAGGGTATGGCGTTCAAAAGAAAAAAGATTTGACGGGGGCTGTTTCTTCCATTAATAGTGAAATGTTTAAAGAACGGAAAGAAACCCAAGTATCGCAAGCCTTGCAAGGAGCTATGTCGGGGGTGATGGTATCGAGAAGTGGGGCGAATGGCTCTATGGGGGGAGCTACTATTCGGATTCGAGGAGTCACTACCATTGGCGACTCTAATCCTTTAGTGATTGTAGATGGTGTACCTGTAGCTGATGTCAACCAAGTCAACCCCAATGATATCGAAAACCTATCTGTATTAAAAGATGCGGCTTCGGCTTCTATTTATGGTTCTCGTGCGGCTTCAGGCGTGATACTAATTACCACAAAAAGAGCCAAAACAGACCAAGCCTCTATTCAATACAACTACGAAAATGGTTTTGATACACCTACCCAGTTGCCCGAATATATGCGATCAGTGCGATATATGGAGTTGGTCAATGAACTCCGCTGGAATGATGCAGGAAACGGAGCGAATAAGTTTCCAACCTTTAGCCAGGATTTATTGACAGACTATAATCAAAAGCATTTGACTGATCCCGACAAATACCCAGATACCCATTGGATGGATCTTACACTTAATAAAATAGCCCCACGTCAGGCGCATAGTGTCAGCATTATTGGCGGCTCTAAGTTTGTAAAATCAAACGCCTCAATTCGCTATGAAAAATTGGGTGGTTTTTATGAAAACAAAGACTATGCGCGTATTTTCCTTCGTTCAAACAACGACTTTACTATCAATAAACTACTTGGTGGAACAGTGGACTTTAATTTTAAAAGAACGAACACCACAGACCCCACTGCCAATGATCCATTGGGTAGAGTATTAATTTCTTCACCTATTTATCCAGCTATTTGGGCAGATGGTCGTTTGGCCGATGGAAAAGCAGGTGAGAATGTGTATGGAAAAATCAAATATGGAGGTACAAATGACAACAATTTCAATCAAATAGGAGGCCGAATTGCTTTGGATTTGAAACCGATTGAAGGGTTGAAGTTTTCAGCCATTCTTGCCCCGATCTTTGATTTTAATATTCAAAAGCGATTCAATAAAAAAGTAGATGTGTATGCGGCTAATGACCCCAATCAATTTATCGCTACTTTAATTAGTGGAGGGATTACTACCAGATTAGACGAGAATAGAACCACAAACTATAGCCTCACCACACAGTTTTTAGGGAACTATCTAAAGACCATTGGCAAACACGATTTTACCTTTTTGCTTGGCTATGAAAATTATTATTTCAAAGGGGAATCAATGGGAGCATCCAGAGACCAATATCTTTTTGATACCTATCCTTACTTAAATCAAGGCCCCGCAGCTTTAAGAGATAACTTTGGTACTGCCTTTGAAACGGCTTATCGTTCACAATTCGGTCGTTTGACCTACAGCTATAATAACAAATATCTTTTACAGGCCAATATACGACGGGATGGGTCTTCTCGTTTCAATAAGGATTTTCGCTGGGGCGTATTCCCTTCTATTTCAGCAGGTTGGGTAGTGTCTGAGGAGGGTTTTATGCAAAGGCAAAATGTGCTTTCTTTCTTAAAGTTACGCGCTTCATGGGGATCTTTGGGTAATGAACGAATCGGCAACTACCCGTCGGTCGGTATCATGAATTTTAGCAATGCTTTGTTTTATCAAAACAATGTAGCTGTAGCCCAGCAAACTGCCGCTCAAGTTCAATATGCTATTAAAGATATTTCTTGGGAAAAAACGGTTTCAACCGATATAGGAGTAGATGCCTATTTCTTCAAAAATCGCTTACGTTTTACAGGAGATGTCTATTACAAACAGACCAAAGACATGTTGTTGGCTTTACAGATACCCATTTTTGTAGGTTTTGAAAACCCGAATCAAAATACAGGTAAAATGGAAACCAAAGGGATTGATTTAGATTTAGGCTGGACAGACAATATCGGTAAACTTCGGTATTCGGTTTCTGCCAATCTATCTCAGTTTAAATCTATCATGGGCGATTTGGGTGGTACGGAGTTTATTGGTGATAAAATCAAAAAACAAGGTAGTCAATTTGACGAATGGTACGGGTATCGTTCAGAAGGTATTTATCAAACCCAAGAGGATGTCAATAACTCCCCCAAACTCAGTAGCAATGTAAAAGTTGGTGATATGAAATATACAGATATTAGTGGTCCTAATGGCGTACCTGACGGCAAAATATCCCCTGAATACGATAGGATATTTTTAGGGGGCTCCTTGCCACAATGGATGTATGGAGGAAATATTAGATTGGACTACAGTGGATTTGATTTAGGGATTACATTTCAAGGGATAGGTTATCAGCAAGTATCAAATCTTAGTTATACCAATTACAATGCTGAAAACTGGGGTGTGTTTCCAGTTTATTTAGATGGTAATACATGGAGTATGAACAATACTGAAGCTCAAAATATAGCTGCAAAATATCCCCGTTATACCGAGACGAATAAAGGACTAAACAGAGCACTTTCAGATTTTTGGCTTTTCAATGGGGGCTATTTTCGCCTAAAAAATATCACCTTGGGATATACATTGCCGCAGAAGATTACAAAAAAAATCATGTCTAATAACATCAGGTTTTATGTAAATGCGACCGATATTCTTAGTCTTAACAAATATCCTAAAGGCTGGGACCCAGAGGGTATAGGTATTGTCTCTACGGTCATGGGAGGATTTAATATTAGTTTTTAATTCAAAAATTTTAAAACTGTAATTAAAATGAAATCAAAAATATACATAGTTGCATTGAGCCTATTACTGTTTGCTTCGTGCCAAAATTCTTTAGACTTATTTCCTTTAGCAGAGCCTTCGGCTGAGAAGTGGTATTCAAATGAAACAGAAATCCAACTGGCACTTAATGACCTATATCGTATTGATTGGTGGCAATGGGACGAAGATGGTACCAATAATAGTTTTCTGTCTGACGATGGATTTTATCGTCAAGCTCTTTCAGAAATAAAAGCAGGAACAGTAACCAGCCAATGGGGCTTTTCTACCACTCTGTGGCGAAATTCTTACAAGGCGATTGCACGTGCTAATCGTGCCATTGCCGCTTTGAATAGTTCAGAAACTAAAAGCAAAGTACCGCAAGCTAAGTTGGACGTGTATTTGGCCGAAGCACGTTTTCATCGAGCAGCCCAATACGCCAAATTGGTCAATCATTTTGGTGATGTGGTATATAGCGATGATGTTATAAGCATTGAAGATGCTTATACAAAGGGGAGAACAGACAAGAAAACCATAACTACAAAAATTTATGAAGACTTTGATTTTGCTATTCAAGCTCTCCCGAGTACGTATGCCGCTTCGGCGGTAAAAAGGGCGACCAAAGGAGTGGCAATGGCTTTAAAAGCCCGTTATGCCTTGTACGAAAAAGACTATAAAGTGGCAGCAGAGGCTGCAAAAGCATGTATAGATTTGAATCAATATACGCTTCATGCAGATTATGCCAACCTATTTTTACAAAGCACCAAAAATTCAAAAGAAGTGATTTTTTCAATTCCACGTTCCATAGAATTGAAAGTAACATTAGGCCCAACTTCTGATAAAATAACCCGAAATTCTGGGGGTTTTGCCGCAGCTAACCCAACATGGGATTTGTTTTGTGCATACCTCTGCACGGATGGAAAAACCATAGATAAATCAACCCTATATGACCCGCGTAATCCATTCAAAAACAGAGATCCAAGATGTACAGCCAGTATTGTAGAATTTGGAACAGCTCACCTTGGGTTTATCTATGACCCCAACCCAACAGCACTACAAGTAACACGATTAAGCAATAATACGAAAGTAACCAACAACGATAACCGTGCCAACGCCCAATTTGCTTCTTTCAATGGATTGGTTTGGAAAAAAGGGATAGATGATTCATGGTTACTCAATGGCAGACTTATTGAACCAGAGCAGATTATCATCAGATATGCGGATGTACTTTTGATGTATGCAGAGGCAAAAATCGAACTAAATGAAATTGATAAGTCGGTTTTAGATGCCATAAATTCTGTGAGAGCAAGAGCCTATAAAGTAGCTTTAACGGCAACAAACTATCCTGCAATCACAAGTAGTAATCAAACAGAACTTCGTAAACAACTTCGTATGGAACGAAGAATGGAACTAGCCTCAGAAGGATTGAGGTACATGGATATTGTACGGTGGCGGTTGGCTGAAAAAGTTCTTACACGACCTATCTATGGGATGCTTGACCCAGTAGATTTAAAGGCTAAAGTGGTGGATAAAAATCTGTGGTTTTTTGCTGGTACTCCTACGATTGATGAAGATGGAATTCCTAATTTTAGTGATATGGAAAAAACAGGTCTTATCAAAAATCTGGTGGTTACATCTTGGAATAATCGCCAGTATTTATGGCCGATACCTACTGCCGAAATCCAAATTAATCCAAACATGAAACAAAACGATGGCTATTAATAATACATTTTTTAATTTTTCGAAAGTTTCCATACTGGCTTCAACAAGCTTGTTGCTGGCGTGCAGTACCTCAAAAGCCCCAACAACGCCTTCCTACCCTCATTACAGTGGTATTTATCCGCATCTTGCCTATTACAATAATGAAGGGGAGTGTGGAACGGGGGGCGTTGTACCCTGGGCCGACCGCTTGTGGGTCATTACATATGGGCCACATTTGCCTTTTGGTTCATCTGATAAACTCTACGAAATCACCAATGATTTACAGCAAATTGTTCGGCCTGAGAGTATCGGTGGCACTCCCGCCAACCGTATGATTCATCAAGAGAGCAATCAACTTTTTATTGGCCCATATAGCATAGATGCCAACCGCATGGTGCGTACCATTCCATATACCCAGGCACCAGGTCGCTACACGGGTTTGGCTCGTGATTTGTCTGACCCTCAAAACAAGCTGCTGATAGCCACCATGGAAGAGGGCTTTTACCAGTTAGGTGTTAAAAATCTTGATACCAAGATGTTGTATCAGGATGGAAATGTCAAACAAAAAAAAGGAGAAGATACTTCCAACAACCATTCGGGAGAATTGCTACCAGGTGCACATGGTAAAGGGGTTTATTCTGGTCAAGGGGTGATGGTTTACTCCAACAATGGTGAGTCAGGTCAAAAAGTACTCAAACAATTTGACATTGAGGCAGGGGTATTGGCCGAATGGAACGGCAAAGACTGGAAAATAGTACGCCGAAATCACTTTGTAGAAGTAACAGGCCCTGGCGGAATATATGGAAACAAAAACCCAAACACTGACCCCATTTGGGCAACAGGCTGGGACCATAAATCGGTTTTGTTGGCAGTAAGAGATAGTGGCCAATGGTCATTTTTTCGATTGCCCAAAGCCAGCCATAGCTATGACGGGGCGCATGGTTGGAATACCGAGTGGCCGCGTATTCGCGATGTGGGCACCCCCGAAAAACCAGATTATTTAATGACCATGCACGGCCTATTTTGGCGTTTTCCGTCATCATTCACCTCCAAAAACTCCGCGGGTATTCGTCCACGATCGGCTTATTTGAAAGTCGTTGGCGATTTTGCACGCTGGAACAATCAGCTTGTTTTTGGATGCGACGACTCGGCCCAAAAAGAGTTTTTGAATAAACGCAAAGCCAAAGGAGATATCGAAGGGCCAGGACAATCCAACTCTAACCTCTGGTTTACTGATTTTAATAAACCCGACGAATTGGGACCCAATACCGCCGAAGGTACGGTGTGGTTGAATGAAAAAATAGCGGCAAATCAGCCTTCCGAGCCTTTTTTGTTTGCTGGTTGGCAAAACCGAATGGCTTGGATACACAACGGCGGTACTCAAACGGCGACTTTTAATCTTGAAATAGATAGTGAAGGTACAGGTAAATGGACCTCCCTGAATTCAGTTGAAGTGCCTGTTGGCCAAACCGTTTCGGTTAGCTTTTCGGCCAATCAAACAGGCGAATGGATTCGTGCCACCAGCAATCGTGCCACCACCGCTACTTTGTCTTTCAATTACAGCGATGCTTCGCGTTTCCCCAAAACACCCAATGCTATGTTTGCTGGACTTTCAAAAATTACAACGCCCTCTTATAATGCGGGCCTTTTGTATGGGTTGGGTGATAATCGTCGTCAATTGGGTATGCTGGCAGGGCAGTTTTCCAATGGTAGTTTTTCTGAAAATGGCTACTATGAACTAGATAGTGCTATGCAACTCATTCCCAAAGAAGACCCCAAGACGGCCCAGTTTATCCGCGAAAAATTTGCCATTCCTAAAGAAGTAATGACGATTGACGACGCTTCTGTGCTAATCATTGACGACATTGGACGACGTTGGCGATTGCCTAAGGGCAATGAAGCCTTTACTTCAAAAACAAACCAAGCCGCGCTAAGGATTTGTCGCGAAGTAGCCACCGAGCGCGATTTACTGAACGCTCATGGGACTTTTTATGAGTTACCCGCCGAAAATGCAGACGGATTTGCCAAAATACGCCCCGTTGCTTCTCACTCATTGAGTGTTCATGATTATGCCTCTTATCGTGGATTGTTAGTAATGACAGGACTGGATCACCAAAATGTAACCAACGAACACATCATTACCTCCAGCGATGGGAAAGCAAAAGTGTGGGCAGGCACCATTGACGACCTTTGGAAATTAGGCAAGCCCATTGGCGAAGGCGGTCCTTGGAAAAATAGCCAAGTAAAAAGTGGCGTAGCCTCCGATGCTTATTTGATTGGTTTTTACGACAAAAAAAGCCTTCAGCTTTCCCACAAATCTGCGCAGGCCATTACTTTCACAATTCAAGTAGAGCCTGTGGGTCATGGCCCTTGGATGAATTTCAAACAGGTAACGGTTAAATCTGGGGAGACTTTTGATTATACCTTCCCCGCTGATTTTCAAGCGCGTTGGATTCGGTTTGTGGCAGATAAAGATGGCGAAGCTACTGCTTGGTTGACCTATCAATAGTCCCCAAAAAAATCTTACTTTTAACAAGAAGCCTAATCTTAACTTAGCAATTAATAGCTAAGTTAAGATTAGGCTTCTTGTTGTATAAGAATCAAATTCTAAAAAAAACAAAATAATTTAAGTACAAAATACCAAATTGATTCTATATATTAGAAATAGTAAGCAATTAAACTCGATTTTATGCCCGACGAAAGTGAGGTAATAGCACTTTGGATAGCCTTCAAAAAAGGGGACAGAGCTGCGTATGCTCGTTTAATCAATATATTTTACAAGGTCTTGTTTAATTATGGCACCAAGCTTTGTCAAGATATACTCATTGTGGAAGATTGTATCCAAGATTTATTTCTGGAGCTTTGGCAACGACGAGATTACTTGTCTGATACCGAGTATGTGAAATTTTATTTGCTGAAAGCACTTCGTCGTAAAATCTATTTTGAAAAAAATATCCAACAAAAAAGACAACAAATAGCCATAGATACAGACTACGAAGTTGAATTTATCGGAGAATTTTCGATTGAGGCTAATATCATAGAAATAGAAACGACAGACCAACAATTAAGGAAATTGAATCATATTTTAACTAAACTCACCAAGCGAGAAAGGGAGGTGATTTATCTCAAATTTTACCAAGAAATGGACTATGAACAAATCGCCAACCTAATGTCCATCAATTACCAATCAGCTCGAAACCTCATTCATACGGCCATTAAAGCAATGAAAAATGCCTGGCAGAAAGATTAATACAAATTTTTCTTTATTTTTTTCAGTACAAAATAAACCTCAGCCTCTATATCTATTTAGAAACACCGTTTGAAAGATGAACTACATTGAATTTACAACCGAAGATTTTGTATTAGACGATTATTTTCGGAAATGGGTAAATGGCCAATTGCCTCAAGAAGATGATTTTTGGGAAAATTGGTTGGCAGAATACCCCGAAAAAATGGAAATGATACGCCAGGCAGAGTTTGTTTTGAAAGCCCTTGAAATGGAGCATACTCCCATAGATGAAAAAAGGGTTTCGGAAAAGATACAGCAAATCTTACAGCTCACAGAGCCTGTAATTTGGAGAGATAAACCTACTTTTTTTCAAAATAATTGGCTAAAGATAGCTGCCTCTGTGGCTTGCATTGGCTTGCTAATGTGGTATTTTTTACAAACCAGAAGTCAGCTACCTACCAAATATGAGCAATTGATAACGGCACAAGCGGCACAATCCATCGAAAAAATCAATAATACGAATGAACCTCTTAAAGTAAGTCTAAGTGATGGGTCGGTCATTACGCTTCAACCTAAAAGTAGATTGAGTTTTCCATCCACCTTTGCTTTAGACAAAAGAGAGGTGTTTTTATCAGGAGAAGCCCTGTTTGACATTGCCAAAGATGTTCACAAACCATTTTTAGTTTATGCTAATGAATTGGTTACGAAAGTGTTAGGTACAAGTTTTTCGATTCGTGCTTTTGAGAAAGACCAATCGGTTGTAGTCAGGGTATTTACAGGGAGGGTGTCGGTATTGTCAGGTAAGGGGGGTACACAGCAAATAAATCAACCGTTTAACCAAAACGAAGGGGTTATCCTTACCCCCAATCAAATGGTGGTATTTGATCGACTTCCTGAGCGACTTACAAAAACACTGGTAGAGAACCCACGTATTCTTTCAGTGGATGATGAATTGCCGCTTCAAAATACTTCTTTCAACTTTGACAATACCCCGATTGAGCAAGTCTTTGAAACTTTGGAAAAAAGTTATGGAGTAAAAATAGTCTATGACATGGAAGTTTTGAAGAATTGCACGGTAACTGCCCCTTTGGGTGAAGAAAGTCTATATGATAAATTGAATTTGATTTGTAAAGTAATTAGGGCAAATTATGAAGTGGTAGATGCCCAAATTGTAATTAGTAGTAGAGGTTGTAGTTAAAAACAAGAAAGTAGTATAATAAAGAAAAGAGGTCGGTATTGGTGGCACAATACCGACCTTCCAAAAACCCCGTGTGTATCAGACTGGCCCGCCACAAAAGGCGAAGCTGGGGAGTATTTGCAAGTATTTTAAACTCACAAAACCGTAGTAAAACTATGAAAAAAATCTTTCCCAACCCTATTATTTGGCTAAAAGTAATGATAATCTCGCTTACACAAGCCTTATTGATGTTACTCTTTGCGGGTATGACCTACGCTACTGATTCAAAAGCGCAATTATTGGATCAGCGCGTATCGGTCGACTTACAAAACCGTGAAATAACAGTCATACTTCAAAAACTGGAGAAATTGACTAAAGTTAAATTTGTTTTTAGTCCACAAGTAATCAATGCACGTCAGAAAATTAGTGTGCGTTTCAAGGACGAGACGTTTGGTAGTATCTTAGACAAGATGCTACGCCCCCTTAGTATCAAGTATGAGGTGTCGGGTCAGTACATCTTGTTGAGCGGTGCTTTTTCAGGTGCTATCCAGATGCTCAACCCTAAAACCGTAGGAATAGCAGCACCTCCAGCTGATATTACAGTGAGAGGAAGTGTAAAAGATGATGTAGGAGCGGCACTTCCTGGGGTAAGTGTGGTATTGAAAGGCACGCAGCGTGGTACGACCACCAATGGCGATGGAAGTTTTAACATTGATGTGCCGGATGACAAAGCTATTTTGGTTTTTTCTTTTGTAGGGTATTTATCACAAGAAGTAATCGTAGGCAAGCAAACTCAGCTAAATATAAATCTTAAAGTGGATACCAAAGCACTGGAAGAAGTAGTGGTAGTGGGCTATGGTACTCAAAAGAAGGTCAATGTAATTGGGTCTGTTTCTCAAATTTCTTCAAAAGATATTGACAACCGACCTGTAACGCAAGCATCTCAAGCTATAACGGGACAAATGCCAGGGGTAACCGTGATTCAAAGCACAGGACGACCGGGGGCAAGTGGCGGTCAAATTCGAGTAAGGGGGGTAGGGTCTTTTGGTGCCACGCCCGATGCCCTTGTTTTGATTGATGGCATAGCGGGTTCGATGAACGACATTAACCCCAATGACATAAAGACAATATCAGTTCTCAAAGATGCCTCATCGGCGGCTATTTATGGTGCAAGGTCGGCTAATGGGGTTATCTTGATTACTACCAAAAATGGTACTTCCAACAAACTCTCGATAGGGTATGATGGCTACGTTGGGTTTAATAGTGCTACTGCCTTTCCTGATTTCGTCAATTCTGCCGATTATGCTACCATGTACAACATTGCTTCTGGTAGCCAAAGCTTTTCGCCAGATGCTATTGAAAAATACCGCAACCAAAGTGATCCAGATAATTTCCCTAATACTCGGTTTTTAGAAGAAATATTTTCAAGATCAGGGGTTCAAACCTCTCATACCATTACTTTAAATGGAGGAAATGATAAAAACCGTTTTTACCTTTCAGGAGGGTTGTTGAGTCAAGAGGGCATTGTTGCTAAAAACAGCTTTACAAGATATAATCAGCGGCTTACCATGCAAAATAAGCTAAGCGATAAAATAGAATTGAATACACGAATTTTTGGTTCGTTAGAAACCCGCAAAGAGCCACAAGCTACTGCCAACAAAGGGGGAGGCTTTTTAGACCAACTCATCCAGAATGCCATTAGATACCCTGGTATTTATCTGGGGCAAGCCTCCAATGGTGATTATGGCATTGGGCCAGAAAGCGGCGGCACGCCTGTATCTTGGATAGCATCTGACTCCTATTTGAGAAATCCCAACTCAAGATTCGGTATTAATAGCAAATTGGACTGGAAGCCTATCAATGGCTTGACGCTATCGGCCATTGGAGGGTATAATTTTTCGCTATTTGAAGAAAGATCTTATTTAGGTTCGCAACGTTTAAATGCCAATGTTTTTCAGAGCCAAGCTTATTTGAACCAATCGAGCGATAAAATTATTTTCAAAACCATGCAATACACAGGCGAATATGCCAAGGAAATCAATAGACATAGTTTTAGTTTGTTGGCGGGCTATTCGTTTGAAGAGCAAAATGAGTCCTACTTTAGTGGTTATCGACAGGATTTCCCCAGCAATGATTATACGGTGTTGGATATGGGCGGTTTTGCCAATCAGCGTGTAAACGGTTATGATGCTGCTTGGGCTATTCAGTCGTTGTTTTCGCGGGCCAAGTATAGTTTTAATGAACGCTATTTGTTTGAAGCTACCGTCAGAAGAGATGGGTCATCAAGGTTTCCAGCAGGAAACAAGTACGCCATTTTTCCATCGGCGGCCGTGGGTTGGCGAATTTCAGAAGAAACCTTCATGAAATCCCTTAGCTGGATTACAGATATGAAATTGAAGGCTTCTTGGGGGGTCTTAGGGAATCAGAATATCGGGAACTACCCTTATCAGCAAGTATTAAACTCTGGCAATAACTACCCTTTTGGTAATACTGTAAGTACTGGGGCAGCTTATGCCCTTTATCGGGATCCTAATATCAAATGGGAATCTACAGAAACCTACGATGTGGGGGTTGAATCCAGCTTTTTTAATGGTAGCCTTATCTTCAATGCCACCTATTTTAACAGAAATACCAAGGATATCCTTTTCAAGCCTTCATCGAGTGTGTCATCGGTCTTGGGGGTAGGCATTAGCGAAACCAACACGGGGGGCATTGAAAATACTGGTTGGGAGTTTGATTTGGGATATAGAGGTAAAAAAGGTAAATGGAAATATGCTTTCAATGGAAACTTTTCGATTATCAACAACAAAGTGCTGACTTTGGGCTTAGGAAATGTAAATCAACCCAATGGCTATGTAGGTAATGGTTCTGATTTGTTCATAGGCTATCCTATGCAGATGTATTATGGCTATCTATCTGATGGTGTTTTCTTAGATGCCAACGATATAAGTGCTTGGCCGGTACAAACGGCAGTTACGCCCAAACCACAAGCGGGCGATATAAGATACAAGGACATTAGCGGGCCTGATGGCGTGCCAGATGGCAAAGTAGATCCAACATATGACCGGGTTTATCTTGGAAGCCGTATTCCTAAATACACTTTTGGTGCAAATTTGGGACTGTCTTACAGCAATTTTGACCTTTCTATTTTTATGCAAGGCGTGGCTGGTGTGAAGGGTACTTTGACAGGTTATGCAGGTTATGCTTTCTTTAATTTGGGTAATATCCAGAAATGGCAAATGGATGGAAGATTTAACCCAGATCAGCCTACGAGATATCCAGATTATCCAAGGTTAGAGGTCATTACAAACAGTGGAACACCTAATACTGTCACCTCGGATTTTTGGGTAATCAATGCGGCCTACTTACGGGTAAAAAATATACAATTAGGATATAATGTGCCCACAAAAATCCTTGAGAAGATCAAGTTAAACAACTTAAAGTTGTATGTGACGGGGGAAAATATGCTTTCTTTCAATACTTTTAGAAAAGGATGGGATCCAGAAATCAATACTGGTGGTAGCTACTATCCTATTTTAAGAACCTATACTTTCGGTATCAATTTAAAATTTTAATAATATGAACTACTCTACTTATACTCTCATCAAAAAAATGTCATATTATAGTAAAGCTATTGTGCTAACCTTACTCATGACTATTTCATTTTCTTGCGAAAAAGCATTGGAACAGTATCCAGCAATGCTTTTGCAAAAGATAATTTTTGGACTTCTGAACCGAATGCTAAAATCGCTTTAACAGGTGTGTATAGAGGAAGCATGACCTATGGAACGCAGGTAGTTCCTACCGATTGGTGGAATTACTGTGGGTTGGTTTTTTTAGAATTTGCCACTGATAATGCCTATGATCGCCGTGGCGATAATTCGACCCAAAATCGTTTGACAAACGGAACGCTCCTGCCAGACAATAACGTGATATTAGGCTATTGGTCAGGTTCTTATAAAAGAATTGCTATCTGCAATGATTTTTTAGAAAACATAGATTTAGTAAAAATGGATCAAACCAAGATAGATCGTATGAAAGCCGAAGCAACATTTATTCGTGCAACTCAGTATTTCTATCTTTCTCAATATTTTGGCTCTGTACCCTTGGTCAAAAAAACACTCTCACCTGACGAGGCCAACAACGTGGACAAAGCCCCCAAAAGTGAAGTAGTGCAGTTTGTGATTTCAGAATTGACGGCTGCAGCGAGCAAACTGCCCAATTTCAAAAACCTACAAGCCGACGAAACAGGAAGAGCAAGTAAACAAGCTGCACTGGCATTTTTAGGTAGGATTTTATTGAGTGAAAAGAAGTTTGCCGAAGCCTCTACCGTTTACAAGCAAATCATTGATTTGGGCGAAAATAAAATCGACCCCGATTATCAGTCGCTTTTTACGCCTGTCAATGAAAACAGCAGCGAAAATATATTTAGTATGCAGTATGTGCCTGGCGAAACCTCCAATGCACTTACTCAACATGCACTCCCAGCCGTAGTTTCGGGCTGGCATATTGTCAATCCAACAGGTAGTATTGCTGATGCTTATGGTTTTGACGACGGAACGCCCTTGTCTTATGATAGCCCTAAGTTCAACTACAAGAATATGGGCGAAAACAGAGACCCTCGGTTCCGTTATAATTTCTTGTGGGATGGAGCCACCTTTGGCTCAAAAAAATATGTATGCCACCCCGATTCTACTAAATCAGTAGATCAGCTTACTTACTCAAAACAAGCCACCAGAACTGGTTATGGTCTAAGGAAGTTTTTTGACGAAAACTTCAACGGAAGTTTGACCTCAGATTACGGTGGGAATATGCCCATTATACGTTATGCCGAGGTGTTGTTAAGCTATTTGGAGGCCGAATTAGAAGCAGGCAAGCCCATCTCTCAAAGCCTATTAGACCAAACGATTAATGCTGTAAGAGGGCGTGCTTCTGTAAAATTGCCTGCTATTAAAGTAACAGACCCTAATTTACTCAGACCCATTCTCAGAAATGAACGCAGAATAGAACTGGCCTTTGAAGGGCTACGTCTTTGGGATATTTTTAGATGGGATATTGGTGATCAGGTATTGAAAGGTGATTTTTGGGGGGCACCATTCCCCAACTCACAGCTTTATGCCAAAACATCCAAAAAACTCGATGCTAAATTTAGATGGTATGTGACGACGAAAAACTTCAGAAAAGGAACAGACGATCGTTGGCCTATTCCACAATCAGAGATAAATGTAAACCCTAAACTGAAATAAGAATTTTATATCCACACCACGTATTCTAATTAATTTTAAAAGAGTTGCTTAACTGCTTCATTATGAGAAAGTAAAGTAGCTCTTTTAATTTGATAAAGAGGTTGAGTAACTTTATTAAATCCACCCAAAACTACTAAAACCCTTCAAAATCTTATGAAACTCGGAAGAAGAAAATTTATACAAAGTTTAAGCCTCACACTGCCTACTGTCTCACCAGAAATTCAGAATATAGTTAATAGAAATAGCAATACGCACCCTACTAAAAGTGAAGTTTTTAAATATAATTTTGGTAGCACTAATGAAAGGGTTTGGATTGGAAAGTCGTTTTGGAGTGTGCCAATGGAAGATTGGGAAATAAAAAATAAAAGATTGGAATTCTCAGGATTCAAACCTAATGCACGACTTCAACTTTTAACACATTTCCTCCAAAAAAACGAAGGTGAATTTAAGTTAATTACTGAATTAGGCATTTTAGATAAAAAAAGCGGAAAAGGGTCGGTAGGTTTCTGTATTGGGATTAAAGATTTCACAGATCCTGATAGTGTTAAAGCGGCTTGCTATACAGGAAAAGGTATAGAAGCTGGGGTTACGCTCGATAATGAAATCTTTATTTCAAATAAAAAAGCAACGCTACCTCCTTCCTTCGATTTCCTAAAATTTAGTTTAGAAATAAAAGGGAAGACCGAAAAAGGAAAAACTACATTGGTATTAACCGCCATAGATAACAACCGCCACAAAGGAACGCTGGAATGGGTGATGGATAATGAAATAGAAGGCTATGTCGCTCTCGAAAACAACATTGGTTTGAGAGATGGAAGTACTTTTTGGTGGAGTAAAATGGAACTAACTGGGACACAAGTGGTTCATATTCCTGACCAAAGCTTCGGCCCTATTTTATGGACAATGTACACACTTTCGAGTGACCAACTTAAAATGACGGCACAATTTCCGCCTATTGGAAAAAAAGACGCGCAAGAAGCAGAATTTCATTTGTGGAAAAATGATAAATGGGAGAAAACGCAATCGGCAGTTATCGAACCAGCCTCTTTTACAGCCCATTTTCGGCTGGACAATTGGAATAGTTTCCATGATATTCGCTATAAAATTCTGTACAAGATTGACGGAGAATTGAATGAATATCTTGGGACAATCCGAGCAGAACCCAATGATAGGCCCTTGAAGTTTGGTGGTCTTACTTGTCAAAATCACCTTGGCTTTCCTTATTCACCCCTTGTAAAAAATGTAGAAAAGCTAAATCCTGATATTTTATATTTCTCTGGCGACCAAATCTATGAAGAAAATGGAGGGTATCCCATCCGTCGCCAACCCGAAGAAAAAGCTATTTTGAGCTATTTGGGCAAATGGTATATGTTTGGCTGGGCTTTTGGCAATATACTACGCGACCGACCCAGCATCTGCACTCCCGACGACCATGATGTTTTCCAAGGAAATTTGTGGGGAGAGGGTGGCGAGCTGGTTTCTTTTGAGCAATGGGAAAAAGTAAAAGACGCGCATGGCGGATTTGTGCAAACTCCCAACATGATAAACGTAGTCAATAAAACCCAATGTGGACATTTACCCGACCCCTACATCAAAGAGCCACTAAAGTCGGGCATTACCAATTGGTTTACGAGTCTTAAATATGGTCGCGTTAGCTTTGCCATTGTGAGCGACAGACTCTTCAAATCGGGACCCGAAATGATTAGAAAAGGCACTGGTCGTATAGACCATGTCACAGAAAGAGTAAAACATACTGATTTAGAATCAGATGCGCTCTCATTTTTTGGAAACCTTCAAATGGATTTTCTCGACAGATGGATAGAAGATTGGCAAAATAGCGATATGAAGGTGCTGTTGAGTCAGACGATCTTCTCTAACGTGGGTACTCATCACGGCCCACAAAAAGAATATTTCTTTGGTGATATGGACTCAGGAGGGTGGCCCAAAAAACAACGTGATGAAGTGCTAAAAGTGATGCGAAAAGCCAGTGCATTTCATATCAATGGCGACCAACATTTGCCCTTTTTGGTACAATATAGCATAACAGAGCCAAGAGATAGTGCTTGGACATTTTGTACACCTGCCATTGCCACAGGTTATCCGAGATGGGGGCAACCCGACTCCGTCAATATGCCTTTTAGAGATAGACCAGCCCATAACCTCCCCAATACGGGCTGTTACCGAGATATTTTTGGCAATGATAATTTTATTTATGCCGTGGGCAATCCAGAGGATAATTTCAATGGCGAAAAAATAGGTACGTTCTTTCTCAGAAAAAAGCCTCGGGGTTTGGACTGATTACTTTTGATACCAAGGAGCGCACTATTAAAATGGAAGCCATTCGTTTTTTAGCAGATTTGACAAAAGAAACGCCTGCCAATACCTATCCTGGATGGCCGCTCACAATCAGCCAATTTGACAATGACGGAAGGCGTGCTATTGGGTATTTACCTCGATTAATGCTCTCAAAACCAAATCAATTGATAAAAATCATCAATGAGCGTACTCAAGAAATAGTAAAAATAATTCGGGTTAAAGGGAATAAATTCGTCCCTTCTGTTTTTGAAAATGGCAACTATACCATTGAAGTAGGAGAGGGGGCAGAACGAAAAACGATAAAAAATGTCGAGATAAGCAGCGAGCCTAATAAAGAGATTGCAATTTAGCGGCCTTTTTAGGTTTTTCGACACTAAATAATGTAAGCGAAGTTGAGGGAGTAACATTACCAATGGCAAAACCTTGGTGGTGGGTATTTTTTTAGTTTATTGCACCAAATGCCTACAATCCAAAGCTAAATTTTACCTTTATCCCTAAATACAACTTCTTTCATGTCAAAAGCTCCTTTTATTGATAGCCTTTCTTTACCTGTGGTAGCAGCTCCCATGTTTTTAATTTCGGGACCAAAACTGGTCATTGAGTGTTGTAAAAATGGGATTGTTGGCACCTTTCCAGCACTTAACCAACGCACCACCGAAGGTTTTGAACAATGGGTGGTAGAAATCAAAGAAGCATTGGCCCGATTTGAACAAGAAACGGGGAAAAAAGCAGCCCCTTTTGGTGTCAATTTGATTGTGCATCAATCCAACCCACGTGTGCAGGCCGATTTGGCCATTTGTATGAAGCACAAAGTGCCACTGATTATTACCTCTCTTGGAGCGGTTTCGATGTTAGTGGACGCTGTCCATAGCTATGGCGGGTTGGTGTTTCACGATGTTATCAAATTTCGCCATGCCCAAAAAGCCGCAGAAGCGGGTGTAGATGGCCTGATTTTGGTATCGGCAGGGGCGGGAGGCCATGCGGGTACTATCAATCCAATGTCGTTAGTAGCCGAAATTCGAAGTTTTTATGACAAAACCATCCTACTTTCAGGCTGTATCAGCACAGGTCGCGACATCGCTTCGGCTATGCAAATGGGCGCAGACTTGGCCTATATGGGTACACGATTTATCAATACCACCGAAAGCATGGCTGATGAAGACTACAAGCAAATGATTATTGAGAGCGGAGCCAGTGATATTGTCTATACTGCGGCTGTTTCGGGAGTAAACGCCAATTTTTTGGGGCCCAGTTTGGCCGCTATGGGTATCACAGAAGAAATGTGGAGCCAGAAAAAGAAAATAGATTTTGGCGAAGAACTCGATGCCGCCAAAGCAGAAGCCAAAGCTTGGAAAACAATATGGTCGGCAGGGCAGGGAGTTACTACTATCAAGGATGTGTTGCCTACTGGCCAACTCATCCAGCGCCTCAAAGAAGAATTTATCGAAGCCATAGAGGAGCAGTCTAAATGGCTGAAAAAAATGGCTTAAACACCGATAGTTGTTAGTCTATTGCACTTACAAAGTCTGTGAAATTATCGGGTGTAATTACGTGCTTTTCAATAGGTTGATATGACTCAATAAAGGTGGAGGGAAACTTGGCTTTGGCTTTTGGATTCCATTTGATTTCAAAAGCCCTGAAATCTCCCTCGTTTTCTTCTACATAGTCTATTTCTTGCTGTTGATAGGTGCGCCAAAAGTAAGGTTTTGCCCAACTACGGCCATATTCCAGTTGCTTTTGTCGCTCGGCAATGACAAAATTCTCCCACAACGCGCCCGTATCACTGCGCAAGGCAAGGGGTTTAAAATCGGACAAAAGGGCGTTTCTGATGCCATTATCATAAAAATAGACCTTGCGGTTTGAGGTAATCTCATTTCTTAGGTTTCGACTCAACGGTGAAAGTCGAAAAACAATGAAGGCTTTTTCGAGTAAATCAATGTATTGTTCTACGGTTATTCGGCTCACTTGCAATAATTGGGAGAGTTCATTGAGCGATACTTCGCTGCCTAATTGTAGTGCCAAAGCCGTCAGCAATTGATTAAGTAATTGAGGTTTACGAATACCCTCATATTGCAGCAAATCGCGGTATAAATAGCTGGACAACAGCTCTTTGAGTACCTCACGCTCATCGCCTACTCGATTGATTATTTCGGGGTAAAAACCATAAATAAGGCGAGTTTCTAATTGCTTTTGAGCGGCCAAATAGCCTATATGATTTTGAAGTTCTACCCACGAAAATGGATAAAGACGATACTCCCATTTGCGACCAGTAAGCGGCTCACTGATTTCATTGGCCAGTTCGAGCGCAGAAGACTCACTAACTACCAGCTGAATATGAGGGAATTGGTCTGTGATTATTTTAAGCGTTAGGCCGATATTTTTGATACGTTGCGCCTCATCAACCAACACCACCGAATGTGTTCCAATAATCTGTTTCAGCCGCTCTACATTAGCCTCTGACAAAAGATTCCTGTCTGTGCTTTGGTCGCCATCCAAAAAAAGGTAGTTACCTTTGGAAGCGCAAAGGGCTTTTAATAAGGTCGTTTTCCCTACTTGTCGCGGCCCCAATACGACGAGTGCCTTGCCCGTTGCCCATCTTTTTTCAAGTTGAGTTTGTAGTTGCCGATTAATCATTTTTAGTAAATTTAGTTACTATAATTACAATATTATATAAAAAAATGTAATTACGATGACAATTTTTTATGTTTTTTGTTCGATGAGAAAACCCATCTACTTTTTAAAGAAAACACTTTGTTAGTAGATTTGACGGCTTTCTATCTTGATTTGACAAATGGTAAAAATCAACCCCAAAAACAATTAACTATCTTCACAGACAACCCAAACTCAAATACACTCGTTTTTCAACTAAACCATGAAATATTTACTATTACTCTTTTTTGGTATGTTTTATACAAAGGGCAATAGGATGCTTGCCCAAACCCCTAAAGCTACCTTCGCCATCACAAACCCCTCATCATTTGAACGAAAAGAAGAAGTAGTGGCTATTTCTTGGGCGGCTGTTTTGGCAAAACACCCCACCATTGACACCACCAATTTTAAAATTATCAATACCACCACCAAAAAAGAGCTACCGTGGCAATTGGAGTACAAAGGCGAAAAAACAGTACAAAACCTCTTGGTACAACTTGACCTACCCGCTCAATCAAAGATTAGTTTCGAAATTCAAAAAGGAAAGCCCATGCCCAGCATTACCAAAACCTATGGTCGCTATGTGCCTGAGCGTAAAGACGATTTTGCGTGGGAAAATGATAAAATCGCCTTCCGAATGTATGGCAAAGCCCTCGAAGCTACTCCCAAAGAGATGGCTTATGGCATTGATGTGTGGGTGAAAAGTACGAGCAGAATGGTACTCAACGAACGCTACAAGCGCGGTAAATACCATGACGATTTGGGCGACGGTATGGATTATTATCATGTAGGCTACACCCTCGGTGCGGGCAATGTGATGCCTTGTATCAACGATACCATTTTCTACTCAAAAACTATGTGCGCTGGAAAGTGTTGGACAATGGCCCCTTGCGTACTACTTTTCGATTGGAATATGATGCTTGGGAGGTAAAAGGCATGAAAGTAAGTGCGGCAAAGACCGTATCGCTCGATGCTGGCTCACAGTTGAGCCGCATGGAAGCGACTTATAGCTATGATCAAACAGAACCCCTGCCTTTGGTAGTTGGAATCATCAGAAGGAAAGACCCAGGCAAAATGCTATTGGATGAACAGCAGGGCCTCATGGGCTATTGGGAACCCGAGATTGCCAAAGATGGTATCACGGGTGTGGGTACTATTTTGCTTACGCCTGCCCTCAAAATGAATCTTACCAATGAGCAACTACTCATGCACACTATCTCAAATGATCAACAAAAGCTTGTGTATTATACAGGGGCGGCTTGGAACAAAGCGGGTGTATATACCAATGCTGCCGATTGGTTTGCTTATTTGCAACGTTTTAAAGAGAAAATTTCACAACCTTTGACCATAGAATAAAACCCGATAGACCATGGATAGAAGAAATGCCTTACAAAAAGCCGCCATGCTACTGGGGGGAGCTTTTTCGGCCCCAACCCTTTTGGCAATGCAGCACTGGCAAACTAACACGCTCACCAAGCAGTTTGACATTACCTTTACGGCCAGCCAATCACACATCATTGCCGAAGTGGCCGAAATGATACTACCCCAAACAGACACCGTGGGAGCGAAGGCGGTGGGGGTTCCAGCTTTTATTGAAATGATGCTGAAAGATTGCTATGAGCAACCCGAACATCTGAGTTTTATGGAAGGATTGGAAGCGTTAGAGAAAATGAATTTTTTGGCTCAAAACGAGCAAAAACGTACCGAAATACTCAAAAAAGTGGAAGCCGAAACCAAAGAGTTGATGAAAGCCTACCAAGTGCAGCAATCAAAAATAG
>JAWKMH010000014.1:0-171081 GCA_041392315.1 Spirosomataceae bacterium | reverse complement strand
TAGAAAACGGTACAAATAGGGTACAAATATAAACAAAACAAAGCACTAACAAAACAAAACAACGATTAGTCATAAAACAAAAAAAGCCCTCAATTACAGGGCTTTAAGTGTGTTTGTTATACGTTTGTTATTTGGTTGTTTTGGTCGGTTACTTTCCGATACAAAACTTACTGAAAATATTGGCCAGTAAGTCGTCATTGACTATTTGCCCCGTTATTTCTCCCAAATGATGCAATGCCAAGCGAATATCTTGCGCCAAAAAATCACCCGTGATGCCCATTTCAAGGCCATTTAAGGCATCAGTCAACGATGCTTGGGTTTTGACTAAGTGTTCATAGTGCCTGAGATTGGTAATGGTGGTGCTGTTTTGTGTCTGTTGGATTTGTGTTTTTGTAATCGCCTCCTTCAATCCATCTAAACCTACGCCCGTTTTGGCTGAGATAGCGATAGGATTCCCTATTACTTTTCGATTTATATTCTCTTTCAAGGTAAAAGTGAGGTCCACTTTATTTTGTACCCAAATCACCTTTTTACCTTCTGCCAATGGCAAAATTTCGAGATACGTCTCTTCACTATCATAGATCATCAAGACTACCTCGGCTTTCTGTATGGCTTGTTTTGATCGTTCAATCCCTATGCTTTCTACAATATCTTGTGTTTCGCGGATGCCTGCCGTGTCAATGATACGGAACTTTATACCACCAATGTAAAGAACATCCTCTATGACATCGCGTGTTGTCCCTGCAATGGCCGTTACGATGGCCTTTTCCTCATTTAAAAGGGCATTGAGTAGCGTGGACTTGCCCACATTAGGTGCCCCAATAATCGCCACGGGAATACCTTCTTTGAGCGCATTGCCAAAATCAAAAGATTCGATGAGTGGTGTAATTGTTTTTTGAAGATTGATAATAAGAGCTTTGAGGTCGTCGCGATCCGCAAACTCTACATCTTCCTCACCAAAGTCTAATTCTAATTCTACCAAGCTGGCAAAATGAATCAACTCTTGGCGCAATGATGCCAATTGCCTGGAGAAACCACCCCGTAGTTGGGTCAGGGCTGTGCGGTGGCTAGCCGCAGAGTCGGCAGCAATCAAATCGGCTACGGCTTCAGCCTGCACTAAATCAAACTGACCGTTGAGAAAAGCCCGTTGGGTAAATTCGCCTGGTTTGGCCAGGCGTGCACCTTCTTTTACAAGTAATTTTAAGATTTGTCGAATAATATAGTCTGAACCATGACAAGAAATTTCGACCGTATCTTCTTTGGTAAAAGATTTGGGGCTTTTAAAAACACATACCAGTACTTCATCTATGATGGTTTCTCTATCTCGGATGGTGCCAAAATGCACTGTATGACTATCGACTTCCATCAAATTTTTTCCTCGAAATAGTTGATTGACAATCGAAAAAGTTTTGTCGCCCGATACCCTAATTACTCCAATAGCCCCTACGCCCGAAGGGGTAGCAAGGGCGCAGATGGTCTCTTGTTGAATCATTCCTAAAAAGCAGAAGGGCGTTTAAAAATAAAGATTAGCTTGCCCGTAACTCCTTCGTATTTATTCAAATCAAGCGAATTGACCAACTCCCAGCCTTGGGCTGCCATTTTGTTAAGTTGTGTTTCGATGGTTTCGGGCTCGAGTTTCGTTCCCCAAAAACCTCCAGGTTTGAGTTCAATCACTTTGTATTCGTAGGTTGCCATAATGATTATCATTGAAATTATAACCTCAAAGGTAATATTTTTCGCTTTTTTTGTGTCAGAAGAATTCCTATGCTGAAGCCAGCCGAAATACTCACTGTCGGTGGGTATTGACCAGTTCTAAGCGTACGGAAATTAAAAAAGCCATTCCACATCCCATTAGCCTGTCCCATTGATCGTCATTGCTAACGATAAGTCTGCGATAACCCTCCCATATACAAATCAAGTGATATACGATTGTCAGGCAATATCCATTGATAACCTAATTTGCCGTGAATGGCCGAAACGCGGCGGCGAGTACGTAAAATTCCTTCTTGAAAATACGCACAAGTTCCTGTAATGGGATTACAATCTCGCCCAAACGCATGAACTTGCCTGATAAACACTTCTTTACGAAAATATTCAGCGGCTAAATACCATCCGCCTTGGTGGGTGGTACTTTTGAAAATAAAATAACGAAGTTGTGTCCGAAAGCGCCAGTTATTTTTGTGAGGATACAAAGAATCATCTCCCCAAAGGTTGAATTGAGAGTTTCCCCAGCCAATTTCTTGCTGAACACTCCATCGTGAATTTAGGGGAAGTTCTACGCCCAGTGTAAGTGTGTTGTCTAAATCGAGAAGCATTGAAGGGGTAAACTTCAAAATGACAGCAGGAGTTGATTTTACCATAATGACAGGATGAAGCGTGTCTTGTGCATCAACCAACTGATTTACTGCCATGACACAAAATAATAAATAGATGATAATCTTCCTTCTTATCCTCATTTTTCAATAGGTATTGTACTCAGCAACTCCATTTTGCCTTCTTTGTCATAGCTATATTGCGAGAATCCCCCGTCGCCTGTTACAAGCAAGGTTTTATTAAGTGGTATTACATCATATGATTTTACATCACTTAAAGTTTTTTGCCATTTAGGTTGTGTAGGCGTGGTTATGTCAAATATCTTGAGGCCATTATCGCCCTCACATACAAATAATTGTGTGCCATCTACTCCCAATCCGTAGGGGCTTTGCATGGCCTGTGTATGTACTAATCGGGGGTTTTTAAGGTCGGTAACATCTACCACATCCAATGAACTCAAGCTGGCAAATCGGCGGCAATTCACCCCTCCCCGCAAAGTTACATAAGCATAATTGTCTTGTACTACCACTGGGTCGCAACTCTGTACATGTGTATATCTTGAAAGTAAAAAAGGACTTTGAGGCTGCTGATTATCGAAGATATACATTCCATCATTGGCCCCAATGAATAAATTGTTTTTGTAGGAAAAGATAGTTTCCAACCCCACATTGAGAGGTATTGCATTTTTAGCCATCGGGCTGGTCGGAGTAGAAATATCATACACTTGCAATTTATCAGGCAAACACAATAGAGAACATTACCTACAATGGCGAAACGCGCCATAGACCCACCTACCCCTGTTTGCCCATTGGGGCTTATTTCAGCATTTTTCTCCGCAGAGCAGCCCATCAAATAGACGATGGTTAGTGCAATCCATAACGCTGTTAGAAAATTTTTCATGGATTAAATATGAGTTTAACGAAAACACTTTGGTCGATTCATCTTTACACGCTCCCAACCTATGACAACCCCTTCGAATCGTCGGCACATTCAAAATAGACCTGTATTTGAGGGGATAATCCAAGGCTGGAAACACATTTTCAATGCGTTTCACTACCAGTATTTTGGTGGGCTCAGCGATATTGAGTACCACAAAATCTGGCCCGTTGTTGGCATAAAGTAAATTACCTTTTACGGCAATATCCACATTACCAGGGATTTTAATAAACGACAGTTTTGGGGGTTCGGGGTCGGTATTATCAATGAGGTGTAATCCTTTTCCTTGTTCATTGATAAATAGATAATTGCCTCGCACATAAATTTTCCCAGGCTTTTGCAGGGGTTGAGGCAATGTGGTGGTTATTTCTCTTGCTTCTGTCAAACTTGCATAGATAGGACGATACCCTTCGCCATTAAAAGTAGGAGCACCTGCTGACGGAGTATCTACCTCTATACGACATCCCATACTCCCAATCAAAAAACAGAGAAGCACAACTATCTTTATTTTCATGATTCATTTTTTGAAGTTATGATGTTTTTTCTCTAAGACGCATAAAACCGCCTAATAGTTGTAGTAAATTTGAATTTACAGTTTAAAGCTCTACCTTGATAAAAAGCATACCACAATAACTCTATTTCAATCTTCGGTTTTTTTAAATATTTTAAGGTTGTACTGAACATTTTGATTTTTTTAATGTTTTTTTTTGGATGTTTCTTGCAATTTTCATCATTATCATTTTATCTTTACAGCCAAGTCCAAGAATATTGCTTGGTATAATTACAAAACTTGTCCTATTGAGAGAACATTTTACCTCAGTCATGAATTCAACTAAAGCGAGATTTGGCATGGTGGCTATGCTTATATTCTTAGCCGCGCTTTTCGGATTTTACCCCACCCTTTCAATTTCACCCCTATCGGTGCAATTGCGCTTTTTGGGGTGGCTCGGTTTGACAAAAAGGTTTATGCTTTTCTGATACCTATAGCTGCCATGCTTTTGAGCGATGCAATTATTGGTAAGCCCTTTGCTCCTACTTATATCTGTTTTGTGTTTATTACATTGTTCGGTTTACTCTTTCTTAAGAAAGTCAATTTCGGACGTGTTGTTGTTGCCAGTTTAGTTTCATCCATTTTCTTTTTTATTATCACCAACTTTTTTGTATGGGTTGGTAGTAGTTTTTACCCACAAACAATACAAGGATTGTTGGCTTGCTATGGGGCTGGACTCGCTTTTTATCAACAAACCCTATTCGGGAATCTATTTTAAATACCGTAATGGGCGATTTATTTTATAATGCCGTACTTTTGGCTCTTATTACGGACTCCAAAGACTTTCATTTAAGCCCATTGTGGCATAAAAATATTTGTTTTCATGGCTGTTAATAGGTAGATAAATAGCCCCTTGAAATTGGGCTATTTTCTTTTTAGTACCTCTTTCCTTGCAACCCTCCCGTATGAAGTACTACAATTACACTTCCTCTCGGAAAATACCCTTTTTTGATTAAATCATAAGTGCCAAATAGCATCTTACCCGTATAAACTTGCTCTAAAGGAATCTGGGTTTGCTCTTCAAATATTTTGATAAAATTCCACAAAACATCATTTACTTTACCATACCCGCCAAAATGGTAGTCGGGCATCACCTCTACATTGAGCACCTCATGCAAAAGATGGTTGCTTATCATAGTTTTTGCAGCCACTTCTGTGATTTTTAAACTGGGGAAAACCAATACTTTCTTGGCGTGGCCTTCTATCAAACCCGCCGCTGTGCCACCTGTTCCCAAAGAAGTACAGACATATTCAGAGGGCATACCCAATTGGGTATTTATTTCCCCCATGACTTCCGATATTCCCCTGACAGCCAAAGGATTTGACCCTCCCTCTGGAATAATAAAACACCCTTGACCATAAAGTTGCACTAAATATTCTTTATCTTTATAATCACTGCGCGATACAAAAATAAGTTTCATGCCGCAGTTAGCGGCAAAGCGAAGGGTTGAGTTTGAAGCTTCATTTAGTTCTTCTCCACGAATGATTCCGATAGTTTTAAAATCAGTGGCTTGCCCTGCTGCTGCTACAGCAGCAATATGATTAGAATAGGCTCCTCCAAAAGTAAATAGTGTATCAAACTTTAATTTTTCTGCTTCTAAGAAATTATATTTCAGTTTTCGCCATTTATTACCCGACACTAATGGATGAATTAAATCATCGCGTTTGATATACAACTTAATACCTCGCTCTATAAAAATTGGGTCTTCAACGATTTGAAGCGGTGTTTGAGCGGTGTTCTCCCAAAATGATATAATATTACCCACAATAACAATTTAGTTTTTGCGTATTTTTGTTTGATAAAACGCCAAGTTTCACCAAACTTTTATTAAATCAACTTACAACAATGAAAAAAATATTTTTTGGTTTGCTATTTATAGGAATAGCAAGTGCTGTTACGGCCCAAGACATGCCTTCGGCTGATGCCGTTATTGACAAGTACCTTGCGGCCATTGGTGGAAAAGAAGCCATCGCAAAAATTGAGGATATTTCGATTAGTACCATGGCCGAAACCCAACGTGGTTCGATGGAGGCAGAAGTAAAAATGAAAGCCCCTAATAAATTCTCTTCGATTATGTTTATGATGGGCAATGAGGTGATGCGCTCCACAGGCGATGGCGAAAAAGTAGCCACAGTTTCGGGTTTTGGGGGCAATACCAATACCCGTACTGCCGAAGGGAAAGATGCCGTAGCACAAATATTACAAAACGTACCGTTTCCAGAAATGCTTTATGCGCAGTATAATATTCAAAAAACAGTAGTAGGAAAAGAGGCTGTGAATGGAAAAGATGCCTGGAAAGTAGAACTCACTATTCCAGAAGGAAGAAAATGGAACGATTTTTTTGATGTAGAAAGCGGCCTTAAAGTAAAGCGTTCAGTAGAAGGAATGCCTGGAGGAAGAGGGGGTACTGGTGGTCAACGTCCTGATGGGCAGCAAGGTGGTGGACAGCCTGGCGGAGGGCAAGGTGGTGGACAGCGCGGAGGCTTTGGTGGTGGTATGGGTGGCATGATGAATGTAGTTTTTAGTGATTACAAAGAAATAAAAGGAACAGGCGTAAAAATCCCTTATTTAAGGGAGCAGGGCAATGCCCAATTTAGCACCAAAGCTGAAGTTTCAGGTGTAAAGGTAAACAAAGGCATTAAGGAGAAAGAGTTTGTAATTAAGTAACACGTTTTACTTATACCAAAATGAAGGCGTTCATTTTATGAACGCTTTCATTTTTGGAGGTTTATCAACTCAACTTATTCCTTTTTAAAATGGAGGGTATTGATGAGATAGTCTTTCTCTGCCACTCTCATTAATATATATACCTGAAATTTATTACCACTTACGGTCTGATAGGTCGCTGTACAATAGCGAACTTTTGACGCTGTTCCCTGAAAACCATATTTAAAGTCTTTTGGAGGGTATTTTTTGAAAAAGTTTTTTAAAATCAATTCGGCTTGCGCCTCTCCTACGCGACGAAAATCAACGTGTTCAGCATCAATAACCAATTCTAAGCTTCTATCGAAGTGATTTGCTAATGAATAAAGATTCCCACTTTTAAAAGACCCTTTGATTTTTTCAGCGATTTCGACATCGCGTAGATTAGCGATTGAAATAAAGCTACAGAAAAACACTGCTCCCAAAACACAGCTTGTATTTTTAAAGATTTTCATGATAAAAGCTTAAATTACCTTTTGATTTTAAGTTTTAGTTGGCTAAAATTGTGCCAAACTGCCACTTCTAAAAAAAACATGAATAAAACTCTCTAAGTCGTGCAAAAACCTATTCTTTCAATTTGTCAGACTTATCAAAAGATAAAACGGATTGCCTTTGAGATTTATGAACAAAATTTTGAAGAAAGCACCCTTGTACTGGCAGGTATTACAGGAGAAGGATATGAAATGGCGCGCCTTCTCAAAAGTTCATTAGAAGAAATTTCACAGCTTCAAGTAGAGTTGATGCACATCAATCTAAATAAAGAATTCCCTCACCTTGGTCCTGTAGAATTTGATATAAAAAAAGAACTACTGAACGGAAAAGTTATTATTGTCATTGATGATGTACTCAATACTGGAAGGACATTAGCATACAGTCTATCTCCATTTTTGGGAGTATCGGTCAAACGAGTTCAAGTAGCCGTAATGGTCAATCGAGCCCATCACTCCTATCCTATTTCGGCCGACTATGTGGGCTATTCTCTTAGTACCACCCTCAATGAGCACATCCGCGTTCAATTAACAGGCGAAAATGTTGGTGTATATTTAAACTAAGTCAGTATTGTTTACATTTCATAAACAATAGCAGTACCATTGGCACTCACCATCAACATAGACCCACCTCCTCCTACAGTTTGGTAATCCAAATCTACCCCGATAATTGCGTTTGCTCCTAAGCGTTGGGCTTGCTCAATCATTTCTTTGAGCGCAATACTTTTAGCTTCACGGAGACCTTGCTCATAAGCGCTCGAACGCCCCCCTACAATATCGCTAATACCTGCAAAAAAATCTTTGATTAAATTGGCACCAATGATTGCCTCTCCATTGACAAGACCAATGTATTGTACAATTTTCTTTCCTTCAATGTTGTTGGTAGTAGTAATAAGCATAAACTTAACGATGAGAATGGTTTAAAATAAGTACAATTATAGTAATATTGAACTAAAATGGTGTTAAAAACTGGGAACAACGGTCTTTGGGAAGTATCAACGCCTAAAAATCTCCATGAGTCTCTGCGAAGCAGTGAAAAATCACTGAGATGATTTATTCTTTTTATAATAAAAGGATTATATTTAGTGCATTATTAACGTTCTGTACTGTTCTACAATGCTTACCGACACCGATAGTAATCTACTTCAATCTTACCAACAAGAAATCAATTCGTACGACGAAACCATTGGGAATAATGGACTTGTGAAACCACATTGGCAGCAATTGTTTGCTTCCCTTGGAAAATTAGGAATCAATGAACTCGAAGTAAGGAAGCAAGAAATCATCAATAGATTACGTGAAAATGGTGTCACCTATAATGTATATGAAAGCCCAAATGGATTGAACAAACCTTGGCTATTAGACCCTATTCCCTTCTTGATTGAGCAAAAAGAATGGCTAAATATTACCAATGGACTCAAACAAAGGACAAGATTGCTGGACTTGATTTTCAAAGATATTTATGGACCTCAGCAACTCGTCAAAGACGCTATTCTTCCCCCAGAATTAGTTTTTGATAACACAGGCTTTTTAAGGCCTTGCTTTGATTTAAAATTACCCTCTCAAAATCAACTGATTTTGTACGCTGCCGATATGGCCCGTGGCCCCGACGGAAGGATGTGGATTGTAGATAATCGTACTCAATCCCCTTCTGGCCTGGGCTACACCTACGAAAATCGACGGATTATGAGCAAATTACTGCCTGAACTCACCGAAGGAATGTTCGTAGAAAGACTTTCTCCGTTTTTTTCCCATGTAAATCAGACAGTTACCAAGTTAGTCAATTATGAAAAGGAAAACCCGAATGTAGTCTATCTTACTCCTGGCCCAAAAAATGAAACCTATTTTGAACATGCCTACCTTGCTTCTCATTTGGGCTACACCTTAGCTCAAGGTGATGATTTACTGGTAAGGAATGGTTATGTTTGGCTCAAATCCATTGACGGATTAGAGAAAGTAGATGTAATTATTAGACGGGTAGATGATGAATGGTATGACCCCTCGAACTCCGCGAAGATTCTCGCTTGGGTATTCCAGGGTTATTGCACTCCATTCGTTCGGGCAATGTCTCCGTCATCAATCCTCCAGGTGTAAGTGTTCTGGAAAATAGTGCATTATTGGCTTTTATGCACAACATTTCTGCTATTTTTTAGGCGAAGAACTTATTATGCCTTCTATTGCAACTTGGTGGTGCGGTCAAAAAAAAGAATTAAGTTATGTTTTAGAAAACCTTGACAAGCTGATTATCAAAAAAGCCAATCGAAAACAAAAATTCAGGTCTGTTTATGGACGACAATTGAGTAAAGAAGAATTAGCTGCCCTAAAACTATCTATTTTACAAACCCCCCATGAGTACGTAGCCCAAGAAGAAGTAAGTCTTTCTACTACACCATCGTTGATAGAAGGCAAAATAGAACCTCGTTTTGCCTCTTTACGGGCCTTTTTGGTATCAGAAGGTGACGATTACTATATGATGCAAGGAGGGCTTACGCGCAGTTCTGCTGAGCGAGACCGATATATCATTTCTAACCAATATGGAGGTGTTTCGAAAGACACTTGGATTGTATCTGACACTCCTACGGAAAACCGAGAGAAAATTGTTGTAAAAAGTAAGACTACGGTAGCTCCTCATAGCTCTTTGCCCAGCAGAAGTGCCGAAAATCTGTTTTGGGTAGGTAGATATAGCGAACGAACGCTGGCTACTACAAAACTCCTTAAAATCGTTATCAATGCCCTGACTGACAATGTAGATTTTAGGGGTTCTTTCAAATCAGAATACATTGACATACTCCTAAAATCAACGACCCATTTAACCCTTACTTACCCCGGATTCACCGAAGAAAAGGGCAATACGCTCTCTAAAAATGTATATCAAGAAATTGGTGAATTAATCAAAAATAATCAAAAATTAGGAAGTGTAGCTGCCAGCTTATCTTCTTTCTTACACAATGTTCTATCAGTAAGCGACAAATGGAATCATGATACACGCCGTGTACTTAATTTAGTAGAAAACAGCTTAAAAAAAATCCAAACCATTGATACTAACAATCCGAATAGTACTCAAAACGTGTTGGATAAACTACATATCCGTTTGTTTACTTTCTATGGTATTCAAGCCGAATCTATGCCACGCGATAGAGGATATTATTTACTAGAATCTGGAAAATTAATTGAAAGAATTTTATCCCACATTTGTATTCTGCGTGCCTTTTTTAGTTTTAAAACAGAAGAAAATGTCGAGAATGAATTGATTGAAGCTGCCTTGACCAATCATTATTTATTGGTTTATTACAGGCAGCTTTACAAAACTAATTTTAGCCTTGAAACTATGCTTGACATGGTTTTATTAGATAAAAACTACCTTATTCTATTGCTTATCAATTAGATACCTTGGCAGTATGTCTTGCTCAATTACCCAAAATTGATTCATCAGATCGTCTAAATGAAGCACAAAAAGCGGTCTTAGAAGCTTCTACTAAAATTAAGTTGGCTGATATTTCTCAGTTAGCTATCAGTAAATCTACTATTTCATTTCGAAGAAACTTAGACAGATTACTTTCCGAAGTCGCCAAACATATTTCATCGGTTACAATTCATTTAACCAACGCTTATTTTGCACATACGGTCATTCAAAATGTTTTGGTAGAAAGCGTAGAAAATAATGATGCTCATGAGATATAAGCTCACCCATCGAACTAAGTACAGCTATTTAAGCCCCGTCAATACTTACCATAGCTTGGTTTGCCTCCAACCTCGTACCTTAGCAGGACAAATTTGTCATGATTTTAATTTACACATTACACCAACTCCATTAGATTTGATAGCAAGAATTGATTTTTTTGGGAATACATTACATTATTTTTCAATTGATATTTCACATCAAAAACTCATTGTAGAAGCGCAAAGTGACATCGAAAGTTTGCCAAAAATGATGATTGACCCTCGTTTCTCTCTTTCTTGTCAAGAAGCACATACTTTTATATGGAGCAATCGCTCAGTCAAGGTAGATTTGCTCCAATATATCTTACCCAGCCCTTTATCTCTTGGGATGACGACATTCAATCATTTGCCAAAAGTGCTTTCAGTGAATCTCTCTCTTTATTTGAGTGTGTCAAAAATCTATGTCATAAAATTTTCAAAGAATTTGATTTTGACTCACATTTTACCAATGTGCATACCCCCTTTCCACTGTATTAAAAGAGCGAAAAGGAGTTTGCCAAGATTTTTCCCACTTAGCCATAGCGTGCATAAGAAGTATGGGTTTCCCAGCACGTTATGTCAGTGGCTATATTGAAACATCACCACCACCTGGTAAAAAGAAACTTCAGGGTTCGGATGCTTCACATGCTTGGATATCGGTTTTTATTCCCAATATGGGCTGGTGTGAGTTTGATCCTACCAACGACCTCATTCCTCAAGAAAGGCATATCATTACGGCATATGGGCGAGATTATAGCGATGTAGCCCCGCTGAAGGGAATCATCTTTAGTTCAGGAAAGCATACCCTCGCTGTAGAAGTGGATGTGATTCCTCAAAATTAACCTTTTAGAGAATCTATTCTATAATAGACTGCATTTTTTGATTTATCCCAATAATCCTATATTTGACCCCAAAACTCATTCAGAAATCAGTCATGCAGGCATTTTTGAAAAACTTAAACGGCCTTTGGCAAAAAGTAATTAGCCCTTTTAAAAGATAACACATTGGTTATTAAGAATCCTATATAATTTGTTAGGCAAAATAGTAGGAAAAGAAACCTTAGAAGGCTGGTTGGGAAAGTATGAGCAGGCCAAGGACAGGTTTTGGGCCGCCTATTATGCGCGTGTGGATGTTACTTCTCCTTATTATCGTCCTGTTATTACTGCTTGGAAAATATTAGGTTATGGACTGCTTAGCGCGGCTTTTTATATATTTTGTGTCGAAACCAATTTTCTGTGGCTTTGTGGCAGTATGCCCAGTGTAGAAGATCTCCAAAACCCCAAGGTAGCCCAAGCTTCCGAAATTTACTCGGCTGATGGTGTACTTATTGGTAAGTTTTATACCGAAAATCGCACACCTGTTGATTATGACAGCCTATCGCCTTATCTTGTTAAAGCCCTGATAGCCACTGAAGATGCTCGATTTTATGAACACTCGGGCATTGATTCTCGAGCCCTTTTGGGCGTAGCCGTTGGCGTATTCAAAGGAGGAGAGCGTGGGGGAGGGAGCACAATTACACAGCAATTGGCCAAAAAACTATTCCGTACACGTAGAAAGGCAGCGCGTGGGCTTTTAGGTTCGGTGCCTTTGGTGCGTACCTTGGTTTATAAAACCAAGGAATGGCTCACAGCGATTCGTTTAGAAAGAAATTTTTCTAAAGAAGAAATCCTAACGATGTATTTCAACACCGTGGACTATGGCAGCAATACATATGGTATCAAAACGGCAGCTCGGTATTATTTTAACAAATCGCCCTTTGAGTTGAACCTACAAGAAGCCGCTGTTTTGGTAGGACTACAAAAAGCGACCACCACTTATAACCCTTCCTTGAGCAAAAAGAACTACAACCGCTCGCTTGAACGTAGAAATACGGTCATGAACCAGATGGTTAAATACAATTTTTTGAAACAATCCGTTGCCGATTCGCTCACAAAACTCCCAATTGATCTCCGTCTGACGGCTGAAAGTACCAATGATGAAGACAGCGAAAATGCCATTTATCAATACTTCAAAGGTAGTGTAGAAGAGTTTATGAAAAAATGGGGAGAAAAAAATGACTACGACCCCTATACCGATGGTTTTAAAATCTACACGACCATTGATTCGCGCATGCAAAAACATGCCGTAGCTGCTGTAGAAGAGAGAATGAGGATGCTTCAGCAAACCTTTGAAAATCATTGGCGCAACGAAAACCCCTGGCGCGATGAGAAAGGCATTGAAATCCCTAATTTTCTTAATGATGTGGCCAAACGTACCAATCGCTATAAAAACCTTTCAAAACGGTTTTCCCAGTTGGATACTGCTGCTCGTCAAGATTCCATTTGGTATTATATGAACAAAAAAGATACCATGACGATTTATGACTGGAAATCGGGCAAAGAAAAGAAAGTAGTCATGAGCCCGATGGATTCGTTGAACTATTACAAACGTATCTTACGTACAGGCATGGTAGCCATGGATCCTTATATGGGGCAGGTAAAAGCCTGGGTGGGCGGGCTGAATTATAAGTTTTTCAAGTACGACGCCGTTCAACAAGGGAAACGGCAGCCAGGTTCTACATTCAAACCCTTTGTTTACTGCGCGGCCATTGACAGTACAGCCTTCAATATGTCGCCTTGTGATAAAGTAAGGGACGAGCCTTTTCAAGTTGAAGTAAAAGAAAAAATCAATGGACGAGATACCACCCGTATTTGGCGACCCAGAAATTCTACAGGTGGCTTTAGTTACCAAGAGCTTACACTACGTCGTGCTTTGGCACGATCCATCAACTCTGTAACGGCGCACCTGACCAATACCATTGGCCCGCAGTCGGTAGTCAATTATGCCCATAAATTGGGAATTAGTACTCCACTCAAAGCGGTAGCTTCTATCGGATTAGGGCCTTTTGATGTGTCTTTACTCGATATGGTTACGGCTTACTCGGTATTCCCCAATCATGGTCGCCATACCGACCCTATTGTTGTGGCTCGCATTGAAGATGCCAACGGTAGCGTCATCGAAACCTTTGTTCCTCAAAGTAAGCAAGTTATCAGCGAAGAATCTGCTTTTTTGATGGTACATATGCTCAAAGGAGGAATTCAAGAACCTGGAGGTACTTCTCAAAATATTTGGACATTTGGCGGTTTATTTAAAAATGGCTTTGAAATCGGAGGTAAAACAGGTACTACCTCCAACAATTCTGATGGCTGGTTTATGGGGGTAACCAAAGACCTTGTGGTGGGCGCTTGGGTAGGGGGCGACGATCGCAGTATCCACTTCAGAAGCACCAATCTGGGGGAAGGAGCCAAGACAGCCTTGCCTTTAGTCGGTCGTTTTTTAGAGAAAGTATATGAAGACAATACCATTGGCTATGTACGAGGGCCCTTTCCCAAACCAACCATTACCATAGTGAAGCCTTACAAAGAGTGTGCGCCTTCATCGCCCATTGAGCAGCAATCAGATTCTACTGACGTATCCAACGACTCACTTTATCTACTTCCTCCTTCTTTTGATGAAGACATACGTGTTCCTAATGCACCAGTAGATACAATCAATTCGAGATAAGTTAACACTGGCAATCTAAAACAAATTTCTGCCTAAAATAGCGCAAACATTCACTTTTTTCCTAAGTTTGTTTTTAGAACTATTTAACCTCTTTTTTAACATGAAAAAATGGATTACAGCTCTTTTTGCAATCACGGCGATTGTGTCGTTGGTTGCTTTGACTCCTTCACCAAACGCACCCAAGTCGGCTGCAGATGCACGTGAAGATAGCCTTGCCGCCGACCGCGCTAAATATGCTAAGATGGTCAAGGAATTTATTGCAGGCAAAGAAAAAAATAATGCAGAAGATGTATTCAAAAACATCAAAATCTTCAAAGGTCGTCCAGCAGAGCAAGTGATAGGTATCATGGAAAATGCATGGAGTAAAGCCCTTGGAGTAAGTTGTAATCATTGCCACAATGTGGACGACTGGGCCTCAGAAGAAAAGCACGACCACGCCATTGCACGCGATATGGTAGCGATGGTGGGCAAGATTAACGATGACTTGATTGGCACCATGCCTTCGTATGCCACCAAAGACCGTAAGCCGAGGGTAGGATGCACCACTTGCCACCGTGGTGAGGCACATCCCGGTCGCCCTAATAGGAAGTAAATCTGTTCATTGATGGTCTTAAAAAAGGGGATTTGGCTTTGTCAAATCCCCTTTTTTAAGATTAACGCTGATTATCTAAAGTCCCAATACTTTACGATTGAAGGCTTCGTCGCTTCCTGCACCTGCAAAATCGTCGAAAGCCTTGGCTGTTACTTCGATGATATGATCTGCTATAAATGGTGCGCCTTCTGCTGCGCCCTGTGTCGGCGATTTGATACAACACTCCCATTCTAACACTGCCCAACCATCGTAGTTATACTGAGAGAGTTTGGAGAAAATACCACTAAAATCCACTTGGCCATCGCCCAAAGAACGGAAACGCCCAGCGCGGTCGGCCCAGCCCTGAAAGCCACTATAAACACCCTGCTTGCCTGTCGGATTAAATTCAGCATCTTTGACGTGGTAAGCAAAAATACGTTCGTGATAAAAATCAATAAATTGCAGATAATCAAGTTGTTGTAAAATAAAGTGGCTCGGATCGTAGTTGATACCCGCCCGTGGGTGATTGCCTACAGACTCTAAGAACATTTCAAAGGTGATACCATCATGCAAATCCTCGCCAGGGTGCAGTTCGTAGCCTACGTTTACACCCGCTTCATCGAAAGCATCCAAAATAGGTTTCCAACGTTTGCCGAGTTCGGTAAAGCCTGTTTCGACCAAGCCTGCAGGCCGCTGTGGCCAAGGATACAAAAAAGGCCACAACAACGCCCCCGAGAAAGTAACGTGCGAGGTCAATCCTAAATTTTGAGAGGCTTTGGCCGCCCACTTGAGTTGTTGGACAGCCCATTCGGTACGAGCAGCAGGATTATTGCGCACCTCGGGGGCAGCAAAGCCGTCGAACATAGGGTCGTAGGCAGGGTGTACGGCTACTAATTGCCCCTGTAAGTGCGAAGAAAGTTCTGTGATTTCTACACCAATATCAGCAAGTTTACCTTTGTATTCGTCGCAGTAAGTTTTAGATTCAGCGGCGGTTTTGAGGTCAATACAACGGCTATCCCAAGTTGGGATTTGAATACCTTTATAACCTAAATCAGCCATATACTTGGCAATAGTATCTAAAGAATTAAAAGGGGCTTCATCGCCCATAAATTGCGCCAAAAATACGGCGGGTCCTTTGATGGTTTTCATTTTTTAAATTTAGTGAGTGGTGATTTATGAATTGGTGATTATTCCATATTTCTCAATTTTCTTTGTTTTTAATTTGTTCCCCAACCGTTTTTCGAGATTTTGCTAATATTTGAAGCAACTGATAACCCTCGTTTGTGAGCGATTCTAACTTGTCTTTGGAAAAATATCCAGCATCAATGCTATATTCTAACCAACCTATACTTTCATCTAACTCTTCAATCACAATACTAAGCTTTGCAAAAAACTCCCTATTACTTCTCGCTCTTTTCGCAGCGCGATAATTGGAAACAAGTAGAAGCGGAGCTCCTACTGAGTTGTTTTGCAATATTTTTAGCAGAAGGTGAAGTTTTGACAAACAATTTATCGCAAACAGGAATACATCTAAGCCCAAAGTGCTTCAATCGATGATACATTTGCTCAGCAAACTCTTCTTTGGGTAAATAATGTCGGTTTTCCATCTGTGTATTTATTGCTTGTGAGCAAGCGAGTTATGATTTGGTGCGCTGGCAGTTCATTTGTAACTTAATTTTTATGAATCACTAAATCATAAAACCACAAATCACTAAATGAAACGCAGCCAACCATTTATCCCTTAAACTTCACCCACTTGCTATTGCTTTTGCCTGAAGCAATGACAGTTTCGACAAACTGCATACCACGGATACCATCATCAATGGTCGGAAAATCGAGATCAAACTCATTGGGTTCTTCGCCGTTCATCCGCTTGCGAACCGTGCGGGCAAAATTGCGATACACATTGGCAAAAGCCTCCAAATAGCCTTCGGGGTGGCCAAAGGGAATACGGGTGTGGGCATTGGCGGAGTCTGATAATTTACCAACAGAGGGCTGGTATATCTGATGCCCTTCAGTGGTTTTATGTTGCAAATACTGGGGCCGTTCTTGGTGCCATTGGAGTGTCCCCAACTCACCATACACCCTGATATTGAGACCATTCAAATCACCATTACAGATTTGACTGCAATGTAATATTCCTTTGGCACCATTGTCGAAGTGAAGCAGCACATTAGCATCGTCATCGAGTACACGGCCTTCTACCACGCGGCTTACATCGGCACATAATTCAGTTATTTTCAGTCCCGTGATGTATTCGGCCAGGTTCTCGGCATGTGTACCAATATCGCCCACAGCCCCTGCAATGCCAGAGCGTTTGGGGTCAGTCCGCCATTCGGCCTGTTTGGCTCCTTCGCGCTCAATCGGAAAAGACAACCAACCTTGTGGATATTCTACCACCACCTTTCGGATTTGTCCCAAAACCCCATTTTTAATCAGCGCACGTGCTTCTTTGACCATGGGGTAGCCAGTGTAGTTGTGGGTGAGCGCAAAAGTCAGCCCTGTTTTGTCCACTACTTCTTTGAGCTTTTTGGCTTCTGCAAGGCTAAAACAAACAGGCTTGTCGCATATTACATGAAACCCATTTTCTAAGGCCATTTTAGCGGGAGCATAGTGCATATGGTTGGGTGTAACGATAGAAACAGCATCAATGCGATCTTTACGACGCTTTTCTTTCTGGATCATTTCTTTGAAGTCGCCATAACATCGTGCAGGGTCGAGCATCAAATCCTCCCCTGAGGCTTTTGATTTTTCGGCAGTAGAGCTAAAAGCACCACAGACCAATTCGATTTCACCATCAATAGCGGCTGCGATGCGGTGAACGCCTCCGATGAATGCTCCACGGCCACCCCCAACCATTCCCATTCTTATTTTTCTTGCCATAAATTTTTTAGTTCCGAGTCTTTTAGTTTCGTATTTTATTAATTATGATTTAGTCATATTTCACTCCATCACAAATGAAAGTAAAAAAAAGCCTTTTTCTCACGAAGTTTGGGTAAAAAAAAAACAAATCCTACTTTGCGTACATGTTACGTATTATCTTATCTAACCTTTAACCAAACTTTCTACAACAATGATTAACAAATCCAGGCTTTTTAATGGTAGCTGCTTCGCGCTCATCACTACTGCTTTTTCTTTTAGTATTCGGGCGGGGATTCTTGCTCAATTGGGTACAGAATATGGCTTTACCGCCGAACAACTCGGCACTATCAATCAGATGTGGTTCTTAGGTTTTCCAATTTCAATGATTGTTGGAGGGCTTATTTATCACACAGTAGGCGCAAAGAAAATCATGCAATTTGCCTTGTTTGCACATGCTGTTGGTATTTTATCCACTATCTTTTCAGGGGGCAGTTATGTTGTATTATTGATTTCAACACTATTGATTGGCTTGGGTAATGGCTGTACTGAAGCTGCCTGTAATCCTATGATTGCCGACACTTATGAAGGCAACAAAATGAGCACCATGCTCAATAGGTTTCATATGTGGTTTCCTGGTGGTATTGTTATCGGTGCTTTAATTTCAAAATTCTTGACAGATGCAGGTGCTTCGTGGCAAACTCAAATTTGGGTGATTATGATTCCTACTTTAATTTATGCTTATTTATTTTGGGGTCAAGAGTTTCCAAAGGCCAAAGTCAAAGCTGCTACTTCATTAAGTGAGAACTTTAAGGCTATGTTATCTCCTCTCTTCCTTTTTATGTTTGTATGTATGGCCTTGACTGCCATCTCAGAATTTGGGCCACAACAGTGGATTGATTTAATTTTGGGGAAAAGTGGAGCCAATCCTATGTTTTTGCTGGCACTCACCACAGGAACGATGGCTGTAGCACGCTATTTTGCAGGCCCCATTGTTCATAAACTTGATCAAACAGGCGTATTGTTAGGGTCCGCCATTCTTGCTGCTATTGGCTTGTATATGTATAGTTCCATGACAGGGAGTGTTTTGTATGTGGCTGCTATTATTTATGCTTGTGGGATTGCCTACTTTTGGCCAAATATGTTAGGTTTTGTAGCAGAAAAAATTCCTGCGAGTGGTGCTTTTGGTATGTCTGTCATTGGTGGTATTGGTATGTTTTCAAGTTCAATCTTCCAACCTATTATAGGAAAATGGATTGATAACGCTCGTGCAGAACAAGCTACAGCTGGTTTAACCGGCGATGCATTGGAACTCGCCGCTGGTCAGCAGACGCTTAGTACCATGGTCTTATTTCCAGGTATATTGATTGTGGCTTTCGCTGTTTTATTCTTCTGGATGAAAAGCCGTAAAGCGGCAGCTTAGTTTTGCTATTAGTTCCGAGTAGTATAGTTCCGAGTGTGGTAGTTCCGAGTTTTGGACTCACCACTCGGAACTACCACACTCGCATTTTTTTTAATTACAATACTGCTCAATCGAAGTTTTGGCTGATGGATAACCGAGTTTGGCGGCTTGTTTGAGATGAATACATCCCATGTCTTTTTGCTGCTGCATCAGCAGCGCAATCCCCAAAGCATGATATGCCTTTCCGTATTTGGGGTCTATTTTTACAGCTTTTTCAAAATTTTCAATGGCCCGTTTAAAGTCGCCTTTTTGAAACAACAGATTGCCTCGATTATATAAGGCCAAGGTGTTATTTTGATCAAGCGCAATGGCTTGATCAAAATCTCGAATGGCAGCATCGTCTTGCCCCATAGCAGCCAAAAGTTGTCCTCTATTGACAAAAATTTCGGCATTGCGCGTATCCAATCTCACGGCTTCAGCATAGTCTTTTAATGCTCCTTCTACATTATTTTGAGCTACTTTCAACAAAGCACGGTTGTAGTAAGGCCGATAGTCGTTTGGCTTTAATTTTATAGCCTGCTCATAGTCGAGCAACGCATTGGAAAACTCTTTGAGTTCATAATAAACCACCCCTCTGGCATTGAGTGCTTCATAATTGCCGTTATCGCGCTCAATGGCTTTGTTGAGAAAAGGTAGTGATTCACGAAATTTTCCTTTCTTCATCAAATCCTTTCCCTTTTCAAACATATCTTCAGAAGAAAAATTGCAAGCCCACAGTAGGCTACTCAATCCAATAGTGAGGAGGTATTTCATAAATCATCAGCGTTCGACTATGGTCAGTTCGCGTTTGGTTTTTTAGAATTTTAGCATTATTTGAATAGCCAAAATTAGTAAAAATTGACCAGTGTTTGGAAGATGGGCTTAAAACAACAAATTTCTCCAAGATACTCCCTTTGAAAGAGCAAAAAAGATTGTTTGAAAAACAGAAGTTCGAAGTTAGTTGTCCATGCCCAATTGCTATTTTTACAACAACAACAACCCAGTTAAAATGGCCCCCGTGATAGGCCCAGCTACAGGTATCCAGGCATAGCTCCAATCAGAACTACCTTTACCAGCAACAGGCAAGAGGGCATGAGCCATACGGGGGCCTAAGTCGCGGGCAGGATTGATGGCGTAGCCCGTAGTTCCACCTAAAGAAAGGCCAATGGCCCATACTAAAATACCTACCGCAAAAGGCCCTAAACCCGTTGTAACAGCACCAATGCCTTTAATGCCAATCAATAAAACCATGGTACCGATAACCTCACTGAAGAAATTGGAAGGCGTGTTTCTGATAGCAGGGTCGGTTGCGAAAGTAGCGAGTTTTGCGCCCTTATCTTCGGTTTTGGCATAATGCGGCAAGTGGTAAAGCCAAACCAAAGCCGCCCCCAAAAAAGCACCTATCATTTGGGCACTTACATAATTCATGACCTTGCTATATTCATTTTGAGCAACAGCAAAGCCAATAGTTACGGCAGGATTGAGATGGGCATCATAGCCTCCAAAGGCTTTAGAAACAAATACGCCCATCGTAACGGCGAAAGCCCAACCCGTGGTAATCACTATCCAGCCAGCATTGTGGCCTTTAGTCTCTTTTAATACTACATTGGCAACTACCCCGTTGCCGAGTAAAATCAATACGAGTGTTCCGAGCAATTCGCCCAAAAAAGGAGAAGGAGTCATTTTTAGTTATGAGTTTAGAGTTGTGAGTTCCGAGTTTAGAGTCCCTTGTCCCCTGACAGAAGAAGGGTTGTTACCCTGACGTAGGAAGGGTCTAAGTTAGGATTATTAGCAAAGTCGCAAATAAATACAAAAATAACTTACGGTAATGCAAAAGCCACATATTTATCGCCAGATTTGGTTTTGAGTTTGCCACCACCACAAGCAATCACAAGGTACTGCTTTCCATCAACTGAATAGGTACTGGGGGTGGCGTATCCTCCTGCGGGGAGCTGTGCTTGCCACAGTTGTTGGCCTGTTTTCATATCAAATACGCGCAAACGCTCATCGGGTGTCCCCGCTACAAACAATAAACCGCTGGCCGTTATGACCACTCCTCCATAATTGTCGGTGCCTGTTATCGGGATTCCCTTGGCTGTCAAGGCAGGATACTCACCCAACGGCACTTGCCAAAGCCGCTCGCCTGTGTTGAGGTCGGTAGCTGTAAGGGTTCCCCAAGGTGGCGTACTGATAGGGTATCCGTTGCGGTCATACCAACGGTTGTAGCCCGTATGTTGATAAGGTAAACTACCTTTTTGGGTACTAACAACTGCTTTGGTGTCTTCTTTTGAAAAATAAAATCGATAATGGCAGCACGCTCTTCGATAGAAAGATGAACGAACGAAGGCATCATGTTACGTCCTTTTTTGAGTAGATTATCTATAAGCTTGGAGGGCATCTTTTGATTGATACCAACCAGCGACGGGTACGACCCGTCGTGATTTCCCCGTAAATCTGCTCCATGACAAGCCGCACAATTTTGCTGATACAGTTTATTGCCTGTCATCAAGGCCCCTTTTGCTTCTTGTCTTTTAGGGATTAAAGAGGTATAAACAGGGATTTCTTTGGCCGAATTGTATAAAATCCCCTCAGGCGACGTGGCTGCTCCTCCCCAATGCCCTCCCCATCTGTACCTGGAAAAAAATGGTTGTTTCTTTTCCTAAAGGGATGTAAGCACTCCCCGTACGAGCTTGTCGAACGAGCGTGACCAGCGAATCGCGATCTGCTGCAAACGAATTGATGTCTGTCTCTGTAAAACTTTGCCGCGTAAAATAAGTGGGTTTGAGCGGAATAGGTTGTGTGGCAGCGGGATACTCGCCTACTACACCATTGGTAGGAAATTTCCGTTCTTCAATCGGGAATAAGGGCTTACCCGTTACACGGTCAAATACAAAAATATAGCCTTGTTTGGTAATTTGAGCGACTGCCTCTATGCGTTTACCTTGATGAGTTACTGTGACTAAATTGGGTGGAGCTGCCAAATCACGATCCCAAATATCGTGGTGAACCAACTGAAAATGCCATAACCTTTTACCCGTATTGGCATCAAGAGCTAAAAGGCAATTGGCAAACAAATTATCTCCCTTACGATTGCCCCCATAGAAGTCAAAAGCTGCCGAACCTGTGGGCGCATACACAATACCTCGTTCACGGTCAATAGCCATACCTGCCCATACGTTGGCTCCTCCTATTTTTTGACGAGCATTGGTTGGCCAAGTATTTGTGCCAAACTCTCCTTTTTGCGGAATGGTACGAAACGTCCATACTTTTTTACCCGTCCGCACATCATATGCACGAATATCTCCCAACAAAGCCGTTTCGCTTTCTGCAACTCGCACACCTACAATAATCAGGTTTTTATAAATAGTGTTGGGGGTATTGGCGGTCACATAATCGTCAGCATTAGGGCGTTCTATTCCTTCTTTGAGATCAATTCGTCCTTTTTCACCAAAAGAGACACGAGGCTGACCAGTATGGGCATCAAAGGCATATAGCCATTTTCCTGCACCCAAAAAGATAGTTTTCTGCATTCCTTCACTCCAATAGGTTACCCCTCTACTGGTGGTCCCTTCGGTATCGGTCAGATTCGATTTCCAAAGTTCTTTTCCTGTGGCGGCATTAAGTGCAAAAACTTGGGTATTAGCTGAAACACCATACAAAATTCCATCTATCACAATGGGATTACACTGTATTTGGGTACGATTGAATACCGTATCAGCGCCACCAGAGACATATGTCCACGCCATTTTTAGCTGATTTATATTTTGTGCATTGATTTGTGTCAAAGCAGAAAAATGACTTCGGGCTGCATCTCCGTTGTATTCAGGCCAATTGTTGGTAGCATAAGGAGTAGGCGTAGTTGGGGTGTTTGCACCTATTGACAAAATGAACATGACTAACAAAATGGCAAAAGCAGTAAGTTTCATTTCTTGGAAGTTTTGGTAGTGCTACTACTTTTTAAAAGCGTTTTAGTATTTTTTCTACCAACTTTTTCCCGATGTTGGTGTACCTTTGTGTTTTAGAAATCATCCTATGCTATTAAATTCACTTACTGCTCTCTCACCCATAGACGGGCGTTACCGTCGTCAAGTTGAAAATCTTGCACCTTATTTCTCAGAATTTGGGCTGATTCGCTACCGTATTCTCATAGAGGTCGAGTATTTTATCAGCCTTTGCGAATTGCCCCTGCCTCAATTGTCAAGTTTTGACAAGTCTCTCTACACTGATTTAAGGGCTTTGTATGGACAGTTTACAGAAGCCGACGCGCTTCGTATCAAAGAAATCGAAGCGGTCACTAACCATGATGTAAAGGCCGTAGAGTATTTTATCAAAGAAAAACTCAAAGATAAGCAGTTAGACAGTTTTTTAGAATTTATTCATTTTGGTCTGACTTCGCAAGATGTAAACAACACCTCCATACCGCTCTCACTCAAAGACGCGCTTCAAAGTGAAATGCTACCTGCCTTTGAGCAAGTAATCACCCGATTGAAGGCGTTGGCTGAAGATTGGAAATTGATTCCGATGTTGGCGCGTACCCACGGGCAGCCCGCCTCGCCTACCCGTTTGGGTAAAGAAATAGGCGTATTTGTGGAACGATTAGAAAAACAATTGGAGATGCTCAAAGCCGTACCTTTTGCAGCCAAATTTGGCGGAGCTACGGGCAACTTCAACGCGCACCACGTGGCCTATCCCGACATTAATTGGGTGGATTTTGGGAATCAGTTTGTGAACAATCATCTGGGGCTTTCACGTAGTCAACTCACGACCCAAATCGAGCATTACGACATGATGGCGGCATTGATGGATACTTTCAAGCGCCTCAATACCATTTTGATAGACTTGGATAGGGATATTTGGACATACGTGTCTATGGAGTATTTCAAACAAAAAATCAAACCAGGCGAAGTCGGCTCGTCGGCTATGCCCCACAAGGTAAACCCCATAGATTTTGAAAATTCAGAAGGGAATTTGGGTATCGCTAATGCTATTTTTGAGCATTTGGCAGCCAAGTTGCCGATTTCTCGCCTCCAACGCGATTTGACCGACTCTACTGTATTGCGCAACTTAGGTGTACCGCTGGCTCATACCCTTATTGGCCTAAAAGCACTATTGCGTGGCCTAAATAAACTCGAGCTCAACGAAAGGGCTTTCTATGCCGATTTAGAAAACAACTGGGCGGTAGTCGCCGAAGCCATTCAGACCATTTTGCGCCGCGAGGCTTACCCACAGCCTTACGAAGCACTTAAGGCACTCACACGTAAAAATGAGAAAATAACGGCCCACACCATGGCCGAATTTATTGATGGATTGGATGTATCTGATGCCATCAAAGAAGAACTACGAGCTATTTCGCCTTTTAGCTATACTGGGGTGTGAGTAGCGATTGATGTAAGGCATTTTTCTACCCCAAAAATGTCGTATTTTTACAATCATAACCTCTATGTAAGCAATAGTTTTGAATCGTCAAACTAAACTGATAAAGACGATGAAAAAGCTACTTTTGGTCTCTATGATAGCATCACTACACGCTTTTGTGGGCGATGACCCATTGAGCAAACTCAACGGGGTGTATAAAATGAGTCAAATGAAATATGGCACTGCCAAAAACTGGACAAAGGCTGATGATAGGCTGTCTATTAAGGTTTTCATGGACGGTTACTGGTTTTCGGGTGGACTAAAAAAAGGCAACAAGGAGGTCAATGGCCTATGTGGAGGAACTTACACCCTCAAAAATGGTAAATATATCGAACATGTTGATTTCTATTCATGGGATTCCACAGCTGTAGGCACAAGTCTAATGATGGATTATAAAATCAACGCCAAGGAGTTTCGTCAATATGGCAAACTCAACTCCGACAAATACAAAGATTACTCAGTGGATGAAATTAGGGAACGTATAAGCATCAACGAACCCCTTAAAAATGCAGGTTTAGAGGGTGTTTGGCTCATGCAAGAAGGCTATTGGGGCGGAACAAGTCGTTTTGGAGAAGGCAAATATAAGAATTTTACGATGATGAAAATTTATGCTTACCCTTACTGCGTATATGCCTACTACAACCCCGATACCAAAAATTTTGATGGCGGTGGGATTGTTAGGTATCAGTTTGATGGCAAAGTTTTATCAGAAACCAATGAACTCTGGACATGGGATATGAGTCGAAGGGGGAAATCCGAAACCCATAAAATTTCTTTTAAGGACGGCAAACTCATCCAAGAAGGTTGGGACGGGAAGCTACGCGAAGTATATGCCAAAGCAAATTAATGATAAAATGTCGCATTTTTACAATGATGACCTCTGTGTATGATATAGCTTTGGAGCGTCAAACAAATACAAGAATGAAAAAATACCTTCTCACTTTCGCATCACTCTTATTCATTATTTACCCTATATACACCCAAGAAACCAAGTTATGGACAGAGTCAGACCGTCAATACACACTCGACAACATGAAACGCTCGCGCGATGAGCTAATCAAAGAAACGGAAAATCTTACGGCCGCCCAGTGGTCTTTCCGCGAGTCTGCCGATAGGTGGTCTATTGCCGAAATTGTGGAGCATTTGGCTTTGTGGGAAATTATTTGGAACCGCGAGATCAGTATTGGTACACGCAACAAACCCCAGCCTGAACTCAATGCTACGAGTAAGCCCGATAGTTACTACCATGAATTTATCATGGAAGATGCCAAACACAATGCTGCCGATTATACCAAACCGATGGGTTTTATAGAAGGCAAAAACAATCTGGCGTTGTTTCTTCGAAATCACGCCATCAATCTTAAATTTGTTGAAACGACTCAAACTGATTTACGAGCTCATTTTGAGTTTACCAATACACCTAATCCAAGAAATATGCACCAAGTTTTGATTTTTCAGTGGGGCCATGTGGACAGGCACTTGCGGCAGATCAAAAAAGTAAAAACTCACCCGAATTATCCTAAATAAATTTTTTCACCCACCCGAAAGGGTCTAAATTTCTATTAGTATATGGTTACTACCACCGAAACCCTCACCGACCTCACACGTAAAGGTACCTGCATCGAATTTTTCTCGGCTTACCAAGAAATGGATACTGAACGGATGATTCAGTTGGCTATTCCAAACGCTACCACACATTTTCAACCATTGGGCGACGACGGCAAAGGTACATTTCAGGAATTTGGTAAAGCCGTTTGGAGCTTACTCATGGACTGCTTTCCCGATTTAGATAATACCGTGGACAGCATGTATGCCGAAGGCGATACTATTGTATGCAAAGTAGCCATCTTTGGTACACAAGAAAAAGAATTTATGGGTTTACCCAGTAAAGGTCTGAAATTTAACAGCGATCATATTTTTGTATTTCGTTTCGATGAAAACGACAAAATCTGTGATTTAAAAATCAGTTGGAACCATGAGAGTTTTGTAACACAGCTATCGGGAGTCTGATATTTTTTGACCGTTTACTCATTTCTCGCTAAACAACGTTGTGTCTATCTCTAATTTTCTTAACTTTCGGTAAATCATGCCTTTTCTTCGTATGTTTTACCGAAAGTTTTTGCCTGCTACACACCTAAAACCCTATGTGGAGTGCTATTTTATTTGGGAAAACAATACAGTCCTTTCCTGTCCATTAACTATTGAATCTCCGCCCAACGGCTTTGCTTCGATGGTATTCAATTATGGCACACCCTATCGGGTTACTTCTCAAAGATTGAATGGGGGGTTGGTTGCCAAAAATTTTCTTACAGGCCAAGCTACCAAAAGCTATCAGCTTCAATTGTCAGGAACAATCGGTATGGTGGGCATTGTTTTTCGACCTGCGGGGCTAAACAGCTTGTTTGGATTGCCAATGTATGAGTATTCAGACGAACGCGCCAATCTACGCGATGTGCTGGGACGGCAAGTAGATGAATACAGTGATAAAATAGAAGAGGCTATTTCTCATACAGAACGCATAGAACTACTCGAACAATTTCTAAATCTTCAATTACTAAGCAAAAACACACAACCAGACCGTACCGATTACGCAGCCAATCTGATTGTGGATCAATACGGTGTAGTCAATATCAATGATTTAATGAGTGATTTGTTTGTTTGCCGTCGGCAATTTGAACGTAAGTTTTTACAAAAGGTAGGCGTAAGTCCCAAGTATTATGCGCGTATTCGCCGTGTTGGTTTTTTATGTCACCAACTGGCTCAAAAACGCTGGCAAATCGCTGACTGGCAAGACTTAATCTACAAAAGCGGCTATTACGACCAATCCCATTTCATCAAAGAATTTACCGAATTTACGGGAAAAGCTCCTTCGCTCTATGTGAAGAATAATATTGAATTAGCTCATTATTTAACCTCGTAAAACCAAAACTTTATTTATTTCTCAGATAGATGTGCCTGATGTTTTTTGGCCTGTTTCTCGTTCATCTATTTCAAATTTATTGAGGCTCTGAATAAGTGGAAAAAGTTTAGAAAATCCATAATTTCTGGGATCAAAGTCTGTTCTTTTCTTTAAAATATAATTGCCCAAATTGCCTAAGAAAGTCCATCCACTTTCGTCCGACAACTCATCTACACTCTGCGTAATAAGTTTAATCAACGCTTGATCTATTCTGTTCAAAGGAGAGGCTTTACTTTTGGTGCTGCTTCTTTTTTTAGATTTGATTTCAGTTTGAACTTCCAATTCAGGTTTTAATATTTCTATATAAATAAATTTATCGCAAGCCGTTATAAAAGGCTGAGGTGTTTTTTTTTCACCAAACCCGAGTACTTTCATTCCTGCCTCTCGCAGTCGTATAGCCAATCTTGTAAAATCACTATCACTCGAAACAATACAAAACCCATCTACTTTTTCGGAATATAAAATATCCATGGCATCGATAATCATGGCACTATCGCTGGAATTTTTTCCTGTGGTATAGCTATATTGTTGAATTGGGGTGATGGCGTTTTCTAACAATACTCCTTTCCAACCCGAGACGGTAGGTTTTGTCCAATCGGCGTAAATTCTTTTGATGGTAGGTGTACCATTTTTAGCAATTTCTTCGAGCATTTCTTTGATGTTGGCATAGGGTACATTATCCGCATCAATAAGTACGGCCAATCTTTCTTCTTTCATATTTTTTAGATGATATGGGGGCATGTACCCCAATCGTTATATAGTTGCATTGTAGGCGCAAGCTAACATTAAAAATGAAATCTACATCATGTCTATTAATACCCAACCCGAAAGCCAACAGTTATATTCCTGTTTTTGGGAGGCAAATTGTATCGAAAAGTGAGCGGTTTAGGGTCATCGCCAAAGGCTCTTCCACGCACTACACGCCGGGTGCCTTGGGGTGCCCCCAGAGGATTAGTGGCAGGGCTATTGGCATAATACTCTCTACCGTACCAGTCGGCACACCACTCGGCAGCGTTGCCACCCATATCGTAGAGACCAAAGGCATTGGCTTTCTTTGTACCTACAGGTTTAGTACTTGCGGCATCGGTATTACCTGCATACCAGCCTGTTTCTTCGGTAGAGACAGTGGTTTTTAGTGGGCCACCACAAGCGGCATATTCCCATTCGGCTTCGGTAAGAAGGCGGTATTTTTTACCATCTTGTTTGGCCAACCAATCGCAGTAGGATACAGCTTCTTCCCACGAAACACCCACGACAGGATGGTTGTCTTGCCAACCCCAATTGGGTGTAGAAGGCATAGGTTTGCCTGTTGCTTTGCAATAAGATTGAAATTGAGCGACAGTCACTTCTTTGGTACTTACATGAAAATCTGCCAACGTTACGGTATGAACAGGTTTTTCATCTACGGCCCCTTTGTCATCCCCCATTTGAAATGTACCTCCTTTTATCAGTACAAATTCGACCGTTGTAGATTTGCCCATCGTTGTTTTTTTAGCAACAGGTATTTCGTTGGGTGTAACAGGTCCACTGTTTTTTCTTGCAATGGCTTTCAGGGTTTTTTGAAGTTGTGCTTTGCAATAAGGCTCTTCATTACGAATACGCAAGGCGCGCTCATAGTTCTGTTTGGCACACGCATAGTCCGCTGTTTTAAAGCAGGCATCTGCTTTTCTTTTATAGTCATCAAATGTGATGGTCTGCGCTCTTGTGAGTTGAATTACAAAGAAGCACATACAAAAGAGGAGTCTTACCATGATTTACCTTTGTTGGAGGAGTTGTTGCAATTGCGCTTCCAATTGTTTTTTTTCTTCTATCAATTGATTGTGTTTGATTACAGATTTTGTCCATTCTTCATCTTGGAGGTTACGAGCATTGCCCAAATCTCCCACAAATGCCTCGTAACTTTTCAATACCGCACCAAAGATAGGTTTGTTGTAGCGTGCCTGTAATTGTGTTATAAATCCAAATATTGTTTGTAGTTGGTTGGCAGAGGGCTTTGGGGTCTTTGTGAGTACCCGCACGTAATCATCTAAACGAGTGGTTTCTAACAAAAAATTATTAATTTCTGTGGCTGTAGATTGATTACGTTCAAGGGCTAATTCAGGTATTTTACGAAAATTAAGATAAAGTGCTACGCCCAGTAATACCAATAAGGCTGCATAGGAGATGTAGAAGTGAATAATCGCTGTTTTTCGTAAATCTTGGTTTAATGCTTCCATTGCTCTAAGTTCTAACGGGGGCGTGCGTACGGTTTCAACTGATGGTTTTATTTCGGTGTGGTTGCTGGTGGCGGTTGAGTCGAAAGAATGTCTATTCTCGCTTCCAATCGTTGATTGAGGCGCGTTAGTTGTTCTATTTTATCATTCAATTCTTGTTTTTGAGCAATCAATGTTTTTTGATTTTGTACAGCTTCCTCATTGATTTTCATGGCAGAATAGTAATTACGAATGACACGCCTAAAAATCGTATCTGTAGCTGTAGTAACTGCCGGGCGTTGTTGGAATTCGCTCAGTTTACCTTGAAAACTCCCTTTGGCTTGTACTAATGCAATAGGGTCTGTACCTTTAATCGCCGTTTTAAATGTTCGATAAAGCGTATCTAAGAGTTGGGCTTCGGTTGTAAATTGAAGTTCTGTTTGGGTTGAAAGTGCCGTTTCTCCTACAGAACGAGGTTTAAAATCCTAAATCCAAACAATGTTAATAGCACAAATACGAATAAACTGACCAAAAGATATTTCAAAAAAGGTGTCATCTGCTCATTATCATTTTTGTTTCATATTATCTATACTGTTCACGGCCACGATAGCCGCCATCGGTATCGCCTTTATAGACAAATTCGAGGCCACTCAATTCGATAAAAATAGCATTGAGGTTGTCTAAAAAATCTTTAATGAGTGCCAACACAGGAACTACATCGTTGTGGTTGTATTGCACCTTTACCAAAAGGTTCAATTTTGTTTCAAAGGTGGCTTGGTCACGCCAAAGCGTTGCCCAAAATAATTGTACATATATTCTTTGTTGCGCTAGCGGCAAACACCGAAGTGTTCCCCATAAATACTCGCGCAAAACGAGCGAAGTATTCTACAAAATAAACAGGTGAAGCTTCTTGAATCAACAGGCGATACTCATCATAAGTATCTGCTATATGCAATATGACTTTTTGGGCCAATATTCCCACATTTTTTGACCAATCGTCTTGCGCTTTCAAATACACATTCTGTACAGTCGTTTCGGCATTTTTATCAATTTGGCCTATCAACGCATCAAAATGATCGTAGTACCACATCAAGGTAGGGTGCGCACTTACACTCATGCAAGGCGGCACATATTCCCATTCAGATAACAGACTAAACTGTTGATTTACCTTTCTTATTTTTCCTACCACCAAATGATGCAATCCTGATGTATTTTGACGTATATGCTCTGCCGTGGCTACAGCCAACCGCAATGAAGGCATCCAGTAAGGCAACCTTAAGTGGTGTTTCTTGAGGATTAGGTTCGCCAAATGGAACAACGGTAGTGGGATCAACGACCAATAAGACAAAAACTCACTGCTCCGTTCATTCATTAGCTCATTCTGAATACTCGCCAATGAGCAAGAAAGCGAAGGCTGATTGGCATAAGAAGGAACTCAATACGTACCCCTCCCAATGTAACCGCACGACAAAAGGGAAGTGTAAGTTCGTTGCCATTTTGTATCAACTGCGTCACTTGGTTATCATTGGAATACAACAGACCATACGTATGAGCGTTTAGATGTGTTTGGGCTATTTCGCGTTGTGCATCAATAGCGGCTAAGTCGCTTCCAATGAGATGGTCTTTGGTTATTTTCATCCCATCCACCCAATTAATAGGCCAATGTTTGGTATTTGAAGTTGCCATAATGATACGTTAGTCGATGTAGCAACGTGCCACAACAGGGGTATTGGTTGAAATGTTATTTTGGGCAATGGTCAAGTCAGGGTCAAAATAAGTTTTAAATAACCCCCAAAAAGAGGGCGTATAAAAAACCCAACCCAAGGTTTTTCCTGTTTGCATATCTTGGACAACTATAGGGTGTTGTGGATCTATTCTAGTGTTGTACAAATCCATCATGTAGTGTGTCCACTCACCCAATTGGCGCTCTTGCGGGGCTTCAAATTCGTGCCCTTCGCCAATAGTGGCATTAGGCTCTTTAAAAATTCTCACCTTAACTCTTATTGTATTTCTTAATTCTACCACAGGCACACGGGTGTTGAGTGGATAATACCACTTACGGTAAACACTCGCTGGAATGGCCACCCAAAAATGGTAGGATTGAAGAAACAAATAAGGAAATAAATACAGCAAAGCCCCTAACGATAAATAGGGAGTCAGGTTACTCGTTTGTTTAGTAAGTAGTGAATAAGTGAGAATAAACCCAGCAATCCCAAAAAACATAAAAGAGATAGTAAGCCAAAAGCCTGGAGCAAAAGCAGTACGTTCGAGCCAAGTGCTAAAAGTTTTGTAAGCCGTTAACAAAAAAACAATCCCTAAAACGAATGCCCCCGCTTCAAAAACCATGAAACTCAATGGAAGCGACGACATCTGGCTAACCATAGCCCCCAAGCCCGAAAATAAGGCAAAAATTGTCAAAACATACATCAATAGTTTTTTAGAGAAAACCATTGATGACTTGAGATACGCCACAATACTAAGATTAGCAATCCCTAACATAATATTTCCAATTATTAATATTAGTGTTGATGATGACATTTTATACCCTAATTAACTTGATTATTTCCTATAAATTTACTCATAAAACTGTTGTAAAACCCAAAAGTGACATTGGATTTAAGTGAAAACCTTCTTGCGTTTTTTCAGTTAGTAATTCTAAACGCCAGTCCAATTCAATGGGCACCAACAACCCGCATAAGAAATCAATCATCTTTTGGTTTTTAGCATGAGGAATATACGCTTTCATTTGTGCAGATGAAAGAGGTCCAATCGAAATTTTAAGTCGACGATTTTCATCTATTACCTTCGGCATGGCGAGAAGAGTATCAACGCCCAAAGCGGCTTCTCCTAAAACTGCAAAAGTATTTTCGACTGGCAGCCAATCAGCTATATTTTCATAAGACAAAGTGACGGTGTCACCCAATAGTTGTTCAAAACAATCTTGCATCCAAATCAAATTTCCGGCAGCTTGATAAGCGATAGTAGTCATTTGAAAAAGGGAGGCTTGTTGAGCATCCGTCAACTGTAAAGCCTCATTTTCAGGCCAAAAAATAGTCAAAAATTCTTTTAAAAACCCTTTATCCTGCCCCGCAAGCGCTTGTTTTTCAAACTGCTCTACACGAACTCTTTCATGAAGCATGGCATTGTCAAAGGGCAAAAAAAACTGACGAGCTTCTTCTTCTTGTTGCTCTTCTTCCGCCCTAATTTCCTGCCATTGTTCTTCTTTTGTTCCGCGTCCAGTAGGTTGATGAAAAAGCCTTTCGGGTAGCGTATCATATAGGCCATCGCGGGGGGTGTTGACTTTAAACCACGAAGTACCGCTTTGTTGATTAAAAACACTCTCTATTTCCGACACATCGCGCTCATAAAAATATGCCGACGACCGTTCGGGATAGATAACTATTTCTTCTTTTTGGCAAAATCCATTGGCAATCAGTTCATCTACCACAGCCTCCACCCGCAGTCTTTTAACGGACAATAGATCTAAAGCTATTTTGAGTTCTTCTGGCGACATTTTTTCGACTATTAACCTTCAAGATTTGACTCTTCAAACTTATTGACCATTCACCAATACCCTCAATGGTAGCACACCTGAGGATTGATTTTCTAATAGGTGTTTTATTTTTTCGCTGTACTCATTCCACTGATCTGCTGATAAAGGCTTGGCGAGGTTAGGAATTAAATTTATATCTAATGTTCGTTGCAAGCCTTGGTATTGAGAGGCTCCTATATAAAAGCCTTTACTAATTTCTACTTTTTTTAGGTAATCACCCAATTCAGCAAAGCATATTGCTTTGTAATCTTCCATGGTTACTGCACGTCCGCGGGTGAGAATTGCTTTTTTGAAAACAGGCAAGTTATCATCTCCCTGCAAAGCCCGCTGCCCTCCTTTGGTGGTAGTAAGCAATACGGTTTGGTCGTCGGTAAAGGCAATATTGGTACGGTCTCGGGCTAATTTTGTTCCAAAAGCAATGTTATTGGCAACATCAGCCTTGGTGGTCCAGTAGCGCACTTGAAGGCGACCACTTTTTTCAGTGGTTTTGGTACTCAAAAACCAGCTTTGAAAATTATCTTTTTTGACAATACTATTGATGCGTTCCAATCGCTTTCTTATTTCCTCTACATCGTTTTCTATTTCGCCACGCCCCAAAGCCGAAAACATCGCGCCTTCGTCGCGTAGTAAATCCACCAAGTACGACAACATTTCGGAAGCATCGCGTTCGTCAAAGCGTGCTACTCCTCCTTGACGCAAGAGATATTGATGCGTATTGTCTCTACTAAATTGCTGTACATTGGTCAATTTCGTACCGGAAGGGGCCTCTACACTCATCATATCTAAGAAAAAATCGCCTTCATCGGTACGAATCGGAAAGACATTAAATAGGTTTTTTAATTCTTGAAAATTACTCACAGCCCTGCGATTCACAACAGGAAAAGCATTGAGGTCAAGATACATCCGAGAGAGGACTTCGGGCGATAGACTCCCTGGAAACTTGAGTTTAACCCAAAATAATTCTTGTGGAAAATAGCGCAGTAATTCCTCTGATTTAAGCAATGTAGCAATGGCTTCAGGATATTTGCGCTTTTGGCTTTGAATGGGTATATCTTCCTCTGTTTGCCGATTGCGGCTACTGATGCTCAATACATGTGCCTCATACTGCCGCTGTACCAGCTTATCTATCCTTGCCGAAGCACCTATTTCGTCGAAAAGACTTTCAAAGGGCTTTTTATTGACAAATCCTTGTGCTACATGAAGCTCTTGCGTATCTGTAAACACACGAACGTCTAAGAGTCGGCTCAAATGTAAGGAGCGCGAGGGGTCGTTGCGCCAATCAAAAAAAAGGATAAGGTCATTGAGTTGTTCTAAGTCTTCATTGAAGGCCAGTCCTATCCAAACCTCATCCAAAGGCAAGGCTTGATCCATAAAATACTCCTTGGGTGGGCCACTCGGCATCATTTCGCGAATACGACTTTGTAGAATAACCGTGTTGATTTTGGCTTGATGCAAGGTGTAATGCCCGACAGAGGAAAAGAAAAACTCTTTCCCTGCCGCATTATGACTGAAAGCGTGCTCGGGTAGTACATCGAAATTAGGATCAATAATCCCTACTTTCATAAGGGCATGGGCAGGCTGTGGCCCTGTAAGTACTTCGGGCGTAAGTAGCTGCGCCAACCGCTGCACTACTCGGCTACGCGAATTGTCTAACTCATGGTGTACATTCTCCAGACCTGTGGCAAAAGCCCCCAGCAACATGCCCACCAAAGGGTCAAAACTCTCTATGGCGAGTTCACTTTCATCGTAATGCCATAGCCGCGCTACTTCCCGAATCATTTCACTCCGGATGTGTTCGCGGGTTTTATATCGTTGGGGTTCGGTGTACATGGTTACGAATACCTCACTAATCTAAACTTCATTTCTTTTAGTTTCTCTTGGGTTTGTGCCAAAGTGCTGGCAACGACAATCTGAATATAACGACAAATACGCGGATTACCGCCTTCTACGCGCTCTTCCACGTCATTGATTTCGATATCCACCCGATTGATAATAATGCGCTTTTCAAACTTACGTAGGTATTCTTCTACACTCCGCTTGATTTGGTCTTTACTCGGGGTATCTTTCAACTGCCTAAAGTCGTATCCGTGGATAATACAGCCGTATTGATGGTCAAAATGATATTCTTTCTGTTTTGAAGCCAAATACAACGATATGTTTTGGACAATAGACTCCTCTACCGAAATTTTTTCGGACAATGGCTGCCGTTTCATCAGCATACCAAATGATGGTGGTATGGGATAATAGTCTTCGGGCATGTTAGTTAATCATGACCATTGCGCCTTTCAATTCTGATAAAGCAGTTCCTTCGAGCGACAGTTGAACATTAGCTTTCACTTTTGCATTGACTTGTGCCTCTGCTTCTATGTTCAATCCCTCAATCTTGACATCTGTATCTGCTTTTACTTCTACTTTCATTCCATTCACTGTAATTTCACTATCAGAATGTAAATCTGTCTTATTAATACTTGCTACTTCAACAATATCTTTTGAATAAACATCAATTAATTTATCTGATCCAATACCCACTAAATCATTACCTTCCATTATTAATTCTTTAGAGGCTTTGATATTGATATATTCGGCAGTCATGTTGATAGTACCATTACTATGAACATCTATATGAGGACTTCCATCTAAGGAAAGTTCTATTTTATTTTTATTTTCTTTGTTAAAAATCTGAATTTTTTCTTTTCCTTCTGTATCATCAATAATAATATGATTACCACTACGAGTAATAATACCTTTGATGTGATTATCAGCGCGAAAGAGTTCTTGCCCAGGTTGGCGAGGTCCCGAGTCATTAGCATATAAGTTACCTGCTACATAAGGCAAATCAGGATTTCCGTATTCAAAATCGACCATAACGGTATCATCTACTTCGGGAATAAAATAACTTTTAGACTTTCCCCGCCATAGCGTTTGCTACCTAAGCCAAGGGGTCAGTTGGTCTGGTTCAATTGCTGCCGCCCCTGCCACCAAAATTGCACTTTTACGCGTCCCAGTTCTAAGGGGTCGGCAGTGTCCCTTACGATACCTATTTGTGAGAGGCTTTGCGGGGTATGATACGGTAATTGACAGGTGGCATATCTGTCCTGTGGTATTCCTTCAAAATGAGCCTGATAAACACCACTGCTATCAATGTAATGATTTAACGTAGTAACCACAAACGTACCGTAATCTATTGTATCTATTACACTTCCATTTTCGTAAATTGGGTCGGTAACACTTATTAAATTCCCAATTTTGAGTTCCATTTCTGGAGTTCTTCCTGAAATGATGGCAAGTTGATTTGCCCTTTCACTTTTTTCAACTTTGACTGCATTACTTAAATCTGTTGCAGTTACAAAGTCAGTATAGTCTATTTCATTGAGAGATTGATCTTCAAAAGTTTCACTTGAACGATCAAGCATCATTTGAGCCATTGAACTTATCCACTTACTTGTTCATTTGAAGAATTGGCATCGAATCGATCAAATGCTTCATAATTAAAATAAGATGTTTTCCACTTAACGGGGGTGATACGCAGGCCATACTCCATATCAAATAGGTTGCGGCTATGTATCAAGGCAATAGTTGGTGCAGATGGGCGTGCACTTTTGCCAAAAATTATTTTTTCACCATTGTAATAAAACCATTCGCCATACCGATCGGCTAAACGCTGAAGAAAAATGAAATTTATCTTCCTCGTATTGAGTCACATAGGGGATAACGGCATTATTGGTAAAGGAAGACATCCCCCAATTGGGCGGAATCATGGGTGTAACAATATTCTGATAAAGTTTTTTCTGTAAAAGACCGTGTTCCTGGACCAACAGATAAAAACATAGTAAGACCCGCTCCTGTAATAAGATAACTGGAAGTTTGGCTCTGCCCTTTACCAATCTGACTGCCATTACAACTCCAATAAAGAGATTATTTTGAGTAGCTTCTCCTGACCTTGATTGGGAGAGGTTGATTGTAATACGCTTGCCCACTGTTGTATCAGCAATATTCCGAAGTCTGTCTGTTTGACCACTCAACATAGAAGGCGAAACACTAACCTCAAAGCTATGGTGGTTCTCAAAACGCTGATTGATACGTAGATAATTAACCCGCGTAATCATTGTTATACCATCAATGGTTATATTAAGACTTGAAGTAAAAGTACTGGTCGGTGGTGGCATGATGAGAAGGTATTAGAAAATCTATGACGAAATAAAAGAAATAGATGCTCCTGGAAAAATCAACCCAGCGGCGGCATCTCCTACAACCGCCCAAGCAATCGACTGAGAATAAACATTACTAATATGTGCAATTAATGTAAGTGGATTAACATGATTAGATATGTCCATTCTAGGGAAGTTACCGACAAATATAATGTTCAATGAAGATTGCATAAGACAACCTACACCTGCATTGATAAAGAAAATATTACAACTTGCAAATTCGGCTTCATTCAAATTGTACATATCTCTACCATTCATACCGTGTAGAGGAGCATTAAGACTGGCTGACACTTGGGTTGCATCTAAGCTGATACTTGATAATAATCGGCCCACCATCGGTCTTAACACACTTATAAGCGCTTTTGCCGCCGAAGATATAACAGCTCCTCCAGACAGTCCAATCGCCCATCCGCCTACTGGTTTTTCGATTTTTGTAGGAGTTCCCCAAAATTTTTTTTGGAAACTTAAGGGCAAATTGCTATAAGTTTGATCGTAGAAGTTTTGATTAGTTAAAACTGAACGACCAGTAGTATATCCATTTTGAGAGCCCAATACTTCAGCTATTCTGCTGGGTGTAAATAATAAGGGTACAAAAGGTAGTGTTACCTTTCCCCATGAAATTCCTGCCCCAACGGTAATTGTATTGATGGATGATAAACTTTCACCATCTCCAAATCCCAAAATAATAGGTGTTCCCATTGTTTCTAAATAAACATCAATTAATTGATAATCTAAAATCGAACAATAACTGCCATCAAGATTTATATGCTACTTATTAGAGAGTTGATGCTCCCATAAAATTGTTTGGGAGCATCAGCTTAAGCCATTACTCTCTCAATAATTTCAAAACATGGCCTTGAATATCCAGTTCTTTTGAACAAATCGTAAAAGTTTGATTCCCTGTACCACTACCAGACAGGTTGAAGGTTTCACTGAAATTTACGACTGAGGCATGTTTAAATTTGATAGTGCGTAGTTCTTCGCCTTTTTGATTGACAAACTTAATCTCTCCACTAATATCATCTTTGTGTTGCAGGGTCATCAATTCGATGATTTTAGCATTGGCATTACGGGTTTCGATGGTCACATCAATATTACCACCAAATACTTCCGAAGTGGTCTCGTTGGTATGTGGGTTTACATGCTGGTGCATGCTGTATGAGCAATGTAATACTTCGAAATCTGCGCCATCAATTTTGATTGTTGCCTTGTGTGCCATTGTAGTAAAAGTTTAAAAGTGAATTGTGTTATGAGTGAAAAATTGATTAATTAAAATTTAGAAATTATTACCCTATCATCACCGTCGGAGACCCCATTACAATGGTTCCACCGTGTGCTGTTATATCGCCCATTCGGGCAGCAGGCATCCCACCAATCATTACTGTGGCAGAACCCATCGCGATAATATCAGGAGGACCTGTACAAGTACACATATTAGTAGCGGTAGCGGCAGGCATGCTATTAATCAATACAGTAGGCACACCAGGGGGTAAAATAGGACCTCCTACATGAGGTACTACTCCTGTGACCATAGGACAAACGTGCATGTCTCCTACCCTTGCAGCTGGCAATCCCATTTGAATTACTTTTAAAAAAAAATTATTTAATTTCCGAATCCCAATCTCCCTTGGTGCCTGTCATGTTGATAGCAAATACTTTAGCAGGAAAGAAAGGCTTGATGTCCATGTTGATAATGACGTGGGTGGGCTTCTCTGGATTACGTTTTACTTCAAGATTGCGGTAATCTTCGATGATTTTGCCTGGCCCACGAATTTCCGCTAAGAACTTAGATACCTGCTTTTTGATGTCTTCGAGCATCTTGTTGTCAATGTTCTCGAAAGTACGGCGGTTTAAGAAATCTTGCATGATTTTACCTACCCAATCAAATACGCGCACTACGCTATACGTTTGCAAGCCTACATTATCGCCATCAAACAGCGTTTTGGCCGACTGCGGCACCACCCGCCCCCACTCATAAATAAGTGGAATCAAACCGCGACTTTCGAGCTGTGCGACTTCGTTTTTGCGCATAGAGAATTTTGTACCACTGGCCATTTTGAGCTTACCATGCGCCAATCCCGCCGAAGGTTGGGCGATGTTTCCGCCCCAAAGCAAACCCGCTAAAGCCATAGAAGGTGGCACATAAAGGTGGTCATCTTCTCCAATGTCTGTGTTGGCTTCACGCCCTACCACCCAATTGCAAGGCATCATCACGTGCGACTTATACGCATCTGAACCTGTGAGTTTATCACGATCAAACATCGCTTCCACATCTTCAGCGCTGTCTAAATGACGATAATCCGTAATCATCATCACCTTGTTTTGGTGCATGAGTTCAGCCCATTTATCTACAATCGTATTTTTCTTTAGCCAGCCTGGCAATACTACCAAAGAGTAATTGTTGGTAAGGTCGAAGCGGTCGTAGTTGTCGCGAAGCTCTTTGGCCACTTGCTCAAAAATACCAGTGGGGTTGCTGAAACCATCCACATCCGTAGTCATATCGTTACCAGCATCAAAAAGCACTAAGTTTTTCACTTTTTCTTCGGCAGTATTTTCAAAAAATAGTGCCAAAGAGCGATATGATTGCTCCAATTCGGCTGTCTGACTCAGGCAATTCAACAAATTAGATTTGAGCGTATCTCCTGCCGAAGCGGCTTTTTGTTCGGCATCGGCTATCATATCTGCTACGTTGTCGTGTGCCGAAAGTAAATCGGCTACCGCTTGAAGGCGTTTGCGTAGTTTTTTGCGGTCGGCTTTATTGTCTTCTTCCTCCAAAAACATGGCTTTTCGTGCTTTTTTGGTCGGATCCATGTTTTCGGTACCATCCACAATGGTTTTGATAAATTCAAAACCACCATATTTGGCCAATTGCTGCACCGTCTGTGTTAAGGGGCGCGGTGCGGCTTTTTCTTTGAATAATTCTTTCGATTGGGGTTGTAGTTCTTCTTGTGCCATTTGTGTATAGGAGTTGAAATGGTTTTTGGTTAGGCTTTTAGCATGGTTAGTCTTCGTCTATGGCATCGAGTTCGTCCATCATCGCTTGGAGGGCTTCCAAAAAAGCGGCTTTGCCTGCGGGATCAGCCAATAACTTTTGAAATACCTTATTAGTCATCAAACGTTTGATGAGTGTTTGATAATCGTCTTCTTTGCCCTTCAGTTCTTGCAGGAAGCCACTTTGCTCTATCATGCCTTTTACTGTAAAGGCTGTCATGTTGGTAAAGTGCAACGTTTCGCTTACTTCTGATCCATCTTCGGTGGTGTGGCTTACCTCTACCTCGGGCTGAAAATGGTCAAACGCATCTTGCAGTTTTTGAATGCCCTCTACGGGAGCTTGGCTCATAGAGTCGGCAGTAAACTTATTGACAATGGCGGTTTTATTGTCGTGAAGCAACTTGATGGCTTCGCTGGTGCCTTCATCTATAACGACACCGCCGAGCTGGGGTTTTTCGATTGCCATGGTTAGGGAGTTTTAGGTGTTTTTTTTTATGAACCTTACAAAGGTAAAGGCTATAACTGAACTTTTTTAGCGTGAAAATACGTGATTTTTAAGATACGTAGTTATACTCATGTTTACAATATTCTTTCTAAAGGTAAATCGGGCGATTGCCAAATGGGAGGCAACTGTATGCGAGCTGTCCCTTCAGTCATATAATCTGCGGCACCTTGTCTTTTTAATCGGACAAAAGCCGCATGAAGACACTGCGTTGCTCGTCCTTCTTGGTCGTGCCATTCGTAAGGGTCTCTAATAGTGATATTAAACATATTATAGCCTCTTGGGTTATAAGTCCCTATCAAACTCCATCTTACTTCGTCAATATTGCCATTGGCATTTCGCCAATCTTCCGAATCATAATCTTGCTGTCTGATGGGCGGGTCTTGTCCGTCGTCCACTCCTCTACCTATTAGCACTCCACTAAGAAGGGTAGAGCCAGCCGTGGCGGTTATTTGTGCATGAATTAACCTTGCTATTCTTGTTCTTATTCGTGGATTAGCCACAAAAAGTCCATTGACATCTTCTCGATACACTGTTCCTTGTCCAATACGATAATGCACCAAATGCGCCTTTGCATTGGGCTGAAACATAAAGTAATAGTCTATAAAGAGCCGATATAATTCTTCATCGGACAATGCCCAACAGGCTACCCGTGAAGCAGGTTCTATCCATGCTGTTGCTTCTGCCATCTATCCTCAAGTTATAACATCATATCCAACCGTCTGATTCTATTTTTCCATTTACTGGCTTACTGGAGTCATAAATTCGAACAAGTGTTTCCATCCATATAGACCATTCCTATTCTGCATTGAGTATCTCTAATGAACAAAGCCTATTAATCAGAGATCTTCTAAGTATAACCCCCCAGATCCCCAAAGTTGCTTTACATCTATCGTTCCTTCGTAGCTGTTTGTCAAGGAGGCATTCAACCCTAAGGTTAAGTCTTTTAGGACGATTTTCGCTCCATTACCTAATACGATAGACTCATACAATTCTGCAATAAATTCGCCTATTCCCGCGCAGCATAATAGTCTGTGTTGTCTTTATCGCTCCATAAATTTGCTTATATTTTGCTAGCCTGGTAGCAGGAATATCCAGATTTAAACTCCAACCTCCATTTCCGAGGCGCATATTTTCTAAGTTGGCAGGATTTCCAAGGTTAAAAATGGCTACAAGGCCCCCACCACCAGAACCGCCTAAACCCGTCCAAATGAGTAGGAGCGGCTTGTAAAAGTAAAAACTCCGAGCGGAGTTATTAACATTCCAAACCCTTGCCCAAACAGATGAAGTTCCAGCCACAGCCAAATGTCCTCCTGATTGTATAAAGTACCCAATCCAAGTTCTATCTAAATTTAGTCCAGTTGCCATATCAATTCTTGCTTTAGTTGTTTATAATGATTCATCTTTTTCCCATTCAAATAACCCTTCTTCTCCCAATTTCAACCTAATTTGGCTACCTTTGGTTAGCTCACCCGACACAATCATGCGCGAAAGTGGGCGGCGGATGCGGTTACGTATGACTCCTCTGATGGGTCTTGCACCATATTTAGGCGTGAAGCCTTCTAAGGCCAATGCCCTGCGGGCTTCGTCGTCTATGTGGAGGGTGATGCCTTGCTTTTCAAGCAAAACAATCAATGGTTTGAGCTGAATGTTGAAAATATTGACAACAGCATTTTCGGTAATGGGACTAAATGGAATAATCTCGGTCAAGCGACCCAGAAACTCAGGGCGAAAATGCTTGGTCATCAGATCCAAAATATCGTTGGAGGCAGGTATTTTGCCTTCTCCAAACTGTGCTGCTATCCACTCTGAACCAATGTTGGATGTAAAAAGAATGATGGCATTAGAAAAGTCGCCTTCGCGCCCGAGTCGGTCGTGGAGGGTGCCCTCGTCTAAAATCTGTAAAAACAAATCAAAAACTGAAGGGTGGGCTTTTTCGATTTCGTCAAAAAGTACAATGGCAAAGGGTTGTTGTTTGATTTTGGTAACGAGCAAGCCACCCTCTTCATAACCCACATACCCTGGCGGCGCGCCATACAGCACCGCTGCTGAGTGCTCTTCTTTGAACTCCGACATATCGAAGCGAATCAGTGATTTTTCGTCGTTGAACAGAAAGTCGGCCATAGTTTTGGCCAATTCGGTCTTTCCTGTGCCTGTGGGGCCTGAAAAGAAAAACGAACCAATCGGCTGTCCTGGACGGCTCAAACCAGAGCGATTTTCGAGAATTGCATCAGCAATAACTTTGGTGGCATGGTCTTGTCCTACTACCCGTTTTTTGAGATGCTCGTCGAGTTGGAGCAGTTTTTCCCGTTCTTTCGATTGGATTTTACCCAAAGGAATCCCTGTTTTGTGAGCGACCACAGCCGCTACATCTGTTTTTTCGACGGCTTCTTTTTTCTGTCCCCCTAATCTTTCTAATTCTACCAATACCTGACCTAAGTGGTCAGCCACTGCGGTTGGAAGCTCCATTTGAGCGAGTTCGGGTTGTTCTTCCAGTTGCCCTAAAAGTATCGGACTGAGGCGATTGTGTAACTGACGTTCGAACCAACGCAGTTCTTGTGTGAATAGAATCGGGTCGCTGTTTCCATGTAATTCTTGCAAGAGAGAAAGTTCTCCCCGTAAAAAATCTATTTCTTGTTGGTGGTTTCGGCCATGAGTTTCATGGCGGCCATGGTACGGTCTATGAGGTCGATGGCGGCATCGGGCAAACGGCGGTCTTTGACATAGCGACGAGCCAAGCGTACGGTTTCGGCAATGGTGCCCTCAGCCACTTTGATTTGGTGGTGGTTTTCAAACAATGGCACTACTTTACCAATCATGCGCGTGGCAGTAGTTTCGTCAGGCTCTTCCACTTTTACCAACTCAAAACGCCTTGCAAGGCTTCGTCAGGTTCTATAAACTTCCTAAATTCATCGAGGGTAGTAGCTCCAATGACGGTCAGTTCCCCACGCGACAGTTCGGGTTTTAATAGATTCACCAAGCCCATAGCACCGCTTTGTGGATCCATCAAAATATGGATTTCGTCTATAAAGAGCAATGCGCGTTCGTGCTGTTTTATTTCGGCAATGATGTTTTTAAGTCGGTCTTCAATTTCTCCTTTGTAAGAAGCCCCCGCTATCAATGCGCCCATATCCAACTGAAATAACGTAGCTTTTTTGAGGTGTTCGGGTACTTGTTCGGCTACTATCAACTGCGCCAATCCCTCTACTAAGGCGGTTTTACCTACGCCTGGTTCTCCTACGATAATCACATTGGGCTTGGTACGACGACCCAAAATTTCGACCATCATGCGGGTTTCTTTATCGCGCCCGATGATAGGGTCAAGTTTGCCATCTCGGGCTGTGGCAGTTTTGTCCACACAGTATTTGAGGAGGGCTTGAGAAGAGGAATTTCCTCCCACCGAAGTAGCAGCACCCGTTCCTTTGCTTGTAGTTCCATTGGCAGTAGGAATCACAGCACTTTGGAGGTTGGTTTCAGCCATGGCTTTGGCCAGGAGCTCGGTTTCAGTCAGAGGGAAAGATTTGAGCTGGTCTTTTTGAAAACCTACACCTGGGCGGGCAATGGCCACCAAAGCCGCCAAAGGCGATACCTCCTCTTCTCCCAATTTCATGCGCACCACATCGGCCACTTCAAATACGGCCTGTGCTTGGGCATCGCTGCGTGCTTCGCCCTCTATGCGAGCCGATTTGGGGTATTTTTCGATGCGGATGTCGGCCCAATCGCGTAGGTAATGAATATCTTCGCCCCAAGCCACCAACACACTCGACAAGCCCACATCGTTGTGTAGCAAGCCTTTGAGCAAATGCCCTGCTGAAAATGTAGCGTGTTGGTTTTCTTTGGCCACAGACTGCGCTATCTGAATAGCGCGTTTGAAGTCGCTGTTGAAAGTCAAAGTCGAAAACATGAAAGTAGGGCTTAAAAATGAATAATCAAACTTATAAAAGGGCAGAGTGAATCACAAGAACTATTTATTTAACGGCCAAGGTATTTTATACTTTTATACTAACTGATAGACCTTCAGAAAGCCGCCAATGGTATCATCAAGCAATACTTTACTCTTGCACCCTCGCTACAAAAATATCAAATGATCCTACCGAGCTGATGGACGTAGCTCCAAAAGTAGCTGTACCAGCGAAATAGCCTATCACATATATATTGCCACTGCTATCGGTGGCAATGTCTCCTCCTACATCGCTACTTGTTCCTCCTCCCTTTTGTACCCATTGAAATGTGCCCCCGCTATTGTATTTAGTCACAAAAATATCATTTCCTCCTGCCGAGGTGATGGGAGTAGCACCAAAAGTAGCTGTACCATTAAAAAACCCTGCCACATATACATTACCACTACCATCGGTGGCAATGTCTCCTCCTACATCGCTATTCGTTCCTCCTGCCTGTTGTACCCGACGGAATGTACCCCCGCTGTTGTATTTGGCCACAAAAATATCAAATGACCCTGCCGAGGTGATGGACGTAGCTCCAAAGTAGCTGTACCAGCGAAATAGCCCGTCACATACATTGCCACTACCGTCTATGGCAATGCCCCTCCACATCACTACTTGTTCCTCCTGCTTTTTGTACCCATTGAAATATACCCCCACTACTGTACTCCATCACAAAAATATCTTCTCCCCCTGCCGAGGTGATGGGGGTAGCACCAAAAGTAGCTGTACCATTAAACAAGCCCCGTCACATACACATTGCCACTACCATCGGTGGCAATGCCCAGTCCCTGTTCACTACCAGTTCCTCCTACTGCCTTTTGTACCCATTGAAATGAGCCTCCACTGTTGTATTTGACCACAAAAATATCATTTCCTGCCGAGGTGATGGGAGTAGCACCAAAAGTAGCTGTACCATTGAAAAAGCCCGTCACATACACATTACCGCTACCATCGGTCGCAATACCCTGTCCCCATTCGCTACTTGTTCCTCCTCCCTTTTGTACCCATTGGAAGATGCCCCCGCTGTTGTATTTGACCACAAAAGAAATATCATCTCCCTACGCGAGGTGATGGGCGTAGCACCAAAGTAGCTGTACCATTGAAAAAGCCTGTCACATACACATTACCACTGCCATCAGTGGCTATGACTAATCATCGTTATTCATTCCTCACGCTTTTTGCCTGCATTGTACGATACCCTCACTATTGTACTTGGCTACAAAAATATCGCTCCCCCGCCGAGGTAATGGACGCGAAGTAGCTGTACCATTGAACAGGCATGTCACATACACATTACCACTACCATCAGTGGCCAATATGCTCACTCCTTGATCGCTACTCATTCCTCCTGCTTTGGCAATAGCTGCCATATTGGGAGTAGGGTCGTTAGGGGTTTGATACGAACACACTTACTTGCGCTGCCGTTATACACCTAAGGCAGTTGAAGGTAAGGTCATATACCATATCCCCTTGTTGGGGGGCGAATAGAGCTATAATGGCCTCATGCTAAGGCGTGGTGCACTCGCTTGCGTGGGGAGTATGGTGGTGTTTTTTGCCCCAATACACTAACCACCAGTCCACAAGCTATTATAAAAGAAAAAAAGGTGCTTTAACATAAGATTAGAGGAGTTTATCACGGTGTTTCATTAATTCTCTTTTCTGCTTTTGATTGGGGGGCAGCAGGGCTGATGGTAGGCCGTTTTCTTTGAGGCAATGTAGTGGTTTTCTTTGGCAGACGATAGTCAAATTCATACCAATATCTAAGCAATCACAAGAACTATTTATTTAACGGCCAAGGAATTGCTACACTTTTATGCAATTGATAGCTCTTTAAAAAATCAATGATATCGTCAATATCATCATAGATATAAACTGTTTGGAGTGGAATAGCCACATCAAAGTCGGCTTTGGATAGGTTAGGCAAAAATACCTGTCCCCCTCCTCCTCTAAAAAAGAACTGGTTTTGTAAATTTCGTTTTGTACTTTGTATTGTTGGTATCGCTGTAAGGATTTGCTTCGTTTTGGGGGGCGATGATTCCTCGAAAACCCTCTACTGGCTTATTGAGCCGAACCATTACCAAACCCCACCCAAAGGCTATTTATCCCCGTAAAACAGCACTTTTCTGGCGAACATAATCCCAAGAACGTCTTTCCACTTTTTAGCCCCTTCTAAGGTATCCAACAATCCTGATGTTTCACTCCACCAAGGAGATACACTATTATCGGCTCTCAGAATATCCCAGCCAGAAAAACGGTAAAGGAACGTACCACTTGGCAAGATAGTATAATCGGCTATGCCACCTGGAATCCGCTTTAACGCTTGCATCAAACTGATTAAAATCTAAGGCCATTTTCACAAAATTTAAAAATAGTTAGGCAGAAACTTTTTCTAAATTTAAGAATTAACTCTTATGAAAACAACACTTACTTATTTAACGGTCAGCGAATTAGCGATTTTTTAACAACAATTGAGTTAACGGTTCATCTTTGATTTCAATCAGATCGCTAATAAGCCAACCCGAATTGCCTGTGTCGCGGGTATAGTCTTCTATTTTTAATATCCAACCTTTGATACCAGTGATAAAAACCGTTACGCGCTCGCACTCATTGAATTTTACCAAGCGGCTATCTACCGCAAATAAAAAAGCACTTAACGCATCGAATCGGAAGGATGAATCGACATAGCTTCGCAAGGGTACGCCTGCGTGGAGTTGATTCGACAAACTTAAAAAATTGGTTTCGTGCGCATTAGGTACAATGGCTCGTTGTTCTGTTTTTTGTCCAAATTGTTCAATGAAATTATCAGTGACTCCTTGCAACACTTCCAATAGTGCATTTCATTGGTAGTTTTTCGTTGAAATAGTAAATCTGCGGAGGTATTAGTACTAAAATATTCCACACTACAGGAAGCTACACTATAAATCTGGTCATCAAATTTATTTAGAAAAATAGGCTGTGCTTCGTTGCAAACTTGCCTTAAAAATCGAACAAGCTGGGTGCGACCTACGCCTTTTTGCCAACGTGTATCTTCAGAATTGAATAACTTTTCGATGTATTTTTCCCTTGTGATACTTGTTTTGAGCGAATCGGGTGCTTTGACGCCATTCGGTAAATCAGTCGGCATTGAAACGGTCATAAAAATCATCCAGCTGTTTTACCTCTTGTAGCTGAACATCAGGTGTTTTCATGCGTTTTACCGCTATTTGTGCGCTGGCTAAACCTGACAATCCAAATATAAATAGTAAGAGGGTACGCATTTTTTAGCTATGTGTAAATGAATACTGAAACGCATCAATGTAATATATCCTCAACAGGAGGTGTAGGTCCACAGTTGGATACAATAGCGTGTAATTGAGTAGTTGCCCCTAACCGACTCTCTACCATTCATAACTCTACCTGTTTCTGCTTCTTGCTGCCGACGTATTCGTTGTGCTCGGGGTGACTCTCCTCTTCGGGCCTCAGGAACTCGCCCATACTTCCCAAACAGTAAAGCACGTGAGGTAACTTGAGCGTATCTTAGCCCTAATCTTGACGCTCCCCTGCCACTTTCTTCTTGGTCTCTATAAGCCAATGCCTCAGTACGCATCACTGCATCATGTTGTAAAACATACTCATACAACTCCAATGCAATATCTTCAATGCACCTGAAAGGGTATTCTCGCCAGTACATTAATCCTCCTTGGCTTTCCAAGAGTTTTCTAACCCATGCAGGCCATAGTAAACTATTGGGGTGAACGATATAATGCTGATTGGGGTGTCTATGGGGGTCTGGGTATTGAACAACTGCTGGATTACGAGTGGCATCTTCAGCAGTAGTATGTGCTGTTACAGTCGAACCTGCCAAACGCCTACTTACTTGCTGGGCAAATCCTCCAGGCGAACCTGTACTACAAGCATAAAGAATTATTTTGACTCCTCGATTCACTCTTCGACCAAATATGTTACAAAATTGAGCCACAGTCATATCTGCCGAAATCAATGAATTGCTCCCACCATGTCCGAAATAAGCTATTAGGTCAAAATTGCCTGTGGTTTGTACCAATTGAGCTGCAATAGCGTTTCGTTCTTCTGCATCTACGCTGCTATTGACAGCAAAACTGGTATCTGTTACTTCATACCCAATCCGGCGCAGATAAGCCCTAAAAGCCTGAGCCGCTGGCAAAAACCCTTCTCTTTCTTGGGATGCAAAAACAAATGCCTTCATCGTAATTATTAATTAATAGGCTTAGCTTGTTTCTTGGTTTCTGTCACTTTAATATTCCCAAATTTCATAATCCAGCTATTTTGCTTATAGAAATCTTCGTTGGTCATATTTTGTAGCGACACATCCACATTCTTTTTGGTTTGATCTTGATAAATGATACTGCCTTTTTCATCCTTAGCTTTAAAATCCTGGGAAAAAGTAGCAGTGGTATAGTAACCTCCATCAGGGCCTTTTCGGTAGTCGCCAACATAAGTGGCATCATAAAATGTAATTTCAACTTGTGGATAGGGTAAGTCTCTTAATCTTCTAAAGTATTCCGCTACCGTTCTGGTGACAATCTGCCCTCCTTTTTTACCATTAGACACCTGCACAGTGGAGCCTGGTTCAAACAGTTTAATCACCTCTTTGATAGCAATTTCCCGTTTTTCACTCGATTGGGTTTTGTCTGAAATTATCTGAATATATTCTTGTAGTCGTAGTACTTGCTGCTCCGTACGTTTTTTAAACTCTCCATCGAGCTCAGCTCTGGTGGGGTCTTTGAGCTCGCCTTCATAGGCAGGGAGGCTACTACCGTTGGGGGTTGGTTGTTGCGCAAATAGTGAAACACCTATTACCAACAGGAGTACGCTTACCATTAATATTTTTATGTGATACCCTATTTTCATTGCTTTTAATTACTCTTTACTACGCCCAACAACTCCATCCCTACATTAGTGGTGGTTTCGGTAATTATCTCGAAAGTACGGAAATTACGTAAAATCAGCGACAATTTCAAACCACTGCTTATCAACTCATACTTCCCTTCCAAAATAAAATCTTCTCCTGGTACGGCTTTAATGGGCTCCCAATCGGCGTCTATCCATTTTAAACGTTTGGCCTCTAAAGCAGCTATGAATTGATTTTGTAGCTTTATTGTATTTTTATCTCCATATTGGCCATTTTTACCTATGAATGGCTCGCTCACCACCCTTTTGGCTGTAGCAGGCAGTTTACTCTTCATGGTTTCTATCAAGAGATTCAAAATAGTGGACAACGACATCATGTCTTTGGTTTCTTCTGCTTCCTTGTTTTCCCATTGCTGTTTTTGTAAAAATAGTTTCTGCCAGTTGAGGGTCATTGTTACTTTTCTGATTCCTTCAATATATAAATCAGAAGAAGTCCATTTGCCATCTTTTTGCTTATTGCGATTGAACGTATATTTTATTTGAAGTAGGTTATTGTTGGTCACCTTTACATCTTTAAAATCAGTACTTTTAGAAACCCCAACAAAAGATTTTTCTATATATACATCTATAAATACGTCGCCTTTTTCATTGAATTGAATGGGGCTATACAATGATTTTTCGAGTTGAAAATCTACTTGATAGCTATCATACCAAGAAGTGAGTTATTCAAGTAGGTTTCAACGGGTAGTTTATCACTCAACTTACCGTTTGCAATGAGTTCTTCAGGAACAATATCGTTGTAAAATGCTACTTTACTTCCCTTTTTTAAGCACTCTTTTATCAGATTAGTAAGGTAATCTTTCTTTGTAGCCAAGTCATCAAATCATCTCCCATAAGACTAATACGAGCAATAAATTTACTATCAAGGTTTTGATTAATTTTCTCAATTAGAGCATTAGTTTCAGCCACCGAAGGGAGCAATACCGATTGTTTGGGAGGTAAAAGAATAGGAACGTCAATGTCTATTTTATCCAATAATTTTCCTTGGGGGTTTTCCAGCCGCAGCGTAAATTTGGTTTTAGTATCTTTCAATAGCTTAGAAAAAACGCCCAATTTAAGTTCATCTTTAGCTATTTTATTGGCTTCTAAGGCCACTATTTTTTTGTACTTGGTATCAAAAAGCCAGGGTTGATAGGTGTTTGCACTATCTTTACCACAAGGTCTTTAGTCAATTCATCTGATTCATTGGCTATACTAAATTGAATAGAGGGATGCGAAAGTAATGTTACAAAACCTTCTCTCAAACCTTCCCATTGGATATGTTCTTTCTCAAAATGTACGAGGGGGGTGAGTGGTTCTTGAACAGGTACTGTTAGCTTTTCGCTTAGGTTATAAGTACCTCCATTTTCTTGTATATTGATGCTTACAGTGGCATTGGAGGCTGCAAAATTGGACGGCACCAATAGTTCACAGGGTATTGTCACGCTTTCGCCTGCTAAAATAGCTGACAGCGATGGGCCGCCCATTTCAACAGGCTGATCATTGAATGTCAGCGCAATACGTGGTTTATTAAGTTTTCCACGTCCTTCATTTTTCAATACCAACTTGACCGTTTTCATCCTACGGCCTTTGTCTAAAATCAGTTTACTATCGTTAGCGGCCATCAGACCTATTACTTTTATCAATGGGGCGGGTGGCGAGAGGGTTTTGAAATGGATGAGTACTTCGTCCCAAGTCGTCCCCGTTTCACTCTCTAATTTGAGTACAAAGGCCGCTTTTCCATCGGTCAGTAGGTCATTTGTACGAATGATGACTTGGGCAATTCTTGAAGCACCCGCTCTTACATCGCCTACAGAAATCGTAGGAGCAAACTCCATTCCCTTTCCTATATTTTGCGGGACAATTCTGAGTATGCCTTTTTCAAAGCGTCCTTCTCCTTCGTTTTTAATGGGGATTTTTATGACCAATTCTTGGCCACCTTCTACTGTCTCGAGGTTTTTTTCTATATGTTCTTTTTCAAAAAGGGGTTTGGGTGGTTTGGGGATATTGGCCAACGCGCGTGGGTCTTGCCAATTAGGGTCGAGTTTTAAGAGGTATTCTTTAGCCCGTTCGGTAGGCTCATCGGCAAATGATTTTTCAAGATACCGCTTGGCTTCATCTTTCTTTCCTAACATAAAAAATGCAACCCCCAGCTCTCTATTAGGGTAATACTCCGAAACCTTACCCGTGCGCGAGGCTACTGCTTTCATATCTGTGGCACTCACTTTCAGAGCGGCTTCCAATGCCTCTACAGACTCTACCCATTTTTGTTCTTGATTTTTTTTTGCTCCTATTTTGTAAAAGTCAATAAACTTTTGGGCTACTACTTGTTGGGTAGCAGAGAGCATCCATAAAAGGGTAGTTATCTGTAAAAGTCGTTTCATTGTATTTGCATAGGCCCTAATTACGAAGTAATACCACCAAGTCAAAAGAAATATAATTTCGCGTAAATTGACTCACAGTCGTTGTCGTTGTTTGCGGATATTTCATTTGTTCGTAAGCGGCATGAATTTTAAATCGATCAAAAAACACGGTTGCCCCCAAACTAAAGCTGGTGGCTCTGCTGCTTGTAGCATCAGGGTTAATATAGGTTTGTAAGCGATACCCCCCCATCACGCGCATTTCAAAAGTACCTGTGTCCAACAATAAAAATTCTCCACCACTACGCAATTGATAATGATTACTGTTGGCAATGGTTGGCCGTTGGGGCAAGTCGGTCAGGAGTGGTACACCCCGATTGGGGTAAAGGCTATTGAATTGATTATAGTCAAAAAAAGTTTGTTGAATAGTCTGGCCCTGATATGGGAGAAATTCAGCATCTAAAGCAATCAATAAACTCGGAATAAGGCGATAAGAAACGCCTACTCCTGCTGTAATGGGCATTTTATATTTTTGGTCATAAAATCTTCTTACTCGCGTTTCTAAGGTATTTGCTTGTACATTTCCCTCAGAAGAAAATTGATTACGTAGCGAAAAGGGCGTTGTAGCCCGAATTCCAATGCGCAGTGGAAGATTATCTTCATAAAAGTCGAACATCATTCCTGCCACAAAATTCAACCCACTGATTTTATATTTTCCTACTTCATTTCTTACTATATTATTTGTTCGTTCTGTTGCCGTGTAGTCAAACTGATTCCCCAATCCAAACCAATAATTAGCTGTTACTCCTACTGACATATAAGGCGATAACTGATATGCTCCAGACACAGACGCATTACTCAAATTAAGTCCACTTTTGAGTGTTTCTGAAATACTTGGATTGGACTGTTGGATGGTAAAAAGGTTGGCATCCGTCATACTTTGATAGGCTGCCGAAAAAACGATGCTGGGATCAAATCTACCCAAACTTACAGGTTTACCATTTAAAACTGAGCGTTTATAAGGAACAAGAATGCCCAAAAAACTGGGAGTAACATTAGCAGAATAAGTGGCTGGTGTGGTCTCAGATTTCAATTGAAGCGAGCGGCTTCGACCTGATGCCAGCACCTGCATCCCTTGGCCGTCTTCTAAGGTTGCATAAGTATAATCAATGGTAGCCGTTCCTGCAGGATTCCAATACAGGGCTGTGGCATCGTCGGCTACGCCAATAAAATTGCCCATGCCCATTGCGTGTACCTGCAAGCCCTGTGGTGTTCAGGTTTAGATTTTGGGCAACTATTGCCATCAATCCTGTTCCTAAAGACGACACAAACAACCGATGTAAACTTTTTCCTCATCTTAGTTAGGCATCAAAATATACTCGTGACAGTATCTCCTGTCTTGTCGCTTCTGTATAAGCGATTTATTTTTCAATTCATTGTCTGTGACACTATCGATAAAATTGAATGCCATCTTTGGCACAGTCCCCTCCCATCGCTACAAGTAGGTTCGGGCGACAAATCGTATAACACCAATTTGACATTTGCTCTACACGCCATTTCCGGCTCAAAATCAAGCGGTCACTCCTTGGGCTACATCTGTAAACTTTGAAGACATCTCTTGAACTTAAATCTAACACAAACGGGTCATAATTCAAAAGATTTCCGCTTTGTCCACGCATATAGTACCTACCACGTCCGCCATTTTGGTCAATGTGTATCGCTTCTTTCATTACCCAAACCCGTTGTAATTTGGCATTGATTTTTTTCGGTTTACATCCCAAAAAACGACATAAGACAGAATAAGACAGTTGATTTTCATCGATTTTATTCTTTTACAATTCTAAACGATTGTTTTTTATCTGCTTGTATGATTTCAATACATAGTTTCCTACTGAAAACTCCCCTATCGTCCAGTCGAATTGATTTTGGTAAAACAATGCATTACTAGCAGTACTCCTTTGGTATCCATAAAGCCATAAAAGTGTTTTTTCACCTACTTTTCCATGCTTAATCTGCACATTCAGGCGGTCAGGAAGTAGGATTAGGAAATAGTTTTACTTGCCAGCCAGCCAAGGTATCTTCTTCCACTACTACCTTTTTAGGTCTATTGCCACAGTCTGCCTACCACTCAATGTACCTGTTCCGCACCCCACTCACTCCTTGAAAACTAAAAGTACCAAGTTGTCGAATCGAAAAGTAAGCGTGGTATCACCATTCCGAACGGTTCGGTAACCTGCGCTGAAATTCAAGGTAAAGGGCCACTACCCTATATGCGCATTCTAACAGGTAAATTATCGCCTACCTACAATGCAATCGAGGTGTCTTTGTTAGGTGAAAGCATCGAGCAGAAGCACGTTGCAGAATAGTGAGATTGCCGCTTGCCCACTAATAGTAGGAGGTTTCTACTACGATACGAAAATTCACTCCTGCAGCAGCTGTGTTAGGTGTCAACTCGAATAGGGCTTCGCGAGCCGCTACCGATGCTTGTGCCTATTTTTGGATTATTGGCATCTACCAAAAAACACACTGATGTACCCACTCCATCGGTGGGTAGAATCATAAAATTAACATCTATACCCGCCCCAGGGCAAACCGAGTTGGTGGACAAAGTAACATTATTAATGTTTGTAACAGGTTTAGTCGAAACAGTAATTGAGACTGTACCAGTTGCTGTACAGCCATTGAGCCGTAACCGTGGACGCGATAATCGCCACTCATGGCAAGAGTAGCATTGGCAATAGTAGGGTTTTGTTGGGTAGAGAATCCATTAGGCCCTGACCAAGCATAGATATATCCTGTACCACTGGCGGCGGTAAGTTGAATGGTCTCTGCCAAAAATAAACCGTTTTACTTGCTCCTACATTTGGGATAGGCAAGGGCGTAACCGTTACACGCACACTGTCTGTGGCAGTTCCACAAGAACTTGTTCCTGTAACGGTATAAGTACCATCAATGGCTGCTGCCAATTGGGGGCTACGGGTAGTGCTGGTATAATTGCGTGGCCCACGCCAACTGTAAGAGGTAAATCCATCAGAGGCTGATAAATTCAAGGCTATACCAGCACATACTGATAGCGGTTTTACGCCATTGGCCGTGGCTGCAATCGTGGGGGTTGAGGTAACGGTAAAAACATCACTATTCTGAGCATTATTGAGCGCGGGGTTACTACTTTTTATTCTTAATTGATACCTTCCACTGGGCAAACCCATAGGAATAATCACAGTGACAGGGCTTGTAGTGGCAGTTCCTACATTGGCCAAAACAACAGAGGTACCTGCCTCATTGAGAATTTCTGCCGTAAATATATTTCCTACATTGAATGTACCTATCACTGTAAAAGTTGCTCTTAAAGTATCTTTTACACAAAAGGTAAGGCGATTGAGTGCTGGCTTTAAAATACTGACTGGTGCAACAGTAATAGTAACCGAAGCCGTATCAATGCACCAACACTTGCTGGCCTCTTACAGTGTATTTACCGCTCATGGCGACGGTAGCCATAGGCCGAGTAGGGTTTTGATTCTAGAAGCAAACATCGCAGAGGCCGCTCCATTCATAGACTGTTCCACCCGTAGCTTGAAGTGAGATAGTTTCACCCTGTAAGTAAGTAACTTTATCGAAGATAGCTTTGATAATGGGCAACGGGTTTACTGTAAAAGCATCAGCTCATAGGCGATTTGTAAGGAAAATTCACAGAGGGATTGCTGACTGTAGCATGATCTGGACCCTATGTTTCCGATGGGCAAATCGCGTGGAATGACCACGGTCAGTGGTCCAGTGCTGGTGCTTGTTTCTGGTAAATTTCTAATGACATTTACACCCATCATCTAAAATAGTAGCAGAAAATGTAGGCGTAAATCCTTGTGCTAACCAACTAAAAGTAATTGGAACACTTGCCCCCACACACACATTGGCCTGTAGGGGTTGGTTTTCTAACAATATCAGGCATATTTCCGTTGAAATCAATGCTTGGGCATACACATCTCCATTGCAGCTTCCACCTCGATTGCGCTCGTCTTCCCATATCGTAATATAGGGATTCACAGACCCTTTGGAGTAGGCATGTCTTGGGTTAAATCGTGTTTGAAAGTACTTGCATCACAAATAGTCTGACCTTGATTGCTCCACACACGGCTAATCGTTCCTGCACTATTCACACTCATCATCTGTGCAAAAAATTGATTATTAAATCTTCCTGTAATAAAATACCGTTGCGTACCTGCTGCATCATCAATCAAATACCCTGTTAGGCTACCGCCCCCACTGTAACCTCTTGTAATGACTTCTATCTCGCTCGATACTGACGTTGTACCATCAAATACCCTCATTACTTGCGCATTTTCAGCTTGATTGAGATAGACAAAGGCTGTTCTACCATTAACGCCTCCCAAAACACCCACATCATTTAGTGGGCCAGATTTAAAAATAGGTGTAACGCCAATGAGTGACCCATTGCTTGGGCGAAAACGGTGGGCATATATGTCAGTACCCACACCTATTGCGCCCCCATTTCTGGAATATACGACCAGTTCGTCAGTACTTGGTTGCACTATCGCATTTTGTATTTGCAGAAGTCTGCTCAATATTGGCTAAGTTATCTATGCAGGTAGAATATTGTTTTGTAGCTTGAATTACCACTTAAAATTGTATCTTTTGATATGCAAGAATCTACTATCATCAGTATGGGTTACAAATATGACTACTCCGCTCCCCCACGCTGCTCCAAAAACTCTGGGCTTTACTTGATTCGCTGTTTCACTTTCAAGGATATTGGCGCTTGGCATCTGTGTGAGGTTGTTGAGGTCTATCAAATCAACCCGTATATCGCTATCAATACCTGCTATGAAATCACTGTATTTTCTATACGTAGAAACAAGAGCTAATTTTCCCCCGTTCACAACAAAAAGAGGCAATCCATTGTATATCATTCAACTGGGTACTACCACAATACTCAGCTAAAGTATTCCCGCTAAAGCATCATCTCCTGGACTATTAGGAATCACGAGGTGCCCCATCGCCAACATTAATTACTTGGTATTTTAGGTAAGAAACAGGCAGATTGTTGCACCTATTAAAACGCTTAACAGTATAAACTAAAATAACCTGATTTGCCCCATCTGCTCTAAAAAGTCCCATAGATTTCACTCCATCGCCACAATTTGGGTCGTCAATATTACCTGTTTGAGTGAAAATTCTAAGTCCGCTCTTGCCCGATGTAGGGGTATATTGAGGAGTTCCATTGGCATCATATCTTTGTATATAGACTGCTGAACCATTACCTTCTCTTTCTATCCAACTGATGATATACCCACCACTTCCATCATTTACTACCCCCTGAAGGGCTGCTTTATTAACAGCACTCGAATTACTGGAAATTCGATTATTTTCATTGGTCAGCACACTCCACTGGCTCCATCCAGAGAAGCTTATTAACATAAAAATCAGCCATATACTTAATTTTTTCATCACAATAAATACAATTGGGTACTATGCTATGCAATTTATTCAAAATTGAGAAGTAATGGATGGTTTGAGGTTGGGTATTTATTTAACGGCATTGAGCCAATGACCATACCTTACTATATCGCCTATGTAAGCTTTTTAAGAATCTTTATTTACCAACAAAGTTTATTAGCATTAAAAGGGCTATTCCTAAATACCAAAGCCCTTGCCCTTTCTCTGCTGAAGTAGTTTGAACAGGAGATGGGTCTGTAAAAGTGGCAGACATACCTGGTTTAAAAATAGGATTAGTGCTTTCTGCTCTGTCCGAATCTACGACCTGTACAGATGTAACCCATTCTTCATCCGTTGTTTTGTTGGTATCTGCTATTTGTAGCAAATAACCCGAGTAATTATCCCGCGTATTGCCTTCACAAAGATTCAGTAGCAGTTGCAATTTTGTCACATTATTTTTTTCACTTACCAAAATTTGCCCCAATGCTTCGTCTGTTACATTTTCTAGTACACCGTCTGTACACATAAAAAAATAGTCGCCTGCTTGAACATCTGAAAGATGATTTATTTCCAGCGCTGTTTCTCGGTGCGAGCCTTGTATAGCTCGCATAATAACGTTTCGTTCGGGGTGATTACGGGCTTGCTCTGGCGTAATAACCCCTGATTTTAAGAGGTAATTTACCTTAGAATGATCTTCGCTTCTAAAAATAATGTATCCGTTTCGCAGTTGATAAATACGGCTATCGCCGATATGCGCCACCGTAGCCCCTTGGTGATGAAAACCAACAAAAGTAAAGGTGGTAGCCATACCTCTCAACAAATGTTGGGCTTCGAGCAAGGCATCAAATTGGGTTTGAGTGGCTTGCAAAGCGGCCACTAAATCCTCCTCTGAAAACTGTGAAGCAGGGTGGCTGACGAAATAATTAGAAAAGCTTTCGACAGCCACCCTGCTGGCCAGCTCGCCCTTTTGTGCCCCACCTACACCATCACAAACAATAAAAAAACGATTATGGATGGTCGCTTGCCCAGCTACTGGAAATATACTATCCTCATTGTTGTCGCGTTGGCCTTGAAAAGTAAAACCCAAAGGTGGATGAATAAAGATAGCCATCGTTGAAAAACAAGGTTTAATTTACCAAATTATCGTTTTTGAATAATCTGTACTTTGTACATTACGGGCAGCATCGCGTGCACTACTGGCGGCTTTGGTGGTTTGCAATACCACCTTGGTACGTCCCATTTGAATGGTATCTCCTTCTTCCAAAAAAATCAAATCTTCTGGTTCGAGCTTCATTTTACGCATGGGGTCTTTAGCACCCATCACAAACGTTCCATTGCGACTCCCTGCCTCGGCTATTAAATACTGAAACTGTCCAAATTTATCGCGCGTTACTTCTACAACAGCATGGCGGCGGCTCATCATTACATCTTCTGTCTCAATCAAAATATCGGCTGTAGGCATAGAACTTTTACGGCCTATGACATTAGGGCCAATACGCAAAGGATAAGATTGAACAGCTGCGTTTTCGTCATGCACAACGATAAACCCTACGGCTCCTGTTTGCTGATAAATATCGTTTTGCTGCTTGTTATCTTCTTCGGAAGGTCGTGCAAATAATGGGTTACTTCCTTCATTTGTTAGTGGTGTACGGAAAAAATTAGGCGGCGGCGGCGGAATCGGCGGCATGAAATCCGAAGGCGCAAATTGACTTGTTTGTACAGGAGGGGGCGGAGTGGCTGCCCCCGCTTCTTGAATCACCACAAAAATGCACTTTTCGGGTCGCTGCTGCACACAGTTAAGCTTAGCGGGGCTACCCGGTAGCAGTTTTACGGGCGATTGCCCTTTTTTAGTGTGCTGACACTCCTTACAGCGGAAAACGTATTCAAACATACTTTGCCAATCCCCTTCTCTATGTATTCAAAAATAAATTATCGAGCGTATCAAGCCCATTGTCTATAGGTGTCTGGAGCATATTATCTACCTGCCCTTCCAAGGAATGAGCAGGTGAATGGGTATCCAAATGGGCGACTTCTACATGCGTATCTTGCCCTGAAAGAACATCGTGATGTAACGATTCATGGAAATTATTGTGGCCGTTTTCCAAAAAGGGTTTCACTAACATTGCATAATCTTCCTTCCCTGCTGGTGCCATACCTGTCCATTCTTCGGCAGTATAGGTGTTATACCATTGACCACGCCATTCAAAAATTCCTCCTGGCCCTACTTGCGCACGTGCTGCGTCAAAAGCTTCTTTGAAGGTACCTTCCTGTTGCACTTCCGCTACTTCCAAAATAGCATCATCAGATGATCCTTCTGCCAATTCTGAAGTGGGGCTGGGCGGCACAATCATCGTGGGGTACTTTGTTCGGTAGTGGGGGCAGTAGGGGTGTCTATCATTTCAATTACTTCTGGGCTTCCTTCATTCATTGCCCACCATGATACAAAGGCAATATTACCCAACATCACTGCACCTGCTCCTATCATTTCGGCAGGGGTCATTTTATCAGGACTAAATAGCTTAGGTCGCTCGCCATGAGGGGCAGGCTTTTGTATAGGTACAGGTTGCGGCTCATTTTCTACATGAATCCCCAATATTCCAGTTTGTTCCAACATAGTATTTTTTATTTATACCGTAAATAAATCATCTGTTCCTAAATCACCGCTGGTCGTTATTTCTTCCGTTTGGGGTCAAAATTTAACGGGTTGTGTGCTGGCACAAATACCTCTACTTGCGCCATTATTTCGGCCTCGCTGTGATGGATAGGTGTCGCTGTTTCAAGGGTAGTAGCCCCTTCTATGTCCAAATCTACTACCTCTGCCAATTCGCCAATTCCCGCTACTGCATTAGCAGGCTGCATGGGTATCTCTATGGGTGTTTTGAGTGTCTCGGATAAATCCTCCATGACTTGTCCCTCGTCGGAAACAGGAATAGCTGTTTCGAGTTTTCCATCGTGGTCTTTATCCACATACATATAGCCCGAAATTCCTTCTCCTGGCTCGTCTTTGATGACAATATCTGCCAAGCCATCGTGGTTTTGATCGGACATGATGGTATCGTCTATACCATCATTGTTTGAATCTAAATGCACGACGATAGGCTCTTCTTCCACCACAGCCACGGGTGCTTCGGCTTCAAGAGGGTTTACAATCGGGTCGATGCGTGTCGTAAACTCGTCCCTCATTTCGGCAGGCATTTTGTTCCATTCTTCAATCGAGAAAGTACTGTACCACTGCCCTTTATATTCAAACAGTCCTCCTGGTCCTACCTGGTCGCGGGCTTCCAGAAAGGCTTCTTTGAATTCTGTATCGTCGCTTACATCAACCACCTTGATTTCTACTGGTAAAACAGGTGAGGCCAAAGGGGTTGCTTCGGGTTCTGGCTTTGGCATTGGTTTGGGTGCTCTTGCTATCGGCTTGGGTACTGGCGGTGGTATCATTTCTACCGTTGGCGGTGGCGTTTCTACTATCTCTTCCTTCACCAATTCAGGAATAATTGGTTGTGGTTCTATGGCAGGTGCAGCAATAGGTGCAATAGCAGGTATTTCATCTTCCTGAAACATAGACCACGAAATAAACCCTACACTACCTACTGCCACAGCTCCAATGGCCAAACCACCCATTAGTTTACTATGGTCGCGTTTAAGCTTTGCTTTCACAACAGCAGGGGCAGGTGGTGGTGGTGGAGTAGCTGCTACTGGTGGTACTTTGGGCGGTGCAGGTGGAGGACTTTTGGGCATAGGCTCCCCTGGCGCGCCAAAAACTGGGTATGTTCATTAAGGCTCATGTATTGATTGCGTTAAAGGTTCATGATTTTATCCAAATAGCTTTACACTGTACGCATTGGCGTTGTTTTTTGTAATACTCGTAAGGGAAACCATACAAAGAACGACTACACTTAGGGCACACGTACTGAATTTTAAAGTCATTTTCAATTTCTGTCTCAAATTTTGCGTTTTGGCCGATTTATTTTTGAAAACAATTCTCGTGCTGCCAAGCCTACTGCACTTCAATCATAGTTCCTCCAATGGCCCCGCCTGCTACCACTGCCCCTGCAATAGGGCCCAGTAATAACGCAGGTGCTACAATCAGACATACTGTCATAAAAGTATCCATGCCATTATTGCTGCGGGCTTGTTTCAACAGGACCTGGTATTTATCCCACACATCTTGTAGTTTAGCAAACTCTACCGAATAGTCATTTGGATCACTACGCATACTTCGGGAGGCATCAAAAATTTGTTGAAGACTCAACCGCTGGTCGGCTATCATTATCACATCATTATGACTAATGTTTTTACGCTTAATCCGAAAGCCATTGACAAAAGTGCCATTGGTTGAACCTAAATCTTCAAGTACAATGGTATTTTTATGGGAATCAATTACCGCTTTCGCATGTTGCCCAGAAACACCCCTCGAATTTAAAACTACTTGCCCAGCTACAGGCTGGGTTCCGCGTCCAATCAAGATTACTTGCATTGATTTAATTGATTACTCCTTTGTATCACAATGCTTTATCTAAGCGAAGGCTAATTTACAAAATATGTATATCCATCACTCCAACTATTTATTAAACGGTCAAGGAAAGTTTACAACAAGTGTTTACTTTAGCTAAAAAATTCAACCGTTGACGCATGAAAATTATCATTTACTTATTTCTTTTCTTTTCATGGTCTTTTTCATGTTTTGCACAGCAAACTACTTATGAAGACTATCGAAAAAAGCAGAACAAGTGCCTCATAGAAAAAAACTATACTTGTGCCATTCAAAATTATGAACGTGCACTACGGATTCGAGAAAATGATATCTATTGCACCAATGGACTCAAAAAAGCAACTCCAGCTATACAAAGCGGCTAACAAACCTCCTACCCCACCTAAAAATACCTCGAAATCATCTCCTGTTTCGGAAAAAACACCCATTTCTGATGCCTATCTATTAGCACAAACCGACCTGCCTGTCAATATTATTATCAATGGAAGTTCAAGTATCACTATGTCTCCCAAAGATTTAGTCAAAAAAATACCATTAAAGATAGGGGAAAATATTGTACAAGTAAAGCCCATTGACAATGGTCCTGGAGGTTTTGAAAGAACGATAAAGGTCAATAAATCAAAAAACACCATCCTCGTTATTAATATTTTGGCCCAAAAGAAAAACAATACAAGAACCACAAAAGCCAATAGAAACTACCCAAAACAAAACAAATACTTCCCTGAGAGAGGTAGCCCAACCAGAAATCACAGAAGAAAAGCCCAAATCAGAGACTTGGATAGATGATATAAATCATCAGATGGTATTAGTCAAAGGCAGTACTTTTCAGATGGGAAGCAAAGACCAAAAACCTATCCATAGCGTTATGTTACACGATTTCTATATCAGTAAATATGAAGTTACTCAACGACAATGGCGCATGGTCATGGGTAAAACCCGCCCAATTAGCTGATGAGAACTGTCATGATTGCCCCATTACACAGGTATCCTGGGAAGAAACGCAAGCATTCTTTCAAAAGCTCAACCAGCTCTCTTCCCTATCTTACCGTTTGCCTACAGAAGCCGAGTGGGAATATGCCGCCAGAGAGGAGGGCAAAAAAGCAATAATTTTACCTATTCAAGTTCCAATTCGATAGAGGACGCGGGCTGGTACCAGAAAAATAGCCGCCGCAAAATACATCCAGTAGGCCAAAAAATGCCCAACGAATTAGGACTTTATGACATGACTGGTAATGTTTGGGAATGGTGTCAGGATTGGTTTAGTAAAAATTATTACACCCAAAGCCCCGTAAACAACCCTGTTAATATTACGCCAGAAACATATCGGGTAATTCGCGGTGGGGCAGCAGATACAAACGCTAATAGCGCTACCACTACCCATCGAGATGGCTTCAAGCCGTCTGTCAAAAGTGGCTTATTGGATTTCGGCTCGCCAAGGAGTTGATTTTTCTCTACCGTTTAATAAAAATATAGCTTCTAAATAAGGTTTTCAGTCAAAACAACTGTAATTTGGATATTCATTGTACCTACTATTCACGAGCAAGAAGCCGTACCACGTTATATTACCATGACTTACGACGAATTTAAGAAACGCTACCGTTACGAACCCACCAACGACCTACTGGGCGAGGGGGCGTTTGGCAAAGTATTTCGAGCTACCGATACAGAAAGCGGTTCAACAGTGGCCATTAAAGTAGCCCCGTCAATACAGCCAATGAAAGCCATTCTCTCAAACACGAATTTGAAACAGTAGGAAAAGTAGCCCCTCATCTTCATATTGCTCTCTATGATGAATGTTACCGCTTTGCAGTAGAATGGGCTGGTCTGCACGATTTTGCCATTTTAGAATATTATCCGTTGGGAAGTTTAGATAAACTCATCAAAAATCAATCACTCACAGCGACCGACAAGCCGACTTGGCCGTAGGAATTTTGGAAGGACTGCGTCATTTGCACAATACGGGCGCTCAGGGGGTGGTGCATCGCGATCTAAAACCTCGCAACGTACTCATTCAAAAATGGGGCGGCAAATATGTTCCTAAAATTACGGACTTCGGCCTCAGTAAATTTTCTGATTCGGTATCCAACAGCGTTATTTCCCAGAGTTTCAAAGGCGGCACGCTCAATTATGCCTCCCCAGAGCAAATCAAAGGGGAACAGATACGGCGCAACACTGATTTCTGGGCGTTTGGAGTGATTCTGCACGAAATAATGACGGGCGAAGTTCCCTACAAAATTGATGATAGTTCGGAAAGTACTTTACGCCAAGTGTATGATAGGATGAATCAACAAACCCTGCCTGATTCTTTTAAAGGAGTAAAAGAACCCTATGCGACCATTATTCGAAAATGCTTGGTGGTAAACCCCAATCAACGCTACCGAACTGCCGATGAAGTATTGCTGGATTTGACCCAAACGGCAACTCCACCCCCTCCGCTAACTTCTCCTCCACTGGTAGCAGAAGAAAAGAAAGAAACCAAGGCACAAGAGGCCATCAAAGACCAGACCGAAATTTTTGAAGACAGTCCTTTTGCATCTTTTGGTAACTTGGTAGAAGAAACCAACGCTAAGCCCCCTGTGGCATCTCCTGATGATGAGGCAAAACCAATCCTCAAAGCGCATTTGACAAGCAGTGACCCCGTCAAATCTGCCCCTCCACCCAAGGAAAAGCCTAAAAAAGACTTTACGCCTATCATTGTGGGCGTGGTTGTTCTGTTAGGAATCATTACGGCTACAGTACTCTATTTGGGACACGATACACCACAAACAACGCTTATCCCTAAAGATACCACCCAAAGTACGCCTTCCAAAGAAATAACTGCCGTTGTTGATACGCTTTTGTTGGGACAGCAAGCCGATTCTCTGTTTAATCTGCCCAATTACCCCCAATATGCCCAAACTATTTTAAAAATAAATGAGGCTTTTCCCCAAACTAAAGGGCAACATACTACGCAAACCGCCATCCAAAAATTAGAAAAGGGGGCAGCAAGTTGGGAGAAATACAGCCTAACCGACGACGACGTACGTAGTTTCTTGACTGCTTTTAGCGAGGCGTTATTACTCCTCGACTCCACCAATGCCAAGGGCTTGGCGTTGAAAGAAAAACTCAAAAAATAGTTTTCGCAGGAGTTTGAGTCATTTCATCGTCGCCAGCAATACAAAAGGCATATCAAAACCTTTGCCTTTTTGAGGGCTGAAAGATTTTTTTTAACCACCATTCAATAAAAACCGAGTATAAGTAATGAATGTTCGGGTATCACCTAATTTTAAAAAAATGACAGGCAAAGCAGTTTTTGCAATTGTCTTGTTCATCATCACCTATTTACTGCTTCTATCACTGGCAATAGCAATGACCCTTCTTTGTGTAATCGGTGGCATTGCTTTGATAGTGGCAAAACCTATGGTAATAACTATTGGATTGGGCATCGGATTAGCAAGTTTAGGTTTTTTCATCCTACTATTTTTGTTTAAATTTCTATTCAAACGACACAAAATCGACAAAAGCCATCTCATTGAGATTACTGAACATGAACATCCTAAATTATTTGCTTTCATAGAAGAAATTGTCAATGAAGTACAAACAGCCTTTCCCAAAAGAATTTATTTGTCAAGCGACGTAAATGCCTGCGTTTTTTATGATTCCAGTTTTTGGAGCATGATATTTCCTATTCGCAAGAATTTGCAAATTGGATTAGGCTTAGTAAACAGTACATCTGAACAAGAATTTAAAGCGATCTTAGCTCACGAATTTGGTCACTTTTCACAACGAAGCATGAAAGTAGGAAGCTATGTTTACAATGTGAATCAGGTAATTTTTAATCTGCTTTATGACAATGAATCGTTTGACAACATGATTCAAAAATGGGCAAGTATGAGTGGGTACTTTTCAATTTTTGTTGCTATTGCTTTGAAAATAATTCAAGGTATTCAGTGGCTATTAAGAAAGATGTACGACTTCGTAAATGTCAGCTATATGGCATTATCCAGAGAAATGGAATTTCATGCAGACGAAGTGGCAGCAAATGTGGCGGGTTACTTACCCTTAAAAGATTCTTTATTAAGAATGTCATTAGCCGATTATTCCTATAATACAGTATTGGACTATTATGACAGCAAAATAGTAGATAACATAAAGAGTAAAAATATTTATAAAGAACAAGGGTTTGTGATGAATTTTTTAGCAAACAAAAACAACCTTTCCTTCAAAAATAATTTACCTATAGTCTCCAAACTGGATTTAAGCAGATATAATAAATCAAAACTGACCATCAAAAACCAGTGGGCTTCTCACCCAAGCATGCAAGAACGAATAAGGGCTTTGGAATTGACCAATATTCATCTGACAGGGAATGATAGGCCTGCTAATTTATTGTTTGAAAATGAAGAAGAAATACAGAAAAAAATGACAGAAAAATTATTTTCAGCAATAACCTATACTGATCCCCCCTCGTCATTAGCATTTGAAAAATTTAAAATAGATTATTCACAGACATTCAATGAAAATAGCTTCCCTGTTGAGTATAACAGCTATTATGACGACAAGAATCCAATTGAGTTTGATGTAAATAATGTAGTCGTTTTCAATATTTCAGAAACAATGGATACACTTTTTAGTAAGGAGAAAGTGGATAGGGTGTATGATTATATTGCTATAGAAAATGATAAGAATATATTGATAAGCATTTTGAATGGAGAATATGATATAAAATCTTTTGACTACCAAGGACAAAAATACAAGTCAAAAGAAATCCATAATTTAATCCAAAAAATAGAATTGGATCAAAGCAGCATTAGAGAGAGTATAAAAGAAAACGATTTAAACATCTATAAGTTTTTCTACAATGAAGCCCTAAGAAATGGAAACGCTACTATTCTCAAAGAGAAATACAACCATTTTTTTGAACTATACACCAAATATGATAGAGGGATGGCTATGTACAATAACATTGTGTATGCAACAGAGTTTGTTAGTTTAACAACCCCATTTGAACAAATAAGAGAGAATCTCAGAACCCTTATGCCCTTAGAGCATGAGTTAAAAGCCGAGATAAAAAGGTTGATAGAAGATGAATCTTTAGGAGATGAAATAGCCCAGCAGACAATGGAAAATTTTGAAAGATACCTATCCAAAGAATTCAAATATTTTCATACTGAATCATATAATAACGACGAGCTCCAGACTTTTTTCACTGCTGTAAATGATTATAGCTACCTTTTATCAAGGAAGTTCTTCATAACAAAATTAGATTTGTTAAAATATCAAATTTCTCAACTTAACAAATAAAACTTTACACAACAAGGATTTCTTTGATAAAATCAGGGTCAAGGTGTTTCTTACCAACATTTAAACAATATTCCTTCACAAAAAGACATTGGTCTGAATGAAGATACCAAAAACTATGAGAATCGCTCTCAGAATGTCTGTTGTGATTTTTGAGTACTAAAAAAGTACCTCTACTTCAAATTTAGGCAACGAAAACGCTATTTTTTTTGCAACTTTGTCACTATTCAGCACTTTGTTGGAATACAAAGACACATTAAACATGGAAAAACGCCGCTTACGCATGGGGCAGTACAACCGCCTCAAAGTCATCAAGAGTTTAGATTTTGGTATTTATTTGGATGGTTATGAGGACGAAATCCTCATGCCTACGCAATATGTGCCTGGCGACGTAGAAATTGGTGACTTTTTAGATGTGTTTATCTACCGCGACTCTGAAGACCGCGCCATCGCTACCACACTGGAACCTTACGGCACCGTGGGCGAATTTGCCTTCCTGACCGTCAATTCTGTAACTTCGCTGGGGGTTTTTATGGACTGGGGATTGCCCAAAGATTTGTTTATCCCCTTCAAACAACAACGCGAAAACATGGTGGTAGGTAAATCTTTCTTGGTTTTTATTTACCTCGATACCAAAACCGATCGCATTCTTGGGTCAGCAGTTTTTGAACGTTTTTTGGCCGACGATATTTCCGAACTTACCGAATGAATGAAAGTCGAACTTCTTCCTTTTGAATATACCGACCTGGGCATCAAAGCCATTATCAATCAGCGGCACTTGGGGGTTTTGTACCATGACGAGGTATTTAAGCCCATTGTATTGGGAAAAGTAATGAAAGGATTTATCAAAAAAATCAGAGATGACCAAAAGATAGACTTGGCATTGGTAGAGCAGTCGTACAATCGCATAGAGGGTAGCAAGACGGAGGTAGAGAATAAGTTAAAAGCAGCCAATGGTTTCTTGCCCTTCACCGACAAATCTGACCCTACTTCCATTTACCACACTTTTGGTATGTCAAAAAAAGATTTCAAAAAAGCCATAGGTGGGTTATTGAAAGCCCGAAAGATAGTTTTGAAAGAAGATGGGATTCATTCAATATAAAAAAAGCGCGGCCAATGGTCGCGCTTTTTGGGTACTCAGTTCTATTGTTTACCCCAATAGATATCTTAAATATCGGCAGTTAATAAGCAGTCTTTTTCCAAAAGACGCAGCGATGGGGTAAAAGGTTGGAATGAGTTGAAATTATTTTTCACTTTCTTTCGCTTTTATCTTTTTTAATTCTTCTTTTTGGTCTTCCCGTAGTGTAGGATATTTGATACCCAACTGCTCCAAATAGGTTTTGTATTTGGTAGGGTCATAATAAAACTTAGAAAGTTCAGGCTTGAATTTCTCCATGATACCGCGGTTAAGGTAAATAGCGGGTACTTCTTTGGGCGAAATCAACGGCTCGTATTTCATGTCTTTGGTCTGTTCTTCTCTATAATACTTCCATGCTTCTTCAATGATTTGAGGTTTTAAGAGCATGTCTATCAGCGTCATAGCCTCGGCTTTTGCCCCATATACTACGCCTTTGTGAGCAATGGGCGTGGCCATAGAAATGGCATTAGACCAATGGTGACCTGGCAAACCTGGGATATTAGAAGGGTATCGTAGTACAATCGTTGGCAATGACCAAGAAATGTCAGCAATGTCGTCAGACCCACCGCCCACCGACATCATCTGTCCGCCCATCATGCGGGTAGGCGATTCCGAAACGGGCAGTCCGATCGTATCAATTTTTATGGCTAATCCTTCTATTCTAGGAGCTTGCAATTCTTTTTGAGAAGCTTTGGCCAGCATTTGATCTTCTTCCGACCACACAGGCAAACCTACTTTTTTGATATTTTCATACATGGCCTCGGCAATGGGCTTGCTAAAATGGCCTGGCCAAGCCGACCCGAGTATATCATAAGTAAACTTGGTATCGGTCATCAAAGCTGCGCCTTCCGCTATTTTTACGCCAATGTCAAAGAGTCGTTTGATTTTGGGGTACGAACGCTCTCTAAAATAATACCATACCGCGGCTTTGGAAGGCACTACGTTGGGCTGGTCGCCTCCATCAGGTATGACATAGTGTGAGCGTTGGGTAACTTCGAGGTGCTCGCCTGAAGTTCCAACCTACATTCATCAGTTCTACGGCATCGAGCGCGCTGCAGCACGCCAAGGAGCGCCTGCAGCGTGGGCAGCAGCGCCTTCAAAGTTAAACCGTACTGACACCAAGCCATTGTTGCCCGCATCGCCATAAGAAACACCGAGGTTGTTACCTACGTGCGTAAAAATACAAGCGTCCACGTCTTTGAAGTAGCCGTCGCGCACATAAAATGCCTTAGCTCCTACCAATTCCTCGGCTACGCCTGGCCACAACACCAAAGTTCCCGACATTTTTTCACGTTCCATGATTTCTTTCACAGCCAGTGCCGAAATGATGTTGAGTGCTTGACCCGAGTTATGCCCTTCGCCATGGCCAGGCGCACCCACTACAATAGGGTCTTGGTAGGCGACTCCAGGCTTTTGGGAGGCTTTTGGAATACAGTCCACATCGGAGCCAATGGCAATGACGGGCTTGCCACTCCCCCATTTGGCCAGCCAAGCGGTGGGCATGTTGGCAATGCCCCGCTCAATGGTAAAACCATTTTTCTCCAATAAATTGGTCAAATAACGGTAGCTTTCTACTTCTTGAAAGCCCAATTCTGAGAAGCTAAACAGCATGTCGTTGATCTGTTGGCCTAATTCGGCTCGTTTTTCAACACCTACCACTGCCTCTTGTTTGAGTTTTTCGAGCCGGGCTTGCTCTGGCGTAGGTTTGGATATTTTGGTTTTTTTAGATTGAGTCCAACCAATCGTAGTGACAGCTACCAATAGTAGCAAGGTGTAGCATATTTTACGCATAAAGTTTGGGTTAAGAAAGTGTAACTGACTCAAAGATAGTAAAAACCGTAGCTGTCTGATTTAAAATCTAAGAAAAATCGTCCATTTTCAGTATTTTGGCGATGATTTCCGTCTTTCTTAACCAAACTAAAAAACCTCTTCATCAAATGCAGAAAATTATCCTTGTCTTATTGGTTGGTCTTTCATTGACCGCCTCTGCCCAAAACGATTATTTTTTTCCTGGTAAAAAGTTCAATACCAACATTCCTACCCCCCAACAGTTTTTGGGCCATGCCATTGGCGAACACCAAACCCGTTACGACCGCTTGGTAGCTTATATGTACGAACTCGACCGCCTCTCCGACCGTGTAACAGTGCAGGTCATTGGGCAAAGTGTGGAGTTGCGCCCTCAGTTAGTCGTGATGTTTTCGTCGGCAGCCAATCTAAATAGGTTGCCTGAAATTCAGAACGAACGCTTTAAGCTATGCAATCCCAGTGCAGCCATACCTGACGTAGCTAAAATGCCTGTGTTGGTGCAGTTGGGGGCCAATGTACATGGCAACGAAACCTCTGGCGGTGAAGCCATGATTTTGGCAGCCTATTATTTGGCGGCTTGCGAAGACGACGAAGCCAAAAAGATGCTCGAAGCATCGGTCATTTTTATCGAACCCGTATTGAACCCCGATGGCCGCGACCGCTTTGTAAGCTGGGTTAATCAAAACAAAGCCGCGCCTTTTGTAACTGACCCCAACGACCGCGAGCATAACGAAACATGGCCAGGAGGCCGCACCAATCATTACTGGTTTGACCTCAACCGCGACTGGTACTTGGCTGTGCATGTAGAAAGTCAAAACCGTTTGAAGTTTTATCACCAATGGCTGCCCAATGTCGTTACAGATCATCATGAAATGGGTACCAATGCCACTTTTTTCTTTGAACCTGCCAAAACCAACGCCGAAAACCCGCTTGTACCGCAGTATGTCTATAAAACCCTCAATGATAAATTTGCCCAATACTATGCCAAAGCATTGAATGGCATTGGGTCGCTGTATTATACCAAAGAATCTTTTGATAATCTCTATCCAGGTTATGGTTCCAGCTATCCCGATATTCAGGGGGGATTGGGGCTACTGTTTGAGCAGGCCAGCTCGCGAGGCTTTGTGCAAGATAGTCAAAATGGTCCTGTTACTTTTGCTTTTACGGTACGCAATCAATTAGTATGTGCCTTAGCTACCTGCCAAGCGGCTTTAGAGGAGCGTCAAAATCTGCTTAAATTTCAGCGGGAGTTCTTTACAACAGCGTTATCAGAAGCCAATAAAAGCCCTATTAAAGGTTATGTAGTGGGTGATGCCCACGATGCTTCGCGGGTACGGAAGTTTGCCCAAACACTACTTCATCACCAAATAGAATGTTATCAACTTACCGATAACCTGACGATAGATGGTAAAGTATATGAAAAAGGCAAGGCCCTAATAGTGCCTACTGCCCAACCTTCCACCGAATGGTACGAAGTATGTTTGAAAAACCCACCCAGTTTGCCGACAGTCTTTTTATGACGCTTCTGCCTGGAATATGCCTTTGGCGTATGGGTTACTACATGCCGAGGTAAAAACGGCTTTCAACAAAGGGGCGCGTATTGGCGAAGATTTTGTCAAAGCTATGCCATCGACACCTGCTCTTTCTACCTACGCTTATTTATTGGATTACAGCGACTTCATGGCTACCAAAGCTTTGTATGCCTTATTGGAAAAAGACATCACTATCAAAGTAGCCATGCGTTCTTTCAGGATTGGAGATAAAAACTACGGTCATGGCACATTGTTGATTCCTGTGGAAAATCAAAAAATGAGCAAAGAAATGCTGCACGAAGCCATCAAAACGGTAGGCCAATCGGCAGGGGTGAATTTTGTAAGTATGACCACGGGCTTTAGTCAAACGGGCATCGACTTGGGAAGTAATAATTTTCAGAAAGTAACTAAACCCGAAGCCCTTCTCGTGACAGGTCAAGGTACTGCCAGCTACGAAGCGGGTGAAGTATGGTATTGGTTAGATACCCACGTAGGAATGCCGATTACTAAAATTGACTTGAGTGCTTTATCTCGCCTCAATCTGAGCCGTTATAATGTGATGGTGATGGTATCGGGGCAATATGACCGTGTGCTTGCTACCAAAATCAAACAATGGGTAGCTAACGGCGGCACACTCATTACACTCAAAACAGCCTCTGAATGGGCCATCAAGAGCGATATTGTCAAGGAAAAACTACGCACGACTATCAAGGCCGATTCTTTGGCCCTTACCAAACGCGGACGTATCAATTATGAAGATGCCTCGGCTACTGAAGGTTCAAAAAATACAGGTGGCACTATGTTTGAAGCCGATTTAGACATTACACATCCTATTGGCTTTGGGTATAGTAATCGTAAGATTACGCTCTATCGCAACAATAACACGCTTTTAGAGCCTTCGGCCAACCCTTACAATACGGTAGTACAATACACCCAAAAACCTTATTTGACAGGATATGTACACCCAGAATCATTGAAGAAAATCAGTAGTTCGGCAGCGGTGCTTGTGGCTACTGAGGGTAGTGGACGTACCATTTTATTTTCCGACAACCCTAACTTTAGGGGTATTTGGTATGGCACTGAAAAAATGTTTTTGAACGCCTTGTTTTTTGGAAACAACATCTCAGCCCCTAACCCATTTGGGGCCGAGAAAGAATAGGATTGCATGGTTGGTTCGCGCCTCAAACGCGAACCAACATCTTTATTCTACTTTATACCTACCCGTGGCCACGCCCAACTTACCCAGTGGAGTCATGCCCTCCACCTTGATACTGATGCTGGTTTGGGCATCGGTATTGAAGAAAACTACCTTGGCCTTGCCATTTTTATCGGTTTCAATCATAGGTACCCACCACACCGTTGCACGGAAATCAGGCCTTACATGGTCGGCTTCGGGCTTATCGTATTTAGGGGCATAAAATTCCCTTTCAGGGCTATAACCTACTATTTTTGTGACCAATGTCCCTTCAACAATATCTTTCGAAAAGTCATAACTACTTCCTCCTCGTTTGGTTAATACCGCAATGACTCCTCCTCCCCCTCTACTACCATAAATAGCCGCTGTAGGGCCTTTAAGAATATCTACTGCTTCCACGTCATTGACCGAAACGGTCATGATAGCAGATTTGTCAACGGTCATACCATCCAGCACAAACAAAGGCTCGATAGCTCCACTAAAATTAGCCGCCCCCCGAATCTGCACTGAACGGTCCATACCACTTCCCGATACTTGCACCCCTGGCACTCGCCCTTGAATCACATCAAAGATGGTTAAGGCACCTGCGGTATTCATGGCATCAAACTTAACAGTATTGCTGGGGGTGCCATACATCATGCGTCGAGTGTCTTTCTTTTCGGGATCATCTCTTTTGGCTTTGATGACCACTTCTTGTAGCATTTTTTCGCGGCTTGTCCGAATTTTTCGTTCGATATCTAAGTATTCTTGGGTGCGCTTGAGGTATTCGGCCAGCTCGTTGGCATCAAATTCAAGCGGGTTGTAAGGTGCTTTAGTAATGGTTACTTTGGCTGGCTGAAAAGGGTCAATTGAAACAACAAAATTACGATTGCCCCGTTCATTTACTGCCTGAACAAGCAGATTGGTAGTATCGCGGATGTCCAATCCGTATGCCATATAATCGCCATTTTCAGTGCTTTCACCCATCAAAACACTTCTTGAACTATCTTTCTGAACCAACATGTAAGTCAGTTTTATTTTTCCTGGGGCTTTTTTGTTGGGTCGCAACACTTTTCCCGAAAATGTAATGCCTTGTTCGATGAAAAAGGGCGGCTCTTCGAAGCTTTCTTTGAGTACATCATTCCACAAAAATCGTCGCCAGCCTTGCGTCATCATCAGTACATCAAGATGGGGGGCAGTGTTGATATTTTTTTTGTCGAAATAATAAGACGGTTGTTCGATGATTCCCTTTAAATCGGAGGTGAGCAACAAATAGGAACGAATATTGAGGGCATACGCTTCTTTATCAATCACTTGTCCTGCATCGGTTACGGCCAATGAGAAATTGCCTTGCAACGGTTTTCCATCGGCATCTTTGGCTATGAGTTCGAGTTCTACTTTTTCGCGAGGCTGATACGTGGTTTTATTGGTAGTAATTTGAAGATCAATGGCTGGCGTTTTATCGAGAAATACCAATCTTTCGGCAACAGGTTTCCCTTTTTCATCTAACAATGTAATATGAGTGATACCCTCCTTCAAACTACTCCGTGGAATGTTAAACAGCACTGTTCTTTTTGCAATAGGTGCTTTGACAGTCAAGGCTATTTCACCGCGTGTATGCGCCAAAATGGCAAACTCTCCTTGTGTAGCAGACTTGTTATGACGCACGATCACCCGTACATTATCTTTATTAGAGAGATTATCTACCATCAAGGCAAAGCCCTCTGTCAAAACAGGTGGAAGGGGGTATTTTATAAATTGGCCATTGGGTTTTCGTACTTCGATTCGGTATTGTTGGCCCGATTCAGGTTTAAAGCTAAAATAACCCATGCCAAGATGCCCCGAAGAAAAACCTGTGAGGGTATCATTGGCTTGATTGATGACTGCTCCTGTAATGGTTGTACCTTTACCAAGGGCATTAACCGCTTTAAAAGCCACTCGGCCCTCTACATCGGCTATCAAATTTCCTCCTTCAGGCATAAATTGCACATCAATGTCATCGGCATTGGGCGGTAGGTTTGTTGTTTGTTTGTCGGCTCGAAGTACGCGAATATCACACCGAAAAAAGAAATCGTCGCTAAAATTGCGCATCCAATTGGTATAGGCACGGACTTGGTATTCGCCCGCCTGCAACGAATCACCGAGTAGTAGTTCTCCCTGCCCCAAGCCACCACTAAGGGCTATTTTTTTGAGTAACACTACTTTACTCTCTTGTTTATTGATTAAATCCACATACAATACGCGGCTCACTGAGTCAGCAACATGATTGCTGCCATCGGTCAGATATGCTTTAAACCAGATGGTTTCTCCTACTGAATAATAAGGCCGGTCTAAGTGCAAGTAGGCTTTTTCTTGGGGATATATTTGGTGGTATTTTTCGAATTGAGCAACGAGGGTATTTAGCCAGTCGTCTTCTAAATGAAATGCCGAAATACCTATCAAAAGGGTAAAAATAAGGGTAAACTGTGCGTAACGGTTCATGGCTCAGGGGCTTAGAAAGTTTGAAAAAGTCTCAGAAAGTCGGAAAAGTATTTTTTGAGTGAGTTATTGATGAATAAGTATTTTTTGGATGACGCAATGGTTATCTATCTGTATTTTCAATAAATACATTCCTGTGGGAAGGCCTCCAATAGGTAATTCGTTATGCTGCTTTCCTATGGCCACGTTCAGTTCACCTTGTGCGAGTATGCGTCCAGTCAAATCAGTCAATTTCATCATTCCAATTCCTTCTATTTCGCTTTCAAATTGGTACTTTATTTTTTCTAAAACAGGATTAGGGGCTACTACCAAGTTCCAAAGAGCGGGCTGAGGGGCAATGGCTGCTACCGTACTGTAAGGAAACTTACACAAAAAAACCTCACGTCCTTTGAGGGTAATAGTTTTTTGAAAACTCTGATAAGATAAAGAAACTTGGGTTTCTTGCGTGTCGGAGGTGCTATATGGATTTTGGGCTGCGATGAGAATTTCGCTGCCTTTCACTACGCCGCGCCATATAGGTGTTTTGGTGGTGGCATACTCAATGCCTGGCCGTGGGATAATTAACTCATAATTTCCCTCAAAAAAAGACTTAAACTGCGATAATCGGTAAAGAGCAGCTATAAAATACTCATAAGTAGCATAATTTTCTTGACGTGAGTTATCAAATGGAGCTTCCCAAAGCCAAAGTCCTTTTGCCCCCGAAAAAAAAGGGAAAATAGCCGTGGCTTCGGCTATGAAGTTTGGTACAAACGGCACTGTGGGGTTGAAGGCATCGTGATAGCGTAACCAAATGTATGGAATGACGGGCTTCTCAGACCAAGCTCGATTGGCCTCTATAACAAACAGCAAATAGGCCAAATAATCTTTGCCCAATGGAGAGGTGTTATAGTCGTAATAATAATAACAAGAGGGGGTCAATACGCTGAGTTGATTATAAAATGCACCTCCCACTTTTGTTGTAAGCGTATCACGCATGACATGTAGCAAAAAATTGGGGTCTGTTGTCCAGTCTTTCCACGGAATAGTACTTAAACTCAGCCAGTTAGTAAAACTTCCACGCACAGGAGCATCACTATAACTGCCCCACTTGGTAGAAGAAGTCACACGTGTACGAGCAAAATCAATCGGGGCTGCATAGAGGCGTTGTAAATCTCGTTTGTAACGCTCTACAAACGCTGCATCCGATAGATTGCGGTAATTGGCAGGCACACGGGAATTGTTCTTGATACCTAATATTTCGCGATCAGTGTCGTGAATACGTTCAATATCCAAGGCAATCAAATCGTAAGCAGGCGTATTTTTCCCTTGTGTTTCTGCAAAATTATCAGCCAAATTTCGGAGCTGGGTATCCCAAGTAGCCCTATATTGGTCCAAATCGTTGGCCCAAGGGCTTTTCAAAGTACGGTCGGCCCAAGGTTGCGTATTGGCATCGGTGGCTACATGGTACCAAGTGATAGCCCTTTGCCCTACTGGCAGTGTATTGCTTTCATTGCCTGAGAGGGAAGCAAGATGACTAAAACCATGCTTTAAGGGTTGCGATTGGGTATCGCCAAAGCGAAGCCCCTCATACACCAGGGTGAAAGGAAGCGAGAAATTAGGGAATTTTTCCCATTCAATCACGTTGTTTCTCTGCACAGGCTGCCACTGTAAAGCTGGCGGGCACTCTTGCGCAACACTTAACACCGAAAGCAGCATCCCAAATATTATCTGCCAACACAATTGAAGCCGCATAGAGAGAAATTAAGAAGAAAACGCTAATTTTGATTGCAAATTTAACCCGTAAATTCAAAGCTATGAAAAAACGAATCGTCTTTTATTTTGTTTTGTTGGCTATCCCATTTCAAAGCTGTATCAAAACGGAGCCTAACCCTATTCCAACGGCAGAAACGATTGTAAGCGTGCTAACAACTAATGCTTGGAAAATGGACAAAATCACCGACTTAAATGGCAATGCTATCAATGTAGATTTACTACCAACCGAGGCAAAGTTTTTCTTTGGTGTCAATATTCAGTTTCGTGACGACAATACCGTTCGCGCCACTGACCCTGTAGATCGCCGATTAGTCAATGGAGGCGTGTGGGCCTTCAAAAACGACAATAAAACCCTCTATATTGACTTGAACAAAGATTTTAAGGGAGATTATCTTATCAATAAGCTCACAAGGTCGAACATGAGCCTGCGCAATACCATGGAAATGAATGGAATCAAGTTTGAAGTAAACCTCGAATTAGTTCCTTCGCTGTAAGCCATGTCATTTCTTCCCCAGCGTCTTGTTTTTGAAACGCAACCTCATTTTTTTCTCGTTGGGGAGGGCTGGGGCAACCCCTTCGATCCGCCTGTTATTTTACTACACGGCGGCGGACAAACCCAACATTCTTGGGGAGATACAGCCAAAGTCTTAGCCGAAAAAGGCTGGTATGCCATCACTTACGATGCCCGTGGGCATGGTGCCAGTAGCTGGTCTGCCGAGGGCAACTATCTCACCGACGCTTTAGTGGCTGACTTAAAGGCTGTTATCTATCAAATAGGTGTCAAGCCTGCCCTTATTGGGGCTTCTATGGGCGGTATTACAGCCATGATGTTGGAGGGCGAGTCAGAAGAAGCACAGGCATCAGCCATTGTGTTGGTGGACATTGCCCCCAAAGCTGAGCAAAAAGGGATTGAGCGTATTTTTGCCTTTATGAGTTCACATCTGGAGAGTGGCTTTGGCTCTTTGGAAGAAGCCGCCCAAGTAGTGGCTGCTTACCTCCCTCAACGTGCAAAAAATAATGACCATTCGCGTTTAGAAAAAAACCTTCGCCTTCGCCATGGTAGGTACTATTGGCATTGGGACCCCCAGATGCTGAAAACCTGGAAAAGTGCCACCCCTGACCAGCAAATCGCTTACGAACAACGGCTCTATGACGCGGATTTACACCTAAAAGCCCCTACATTGATTGTTCGTGGAGGAATCAGCGATGTGGTAAGCGAGCGGGTCATGGCAGAGTTTTTGGATGCTGTACCGCATGTCAGAAGCCTGACTGTGTCGGGAGCAGGCCATATGGTAGTTGGCGACTCCAACCATGCCTTTACAAATGCTGTGGTTGATTTTTTGAATGAAGTGTATAATTAATTATGATTGACTTGGGCTACTCGTGCGGTTTAGAGTAATGAGTTGCGAATGTTAGCTCAACGCATTCCCCTCTACACTCTCCACTAATCCTTCACTTTTCCCCAGCCCAAAGTGGCTACCATCCAATCGGGGAGATGGGTCTGTTTTTTGCGTTTTTTGAGATTGAGATAAATCCCCAATTTTTTACTACGGGCACTTTATGCGTTTCTACAAACTCAATGAGTGTTCCATCGGGGTCTTCCACATATGAGAAGCGACCAGCGGCTTCGCCCATATCAAACGAATTGGCACTGTCCACCGTAAAGGGAAACCATTGGTTTGACAGCGATTTTTGAGCGCGTCCATATCGAGTGCGTCAAAGCAAAGATGAATAAAACCCGCATCGCCCCAGTCTCTTCCCTTCAAATATTTTACGTGGTTTTCTATCTAAGGCTTGCACGAGTTCTATGTCTATGCTACCCAACAGTTTACCAAAGGCCCTATATTTCCCAATTGCTTACGAAGCAATACGCGCCTGAATTGCTGTTTATTTTCATTCAGATAGTCAAAGTCTTCAAATAAGCCCGTTTTGTCATAGACAATCTCATCTATGGCCAAGATATTGGCATAAAATGCCATAGATTTTTCCATATCGCTTACCCCAATGACGCTATCCACAAACACCACCTGTCAGGTGTCCATTGGGGCGAAACCACGAATGATTGGGCACAATTTGCAATAGATTATTGCGGGTATCTCTGAGCCAAAAATGGGTACTTTCTTCGGGCGATGTGGCCAAGGCCGATTTTTGTTCTTCTCCTCCCAACAATTGATGGAATTTAGCCGTGTCCAAGCATTTAATTTTGACGGAAAAAATACCTAAATCGCCCAAGCGCGGCTCGAAGACAGGCTCTACAGGAACACGATTTTTATATTGCCATATTTCCACACCTCCTCCTCCAGCCATATTGAGCGCCATAATGGCATGTCGCCTCCGTACTTCCCCAGAAGTATAGCAAGTCATCAGTTTGGCATCTGCTTCATCGTTAAATATAGGCACGTTTAGGCCAAGAATCTTCCTGTACCATTTAAAAATCTCATTAGCATTAGGAACACCGATGCCCACTTGCTGAATACCACTAATAAGTTCGTTTGTACGCATAAAAAAGGTGGATTACGAAGGGGCTAAGATACAAGTTTATTTTAAAAAGATGACAATCCTATTGAGTGATTCCTCTATTCTTCCTCCAAAAGTAACTCATTTATTTGCTTTTCAAATAGTACATTTGTCGTTTATTTTTCTTATAACATGATCCACGAAATTCTTCAACGCTATTGGAAATACGCCACTTTTCGCCCTTTACAGGAAGATATTATTCAATCGGTATTGGCTGGAAAAGATACTCTGGCCTTGCTACCAACAGGCGGAGGTAAATCTTTATGTTTTCAAGTACCCACATTGGCCATGGAAGGGGTTTGTATAGTGGTTACGCCACTGATTGCCCTAATGAAAGACCAAGTGATGCAACTACGCCGTCGCCACATTATGGCAGCAGCTATTTATTCAGGAATGAACTGGCACGAAATAGATATCGTACTCGATAATTGTATTCATGGCACTACCAAATTTTTATACGTTTCGCCTGAAAGATTGCGTACCGACATTTTCTTGGCGCGTGTCAAGTCCATGAAAATTTGCCTGCTGGCGATTGATGAAGCACATTGCATATCGCAATGGGGCTATGATTTTCGTCCTGCCTATCTTCAAATCGCCGCTTTCAGAAAGTTGTTACCACATGTACCACTCATTGCACTCACTGCTTCAGCTACTCAATTGGTCAAAGAAGACATCTGCCACAAATTAGAAATGACCCAGCCAGCGGTATTCCAAGCTACTTTTGCACGCGATAACCTTCTTATTCGGCTTTTTTAGAAGAAAATAAGGATGCACGACTTTTACGCATTTTGAGCAACGTCTCTGGTAGTGCCATTATTTATGTAAGAAATCGGCGACGTACTCAAGAAATCGCCCATTGGCTCAATAAAAATGGGGTTAAGACGAGTTTTATCATGCAGGTATTGCTCACAAACAACGCACCGAGAAACAGGATGCTTGGATCAGCAACCGCGTGCGGGTGATGGTGGCCACCAATGCCTTTGGGATGGGTATTGACAAGCCCGATGTGCGTGTAGTAATACATATAGATTTGCCCGATAGCCTCGAAGCCTACTACCAAGAAGTAGCCGTGCTGGCCGCGATGATGTCAAGGCATACGCTGTAGCATTGTATGCACCCAAAGATTTGAGCGAGTTGAAACGCAATGTAGCCCAAAAATATCCAGCTATTGAATTACTCAGACGGGTATATCAAGCCTTGGCCAATTATTATCAAGTACCTGTGGGGGAGGTGAATTAGTGCCTCATGATTTTGATTTACAAACCTTTACGGGTACTTTTGGCCTACCTCTTTCCGAAACGCACTATGCACTTCAATTGCTCGAAGAAGAGGGCTTTATTTATCTGAGCGAAGCCTATAATAGCCCTTCCAAAATCCATATTACGGTAGATAACCGCGCCCTGTATGATTTACAACTTAAATATTCACACTACGATAGTTTCATTAAATTACTGCTTCGTATGTATGGTGGCGAGGTTTTTACGCAGTTTGTGATTATTTCTGAAACTGCCATTGGCCAAAAGCATTATAGTATGGAGGCTGACGTAATCAAAATGTTGCAAGGACTACACAGACATGAACGTTTTGGTATGACAAACAACGCGACAAACCGCAATTTAGCTTTATCACCCTCGTTTTGATGCCGACTTACTGCCTATCAATGCTTTGGCTTTAGAGGAAAAACAAGCGGCAGACTTTCAGCGTGTTGAAGCAGTAATGAAGTATATGCAGCACACACACCGTTGCCGTACGCAGTTGTTGCAACAATATTTTGGTGAAGTCACCGATACGGAATGTGGTATTTGTGACAATTGCCTCGAAAAAAAGAAAAAACGCGCTTACAAACCTGAAAATAAAAGCCTACGTACTGAAATTCTTAAATTATTGAGTCTAAGCCCACTGACACCACAGCAGTTGGTTGCTTCGTTTGGTCTAAAAAACGAACAATCTGCCATTGATACCCTCAGAGAGCTGCTTGAAGATGAAGTGATAGTCTATGAGGGCGAAGGTACCTTACGCATTAAACATTGAATATTAAACATTTACTAACCTTAGACGATGAAAAATCCTCACCCAACAACCCTTGCATGGCATCACGCTCGAAATGATGCTCAAGCACTTAGTAGTGCATTATGGATGGGAAACCATGAGCGACTATGTACCTATTCGTTGTTTTCAATACGACCCAAGTATCAAATCGAGTTTGGTGTTTCTTCGTAAAACCCCTTGGGCTCGTGCCAAAGTAGAGCAACTCTATTTGATGAGCTTGGAGGATTAAAAAAAGCGACTGCAAGTGCAATCGCCTTTTTAGGTTACTAAATCGTTTGTTTTATGCTATGATAATCGAAGAGGTCAGGTCTATCAGCGGCTGCTCGGAAGCTTGGCAATAAGCGATGGCCTTCTTCAGTTCTTCTGTTAGTGCTTTGATGCGGTTTTCCGACATTTTGATATCTTCTTCGCTATGATATGCTTCAGCATGGATTTGATTTTCGTGGTAATTGACCTTTACGGCAATCAAAGCCTCTAATAAAGAAATCGCGGCTTGCTTTTCAAAATGCCCGTTCAATAAAGTGATTTTCATTTTTTTGTGGGGTTATTGTCCTTGTCCTAATGAGAACGCGGGCGTTCCATCAAAGGAATACAGATTTTCTGTTTTAATAACATCTATTTGATTGTCGGCAGCTTTCTCCAAAACAGCAATGATGTCTCGGTTGGTGATAGGCTGCTGGTTTTTGGGTTTAAACCGGCAGCGCCAGTGGTCGGTACAAAACGTTTCTTTGAATCCCGCAGGCCATACCTTGATACCTCGGTTGGTGATCATAGTCAATTCAAGGGCATCGGTATTGAGCACAGCAAGCGAACTGCCCAATTCATTGGCATCTTCACCAGTCCAATGGACAAACACATCACAACCGAGCAACTCTTTCTTACTGGCAGGTTTTCTTTGGTAAGGCTTGAGGGTGAGTGCTGCCCCTTGTTCATATTTGACAGGCGCAAACTGCTGTGGTAGCTGACCCAGCCGGGCAATAACTGCCTGTGCAAACTCCTTTGTGCCTACTTTTTCTTTACTTACGCCTTCTTTAAAAATGTCGTAGGTGTGTACGCCATCTTCCAAGGTTTTGAGCCAAGCATTTTGGATTTTTTCGGCAACATCTGACTGACCAATGTGATTGAGCATCAGGAGAGCTCCTTGCAAAAGTCCCGAGGGGTTGGCCATATTTTGTCCTGCCCGGCGTGGTGCAGAACCATGAATAGCCTCAAACATAGCTGCTTGCTCACCAATATTGGCCGACCCTGCCAAACCTACCGACCCTGCAATTTGGGCGGCAATATCAGAAATGACATCACCATAGAGATTCAAAGTAACGATGACATCAAAAATTTCGGGGGTATCAGCCATTTTGGCCGAGCCGATGTCAATGATCCAATGTTCTTTTTCAATTTCAGGGTATTCTGCTCCTATTTCATCAAACACCGCATGAAATAACCCATCGGTTTGCTTCATGATATTATCTTTAGAAAAACAAGTAACCTTCTTTCTCTTATATTGACGGGCGTACTCAAAGGCGTAGCGGATAATTTTTTCGCAACCAGGACGGCTCACCAACTTGAGGCACTGTACTACTTCGTCGGTTTGCTGATGCTCAATGCCTGCATACAAATCTTCTTCGTTTTCGCGGATGATAACCATGTCCATCTTTGGATGCTTAGACGCTACATATGGAAAATAACTTTGACAAGGACGCACGTTGGCATATAGTCCCAGCATCTTACGGGTGGTTACGTTGAGGCTCTTATAGCCACCGCCTTGAGGCGTGGTGATAGGGGCTTTCAAAAAAACTTTGTTTTGCCGGATAGAATCCCATGACTCAGGTGCGATCCCTGAAGTATTACCAGATAAATAGACTTTTTCGCCTACTTCGATGTATTCTGGCTCAATATTAGCTCCTGCCGCTAATAAAATATCAATAGTGGCATCCATAATTTCAGGCCCGATGCCGTCGCCTTTTGCTACTGTAATTTTGGTCTTTGCCATTGTATATTGGTTGATTTCGCTGCAAAATTATAGAGCAATTTTTATATATTTTTATTTATATTTGCAATGATATGTATAAATTATTTTTATGAATTTTACCTTGCATCAACTCAAAATATTTCAGGCAGTGGCTCGCTTGAAAAGCGTTACTAAGGCAGCCGAAACACTCAATATGACCCAACCAGCTGTTTCTATTCAGCTAAAAAATTTGCAAGACCAGTTTGATATTCCACTCACAGAAGTGATAGGGCGGCAGTTGTATCTTACCGATTTTGGGGAAGAGTTATTTGGAATCATTGAAAAAATCTTGGTGGATGTAGATACTGTTCAGCATAAAATGAGCGCCTACAAGGGTATTCTTTCGGGAAAACTGCGAGTGGCAGGGGTCTCTACTGGCAAATACATTATGCCTTATTTTTTGAGCGATTTTCTTGAAAAATACAAAGACATAGATTTGGTACTTGACATTACGAATCGAGAGAAAGTAATAGACAGTTTGATAACCAATGAAGTGGATTTTGCTTTGGTGTCGATACTACCTACCAAAATAGAAGTAGAAGAAGAAATTTTAATGACCAACAAGCTATTATTTATTGGCCATAACAACCACCCTTGGCAACCACATAATGATGCTATCTTTAGTAATATTCCGCTCATTCACCGTGAAAGTGGTTCGGGAACAAGAATGATTATTGACAAGTATTTTGAAGAACTTCACGCTATTCCCAAAGTAAGGCTGACCCTTACTTCGTCAGAAGCGGTCAAACAGGCTGTTTTGGCGGGGTTGGGCGTAGCAGCTTTATCAGTGTTTAGTCTCAAAAACGAGTTAGCCAAAGAGGAAGTTAAAATACTTCCGCTCGCAGGTTTTCCCTTGTATTCTGAGTGGCGACTTATTTGGCTGAAAAACAAACGATTATCACCTGTTTGCAAAGCTTATTTAGATTTTATTAGAGCAGAGAAAGAGAACATTGTTGCCCAACATTTTGCCTGGGCAGCCGCCTACTAATAAGCCATCGAAGCACATAACATAGACTATTACAAATTTTGGTCTTGTTCTTGAATGGTAGTAATGAACTTTTGCAGTACAACTTGACGCTCGGGCGTAGTTTCTGGATAATCCATCTCCATTTTTTGTAGCTCTTCAATCAAGATACGGCCTACAATGAGCCGCATATTTTTTTTATCGTCGGCAGGCACTACATACCAAGGGGCTTTGTCGGAGGCAGTGGCATTGATAGCCTCCTGATAGGCTTCCATGTACTGCGGCCAAAAAGCACGTTCTTTGACATCTCCTTCTTCAAATTTCCAGTTTTTTGAAACGTCTTCAATACGCTCAATCAGCCTTTCACCTTGTTCTTTTTGCGAAACATTCAAGAAAAACTTGACCGTGCGGATACCATTGCGGTATAAATACTTCTCAAAACGGGCCATGTCTTTGAGGCGATGTTCCCAAACTTTATCCAAATCTTGGGTCAGTTCAGTTGGAATTTTTTGAAAGTTAGTCAAAATCTCTGGATGTACTCTTACCACAAGCACTTCCTCATATTGGCTACGATTGAAAATCGTAATTGTTCCTCTTTCAGACATTTGTACCAAATGTCGCCACAAATAATCGTGATTCAATTCATTTTCGGAAGGCCGTTTGAAAGAGCGTATCTTTACACCAATAGGATTCACCCCGAAAGGACGTGCTTAATAGTTCCGTCTTTTCCAGCGGCATCCATAGCCTGAAAAATAACCAGTAATCCGTAGCGACCATGGGCATACATACGACTTTGGAGTTCGTCCATGGTATTGCGAAAGTCTTCCAACTGCGCGGCATAGTCGTCTTTATCATCGTAGAGATCTTTGATTTTTGTAGCTACTTTTTGGAGGTTTAATTTTGCTTTTCCATCGTAGCGAAAATCATTGGTGTCGAGTTTATTGGCCATTTGAAAAGTTTTTTAGAAATCAAATGTAGAAATATTTTGTGGGCTGGCATCATCTTTCAAAAAATTCAAAGCCAAAAACAGCAACAAGAGGTCAAGAATTTTCGTTTGGCTTTAGGAATGTATGTCTAAAACCAGAAAAGATGAAGAATGTCTGTCTGTTTTTATCTTGGGTACTTGTAGGCAGTGGCTGCCAACCCCAAAAAACCCCTCCAAAAATAGCCGAAAGAGCCTCTTTTGATTTGATACAAACCCGTATCCTTACGCCTACTTGTGCCACCTCGGGCTGCCATGCTTCGGAGCAAGAAAGCACCTTTGCCCAGCATGGATTGGTGTTGACGGAGGGAAAAGCATACAGCTATTTGGTGAATCAAACGCCCAAAAATCAAGGAGCTTTGGAAGATAAACTCAAAAGGGTAGTCCCTTTTTTTTCGCTGCAGAGTCTATTATTTCATAAACTCAACTGGGATGCCAGCGCCCACCACGGCAGCAAAAGTTACGGCAGCCCTATGCCGCTCAATGGCAAACCGCTCTACAAAGGCCAAATAGAGTTTGTAAGGCGATGGATAGAAGCGGGCGCACCACGTACTGGCAATGTAGCCGATTCTACTTTGCTCGACGACAAAACACCGAGTTTTTTGTAATTTATTTTGATTGACTCTAAATAACAGCTTTGAGATTGTGTATCTTTGCCTCCATGAAAGCTAATGACTTGCACGAACTTTACACCAACGACAAAGGTAAGACCTTTCAATGCGACCGCACCGCTCGCATTTTGATTGTGTTTGGTGGTATTACTACAGCCTTCAAAATCAATGATTTCTTAAGTTTTAAGCGCAAAGTAGATGCTGTGGATCTACACGTTATGATTTTCAACACCTCCGATGAATATGATTTTGAGGTGATTGAAGCCCCCCAAGTGAATCTTTCATTGAAACTAACGCTTTGCGAACTCATCGCACTACGCGATTTATTGGCTGGTACCAAATTTATGCTCGATTTGAACAGCCTACTCTATGAGCGAATCTACAACGTGTCTATACACGCCTAAGTCCTACACTTTTTTTACCTCTACATAAAAATTAGGATCTATCTCTACCGCTGTTTCTTTAGGTACTTTCAGGTTTTTCCAAGTAGTGGTTGGATGCAATATTTGTGTAGTCTCTTTTTTCATTTGACACTTCAGGGGCATATCAAATCCGTCCACACAGTTGGTCCAGCGATAGCTTAGTTTTTTACCTTTCACACGATACTCCAACACGTGGATTTGTATATGGCGCAAGTACTGGTCAAAAACTTTGGATAAATCAATCCCTGCCTGTTGGCTTATATAGTCTTCTATCTGCTGGGTCGTAACGGTTTGATGATAAAACGTAGCATTGAGTCCGCGCAAGATACCACGCCATTTTTCGTCGTTGTTTACTACCTGCCTGATGGTGTGTAGCATGTTGCCCCCTTTGTAGTACATATCACCCGATCCGCTACGATTTACGTTGTAAGGGCCAATGATGGGCTTGTCGTTGCGAATCAATTTTCGGCAACCTATCACATACGCGGCCCCCGCCTCTTTGCCGTGGTAATATTCGGTATATAAATTTTCTGAATAATTGGTAAAACTCTCATGTATCCACATGTCGGCTACATCTTTGTAGGTAATGTTGTTGGCAAACCACTCGTGCCCCGACTCGTGGATAATGATAAAATCCCATTTGAGTCCCCAACCCGTATTAGACAAATCCCTTCCCAAATAGCCATTTTGGTATTGGTTGCCATATGTTACAGAGCTTTGATGCTCCATGCCCAAATAGGGTACTTCTACCAGTTTGTAACCATCTTCATAAAAAGGATAGGGGCCAAACCAATGTTCAAAAACCTTGAGCATGGTTTTTACTTGTTGAAACTGCACTTTGGCTTTTTCGAGGTTTTCGGGCAACGCATAATAAGACAAATCTAACCTCCCTTTTTCACCTTCATAGGTGTCGTTCCAAGTCATATAATTGCCCATATTAACATTAACCCCATAGTTGTTGATAGGATTTTGCACATACCAATCAAACGTATGCGTACCGTCGGCATTGTCAGTGATACCCCGAAGCCGCCCATTAGATACATCCATGAGTGGCTTGGGCACGGTTACGCTGATACGCATACTGTCGGGCTCGTCGTATAGATGGTCTTTGCAAGGCCACCAAGCACTGGCTCCTACGCCCTGGCAGGAAGTAGCCACAAAAGGCTGCCCAGCTTTGTCGCGTTTCCACGAAAAACCCCCGTCCCAAGGGGCACGTTTGGCAGCGCGGGGTTTTCCACCGTAGTAAACAACAATAGATTCTTGATTTTGAGGCACTTGCTGCTTTGTGAGGTTAATAAAAAAAGCATCGCCAACGCGGCGAAAGGTAAGTTCCTGCCCATCTTGGGTTATTCTGCTGATAATCAACGGGCGCTGTAAATCTATTTGCAGCGTTTGGGCAGGTTGAAGCACCTTATAACGTACCGTTACACTGCCACCAATCAGGCTGTCAGCAGGATTAACTTTAATGTTGAGATGATAAAATTGCAAATCCCACCAAGCCCGTTCAGGGGTGATGCTGCCACGCAGGGTGTCGTCGTGGGTATAGACGTAAGTTTGTGAAAAAGCCAAAGAAGAAAATAAAACGAATACCAAGCAAGCAGCAAAGTGTTTCATAGAAAATAAAGCTATTTTTTCAACAATGATACGCTTTTTACCCTTAATTTCACAAAAATCCATTCAACCATCCCTTCAACAAACAAAGCCACCCGTGCGGTTCGGAGCTTTGTCAAAGTGAAATAAAGTTTGCGTAGCTAAATAACTACATATATATTTGTAGTCAAATAGCTACACAATGAATTTAAGACGAGATGTTTTTCAGGCCATCGCCGACCCCACAAGAAGAGCCATACTTCTACTGGTGGCTTCGCAGGCTATGACTGCGGGGGCTATCGCCTCGCACTTTGGCACTGCCCGACCAACCGTTTCAAAACATTTACAGATTCTTACTGAGTGCAAATTGCTCGAACAGCAGCAAAACGGCCGAGAGATTTACTATCATTTAAACCCCCACAAAATGAAAGAAATAGCTGATTTTGTCGAGCCTTTCCGCCAGATATGGGAAGAACGATTCAGTAAGTTGGAATCAATCATGAAAACCTATCAAGGCAAATAGCATGGAACAAAAAACAAAAATAGAAGCGGAAAACGACAAACAAGAGTTGCTGATTACAAGGGAGTTTGATTTGCCGTTAGCGTTACTTTTTAAAGCCTATATCACACCCGAAATCATTGAACAATGGATGGGGACGAAAGTACTAAAGCTCGAAAACAAAAAGCATGGTAGTTGGCAATTTGAAACCACCGACCCCAAAGGCAACAAACATGTATTTCATGGAGTCATCCATGAGTTTAGTCCCAATCAAAAAATCACACGGACTTTTGAAATGGTGGGTACTTCTTTTCCTGTACAGCTTGAGTTTTTAGTATTTGAACACCTCACAAACGATACCAGCAAGCTCACTATACATATTGTTTATAAATCTGTAGCAGACAGAGACAGAATACTACAATTACCTTTTAGACAAGGACTTAACATGGCTCATCATAGATTGCAAGAGGTAATGAATAAACACAAAAAACACGCAAATGACTATGCTAAACCCAAAAGTTGATGTATTTTTTGAAGATGGTTGTGGTCGCTGCCCGCTTGGTGGCACGCCCCAATGCAAGGTCCATGATTGGCACAATGAGCTAAAACTATTGAGAAATATTGTGCTTGACTGTGGGCTGACCGAGGAGTTGAAATGGGGAGTTCCCTGCTATACTTTCCAAAAAACCAATGTCATTTTGTTAGGTGCGTTCAAGGAATCTTGCACCCTTAGTTTTTTGAAAGGCACTTTGTTGCAAGATGAGCATGGGATTTTAAGTAAGCCTGGGGAAAATTCTCAGTCAGCACGTTTGATTCGATTTACTCATGCAAAGGAAATAATCGAAATGAAAGCTCTCCTGAAAGCCTACATTTATGAATCCATTGAAATAGAAAGAGCAGGCTTGAAAGTAGATTTCAAGGCAAAAAATGAGCTGGTATATCCCAAAGAATTACAAATAGAATTAGACAAAGACCCCTCTTTGAAAGCAGCTTTTGAAGCATTAACGCCTGGTCGGCAGCGGGGTTATCTTCTTTATATCGCAGCCCCCAAACAAGCCAAAACACGAGCAGCAAGAATAGAAAAATATAGGCAAAAAATACTTGATGGCAGGGGTTTCCACGACTAAGTAGGAATCCTGTCCATCTTACCCAACGGCTTCAAAACTTGCGCTCAAAAAAACCTGTGCTTACGGTCACCTCGCTGTCCATCTTACCCAACGGCTTCAAAACCCAGTCGCTTTCCCTCTTCCAACATAAAAGCGTAGGCAGGGGCATATTCGTTGGGGATGATTCCGTCTAAAATAGCCTCTCTTACAGCGGTCTTGATGATGCCTACCTCTGCCGAAGGCTTTATACCAAAGGCTTGCATGATGACTTCGCCCGTGATGACGGGCTGAAAATTACGGATTTGATCGCGGGCTTCGAGGTCGTATAGTTTTTGTTCTACTTTGTCGAAATTGGCCAAATGTTTTTTAACTTTTTCAGGATTTTTGGAGGTAATATCGGCGCGGCAGAGGGTCATGAGTGCTTCTAAATCATCGCCTGCATCAAAGAGAAGTCGTCGCAAGGCCGAGTCGGTGATGGTTTCTTTGGAAAGTGCAATAGGACGCAGATGAAGGCGCACAAGTTTTTGTACGAAGCGCATATTTTCGTTCATAGGTAGCTTCATCTGTCGAAAAATACGCGGAGTGATGCGTGCGCCCAGTTCTTCGTGTCCGTGAAAAGTCCAACCTACTTTGGGGTCAAATCGCTTGGTGGCTGGCTTGGCAATGTCGTGCATCACCGCCGCCCAACGCAGCCACAAATCATGGGTATGCTTGGCGATATTATCCAACACCTGAAGGGTATGATAGAAATTATCTTTGTGGCCCTTTCCATCTTGGTATTCGGCCCCTTGCAATGCTACAAATTCAGGAAAAATGAGCTTTAAAATGCCTGCTTGGTGGAGTAATTTGAAGCCATATGATGGTACAGGCGCAAGAATGATTTTGTTGAGTTCATCAATGATTCTTTCTTGAGAAATAATTTCGATACGGAGGCCATGCTGGCAATACCCTCGAAAGTATCAGGTTCTATGTCAAAATTAAGTTGTGCCGCAAAGCGTATGGCCCGCATCATGCGCAAGGGGTCGTCAGAAAACGTAATATCGGGTTGCAGCGGTGTGCGAATCAATTTCTTCCGTAAATCGCTGATACCATTGAAGGGATCTACTAAATCACCAAAATCAAGGCTGTTTAGGCTAATACCCAGGGCATTGATAGTAAAATCACGCCGATTTTGGTCGTCTTGTAGCGTACCATCTTCTACGATGGGCTTGCGCGAGTCGCGTTGGTAAGATTCACGCCTTGCCCCCACAAACTCCACCTCCCACTCCCCCGCCACCAACTGCGCTGTACCGAAATTTTTAAATACATTGACATGCACCCCCAATGCCTGCGCTACGGCCTCTGCCAGTACAATGCCTTTACCCACACATACGATGTCAATGTCTTTGGAAGGTCGTTTCAGGATTAAATCACGGACAAAACCACCGATGATATAAGTCTCTACACCGATACGCTGGGCACATTGGGCGATGGTATCAAAAGGGGATTGGTGCCTATAACTTCCTTAAAATTCATTTTCACTTACTTTTTCAAACGGCAAAGGTAACATTTGTTGCAAAAATCGTGTTGGTATCTCGTAAAGCAATTCAAAAAGAAATGGAAGAGATAGTCAATCGAGTAGCTAAAAGTGGGCTTATTTCCTTGGATTTAGAAACCTACTATCACCACGGCGAACGGGTTGTGTATGATTTGAAAGACAACCTCTTTATGGGCATGATTTTAAAAGAGAAAGATTTTCGGGAATTTTTAAAGACCCACGATTGGATGCAATACGCTGGCAAAAACGTGGCAATTACTTGTTCGGAAGATGCAATCATTCCTACTTGGGCTTATATGCTATTGGCATTATACCTCAATCCTCATGCCCATACCGTTGTATTTGGAGATTTAAAAGATTTGGAAGAAAAGCTTTTTTTCGACGCCATTGCCGCCATCAATCCCGAAGATTACCGCGATGCACGCGTCGTAGTGAAGGGATGCAGTAAATATCCTGTTCCAACAGCAGCATACCTGGAAATTACGCGCAAACTCCAACCCGTCGTGCAAACCCTGATGTTTGGCGAACCTTGCAGCACTGTACCACTTTATAAGCGAAGTAAGGCTTTATCAGTATAGCCATCTGTCGGTTTAGAGAGGAGTGGGTTGCAGCAAGCCGTCTGTCGGTTTAAAACCGACAGACGGCTGAGTGGCTGGCAAGACTATCCAAATACATACTGCGAGGCCAACATGGCTTGAGCAAGCTGTGTTTCATCCAAATAATGTTCTACTCCCAGCTGGTTTAGCTCACTGACTACCAACTCTGTTGCCATGTTTCCCACAAGTTTATTATCTGCCATAGGGCATCCTCCAAATCCTCTGACAGCACAATCTACTCGCTTTACGCCAGCCTTGTAGGCGGCCTTGGTTTTTTTAGCTACATGGCTCAATTTGGCGTGCAAATGCGCTCCAAATTCTACTTGAGGAAATTTTTTAACCAAATGCCCAAACAGCGATTTTATGTCTTCTGTAGTACTACTACCGATGGTATCAGAGGGGGCAATAATGTTGATATTCATTTCCGCTAATTTCTCCGTAAATGCCTCGACAATCTCGGGGCTGTAAGGTTCTTGGTAAGGATTCCCAAACCCCATAGAAAGATAAACCACCAACTGTTTATTGTTTTTCAGGCAAATATTTTGGATGACTGCTACCTCCTCAAATGCCTGCACAATGGTCTTGTTGGTGTTTTTAAGCTGGAAAGTTTCGGATATTGACAGCGGAAAGCCCAAATAATCAATCTGCTCAAAAGCTACTGCATCGGCAGCTCCTCGGCTATTGGCTACAATAGAGAGTAGTTTGGTGTGGGTAGTGGACAAATCCAGTTTATCCACTATTTCGGCTGTATCACGCATTTGCGGAATGGCCTTGGGCGACACAAAACTACCAAAATCGAGTGTATCGAAACCTACTTTTAATAGGCTGTTTAAGTAGTTGATTTTTGTGGCCGTAGGTACAAAATGTGCTAACCCCTGCATAGCATCTCGTGGACATTCAATAAGCTTCAAAATGTTGTTTGATTTGGTTTAAAAAGAGAGATTTTGACAAGACTGGTTGTGAGTAACCGACGACACAGCGCGTCATCCTCCACTCACTGGTGGAATAAGCACAATTTCGTCATGAGGGTTTAAAACGGTATTATCTTCTACGTATTCGGTATTGACTGCCACACGCAGAGAAGACAATCGCTGAAAGTCAGGAAATTGCTCTATTAGCTTTCCTTTCAAATCAGCTACTGTTCCAGCTTCTTCAAGCTCCATCGGCCATTCCAATTGTCCGATTATTTCTTTGGCTATGCCAAAAGCTATTATCTTTAGGTCCATCTTTTCAATGTTTTATGCAAAGCAAAGATACATATTTGCCCCATGAATCCCTTACACGAGTACTTTAACTCTTTTCATCCTATTAGCACCGCTACCTTCTCGCAGCTATTGGACGCTACAAAAACGGCTGTCTATAAAAAGGGAGCTATCATTACTGCCGAAGGAGAAGTACAAAAAGATTTGTTGTTTGTCAAAAAAGGAGTCCAGATGTCTTTTCTTGACCATAAAGACAAACAGCACGTAAATGCCTTTACTTATCCGCCTGGCCTCACAGGTGTACCAGAATCTTTTCTTTATCAAACTCCGTCTAAATATGTATTAGTGACCCTAACCGACAGTGAACTTTGGAAAATCTCCTACCTTCGTCTTCAGCAGTATTTCGAGCAATCACGAGAGATTGAGCGATTGTTTAGAAAAATAACCGAAGCTATGCTTGTAGGAATGATACATCGACACACAGAACTTCAGTCGCTGACCATAGAAGAACGCTTCAAGGTCTTTGTACAACGCAGCCCGCATCTATTGCAATTGGTACCTCATAAATACATCGCTTCTTATTTACACATAGATGCTACCAATTTCAGTAAACTCTACAACAGCATCAAAATTTGAGTTGTTGGTTTAGACCAAGATTACTTTCAAAAGAATAGGGTTGATTTGTACCCACAAAACGACCTCATATCATGCACTTTACAACACCCCATTGGCTCGACCGAGAAGCCTATCCGTTCCAACCGAACTTTATAATCATAGATAATCATCGTCTTCATTATGTGGACGAAGGTCAAGGCGAGACGCTGTTGTTTGTTCACGGCACACCCTCTTGGTCTTTTGATTATCGCCATGTAATCAAAGCATTGTCTTCCCAGTATCGTTGTATTGCTTTAGATCACATCGGCTTTGGGCTTTCTGATAAACCCAAAGATTACAATTATTCTACGCAAAATCATGCTCAAACATTGGCTATTTTTATTCAAACACTTCAACTTCGGGCTATAACACTCATCCTTCACGATTTTGGGGGGCCTATTGGTTTTGACTATGCTATTAGAGTTCCTAAAAATATTCAAAGAATCGTTGTTTTGAACTCTTGGCTTTGGAGTAGTGCAGATGACCCCACTTTCCAAAAATTGCAAAAGGCCTTAAAAAGCCCTTTATTACCCGTACTTTACAAATATTTCAATTTTTCAGTGCGGTTTTTGTTACCACGGTCTTTTGGAAGTAAAAAATTAAATACACACATCCATCGCCAATACATTTGTCCTTTTTCAAAAATAGCACACCGAGACGGCCCTCTGGCTTTTGCCAAGTCACTTCTCAAAGACCAACCTTGGTTTGAGGCACTTTGGCAGCAAAGAGAAATACTGCAAACCAAACCGATGCTACTGATTTGGGGCATAAAAGACCCCTTTATTTCTACCGCTTACTTGCAAAAGTTCAAAGAAGGATTTCCTCAGGCAAAAGTGATGGAACTTGCAAATTGTGGACATTTCCCACAAGAAGAAGAAGGCAAACAGGTAGCGGCCATGATTGGTAGTTTTATACGCTCGACCGCTCGTAAATCCACGTAAAAATATTTTTGGGCAATTCGTCAAAGCGGCCTTCGGCTAATGTTTGATTCACCTGATAAATAACGACATTCTCCGCGTTTTCAAGGTCTTCCCCAAAAAGGGCTATCTCCGACTTGGGTGTATATTGTTTTTTTATTTGTATCAATTTTGCTTCTGTAGGCTTTCCCCAAGGCTCATTGTCGCCCAATACCAATTGAATTTTTCGCCAGTCGTCATAAAAATATTCCTGCAAAAGGGGGAGAATTTGATGACAAAACACGTTGCATAACCCCTCAAAGGTATTGATATTCAATAAATACGCATGACCAATCAAATGGTCGCGGTCGTGGAGAAACGCTATTCGTTCGTTGATAGTACGTAATAAGCGACCCAAATCTGTGTTTTCAATCATGACTCCATCCAACAAAGCCACATTGGGTACACATTCCTCAAAATGAAAACGCCTTCTTAGGGCTATGTCGAGCAAAGCAATGGAACGATCGGCGGTATTCATGGTGCCTACAATATAAAGATTGGAGGGAATGCCAAATCTTTCTTGCGAATAGGGCAACGTGAGCCATAGTTCATTGGCTGCTCCTAATCTTTTAGAAGGTTCCATCAGCGTAATCAGCTCCCCCAGTACTTTAGAGATATTGGCGCGGTTGATTTCGTCAATGATGAGCAAAACAGGAGGTGCGAGTTCAAAACGTGTTTTTCGATTTTGCGCATCGTCGGTGATACAACCCTCAAAGCTCTGATAATCAGCTTTTCTCAGGGCTTGCAGACAGGCTTCATAAAAGATTCCTTTACGAACACGGTAGGCTATTTTATCACCCAAGGTTTCGGGGCGGATTCCTTCTACCAATTCTTCATAACTAAAGGAAGGATGAAAGGTAACAAATTGATGTTCATAAGTCTGACACAAAGCCTGTACACGGTGTGTTTTTCCTGTTCCGGGTGGGCCATAAAACACATAATTGAGCGGAATATCAGGGCGTTTGGGGCAAGGTTGGTACAAAGATGATGGTTCGGATACTCCGCTGATAATTTCTTTTTGTCCTAAAAACAACTCGGCCCTAAACGCCTCATCTTCTGCTGCTTGGTAAATGGCTCTGTTGTGCCGTTCTCGGTGATTGGTGGAAGCCGCCGCATGCTTTAACTCTTGCAAAGTATCTATCCAATGTTGAACGATACTGGCATTGGCCAGGAAGTGTTTGTCCTCATACCGAATCTTACCTACCACATAATCTGAATTATTTTTCTCTACAAACTCGATTTTATCAATTTGTAAGGATGGTTTTGTGGTAAATTCTCTTTTAAAAAGTAGGCTAAAACGTACATTTTCCTTTCTGCCTGAAAGTTGTAAAGCAGTATGATTGTTAAGATTGATTGTAATGCGTGGATGTTTCTCGCTGATGGTAAAGGCAATTTGAGGAGAATTGCGGGGCAACTCTAAGCTGTCGATCATCTCTTTTAACAAATGAAAAAAACGCCGTACCGCATCCATCTGATTGATACGATGAATTTGTTTTACTAAAATGGTCCGTTCGGTCTCAGAGTATTGCATATATTTAAAATATTGAATCTCTCGCAAATTACAAAAGTCCTGTCATTTTGTACGAAACATCACCTTTTGAAAAAAGAAGATTGTAAAGCGCGCTAAAATAAATATCATTTGAGGCCGTTAGGTATGCGAACGAAAGTTCTATGTACAATTGGCAACTATCCCGCTGGCTTTGTAGCTGGCGGGATTTTCTTTAGCGAAAATCGGCAGGTAGTTGTTCCATTAGCCAGACTTCCCATTCTGAAGGTTCAGCCCCCAACGTGATAGTGACGATATTGGTCCCTGGCGCACGCCATAGTCTATCCAAGAGTAGTGGTAGATTTTCAGAGGCACCTTGACTAATAATAATGCTGTTATCTGCTTGTAAAGCTGTCATCCACACTTTCCTCCAATTTTGCGACTCTTCTTCAGGTGTTTGTGGCTGCCAATCGTCAACGACTAGGACGTTATATTGAGGGAGAAGTCTTTCAAGTACCTCCATCAGCCTATTTCTTTGGGTTGAGGGTAAAGAGGTTATCAAATTGATAATGTGTCGCATAGTAAAGGGAGTGAGATAGCAATTGTTTGTGTGAGAAATGTAATTAATATAAGCTATCAAAAAACTATCATTCAGAAAAAAGCCCCAATACTGAGAGTATTAGGGCTTTTGTGGAGTCGGCGGGAGTCGAACCCGCGTCCAGAACAAGGAAACCGTACGCCTTCTACACGCTTAGTTTTGATTTGATTTTCGTGCTTCGGTAAGGTTCAAAACAGACCTAAGCCAATGCCTTATTTGCTGGTGTCTTACCGCGTGTTAGCAACGTTATCGCGGCCAGCCTTGCGTTTCGACGCTCCTTGACCCAACCAGCAAGGCGGAGGTTGGAGGAACGATGGCTAAAGCTTAATCACTCCGGATTAGGCAGCCATAGCGTAGCTATATTCGCCAGCTATTGTTTTAAGCGTGTTTTTGGCAGGACTCGCGCTCACGTCCCGACGTGCTTATACGTATTGCTTCAACTCGCTGTCAAAACCAGGGCGACCCCTTTTTACATGGACCATGGAACAATTAGTGTTGCCCGTGGATTAATGGAACACCATCCCCACTAAAAATAGTTCACCCTCTTTGAAAGATTCTTTACTGCTGCACACCGCTTACACCCGCATAGAATGTTTTGGCTTCGCTATTCAGCACCGCAGGCGATGAGTAAATACTGCCCCTGTTTGGAAATTCCATTTTTTATCGCCTGTTTGGATATCCAAAGTATAAATTTTTCCATCTAAACTACAGATATAAGCTACACTGTCTGTAACAGTAGGGGAAGACTGAATACGATTAGTTGCCCAAGATTCCCATTTTTTCGTACCTGTTTTAGCATCCAGCGCATATAATTTATAATCATTGCTTCCTATATAAACTGCCTCTTTAGATACTATAGGAGAAGATAAAATCGGGCCATCAGTCTTATACTCCCACTGTTTTACGCCCGAAGCAGCATTGATCGCATATAATTTACGATCAAAACTACCCACATATACGCTCCCATTAGCTACTGTTGGCGAAGAGCTACCTCTCCTCCTGTGGCAAATACCCATTTTTTGGTACCTGTGACAGCATCTACTGCATAAAGATTATAATCATTGCTACCTACATAGACAACCCCTTCGGCCACAGCGGGCGAAGAATCAATGCCCGAACCCGTAGCAAACTCCCAGATTTTAGTGCCATTTTTGGCATCTAAAGCATAGAGATTAGTAAAACCACCCACATATACCTTTCCATTCACAATCGTAGGCGAAGATACGCTATTGGCCTTCGGCAATAAATTCCCATTTTTTTATACCTGTCACCACATCAAGGGCTATGAGTTTACTGGTGAAATTGGCTTTGTTACCCATGCCTACATAGACGATTCCGTTGGCAACAAAAGGTGCCGATGAAATCCCCATTTCTAAAGAAAACTCCCACACTTTAGTCCCTGTTTTGATGTCGAGTGCATAAATCTTTTCGTCTGAACTTCCTACAATGACTAAACCAATGGCCAGCGTAGGTGAAGAATGAACTGCGCCAGAGGTAGCGAAAGACCACAAAGCTGCTCCAGTTTTAGCGTTCAGGGCATAGAATTTGTTATCACTACTACCTACAAAAACCGCATCTATGCCTTTAGGTAAAGGTTCACTTTTTTTTGAGCAAGCCATAAAAAAGGCAATGAGGAGAGAATAGACAATTATTTTTTTCATAAAAATGGCCACATATTTTTTTTGTTTACTAAAACGACCCGCTACCAGAAATAGTGTTTTTTTTCTTTAGGTTCTTTTTTTGGTGTGGTTGCCATAAAATCTTTGAGATAATAAGGTTCAAAATCAGCTACATCCTCAAATTGCTGGCGGTCGAACAGCTTAGTGGCCAATTGTCCTACCGTTTTGGCCGAAGGATAAATGTTAGTAGGAAGAAAAATAGCTATTCTTATTGTGTCCTAAAATGGCTTTACACTTAGCTGCTCCATCCCCAAAAAATACTATTTTGTATTGTTCTAATAACTCCACAAAAGATTCATTGTCAATAATTTTGGCATGAGTAGGTGCTATATATTGCTCATTTTGGTCAAAAATAGCACAATACACTTCCATACGGCGGGCATCGAGCATGGGGCAAAACAAGTAATTGTGGGGAAAGAAATCTTTTATTTGTAAAACCAAAGCGTGTAGGGTATTGACGGCAAGCAAGGGTTTATCGAGCGAAAAACAGAGTCCTTTGGCTGTAGAAACAGCTATACGAAGCCCTGTGTAAGAACCTGGCCCTTGAGCTACAGCAAAGGCATCGATGTCTGAAAGTTGAACGCCCGCATGGTCGGCTATATTTTTGACGAGAGTAGTAAGCATACCCGAAGTGGATTTGTCAGCCAAAAGGTCGTAGCTTGCCAACAGTTGTTCATTTTGGTGCAACGCCACTGAGCAACCACGGGTAGAGGTATCTATACTTAGGATAAGAGGCACTTGAAAGATTTGGATTTGAAGTTTAGACTTTACCGTTATTTTTGCAAACTTAATTATTCATCCTTCAAAATGAGTCAAAAAGTTCACTTTATCGCCATAGGTGGCAGTGTGATGCACAATTTAGCCTTGGCGCTTCACCATCAAGGTTTCCAAATTACAGGTTCAGACGATGAAATCTACGAGCCTGCTCTATCACGGTTGCAAGCCTTGGGGCTATTGCCCAAAGAAATGGGTTGGTTTCCCGAAAAAATAACAACCGATTTGGATGCGGTGATTTTGGGGATGCACGCCCGCAAGGACAATCCCGAACTGGCTAAGGCACAAGCCATAGGAGTACCCGTTTATTCTTACCCCGAGTACATTTACCAACAAAGCCTTCATAAACAACGGGTTGTCATTGCAGGAAGTCATGGAAAAACGACGATTACTTCTATGATTCTGCATGTGATGAGAGTCAACCATCGTCGATTTGATTACCTCGTAGGCGCACAATTAGAAGGATTTGATACGATGGTCAAGCTCTCAGGAGATACACCTGTTATTATTGTAGAAGGCGACGAATACCCCGCTTCTCCTACCGATTTGTCGCCTAAGTTCTTGCATTATCATCCCCACATTGCTCTTATTAGCGGCATTGCTTGGGACCATTTCAATGTATTTCCTACTTGGGAAAACTACGTAAAGCAATTTGAAACCTTAGCCAATTCGCTCCCGAAGTCAGGTATTTTAGTGTTTGATGAAACAGATGATATGCTGGATGTTATCGGCAAAAATGAACGAATTGATGTGCGTCCAGTTCCTTATTCAGCTCATCCACACAAGATTGTGAATAGTCAGACCTTCCTCACTACGGCTTCATATGGCGATGTACCTTTATTGGTATTTGGAGAACACAACATGAAGAATATCAGCGGTGCTTTGGCTGTATGCGAAGAGTTAGGTCTGACCCAAGAGCAGTTTTATCGCGCCATTCAGACTTTCAAGGGCGCAGCCAATCGGATGGAAACGCTGGCAAAAAACAGTAGGACAGCAGTTTTTAAAGACTTTGCCCATGCTCCTTCAAAAGTGGAAGCCACCACTAACGCTGCCAAGTCGCAGTTTCCAAAACGTAGTTTAGTAGCTTGTGTAGAGTTACATACTTTTAGCAGCCTCAATAAAAATTTATGGGGCAATATGCCCACAAGTTAGAGGCTGCAGACGTAGCAATAGTCTATTACAATCCCCATACACTTGAGCACAAGCGCCTCGACCCTATCTCTCCTGAAGACATAAAAACTGCTTTTGGCCGAGAAGATTTACAGATTTTTACAGACCAAACTGCCCTCGAACAATTCTTGTTGTCGAATAGCTGGCTCAATAAAAATCTATTGATGATGAGTTCGGGTACATTCGGTGGTTTAGATTTGAAGGCCTTGGCTGTAAAACTGACAAGTTAGTAAGTTAATAAGTGGGTCTATACCCAAAAACTATATATTCCAAAAAGAAAGATGCGTTTTGTAGATTATCCATCCATCATTAGGGCAGCATGGACAGAGTTTGATGCTACCCGACCTATTGACCTTATTGAAGACATCAGTGCGCGTGTTTCCACCAACCATGTCTTTAGACTTATACTTGAAAGTGGCGATCGTGTCATTGCCAAACTCTCCTATTTTGGCAAATACGAGCATTTCCGCGAAGACCACCGATTGATTCATACCTTAGCCAACAACTTACTCTACCTTTGAAAATGTCTTGGCCAAGTCGCTGGTCAAAAACAACCAGGTGTTTGTCTATCGGCATCGCTTTGAAGAGTTAGATGTATGGGTCGTATTTTATAATCCTATTCGGGTAGCCGAAAAACTTCCAAGGCGTTTAGATGAAACGCACATTCGCCAGTTAGGTAGTCAAATCGCCAAGTTTCATAAAGCCTGTGCCAGTGTAAGTAGTGTGATGCCGAAGTCGTCTAAGACGCTACGTTTAGATATTCAAGACCTATTAGAATTGCTAAAAACAGAAGACGGCCAATACGAACACCGTATGCACATTGGAGAATTACACAGGCAATGCACTATTTTTTTAGAAAACCGCAAAAAGATGGTTGCAGGAGAAGTAGAAACCATGCCTGTATTTATTGACTGGAACATTGGTAATTTTTCGGTGACAGACAAGTTAGAACTATTCTCTCGTTGGGATTACGACTGGTTTAGGATTAGCTATCGGGTCATGGATTTTTACTTTTTTAGTCGTGTTTGCTCCGACGCAGGCGACCGCACTGTATTTTCTTACTTGATTGAACCTTTGGCCGAAGAAAGATTTGGCTGGTTTTTGGAAGAATACCACAAGGTATATCCACTTACCGAGCGCGAAATACGGTTCTTACCAGAGGCATATCGCTTTTTTATCTTGAATTATGTCATTAAATATGGTCGTTACTTTTTCCACCGTACCTATGCCACTAAACTTCAACATGAAGCTTATGAAACCTATTTCCCTTCTATCGAACACTTTTCGGTAGAACCCATTTTAGAACGATTGAATTTGTAGCCCCTTCATAATATTTTTTCTCCTAACCCCTCACCTTAGATGCTTCCACTTAATGTTTTTGCCGATCTTGTTCAACGCTACCAAGTATTCTTTTTCGATGCCTTCGGGGTGCTTAAAAATGCCCATGGCCTTATTCCTGGCGTTATCGAAACTTTCGCTTTTTTAAAGGAAAACAAAAAACAGTTTTATATCTTGACCAATGATGCTTCGCGCAGTCCGCAGCAGTTAGCAGCATCTTACTGGCATAAAGGGCTGACCGATATCACACCCGATACCATTATTTCGTCAGGGATGCTAGCCCGAGAATATTTAGACTTAAAAGTAAACCATGGAACTGTGGCTTATTTAGGTACCGAAGATTCGGCACACTATATCGAAACTGCCGACCTAAAAACATTGTCTATCAAAGACTTAAACCTTGAAAATACTGCCGATGTCAATGCCTTGGTATTGCTCGACGATGAGGGCTTTGATTGGAACAACGACCTCAACAAAACCATCAATTTGCTCAGAAAGCGAAATATCCCCGTCATTGTAGCCAATACCGACACTACTTATCCTGTTTCAAAAACCGAAGTAGCCATAGCCATTGGTAGCGTAGCCGATATGCTCGAAAACATTGTAGGGAAGCAGTTTATTCGTTTTGGCAAACCTGATGCACAGATGTTTATGTTTGCATATGAGCGTGTTATGGCAGACAATCCTACGTTGGGAAAAAAAGATATTGTGATGATTGGCGACACCCTCCGCACCGACATTGCAGGGGGCAATAAGTTTGGACTTGATACTGTATTGGTATTGACAGGTAATACCTCTGCCGAAGATGCCGAAATCAGGATTCTTAGCACAGGCATTATCCCGACGTATATATGCGAGTCGGTGGCTATCTAAGTTTACTTTCCTTCATTTCGCGCTCAATACTCACTTTATAGGGGTGGAAGTCCACCTGAAACGTATGCCTTGGAGAGGCTCTGTAGCGTTTGGCCATCAGGGCTTTATCTTGCTCAATGCTCCGATTCATAGCCTCACGGGAGGGCAGTACACACTCGCCTTTGATGATTTTGGCCATCCATTTGGCTTGTACTTCGGCCAGCGGCATAATAGCCCCCAGAGGTTGTATCAAGGCTTGAAAAAACAAATTCGGATAGTCGGGATGAATCATTTTTTTATACAGTCCAAAATCGTTGGTATCGCCCACATCAAAGGCTTTGTCTTTTAAAAACGGAAAAGTAACCTTATAGCCCGTGGCATAAATGACTATATCGTAGGTAGCTGATGTGCCATCTTCAAAAATGACTTCTTTGTCGTTAAATGCTTGGATGTTAGGCTTAAAATCAATCAAACCACGTCCACTCAAGTTGAGTAGTTCTTGCGACACCGTGGGGTGTTCTTGCAAAGGTGGACGATTGGGCTTGGGTACACCGTAGTCCTCCTGACGACCACGAGCCAAAAACAACGAAAATTGAAGCAACCAACGCTGTAGAGCCAAGGGCAATTTACTGGTGATTGGGCTGGCCAAATTATCGAAAGGAGTACTCAAAAACCAATTAGGAACAATATAAGCGCCACTCCTGCTCGAAATCGTAACACGACCCGAGTGCAACTTAGCAGCCTCGCAGGCAATGTCCACCGCCGAATTACCTATGCCCACTATCAGCACATCTTTGTACATGATTTGCTCTGGAACACGGTAATGGTGCGCGTGGAGCGTATCGCCCGTAAATTTTCCAGCAAAAGGTGGTTCAGGATAACGTGGGTTCCAGTGGTGGCCATTGGATTCGATTACATATTGATAGGTGTTGGTTTCTCCATTTTCAACAGCAACGTTGTATGTCCCATCTTCATTACGCGCTACCTCCGTAACCATGGTATTGAACGTGATTTTGTCGCGAATCCCGAAATGTGCTACATAGTCATCAAAATACTGGATGATTTGACTATGATGTGGAAACATAGGATAATGGCGCGGCATGGGGTAGTCTGAATAAGCCATTACATCGCGGTTGGTATTGATATGCAACGACCGATAGGCCGATGACAACCCGTTGTCATTATCGTACCGCCAATTGCCTCCAATGTTTGAGCCTTTTTCAAAACAATCAAAGGAAATTCCATGGTCTTTGAGGGTTTTGGCAGCGGTAATACCCGACGAACCCGCCCCTATGATACAAACTTGTTTCTGCATAGTTATTCCGACTTCTAAGGCTTATAATTGATAATTTCTTGTTCTACCAGAGAAGCAATCATAGCTGCCCCGCGGGTGTTAAAATGGAGGTTGTCTTGTGTCAAATCTCGGTTATGCGCAGCACAAATGGTATTCCAATCTTGGCCGAGTAATTCATGGCGGATGATGCTAAAGTACATCAACTTGATAGTATCCTTGAATTGGTATCTTTCTTTTTTTGGATGATTCCGCAGATACGCTTTCATGGTTTCGCGCACAGGCACGTACCTCAACTCTTCCTTTTCTGATAACTCTTTTATAAATTTGCTGTAACGGTCAGCCTGCTGGTTAGCTTCTTCACGCAAATCCTCGCTTATCACTGGTAGTGAAAGCAGCATGATGGCCGCTTTTGTTTCTTTTTTTAAGCGTTGGACTATTGCGGTATAGTTTCGTTGAAAATCCTCCAAACAAGGCACTTCTTCTGGTTGTATTTTGCCAAACTGCCTATATCTTCTTAAAGCAGCCTTGCTAAGGGTGGCATTAAGGTCGTTGGTACCGATGAGCAGAATGATAAAGTCAGGATTGGTCGTAATGACATCTTCCAAACGTCGGAGAAGTGTGTAAGTTAAATCAGAATTGACTCCTGCATTATAAAGAAAATAATCTTGCCCCAACCAGCGTTCGAGCATCTCCACATAATTGGCACTTACATTGCCATGCGTGATGCTATCGCCGACGCAAATAACGGTTATTTTTTCTTTATTATGTGTTATTTTTCCTTTTTGAGGGAAGTTTTGGGGACGATGACGCGTCAGTTTTCTGAGTAGGTATTGATAAATAAAAAATACCAACAAGGCGGTGCTAAAAAATAGAATTAGAAAGGGCATAACATCTAACAAAACTGCATTTTAAAACAAGTTATCTATTTTGAACCTTAATTGGTACAACCCGTACCCGCCGTGGCAAAGAACGTACTATTTCTATTAGCTACAAAGCCAGGTTGAAGTGTTACCGAATTTTTGGCATCGTAAACGACATTTGCCCCTGCATTGATGACATTGCTCGCCGTAATGGCATTAGATGCCTTGATATTCAGCATTGTGCCCGAATTGTATGTAGTAGTAATGTTAGGATTAGTAGTGCAGGTGCTTACTTGGATAGAACTTTGGATAGAAACACACCCCCCAATGCTACACGAAGCTGAATAGGTACTTGTTTGCGTTGGGTTTTGAACAATACTATTTCCTACTTGTCCGACTGACCAACTGACCGTTCCCATACATCCTTGCGCAAAAAGAGTAACCGACTGCCCAGGTATTACGGGTGAAGCACTTACAGATAAAGAGGGAGGAGAAGGCAACATAGTGGGAACTGTAATAGAAGGCGTGACAAGAATGTTCCCGAAAACATCTTTCAAATACACCCGATAAGTGCCTGGTCCAGGAGAAATGGTTTGATTCGAAGAAAAAGAGGCAGATATATCTCCATTGCCATTTACCCAAAAATATTGATAACCATTGGGAGCACTAATAGAATATGTTCCTGCTGAACAAGCCAAAGACAAAGCAGGTGGCAAGGTAGCTGAGTAGGGCGTTGCATCGTTAAAAAATGTATTATCTAAAAAATTATTCCACCCCATAGCCAATTCAGAAACTCCTTGCCCCCCTCCCATTACATTCTCTAAGTGCACCCCATCGGGTCGAGGTATTTGAATGAGATCGGTATTAGGCCCTGCAAATATCTTATTGGCCGTGTTGATGGTTTGATTTTGACCTGCCACTACTTCAGCATCAGTTACACCAAAGTAAGAACCACGTGCTATCACCCAAGGCAAGAGTATTTTATTGGACTGATTGCGCGAACGGCTGATGATATGCTGCAAACTATCTTTGTATTCTGTTGCCGTGGTATTGTCATTAGGATCCATATTTGTATTTTTAGAGGTATCAGCTTCTCCCTGATGCCACAATATGGCCCTCACACCAAACATTGCTCCATAAAAATTAAGTGCCTTTCGCAAATAATAGTACGGAAAATTAACATTATTGGCATATTGACTCCCTATATATATATTGTGGGCTGGCAGTCCATCTGCGCTACGACTCCAGTTCCCTACGGTTGAGCCACTTGCAGCAGTATTTAAAAACAAAATAGGTACATTATAACGTGCAATCAGCGCATCGCCCAATTCTCCCCAAGCCCATGAGGAGATACCATTGGGAGAAAGTCTAACATTGGAGGCAGCATCGTTTAGTGTAGCAAACTGCGGAAAAGGTGGTTCAGCATTCTGACATACACCGTTGGGACAAGGAAGCTGCCAACTCACATATTTTACACGCCCCTGAGCATCAGTAGCTGCCTTATTTCCCTTGTTTTCCACACCTTGTACATTAGACTGCCCCGAGATAATAAATACCTCCCCCACTCCTACCCTCGCCAACGAAGTGGTCTGAACAACATTATTAAACAAAACAGAACGTACTTCAAGTGTGTACCAGCCTCCTAAAACCCCAATTAAATTACCATAATAAGCACCTCCAGTAGGACTACTATGAATCACTGTCCAACCCACACTGCTCCCTCCACTTACTGCAATTAGACGAGCTTCTATTCTATCTACACTTCCTGTGTAGTTTCCCCCAATACTAATGGTCGCTATATTAGATGAATTTCGCTGAAACACAGCTCCATCAAAAGGAAATGAAATAGAAATCTGTGCTTTAATAGTTTGTTCCACACCGAGGAACATAAAAATAATCAACAAAATTACCTTAATTCGTAGCATATTTAATTTGCTTATTGACTAATGAATGGCGGTCTATTTTGACTATGCAAATTGGCTTTTTTTGGCTAAATAATTGTAAAAATCAGTTGTATTTATGCAAAAGGTAAAATAACATCTTATTTATCCAACAATCTACCTATTTCTACTTTAGCTTTGTAGCCCACTAAAGCTAAAACGCAATGCAAGCATTTATTTTCGATCTTGACGGTGTTATTGTGGACACAGCCCATTTTCACTATCAGGCGTGGCGAAGATTAGCCAATGAAAAGTTAGGATTTGATATTTCAATCGAATTTAATGAAAGCCTCAAAGGAATAAGTCGTACAGAATCGCTCGAGCGTATTCTTGCGCATGAAAATCAACAACTCGATGAAGCCACTAAACTGAGCTATGCTACACTCAAAAACCAATGGTATGTCGAATTAATCAATCAGATGACTCCCGATGATATCTTACCTGGTGCTCGGGAGTTTTTGACAAAAGCCCGATTAGCAGGTATCAAAATTGCTTTGGGATCGGCCAGTAAAAATGCCCGACCTATCTTACAACTAACGGGTATTTTAGATGATTTTGATGCTATTATAGATGGCACCGTGGTTTCCAAAAGTAAGCCAGACCCAGAAGTGTTTTGAAAGGAGCAGAAGCCTTGAACATTCCATCCAATGAATGTATCGTTTTTGAAGACGCTGTGGCAGGGATTGAAGCAGCCCACCGCGCAGGTATGAAAGCTGTTGGTATAGGTCAAGCAAAGGTTTTAACGCAGGCCGACACGTTTTGGCCACTTTTACCAACATAAACCCTGTAGAAGTACTCAATTTTTTATCAAATAAGTAATTTTTCTAAGCTGTTATTCCAAAAAATACAGGATTTTTTGGAATAAATTGTTTTCTATCTATATTTGCACAACTAATAATGGTGTGGATATAGTCGGAAAGCTGTTCGATAATTTCGAGCAGCTTTTTTTATAAGAAAACCCAATCAACGGGCTATTTGGCCCACTTGCTGCCTTTTTTAAGACAGTACCTTAAACTCTGAAGTTGTATGGAATGCTATATCAGGGTTGTTGTCGCGATTCATGCGGAGCATCCACTCTGAATCTGCCAGAAAAACGGGATTATCATCTTTATCATATCCTATCTGAGTCCCTTTCAATCGGATAAATTCTTGCAATTTTTGGGAGTCGTCACTCGTAATCCAGCAAGCACGTGTGGTACTCATCTGTACCCAACGGCACTTGGCCCCATATTCATGCTCCAAGCGGTATTGAATTACTTCAAATTGTAGCTCACCTACTGTTCCTACTACTTTGCGGTTACCAGGTTGTACAGTAAACAACTGCGCAACGCCTTCATCCGTCAATTGCTGTACCCCTTTTTCTAATTGCTTGGATTTCATGGGGTCGAGATTAATCAACTCTTTGAAGATTTCAGGCGAAAAGCTCGGAATACCTGCATATTGAAGGTTTTCTCCTTCTGTAAGGGTATCACCAATTTTAAATGTACCTGTATCGTATAAGCCTACCACATCGCCTGGGAACCCTTCTTCAATCACCTCCTTGGCCGAAGCCATGAAACTATACGGATTAGAAAATCGCACATTTTTCTCCAGACGTGTATGATGATAGAATTTTCCCCTTTCAAAAATACCTGAACATACCCGCAAAAAGGCGATACGATCGCGGTGGCGTGGGTCTATATTGGCGTGAATTTTAAAAACAAATCCTGTAAATTTTTTTTCTAAAGGCTCCACTACGCGTACATTGGTTGAGCGGGCAATGGGCAGAGGCGAGATTTGACAGAAGGCTTCTAACAATTCACGAACGCCAAAATTATTGACCGCACTGCCAAAAAAAACAGGAGCTACTCTACCCGATAAATACTCCTCTCGATTAAATTCATCATAAACACCTTCTATCAATTCTACATCTTCGCGTAGCTGATTGGCATCGCGCTCGCCCACTTTTGCTTCCAATTCATCCGAATCTAAAGCCAACAATGCTATCTCATCTTCCACCTTGGTTTTATTCACTTTGAAAAAATACATCTGATTTTCCAGTAAGTGATACACCCCCTTGAAAGTAGCACCGCCATTGACTGGCCACGTCAGAGGGCGTACTTTGAGATTGAGTTTCTGCTCCAACTCGTCCAACAAGTCAAATGGATTTTGGCCTTCTCTATCCATTTTGTTGATAAAGATAATCACAGGCGTGTCGCGCATTCTACACACTTCCATGAGTCGCTCGGTTTGTTCCTCAACGCCCTTTACGCAATCAATGACCAAAATCACCGAATCCACTGCCGTGAGTGTACGATAAGTATCTTCGGCAAAATCTTTGTGGCCTGGGGTGTCTAATATATTGATGAGCAGGTTATTATACTCAAAGGTCATCACCGAAGTAGCCACGGAGATTCCCCTTTGTTTTTCGATCTCCATAAAATCAGAGGTTGCTGTTTTCTTGATTTTATTTGACTTTACTGCGCCAGCGGTTTGAATAGCTCCGCCAAAAAGCAGCAATTTTTCGGTCAAGGTAGTTTTGCCCGCGTCAGGGTGGCTAATGATGGCAAAGGTGCGCCGTTTGGCTATTTCTTGCTCTATTTTAGACATGATAAAAATTAAAAAGTATAAAACTAAAAATGCTATATCCTCATGCTGGCTCGCCAGCGATTTGATTTTTTAGCGACTTTTAAAAAAGATTGCAAAGTTAATGGCTTATTTCTGAAAATCTTGAATCGTCATGTATTGATTCAAGTAAGTAGTACGACAAGTTTGTCCTTCACACCATAGCAACCCCACCCTATATTTCCCTTCTGGAACATTGTCTTGAAAAACCAATGCCTCAAAACCTTCTTTAAAATATTTCCCCGTTTTTAGGAAAGATTTTCTATCTCGATTGGGGGTTTGACGAGCAGCCGTGAGATAAGTGTGCGTACTATCGGAGAGTAGCAAAAATAAACCATTTTGCGGCATATCTTGTGCCAAATTAATCGTTTCATTTTTGATTTTATAGATCAATATTTTGCCATATGCAGGCAGCGTGTCTGTATCAAAAATGAGAGAAATTGCTGCACTTGGAGTGGTATCGGCTCTTAATACTTGGCTGGTCATTGTGGCTATGTCGGGAAACGAATACATTTTTCTTACTACGGCTTCATCAAAGTATTTTTTTGTTACCAGATTGGTCATAGTTTCTAACTTTCCACTTACTCGGCGATGTTGCTGAAGTGAGTAGGCATCTGCCACAAGCGAATTACGAAAATTAATAACATTGGGTGCTGCAAAAAGATAAGTTCCTACCATAAAAAAAGCCCCTACAGCTGTCATCCCAAGAGCCAATAGCTGCTTCCCCATTTTGGGTAGTAATATCAAAAAAGCAATATACAATGATACCACGGCCATCACCGAATAAATCATGTACCTTGCGGGGGTTTCTAAGCTATTTCCAGCACGGGCAGTAGCCACTCCTAATCCTGTCACCAATAGCCATGCTAATAATGCCAAAAGAGATAAATTTTCAGGTTTCTTGATAAAAATAGCTACCGCAAAAGGCGTTTTGCCACTTTTCAAAAGCATTTTGACATAGCCCACTCCCACCCACATGCCCAATCCTAACAGGGCAATTGTAATAAGCCCACCCAAAACGGCGACTTCAGGTAATCTTTCCCTAAAATAAGAGGCACTCGCTCCAAAAAATGAAAGCACAGTAAGAAATGAATGATAAAGGTTTTTTTCTTGCCCCAACGATCCAAACCCAAATGGATAATACCAATAAAAAATAGTGGTGGTAGCCATACAAGCAACCAACCAAATAGCGACTGTTCGATAGCGAGTTTGAAGCAATGGTATGAGTGTAGCGACATACATGCCAAACAACCCATTACCGTTGGTGTATGTCAACAAAAAGCCCGTTATGATAGCGCCTATCAATGTCCCAAAAGACTTTTTTGCTAAAAGGTAGTAGGTGACAATACCGATGACAAAAGAGGCCGTGTATTGCCAAAGAGCCGCTGCCCAAAAAATATTTTCATGATAAGCGGGGGTAAATAAATAAAGGGCAATAGGCAAGAGATAAAAAAAAGGCAGCTGATTGGCTGAAAGCAATCTCCAAAAATAGCCAAACAAAACAAATATGAGCCCACTGCCTACTAAAATCAATGCACGATAGTTGACCTGCCCTGTGAGCAAATAATCCATCCAAAACACCAACTTAGCCGTTATTACACCGTGGCCATTGTGTTTGTATTCAAGTTCACGCAAAAAATCCCATGTAGTTGGGGCTTGAATGAACTTAATCATATACTCTAAATAGGCATAATCATCAAAGTAAGGAACATTGACGGCATTCTGGTCAACGAAGCGATAAAAAATAAAAACAATGGCAAACAGCAGTAATCCAACCAGATAGTTCAAAAATTTCATGCGTACGACACTTGGCGAGGCGGCAAAGATAGGCTATTTTTGCCGAAAATATTTCATCAATGAAACGCTACTTATATATTGTTCGTCATGCCAAAGCCGAGGATGGAGGGCCTTTTTTCAACGATTTTGACAGAGAATTAACTTCCTCTGGCATCATGGATGCAGCAAAAATGGGGAAATTTCTCACCAACAAAGGATTAAAGCCTCATTTGCTGGTGAGTAGCTCGGCACCACGGGCATTAAAAACTGCCCAACTCATAGCCGAACAACTTAGCTTTCCAAGCGAATTTATAAAAACTACCCGAGATCTATATGACAAAGGGCCAAAAGCTTATTTATCTGCGGTTAATACCGCACCTACTACCTGCCAATATCTAATGGTTTTTGGACATAATCCTGACGTAAGTTATTTTGCCGAATACCTCACCAATGCTTATATTGGTTCTATGTCGAAAGGTAGTGTAGTGGCTATTGAGTTTGACGATATCGACTGGAAGGACGTTTCGGCTAATACAGGTACTTTTATCAGTTACGACATACCAAAGCAATTACCATGAACCGTAATCGAAAAGTTTTTATTGTTGCCAGTCTTATTTTCGTCTTATTTGTATCGCTGGTAGCCATTGATTTAGCGAGAAGAACTACAGCCCCATGGAATAAAAAAAAGCAAATCATTAGGGCCTTTGATGTAAATACAGAGGCTGATTCGATAGAAGTTGATACCCTTCGATGACTATTTTCTTCGATGAATTACACTTATGAGCGCAGCTACCAATGCTTGCATGTCTTCGTCGGTATTATACAAATGAGGCGATACCCGGATTCCTTCGCCTCGCGCTGCTACAATAACCTTTTGGGTTAGAAGTGCCTCTTGCACCTTCATTGCACTTGTCCCTTTGGGTAGGCGAATCCCTACCAAATGATGTGCACGCTCGGTTTCAGGCTCAAAAGCTACCCCCAAAGCCGATAGTTGGCGCACTGGCTCTTGCCATAATTGCTGACAATGGGCTTGAATAGCTTCGCATCCCCAAGCCAGTTTTTCACGCAAGGCTACTTCGAGCATGGGCATCTGGATAAAATGGGAATGTTCACCTACATTATAACGATATGCTTTGGGGCGATAATTAGATTGATAATCGGTGAGTTTATAAAAAAGATTGCTTTCTTGCCGTGCCATCCATGTCGCCTCCAATGGCACTCCTTCATCAAAAAATTCGCCAAAATAAGCTAACCCCATCGAGTAAGGCCCCATAAGCCATTTATAGGCAACGCATATCAAGGCATCGGGGCGTATTTTCTGAATATCAAAAATCTAAGGCCCCTACCGACTATGTACCATCAATAGCCAGCAAAGCCCCAACTTCTTTGGTACGAATAGCTATTTCTTCTAAATTAAACCGAATACCATATTGCCAATGTACGTGTGGCAATACTACTAAAGCTGTATGCTCATCAATAGCTTCCAAAATTCTTGTATTCCATTCTTTACCGATAGGCCCTTGCATTGGGGGCATAGGCACGGTCTTGATATGAAGCGATAGTTCTTTACAAACACCTTCCCAAGCATAAACATCACTCGGAAATTCATCGCCAATGAGTAAAATATGCTGCCCTGCCTTTAAATTAGGCTTACGGTGCAAATTACGCGCTACAATCGCCATACCATACGAAACAGAAGGAATAATAGCCACTCGTTCCTTATCAGCTCCATGTACCAATTGCGTAAATAAATCACGTACAACCCACGCTTTTTCAAAAAAATCATCGGGGCGAATTTGGTGAATGGAAGGGGTGAAATATTGAATCGCCTCAATACCCGCTTGTTCTACCGCCTTAGAAAATGGCCCTCGGGTAGCACCTAATTGAGGAAATGAACGCCTTCTGGAAGGTTGAATTGGGAGAAAATAGTTGTATTTTTCATGTTTTTTTAGAAAAGCAGCAATTTGCACAAATCACTCATTATCAATTTATTATAATATTTATTTCATATTTTTTAAGAAAAATAAAGTTTGGCACGGTGATTGATATAAACTCAACGTAACTCATAAAAAATAATAAAACAATGGATGTCATTTTGGGGTTGGCTCAAGGGTAAAACATGATGAATTTGGTGATGGTGTGGTTATCAATCTCAAATCTACCAACTATACCATTACGTTTGTCGAGCACGGCACCAAAGTTATCAAATTTAATACGCCATTAACTATCATTGAAGCCGTTGAATTAGACAATGATTTTGTGAGTTTATTTGACGTGGAGCAATCGCTCAACAAAATACTCCAAAAATGGCTTGATGCAAGCGAAGTTGTGCCATTGGGCGATAAGTGGAAAGGTGGCAAAATGATTTTAAAGCCTGGCCGTAATGATTTGGCCTCTAAGGAAATACCTATTGATGGTTTTTTTCATAAAATCGTCATGACACGTGACCGCCTAAGGGTATTGGAGCAACGCATCAATGCGAGTAAATTGGACGACGAAGAAAAAGTAAATATTCAGCAATACATCACTAAAATATATGGGTCTATGACCTCCTTCAATCTGCTTTTCAAACACAATGAGCATTATTTTGTAGGAGAAAAGACCAGTGAGGTGGCATAAAAATCTTAATAATCACATAGCTTCTTTTGTGATTTAATAAGGGGTAAAGTAAAGCCAAAAAAGCGGAGACCATTGATCTCCGCTTTTTTTATGCTCTTGGATGATATTTAGTGACCACCTCGCGCAGGTATTCACGGTCTAAATGCGTATAGATTTCGGTAGTAGTAATAGACTCATGCCCCAACATTTCCTGAACAGCTCGCAAATCAGCACCTCCTTCAATCAAGTGGGTAGCAAATGAGTGTCTGAAAGTATGCGGACTAATGGTTTTATCTAAGTTTATTTTTCCTGCTAAATCCTTGACAATTAAGAAAATCATTACCCTTGTCAATTGTTTACCACGGCGATTGAGAAATACAAAGTCTTCGTGATCTTTTTGAACTTCTACTTGGCTACGCGTGTGAGTAAGATATAATTGTGTATGCTTGATGGCATCTGCCCCTATGGGTACGAGGCGCGTTTTACTTCCTTTGCCAACAACACGCAAAAAGCCAGCATCAAAATAGCAGTTGGTAATTTGTAAATTAATCAATTCTGACACCCGCAGCCCTGAGCTATAAAGTACTTCGAGCATGGCTCGATTGCGTGCCCCCTCAGAGGTAGAGAGGTCATTGGCATCTAACAATTGAATAATTTCTGGATAACTCAACACATCGGGCAGGTGCCGTGACAAATGTGGTGATTCAATCAGTTGAGTTGGATCAAGCGTTAGAATATTTTCTAAAACTAAGTATTTAAAAAACGACTTAATTCCTGACAAAATACGTGCTTGAGAATAGGCCGCTAAGCCTAAATCATAGAGGTAGCCCAAAAAACTCAATACATCGAGTTCGGTTATTTCACTTAGCTCTTTCCCCCCCAATAGTTCGATATATTCGGCCAATTTGCTGGCATCTCTTACGTACGCCTCTACTGAATTGTCGGCCAAGCCCCGTTCAAGCAGTAAATAGTCTTTAAATTGTTTAAGTTCGATTTCCCACATCTAAGAAGGTATAAAACAGAAAATTTAGGATAGAAATTAAATACAAACATACATTTTTAAACAAAAAGCTGCCCAAAAATATCGAGCAGCTTTCCGACGTTATCCACACCATTTCTATAAATCCAATCTCCTTATGAGAATAGAAACTGAATTCGGTAGCAATACTAACAAAAAAAAAATCAATGATGTATTAAAAATCAATTAAAAATCAATGAAGTAATTACTTTTGAAGTTTCATGCTACTTTAGAGCGTCCAATCAGTCTATAAAAGACATAAGCAATCAGTAAGGTAGCAACATAGTAAACTGCCAATAAGAGGTTAGAAATGGCAACGGCTATTAATGCCAAGAGTATCAAAGCCAATGAAAAATAAGGAATATACGGATACCAAGGGACTGAAAAGGGCGTACCAGATTGGGTTCATTGCGACGCAATTTCAATACACAAATGCTCCCAAACCCATACAATGTCAGCGCACCAAATACAGACATTACAATAATATCGGCAGCAGAATTAAAAGCAACACCGCTATGCCAACAAACATATTGATGATAAGCGCATTGACTGGCGTTTTAAGTTGAGAATGGACACTACCTATCCACTTAGGAAAATGACCTACACGCCCCATTTCAAAGGTAGCCCGCCCTGCTGCCATCAGCAACCCATGAAATGAAGCCACTAAACCAAATAATCCTGCAATGACTACTGCAAAATACAACGGTGAAGTATCTGCTATTAAACGCCCTAACGCCATGGGTAATGGAGAATCCGAGGTACTACCATCAGTTTTATATATCACTGCTTCCCAGCCTGCTACGCCTACTGTTCCCACAAATGTAATGATACACAACAACACCAAAGTAAGCATAGCCGACCCAAAGCCCCAGATAAGATCCCGTTGAGGATTACGACTTTCTTCTGCGGCATTGGCTAAGCCTTCTATACCTAAAAAAACCAAATCGCAAAAGGAATGGCGGCCCAAGCTCCTGCCCAACCGTTGGGAAGGGCGTTGTGAGTGAGATTTGAAAAAGATACTTCACTAAAAGTAATTCCAGCAAACAATACTAAACCCGCTATGGCCACAAAAGTAATCAACAACTCAAAGGTAGCAGCCAATTTCACCCCAAGTATATTCAACAAAGTGAAAAGCAAATACGCCCCTACCGCAGCGTAGTCAGGAGGTAGTTCTGGAAAAAAAAGATTGACATGGGCTCCAATTCCAACAGCAATAGCAGGAGGTGCCAGTACAAATTCAACCACTTGTGCAATTCCAGCTATGAATCCCCAGTCTCGTCCCAACGCACGGGTAGCATAATCAAAAACACCTCCCGCTTTCGGAATGGCGCAGGCCAATTCGGCATAGCCTAAAGTAAAACATACATACATGACCACCACTAAAGCCGTAGCCACGGCCATACCCAATGTCCCTCCTTTCTCCAACCCAAAATTCCATCCAAAATACATCCCCGAGATGACATAACCCACGCCTAACCCCCAGAGTAGGGTGGGTGTAAGAGATGATTGTAACTGATTTGTTTGTGACATAATGGATATTTTATACTTTAAAAGTAGATACCGTAACCAGTACATCTAAAGCGATAAGAACCAAAGCCGCCATTAGAAAGTAACGATATTTATTACTGACAACTGCCACTTTACGGCTATCTATCAAACGATTTTCTATCGAATTAATCGCACTTACTACTTCAGCTATGGCATTAGTTTGGTTATTTATTTCAAAATATTTGCCATTAGTAGTCATAGCCAGTTCTCTTAAATAGCTGTTATTGAGTCGTGTTATCACCACCTCGCCATTGTCATCTTTCACCCAGTCTTTATTTTGTCGAATGGCACCGCCTGTACTTGTACCAATACCTACAATCATTAATTTCAAGTCAAATTGACGAATAGATGCTAATGTTTTTCGTTCACAGGTACCAAAATTCTCTCCGTCGGTTAGCAATAAAATTATTTTAGAGGTATTAATAGATCGATTTTGCAGTAATTTTTCCAAGCTTAAATCAAGTGCACTACAAATATCAGTACCTGTACTGCTTACCTGAGTCGTACTCAGAGATTGTATAAATAGTTCAAATGCTTTAAGGTCAAACGTCAATGGAACTTGCAGAAATGGACTACTTGAAAAGATAATAAGGCCAAAACGGTTGTCATTGAGTGATGTAATGAGGCGCTGAAGTTCAAACTTAACTTTTTCTAAACGTGAAGGTTGTATATCTGTAGCATCCATTGATTTGGAAACATCCACCAAAATCATAATGTCTTTTCCTTCAGCGATAATATCGCGTTCTGGTTCACCAAAAAAAGGGCCTAATAAACCCACAATCAGCAAAGCAAAATAGGTAGTGCGCAAAAAAAACTTAATGACTACGGCTCTTGCTGTAGCACCCAACACCCTGGCAATCAGTACAACACGACCAATGTACAAACTATACAATAATAGAAACGTACCAATAAAAATATACTCAACGGGGGTAAGTTCGTAATTAAAATTCATCTTTATCCTTTAAAATTACGCTCAAATAAACAAAAATTTATGGATTATGGGCTATGAATGATAGCGTAAGGACTAACTTTGCGACATGGCAGACATTGGTACAGATATTTTATATGCAAAACAACTACTTCAGTCGGGACAAGTAGTGGGTATTCCCACTGAAACTGTTTATGGTTTAGCAGGCAATGCTTTTGATGAAGATGCGGTACTAAAAATTTTTAACGTCAAAAACCGTCCCCAGTTTGATCCGCTCATTATCCACACAGATACTTTATTAAAAGTAGCTACTTTCGTAAGCGCCTTTCCCGAAAAAGCTCAAAAGTTGGCTATTGCTTTCTGGCCTGGGCCACTTACTTTGCTATTACCCAAGTCTGAGTTTATCTCTGACTTAGTAACCTCGGGGCTGGATACAGTAGCGGTACGCATTCCCAACCACCCCCTTACATTGCAGTTGCTTTCTATCTTAGATTTCCCTTTGGCCGCGCCGAGTGCCAATCCTTTTGGCTACATCAGCCCTACGTCAGCCCAACATGTAGCGCAACAGTTGGGAGAGCAAATACCCTATATTTTGGAGGGAGGAAAAAGTAATATAGGGCTTGAGTCCACCATTGTAGGATTTGAAGAAAATGAAACGGTGATATATCGCTTAGGAGGTATTGCAGTAGAGGTAATTGAAGAAGTAGTAGGTCCTGTAAAAGTGATGGCCCATTCGAGTTCAAACCCCAAGGCTCCTGGTATGTTAAAAAGCCACTATGCCCCCCTCAAGCCCCTGTTTACCTCTGATTTTGAGCAACTATTGGAACAATATCCAAAAGAAAAAATAGGTTACTTAGCTTTTCAGTACAAAAGAAAAGGTATTTCCTCCAAAAACCAACGTGTGCTATCTTCCACAGGCGACGCTCAAGAAGCAGCAAAACAATTCTTTTCACATTTACGTTATTTGGATAACCTACTTATTGAAGTGATTTATGCTGAGTTTTTGCCCGAAGAAGGGCTTGGACGGGCTATCAACGACCGCATTAGGCGAGCTACCGTAAGGGAATAACAATAAGCTTTTGAAGTAAAATGAATTCCATCGATTTTACACAACCAAGTATTTTCTTCCAAACAGCTTTCTTCTTTTTTTGTGGCATATTTGGGCGGTATGTATTGATAGCCTCACTTTTTCATTATTTGTTTAAAGTAAAATACCGCGCCTATTTCCAAGCCCGTGAGGTCAATGCTCGTCCGCGTAAATCAGCACAGCATTGGCGTGAAATTAGACTATCACTGCTAACCTCCTTTATGTTTGCATTGATAGGTACAGCCATGCTGATTGCTTGGCAATTGAACCTTACTTTGATTTATTTGAATTTCAGTGAATACCCCATTTGGTGGTTTATAGTCAGTATTTTAATTGTATTATTTTTACACGAGTCTTATTATTACTGGCTGCATCGTTGGATGCATCATCCTCGCATTTATAAATGGGTACACAAAGCCCATCACGACAGTATCACTACATCTGCTTGGACTTCGTTCTCTTTTCATCCCATCGAAAGTGTTCTACAAGCGATATTTTTACCCATCCTACTATTCATCATTCCGATTCATTACTATGCCATTGGTATTATTTTACTGATTATGACCACCACGAGTGTCATCAACCATCTCAATACAGAATTATACCCGCGCGATTTTCATCGCCACTGGTTTGGGCGTTGGTGGATTGGTGCCACACACCATAGCCTACACCATTCGCAGTTCAAGTATAACTTTGGGCTTTATTTTACTTTTTGGGACAAATGGGCTGGCACAGAAAGCCCTGATTATGAGCCTCTATTTGAAAAAAAAACGGGTAAATAACCTTACCAAAGTTTTAAACTTTAACAAGGTTATGAGGTCTTATTCTTCCCATCCAAACGAGCGTTCTACGGCTTTTTTCCAACCTTTGTACAGTTTAGCACGTTTTTCGTTGTTCATTTGAGGAGCCCACGTTTGGGCTACTCCCCAATTTTGGCGTAAGTCATCCAAGTTTTTCCAATACCCTACGGCCAATCCTGCGGCATAAGCAGCACCCAGCGCGGTAGTTTCTGTCACAGCAGGGCATACCACAGGTACATCAAGCATATCCGCTTGAAATTGCATCAGCGTATGGTTAGCTACCATGCCTCCATCTACGCGCAAAGACTTTAGTTCGATATTTGCATCTTTTTGCATGGCATTCATCACATCTAACGTCTGATAAGCAGTAGCTTCCAGTACAGCACGGGCAATATGGTTTTTATTGACGTAGCGTGTCAGACCTGCCATTACTCCACGGGCATCGGCTTTCCAATAAGGAGCATACAAACCTGAAAAAGCAGGCACGATATAAGCTCCTCCATTATCCTCTACCGCTTTGGCGAAAGTTTCTACCTCTGCACTATCTTTAATCATCCCCAGATTATCTCGTAGCCATTGTACCAAGGCACCTGCAATGGCTACACTACCTTCTAAAGCATAATTGACAGGCTCATTACCAAATTGATAGGCCACTGTTGTCAATAATCCTTGGTAGAAGTCTTGAGCTCAGCCCCTGTATTGAGGAGCATAAAACAGCCTGTTCCGTAGGTATTTTTAGCTTGGCCTGGCTCAAAGCATGTTTGGCCTACAAGGGCAGCGTGTTGATCACCTAAGTCACCTGCAATAGGCACATTAGGCAATACATCCAATACTACCTTTCCATATACCTCGCTACTGCTTTTGATAGTGGGCAGCATCGCCTTTGGCACATCAAAGGCAGCCAATAGCTCATCGTCCCATGCGAGGGTTTGTAGATTCATCAACTGGGTACGGCTGGCATTGGTTACATCTGTTACGTGTGTTCCGCCATCAGCCCCCCCTGTCAAATGCCAAATTAAAAAGGTATCCATATTGCCAAACAAAGCGTCACCACGCGCTGCATCTTGGCGCAAGCCTGGTACGTTGTCGAGCAACCAACGAAGCTTTAACCCACTAAAATAGGTGGCCAAAGGTAGCCCCGTTTTAGCTCGAAAACGGTCTTGTCCACCTTCTTTGGCAAATTGATTCACCAAATCGCCCGTGCGGGTATCTTGCCAAACGAGTGCATTGTAGTAAGGCTTGCCTGTCCGTCTGTTCCATACGGCGGTGGTTTCGCGTTGGTTGGTAATACCCACGGCGGCTATGTCTGTCGCTAAAATAGACGCTTTGATTCTTGCTTGTGCAATTACCTCCAAGGTATTTTGTTTAATTTCTTCGGGGTCGTGTTCTACCCAACCTGGTTGGGGGTAAATTTGCTGATGTTCTTTTTGACCCACAGCAATAATATTTCCTTTACGGTCGAAGATAATACAACGGGTACTGGTCGTACCTTGGTCAATAGCGGCAATGTATTTTGACATGAGTTATGAAGGGTTTTTAGGCAAAAAATGGGTATAATATTTCAAATCCAAAATAAACAATATATAAAAAAGCCAATCCAACTACTCCTATAATACCCACTTGATACAAAAATTTATTTTGTGAACGTACATAGAAAAGACCAATATAAAGTGCTACTAACAGACTAAAAAAAGCTTGTGAAAATAATCTTCCATGAAAACAAGACCAAGCATCATATTTAAACCCGGCAGCCAATACCAATGCAATGCTCATCAACAAAAGCCCCAGCCAAGTAGTTTTTTCGATATTTTCCTTAAAATCTGACAAATTAAACGATTTGATTCGTAGTAGAAATTCGATTGTTTGAGCAATCAAAACCACCAAACCAACCAATATAAGTAAGCTGGGAATAATAGCCACCAAATATATCAAGCTTCCTATGTATTTAAAAGGTGTTTTGATACCCAAATCAAAATCATTTTCGAGATCAGCAAACTTGTACCAAAACGTACTATACATAATGATAGGATAGACATGGAGCAATTTAGCATCCCCTTGATAGATAACAGGCGACTTCATGAGTCGTTTAAGGTTAAATCCGTAAAAACTTTTTGGATTAATATACACTTTTTGGTCATTCAAAGGAAAAATATCCATATTGTGCACTACTGGGCGACCTTCGTAGTACCAATTTTCAGCAAATTTATATCCCCCTACTGTGAGTGTAATTAGAGTAAAAAGCGCGAGTCGAATCACAATTTGTTTGTAGCTAATTTTCAAATACCAAAGCGTAATCCCTATAGCTACAAAAACCACAGGGACAAAAGCTAAGAAAGTTCCCTTTGTTAAAAGCCCCAAACCCAATGCCAAGGCTAATCCTCTTTCCCATGATAAAGAGGGTGATTGAAAATAACGAGATAATAACCAAAAACAACAACTACCTATTAAGAAGGAAAGGCTATCATTAGTAACATATAATGAAAAGGTAACATATGAATGAAGAAAAATAGCCAAAAGAAAACTTACATTGCGAGTCAGAGTATGGCTAAAATGACGTTTGGTTAGCAAATACAATACATAAAGATTGATACAAGATAATATAACTGATAGTAACTGTGTTATCTTAAGGTCATAAAGCGTATCAAAAGCGTAAAAAGGCTGAGCTAATAAATAATACAACGGAGGATGCATAGCACAGAACATATCTCTTGTATGTGGTAGTCTATGCTTTGTCGCTATAAAATTAATGACTTCACCATGTGCATCAGCTCCATATGGCGATATAAAGAAATATAAGATAACACGAAAAGCAATACCAATCCAAAGTAGGGTTGAGAGCGAACGCCTCTCTTCAAAAAACGATATTATCATTAGTAAATAAAAGATAAAAAGAACCCCTCCAAAATAACTTTAACTATTTTTGAGGGTAAAGAGCGACAAAAGTAAAGATTAATGGGTGGTTTTTCGCACTTTTTTCTTGCAAAACCCGTTTATTTCTTAGAATTTCGCAAGCTTTTTTTATGTTTCACCAACCGCACTTTTTTATGCTTATAAAGCACGATGAAAAGCACCTACACAAATCTAATTGAACAAACGTTTGAGTTTCCTACACTGGAATTTAACGTTCAGAACGACGAACTATCGTTCAACAACGTACCACTTATGGACATTATTCGTCAGTATGGTACCCCCTTAAAAATCACTTATTTACCTAAGATTGGCGAGCATATTAGTAATGCAAAGCAGTTATTCAAAAATGCTTTTAAGCGTTTTAATTACAAAGGTTCCTATACTTACTGCTACTGTACTAAGTCCTCGCATTTTAGTTTTGTGTTGGAAGAAGCTTTAAAGCACAATATCCACCTTGAAACTTCTTCTGCTTTTGATATTCCCATTATTAGGAATTTATACAAAGCTGGAAAAATCAATAAAAGCACTTACATCATCTGCAACGGCTATAAGTTACATAACTATCAGCGTGAAATCACAGCATTAATCAACGAAGGTTTTAATGTAATGCCTGTCTTGGACAATTTGCGTGAGATTAAACATTATGAGCAGAATGTTACGGCAGATTCAGTCAATTTTGCCATCAGAATTGCCACAGATGAAGAACCCAACTTTGCCTTTTACACTTCTCGTTTAGGAGTTCGTTACGGCGATATTATTCCACTTTACAAAGAAAAAATCGAGAACAACCCCAAGTTTAAGCTCAAAATGCTTCACTTTTTTATCAATACAGGCATGAAAGATACCGCCTACTATTGGAGCGAGCTGACGCGTTTTATGTTTAAATATTGTGAACTAAAAAAATCTGTCCTGAACTCGACTCTATCGATATCGGCGGTGGCTTACCCATTCAAACTTCACTGCAATTCAACTATGATTATCAGCAAATGATTGATGAAATCGTTGAGAATATTCAGTGGATTTGTAATAAAAATGATGTAGCTGTTCCTCATCTTTTTACCGAATTTGGAAGCTATACCGTAGGTGAAAGTGGTGCTGTCATTTACCAAGTTATTGACCAAAAACTCCAAAATGACAAAGAAATGTGGTACATGATTGATGGCTCATTCATTACACATTTGCCCGATTCTTGGGGTATGAACCAAAAATACATCATGTTGGCAGTCAATAACTGGGATAACCAATACCATAAAGTAAACATTGGAGGGCTTACTTGTGACTCTCAAGATTTTTATAACACTGAAGCACACAGTGCCGATTTATATTTGCCCGTGTTTGATTTAGAAAAGGAAATACAATATGTGGGCTTTTTCCATACAGGAGCTTACCAAGAATCACTGGGAGGATATGGTGGTATTCAACATTGCCTCATCCCAGCCCCCCAACATGTATTGGTAGATCGAGATGAAACTGGAAATATCATTACCCGCTTATTTTCTAATCAGCAAGGTAGTGATTCAATGCTCAATATCTTGGGCTATACTCAAAATCCAAACCTTAGAGGTGAAGACGAATACCCTAATGGAGATTTTGCTCCCATGGAAATAGAGGAAGAATTAATAAACAATTAATAAAAATGGCACGATTTTCGTGAATAAACTTAACTATTCAAAGAGCATCAAATGATTGATTGCTCTTTGAGTGAAATTTCTACATAACTATGAAAAAAATAATTTCTTTCGGATTACTAATGGTTGTTTTTGTAGCAACAAGCTGCAACCGCAAAGGCTATTGCCCAGCTTATGATAGTGCTGTAAAAATCGAAAAGAAGGCTTAGCACATTCCTATCACGGTTTGAGTGGCTTCTGAAAAATTGGTAACATGTTTGTCGCTACCAGCTTCAAAAGTAGTAGTGCTCAAATAAATGGTACGAATACCCACCCGTTTGCCTGCTTGTATATCTGTTGGACGATCCCCAATAAACCAAGATTGCGTGATGTCTATATCGTATTTTGCGATGGCCTTTTCGAGCATAAGGGATTCGGGCTTTCGCAGTAACGAACGGCTATCATAATCGGGATGATGTGAGCAGTAATACAAATCATCTAATACATTACCACACTTTTCTTGCAAGTATTGATGACACTTCCATACATCAGTTTGGGTATATAGCTTTTTGGCAATACCTGCCTGATTCGTAATCACAATCAAGAGATAGCCCGCTTGTTTCATTTGTTGAAGCCCCTCAATCACTCCCTCTGGGATAATTATTTCTTCGGGACGATACAAATAACCTTCTATATCTTGGTTTAGCACGCCGTCGCGGTCTAAGAATACACACTTTTGTTTCATTAAAATACATCCATTAAGAGACCTCAAAAATAATATTATTTTGCGATTTATTTGAAAATAATATAGTTGCAAATTTAAAAATCAATTTTATATAGTTATTAATTATTCTTTAAAAGTTGTTTTTTGTTTGGTTTTATAGAATAAAAGTAGGTGAAAATTAAAAATTTGTACTACAAATACTTTAGATTTGCAGTAGATTATTTGTTTAGCTATTTTTATAATTAATATTTTAACTTCACTCATGAAATTAGACCAGATAGACCGCAAGGTTTTGGACATTTTGCAAGCCAATGCCAAAATCACCAATGCACAACTTTCAAAAGAAATTGGTCTCTCCACTGCCCCTACCCTCGAAAGGGTAAAAAAATTAGAACAATATGGTCTTATTCAAAGTTATCATGCGCAGTTAGATCGAGAAAAAGTAGGCTTGGGTGTAACTACCTTTATTCAAGTTTCGTTGGTTGGCCATAAAAAAGATGTCACAGATTCTTTTGCCAGAAAAGTAAATGATATTCCAGAAATCATTGAATGTCACCACACTACAGGCTCTGGCGACTTCCTTTTAAAGGTTATTTCTAAAGATATTGCCTCTTACCAAAAACTATTATTGGAAGGTATCAACGAAATTGAGGAAGTAGCTAATACACAAACCATGGTCATTCTTTCTACGTTTAAAGAAAGCAAGGTTTTACCTATCCCTTATTGATTTTTATATCATCAATAGAGTATTAAGAAGCACGGCTTTCTATGGCGTGCTTTTCATGTTTTGTTTATTGCCTTTTATCAAATTTTGGCATTGTTGATTTCATTACCTAAGTAACTTGCCCACAAAAAAAGGGTATGACTTTCAAAGACTTCAACGCGCTGCTTATCAGGCTTTTTTTAGGGTATCTTTTCACTTCGTCGGGGCTTTGTAAACTGACCGATGGGCATTTTGGGCAGCTCATCGGGCCGCCTTTATTGATTGAGCAACTTACGCCTCACGGTCTCCGAACATTCGGCTTTTTTATTGCTATTTCACAAGTAATGACTGGGGCGTTGGTCTTGTCGCAGCGTTATTCACTCCTCGGGCTCATCATGCTCGTGCCGATGAACCTGGGGATTTTAATGGTTACTATCTCTCAAAATTGGACAGGTACGCCATATATTGATGCTGTTTTTACGAGTTTAAATCTGTTGGCATTGCTGTATGAATGGAATACCCTGAAATTCTTGCTTTTACCTGAGCAAACTAACCTTCGGATACCTTCCAACGTCAATCAATTCTTCCCTAACAACTGGCTTGCTATAAGTAGCATTGGTTTTTTAGGGCTTGCGTGCGTTGTTAGTCGTTATAGCTATCTGGCTACTACCCTCGTTGCTGCGTTTGCCTACGTGTTGGCTTATTTCAATGTTTTTCGTAGTCAAAACTTTCCTTGGCCTTACCGATGGGTATTGGTCATGTCACTGCTGGCCATTCTGACTATTACCTTCATTGGGTATTTGTTGAAACTTCCTTGGCCTATTAATCCAATGCTACTGATGGCTATCCCTGTTTTGGGGACGTTTATTGTTTATATCGGAACAATGATTTGGGTATTATTAGGCAAAAAGAAAGCCTTGCAGAAAGGGCAAGGCTAACTTGTTGAAGAATTTACGGCCATTTTATACAGACAACCGCGCTAAAGCCTCCTCGATGGTCGCTATTTTCGCCACAGCATCGGCGAGTTTTTGGCGTTCTTTTTCTACAATATCGGCTTTGGCGTTCTGCACAAACCGATCGTTCGACAACTTGGTCTCGACCGATTTTTTGAAACCTAAGGTATAGTCGAGTTCTTTTTGTAGATTTTCTATCTCGGCGGCTACATCCAATTCCTCTGACAAATCCACAAAAAATTCATCAGCCTTGACCAAAAACGACATTCCTTCGGCTTTACCAGTAGTATAGACAATGGTCGAAATATTAGCTAATTTTTCTAAAAGACTTTCAAAAGACCTGTATAACTCCCGATTTTCAGTTCTGATGGTAAGCGGCAAGGCTGTTTTGGGGCTGATATTTTTGTGCTGCTACGCAAGTTGCGGACGTTGGTGAGTACCTCAAAAAATACCTCAAAATTGGCCAGCAACGCTTGGTTTACTGCTCCTGCTTTTGGAAACTCCGCTACGCAGAGGCTTTCTTTATCACCTCTTGGGCGAATATCCTGCCAAATTCCCTCGGTAATAAATGGCATGAAAGGATGTGTCAGTGCCATGATTCGCTCGAAGAAATTGATGGTAGCTTCAAAAGTAGCTTGGTCAATGGGTTGGCCAAACTCTGGCTTGACCATTTCCAAGTATTGCGAACAGAAATCGTCCCATATCAATTTATAAATGACGTTGAGCGCGTCGGAGAGGCGGTATTTTCCAAACAAATCATGGACCTCAGCAATGGTCTGATTTAATTTTGACTCAAACCAATGAACAGATAAAGGGACAGCATTTTGTGTTTCTACCACTGTCCAGCCTTTTACCAAACGAAAGGCATTCCAAATTTTATTACAGAAATTGCGGCCTTGTTCGCAAAGTTTTTCATCAAACAGCAGGTCGTTGCCTGCGGGTGAGCTAAACAACATACCCGTCCTGACACCATCTGCTCCATATTGGTCTATCAGCAAGAGTGGATCGGGCGAGTTACCCAACGATTTCGACATTTTACGGCCTTTGGCATCGCGCACAATGCCTGTCAAGTACACATTCTTAAACGGCAGTTCTCCTCTAAATTCGTAGCCTGCAATAATCATACGCATGACCCAGAAAAACAAGATTTCGGGGGCAGTTACGAGGTCGTTGGTAGGATAATAGTAGTTAATATCCTCATTATTAGGATCTTTAAAACCATCAAAAACCGAAATAGGCCACAGCCACGAACTAAACCACGTATCCACTACGTCGGGATCTTGGGTGAGGTCTTCTTCGGTCAAAGCAAAAAGCTGTAGTTCATGCTGTGCTTTGCGGAGGGCTTCACGCTTGGTTTTGGCTACAATTGGTGTACCATCTTGGAGGTAGTACACGGCGATTTGCTGCCCCCACCAAAGTTGGCGGCTGATGTTCCAGTCGCGGATGTTCTCAATCCAAATCCGATAGGTATTTTTAAATTTAGGCGGGTGTAATTGAATATTATCATTCAAGACATTCTCAAGGGCAGGTTGGCAAAGTTCTTTCATCTTCACAAACCACTGCAGCGACAAGCGCGGTTCAATCACGGCGTTGGTGCGCTCCGAATGACCCACGTTGCTCTTATAATCTTCTATTTTTTCTATATGGCCTGCTTCTTCGAGCAGCTTGATGATTTTTTTACGCGCCACAAAACGGTCTTCTCCCACCAAAATCTGGGCTTTTTCGTTCAGTTTGCCTTCTTCGGTTAGTATGTCAATGATGTCTAATTGATGCTTCACACCGAGTTCATAGTCATTTTGATCGTGGGCAGGGGTTACTTTCAACGCCCCCGTTCCAAAATCCATGGTTACGTATTCGTCGGTGATGATTGGAATTTCCCGATTAATGAGCGGAATCAATGCTTTTTTACCATGCAAATGCTGGTAGCGTTCATCGTCAGGATGCACACAAATGGCCGAGTCAGCCATGATGGTTTCAGGGCACACAGTCGCTATCATAATAGACTCATTTTCAAGCCCTCCTGCTATTTGGTAATGAATATACACCAGCTTACTCATCACCTCTTTGGTGATAACCTCTTCATCAGACACCGTGGTTTTGGCTTGCGGGTCCCAATTGACCATACGATGGCCACGGTAAATATAACCCTTGTTATAAAGGTGAATAAAGGTATCTATCACGGCATCGTACAAGGGCGGCTCCATAGTAAAGCGCGTGCGGTCCCAGTCGCACGATGCCCCCAATTTGCGCAATTGCTGAAGAATGATACCACCGTATTTGTCGGTCCATTCCCAAGCGTATTTATAAAACTCCTCGCGCGTCAAGTCGCTTTTTTGAATCCCTTTTTCTTTGAGCATGGCCACTACTTTGGCCTCTGTAGCAATAGAGGCATGGTCAGTGCCAGGCACCCAACAGGCTTCTTTCCCTTCCATACGCGCCTTACGGACAAGCACATCCTGAATGGTATTGTTGAGCATATGCCCCATATGCAACACCCCCGTTACGTTGGGCGGCGGAATGACAATGGTGTAAGGCTCTTTGTCAGGATTAGGCTTGGAATTGAAGTGGCGGTTTTGAAGCCAATAGCTATACCACTTGTCTTCAATGTCGCGCGGATTATAAGTTTTTGAAATCATGTTTGGGTAAGATGTTTGACGTTTGATGGGTATTATTATGCGTCTTTTAAATTTTGTTAGCTAAAAAATGTCCGCAAAGATAGGGAATTTAGCCGCTTAAAAAGTGATTCTAAACCAATAGATATGCCAAAACTTAGAGATTTAGCGTATCTGACGAAGTCAATCTTCGTGCCCTTCCTTACGGTTGGCATCGGCCATTCTTACGATTTTGGGGGTAAACTTGGCCAGCACCTGTATCAACTCTTTTGGGCGTTTATGACGGTTTCGATGTCTTTATAAACCATAGGTGCTTCGTCCAAATCTCCGCCAATCAACTGAACACCTGCTTCTTGCAAAGTTTTATGCCATTGACTACGTGTAATACTTTGGAAGGCTTTGGTACGCGATAGCACTCGTCCAGCCCCATGCGAGGCCGAGTTGAGTGCGGCGGCATTTCCTTTCCCTCTGACTACAAACCCTGGGTCGGTCATCGAACCTGGAATAATCCCCAAGTCATTTGGTCCCGCTGGGGTCGCTCCTTTGCGATGAACCATCACTTGTGTGCCGTCTGCAAGGGTTTCCTGCGGCTAAAAATTATGGTGATTTTCAATCATTTTTAGCGGTTTTTCGCGCAATGCCTTGGCGATTTTTCCGTGTATTTCATGGTGGTTGGCCGAGGCATATTCACCTGCCAGATTCATCGCAATCCAGTATTCTTGCCCTTCTTCTGTGTGGAGGTCGAGCCATGCCAAATGGGCTGCTTGCTTAGACAATCGGGTCTTTTGCATGGCCAATTTGGAATAATGATTGGCCACATTCCCACCAAATCCGCGCGAACCTGAATGGGATAGCAATGCCATGTAAGTACCTATGGGCAAGCCAAGCAAATCGTCTGATTCATAGACCTCTATCACGCCCCATTCCACAAAGTGATTGCCTGTTCCTGATGTTCCGAGTTGGCGATAGGCTTTGTCTTTTAAATCACGAATCACTTTGGTGGCACGCCATTCGGGCAAATCCATCACCGATTCATCCCATTTTTCGCGGGTTTCACCTCCCATGCCGAATTTGCTATTTTCAACAAGTACTTTTTTCAGTAAGTGGGGTTCTCGCTTCATAAAATCGGCGGGCAAATCAAAGATAGAAAGGCACATACGGCAGGCAATGTCCACACCTACCGCAAAGGGGATGATGGTGTGGGCTTCGGTAGCCAACACCCCCCCAATAGGCAGGCCATAGCCTTGGTGGGCATCGGGCATTAGTGCCCCTGCCACCGAAATAGGCAAGCTCGCAGCCGTTTGCATCTGTGCCAACGCACCTTCTTCAATGTAAGAGCGGCCAAAAACAGCGTATTCCAAAGGGCCTGTACGCAGCTCAAAATCAACGGTTTGCTGCTTTTCTTTAGAAGCCAGTTCATAGACAGCCTCTGAAGTAGGTAAATAGTTTTTGCCTGTTTCGGAGAGTGAGATAAAAATATTTTCTTTTTGCAAACCATAAACCGTCTGTGCCAAATTGGTTACCTTATTTTTGGAATAAGCATATTTTTTAGGGTGTTCGATCATTTGCGCCAACAGTCGCAGCACTTTTTCTTTAGGGTATTCGGCCCGTTGCAACAAGCCATTGGCCACCCGCAAAAATGCGGGATGAAGTGGGGGAGGAATATCGCCCAACACCAATAATTCTTCGATGTTAAATTGTGTGTTCATTTGTTTCAACAAAATATAAATCAACAAAAGGTGTAGTATCGGATTTGAACCGACGCTTACAGCACCACAAGCTGTTGTGCTAATCACTGACACTAACTACACAGTAACCCCGGTAAGACTCGAACTTACGACCCTCGCATTAAAAGTGCGATGCTCTAACCTACTGAGCTACGAGGTTGTGGAAAAGAATGGAATCGAACCATTATTGCCTGATTTTCAGTCAGGTGCCTTGACCAACTTGGCTACTTTTCCAAAAACAAAACCCCCGACTTTTTGGGATAGGTCGGGGGTTTTTGAACGATTCTTTGTATTTATTTCATTCATTCAACCACCTGACCAATGGCTTATTTTTCTTTCAAACACCACCACATTGCTCCCAAATTGGGTGCCTACCACAGCCACAGCTGATTGGAATGATACAAAATGATGCTGACGTAATTTCATTTTTTTAAATAATTTTTGTTACAAAAAAACCCGACACTAAGCGAGTCGGGCGGTATAGCTAAAAACCAATTTTTTTACTTGGAAATACTATCTGCCCAACAATCCCAAATCACCACAAAATGATATTCATATAATTCTTTTACGCGCTTATATTGGCTTACTACGGTCATCTGTTGTTTTTTGATTTTGTTTCACAAAGGTAACTGAAACAATTTTTACTATTCCAAAATTTTTTCAATATATTTTTTAACTATTTTTCAAATGACTATTAATCAAAAACTTAAAACTCTATAAAAAGTAAATTGTTACTATCTTCAAATCATCATCAGCCGCCAAATGGCACAGAGAAAAAAAGAATGAGTGCCAAGGGAGTGAGCACTTTCCAACACAAATACATGAGTTGATCTACGCGCAGTCTTGGAAAAGTCCAACGAATCCACATCTGAATCAAGATGGCAAAGCCTGCTTTGGAGATGAGCCAAAAAGCCCCAGATATATTGCCCCAAATCGTACCCGGCGCGCCGCTGGTCCAGTCGGCCAAGCGGAGGGAGCCGATGTTGGGGAAGGGTGTGTTCCAACTTCCCAAAAACAAAATTGCCCCCAATAAAGATACCAGCAGCATCATGGCATATTCCGACAAAAACAACAAAGCCCAACGCATACCCGAATACTCAGTATGAAACCCACCGACGAGTTCGGATTCGCCTTCGGGAATATCGAAAGGCGCGCGGTTACATTCGGCTAACGTGGTGATAAAGAAGACAATATAAGCCACTAATAAAAAAGGGCTTTTGATAATATTCCAACTCAAAAAACCACCTACTTGCGTAATATCAATCCCCAAAGTTTTGAGGCCAAACAAATACACGCTTTCATCGGCGTAAATACCCTGTTGAAAACTGATGGTCTGTAAATCAAGTGTTTGGGCCGTCATAACGACACATAAAATAACCAACCCCAGTGGAATTTCGTAAGAGATTATTTGGGCTACAGAGCGCATGGCCCCCAAAAGCGCAAACTTATTGTTGGAGCCCCAGCCAGCCATCAAAATCCCGATGACATCAACTGAAATGATGGTCATCAAATAAAAAATACCTACGGTAGCCGTTGAACCTTGAATATCAGGGCTAAGGGGTAATACGGCATAGCCTGCAAAAATAGCCGTAAAGATGACCAAAGGAGCCAATAAAAACAGCTTGCGGTCAGCAGCAAAAGGCACAATGTCTTCTTTTTGGAGGAGTTTGAGCAAATCGGCAATGAGCTGTAATAAACCCCACTTACCCACTTCCATCGGTCCCATGCGGTCTTGGATGAAAGCCGAGATTTTACGCTCGAGATACACCCCCACTACCACAGAAGAAAGGGCCATCACCAAAAATAAGGGGAGTGTAACGGGCATAAATACTTGTGAAAATTTGGCCAAAACTAAGCAAAAAATCCCTATAATTAGTGGATATGTTTGGAAGTAGACGCTTTGGCTTTGGTAGAGTCTGCCTGTATCTGAACAGTCTTTTGAGCCTTTATAGCTGTCTGTTTTGACTTTACCTTTAAGTTGTACCCTCCCAAGGCCAATACCAACACCAGTGGCATCAGGTAAAATAGAAGCAATGTTTTGTTCCGCATCTGTTGCCATACGCTGCCTATACCAGTATCTATTTGTTGCTCTTCTTTGCCAACTTTGCGCGTGAAAGTTTCTAAATCGTACAGGTAATCGTCGTTTTTGGGGCGGTGTTTGAGCACCCACACATAGAGTTTGCGGTAGCGACGCTCGGCATTGAGGTAGTAGGCATCCAAATACCAAAATGATACAATAGAAATCAAGAGCATGGCAGTAAAAATATAAGCCATTACCTCGTTGGTAGCTGACACCAGTAGGTTGTCTTTCCCCAAAGCTACCGTAGCCGACAACACCCCTATCAACCAGGCTTTTATCTGAAAGGAGTTTTGTGCCATGCGCGTTATCACAGCTTGTATTAAGTCAAGCTCTTTGTGAATCTGGTCCGTTTGTAAGGGCATTTTTCTTTGGGGTTAAATTTTCAATCGTTGATTTTAGGTCATCAATTATTTTTTCCCACGTCGTGCTATCGTTGGGATCAGCCTTTAAATTAATAAAATTCTTGTTTGTCTGTTTTTGGTCAGAAGCATTTTGGTATTGATTCAACAGGTCAAATCGCTGCCAACCGCAGTCCATCAATTGAATAAAGAAAGGGTGCTTTTTAAATTCTATTGCTTTGGGTATTTCGACATCTAACACGTAAGGAACATTCAAAAAATCGGGGCTGAGTAGAAACACAACTATATCTGACGACTCCAGTTCTTTTTGAATTTTTTCATCCCACAACGTCCCATTGGTAATCATTCGGTCATGCCAATAATCCACAATTCCCATCCGTTTTAAAGGGGCAAGGTGAACCAAAAATCGCTGAAAAAACGCTGAATTTTGAGAAGAATAAGAAATAAACAGCCTCTTTTTGGGATAAGCGTCTGGGTTTGGAAGAAACAGTTTAAAATCGGCCTTGCGGTAAATTTTATTTTCGTGATAAAATAACCCTTCATCTTTGCCTTCACTATTGACATTCTGCTGCGCCAAACACTCCGCAGGCATATAATCTCCAAAGGGTGTAATGATTAGCTTTTCGTGTGTGTAGTGCTTGATTTGCGACTCGATAAAGGTCATCACTCCTTTACAAATTCATCACTGACGGCATTTTTAATAAACCGATGGAGTCGAATACTGGCTATTTTCTCGTTTGTTTTTTCATCTTCTTCTTCCTCAAAATCAATCAGTAACAGTTTCTTTTTATTTTCTTCTTCGTACAAAATCACCTTGTTTTTCCACATTACATACTGCCACTTGCCATCTTTTAGGAGTTGATGGTAGTATTCGAGCATCACCTCGGCAATCAGGTTGGTATGAAAAAACTCACGAAAGTGATACTTGACCAAAGGTTCTTCAAACGACGACAAAAAAAGTTGCTCGGTTAGGTTTTGTTTCTCATTGAGGTAATGCGGAGCTACATATTTTTTTTCGTTTTCGCTTGCTTTAAAAATGATTTTGTGCTGCAACATAAAGCCCAAAATAAAATCAATATGCTGCTTAGCTTCCGTTCCCAGTCGTTTATCGGCCTGTTGTTGAGTAAAATACCCGTCTCCTTTCATTTCGGGTGCCAGCACATCATAAAGCCATTTTGTAAACTGCTCCAAATCGGCCACTAAATTCTCTTGCAATGCCTTCTCCTGTACCTCGCTTAGGCGGGTGGCTTCACCCGAGTGCGCCGAAGGGGGGTGGTAAAAACAAGCCAATGTGCCATGCAATGCCTGTGCCAAATACCGCAGGTTTTCATCATTGTACTGTTGGGTTTGAGCTGTGGCTTTTCGGAGTTCCGTAAGCGGCAAAATCACACTTTCTTGCGCTTTGATAAATGTAGCCACGTCATCATCTATGATATTAACGAATATAGGTTTACAAAATTCCTGTATTTTGGCATCCAACCATTCGCGTATGGCCGTTGTCTGGTTATTGTCTTTCAAGCCAAAATGCCGAAGTTCTTTCACAAACGGATAGGCCGTTTTTAAACTCCGGTTGTCTAATTCCAACACTTGCCCATTCTCCGCAGCAATGTTTTGGATCAAGTGTAGTGTGTTGGTTGACTTCCTTCTTTGTCTTGAGCTTTCAGAAAGTATTTGACACTTCCGAGCCAATAACTCAACGGGAAGCGTCGCTCTTCTTTTTTGGAGTAATCGAGTTTGTCTTCTTGACCATTTCCCCAAAGCAAGATATAGAGGGCGTTTTGTTCAAAAAAGGCAAAGTGGGTGCTGTGAAAATAATCTTGGCCGCCAAAATCAAAGCCTTGAACTTCTATCTCTGTGCCTTTGGGTTGGTACTCAAATAGATTGATGCCATGCGTACTGACATCATCCTTTTCATGTTTGGGAGTGGCCCTTGTATGGCCAGTGAGTATATCCGAAAGCGTGGTTTTACCTACGCCCGTATTGCCTAAAAAGATTAATTTTACCCGCTTTATTTCTTTGGTTAGGCCCTTTCGCTGACGGTCAAAATACGCCAGTATCGCCTCTACTTTCCCTTCTCCATCGTCTTGGTTCACCAATCCGCGCAGTGCATCGTCTTCGAGGGGATTGTCCTTCAAATCAATGATATCCAAGGGTGGGATATTCCCCTCAAATTCAATCGTTTTTAGTTGGTTTTGTTGCGCAAAAAGGTATGCTAATGATTCACACGAAGAGGGAATCATTAGGCTTTCAAGTTTATTACTACTCAGTTCAACAAAACGGAGTTTTGGAAATTGCCCCTCCAACACAGTTTCTGTAAGGTTGCCACGCGCCACCTCCACCTGAGTAAGTTTTGGAAATTCTCCCCTCAGCTTCAAAGAAGCCAAATTGGGGCAATCAGTAGCAATGAGTTTTTCGAGGGATGGAGCGCCCTGTTCCCCCCATATTGATTTTAAATTGGAATTGTGGCTTACATCAGCAAAAATCAAGGATTTTTTTCCGCTTAAACCTAAATGAAATTGTGTATTTGGAGTTTTTGAATCGGGGCTATTCCCTAAATGCACGACCTTTAGTCTTTCAACGATATAGATATTACTATTATGTATCTCATCCCAATCCTCCTGTGTAAGCCCGCAATCCCCCAAATGAAAGCCCCAAAAGTCTTTATGGTCTTTGAAATAGCGTGGCACACCCGTTGAGACTTTGAGTTCTTCAAAGGATGCTGCTTTTTTGAGATTTTGAATTTTGTCAGGAAAATAGAGGCCGTCGATGGTCATGACTTTTTTAATAAGGCTTAAAAAAAACCGAGAACCCTGTTCTTTGGTGAAATACTGAGCGTTCTCGGCTAATGCAATTTGCCCTCATTGCTGAGAACAGGATAAACCTCGTACTGAATCACGGACACTTTGCAAATGGCCTTTCCAATTTGCTAACTCTGCCAAAAAACAGTTCCGAAACACCCGAAACCCGTTGTTGTTGTTCCTGTTATCCTGGTGATTCCTGTTGCGAACCGCCACACGGGCATTGTTATCATTGTTGTTCCAAGACCCGCCACGAATTACGCGGATGTTTGAGCAGGTTTACCCCTGAGTCCCGAATATAAAAGAAAAAATTGTATTCGGAACGTTGACTTGCCCCAAATCTTAGATGACCCAACCACGAGTTAAGTTTGTCTTCCAATTTTTGTGGTGCAACCTCACCCGATTGCATTTGTTTTATGGTTTTTTGAACGTGTCTTTTATAGCGTTTTAGTTTAGGTTTGAGTACATGTTTATAACCCTTATAAACCATAAAACCCAAAAAAGGCACTCCTTTTTCGACTTGTTGGATTTGGGTTTTGGTAGGGTGAGTCCGCAAGCGGTAATTGACCAAAAAATCTTGGATTTTAATTTTGAGCCTGTGGAGTTCTTCTTTACTGTTAGATAGAATCACAAAGTCGTCCACATAGCGTACGTAGGCTTTATGTCCCAAGTGGTCTTTTATAAAATGGTCGAAAGCATCCATATACACATTCGCCCAAAATTGCAAAGTCAAATTTCCAATAGGTAGTCCCTTTCTTCTCATACGGCTGATGGCAGGGTCGTCTCCAGAAAAATCATGTTCAATTTCTTCTTGTGGGTTGGAGTTATCGATGATCTGGTCTATGAGCCACAATGTATCCTTACAAGCTATTTTCTTACGAATTTCCTGCTTTAAAATTACGTGGTCAATACTCGGAAAAAACTTCCGAATGTCACATTTTAGCACATAGGCATATTGACGCGCAAAAGCCTGAAAACGCGTGATGGCTTTGTGTGTCCCTTTCCCTTTTCGATTAGCGTATGAATCAGTGATAAACGACTTTTCAAACAGTGGCTCAATGACGTTGCACAAGGCATGGTGCAGCACCCTATCGCGGTAAGGAGCGGCACTAATCATTCGCTTTTTGGGGTCTAACACATAAAAAGTCGTGTAGTCGCCGTGGAGGTAGGTTTTCTGTTCTAAAGACGCTTTGAGGTCTAACAGATTTTCTTCGAGCCGATTATGAAACCGAGCTACTTCTTCGTTGTTTTTCTTACCTTTTTGTGCTTGCTTCGCTGCACGGTACAAGTTCTCGAACGAGTAAATAGAAGTAAACAAATTTTTATAGGTCTTCATGGAACAAAAAGATACGATAATTCAGAAAGTATATGACCTGTTGAAAACAACCATCCCGTTTTTGAACGCACTACCACGTAGTCAAAAATTTACATTGGGTGATAAAATCCAAACGCACCTCACCGACCTGCTCGAACTGCTCATTCGGGCCTATTACGCACCTCCACCTCAAAAACGAGAGAAGCTCAATCAAGCCAACATTACGCTCGAAATCCTCCGCCATTATTTCCGCCTTTGCTTTGACTTGAATTATATATCTTTCAAAAAATACGAAAGCTTTGCCCAACAACTCAATGAAATAGGCCGCATGGTGGGCGGTTGGCTAAAGTCAATAGACCGCTGATTTTTCAAAAACGACCCGCTTCGCGGGTAACTTAAAAAGGGTAAAAATAAAAAAGAGTAATTCAGTACCGAAACACCCGAAACCCGAGGCTGTTGACCCTGCCAACCAGGTGAACCCTGTAGCGAACCGCCACACGGGCATCGTAACCATAGTCGTACCAAGACCCGCCACGAAGCACGCGGAGGTCTTTATCTCCTCCTTCAAAAGCTACTCCCTTTTTTAGGGATTTCAGCTACTTTCTCACTCCAATTGTCTTCACACCATTCCCACACATTGCCACTCATGTCGTATAAACCAAAGGCATTGGGTTCTTTGAGGCCTACGGGCATGGTTTGTTCATTAAATTTTGGTTAAACCAGCCTACTTCATAGAGTTTTTGGCTGCCACTATACTCAAAATTTTGATTAGCACAGGCGGCATATTCCCATTGGGTTTCGGAGGAGCCTAAATTGCAAGCCATCATCAAGTTTTACTTGCTCATTGAGTCTTTGAAGAAAGCTCTGTACTTTCTCCCAAGACACATAATCTACGGGGCGATGCTTGCCTCTAAAGCGGGAAGGGTTTTGGCCTGTTACCCGTTGGTACAGCTCCTGTGTTACGAGGTAGCAGCCTGCATAAAAGCCTTTTCGAAGGTAATCTTTACTTTGTCTTGAAACAAAAAAGTACCAGGCGATATCCAGCGGAGGCGGGTATAGGGCAGGTCGAGGAGGGCTTCGATGTCTTTCATTTATCGGTTTAAGAAATACTCCTTAAATAGCTTCATTTCTTGGTTTTCTATTGCTACATATTTCTTGAAAATCACATCGCCTACCTGCGAGCGCAGGGCAGAAATCCCTACATCAATGAGGCGAAGCCCTTGTGCCGTGAGCAGGATATTATCAAAAGCCAAGCCACCAATATCAGAAGGCCGCTTTAAATCGCGATGCACAAACCCTGCTTGGTGAAGTGCGTGCAGTTCATCTTCAAACACCTCCAACCAAAGCACGCGAATTTCGACCTCGTAGGCGCGGTAATCTATGGGATGGATACGCTCCATGACAAGCATCTCGGCAGTCAATGTGTCGTTGTATTCCAACCGCAAAAACTGGGCTACGAGGCTATTTACACCATTGGCAAACTTCATCTTTTCGGCTTCCGAGCCAATATCTGATCGGGTATCGCCCGTAAACAACTTGGCAACCTCATTGTCTGAAAGAACAATGACCGTATTGTTGGCACCAGCAGAAAGACGGCGAGGGTATTTCATGTTTGAATCACATTTTAAGGTATAGGGTCATAGCCATGTCCACCCCAGGGGTGGCAACTCGCAATACGTTTCAGTCCCAACCAGCCGCCCTTCCATGCGCCGTGTTTTTGCACGGCCTCTATCATATATTGAGAACATGTAGGCGTGTAGCGGCACGAGTTGGGCAAGTAAGGCGACAACACCGCCTGATATGCTCGAACAAGAAAGATGAGGATAGATTTCATAAACCCAATGCTTAAATTTTTAGCCCAACGGCAACTTCATTATTTCCTTATTCCCTTTTGTCATTTCGTTTTCCTCCTGTCATTCCGACAGAGAAGGAATCTACAATCGGACTCAGATTCCTCCTTCGTCGGAATGACAAATCATGTTTTACCACAACTGTGTGGGGTATTTTTCTTCGTCGTGCAGCCTTTTGAGGGCCGCCTGTACTGTGGGTTTGTCTTCAGGATAGGTTACCCCAAACCACTCCGAAGCGTTAGAAATCACCTTTAGCTTTCCTAATCCACGCTGAATCAAATGCGTAGCTACCAAAGGAATAAAAAATTCAGCTTTGGGGGCGGTATAATTTTTGAGGGCATATTCGGTAAACATCCCGTTGGTAATCGGAAAAACGGAAGGTTTAAAGCCCCAAAAGTTCATGGAAACGGGCGTTTTTGGTTCAAATTCCAATACATGCCCAGCATCTCTGTCGGCAATGATACCACTTTCTTCCGAAATTTTGAGGCGTTCGGTTACTACCTCCAAATACCCTTCGTCGTTTACTTCACAAATTCCGCGCGACACGGTTCCATTTTCGGAGAGGGTGCGCTGAAGCTGATAGGCAATGAGCGTATGTTCGCTGTCATTGGTACTTTGCGTAAGAAACTCCGCTACGAGTTGGAAGGCTTCTAAGCCATAAAAGTCGTCGGCATTGATAACGGCAAAGGGCGTTTGGGTTTGTTCCCACGCACACAGCATGGCATGGCCTGTTCCCCAAGGTTTGGCGCGTTCTACATGGCCTAGTTCGGCAGGCACATAACTCTGAAAACCCTGAATGGCGTAGTCATAGTCTATTTTTCCACGCAGCTTGGGGCCAAAGACTTCTTCAAAATCGGCGCGAAGTTCTTCGCGAATGATAAAGACCACCTTGCCAAATCCTGCTCTGATGGCATCATACAGCGAATAGTCAATGATGGTTTCGCCATTGGGGCCAAACTGGTCGAGTTGCTTGATACCGCCGTAGCGGCTACCCATGCCAGCAGCCAAAATTAAAAGGGTGGGTTTCATTAATTGGATAATTGTGTGATTAAACAATGGGTGATTGAGCGATTATTTCTTCTGTCGAGGAGTGGTTATTTTGATTTTTTTTTCGTCGGCTAACTCCGCAGCAGCAGGTTGAAACGCCTTTTGCAAAGCTTTTTCAATTTTTTCAAAAAGAGGATCTCTTTTAATATATTTCATTGTTAGTCTGGCGACAAGGGGTTTAGTTGAGCAGCTATAATGTCTGCGTTTAGAAATGTATTTACCTTAAAAACATCTGGCAACAATACCTTTGCCGCTGTTGTTTTCCCTGCGCCATTAGGGCCTGCGATGATGTATAAATTGGGCATATTTGGCACTAACTCATTTCCAACATCCGCATCACTGAGGCGTAGGCTTTGAGGCGTATGTCTTCGGGTACGGTGATTTCGGGCTGTTCATACAGCAGCGCGTTATAGAGTTTCTCAACCGTATTCATTTTCATATAAGGACATTCGCTACACGCACAGGTATTGTTTTCGGTGGCTGGCGCAGGGATGATTTTCTTACCCGACCCCGCCGTAGCTTGTTTCATTTTGTGCAAAATCCCTGCTTCGGTCGCTACAATAAATTCGTCGTGTTGGGTATCGTTCACAAACTTCAAAATGGCCGTGGTTGAGCCTACAAAATCGGCTTGAAGCAAAATATTGTCTTTACATTCGGGGTGGGCTACGAGCAAGGCGTTGGGGTATTTTTCGCGCAATGCCTTGAGTTTGGCCTCCGAAATGTCCACATGAACAATACAGGCACCATCCCAAAGCACCATGTCGCGGCCTGTTTTTTTGGCCACATACCGCCCCAAATTGGCATCGGGGGCAAAGATAAGTTTTTGGGCTTTGGGTAGTTGTTCTACAATTTTGACCGAGTTAGAAGAGGTTACAATAATATCTGACAGGGCTTTGATTTCTGCCGAGCAGTTGATATACGACAGCACCAAATGATCGGGATACTGGGCTTTGAAAGCCGCAAATTTATCGGCTGGGGCAGAATCGGCCAGGGAACAACCCGCATTGAGGTCGGGGATGACTACTTTTTTTTGTGGGCTAAGGATTTTGGCTGTTTCGCCCATGAAATGCACGCCACAAAACACAATCATATCGGCAGGCGTACTGGCTGCTTGCTGCGAGAGGCCAAGGCTGTCGCCGATGTAGTCGGCCAAATCCTGAATAGCGCCATCTACATAATAATGCGCCAAGATGACGGCATTTTTTTCTTTTTTGAGCCGTTTAATTTCGGTAATCAGGTCAATATCAGGAGCAATGGCTTCACGGACAAAGCCGTATTTTTGTACTTGTTCTAAAACTTCCATTTTATTTTTCGTTGTAATGCGTGCGGCAGGCTTAGTTTTTCGACAAATTTACACGAAAATTCTTGAATCGTCAGTCATGATGCCTTGGGCAAAATACATTTCTGTTGTTTTGGCGAGTATGTTAAAATTCATTGCGGGCCCCGTTACGGGGTTAGCTTTGGGGTTACCTTGGTATGAAACTGCCCTCTGCACCTTGATTGGTATGATGCTTACGGTTTTTATTATTAGCTCTTTTGGGCAAATGGCACAGCAAATCATCAAAAAGTATCAAAAGCAAAAGCCGTTACTATTCAGTAAACGCGCTCGTTTGGCAGTGAAAATATGGCAAAAATCGGGCATAACAGGTATTGCCCTGCTTACACCCTTGATTTTCACCCCTATTGGTGGAACTTTGGTTGCTGTTTCTTTCAAAGTTCCTCTTTTAAAAACAATTACCCAAATGCTCCTTTGGGGAACGGTTTGGGCGATTGTAATCACTTGGATACTGTATGAATTTCGTGGACTGTTCTGAATCGAAACCATGCTTATTTATCTCCTAAAATAAGCGGCGTATTTCCTTTACCACCCATGATGACGATTTTAGAATTCGGTGAGGCAGCCAGTTCTTTCTGCGCTTTGATTTGCTCGTACTGCAACTGACGGTCAGTAAGACTTTCAGAGATAATACGCTGATAATCGGCAATACCTTGCGCTTCTACTCGTTTACGCTCGGCTTCTTGTTTTTCTTTGCTCAACACAAACTGCATTTTTTGCGACTCTTGCTCGGCATTGATTTTTGACTCAATGGTTTTTTGACGGATTCTGGCAAGTTAATGTTACGAATCAGCACATTTTCAAGCACCAAACCACGGTCTTTAAATTCCTTCTCAATCTGTCTAATAATACGATTTTTGAAACTCTTCGCGTTTACTCGAATACAATGCTACAGCATCATAGTTAACAGCATTATCACGGATACGGGTACGAGTGATAGGTCTGACGATTTTTTCGACATAATTTTGGCCAATTTCGCGGTAGATTTTAGGTGCTTCGGAAGGCATAAGACGATACAACACCGTCAAGTCAATTTCCACCTGCAGACCATCGGCAGTTAAAACACGTATGGCATCATCGCCATTTTTGTCACCTTCATCGCGTATGCCCGACATGGTATAGTTTTGGGTCTTCGTATCAAAATCTGTGACATCTACCAATGGATTGACAAAATTCAAGCCACTGGTAAGGATAGGAGTCAACACTTTTCCGAAAAGTGACCAGAACGCCTACCGTACCTGCATTGATTTGTTTCACACAGGCAGTAAGAATACCAAAAATCATGAGCGCAGCGCCCACTATTTTGATAGGGCGAGAAAATTTGGCATAGACCAACGCAGGAGTATTGATGGCAAAACCTGCCAGTAAAACAAGTAATCCGAGAATAATAAGTGACATCGTAATGTAGATTTAGTTGGAAATAATAATCCTAAAGTTACGATTTTTCGGGCGCAAAATAATTTTATCTTGACTAAAGGCAAAGAGGCAAGGGCATGAGTTAAAAAACAGGAAGAATGGTAATGAAATCTTTTTAATTTGTTTCTGTAGGTGCTATTTCTTTTGGAATTTTTGGCTTGATGATAAGCCGTAGCGATTGGTCGTAAGTAAAATAATTCCATAGCCAGTTGATAAAAATCAATACACGATTTTTAACTCCTACAATCGAAATCAGGTGTACAAACATCCACGTAAGCCATGCAAAAAAGCCTTGAAATTTCCAAAAAGGCAAATCTACCACAGCCAAATTACGGCCTACTGTTGCCATTGACCCTAAATCTTTGTAGGTAAAGGGCTTCATAACTTCTCCAACTATCAATAGCTCCAAGTTTTGAGCCAATAATTTCCCCTGCTGCATCGCTGGTTGGGCCAATTGGGGGTGGCCATTGGGGTATTTCTCCTCGGTCATCAAGGCCACGTCACCTACTGCAAACACATTGTCGAAACCTTCTACTTGATTGAATTGATTGACTTTTATTCTTCCTCCACGCCCCAAGGCAGTCGTAGGAATCCCTTCTAATCCATTGGCTTTGACCCCTGCTGCCCAAATCAGGTTGTTGGTACGTAAGCGGTCGCCAGTGTTGGTATAGGCATATTTGCCATCAAAATCGGCAATACGAACCCCCAAACGGAGATTGATGCCTAAATCAGTCAAGTATTCTTTTGCTTTCTTAGAAGCTTGATCCGACATCACTTCCAGCACTTCGGGCGATGATTCGTACAAATAAATCTGCATGGCATCAAAGTTAAGTTCTGGGTAGTCTTTGGGTAAAATATGGCGCTTCATTTCGGCTAAAGTACCTGCAATTTCTACCCCTGTGGGGCCACCGCCCACAATAACTACATTCATCAAACCAAGTCGTTCTTCGAGGGTTTCGACACTAAGAGCAAGTTCAAAGTTTTGCAACATCCGATTGCGAATGGCCAACGCCTCCGCCACAGATTTCATAGGCATGGCATGATCCATCATATTTTTCATACCAAAAAAATTGGTATCTGCCCCTGTCGCCAATACCAAGTAGTCATATTCTATCGCTCCCAAACCCGTTTCTACGACATTGGTGTCTGGATGTATTCTTAATACTTCAGTTACCCTAACATGTACATTTTTCTTGGATTGAAAGACCTTTCGCAGCGGAAACGCAATCGAGCTGGGCTCAAGTCCCGCCATTGCCACCTGATAAAACAGCGGTTGAAACTGATGATAATTATTTTTATCAATCAACACTATTTGAAAATCAGCATTTTGAGAAAGCTTACGGGCCAGTACAAGCCCGCCAAAGCCCGCGCCCACAATGACGACACGCTTCTGCGCTGTTTTGGGTATATTGGGATTCATATTTTTATTTTGTTATCACTTTTAGCACCCCTTTTACCCATTCTGCTTTTTCTTTCAATTTCTCTATATTACTGTCTGTGACGGTGATATGTCCCATTTTACGAAAAGGCTTGGTGATTTTTTTACCGTATAAAAATGGGAAAACACCGTGTGTAGCGAGGAGTGTTTCCATTCCTTCATAATAGGCAGGGCCTGTATGTCCCGCTTCACCCAGCAAATTGACCATCGCTGCGGGTGTGTAGGCCGTGGTGTCGCCCAAAGGGAAGTCCAAGATAGCCCGCCAATGTTGTTCAAACTGCGAAGTGAAATTAGCCCGAATGGTATGATGCCCGCTATTGTGAGGTCGTGGTGCCACCTCATTGATAAGCACTTGACCTTCTTTCGTCAAGAACATTTCAACCGCTAAAAGGCCCACAATACCAATCGCCTGCGCTGTTTTTTTTGCTAACTCTTCTGCTTTTTTTTCGATAGCTGGCGTTATCTCGGCAGGAGCAAAAAGATATTCTACCAAATTGGCTTCGGGATGAAACACCATTTCTACTGTTGGGAAGGTGGCCACCTCCCCACTTTCATTTCGCGCTACGATGACCGCCAGTTCTTTCTCAAAATCAACGGCTTTTTCTAATAATCCTGGCGCATCAAATGCCTTGTCAAAATCGACAGCAGAAGCAATACGCTGTACGCCTTTGCCATCGTAGCCATCGCGTCCCAATTTATGGAAGGCAGGCAAAAAATCGGTATGTAAGCGTACTTCCTCTCTATTTTCTGTCAATATAAAATCGGCAGTGGGCAAGCCGTTATCATGATAAAATTGCTTTTGAGTGCGTTTATCTTGAATCAGGCGAATCACATGAGGCTGCGGAAATACCTTTTTCCCTTCACGCTCCAAGGCTTCTAAGGCTTCTACATTGACCTTTTCTATCTCGATAGTGAGCACATCTACCTCTTGGCCAAAGCGATACACTGCGTCATAATCTTGTATGGATCCTTCTATAAATTGGGGGGCAATGGCTCGGCAAGGCGCGTCGCTATTGTCCAAAATTTTGACATTCAAATTCAAATCTATCGCAGCTTGCAATAGCATTAATCCCAGTTGTCCACCACCCAAAATACCTATTCTCTTATCATTCAGCATGGAGTATTTATCATTTTATCTTGGTCTTTGTTATTCCAGCCCAAAGAAGGTTAGTCATTTATTAGTCGTCTAATTCATCGGGGTCATTAATTTCAAACCATTCATAGATGGCTTCATTGGCCATTTTAAGGGCTGTTTCGAGGTCTTTTACCTTTCCTGGTGCCTCAAACACCGTGCCGCCCTCATCTATACATCTGACCAAGCTATCGGTTTCTTCCAACTGGCCAAATTCGACCGTACCATAGCTCTGCGCCCAACGGTACAAATAAGTATATGTTTTTTCAAAGCTCATAATTGGTTCTGATTTTTTGGATTGAAAGCCCAAAGGTACTGACTCCGCTTATTTTATTTAGTATCTTGCAGCCCCAAATCAATAAAATCATTGTTCAATCTCCCGAATTACCTCCGCTAATGACCCTCCAAATAGGTGATAAAGCCCCTAATTTTGAAGCAAAAGACCAAGACGGGCAGGCTATCAAACTAAGTAACTTTCAAGGAAAAAAGGTGATTTTGTATTTCTATCCTAAAGATAATACGCCCGCCTGTACCGCCCAAGCCTGCAGTCTTCGTGATAACTATGAAGCGTTGTTGGCCAAAGGTTATATTGTATTGGGTGTAAGTGTAGATGACGAAAAATCACATCAAAAATTTATCAAAAAATTTGACCTACCTTTTCCATTAATTGCAGATACCGACCATCACGTGGTGGAAACTTACGGCATCTGGTCCGAAAAAAAGATGTATGGTCGTAGCTATATGGGTATTGTTAGGACAACGTTTGTAATTGACGAGCAGGGCATTATCAAAGAAATTATCTCAAAGGTAGATACTAAGAATCATGCAAATCAAATACTCGCCTGAGTAATTATTTTAGTATTTTCACCTAAAGTGTCAATTTGACATTTATATTTGTAATAAATTTAAACCTATCTATATTTTATCAATTAAAATGACTGAACTTCAAGGCATTGCTTCGCAAGTAAGACGCGATATTTTACGCATGGTTCACGGCTGCCAATCAGGCCATCCAGGTGGATCTTTGGGCTGTACCGATTTGTTTGTAGCGTTGTATTTTCAGCAAATGAAAATCAACAACCGCAAAGGAAAAGGTGGCTACCTTTCATTTAACATAGACGGAAAGGGCGAGGACTTATTTTTCTTGTCAAACGGCCATATCTCGCCTGTTTTTTACAGCACCTTGGCACGGCGTGGCTATTTTAACGTGGCTGAGCTAGCTACTTTCCGTAAACTCAACAGCCGCCTACAAGGCCACCCTACTACCCATGAAGGACTGCCAGGGGTACGTATTGCATCGGGCTCGTTGGGGCAGGGACTATCGGTAGCCATTGGCGCAGCTTTGGCCAAAAAACTTAATGGCGACAAAAATCTGGTCTATTGCCTCATGGGCGATGGCGAGCAGCAAGAAGGTCAAGTGTGGGAAGCTGTGCAGTTTGCTCCTAACAACCACGTGGACAACCTCGTTGCCTTTGTGGATGTAAATGGCCAACAGATTGATGGCTCTACCAAAAAAGTAAATGACAACCGCGACCTTGCGGCCAAATATAAGGCCTTTGGCTGGCGCGTATTGAGCGTGGACGGCAACAATATGGAAGAGTTGATCGTACTCCTAAAAAAAGTCAAACGTATTGTAGGGAAAGGACAGCCTATTGCGGTGATGATGAAAACCGAAATGGGCCAAGGAGTAGATTTTATGATGCACAGCCACAAATGGCACGGCGTAGCTAACGACGAGCAGTTGGCTAATGCGCTTTCACAATTAACAGAAACTTTAGGCGACTATTAAAAACATGAAAAAATACACCTTCACAGAAAAAAAGACACCCGTAGCGGTTTTGGCGCGGGGATGCAAGTATTGGGCCAAACCAACCCAGATGTGGTAGCAATGTGTGCCGATTTGGTTGGCTCACTCAAACTTGATGCCTTTATCAAAGAAAATCCTGAACGGTTTATCCAATGCGGTATTTCGGAGGCCAATATGATTGGTATGGCTGCTGGGCTGACCATTGGTGGGAAGATTCCCTTTGCCACTACCTTCGCCAACTTCGGCTCAGGACGAGTATATGACCAAATCCGCCAGAGTGTGGCTTATTCTGACAAAAATGTCAAGATAGCTGTTTCTCATGCAGGCTTGACCTTGGGCGAAGATGGAGCGACTCACCAAATTTTAGAAGACTTGGCCATGATGCGGGCCTTGCCCAACATGACGGTAATCAATCCCTGCGATTTTAACCAAACCAAAGCTGCGACCATTGCCGTAGCCCAACATCACGGCCCTGTGTATTTGCGCTTTGGCCGCCCAGTCGTTCCTATCTTTACCGATGCTGACCAAAAATTTGAAATCGGCAAAGCCTGGATGGTCAATGAAGGAACAGACGTAAGTATCTTTGCCACAGGTCATTTGGTATGGGAAGCCATCCAAGCAGGTGAAATACTGGAAGCTGAAGGCATCCATGCCGAAATTATCAACATCCATACCATTAAACCTTTGGATACCAAAGCCATCTTAAAGTCGGTAGCCAAAACAAAATGCCTCGTCAGTGCCGAAGAGCACCAAGTAGCAGGCGGCTTGGGAAGTGCCATTGCAGAAACCTTGGCACAAAACATACCTTATCCACAGGAGTTTATTGCCGTTAATGATAGTTTTGGGGAAAGTGGTACACCCGCACAACTCATGGAAAAATATGGACTTTCGGCCAAAGATATTGTGACAGCCGCAAAACGGGCTATCAGTCGGAAAAAGTCTTAAAGACGCTTAATGAATTCGCCATCTTGCAACTATCTGATACCGAAATACTAACGCGTTGTGCTAATCCTGAAAGTCGCAATTTTGCTTTCAACCAACTGGTGCGTAAGTATCAGCAAAAGGTCTATTGGCATATTCGCAAGATGGTGATTGACCACGACGATACCGACGATTTGGTACAAGAGACATTCATTAAGGCTTGGCAAGCCCTCGAAACTTTTAGGGGCGATGCCCAGCTTTTTACTTGGCTCTACCGCATAGCGACCAATGAGTGTTTAAATTTCTTAAACAAAAAACGTCGTCGCTTTTTTCTGTCTATCAATGACGTGGAGGGGGAGTTATTAGAAAAATTAGAGAGTGCTACCTTGAACGCTGACTTTCCAATGGGGGGCGATGAAATCCAGTTAAAACTTCAAAAAGCCCTTTTGAGATTGCCCGAAAAACAGCGATTGGTATTTAACATGAAATACTTCGACGATTTGAAATACGAAGACATTGCAGAAATAACAGGTACATCGGTAGGCGCACTCAAAGCCAGTTATCACCATGCTGTAACCAAAGTAGAAAACTTTTTGAACGGCGATGATTAAACTTTATTGTATTTGATTTGTCAAAACTTCAAAATCAATAGGCAAACATACCCACATCTATGAAACGTATCAAATTAGAAGATATCAAACGCGAAGTTCCATACACAATACCCGAAGGTTATTTTGAGAAATTACCTTCAGCAGTACAAGTCAAAATTCAGGAGCACATTTCCACAAAAGAAACAATTTTTCCGATTCAGTGGGGCTGGCGACGTTCTGCAATGGTAGGTGTAGCAGCAAGTGTGATTGGCGCTTTAATTTGGGTCACTTATCCTCAGCAACAGGGTTCTTTGTCCGAAGCAAGTCTAAGTCAAGTGAGTAATGATGAAATTGTTAACTACTTAAAAGACAACCAAGTAACCCTCCACGAACTACGCGAAAATGTTGATTTAGGGGATATGTACCAAAATGAAGAAATATTACTTAAAAACCTCAATGTCAGTGAAGATGACCTAAAAAAAGCACTTCAAAACGTAGATTTAGACGAAACTATTTAATATAACCTACCATGAAAAAGTTACTCTCTTTGCTATTGATTACGCTTGGCTGCCAGCCAATATTTGCGCAAGAAGGTGGAAACCAAAAAATAGATAACGCCAAAATTGGTCTTATCACCAATCGCCTCAATCTCTCAGCAGAGCAGTCGCAACAGTTTTGGCCCATCTACAATGAATTTGACGGTAAGAAAAAAGACATACGCAAGCAAATGCGTCGTCTAATCGTAGAAACCAATACCTTGACCACCTCTGATGATAAAATACTCGCCAATCTGAAAGAAACGCTTAATCTCCAACAAAAAGAAGTGGACTTGGAGCGCGAATACATGGGTAAGTTTTTAAAAGTCATCAATGTAAGGCAATTGGCCGAACTTTACAAAGCCGAGCAGGTGTTTACACAAATGCTACTCAAAAGACTCAACAATGCACGAAAAGAATAATTTTAAATCAATTGATGGAATAAATATAGTCAAGGCGGACATTTAGACAATGTTCGCCTTATTTTTTACAAAAAACAACGAAGGTTTTGTAACTTGTGGGCTTCATTTGCTACACCTCACAACCAACCTCTATCCTTATGGCCTCTGTTTTACAACAGCCTTTCCGTTTTTTTAAGCAATTTCTTTCTTTCCTTTTATTGAGCCAATTACTTTTTGCGCAAATCACACCTTACGAAAAAAGCAAAGGGCAAGAAACCGCCACCTACAACGAAATTATCGCTTTTTATGAAGCCTTAGACAAAAAATACGACCAAGCCCAATTGATAGAAGTCGGAACTACGGATATCGGTAAGCCACTACACCTATTTGTTTTATCGGCTAATAAAATCTTTAAGCCACAGCCCGATAAGGTAACACTTTTGGTCAATAATGGCATCCACCCAGGCGAACCCGAAGGTATTGATGCCAGCATGATGTGGGCGCGTGAACTATTAGAGAAGAATACGCTACCTTCTAATGTCGTGCTTTGTATTGTGCCTGTTTATAACGTGGATGGCTGTTTGAATCGAGGTGTGTCGCGCATCAACCAAAACGGCCCCAATAGCTATGGCTTTCGAGCCAATGCCCGCAATTATGACCTCAACCGCGATTTTATCAAAACTGACTCTAAAAACTCGGCCTCGTGGCAACAAATGTTCCAAACTTGGAAACCTCATTTAATCATTGACAATCACACTTCCAATGGTGCTGATTACCAGCACGCTGTTACTTATTTCCCTACCCAAAAAGATAAATTTCATCCTTTTGTTGCTGATTTTTTTACGAACAATTTTAAACCAGCTTTAGATCAACAACTCACTCAGGCGGGATTTCAGCCTGTGCCGTATGTCAATGCCTTTGGTGCCACACCCGAAACGGGCTACCAAGGTTTTAACGACAGTCCACGTTATAGTTCAGGCTATGCGTCGCTGTTTTATTGTGAAACTTTTGTGGTTGAACTCCATATGCTCAAAGACTACCCTACCCGCGTAAAAGGTACTTACGCCTTCATGGATATTGCTCTGGGCCTAACGGCTAAAAATGCCATAACCATGATCGCAAACAAACAAAAAGCCGAGCAGGCATCGGTGATACAAACTACTTTTCCGTTGAGTTGGAAACTTGATCGCAGCGATGTGGATACCATCACCTTCCATGGCTTTGCGGCCAAATACAAACCCAGCGATGTGAGCGGACAAAGAAGACTCTACTACGACCGCAGCGAGCCTTTTACCAAACGTATTCCTTTTTATGACCGTTATGTGCCAGACCTCAAAATCGAAAAACCTAAAGCCTATCTCCTTCCTCAATGTTGGGGGCGCGTGGCAGAACTCCTGAAAATCAATGGCGTACAACTAACCCCTCTCGCTGCCGACACCGAAATAGAAGTAGAGGTATATTACATTGAAGATTACAAAAGCCCCGCCAAACCTTATGAAGGCCATTACAACCATACTGGGGTAGTTGTACGCAAAGAAAAGCAAAAACTACCCTTCTATAAAGGTGATTTTATGATTGAAACCAATCAGAAAGCCAATCGTTATCTCATAGAAACCCTTGAACCACAAGGCCCTGATTCTTTTTTTGCTTGGAATTTTTTTGATAGCGTGTTAGCACAAAAAGAGGGTTTCTCGGCCTATGTTTTTGAGGAAGTAGCCGCCGAATTGCTCCAAAAAGATGCCACATTAAAACAAAAATGGGAGGAACGCAAAAAAGCCGACGAAGCCTTTGCCAACAATGGCGCGGCACAGTTGGCCTTTATTTATCAAAACTCTCCGTATTCAGAGAAATCGTATCTGCGCTATCCTGTTTATCGGCTACCGAAGTAGCTTCAATTAGGGTATTGGGAGCTTCTTGCTCCTCATCTTCAAAGTAAAAAAAAGGATCCATGGCAAGCGGGGTTTGTGTTTAGAATATATACGCAAAAAATACCCTACTCGTCACTGAAATTTATTAAAAAAGTGAAAATAATTTGGGCTTCACGTTTTACACCTTCACCACTTCATTTTTTTCAATATAAACCAAGAGCGCCTCTACATGCTCAAAGCCCATTTCTTTGAACAAACTCACATATCTTTTGATTTGTTTGGCGTGGGTTTCGAGTGGTATTCCCGTTTTATAGTCTAACACCACTACGCGGTCGGGTAGATACACCACCCGGTCGGGGCGGTGCATGTTGCCGTCGGGCGTTAGGATTTCCCGCTCGTTCAATACATTGGATTCTAACTCAAACAACCCTTTTAAATCAGGATGTTGCAATATCTTCTCCAAACTTTTTTGGATTTCTGTAGCCTCGGTGGGTTCGATCAATCCTTCAGTCTTCATTCGCAGCAAGGCCGTGGGAACATCTTCGCGGGTACGTACCATCGAGAGGGCATAGTGTACTTTATTGCCGTGGTCTTTTTTCCGTTCAAAAGTTTCGACATCAAATACACGATTAGCCAGCCGCCGCAAGCGCAACTCCCGACTACGGTCGGTAGAGATAACGTGAGGGATAAAGAAAGTTCCGAGTTGTGAGTCTTGGGTCTTGGGGGGGAGTTCCGAGTTCCGAGTATTGGAGATTGCGTATTGCCCTCCGTTCTCCGTTTCCCGTTCCCCTTTCTCCGTTATCCATTTTCCATTTTCCAAAAACTGCCACAGCCAATAGCTCACCCGTCGTGGGGTTTTTATCTTGGCGAAATCTTCTTTTTTGGCCAGTACGTACAATTTTTTGGTGGGGCGTGTAAAAGCCACATAGAGCAAATTGAGATTCTCAACAAACACTCTTTCGCACTCATCGCGGTATTGTTGCGCTACGCTATCGGTTGTTTCTTCCAACTCTTTTTTTACTTGTACCGATCCTGTCTGTAAAAATTTTACGATTTCTTCTTCTCCTGTTTCGCTGATTAATGGGTCAAAATACCGCACACTCAGGTCGTCGGTTTCATCCAACGTTACCCACATCGAATCACGTTTGGCACTTGGCACATATTCCCAATCTGCATGAGGAATAATTACGATGGGGTATTCCAAGCCTTTGGAACGATGAATGGTTTGTACTGTAATAGCCTGTGGATCAGAAGGAGCAGAGATAGAAATCTTGTCTTTTTGAGTTTCCCAATAGTCTAAGAAATCTGATAAGTGACTACCTCGCTTGGTACTAAATTCCAAGACCACATCCAGAAATCGAAACAAATAATCACGCTCAGACGCTATGTCAAACAAACTGAAAGTTTCGATTAATTTTTCTGCCAATTCATACGCGCTAATTTGTAGAAGTTGATAGGGGTTGAGTTTTTTTAGTTCCGAGTTGGGAGTTCTGAGTTCCGAGTTGGGAGTTCTGAGTTGGGAGTTCTGAGTTGGGAGTTCTGAGTTGGGAGTTCTGAGTTCCGAGTCAGTACTCGGCACTTGGAACTCGGCACTGAGAAAACCATTCACATAGCTATAAAATGCCTTGACATCTTTTGACTCTACAGCAGCTTTGATTTGGTGATTATCTTTGCTTACAGGGATTTTTTGAAGAATCATTCTGAAAAACAAATACAAGGCTTCGTACTTATCTAAGCGGCTGTCGGGTTTAACCAACACGCGCATAAATGCTATAACGAGATTAATAGCTCCCGAAAAACGCAGCGAAAGCGAGTCTTCTGAAATAATATTATAACCATTGTCTTTCAGCAAATTGGCAATATTTTTAGCTTCTTTTTTTCCACGACACAGGACCGAAATATCGCCCATTGTAAATCCATCTTGTTCTACAGCTTGACGAATGATGGCAAGCGTTCGTTCTAACATCGCAGGGGTATCATTTTCGTCGTCATCATCGCCTTTTTTGGTTTCGATAAACTCGATATGTACCTCTCCACCCGTTTTGGGATGGGGGGGCAGTTGCTGCGCCACTTGAGCAAACACCTCCTTCGACAATGGAAACTGCTCGGCATATAGCCCTTCGATGGCTTCAAAGAAAGCATTATTGAATTCGATGATTTCTTTGGCGCTTCGTCGGTTGGTTTTGAGTTCGTCGGATGCTAAATGCCACCGCACGTTTTCGAGGCGTTCTATGGTCAAATCACTTGTGCCTAATGATTGGTACAAACGCTCCAATTGCTGAGAGTGTAACGCAATGATTTGATCCATGTCGCCACCACGAAACCTATAAATCGCTTGTTTTGAATCACCCACGGCCAAGTTGAAATGGTCGTAGCCGAGGCTGTTGTCAATGAGTGGTAATAGGTTGGCAAATTGTAGCTTGGAGGTATCCTGAAACTCATCCATCAGAATATGGTTGAATCTTTCGCCCATGCGTTCATAAATAAACGGCACGGGGTCTTCGGCGACGATTTCGAGAATTTTTTGATTAAACTCCGAAATATGCACACGGTTGTTTTCACGGAGTTGTCGGTCAAATTCTTCTTTGATTTCGTTCAGTAACGACAAATGATACAAATGAGGTATAAGCTGTTGATACAGATGATATAAGCCCCCATGCTTGGCTCTTATTTTTTCTATAAATTCGTAATAATCAATCAATTCTCCTTTGATTTTTTCAATATTTTCTACCACAAAACCGCGCGCTGTTTTGGCATACCAACCTTTGTCATTTTCAAAAGCATCTACTTCTCTGCTTCCAGGGGTCACAAAAGTACCATCAGCTTGGGTGCGTTTTTTGAAATATCGAAATACCGTGCCGTAAGAGAAATCTTTTTCGTCCAAGCTATTATCCAAAATCAGCTGTTGGCCCGCTTGCGCCCACCCGATGGCCTGCGCTTCCCAGCGTTTGGTGGCAGCCACTATCTGCCGACGAATTTGCTTAAAATCTTTGGCTGTCAGTTCTTTATTTTTGGCAATAGCAGCATAGCGTTGTTCGTTGAGCAGATCCTGGGCAAAACTGGCCAAGGCTTCAGGTAAGCTATGGTAATTGGCCCCATCTTGGCCCGCTTCTAAATAAAAAGATTCCAATATATCGGTCAGCTCAGAAGAAGCCTCATCGCCTGCCCTTTCTAAGAGGCGCTCTACGGCCATAAGCAGTAGCTCCCCCGCTTCCATCTCTACCTCAAACGAAAACGGCATCCCCAGTTCGTCGGTAAAAGCACTCACTACGCGCTGTACGAAGCTATCAATGGTGAGCACAGCAAAGTCGCTGTAATCGTGCAAAATCTGTAAAAAAATTTTTTGAGCACGTTGTCGAAGTTCTTTTTCGCGGAGCTGATAAGCACCCTGGCGGTCTTTGAGTGCTTGCGGATACAATTCGCTCAAAATATCATGCAACATGGGATCTTCGCGGCCTTCGCCAAAGGCTTCCAGCTTACCCATAATACGCTCCTTCATCTCGCGGGTGGCGGCTTTGGTAAACGTAATGGCCAAGATGTGTTTGAAATAATAGGCGTTGTCGTTCTGCAAAACGAGTTTGAGATACTCTTTGGTCAATGTGTAGGTCTTACCCGACCCCGCCGATGAACTAACGATTTTGAACATGAGCTGTTTTTAGATGGATATTGAAACGTTTGGCCAATCCACCGCAAGATAGCGCAATTTTGTACTTTTGGTAAACTTGTTTTTCTCTCGTAACTTTGACTACCCTAAAGATTTTCACGACATGAGCGCGATTTTTGAAAAACTGCTGGCCGACCCTACCCTTCCTACCCTACTCGAAGAACTTAACAAAGCCATGAGGGAAGAACAGCTACGCCGCGATGCTTTTTATGAGTGGATAGACGAAAGCACCAAGGCCGAGTTTATCAATGGCGAGGTGGTCATGCACTCGCCTGCCAAAGAGAAGCATACAGCGATTCGGGAACGACTCTCTACCTTGTTAAATATTTTTGTCGAACTCAATGAAATTGGGGCTATTCGAGGCGAGAAGGCCATGATACACCTTGTCAGAAATAGCTATGAACCCGACATTTGCTTTTGGAAAAAAGAGAAGTCAGACTTGTTTGACCCTGAAATGAGCCTGTATCCTGCCCCTGACTTTGTGGTAGAAATCCTCTCCAAAGGGACAAAAGCCAAAGATAGGGGCGTTAAGTTTGACGACTACGCCCTCAATGGTATTTCGGAATATTGGATCATTGACCCCGACAAAGAAATCGTCGAGCAATACGCACTGACCGTAGCGCTTCCCGATAAATATACCCTCATAGGCAAATGGCATGACGAACACGACATCAGCAGCTGGGCCATCGAAGGTTTCAAGGTACCCGTACAGGCTATTTTTGAGGCAGATGCCAACAGGCAAGCACTAAGAGGCATGTATGAACGCTAAAGGAGAACCAAATTGGGAAAGTTTGGCAGTCCCGAAAACGTTTTCGGCTGAAAATGTGCCGTTTACCGTTTTAGAAGCAACTGCATCCCTGAAAATTTTTGGGTCATCAAAGGATCTATTGACCTCTAAAACCACCGTTAAAAATTATAACTTTGAAAAGACTTCCATGGAAATAGTAGTTAAACAAAATACAAAAAACAAATTTGGGCAATATTTTACCCCAAAAGTAGTGGCTGATTTTATGATTGGCTTGGCTGATATTTCAGCAAACTCAAAGATCTTAGAACCTTCTTGTGGAGAGGGGGTATTTTTAGAAATGCTGCAAAATAAAGGGTACTATCACTTAACCGCTTACGAAATTGACCAAGAGTTGGCTACGGACTTTGAGTTTGTTCGTTACGAAAGTTTTGTTTCGGCAAACATTGAGGAGAAGTTTGATTTAGTGATTGGTAATCCGCCTTATATACGTTGGAAAAATTTGGAGGACGAATTAAAACAAGAGCTTTCGTCCAATCTGATGTGGAACACCTATTTCAATTCACTTTGCGACTATCTTTACATTTTCATTCTCAAATCCATAGAACTATTGAACCAAAACGGGCAACTGATCTTCATTTGTCCCGAATATTGGATGAACACCACTCATTCCGTTTCGTTACGCAATCATATGGTTCAAAATGGCTATTTTGAAGAAATTTATCATTTCAATGAAACACCCATTTTTGACAAAGTAACCGTTTCTATCATCATTTTTAAATTTGTAAAAAGCCCACAGAAAGCCCACAGGATAAAGGTGGCAAAGTTTTACGCCAATCAAAAAATAACTTCTGAGACACTTGAAAAACTACAAAAATCAAGTTCCGTTCAAAGACACGGAATATTTGCAAGTTTCACCATTCAGAATCAATGAACGTTGGTTGTTGCAAAGCGATAAAGTCAGAGAAGAGTTACAACAATTAGAAACCGTTTGCCGAAAACAAAATCCAACTTCATTACTTAGCTTATTTGAAGAAGAAAAATGGAATTCAATACCATCGGTGAAATTTGCGACATCGGCAACGGATTGGTAAGTGGTTTGGACAAAGCATTTCAGGTAAATGGACACAAATTAAATAGCGCAGAAAAATCGGCCATCATTAACGTAGTTAAAGCAAAAGATTTGACACCATATTTTGCGGAAAACATTACAAAATACATTTTCATTAATTGAGGGTCTGGAAGAAACTGAATTTCAAAACACCTACCCCAATTTTCATACGCATTTTCAGCAATACAAAGCTGATTTAGAAAAAAGATATCAATACAACCGCAAAATCAATTATTGGGAGTGGGTTTTCTTACGAAATTTCAATTTGTTTAGTAAAGCTGACAAACGAATCTTTGTTCCTAGAAAGAGCGAATTTCCAACAAAAATTATTTTCGTTTTGCTTTGGTAGAAGGTGGTGTTTTTCCAACACAAGACGTAACAGCCATTTTCAAAAAAACCAAACGAAAGAAAGCATTGAATACATTTTGGCCTACCTCAATCAACCCATCATTTTTGATTGGCTAAAATGCAATGGCATTGTGAAAGGCAATATTGTCGAGTTTTCTGAAAAACCGATTGCCAGCATTCCATTCCGAAAAATTGATTGGAACAACAAAAACGAAGTTTCGCTCCATCATTCTATTACTGATTTGACACAACAATTTTTGACCACAAAGAATAAAACCCTGCTTGCTCAAATCAACGAATTATTTAATCATTTCCTTGAAGTGCGAACATGAATGTAAATTATACCCAATTAGCAAGGAACGTCAAAGGCACTTCCATTCCCAAACCGCTTTCTGGAACATTGTCGGGACACGCAGCAGGCGAGCCGTTTGACAAACACGTTTACCGAGAAATCAAAAATCAATTTCCCCAACATACATTCCGTCAATACGAATACCTAAACGATTTATTTAGCAAAAACCCAAATATAATCGGTTTTGAGGCAAAGTAAAGCCTTGTTCAATTCACCAACCGTTTTGTTTTTGTTAAGTCGTGGTAAAAATGCAACAGATAAATGGAGCATTGAAAACCTATTTGACGAAAAACAAAATGACACAGCCGATATTTTGGTCGTAAAGGATGGTTTCTATGAAATTATTGACATCAAAACAAGAAACATTTCAAAATCAGCACAGCCACCAAATATTATTTCAGCCTTTAAGTTGGCGCAAGTATGTGCAAAAATATTGGATAACGAAGCGGGCGACGGCTCGCAATTTGACGATTTTACTATCAATTATTTTGAAATTGATTGGTTGCTTGACAACGATAGGTTAATTTGCCAAGACACACATTTCGCTTGTTTGTTCAAAGCAAACCCCAAAAATCTATACATCAATTGGGCGGCTGCCATGCAAATACAATTTCATGTTCGGGACTTAGACCAATCTTTTGAAGGAACTATGAAAAGTTGGGCAACATCCTACTTGAAACATTTTGTAACACAAGCCAAAAAGCGAGCAGATGATATGATTAAGAAATTTGTAAAACCGTTTGAAAGATACATCCAATAAAAACAAAAGGCAGTAAGCGGTTTGACAATGTAGATTTCGAATGAACGAAAGCGCAAAAATCAACGTTGGTTCTTTGGTCTAACTTTAGTATCGAAATGCCATTATATCGCCAAGCTACCCGGCACTAAACCAAGAAGCAAACCAAGCCAACAACACAAAGCCATTCCCTCTTGAAAGCACTTGCTCACCTCAACAAATACTTGATTAAATACAAATGGCACTTGCTATTGGGTACTGTTTTTACGATTATTTCCAATCTTTTTGGTATTATTCCTGCCCAGTTGGTGCGTTATGCCCTCGATTTGGTCAAAGATACACTCGATGTCTATTTTTTGTTTAATGGGTCTTCTATCCAATCCGATTACTACGCTATTTTTGCTTTTAGCATTTTGTTGTATGGTCTATTGATTTTGGCGATGGCTTTGCTCAAAGGCGTTTTTTTGTTTTTGGTGCGCCAAACCCTCATCGTCATGTCGCGGCATATTGAATATGACCTCAAAAACGAAATTTATACCCACTACCAGACCTTGCCATTGAGCTTTTACCGCCGCCACAATACGGGCGATTTGATGGCGCGGATTTCGGAAGATGTCAGCAAAGTACGGATGTATGTAGGGCCGTCTATCATGTATGGCATCAACCTGATTACACTTTTTATTTTGGTTATCAGCTACATGGTGTCGGTCAATGCCACACTCACGATGTACGTTTTGCTGCCTTTGCCTATTCTTTCTATCAGCATTTACTACGTCAATAATATCATCATGAAACGCTCCGAAGCCTTGCAAGCCCAGCTTTCGAGTGTTTCGACCTACGTGCAAGAGTCTTTTTCAGGTATCCGGGTCATCAAGGCGTTTGTGCGTGAGCGTGAGCAACTCCGTCATTTTATCACCCAAAGCAACCACTACCGCGATAAATCGCTCAAATTGACGCTTGTGGACTCGCTCTTCTATCCTTTTATTGTGGTTTTGGTGGGCCTAAGCAATGTGCTGGTGGTGTATGTGGGTGGTTTAGAAATCATGGCTGGGCGGCTTACCCCTGGCAATATCACCGAGTTTATCTTGTATGTCAGTATGCTTACTTGGCCTGTGATGGCTCTGGGCTGGACCACCAGCCAAACCCAACGTGCGGCGGCCTCGCAGGTGCGTATCAATGAGTTTTTGAATACCAAGACCGATATAGTGTCCGAAAAAAATATTGAGCGCGATATTCAGGGAGATATTCAGTTCAAAAATGCAAGTTTTGTTTATCCCGACACGGGCATCAAAGCCCTTACCAAGTTTAATCTCAACATAAAAGCGGGCGAAACCGTAGCAATATTGGGTACGACGGGGTCGGGAAAGGGTACCGTAGCCAATCTACTCACACGCCTCTACGACCCAAGCGAAGGGGAGATTCTGATAGATAACATTCCGTTAAAAGATTACAACGTTCAAACGATCCGTAGCCAAACGGGTTATGTACCACAAGATGTATTTTTGTTTTCGGATACTATCGCCCAAAATGTCGCGTTTGGCACTATCGATATGCCTTTTGAAAAAATAAAACAAGCCACCAAAGAGGCCGATTTGTATGCCAATATCATGGACTTTCCTGAAGGTTTCGATACCCGTGTAGGTGAGCGGGGTATTACGCTTTCGGGGGGGCAAAAACAACGCCTAAGCATTGCCCGTGCCATTGCCCGCAACCCCAAGATATTGATCCTCGACGACTGCCTCTCTGCGGTAGATACCCAAACTGAAAACACCATTTTGACTAATCTACAAAGCATTATGCAAAACCGCACATCGGTTATTATTTCGCATCGGGTATCTTCTGCCAAACTGGCTGATTTTATTTTAGTATTAGATGAAGGCCGCGTGGTAGAGCAAGGCACTCACAATAGCCTGATGGAAAAAGAGGGGATTTATAAGGAACTGTACGATAAACAATTACAAGGCGAAGAAGTATAAAAAGTCAAAATCGGTTGAAACGCGTTTTACCTATTATCGTTGTTGCCCAATTTTTCTGTACTTCTCTGTGGTTTGCAGGCAATGCCATCTTGCCCAATATCATTCAAACTTTTCATCTTCAAAATGATTTTTTGGCGCATCTAACCAGCTCGGTGCAGTTGGGGTTTATCACAGGCACATTGATCTTTGCGCTGTTGGCCGTTGCCGACCGCTTTTCGCCTACACGCGTCTTTTTTGTGAGCGCCATTGTAGCAGCTTTATGCAATTTGGGTATGGTTTTGCCTGATTCAAACGCTGCTTTCTTGCTTACTTCTCGTTTTCTGACAGGCTTTTTCTTGGCGGGTATTTATCCAGTAGGCATGAAAATCACCTCCGACCATTATGAACAAGGACTGGGTAAGTCTTTGGGATGGTTGGTAGGGGCATTGGTATTGGGTACTGCCTTCCCACATTTGCTAAAAACCCTTACAGAAACTATTGATTGGAAAAGCGTAGTGTATGCTACTTCCTTTTTAGCCATTTTGGGCGGAGGTGGTCTTTATTTCTTTGTGCCCAATGGCCCTTATCGAAAACAAGCCCAACAACTAAAGCTCACCTCTTTTTTGGAAGGGTTTCGTAGCAAACCCTTCAGAATCGCCGCCTTTGGATACTTCGGACATATGTGGGAACTCTACACCTTTTGGGCTTTTGTGCCTGTTATATTGGCTTTTTACCAAGCCCAACATCCGACCATAAAACTCCCCGTTTCGTTACTCTCTTTTTGTATCATTGCTTCAGGTAGCTTGGCCTGTATATTAGGCGGGTGGTTTTCGCAGCGGTATGATGTCAAAAAAGTAGCCACTATTGCCTTAGCTTTGTCTTGTAGTTGCTGCTTGGCTTCTCCCCTGTTCTTAACAGGAAACTCAACAGTCGCCTTGATTCTGTTTCTATTTTTTTGGGGAATGGTTGTTATTGCTGATTCTCCCTTATTCTCAACTCTCATTGCCCAAAACGCCCCCGTCGAAAACCGTGGGACTGCCCTCACGATTGTTAATTGTTTGGGTTTTTCGCTGACCATTGTCAGTATCCAGTTTCTTCACCTATCTATGCTTATTTTTGATATTCACTTTGTTTTTATGTGGCTTGCTCTTGGCCCTGTTTTGGGCTTGATGGCGTTGTTACAGAAAACTTAAATCTTTCCCATCTATGCAACAATACATTGCTCACATAGCACTTGTCGTGGCAGATTACGACGAAGCGATTGCTTTTTATACCCAAAAATTACACTTTGACCTCGTTGAAGATACCCCCCTAAGCCCTACCAAACGTTGGGTGTTGGTTGCACCTCCAGGTGCATCGGGCTGTAAATTGCTGTTGGCCAAGGCCGTAGGCGACGAGCAAGCGAGCCGTGTCGGCAATCAGACGGGGGGGCGGGTGTTTTTATTCTTACATACCAACGATTTTTGGCGTGATTATCACCGAATGAAATCTGTGGATATTCGTTTTGTGAGAGAACCACACGAAGAAGAATATGGCACCGTAGCCGTGTTTGAGGATTTATACGGAAATCTGTGGGATTTGATAGAACGCAAAGCATTGAAATAAAAAAACGGGTAGAAAATGTCGGCTATTCCTTTATAAGGATACCAGTTACTCCCTTTAATCTACCTCTTTCCATGAACAAAATAATCGCCTTTGTATTGATAATTAGTTTTTCTACCTCGGCCTTTGCCCAAGTGGGCGTGGGCGTAAAAGTCCCCAAAAAAGCTACGGTCTATTTTGACGGGTCGCGTAAGATGCTCGATGAAAAGTGGACCTACTGGGATGGGCCTCGTTTTTCGGCTACCTTGCCTATCAAATGGTTTATTGTAAACGACCCCGTGGACAAAGGTACGGCTGTCAATACCAACGACCCTGCTGCGGCAGGAGGCAAGTATGGAGCTGCCGACATTGTAACCAAAGATACATTTCGGGATTTTAGGCTACATGTTGAGTTTTTAATCCAAAAATCTGGGGGCAATAGCGGTGTTTATCTTCAAAATCGCTACGAAATACAGGTGTTGGATGGCGACACTACCTCTCATGGCATGGCGGCAGTCATCAATGAAACCCCTTCGCCCTACTACGCTTACAATGGGGTAGGCAAATGGAACGCATATGACATTGTTTTTCGTGCAGCTCGTTTCAAAGAGGGGAAGCTCACCGAAAAACCCCTCGTTACGGTTTATTTTAATGGTAAAAAAGTACACAAAAACCAACGTATCAGCCAAGTATGGGGAGGGCCTAATTCTGGGATTGACGGTGGCAATGACGGTGGTAAAGGAATCACGGATGTGCCTGGCGGCCTTAAACTCCAAGCCGAAGGACATGATGTACTTTATCGCAACATTTGGCTTCAGAAAATGGACATAAAAGAGGCCAATACCGATTTCTAAGGCACTATCGTAGCTTCCATTGCTGTACGGTTTCGCCCCACCATCGGGCCCAACGATGCGTAAAATACCCCGTAAAAGGAAGCGAAAGCACATATAAACCCGCTATTTTGAGGTCGCTAAACACCCATACAATCCCCGTTTGAAGCAACCAAAGCAACGGAAAAGTAACCAAGGCAAATAGCACTATCCGAAACGCGCTCTTGAATTGCTGATCTTTCAGGTTTCGGGTAAATAAAAAGGGAATGCTGTAAGGAAGCCCGCTGTTGATAACCCCATATAAGGCCAAAGGCGATGTCAATACCAAAGCCCATGTTTGAAAAATGAGCATCGGCGTAGTGGTGGAGTTTGCCCTGCTATTGCTGCTTCAACTCTCCGCTCGTTAAATTCTTCCTTTGCTGGGTAGCCTCTACCATCAGTTGCCTATAAGCATCGCTGTTGGTTTGTCGTAGCGTTTCCAACTCTTCCCGCTTTTTGACGAACATGGGTCAGGGTATCTCCTTCTTCTCAACTCCAAATCGGTGAGCCATTTGAGGGTATCGTGATGAGGCAAATCATCGAAATGTAACATAAGTGACTTGATCTCATCGGCCATTCTAGGGTTATTTAAGTCAAGGTTCGCGGCTGATTTAGTTCATAATCATCCTTAAACTCGCTGACTTTGAAAGGCTTGCCAAAATTCAAAATTAACTGCTCACCCATCTTTGGCAATGCGAATAATAAAGGCCGCAGGGAAGAATATGGAGGTTGGTTTGCCAATCATGTTCGGTTTCGGTACGAAAAGCAACCTGGCCAGCTCTGAAAGGCCGCAAATGGTATTGTACGCCATGATTGCCCTCAGGAAAAGCTGCCAAATGTGCCACCACTGCCCAGTAGTTGGACACAGGTCTGAAAAAATCTCATCGTTTTGCTGCATTTCGTCCAAGCCGTCGCGCAAGCGATACACGGGCAGCATCTTCAAAGACATCAAAAGTTTGCGTACAACATCTTTCTTAAAAAGATCGGCACGGGTTAGAAAATAGGGCTGCCGTTTTCCCACATTCAATACCACCGCCAAGGCATCCATGAGCGTATTCTGGTGATTCGTAACAATCAACAAAGGTGTATTGGCGGGCAAATCAGACGGAAAATTCTTGACTTCTACTTTACGGTAAAAAATGACATTGTGCCAAAATCGAACATATATACGAAGAAGGCTGTAAAAAGTGTTTTGCGACATATATGCTTATGGGTGATTTTTGATATTGAAAGACTCCGGAACTCAAAAACGCTAAACTACACGGGTAGCCCCATCTAAACTTTGGCCTCTGCCCCAATAAAACGCAAGGGCAGTGCCAGATAAAATATGCCAAATACTCCACCAACCCGCAATGATAGCCATGCCTCCCCAAAGGTAAGTCGGGCGGAAATACCGCAGGACTAAAAAGCAACGCCAAGCCCAAACCTGAATTATGGATGCCGTTTCGATGCTTAGTGTACGGCGATTTTGAATAGAAAGTCCGGAATACTGTTCCCATACCATAGCCTGTCAAAAGTGCAATGGTATTTTGTAATAAAACTACCACAAAGACATAACCTATATGATGGATAAAAATATCGAAATTTTGGGTAAAAAGCAATCACCACCAGGGCCACAAAAAACAAAAGAGAAAGTACCTGAAAAGGTTTGAGTAGCCATTTTGCAAGACGCGGCAGATAGAAAGAACAAAGCATTCCCTAAGGCCATGGGAATACCCAAAAATCAAAGAAACCGACTTGAGCAATTCGCGCCAATCTAACGACAAAGGACGTATTAAACTACTATTTTGTGCATACAGGTTACCCCAAAAAGTAAAATTGAAAGGGGTCATTACCACGGCTATCATGGTACTTATAGCGGTTAGACTTACGGCTAAAGCCACATTTCCGCGTGCTAACGACGTGATAAAATTGGAGATATTGCCGCCAGGACAAGCAGCCACGAGTATCATCCCCAACGCCACTCCTACTGTGATGTGTTCTCCCAAAGCCATGATCAATAAAAAAGTGGCCGCTGGTGCATTACCACCGCTTGGCTCAATACCCTGCCAACAATTGACGTGGATGTTGGAGCAGGCTGTTAAAATGATGGGGCTTAATGTCTAATGCTACCCCAAACATCATCAGCCCTAAGGCAATATTGACCGTGGCAGAGCTTTCAGTCGAAAAATTAAGGCGAATAAAATCTAAAGCAGTTAGCGATTCTTTCATATAAAAAGCAGCAATTTATAAATCAATTTTAGGCAATGACAAACGATACTTGACCGCAATGAGTCGAATAATAATAATTAACGATATACATCCAAGTGCATTCCAGCCTGTATGAATATCATAGAAATTAACAATACAAATACCACCCCTCCCGCCATACAGGCTGTGGCATAAATTTCTTTTTGAAAAATTAACGGCAGCTCGTTGATGAGTGTATCACGAATCACCCTCCGAATACCGCAGATATCATCCCCAAAATAATCGCAGCAAAGGGATTTACTCCATGTTGTAATGATTTTTGTACGCCAAGGATTGTATAGACCCCAATACCACCGTATCGAGTAAGAAAATAATTTTGTGAAGCCGTAAAATTGATTTTTTAAATAACACCGTAATTACTACACCCAAAGCAATAAAAATAAGGTAATTCACATCTTTTACCCAAGCCACAGGGTAAATACCCAACGTAACATCACGGAGCGTGCTCTCCTCCAATGGCTGTAATAAAACCTGTAAACACCAAATAAATTTGATGACATTTTCTTATCAGAAGCCGCCAATGCACCTGATATAGCAAATACCAAAACGCCAATCATATCAATACGGTGAGGTAGCGACATACAGTACTATGAAGATAAACCATCAACTTTTAATGCAGAATAAGATGCAATCTTAAAACGAATTTTTGTAAAAAAGATACCTAAATATATGAAATCCATTTTTTTTCTCACTTCATGCAACCTTTCTTGTCTTCATTGCATCATATAAGAGAATCTAACAGCATGAATACAAATAACGGTAATGGGCAGTAGGCAACTTAGTTTTGAAAAAAGTCTTTTTTGAAGCGTACTGCCCATTATTTTTCTTGAACAAACCGCTCGTCAAGAAAAAACAAACCGCTTATGTAAAAAAAGGTAGCTTGTATAACAAAGTAGTCTACTTTTGAAGCGATAATTAAAAACAGCCATTTTAAACAACAGTCATGAAAACTTTTGCAAGTTTAGCGGCAGCTATTTTGTTGCTTTGTTCTTTTGCCTTTGCGCAGTCTTCTATCAAAGGAAAAATCACAGGAGAAGTCCAAGAAACCACCAGCAAGCCCTTGCCTTTTGCTACTGTCTTATTACTTCATGCCAAAGATTCGACCTTAGCCAAAGGAGCGATTTCGAGCGAAACAGGGCATTATGAGTTTGAAAATATCGCTACAGGACAGTATTTGGTCTCTGCTACCACATGGGTTACGGCAAAGCCTTTTCTCGTTCTTTTGACATCAACGAAAGTCAAAACAGCATTGCTCTTCCAACGCTCAAGGTAGCTGAACTGGCTCAAAACCTTCAAGAGGTAAAAATTGTAACCAAAAGACCGTTTATTGAGCAGCAAATCGACCGAATGGTGGTCAATGTCGAAAACAACATTGGTTCGGCGGGAGGTACAGCTTTAGAAGTGCTGGAAAAAGCCCCTGGCGTAACCATAGATCGTCAGAATGACCGTCTTCAGTTTGGTGCTGACGGCAAGGTGTAATGGTGATGATTGATGGAAAGTTGCAGCAGATTTCGATGCAAAGATTTAATGAATATGCTGCAATCCATGCCGAGCGACAATGTAGAAAAAATCGAACTTATTTCTACACCACCTGCTAAGTACGACGCTGCTGGCAATACAGGGCTTACTCTCAAATATTGTGCTCAAGAAAAACAAAACTTTGGGATCAATGGCAACTACACCCTCAGTGCAGGAAGTAGGTCGCTACGAAAAGCTGAATGGTTCGCTGGGGCGAATCACCGTAACGCTAAAATCAATGCCTTTGGCAATCTGAGTCTTTTTCATGCCCGTTTTTTTAATACCCAAGACATTGACCGTACTATTGCCTACCAAAATCAAATCACCTATATAGACCAAAAAACAGTCCACGCATAGGAAACCCTCAAATGCCAGTATTCGCACAGGAATTGATTTTTTTATTAACAAAAACAACCATCGGACTATTGGCCACAGGCATGTTGAACCAATTTAGGATGAATGGCATTTCAAGTACTGATTTTCTCGATAAGACTCAAACCCTTACCAGTAGCTTTGATACAGATACCCATAATCATAATCTCCTAAAGAATTTTACAGCAATTCTCAACCTCAAGCACGATTACGGGCAAGGCCGCGAACTAACAGCCGATGCCGACTATTCTTTCTTTGATGGTAACTCGGGTAATGACCTCAATACCATTTACCATACGCCAAGTGGAACCATAAAGCAAAGAGGTTTTTCGTAACATCATGCCTTCACGTATTCATTGGGGCAGCTAAAATAGACTACATACACCCACTCAAGAAAGGGAAAGTAGAGTTTGGAGCAAAAAGTGCAGTTTGGTTAGCACCGACAACGGATATGCGTTTTGAAAATCAGATAGACAAACAATGGGTGTTAGACCCCAGTAAGTCGAATCGCTTCAAATACACGGAGAATATCAACGCCGCTTATGCCAATTACAGCACCAACTGTAACAAGGAACCTAAATTCCAATTGGGGCTTGGGCAGAGCAGACCCACTCAGAAGGTAATTCCATTACACTCAACAATGTCATTACACGCAACTACGTCATCTTTCCCAGTGTGTTTGTATCACGAACACTGGATACCAACAACGTACTGAATGTATCTTTTAGCCGTCGGATAGACCGTCCCAATTATTCCAACTTAAATCCTTTCCAGTTCTTTTTGGATCCTTTACGTTTCAGCAGGGCAATCCTAATTTGCGGCCACAATTGACCACCTGTTCCAAATTACGCACGTATTCAAAAGTGCTTTTTCGACGAGTTTGGGCTACAGCCGTATCAACGACGTAATTGCCAACCAGATTCCGAAACAAATAGCTTCTGAAAACAAAACGTATATTACTACCGAGAACTTAGACCACCAAGACAGCTACAACCTATCGTTGAGCCTTCCGATTCCTATTCAGAAATGGTGGACAGCGCAAGCCAACATCAGTGCATTTTACAATCGTTTTCGTTCATTTTATTATGGAGCGGATTTAGACTTAGGGCAATTTGGCGCTACTGTCTTTATGACCAACAATTTTACCTTACCCAAAGGCTTTACTGCCGAGTTGGGGGGATTTTGGAACTCGCCAACACAATATAACTTACTTAAAGCTCAAGCCCAAGGTCAGATCAACGCGGGTATAGCCAAGTCGCTGTGGAACCGCAAAGCCTCATTGCGACTCAATATCAATGATATATTTTTCATGAATCGTTTTGCAGGAACAGTTAAATACCAAGATTTAAACTTCCGTGTCATGTCGCGTTGGGAAAGCCGCCAAGTACGCCTATCGTTTACTTATCGTTTTGGCAATCAGAATGTAAAGGCAGCCCGTCAGCGTAGTACAAGCGGAGATGACTTGAAAAGCCGCGCCAATTCAGGGCAAAATTAATAAAGATTTTATGCTATCTTCTGTAACTAAAAGCATGCCAGCAAGTAATGTAAGTTAGCAGAGAATAACAATTCAGACTTGCCATCAAATCTATTGTACTTAAAGAGAATTTAGTTTAGGTTAAGAAAAGTCGGAAATCCGCGCTTCCCTTGAGGCGCGGATTTTTTGTAGCTATCATTTTCTCATCTTCAGTGTCACAGGCCCTACCAGTCCGCTTGGCACTAAGGTATTGAGGGCGTTGTTGAACTGCGCATAATGTGGATTTTTTTTTGTAGCCTCACCAATAAACGCATTGCGTCGGCTGGTGGTGATGCGTATTTCCAACTTGTTTTGACCTACCTTTAAATATTTCTGTACTTCCAACTGATAAGGTGCAAAAAGACGTTTACCTGCATTTTGGCCATTAATAAAAACTTCAGCGGTATAATACACTTTCCCTAACCCCAAAAATGCCTGGCGAGGTAGTTGCTTTAAATCGAAGGTGGTCGTATAGATGCCTTCTTCCGATTGGTACTTAAAATCTTCTTTGTCGCGCCAGTCAAAGAGGGCTGTATTTTCCAATTTGGCCTGCCCTGCTATAATATTCCATTTGTCTAAAGGAGCAATAGGAGGCGCGCCTTCGCTGTTGATGTAAGTCTTGACAGTTATTTCTGCCCCTTTGAGAGCTGCCGTTTGGGTGGAGGCATAAAACAACATAGACCCATATGGCGGCAACCAGTAGGCAGTCGTTTTGCCTTTGGCATTTTCTATCTCTCCATTTTCTGGGTTGAGCCAGTAGCTACTTTTTATGTTGTCGGCTACTGTCAGGCTGATGTTTTGCCACTGGTCGGTTTTATTCCACAAAAACTTAATTTGACTGCCATCTGTCATTTCGCGTGTTATTTGGCGCAAAAAAGTGTATTCTGTTTGGTAGTTGATTTTACTTTGGGCAAGTGGGAGCCTATTTTTGAGTTGTGCCACTTCGTCCATGAGTTGTTTTACCAAGCGGTCGTTGGCCTCGAAATCATGAAAAGAGGGTTGTATTTGAGGCAAGTTTCCTATTCGCCAAATATTCATTCCTTCTTTGCCGAGCTTGCTGATGTGCTTGGCACTGGCCAAATTGATATAGGGCAAATTGGCTAAAATTAGGCTTTGATATTGGTTTCCTTCGATATTGATTTGTCCATTGACCCATTGGGCTTTTTGTAATGATTCGTCATTGACAAACTCCCACGAAATGCCTTTGGCTTCCAGTTCATTGACGGTTTTCCAAAGGGCTTTGTACCAACGATTAATGGGCGTATCGGGTGCTTTAAACACGCCAAACCCCTGAATATCAGGCTCTACTTCTTTAAAATACCCTCGATATAAAATCTCCTCGGGATTCATCGCTATTTGGTTTTCCGTAAAATCAATAAAGGGCATATAAATCAGTACATCGGTTTTGGGCTTACCCGACCGCAGCGCGTACTGGCAGCGGGCAAGATACTGATTGATGGCTTTGATGTCTTTCCAAAAAGGATCAGACTCATTCATACCCGTAGAGAAATTGACAAAAGGCAAAAACGGCGACGACCACGTATTCCAACCCTCTTTGCCGTACTCGCCTTTGTTGTATTTGTAAGGCGTGCCGTGATAAATAAGCTGATTGATACCCGCCGCCAGCGACTTGTCGGCCCATATTTTAATTTTTTGAGGGGTAGTCATCTCGGCCCGTAAGATAGACACAAACGATTCTTGGGTAATAACGGGGCGATTGTACAAATGCGCCCCCGACGTAACCAATTTCAAATACCCCTCCGACCCTTCGGCAAATAGCTGCTCGGCTTCGGGAATATCGGCTGCGCCCGCGCTGCCAATCAAATCTATCGGAAAGCCGTAGGCTTGGGTGCGGTGTAGCAGGCCATTTTTTCGCATCCAATTGTTGGAAGTACGAATGAAGTTCTGTTTAAATACTTCATTGACCGTATGGTCGTAGTCGTACATGATACGCCAATTATTAGCTTCGCTAAACACTAAGGGAGGCTTGGCATTGGGATACATGTTGGCCAAGTAAGTGGGATGATTGTAGCCTTTTTGGAAAACTGAACCTAAATAGGGAGAAATGTCGTAGCCATGCTGTTTTTTGAACACCTCCAAGAAATCGGGTGAGGTGATGCGGTCGGTATGAAACTCGTAGCTGTCATTGAAAATAGCGCGTAGCGGTTTTCCATAGTAAGCAGGCAGCCCCGTTCTGTCGCCCAGCATATAGTCGTAGGTTTTATTGACAATGGCGGGGTCTAAGTGGTCAATGACATAGTTGGTCTTAGGCGAAGCCACCAACGAGGGCTTTTCGCCCGAGGGAATAGACCAGGTTACGACGATTTGCCACTCGCCCTCGGCAGGTGCTTGCCAAGTCAAGGTGTTGTTTTGCACTTTGTAGGTTAAATCAATGAGGCTTTTATCGTCGAGAAAAGTTTGCCTATCCACTTCCTTGCGTACTTTGGCCGCGACAACACTCATCACTTTGGCCCAGTTGTCGTCCACAAAGTTTTTGGACATTATCTGCGCCAGAGTTCCTTGGGCTTTGGGCGCATGATTGCCTACTTTGGGGAGCTTTCCCACAAATAGCTGCCCTGCTTTCAGGGTGGTGTCTGACACCGCCAGTGTTTTCATGCTTTCTTTGGGGTCGAAAAATGCTCCTCCAAGCGGCCAACC
>JAWKMH010000013.1:0-182555 GCA_041392315.1 Spirosomataceae bacterium | reverse complement strand
CCCACGATGGTGGGTAGGGGGCTTCCATGATAGGCATAAGTTCTACATGCGTAAAACCCATTTCTTTGACATATGGCACCATTGAGTCGGCAATTTCGCGGTAGTTGAGAAAGCGCTCTGGGTTTGCGGGGTCGCGCATCCAAGAGCCAAGATGTACTTCATAAACCGACATCGGTGCATTAAGTGCATTATGTTTGCGTCGCTCGCGCATCCAAGCTTCATCTTGCCATTCATACCATGTATCCCAAACTACGGAAGCCGTTTTTGGGGCAATTTCACACCATAGTGCAAAGGGGTCGGCTTTTTCGAGTTCTTGGCCATGATGATTTGATTTAATGAAGTATTTATAAATTTCACCACGCCCAATGTTAGGAATAAAACCTTCCCATATCCCAGAACCATCCCAGCGAGCACTAAGTGCATGACTACCACGGTTCCAGCCATTAAAATTGCCGATTACAGATACATAGCCAGCATTGGGAGCCCAAACGGCAAAATAAGTACCGATTACACCTTTATGTTCGGCAACATGTGAGCCAAGTTTTTCGTATAACTTATAATGTTTTCCTGATTTAAATAGATAAATATCAAACTCAGAGAATCGGGTATAATTTTCAACGGCTTGCAGATTGGCCTCTGCCATGACGGACTTAGAAGTAGGTTTTGCTTTTTTAGAAGCAGACGTTTCTATAATACCTTCTTTTTTATTTTTTGTTGATTTTGCCATGATATTGAGTTCTGAAATAGTTCAAAATAGGTTTGTGTGGTGCAAAATAGATTTTTTCATGTCAAAATTGCACTATGAACTCTAAAAAAAATCAAATTCTTTTTTGAAGTTCTATCTTTGGACAATTATTAGTAATAAGGTAAAATGGATTTTTTTAGTATTAAAGTTATTTTCTTTGAAGCCTTAGGTTATAAAATGAGCCACTTAGAGTTTTGGGCAACCATAACGGGTGGTGTAGCGGTGTGGCTATCAGCCAAAGAAAATAGCTGGAGTTGGATTATTGGGCTACTTAATGTCACCTTGGCTTTTGTATTGTTTTATCAGATACAGCTTTATCCTGATATGTTTTTACAAGTATTTTTTTTTGTTACTAATATTATCGGATGGTGGCAATGGAAATTTCCCAAAGCTGCCGAAGCAAATCTTAACAATGAACTCGCTATTTCTAAATTGTCGGCCCAACAGTGGTTTGTTTTAGGGTTTGGCGGGGTTACTTGTACTTTTTTGATGGGTGGTTTTGCTAAAAACTTACATGAATGGCTTCCTTCTCTGTTTAGCAGGCCCAGTGCTTTCCCTTATATGGACTCTTTTACTACTGTGATGAGCATTGTTGCCACTTTTATGCTTATTCGTAAGAAAATAGAGGCGTGGTATCTATGGCTGTTGATTGATATTATTGCTACTTATATGTATTATCTTAAAGAGGTAAAACTCTACGCATTGCTGTATCTTACCTTTTGTTTTATTGCCCTATTTGGAGCCTATCATTGGACGAAGGAGTTTAGAAACTCAAAAAAGTCTTAGAAAGTCAGAAGTGTTTTTTAGAAGTGAAGTTGTATCGGACTCCAATGCCTGTATTAAACCCTGAACCTTTAGCAACAAATTCTGCATTTTCGGTAGGGTCTTGGTTGTTTTTTATAGAAATCCTGACCTTGGCGAGGTTGGCCAAACCCATTGCTTGGCGAGCATACAAGCTTAGTGTCCAACGACGAGACATGGCCCAGTTGAAACTAACTGCTGCTTCTGCGTTGATGGAATGTTGCCTTAGGATATTGATTGAACCCAAATAAACGAGCGAATCAGTCCAAGTATGACCTCGATTCGTGATAACTCCATTAAAAGTTTTCTCTATAATTTGATTGCCTCCCCATATATATTGGAGCCCTCCGCCGAGGTGTGCTTCTAATTGATCATGAAAAACCCGCACTCGCCAACTGGCGCGAAGTGGAAAACTTATAAAATTGACTGGATTGGTACCAATGGCACGATTGGTTTGATATAGATAAACCAGATTGAGAGGAAGAGAATAGGCACCTGTTTCGACCGATAAATAGGGGTTAATAATTCGCCCGATTTTAATGCCATACATGGGCATAGTTCCTGATCCACCAGAGGTGTATTTTGGTAATTCTCCAGCTATCATACGAGTTTGATTACTGAAAATACCCATATCTATACCAGCATACCAATGACCATTAAACAGGCCTGCTTGGCCAAACCCCTGTAATGAAAATAAACACATCAGTCCAACAAACACGTAGCAGTATTTCATGAGTAGGGTGTATTAATGTTCTGAAAACCTTTTGCTAATATACAAATTTGGGTAATTCATTTGACAAAAAAATAATCTTTAGTTTTCAGAGGACAAAATAGCACTAAAGGATACTTTTAAATAAGAGAGAAATAAAGGTAAATGCTTTGTGTTTTTTGTTTAATAAAAAAATGTTTTTATTAAACAAAAATATTAAATTGTCTTTTTCCTATAACTCTATACTAATACTGACTAAAAAAAGCTATTTATTTGAATAATTCCTTCTTTAAGCCAATTAAGAGAAATAAATAGCCTTTGTCTCGTCAAAAAAAAATAGATTTACATTTTGATGTTAATTCTTTTTTTGTTTAACTTTGAATCGAAAAAAATAAACAAACTAAAGCTGAGCCATAACATGACTGCCATTGAATTCACTTATAATTTGTCGAAAGTTTCAAAATCTTTGAAGCCTTTCGCTGTTCGTTTGACCAAAGATGGAGAAGATGCCAACGATTTATTACAGGATACTCTTTTGAAGGCTTTTACTAATCGTGATAAATATACTGATGGTACCAACTTAAAGGCATGGTTATATACTATCATGAAAAACACCTTCATTACCAATTATCAGCGGATGATGAGGAAGAATACGTTTATCGACACGACCGATAATCTTCACTATATCAATGCTTTAAGCAATAGCACTGATAATGAGGCCTATTCTACTTTTGTAATGGAGGATATCAATGCTGCTGTCAATGAATTAGAGGAGGTATATCGTACACCGTTTATGTTGCACTTTAGAGGATTCAAATACCATGAGATTGCAGAAAGATTAAGATTACCTATTGGTACAGTCAAAAATAGAATTCACATTGCTCGTAAAGAACTAAAAGACAAACTCAATATTTACGAGCATGCTTATTAAGAAATACCATTGAAGATTTTTGGTTAAAAAGAGGAAGGTTCTGAAAAGCTGACTGGTTTCTGGTCAGCTTTTTTATATGAAATTTACTTCGGTATGGAGTAGTATGCCAAACACCTCAAAGACTGAAGTTTGGATTCTTTCGGCTAACTGTTTGATTTCAGAGCCACTTCCGCCGCCATAATTGACCAATACTAAGGCTTGACGCGTGTGGACACCAATGTTGCCAAAGCGTTTTCCTTTCCAGCCGCATTGCTCAATGAGCCATCCTGCTGGTACTTTAATGGCTTGGCTATCAATGCTATAGCCAGGGATTTCGGGATATTGCAATTTCAATAGGTCGTACTGCTTTTTAGGAATTTCTGGGTTTTTAAAGAAACTCCCCGCATTGCCAATCTCAGCGGGGTCGGGCAGTTTGCTACGCCTAATTTTAATGACTGCATCGCTAATAGCCTTGATAGTCAGCTCTTTTACGCCCATTTGTTCGAGGGTTTTTTGAATATCCCCATAGGCTATTTGAAAAGTTGGTGTTTTGGAGAGTTTAAACTGTACACTACTAATGATATACTGACCTTTGGCTTCGTTTTTAAAGATGCTATCTCTATAGCCAAACCTACAGGTTTCATTGTTGAAGGTTTTTTTATGTCCTGTGGCTATTTCAACCGCCTCAAGCTGATCAAAAGTATCTTTGATTTCAAGACCGTAAGCTCCTATATTTTGCATAGGTGCCGCTCCCACAGTACCAGGAATTAAGGAAAGATTTTCAATGCCTCCCAGCCCTCTTTCTACACAATACATCACAAAATCGTGCCAGTTTTCGCCTGCCCCTGCCCTAAGCCAAACGTGCGTTTGGTCTTCTTTGACAACTTGTATGCCTTTGATATTGATTTTGACTACCAAGCCGTTGAAATCCTGTGTGAGCAGTAGGTTACTTCCACCACCCAAGATGAGTTTGGGGAGGCTTTGTACATTGGGCAATTGTAGGAGGGTTTGAATATCTTCGTCGTTATCAACTTCTACCAAATAACGTGCCGAAACGTCTATGCCGAAGGTATTGTAGGTTTTGAGAGAAACGTTGCTCTGAATAGTCAGCATCTGATGAGTAAATTCCTGCGGCAAAGAACGCCAAAAAAAGAGAGAATTACAATGGGTTTGCCAATGTAGCCATATAAAATCCGTCGCATGAATCTTGGGCAGGGGAAGTACGCGATTCGTCCAATAGCTGCCATTGAGCGGCATTTTCTTTTAAAAATTTAGCTACTTGCCACTCACTTTCGGAAGGTAAAATACTGCATGTGGCATACACCAATTTCCCGCCAGGTTTTACCATTTGGGCATAGTTGCTCAATATTTCGTATTGGGTTTGGCGAATTTGATTTAGAAATTCAGGTTGTATTTTCCACTTTGCATCGGGATTGCGACGCAGTACGCCCAAGCCCGAACAAGGTACGTCCAACAGCACGCGGTCGGCACTCTGACGGAGACGTTTGATGGTTTTGGCTTCAATCACGCGTGTTTCTACATTGCTTACGCCATTACGACGTGCTCTACGGCGAAGTTCTTCGAGCTTCCAGGCTTCTACATCCATCGCAATCAGTCTTCCTTGGTTTTGCATAAGGGCAGCAAGATGCAAAGTTTTGCCCCCTGCGCCTGCGCAAGCGTCTATGACTCGCATACCGGGCTGTACATCAAGTGTATGAGCAATAGCCTGAGAGCCTGTATCTTGGACTTCAAAAAAGCCGTTTTTGAACGCTTCGGTTTGAAAAACATTCTTTTTCTCGCGCAATACAAGTGCCTCTACCCTTTGCGGCAAGGTGTCGGTCAGGATACCTTGGGTGGCGAGCAGTTTTTGTAATTCGGGAAGCGTTGTTTTGAGTGTATTGACACGTAAAACCACAGGGGCTACCTGATTGAGAGCTTGGATTTCCTTATCCCAGTTGGTACTTAATTCTTCAGCACCAATTTCATCTAACCAATCAGGAATAGACTCTCTGATTTTGCGTATTTTTTTTGCTTCTTCGTATGCTTGTTTGATAGCACGAATATTAACCTGAGCAAACTCGGCCCATTCGGGGAGGTCGTTGCCTTTAAGTACCTGCCAAGTGGCAAAAATATCGGTATAAGTAGGCTTATCGGTAGGCGTAACAAACAACAACAACCGCCACCAACGCACAATTTCGTAAGTGTTTTCTGCTATGAAACCCCTGTCACGTGCGCCCCATTTACGATTCGATTTTAGCACTTGCTCCATGACTTTATCTGCCTGGCGGCCTTTATCAAAGATTTCGCCAAGGGCAAAAACAATGGCTTCTACTAAAACGCGGTGGTATTTCATAGATAGTCAAAAAAATGGAGTGATTTTTGGTTTAAAAACGAGTCTTTTTTACTAATTTGACTCTAATTTATACCACTTTATGTTTCGAAGGGCTTCGCGGCGCGAATAGGCCGCAGGATTGGGGGCATAGTACTTGGCTAAGTAATCTAAGACTGTTTTTTCAGTTTCGCCCAAATCCCACAGCTTATGATTACGCTGCATCCAACGGATTTTAGAGAGCCATTCTTCACGTGTAAATCGGTGTTGAATAATGAGTTGGGGCGAGTGGCAACCCGTACATTGGGCTTTTATTAAGGGCAAATGAGCATCCAGCACAAGACCCGTTGCTGCATCAAGGCTGTCGGTCGAAGTGATGATAATTGTTGTTGGCTTAGACCCCAAAGGAGGTTTGCCGACCAGCGGCCACAAAAAGCCCTAATGCCAATAAAATGAGGGCTAAATGATGATTTTTTGACATTTGATAATCTCTTTACAGTTGCTCAAACTACTTTTACTGCGATTCGATGACAGGCATTATTGAGATAGCCACCAGGATTCCAAGCGGGTATGACCATCGGGTTGGGATACCCCTTGGTATCTGTTGCTTTGGCCCATACTTCATAGTATCCTTTTTGTGGAAAACGAATTTCGGCCAACCATCGCTGCCATGCCAGACGATTTTTGGGGCTTGCAGGTTGGCCTTTTGCCAAGTAGCGCCATAATCTATCGAAACCGCGACCTCCTTGACCGCCAAATCTCCCGCCCAAGCATGGCCACGCAACGATAGCGTTTTGCCCATTTCTATCATCGCGCCTGTTTTGGGGAAAGTAATGAGCGACTTGATGGGCATAGATTCAATAATCTTAAAGTTTTCGGGTGTTTCGGCCAGCTTCTCTCCGGGCATGACAGGGACACGTGGCACACGATAGCTGTGGCCATCCATTTTAGCCCCGTCATGTTCTTTATTACGGATGGCAATGGTATGTAGCCATTTGCCCGATACCGAGGCAGGCCAGCCGCCTACTACCAATCGTAGTGGGAAGCCGTGTATCAGAGGTAGGTCTTGGCCATTCATCGCCCAAGCAATGAGAGTTTCGTCTTCCAAGGCTTTTGGATAGGTACACCCCGCGAAATGACCACTTTGTCAGGGTCGCGACTGGGGTGGAGGTCTTTACCATAATAGCCTATATATACAGCATCACTTTTGAGGCCGACATCGTTCAACACGTCTTTGAGGCGCACACCCGTCCATTCGGCACAGCTTACGGCCCCATCACTCCATTGATTGCCAGCCGTTTGGGGAACATAACCCGAGCGGCCATTGCCCCCACATTCCAGTACGAGTTGGTAAGTATAAGTTTTAAATTTTTCTTTTAACTCTTTGATGGTGTAACTTTTTTGCGCCTTCATCGACTCACCCTTGATGGTCAGTTTCCACGTGTTAGGATCTATTTTTTCCTCGGGCACAATGCCGTTGTTACGCACAAACATTCTTTCGGCGGGCGTAACGGCATCGTCCAGCAAATGCGGGGGCGTTTCTACATTCCAAGGCTTATCGCTGAGTACAATCATATCGGGATGCTTGCCTATCAGGCCCTCATCAAAGGCCAAAGGAACATAGTTTTTTGGTATATTTTCGGCAAAAACTATGTCTGTGCCAACAAGCCCTGCTAAAGTGGTGAGGGCGGATTTCTTCAAAAAACCACGGCGATTGTGAAGTTTAAAATTCATACTATCTGAGATTTGCCCTACAAAAAACGGCAATTTATTCAGAAAATGATGGAAGTTACCTATAACTTTCCGAAAGTTTGTGAATTGTCTTGCTATCCCGATTCATTTATCCTTTCAATGCTTTCTGGTAAACGGCTAAACATCGTTCTCTTGCAAAGGTATGCTCTACGATAGGTTTGGGATACTCAAAACTATTGAGTTCTGGAATCCACTTTTTGATGTAAACAAGCTGTGGGTCAAACTTTTGGGTTTGAGAAGTAGGATTGAAAATCCTGAAATAAGGGGCAGCATCAGTCCCCGAACCCGAAGCCCATTGCCAGCCGCCGTTGTTGGCCGAAAGATCAAAATCTAAGAGTTTTTGGGCAAAATAAGCCTCACCCCAACGCCAATCAATAAGTAGGTGTTTAGTTAAAAAACTGGCTACGACCATGCGCACACGATTGTGCATAAAACCCGTGGCGTTGAGCTCGCGCATACCCGCATCTACGATGGGGTAGCCTGTGCGACCTTCGCACCATCGTTGAAACTGCTTCTCATCGTGCCGCCATTCGATTTTGTCGTAGTCAGTCCGAAAGGCTTTTCCTTGCCCTACATGGGGAAAATGCCACAAAATTTGCATGTAAAAATCACGCCAGATGAGTTCGTTTAAGAATCCCTCGCTGAGCTCTTGGGCTTGTTGGGCCAGCTGTCGAATCGAAATCGTCCCGAATCGAAGGTGAACGCTAAGGCGTGAAGTGCCTGCTATGGCGGGAAAATCACGTTTTTCTTTGTAATTTTTGATGAGTTCGTCGCGCACCGTTTTGGGAGGAAAAGCCTGCTGAACATCGACAAAACCAATATGTTCTAAAGTGGGAATAGGAAGCGCAGCAGTTTTGAAAAAATGATGGGAATAACGCTCATTGGGGTACGATTTCAGGTAGAAGCCGTTGAGCATTTCTTTCCATTTACGGCTGTAAGGAGTAAAAACGGTGTAAGGAGTACCTGCGCCGCTCAATACTTCATTTTTTTCAAAAATACATTGATCTTTGTGGGCGTAAAAAGCGATTCCTTTGGCATTGAGCCATTCGCCTATGGCTTTGTCGCGTTCCAAAGCGTAGGGTTCGTAGTCGCGGTTGGTATGTACTTCGGCGATGTGGTAGGTGTTTGTCAGTTGCTGCCAAATGTCTTTAGGATTGCCATACTTCACCAGCATCGTACTGCCCAAGGCTTCGAGTTGTTGTTGCATTTCGTGCAGTGCTTGATGAATAAACACCACACGACGGTCTTCTTTGTCGGTGAGTTGATTTAATATATTGGTATCAAAAATGAATACAGGCAAAACGGCATTGCCCGATTGGAGGGCATGATAGAGGCCCGCATTGTCGTGTAGTCTTAGATCGCGGCGGTGCCAAAAGAGGGTGAGAGGTTTCATGTATCAATCAATTTTATACCAACCAAACCGTATTTTTACACTAAATGTTTGGTGGGAGCTTTCCTACCTAATTCTCTTTTGTCAAGCCTAAAAATGACTTTCTCGTCTTATCACAGGAGTTTAAAAGATATGCGATGATGTACACAAGACCCAAATTGACGAATACCTGCCCGATGTAATGAGGTGGGATAGCCCGCGTTTTGCTCCCAGCCATAATGCGGAAATTCGGTAGCGAGTTGTTCCATGTATTCATCACGATAGGTTTTGGCTAAAATAGAAGCGGCTGCAATGCTCATATAGTGGGCATCGCCTTTGATGATACAGGTATGAGGTACAAAAGGGTAGGGCATAAAGCGATTGCCATCTATCAATAGGTGTTCGGGGCGTGCCGATAGTGAGTCAATGGCGCGGTGCATGGCCAAAAAACTGGCGTTGAGAATATTGATTTGGTCTATTTCTCGGTTGGAGACTTCTGCTACTGCCCAATCTACTGCCACCGCTACAATTTCTGAACGAAGCTGATTACGTTGCACTTTGGAGAGTTGTTTGGAGTCGTTGAGAAGCGGATTTTGATAGTTTTTGGGCAATATCACCGCCGCTGCTACCACAGGCCCAGCCAAGCAACCACGGCCAACTTCGTCGAGCCCTGCTTCCAATAGATAAGGGTGATAGAAAGGTTTTAGCACAGGCTTTCATTTTGGTCAAGCGGGCAATTTACTTATTTTTGCTTCGAGGTCATACTTCCTCTTCTATTTTACTATGCGTTTTTTTCTCTTTTATGTATTGTTTTGCCCTGCTATTTGGGCACAAAACAATCTTTCTGATACTACCAAAACGGGGGTTGCCAGTCCTCTCGTAGCGTCATTAGACACGGTTATTTACCGTATCAAAGTAGGCGACCGCCTTAGGATACGCAGCCTTAATGCGCTCGAAATCATCTACCCAGCCAGTAGCAATCTCTCGGTGGGAGTGGCCCAAATGTCGTCGGGCCAAGCAGGCAATGCCCCCGCTTACCTCATTACAGTTGATCGTACAGGTCAAATCGTGCTGCCACAAGTAGGGCGTATCAAGGTAGTGGGCTTGTCGAAAATGGAGGTAACCCACCTGATAGAAAAAAGCTATCAAAATCTTATCAATGAACCCGTATTTGAAGTTGAAATCACCAATCTGAGCGTTCGGGTGTTGGGGGCAGTAGCGCGGCAAGGTACCATTGCGTTAGATAATGAAAAGCTCACCCTCGGGGAGGTAATCGCGCTATCGGGAGGAGTAGATTTTGCCACTGCCGACCGTACCATCAAACTCATAAGAAAGGGTTCGGGCAGAGAAGAAGAAATTAACTATGATATTCGTAACCTAAGCAATCCTGCCGTGGCTAATATCCCTGTCTTTGATGGCGATTATGTGTTTATCCCGCCTTCTAAAGGAAGTATTCGTAATATCAAAAACCAACGCATTGCCAGTATTTTATCGCCCATCGCGATTGGTCTGAATGCCCTGGCCGTAGTCTTAGGATTGTACTTGGCCATTCGATAACGCCATGTTTTCTTTTTTTAAAAATAAAATAAAACCCGCATCTGCCCTCTTTCCGTTGGTATGGATGCAAAGCGACTGGCATGGCCATATTTTGCCAGGGATAGACGACGGAGCGCAAAATGAACAGCAAAGTTTAGCAATGCTACAGGAGTATGTTCGCTTAGGAATCAAAAAAATAGTGGCAACGCCTCATGTAAGGGCAGATTATTACAAAAACACGCGTACCTCTATTTTAAATGCGCAAGCAAAAGTTCAAAATTTGATTGAGATACACAAACTTCCTTTGGTACTGGAAGCGGCAGCAGAATACTACGCCGACGAAAACTTTTGGGAGCTTATCGAAAAAAAGGAGTTGTTACCCATTGAAAACCAATATGTTTTGTTTGAGTTTCCAATGCAATCTGTCGCCTTGGGGGCAGAGATATTAGTAGAGCAATTGCAGAAGCTGGGCTATACACCCTTGCTGGCGCATCCCGAGCGTTATCGCTACTGGCATGGAAAACCCCATGAGTGGGCCTATTGGAAAAATCGTGGGGTGAGTTTTCAGCTAAATTTACTTTCATTGATGGGGCATTATGGTTCGGGAGAGCGGCGGGCAGCAGTCCAACTATTGGAGAGGAACTACTTTGATGCTATCGGAAGTGATGCCCATGGACTACGACATTTACAAAAATTGCATGAATTGGTAGGAAATCAGTATTTTGACCAACTACAACAATTACCTTTGCTCAACCGTTTGGGCTAAAAATCGTTTGTGGCAGCTACTATGCAAAATATACATTGGAATAAAACACAGGACAGATACACCGAAATAGCCCCTGAGATTGACATCAAGCGGATATTCCGGGTGTTGTGGAGTCGTTGGTACTGGATAGTAGGTGCGATGGCACTGGCGTTGTTATTGTGGTTTGCCTTCCTCAAAATTGCCAAACCGCGTTATATTGCGGAAGTATCGCTCAAATACAATGTGAAGCAAACAGAATTGGGAGAGTTGTCGGAACTAATAAAATCGGATGATGGCACAAATAAAGAATATGCCACTGAAAAGTATGTGATTCAGTCAGAAGAAGTAATCAATGGTGCCATTAAAAAGCTCAATTATCCTTTTACTTTTTACAGAGAAACCACCTTTCGTCAAGAAGATGTCTATCCTTTTCAGCCCTTCACAGCTCAGTTGATTTCTTTTGACAACCGTCAATTTGGGGCTGGAATATTTGAAATTCAGAAGGAGGGCATCATTACTTATAAAACTGAGGATAAAACAGAAAACCGTCGTTTTGATTTGATGAAAGATACTTTGATTTCGGTTAAAGGTTTAGCGTTTAAAATCAATTCAGTGGAGCGTCTGGCTGAAAACTACACCTTTCTTTATAATGATCTCAACAATATTAGGCAGGCATTAGATGATCAAATAGGGGTAGATGAGGAAGAGCGCAACTTACCCATTGTGAATGTATCATTCACTTATTTTAATCAGCAGTTTACACAAGATTTCCTCGAAAACTGATTGAATCATATGAAGAGTATAACCTTGATCAGAAAAGGCGTTCTTCCAATCTGACTATCAATTTTATCAGAGAGGCAATAAAGATTTATGATGCATCGCTTCGGAGGGCATTCTTCGCAACTTGAAACCTACAAACAACAAAAGTCAGTACCCAGTTTGCAGGTTTCGACCAATGATGTGATGGGGCAGTTAACCAGCTTTGAAACACAAAAAAACACCATTGAGATTCAGAAATCATATATTAATTTGCTCGAACAAAGCCTTTCCAATCGTTTTGAGCCAGTCAATGTAGGAAGTATTGGCTTAGACAATAGCAGCGACGGGGTACTACTGAAGTTAGTAGGCGATTTGAATCAACTGATTTTAGATAGAAAGGCTTTTATAGTGGGTAAAAATTTGAGCGTCAATAACCCCATCGTAAAAGCAGCCGATGATGAGATAGAGCGAGTAAGAGCGCAGATTTTGAGTAATATCAAAGTACAAAGACAAAAAAATGAAGGCGTATTGCGTATCATCAACCAAAATTTAAGTTTGCTCAAAAGCCGAATGAATAGCGCTACCTTCGGTGGAACGCGAATTGGGTTATCTCCAAAACAATCGCGATGTAAATGAAAAAATATACTTGCTCCTTATCAATAAAGAAATTGAAGCTTCTATTATAAAAGCAGGAATGTTGCCTTCGTTTACTGTACTTACCCGCACCGATGCTTATCAAATATATCCACAGACAGTTCGTATTTTATTAGCCTGTATCATGCTGGGTTTGGTAATCGGAGTTGGGTCTATTTTTCTGGCACGTTTTGTTAATAATAAGTTCACAGAAATTGCTAAAATTGGACAAAGTGGCCGCGTGCATCTATTGGGAATGATTCAGAAGTACCCCGAAAAACTACAAAACAACAACGAAGATTTACTTAAGTTTTTGGATGGCCGCTCTTTGTTTGCAGAGTCGGTAAATGGGCTTAGAACCAATCTCAGTTTTTTGACTACTACGCCTAATAATAAAGGGAAGATAATTTCGATAACATCTACTGTGGCAGGAGAAGGGAAATCTTTTATCACTATCAATCTGGCTACTTCCCTCACAAAGACAGCCAAAAAAGTGTTAATTATTGTATCAGATTTACGCCGTTCTAAGCTGCATTATTTTTTTAATAACAACAACAAAGTAGGCTTGAGCAGCTATCTCTCTGGAAAAATTGACAACTATCAACAAGCCATTCAACACAAAGTAATTGAAGGGCTGGACTTTTTGCCCGCTAGGCCCCGTCCCTTTTAATCCTTCAGAGTTGATTCAATATCCTCGTTTTGAGGAAATGTTAGAAGATTGCCAACAGAGATATGATTTTATACTTATTGACACAGCTCCTGTTGGCTTAGTATCAGATAGTGTACCATTGCTCCGTCGAGCTGATTTAACTTTGTTTATCATTCGTTGGATGTATTCCAGTAAAGAAGCCTATCTGTTGGCCGATCAAGTAGCCGAAGAGTTTAGCCTTTCATCGGTGGGTGTTGTTGTGAATGACTATTATCACGATGATTTGTATGCTTCCCTTTGTTGTAGCTACCAATTACCCTTCAAAAGGGTATAATTATTCTTATAAGTATGCCTACAATTATAGTGCTAACGCCAATGGATATTATACCTCAGGCAGCTCTTCAAAAGGATTATTTTGGCAGAAAATGAAATTTTGGGCTAAGAAACCAAAAGTTTAATCGCGCTGATGTTTACGCAAGACAATAATTTTCATTTGGTACGATTATTGGCCGCGACCCAAGTTTTGTTGATTCATGCAAGGTATCATTTATCTATTTCTCTTAATCCTTTTTGGGAACGTATCATTGATTTTCTAAAGCACTTCAATGGTGTACCTATTTTTTTTACGGTAAGTGGATTTTTAGTGCTTTGGAGTTTTGATCGCCGCCCCAATCAATGGAAAAACTATGTTCTGAATCGTGCGCTGCGTATCTTTCCAGGTTTATATGGCTGTTTATTAGTTACAATAGCACTACTTATTTATTTTTGGGAATAGACCCCTTTATCCAGCATCTCCTCACAACGCACAATTGGCTGATTGGTCAGCTAACCATTTTTCAATTTTATACCCCTGATTTCTTACGGGTGTATGGTGTAGGTGTACCAAATGGGGCTTTGTGGACAATCCCCGTAGAGATTCAATTTTATATTTTGGTGCCATTGTTATGGTGGGCTTGGCAACGATGGGGGAGCAAAGTGCTATGGCTTACAGTCGCTTTTTTCGATAATCTTTTACAGTATTTTGCTGGAATACACTGCCAAAACCTCTATTCTTCACCAATTGGGAAGTCTGTCGGTGTTCCCTTATTTGTATAATTTTGGGTTTGGAATGTTATTTTTTATTTATCGTGGCTCGCTTATGGTTTGGGTAAAAGATAAATTTTGGTGGTGGTTGGCAGCTTACCTTCTATATATCTGGTTTTGTTTTGGAACCTTATATCTTTATCAGCCCAGTTATATGCCCAACTTCTTTGGGTTTTTAGCCAATTTATTACTTGCTTTTGTTACCATTAGCTTTGCTTTTAGTCATAGTAGCCTTTCAAAAAGACTACTTGGAAGCACTGATTTATCTTACGGTATTTATATTTATCAAATGGTGATTATCAATGTATTGGTAGAGGTGGATATGATTGGTCAAGTGAAATATTTTTTATGGGCTATCGCGATTACTTATTTTATAAGTTGGGTTTCTTGGAGGTGGATAGAAAAACCTGCCTTAGCTTTCAAAAAATGACCTTTTTTAAAGTCGATTAACAACAAGTCAGAATTGGCATTGTTGTTGTGGATAAAGCAAATAGTAAAAAAATAGATAGTTCTTTTTGAGTTCCAAGAGTTTTCCTAATTTTGCAGTCCAATTTGAAAATCATTAGTAATGAGCGATAAAAACACAGAATCAGGGTTAGAGTTTTTAGAAACCCCAGAGGGTTTAGCAGGAGAGCTAAATAAGTTTGAAAAAGTAATCGAAAAAAACCGTAACATTCTTTACGTAGTAGGAGGCTTGGTAGTTGCTTTGTTGGCAGGGTGGTTTGGGTACAACTGGTATGTAAGTAGCCAAGATGAAGAAGCGCAGGCGTTATTGTATAGTTCTGTTTTTGCTTTTGAGGCAGATTCTACCAACAAGACCCTCAAGGGCAGTGGCGGTAATCCAGGGGTATTGGCCATTGCAGATGATTACAGCGCTACACCTGCAGGAAACATTGCCACCTATATCGCGGGCGTTACGCTTTTGAAACAAGGTAAATTTGACGAAGCCATCGAGCGTTTAAAAGCCTTCAGTGCTTCCGATTTGCTGGTGCAGGCGCGTGCTTATTGTTTGATAGGCGATGCTTACATGGAGAAGAATAACCTAGAAGAAGCCATTACTTACTATCAAAAAGCAGTTGACTACAAGCCAAATCCCCAATTTACACCAGCTTATATGATCAAGTTGGGAATTGCATATGAAAAAGCCAAGAAAAATACAGAGGCCATTAAAGTTTACAGCAATCTTACATTGAAGAGTATCCGCAGTCTTCGGATGTGCTTAATGCCAAAAAACACAAAAATTTGCTCGAAAGCGCGGCAGAATAATCTCTTGCTTACAAATAATATCGTTAAGGGGTAAGACTAAACAGTTTTATCCCTTATTTTGTATCAATCAATCCTATAAATAATTACTATGAGTCTTCTTACTGTAGGTTCTGTGGCGTTTGATGCCCTCGAAACTCCCTTTGGTAAAACCGATAAAATCATTGGTGGATGCCTACTTATATTACCCTTTCAGCCTCCTATTTCACGCCCAACAACAACTTGGTGGCAGTAGTAGGTGGTGATTTCCCCCAAGCAATGATTGAACTTTTGCAAAGCCACGGGGTCAATACAGAAGGTTTAGAAGTTAAAGAAGACGAGAAAACATTCTTTTGGTCGGGCAAATACCATAATGATATGAACAGCCGCGACACAGTAGAAGTGCAGCTCAATGTAATGGAACATTTTGATCCACAAATCCCTGCTACTTATCAAGATTGTCAATATTTGATGCTGGGCAATACCGCGCCAGCTATACAGCGTACCGTATTGGAACGTATGGTAACTCGTCCCAAATTGGTGATGCTTGATACCATGAATTTTTGGATGGATGTAGCCATGGACGACCTCAAGGCGGTATTGCCAATGATTGACGTATTGACCATCAATGATGAAGAAGCACGTTTACTTTCGGGTGATTATTCGCTACGCCGATGCTGCCAAAAGCATTATGGCTATGGGTCCCCAAACGCTCATTATCAAGAAAGGAGAACATGGAGCTTTACTTTTTCAAGAAAATCAAATGTTTTTCTCGTCCTGCCCTGCCTTTGGAAGAGGTTTTTGACCCCACAGGCGCGGGCGATACCTTTGCAGGTGGATTCATTGGCTATTTGGCTAAGACCGACGATATTAGCTTCGATAACATGAAACGTGCGATTGTGTATGGCTCTGCCATGGCTTCTTTTTGTGTCGAAAAATTTGGTTCGGAGCGGCTTGTAGGCGCTTACCTAACAAGAAATCAAAGCACGGGTGCAAGAATTTGTACTCTTAGCCACTTTTAACGTGTAAAAAGAAAAAACCTCGCTTATGAATTATTCAATTACACGCCGTCCACGTCGCAATCGCCAGTCGGCAGCCATTAGAGCGCTGGCGCAAGAAACGACTATTTCGGTCAATGACCTGATTTTTCCGATGTTCATTGTGGAAGGGCAAGGCGTACGAAGCGAAGTAAAATCTATGCCAGGTATTTACCGCTATTCTTTAGATACTCTGCTGGAAGAACCTCAAGGAAATAACCGATCTTGGTATTCAGTGTATAGATTTGTTCCCCAATTATTCCGAAAATAAAAAAGATAAGTTTGCCACAGAAAGCTACCGTGAAGGTACGTTGTATTTGGACGCGCTAAAAAAAATCAAAGATACTTTCCCTGATTTGGCTTTGATGACTGACGTAGCTATGGATCCTTACAGCAGCGATGGGCACGACGGCTACGTCGAAAATGGCCAAATTGTAAATGATACGACTTTAGAGATTTTGGGGAAAATGGCCATAGCGTAAGCCCGTGCAGGGGCAGATATACTTGGCCCCAGCGATATGATGGATGGTCGTATAGGATATATTAGGCAAGTGCTTGATGCAGAGGGGTTTACTAATGTAAGTGTTATGTCTTATTGCGCCAAATATGCCAGTGCCTTTTATGGCCCTTTCCGTGATGCACTCGATTCAGCTCCACGCTTTGGCGATAAAAAAACGTATCAGATGAACCCCGCCAACGTTAGAGAAGCCCTCATAGAAGCACAATTGGACTATGACGAAGGAGCAGATTTTCTGATGGTGAAGCCTGCTTTGGCTTATTTAGATGTCATCAAAACGCTCGACCAACATTTTGATTTGCCTATTGCTGCTTATAATGTATCGGGCGAATATGCGATGCTCAAAGCCGCAGCCCAAAATGGCTGGCTCGATGGCCAACGAGCCATGTTGGAGATGTTGCTTTCTATTAGGCGGGCAGGAGCAAAGGTAATTCTGACCTACTTTGCCAAAGAATTTGCCCTTTTGAAAGTTTAAAAGTCGCAATTTTTGTAGCTTTTTTACGTTTATCCGAAGCATACCATTGAAATGAAAATAAAAATGAAAAACTACATTTTCAGCTTGTTGTTCTTATTGATTGGTCTATTAGGCTGTAAACAAGACGATCCCCAACCCAAAAGTATGTCTGATGTGCTTTTGGATCAACCAGACCTCAGTATGCTGCGGGCTGCTATTGAGTATTCGGGATTACAAGACGCTTTCAAAACCAGTAGTTTGACCTTATTCGCCCCCAATGACGATGCTTTCAATGCGGCAGGGATTACCAATGTGACAGTGTTTACCCCAGAGCAAGTGCGGGCATTGCTTCGTAACCATATTTTGACACAAAAGCTACCTACCGAAACCATGCCCTTGGGGCAAAATAATCCAATCAAGACTTTTTTAGGGACACAGCTATTTCTTTCGAACATAGATGCAGTACCCTATCTCAACCAAGCTAAAGGGATAAGGGCTAATTTGGTAGCAACCAATGGTGTCATTCATATCATGGATAATATCGTACCCATTCCAACCAAAACATTGGCACAAATTATCAAGGCTAGCCCCGATTTTAGTTTGTTTCGTGAAGCGTCACGTCGTGCTACATTGAGCGATCCCCGTTTGGCGGCTTTTGCTGATACTATTGTGCCTACCCCCTCTCAAACAGGCTATACGATGTTTTTGCCAACTAACCAGGCCATGATAGCGGCTAAATTATCTAAAGATGAAATTGCAGCGACGAGTCCCATTATTTTGGCGAGGGTGGTTTCTTATCATATTGCATTAAGTCGGTTTTTCTCAACCCTCATGCCTACTGGTACTTTGCCGATGTTTGATGCTTCCAATACCACCTCTATTGATGCTCGAACAAGACCCATTAAAATAACAGGCCGAGGAAACCCCGTGCCTGCCGCCAATGTTACCAAGACTGACATCACAGCTACCGATGGTGTTATTCACGTCATAGACAAGGTATTGATTCCATAAATAGGGAACACAAACGTATAAAAAATTGTATTGAAGTTACTGCCAATCAATCTAAAAAACATGAAAAATTTATTCGTCATACTATTAATAAGTGCTGTCGCTTTTATGGGTTTTGTAAAATCTGAAAAACAAATCGAGAAAGCAGTACCAAGCGCAAAGTTTCAATATCGACCATTAACCAGCAATAATCCCGTTAAAATTACTTGGGAAACGCTACGCGATGTAACTTTTAAGAAAAAATGGTATCCAGAAGAGTCGGTGTATATGCTCTACCCCACTTTTGGCCCCAACGTCAATAAACTGAATGGTAAAGAAGTACTTTTGACGGGTTATATTTTGCCGATTGACATGGAGTCTAATCTCTATGCTTTGTCGGCCTTCCCATTTAGTGCGTGTTTTTTCTGTGGAGGGGCTGGACCAGAATCGGTAGTAGGGCTAAAATTCAAAAAAAGTGGTCGTAAATTCAAGACAGATGAGCGGCATACGCTGCGTGGTGTAATGAAACTCAACGCCGACAATATTTATGAACTCAACTATAATCTCGAAAATGCCGAGATAGAGGGAGTAAAGTTACTTTATTACTCCTATCACAATATTACTGTTGCGGCCTTTGTCGTCGCTACACGAAATTTTTACTTTACCCGCAGGAGGCACAAAAAAAATAGCCTCGTGCGGGTTTGCTTTTTGTAAAAGTACATCATTAACGTACCAATACACCTCCCGTACTTCATTGGTGGCTTGACAAGCCAGTTGCAGTTGCTGGTTTTCTACAAAATATTCACTGCCATCATTGAGACTCACAATCACAGGCGCACCTACTTCCAATATACGCGTACAAGCTGGATTGTGAGGTGGAATTTTGAGGTAAGGAATACGATTCTGCTCGTTGAAAGCCATCAAATCAGGGGCAAGATTAGGGTATAATTTTCGGACATAGCCGCTGTCGGGCAGGCACTGCGTACAGTAAGAAATACTACCCGAAAGATTAGTAAAAACCCATTTCAAATGCTGGCATTTGCGCGTAGAAGAGATACCCATGATGGCATAGTCAAGCACTTGATGCTCACAAAAATCGCTCGGTAAATCACCACTCTCAGTGCATACCTTTCGTTGGATGAGTTCAGAAGCAGGCTTAAACCAGCCTGTGGTTGAATTGTAATCGAGGGCATTGAAAATATCAAAAAGTAGGGGGGTGGCGATATTCGCTCCGTTGAGTTCAGGAACACCTGTTCCAGAAAAATTGCCTACCCATACCCCAATAGTATAATGGCGGTTGTAACCAACACTCCAAGCATCTTTTTTTCCGTAAGAAGTTCCTGTTTTCCAAGCAATACGCGGTAGATGATAAGTATTATCGAAATTATTGGGTAGGTCGGGGCGTGTGATTTGGGTTAGAATATCTGTGATTAAAAAAGCAGATTCGGCAGAAATCAATTGCTCTTCTTGCCGAGATTGCCCTTTTTTAGTTTGTGTGTAATTTAGATTTTGAATTTTTCCCTCGTTAGCAAAAGCCGCAAAAAGGCGTGTCATTTCCTCCAAAGTTACCCCACATCCACCCAATATCATAGAAAGCCCTAAATCTTTAGATTGTTTTTTGACTGTTTGAAAGTCGGCTTTTTTCAAGTATTCAATCAAGATATAAGGCGTAAGTTCTTTCAGTACTTTGACGGCAGGAATATTGAGCGAATTGGCTAAAGCAAAAGTGGTGGTTACTTTTCCGTTGAAACGCCTATCAAAATTTTCTGGCTCAAATCCACCAAAATTAGTGGGTACATCATTTAAAACCGATTTGGGCGTGAGTAGCCCTTTGTCAAATGCCACAGCATAGAGTAGCGGTTTAAGCGTACTTCCTGGCGAGCGTACGGCTCTAATACCATCTACTTGGCCACCGTCGTAAGGGTTATTAAAATCTGCCGAACCTATATATGCCTCTACTTGCATGGTTTGGTTATTGACCACCAATACCGCCGCATTATGAATATTCATGCTTTGTAGCCGATTGGTGTAGTTGCGTGCGATTTGCTCAACTTGTGCTTGTTTGGCTGAAAGCAGCGAAGTTTTGATGATAGGTATCCCTCTATTTTCTTGCTTTAAACGAATAGCCAAATGGGGGGCGAATTTGGGAGCCTCGCGGCGATAGGCATTTAAGGGTTCATGGAGGGCATCTTCAATTGCTTGTTTATCAAACAATTGTACTTTCTCAAATCGTCTAAGCCATTTATTACGCTCTTGCACAATGTACGCGTTATTGCGCCCCAAACGCAAACTTGACGGGCGATTGGGAATAATCGCCAAAGTGGTAATCTCTGCCAAACTCAGTAACTGTGGAGGTTTTCCGAAATACAGCAAAGAGGCCGATTTCATGCCTTCGATATTACCACTATATGGAATGAGATTCAGGTAAAGTTGTAAAATTTCATCTTTGGAATAATGCAACTCCAGCTGCGTAGCTCGTACAAGTTCTATCAACTTGCTTATGTAGGTTCTCTCGCGTGGTTCTAACAGGCGTACCACTTGCATGGTAATAGTAGAAGCCCCCGAAGTTCGTTTACCTGAAGTGATGTTTTTAACTGTAGCACGCACCAAGGCTACAGGATTGAACCCTAAATGATAATAAAAATATTTATCTTCTTTTTGGAGAATAGTTTGGCGCAAAACAGGCGTAATTTCCTCTAAATCAGTATAAAGTCGCCATTTGTCTTCCTTGTTTAAAAAAGCATGGAGGACACTGCCGTCGGCGGCCACTACAAGCGTAGAATAGGGTGGATTGACTCGAAAAGGAAAAACCACATCCAAAAAAATAAATACTAAAAATGGGCCAACAATAAGCCAAAAACCCCTTTTTTTGAGAAGCCTTACGCCTTTATTTCGCAACCATGGTACTATTTTAGCTGCAAACTGCATGACAAACACTGATTACAAAACTTCCAATAAGGTTCTAAAAGACACATATTGGTTTTGGTATCGTTCGTGATGTTTTTGTTGGAGTGCGGGAGAATGTATTTTTTCGTAAGTAAAATAATCCTCCATCGTCTGAAAGTAATACTGGCACGAAAAAGTAGTGCCTTCATTTTCGATTTCAGTCAGAAGGCGTAGGAGCTTATTTTCGAGTGGAAGCCCTGCTGCTATTGCTTCAGGAATATGTACTTGCTTCATCCATTGTAGCCAGTCGGTTTCAACGGTACGGTTAATATTGATGGTTACACTGTAGAGAATCATTATAAAAATAGGGTAGTTATACTGCAAAGGTAGGATAAGCGAGTGATTGGTTGTATAGCTATAAAAAAATAATAGCAGTTTCTTTGGGGTTTCAAATGAATATAGTAGTTTTAGTCGTCAGATTATCACTTCCAATCTCAAGACTTGCCCATGGACTACAAGGCACTCAAAGAATTGGTCAGACAGGGTGAAGGTAAGCATGTTGAGTTTAAACTCAAATCTAATCACCCCGAAAAAATTGTCCGCGAAATTGTAGCATTTGCCAATACCAACGGCGGACATCTCCTCATCGGCATCGGCGACGACCGCAGCATCAAAGGGCTCAAATACATTGATGAAGACGAATACCTCTTGGTACGAGCCATCGAAAAATACTGCTCGCCAGGCATCGAATACGAGATTCATCGTGTGCCTGTGGGCGAAGAGCGAGAAGTACTGGTTTTTAAGATATTGCCCAGCCCTCACCGCCCTCACTATGTGTTGCAGGCAATAGATTACCAAAGCAGTAATTCAACTTACTTCTCTCAGAAAAACGTCCTTTCAAAACCTACGCCTACATTTGTCAAAAAAACCTACATCCGAGTAGCTGATAAATCTGTACAGGCAAGTTGGGTAGTACGTGAAATTTTACGCTTGAAAGAATCAGAGCATCAACAGCCTTTTCGATATGGCGATAATGAACACAAACTCATGCAGTATTTGGTGCAACACCCTGTCGTAACGGTCGATACTTTTGCTACAGTAGCTGGTATCTCGCGTACGTTGGCTTCTAAGACGCTGATTAAATTGGTGTTGGCTAATGTTTTACAAATTCAGCCTGATGAAATGATAGATCGTTTCATGATGTTACATGCTGCTTAGAAGCAAAAATCCGCCGTTCTAAGCAAGAACGACGGATCTACACACTACCTAAACCTCTACCATTATAAAAACTCTTTTTTGGGCTTAAAAATTGTCCACCAAACCAGTATTATTGATAGTTAATGATAAAACTTTCAAAATCTATAAAATGTTCATCTAAACGAATAAAATTTATTCGGACAATCTACTTTTGCGATAGCCATAACCTAAATAGATGGCCAAGCCCAAAGCCATCCAACCAAAAAATACATACCAAGAGTTAATGGGAATTTCAATCATTAAATAGCTGCAAAAAAGCACCCCCAACACAGGTATTAAAGACCATTTATGAATAAAACTATAAATAGCAAAACCCAAAGAGAGGATTATGAAAGCCAGAAAAAGATATTCTTGATGCTGCTCATTTCCAAAATGTGAAAATGCTCCGCTGATTCTTTCCCAAGAGAAATAAGTAAACCCTATCCACAAAAATAGAACGATGACTTGTCCATTGATGTAGGGCAATGAAAAACGATTTAGAAGAAGTGTTACTTTTAGGTTTTTCGCGTGGTAAAAGCAGCACACCACCGCATACCAACACAAAAGGCAAAAAGTGTACCAATACTGGTGAGGTCGGTAACCAGCGATGCATCCATAAAAAGGGCAGGAATAGCCACTAAAATACCCGTCATGATGGTAGCAAAAGAGGGTGTACTTCAAAACGTGGGTGAATTTGACTGAAACGCTTAGGTAGTAGTCCGTCGCGGCTCATACTCATCCAAATACGCGGCTGTCCAATCTGAAAAACCAACAACACACTCGTGGCAGCTACCAATGGCACTTATCGAAATAAAATAACCTATACAAAGGCTGACCAATTTTGTCAAAAACATACGCCAGTGGGTCGGCTACACCCCAAGAACTCTTTATAATTGACCATACCCGTAATCACCAAAGCTGTAATGATATAAATGAGTGTGCAAATAATGAGAGAGTAAATCATGCCCTTGGGTAAATCGCGCTGTGGATTAGCAATATTCTTCTAGCCGTAGTAGAAATGGCAATGAAACCGATATAGGCAAAAATACGGCTGATACGCCTTTCAATACACCTCCAAAACCATTGGGTAAGAAAGGTGTCCAATTGTCGGTGTCAATAAAGAATATACCTACGGTAAAAACTACAAAAACAATACCACTAACTTCAGAGCCACCATGGCATTGGCACTACGCTTGCTTTCTTTGATACCGATATAGGCCAGAATTGTTACCAAAACCACGATAATAAATGCAGGAAGATTAAAAAATAATGCGCGTGTCGCCCATCAATGGGGCGTAGTCCAAGCCAAAAGTTTCTACCGATTTTCCAGCCGTTTGGGCAGCTTCAAGGCCAGTTCTGCCGTGGCTGTATCAGTAACCATCCATCGAGTGAAGCACAATACCGCGCCCGTAAAATATTATCGAAATAGCTACTCCATGAAATCATACAACAATATTACCAATGGCATATTCTAAAATCAACGCCCACCCAATAATCCACGCTACTAATTCGCCAAAAGTAACATACGAGTAAGTATAAGCACTGCCCGACACAGGTACACGAGAGGCAAACTCGGCATAGCAGAGGGCTGTAAATCCACAGGTAACAGCACTGATGATAAAAAGAAAAATAACACCTGGCCCACCTTCGTAAGAAGCAGCACCAATGGTAGAAAAATACCTGCACCAATAACCGCAGCGATACCCATAGATACCAAATCGCGTACCCCTAAGATTTTTGACATGCCACTGAATGACTTTCTGACTCAAAGCGTTGAGGAGAATTTGCTCAATAGACTTCTTTCGGAAAAGTGATTTATTCATTTGATAGTAGTTAAGGGGGTTGATTTAGAAAATAAGCGTGGGTAAAAATAGGAATTATTTTAACCCACAAAAATTTTTATTTCCCTCCAAATAAATTGTTTACCAAAAATACTAACTTCCTGGTTTCTTCAATTTCACTCATTGAGCCTTTATGAAAAAACTCACTACATTAGTGCTACATCGCTGGCTCTGTTCTTTTTCTTCTTTAAAGTTACAAGCGAAAGTAAATCGGCCACGGCAGATTCACCGCCCGACTCCACTCCACCACCCAAGCCGAAGAAGCTATAACGTCCCAAAATATCACCGACGATGGCATCAAGGGGATGGGACTCCTCAAGGAAGTCGAAGATTCGGGCTACCCATTTGCCACACTTACCATCGAATTTCCTGAGCGAAAATTGACGGAATATTTTACCATCAATTTTGAAGAAGCCAAAGGTGCCAACTTAGGTACGATACAACAATGGGTCGGCAAATACGTTTCCTTTACCTACACCAGCGAGCTTACCAATGCGTTACTTGATGTACAGGTAGAGGGAAAGTCATTGGTCAGTACCGAAAAAATAGAACTTGGCCCCGACGTAAAGACCCTATCGGGCATACTTGGCGTGGGGCAGATGAAGAAACACCTGGCGACTTGCCAGAAAAAGTAAGCATTACCACTGAAGATAACCAAGCGAGAGAGTTTCTCTTTTTTGTAACCAAAGAAATGGTAAAAGCCACGAAACAGTCGTTGGGTTTCATGAAGAAAGAACGCAGAACAACGTATTGTCTATCAAACTTTTACCCAAATAAACGAAAAATATCATTTCGTTTTTTGCCTTGAGGCTGTCTTCTTGTGGGGCAGACCAACACTCCAATAAAGACGGTATGGTTGTGATCTCAAATTTTTGACTAACGGTTCGGGTATTTATGAAGGGCGGGTTTAGAAGCACAAAAGTTGAGTTTTGCACTATCGCTCAATAGAATTACTGTCGCTGAAATTATGACGTTCAGCCCGCCTTTCATAAATACCATGTTATTGTAGTCTTATTCTAATATTCCGAACTTGCTATGTATGCGTAGTCAACAATAATTGTATTATTCTCAAACAGCAAGGGACCAATCAGCCCTATAATTTTTTTCCTCTTTTATTAAACTGAACGTCTTCATCTGTATCCGTAAATTGAGCATTGCTGATTTTCAAATCCTTTCCATTAAAAAATATCGGATAACTAAGTCGTTTTGTTTGGATAGTTATCTTATCGCCTCAAGTATTACCATCCAGTAGTTTTCGACGGTCTAATAGAATCGGTAAACTTCAGTATTGTTTTTATCGAGTAATAATCTCCAAACAATTTCCAGTATCAAATAGCACAAATTCGGTTTTGTTCCGGATTTGAATAGGGAATTTTATTCTTCCTTTTCGAATGGTAGCATCCACAACTCGTTTTTTGTATTTTTCGGGAGTTTGGTGTACGTTCTTATTCGATTATTTTTGAAATCAATGACCAAATAACTGTTTTGAAATAAATCAGAGCTATTGTCCCTTTATTAATTTTTGAGAAGGAGAATTTATAGAGTCCATTGGGTAAGTATCTCCATAGTTAACACGCTATACTGTTTGGAAATGAACTGTGGTCTAATTGAATGTTTAAACCTTTAGAAAAAGTTTTTTCTCCCATTAAGATAATATGGACTCATGGTTGTATCTAGCTTTTTCCATCACCTCAGATACAATTAGCAAACGACGCTCAAAATGAATTTCGCTATAACATAGTTGTTGTAGCAATCTAAGTCGAATTGCCCACAAAAATTATAGGGCATATTTTCTACTTTTAGAGGAATACCTATGGCCACTTTGTCAAAGTGTTTTCCATAAATGGTTTCTCCATGCCAATCAAAATGTATCCATTTGGAATTAGTTTGACCAACAAGAAGACATATCAGGCCGAGTAAGAAAAAAATGGACAACAAATTGTATTTCATAAAGTTTGATTTATTTTCTTTTTTTCAAGTTACAACAACGACGTTAACGCCCCAGTAGCGTATATATCGCATATTTTGGCAACTACTATTTTTCAAAAAATATCGAAATTTTCAAGAAAACCCAGTGGCTTTTGATTGTTTTATTCTCTACCGCCAAAACGAGCGTATTTCGTGCCATCCGACCAGAAGCGTGGCTAAAGTTGCCAAACCCAATGATTGTCAGCCTCTCAAACCCAAAATCTGTTTTACAAAAATGGGCTGTCTATCTATGTTCAAAGCATGGCGCTCTTGATGAAAGTGATGGAAGAAGACCTTGACCTACGAGGGAGGTTGAAGGACACAGCTCAAGGGGAAGTAAAAACAGGCATATTTGTGGATAGGCTAATACAGTGTTTTATTGGCTTCAAAAGCTACCAGATAATCTTCCCATGTATCTATATCCGACAAAGTTTCTAACAATTCGTAAGCGATTGGACGACCTTCTCCTGACTTATTTTGTCTTAAATCCGTCAAAGTTTCCTCCAACAACGTAGATTGACTCCAGGATTTGTGCTCAAATAAAAACGGATGCAATTGCTTCATGCCCAACAAATAATAGCCACCGTCGGTAGCTGGGCCAATCACTACTTCGGCTGTGCTGAGTTCGTCCATCGCATTTTTGATATGGCGCGAGCGAAGCATCAAGCAATCACTACCAATGATGACAACCTGTTTTGCACCTGCGTCAAATTCGGCTTTAAAGGCATTTTTCATACGCTGTCCCAAATCTCCTTCAGTTTGTAGGTATTTGTTGACAGGCAATTCACTCCACAAATCGTCGGAATTGATGTAATCGCCATAGTAAATATTGACCCTAAATTGAACAGCAGCGGGGGCACTTTCCAGTAGCTTTTTGATCACTTTTTTGGTATGTTTCAACAACTCAATATAGACTTCAACAGCCTTTTCATGGCCTACTGTGGCGGCAAGTCGGGTCTTTACATTTCCCTGAATAGGATTTTTAACAAAAACAATAAGCGAACAAATCATGCGTTAGCGTTGGATAGTTGGCAGAAAGATAGTAAGATTACAAAAATTAAAAACTCCGACGACAAATAAATTCATGAAACCAATTTTTTGGGTAGTATTTATCCTCACCACCATTTCTCTTCAAGCCCAAAATGTGGCTTTTCAAAAAGTCTTTGAAAAACAGCCTGTCGATACCCAACTCGCTACTTTGACCGAATCGGAGCAAAAAGAATCGGGAATATTGCTCAGAAATCAACTTTTTGTAGAATATACGTTCGATTCGCTCGGGCAGTTTGTGTGTTTGGAAGGAATTTTGAAACGTATTCGTATCAATGATGCCAAAGCCATAGAAATGTACAACAAGATTGTACTGCCCGTTCCTAATACCAACGACCTACTTTATCTGAAGGCGCGGAGTATCTCCAAAAATGGGACGGTGAAGGAAGTTGGCTTAGAGGCCGTAAAAGAACTGGAGGAAAAAGGGCGAGTTTACAAAATTTTGGCTGTAGAGGGGCTTGAAATGGGGGGGGAGTTGGAGTATGTGACCCTTTTTAGAAGAGGTAGTTCGCTTTTTGGGGCCGAAATCCTGCAAAGCGATGTTCCTGTGCGTGCTTCAGAAGTACAGATTATCACGCCCGCTTATTTGCAGTTTGAGGCTAAAGTCTATAACGCGCTTGCCAATATCAAAACGGATACCCTCGACGGTAAACGTATGTTGGCTGTTTCGGTAAAAAATATACCGCCTATTCGGGAAGAAAAATACGCCAATCTCAAAGCCAATTTGGTGCGTCTGGACTATAAATTGGCCTATAATCTCAGCCGTGGCGATGAGCGACTTTACACGTGGCAAGGAGCTGCTGAAACTTTTTACGATTATTTAAGAGCAGGTGTTGACGAGTCCAAGAAAGCAGTGGATGCACTTTTGGTGAAGGAAAAAATCAAAGGATTGCCTCCCGAAACGGCCATCAAAAAATTGGAAGATTATGTAAAGACCAATATTGCGCTCAAAGAAGAGGAAGAGGCAGCAGCTGCAGCGGATATTTTGCAAAAACAATATGCTTCTAAAGCAGGGATGATGCGGCTGTATATTGCGGCGTTGGAGTCGCTCAATATTCCTTATGAAATCGTGGTAGGTTGCCCACGCAGCGATGCCGTATTTGATAAAACATTTGAATCTTGGAATTTCTTGGATGATTACCTCCTATATTTTCCCACTACCAAAAAGTTTTTAGATCCCAGTAGCCCTATTTATCGCTATGGCCTTATCGAACAGACCATGGAGGGCAATAATGCTTTGTTTATTCGTAAGAAAAAAGAAAGTGAAGAAGTATTTCCCGAAGGAGAAATACGTATATCCTTTCTCGACCATTGCCGACAACCACGACGACCTGCTGATAGATATTGCTTTTTCACCTGCCTTAGATCAGATTGAAGGTAAAGTAACCCGCCAAATGACAGGCCACCAAGCCGCGCAATTGCGCCCTTACTATCATTTTATCAAAGCCGAAGAAGAGCGCAAAAGCTTGACTAATGAAATTATCAAATCCACTCTCAAGCCTGATGTAACCTATACCAATGCCCAAATCAAAAACACCAATCTTAATAGCGACGAAGTGAGGCAAGCCTTTTATTCTTTCTGCCGATATCGCCCTTAAAAGTGTGATAGAACGCGCAAGGAAAGAAACTACTGTTTAAAGTAGGCGAGCTCATTGGCCCCCAAGTAGAGATGTACAATGAGCGTCCCAGAGAATATGACATAGACATGGGCAATGCCCACGCCTACAAGCGTGTGATGAAAATCAAGATTCCAGAAGGCTACAAAGTGAGTGGTGTAGAAAGTCTGAAACGCAGTATCACCGATGGCAAAGCTACACCACAAATGGCCTTTGTATCGGATTATACATTGGTGGAAACCTACTCACGGTGACCATTGATGAGTATTATAAAGAAACACTGCTTCCGCTGGCTATCTATGATACTTTCCAAAAAATCATCAATGCTGCCGCCGATTTTAACAAGGTAACGTTGGTACTGGAGAAGAAGATTTGAGGGGTCTGTTTATTGGTACAGAGGGTTGCCAATCATAGAGATTTTGATTTATATTTGTCTAAAAAAGAATGACGATGGAAAAAGTCGCTGAAATAATCGAGCAAGAAAAATCGCCTTATGAACTTGAACGGGGAAAATCTATACCTACGCTAATACATGGTGCCATACAATTTAATTTGGGCTTTGCTCTGAAAACGGCTTATCCTACTCAATTCCGAATTGCGAGTGAGGTGTTGTTAGATACTTTGCCCAAAGGAAGCACCCCTGATATAGTTTTGTATCCAGCCCAGCCCCTTGATTACCGCAACGACCCCTCCAGAAGAACCGACGCGCCATTGCTGACTATCGAAATCCAATCGGCTTCGCAAAGTACCAAAGAAATGACCGATAAGCTGGAATCTTATTTTTATTTTGGTGTAAAGTCTTGCTGGATTGTCGTCCCCGATTTTCAGGCTATTTTTGTTTATGATACCCCTTTTCACTACACGTTCTTCCACGAAAAAGACATCCTCAAAGACCCCACATTGGGCATTGAAATTGATTTGAAAAAAGTATTTGAGTAAGAATTATCATCTGTTTCTTCTGCCCTTCCGTTTTTTCCATTACTTTTTCCTCTACTAAAGGCTGTACTTCTACCACTTTTGTCAAGTCTTTGATGCGGATATTCCTAAAACTTAGGCTATCACCATGGCCCAAGAAGCCAATATGTCCTGTGGTGCGATTTAATCCTGGATGGTCGCGGTGGTCGGCTGTCCCATTTTTGGAAGCTTCGGCTAAATCGCCATCTAAAATGACCGTGCCATTGAGCGTACACTTTTACTTTCGAGCCTTTGACTACTACTTCTTGATAATTCCATTCGCCTACGGGTTTGAGAAAACCGCGCTTGGCAGGAATGATACCATAGGCTGAGCCGTGATATTGGTACGGTTGCAACGACTTATATTTATCGGCTTCATTGTCTAAAATCTGTAATTCTGTACCTACATAGGCCGCATCACCTTCGAGTGGTGCACGAATACCGAGGCCATTGTTGGCACCAGGTGTGAGCAAAAATTCAAATCGAAATTCAAAATCACTGTATTCGTCTTTAGTATAAAGATTCCCCTTGCCTCCTAGATTGGGATAAACCACCATGTTGCCGTTTTCGATGACATAATCGGTCGTGTTTCCAATCCATTCAAACATATTTGTACCATCAAAGAGTACCTTAAAACCCTCTTCTTGCTCTTGTTTGGTCAATGTAAATGGCTCAGGACGGGGCAATTCGCGTACATAAATATCGCGGTAAGCTACGAGTGTGCCATGGGCTTGGAGTTCCAATTGCTCTAAGGCAAAGATGGGTTGTTTTCTATCCCAGTAATTTTCTAAAACTACATTATCAACCACCAGTTCTCCATTGAGGCGCACTGTTACACGGTCGCCTTTCATTAAGATATAGAAGGTATTCCAGTCCCCAATGGCATTGTCGGCTACTTTGAGAGGATTTTTTAAGTGTTTGGTATTGTTGTAAAGACCACCCGAACCCACTTGCGCGCCTACTTCTACGCGCGACGTGTCCCATATTTGCACCTGTGGCGAGCCACGTAAGTAAATGCCTGCATCGCCTTTGGATTCGATTTTCCAATCTACATACATTTCAAAATCGCCATATTTTTTGACCGTACATAGGTTATCACCATGACCTGTAAAAATCAATTCACGATCTTTAGCTATCCAACCCTTGCGCATGAGGTCATCGGCCTTTGCCTGCTTGACTGCCAGTGTATCAGGGTGCATTTTGGCACGGGCAATGGGATTGCCGACCAAGCCTTTCCAGCCAGTAAGGTCTTTGCCATTGAACAACGAAACAAAACCTTCGCCAGTAGGCATATTAGAGAGGTGTTTTTGTAGTGCTTCTTTTTGACCACCATTGGTAGAGATATTCATGGCCTTGGTTAAGAGCTGACGAATGGTAGAGCCATATAAATTCTTATTTTCTAAAGCGGCTTATTCAACACGATAGAAGCAGCGGTTTGTTGCAATTGAGGGTCATCGAGGTAGTTGTCCGCAAAAATTAGTGCGTTGAAAGTCCGATTTCTGACGAGTTCTTTCAAAATACTTTCTTTTTGTGTGGTGGTTTGGGCAATGGTCATCAGTTTCCGCAACATCAATGCCTTTTGGGTGGTATTCTGATTAAAACGACTTACAGAACGGAGATACTCCTTGATGGCTTGGTCGCGGTAAGAGGCGTTGTTGGCTCCTATTTTATACATTTCGGCGGCTGCACTACCATCCGCCCAGTTGGAGAGGGCATCAAAAGCTACTTTTTGCGTGGCAATATCACCATTGGCAAAAGTCGTAGCTACAGTATTGAGTGCTTTTTCCCTCCTATATTGGCCAAAATACGTAAATAATGGTTTCTCTTATCAGAAGGGGCAGTATTCATTTGTGCCAATAGTGCATTGGTTTGGCTTGCTCCATCGCCCGTACTTTTGATTGCAACTGTTATCGCTTCCTGTGTGGCTTCTACCTCTTGTGGAGTCACCGAAGTATTGAGTAGTGCAAATAAGGTAGGTAAATCTTTGTCGGATACTACACTTTTTAGTGCCGTAAAAGCTGCGATTTTGGTGGGAGTATCATCGGTCTTAAGCTCTGTCAAAATCACCTCTATTTTATCGTCTGCGGCACGTTCGGCCAATACCTCAATCAAAGTAGGACGCGCACTGACGGGCATAGTGGGTAGTAGGGTAGCAATGCGATTGACTACGCCTTCGTCCTTCATAGTCAATAAGGCCGTTTTGACAGCTTTGATTTCTGCGGGCGAGCCTTTCTTTAATACATTCATCAAATCGTTCCATGCCAATTCTTGCCCTATTTTGCTGGAGGCTTCAATGGCTGCTACTTTAATGGCTGCATCTTTTTGGGATAAATTTTTAAGGACCGTGGGCAATGCTGATTTGGCTTCTGTTTGACCGAGCTATTCAATAATTTCGGCTTGCACTTCGGGCTTTGCTTTAGGTAAAGCCTTAATCCATAGGTTGATAGTGGTAGGGTTGATGTATTTTTGTGCAAATTTTAAGGCAGCAGCGCGATAACTCACTTCGCTACTCTCCATTGCTTTGAGTAGTATTGGCATAGAAGCACCTGCTTGAATGTCTGTCAAAAGTTTTAAAGCAGCTATGTGCGTAGGTATTTGTTGAGTGCTTGGGGTACTCTTGTGCAACGCATCTGCTGCTTTTAGCGCAAGTATTTTATGACCATTTTCAATCAAACGATTTAGAAAAATCAGGTAGGATGCAGTAGCATTGGCTTGGTCGTAATTATAGGCCACTTTTGTAGCTGCACTTAGGAGTATTTTTTCAGAAGATGGAACACCGATATTTGCCAAGGCGTATAGAGTTACTTTTCTAAGATCAATGTGGGGGCTGGTAGCTAATGGCTCAAGAGCAGAAGCAGCTTCTGCAAAACGTGCATCGCCCAAGGCTTCAACGAGTGCTATTTTACGTGTTTCCGAAGCACCGTACAGTGCCTGAGTTAAGGTTTTGCCTGCCAAAGGCGTACCTATTTTACCTAACGCACGAGCTGCGGGGCCGCTTAGTTTTTCATCGGCTAAAAAAGTAGATAGTGTGCCTACTACCTCGTCTTTGCCTACTTGTTGAAGTTGAAAAATAAGAAAAGCCTTTTGTTCTTTGTTCATTACTTTCTGAAGGGCTTCTGTATAGGCTTGTGCGGCTATTTTACGCCAATCTTCTTTGTTGTTTTGGGTGACAAAATAGCTAAAACCACCTACTGCATATTGAATTTGGGTAAGTTGCTCTTGTGTCGCATTATCCAATAGTGTAGCCAGTTGCGCTATTCCCGATTGCCCCAAAGCCGCCATACCCTCTATATTTTTTTGTAATTGCTTGGCGTTTTGAGCGGGAAATTGTTGTAAAACAGACGTGATACGCTCTTCAGTTGTTTGAGCGGTTGATAAATGACTACTCAGGAACAGAACAATCAGTATATTACTTATTTTTTTCATTGTTGGGATAAGGTAAAAAATACAATTACTTCATTGTGTGATTACATCGTCCATGGGCCACGCATGGGTTGGTCAATAAGGCGATTAGCTCCTTCATCGTCTAAAAAGAGTTGCTTTACGGGGTCAAATTTGAGCGAACGCCCCAACCGCAAAGCTGCCAAACCCATATTAACAATAGTACAAGAACGATGTCCGTTTTCCTCGTTCAAGGCAAATTTTTGGCGTTTTTTGACGGCTTCCACAAAGTCGGTAACTTGTGGTTCAGAATCAGGAAAGGCGGCAAGCTTTATAGTAAGCCGTGGAATATCAGAGCGAAAGTTGGGGTATAATTTTCCATTGGGGCCTTCACTGTAAGGGGCGTTTTCATCTTTTCCTTCGCCATCCAAAATAATTTTACAGCCATCGGCATATGTATATTCGATGCGCCTCCAAGTGCCAACTGCATCAGGATGCTGCTGAGGTGCATCAATTTCCACACTGATAGGACTGGTATCGTCTTTACCCAAAAAATATTGAATGGGATCTAAATAATGTTGCCCCATATCTCCTAAGCCACCACCGTCGTAATCCCAATAGCCCCTAAATGTACCATGAACACGGTGAGCATTGTAAGGTTTGTATTGGGCTGGGCCCAACCATCGGTCATAGTCCAATTCGGCAGGAACAGGCTCAGGAGTTAGGTCTGTTTTACCCACCCAATAAAATTTCCAATCAAAACCTGTATGGCGACTGACGGTCACTTTGAGTGGCCAACCCAGCAGGCCACTTTCGACCAGTTTTTTGATGGGTTTTACGGTGGTTCTCATGCCATAAAAATTAGATTCAAACCGAAACCAAGTATTCAAACGAAAAATACGGCCATGTTGCTGTACAGCTTCTACAAGGCGTTTACCTTCGCCAATGGTGCGTGTCATGGGTTTTTCGCACCACACGTCTTTGCCCGCTCTTGCCGCATCAGCAGCAATAATACCGTGCCAATGTGGTGGCGTGGCCACATGTACAATATCGACCTCAGGGAGCTGAATAAGCTCTCGGTAGTCGGCAAAAGTTTTGACATCTTTTCCTATCTCATCCATGGCTAATTTGAGGTGGCGCGTGTCCACATCGCAAATAGCTACTACGCGCGTACCTGCATATGGAATATGTCCGCGGCCCATGCCCCCCACACCCACAATACCTTTGGTGAGCTGATCGCTGGGAGCTAAAAAACCTTTGCCCAATACATGACGAGGCACAATAGAAAAGGCCGCGAAAGTAGCTAATGTACCTTTAATAAATTTTCGTCTCGAAGTTGTGGCAGCTATATTTTTGTTCATCATAATAGGGGAGTCAAAATATAATTTGATTTACATAAGCTATTACTAAACGTACATTACTCATTTTTTTTAAAATAAGCGACATATTAAACAAAAAAATTGTCAATAAAACAGGTATTTGAATAAGAATACTTAGTAACAATGAAAATGTACTAAGCATTTTTGTATCTTGGCTACCTATTTAGTAATTACTACGTTTCATCAACCTAAACAAATGAAAAAATCCTACCTTTTTGGCTTATTACTGCTTATTGGTACAGCTGGTATCGCCCAAAAAACCATCAGCGGGTTCTCGCCTTCCAACCAAACCAAACAAGAAAAAACAGAGCAAGAATACCGCACCAAGCAATCGGCAGAGCGGTATAAAAACCACTTGGTTAAGCTAACCAGTGTTCCGCATTTGGCTGGAACACCCGAAAACGAAAAAGTTCGCGACTACATCGCTGACGCGATGCGCAAAGCAGGCTTGCAAGTAGAGATTTTTCCGCATGATATTTATATGTCGAAAAGCCCCGGCGAAAGTATCGTTGAAGTGGTTGAACCTATAAGGATGCCGCTCAACAACCGCGAATTTATTTTGCCAGAAGACAAGTACTCGGCAGATACACGCCTTACGCCTGGCTGGAATGCTTATTCGGGTTCGGGCGATGTTACGAGCGAAGTAGTGTATGCCAATTATGGTCGCAAAGAGGATTTCGAGCAACTAAAGGCCATGGGCGTATCTGTCAAAGGAAAAATTGTATTGGCGCGATATGGAGGCAATTTTCGTGGGTATAAAGCCAAACATGCTGAAGCTGCAGGTGCGGCGGGGGTCATTATCTACACTGATCCTGGCGATAGCGGCTACATGAAAGGTATTACCTTCCCTGAAGGATCACAGCCCAATGACAACACCATTCAACGGGGATCGCTCCTGACGGTGGATTTTACTGGTGATCCACTTACTCCTTTTGAACCTGCGTTGCCGCTCGATGGCGTAAAAAAAATAAAGCGTGTAGATCCCAAAGATGCGGCTTTTCATAAAATTCCCGTTACGCCGCTACCGTGGGGCTCGGCAGTAGAAATCCTTAAACGTATGACAGGCAAGGCTGTGCCAGCAGGCTGGCAGGGTGGTTTGCCCTTGGCTTATCGTTTGGAGGGAGGAGGTGCGCTGAAGGTTCGTTTGAAAGTAAAACAAGATAAAGAGTTTGTGCGTGTTTATCAGGTAGTTGGTACGTTGGTGGGTAGTGAATTTCCCGATGAGTGGGTATTGGCTGGCTGTCATTATGATGCTTGGGGGTATGGCTCTACCGACCCCAACAGTGGTACAGCCATGCTACTTACTTTGGCCGAATCGTTGGGAAAAATGCCCCAAAAGCCCAAACGTACCATCAAAATTTGCCATTGGGATGCTGAAGAACATGGGGTGATTGGCTCGACAGAATGGGTAGAACAAATGCGCGATGAATTGGCTAGCAAGGCCGTCGCTTACATGAACTACGATGCGGCAGTTTCGGGGAAAATATTTGGAGGAAGTGCGTCTCCTTCACTCAAAAAACTGCTGATTGAGGCAACACAGGCGGTGGATTATCCCGATTCCAGCAAAACAGTTTATGAACATTGGATGGCACAAAAAGGCGGAAGAAGAGGCAGCACCGTTGGCGTAGGTAGCTCCGCACCCGTTGGTAATGAAAATGAACCTACCATTGGCAACTTGGGCGGAGGCTCCGATCACATTGCCTTTTATATGCACGCTGGGATTCCTTCTTTGAGTGCAGGCGTGGGTGGCCCTACTCTCTATCATTCGCAATACGACGATTTGTTTTTCTATAACAAGTTTGTGGATTCTACCTATCAAATGGGACCCATGGTAGAGCAGGTGGTAGGAACGATGTCGCTGCGTTTGGCTAATGCAGATATTTTACCTTATGATGTATCGCGTTATGCCACTGACTTAACAACCCACCTCAAAGCAGCCGAGAAAGCCATCAAAGCCTATCACCCCACTTATTCTGTTGAAAAACTGCTGGCCCAAGTAGAGGTGCTCAAACAAAACGCTGCGCAATTTGAAAGCCGTGCTAAGGTACTGCTGGCAGAAGACAAGCTTGACAAAGCTAAGTTGAGGGCTATAAACAAAGAACTACGAGATTTGGAAAAAGCCTTTATAGACCCCAAAGGCATGGCGTATGGGTCGTGGTATCGGTCGTTGTATGCCTCTTCGGACCCTTACAGTGGCTATGCTTCTTGGATGTTGCCAGCGTTTCAGTATGAGGCTTCGCTTAAATCAACTGCCAATTTGCCCGATATTGAAGCACGTCATGCCAAAGCCATTGAAACTTTAAGTACCAAGATGATGACACTCAATCAGCAGTTGGGGGAAAGCCCCGCGTCGTCTTTAGGAGGAGGAAAGAACTAAACAAAAGGCTGACAGTGTCATAAACACTGTCAGCCTTAACTTCTTAATCTTCAAATAAACTACCTAAGCCCCCTAAGACAGAGCCACTTTCTTTGCGGGCTTGTGGGCTACTGGTAGAAAGGCGATCCACCAATTTGGAAATAGGCATGGATTGTATCCAGCATTTGCCTGTTCCTTGGAGTGTGGCTAAAAATAGTCCTTCGCCTCCAAAAATCATGGATTTAAGATTCCCTGCCCGTTGTACGCTAAAGTTGATAGAAGGCTCGAAGGCTACCACGCAGCCTGTGTCCACGCGAAGGGTTTCGTTGTTCAACTGGCGTTCGATGACTACCCCGCCTGCATGAACAAAAGCCAAGCCATCGCCTTGGAGTTTTTGGAGAATAAATCCTTCCCCTCCAAACAACCCACTGCCGAGGCGTTGGTTGAAATGGATACTCAACTTTGTACCCATGGCGGCACATAAAAAGCCATCTTTCTGAACAATCAAAGAGTTGCCATAAATATTGGCCAAATTGATGGGCATGACCGTTCCAGGATAGGGAGCAGCGAAGGCCACTTTACGCTTGCCGTAGCCACGATTTGTAAAATGGGTCATAAACAACGACTCTCCCGTAAGGAGGCGAGTGCCTGCTTGGAAAATCTTGCCCATGATGCTTTGGTTGGTATTGGAGCCATCGCCCATTTTGGTTTCAAACTGAATACCATCTTCCATGAAAAGCATAGAACCTGCTTCAGCAATGACGGTTTCGTTGGGGTCTAATTCGATTTCGACGATTTGAATGTCTTCGCCGATGATCTTGTAGTCAATTTCGTGAGAGTTCATACCTTATTGTTCTGGGTCTTCATCGCGTGAACGGAGCTTTTTGTCGTCCACGTGTTTGTTTAAGAATTGATTTATTTTGTCAATGTCGATGGTGGAAGTTATTTCTCCAAAAGAATTGATACTGATATTGAAGCCTTCCAAATCTTTGTGTACACGTGGATTTTGGTCGGCATCAGGCGGGGTGTTTTTTTTCTTGGTCATTACCAGTTGAATTTTTTACGAAAATAAAGACAACTTGAGCCAATCGCAACCTTGATTGCGTAAAAGGTGACTTTTCTGTTATTTTCGGTCAAATAACCAGGCCGAGTGGTTCTATGCAGAGCCTCCACTTCCACACCAGTATCTTTGATTTTATTCATGTACTACAACGGTTATGTGGTCTTCAACCAACCTACCTAAGGTGTGGAAATTATTGTTAGCATTGATAGGAGTATTCCTATTACTCACCCTATTGCTTCGATTCGATGCTATTTTTAGGCAAAGCAACTCACTCTTGTTGTTGTTGCTCCCGCCAACTTCGGTATATAGTACACAGTAATCTTCCCTTTGTTCATAGCGACTTGCCTTTGTTCACTCCAAAAACGTCATGCTTTTTATTTGGTTCAATAAACTGGTACTTCTACCCTTGGAACTGGTGGTTGTAGGCAATAAAATCACCTTTGTTGATGAGAGCAATCAACCCATACACCTCGAAGTCAGTATTGTTCTTGTATCTTATATAGCTTTTTAGGAGGTTGGAAAAGTTATTTTCTTAAACCAAAGCAATCAATCATGCCTGCATTTCGATCCCTAAGAACATGGATAATTATCTATTCTTTGGTTGCTCTTTTATCTTTGCTATACCTCTATGGCTCGTTGCTGAATTATTGGAAAAATTCGATTTTTTCTCATACAACATTAGAAATATTAATAGAAGCGGGTGGAAGTGTATTGGGTTATTTAGCGAATGTTGGACAACGATTTTGGGCGTTTGGTGTGCTATTGATGGGGTGTTGGTGGCAAAATAAACATGGTATTACAAAGTCGTATTGGAAATGGGCTTGGTTGGGATTATGTCTTACAGGTACATTGAGTAGTAATCGTCTAACATGATTTACCCGTTACTGATGTTGACAAGTGTGTTATTCTCAGAATGGAAGCCATGCATACAAAAGTTTATTGGTAGTAGTTATTTTAGGGATACTTTTCTTGGTACTTTTTTTGGGCTATGTGCGGGTGCAGCCAGCTTTAGATACAGCGCAATTAGGGCAGCTTTTTGAGGTGTATTTGGAAGAGATTGATTACATCTGGAAAGCCCATCAGCTCTATTTAGGGTCTCCTTTATCAGATTACGCCCCTATTGTATATCGCCAGTCCTACTTCTACAGTCGTGGCTTCTTTGTTAGACCCTATACCTATTGTTGGCAAGGCATTTCGTGAACAAAGTGGACCATTTGTTTATAATTTGGCCATTCATGATTCCATGATTGCACAAGATCAGGTGATTCCTGTAGCTGGAGAACTGTATTTCAATGGAGGCTTCTTATGGGTAGTTTTAGGATACTTTGTATTTGGAGCAATTTATCATTGGCTCGACGCTGTTTTTAAAAAATATATCATTATAAATCCTGTATTAGCTGCCAGTTTTTTTACCTTTCATTATTGTTCAATGCTACTTCTTTATTGCTGAGTTTGTCTGTATTGGTACAGTTTTTACTTTACAATGCGGCTCCAGCTTTATTGATTATTGTGCTAAATTGGTGGCAGATGCGTAGGGCTTCTTAGACAATGTTGGTTATATTTGCGCCTTCATTTATTTCATCACCCCTCAATTTTAAGTAGTTTCTATGGAAAAAATAAGTTGCTAATCCCGTCGTTGAATTAGATGGCGACGAAATGACCCGTATTATCTGGCGTTTTATCAAAGATAAACTTATTCTGCCTTACATTGACGTTGATATTAAGTACTACGACCTTGGTGTAGAATATCGCGATGAAACCAATGACCAAGTAACGATTGACTCAGCCAATGCCATTAAAAAATACGGTGTAGGTATCAAAATGTTACTATCACACCCGACGAAGACCGTGTGAAGGAGTTCAATCTGAAACAAATGTGGAAATCACCTAATGGTACTATTCGTAATATCCTGGATGGTACTGTATTTCGTGAGCCTATCGTTTGTCAGAATGTACCGCGATTAGTAACCAATTGGGATTCGCCTATCATCGTGGGCCGTCATGCCTTTGGCGACCAATACCGTGCTACCGATTTTGTAGACTAAGGGAAAAGGGAAATTGACCATCAAGTTTGAAGGAGAAGACGGAACGGTCATTGAGCATGAGTTTATAACTTCAAAAGATGGCGTGGCAATGGCCATGTACAATACCGACGAGTCTATCCGTGGTTTTGCACGCGCTTGCTTGCAGGTAGGTTTGCAAAAAGGATGGCCTGTTTATCTTTCCACCAAAAATACTATCTTGAAGAAATACGATGGTCGTTTCAAAGATATTTTTCAAGAAATTTATGAAACTGAGTTCAAAGACAAAGGCGTTCAGTACGAGCATCGTTTGATTGACGACATGGTGGCTTCGGCCCTAAAATGGAATGGCAATTTTGTATGGGCTTGCAAAAACTATGATGGCGACGTGCAGTCGGACACCGTAGCGCAAGGCTTTGGCTCTTTGGGGTTGATGACTTCAGTACTGCTTACCCCCGATGGTATGACGATGGAGGCCGAAGCGGCTCATGAGTGCCGTAACGCGCCACTACCGCGAACATCAAAAAGGCAAACCTACATCAACCAACCCAATTGCGTCTATTTTTGCTTGACTCGGGGGCTGGCTTTCCGTGGTAAGCTCGATAACAACCAACCTTTGATAGATTTCTGCTTGGCGTTGGAGCAAGTATGTATCGAAACTGTAGAAAGCGGCAAAATGACCAAAGATTTAGCCGTATGTATTCATGGAAACAAAGTAAATCATGGGGAGCATTACCTCTATACCGAAGAATTTTTGGATGCGCTTGACACCAACTTACAAGCAAAATTGAAGGCATAAAACAATTTGTATATAATAGCATAAAGGTAAGGCATTTGTGTCTTACCTTTTATTTTTATGAGGTATATCTATTATTTTAGCCAAAATTTCAAACAAACGTGCCAAGGGTTCTCCTTTTTTTCGGTATTTATTTTTCGTTTTTTCCTTGCTTTACGGTCTCAGCACAGCGACCGAATGGCCGTTTCTTGACGGATACCATTGAAATAGGAAAGCCTTTTCGGTATGCCTTGAGCTTTCGCCACTCGCCACGTCAGGAGGTTTTTTTTCCGGATACTAATGCTGCTTTTCGTCCTTTTGAGGTAATAAAATTAGATTATTTCCCTACTGAAACAAACGCTTCAGGTAGTTTGGACAGTGCTATTTATACCCTTCGCTCCTTTGATTTAAAACCCAGTCAAATTTTATCTGTGCCTGTTTGGGTAATCAATGGGCGCGATTGTACAGCGGTATATTCAGAAAAAGATACTGTAACTCTCCTCCAATTGATTAGGAGCAATAACATAGATACACTCCTTTTGGAAGCTGATACACAGATTGTTCCACTACGCAATCAAACTAATTTTCCTTTGATTTTATTGGGGACATTATTGATAATGATGCTGGGAACGGTGGTCTATTTATTTTTTGGCGAATCGTTGATGCGCCAGTGGGAATTATACCAAATGTTTTTGCGAAACCGAGAATTTCGTCGGCATTTCCTCCGCCTCACACGCGATGTTGGAGGGGCCAAAGGCATAGAAAATGCTGAAAAAGCGGTGGTGCTTTGGAAAACCTATTTGCAACGATTGGAGCGCAAACCTTACGCTACTTACACTACCAAGGAGATTATAGATAATATTCCCAATGAGCAACTAACGGAAGCCCTTCGCTCCATTGATGGGGTGATATACGGAGGAGTGTCGTCGCGCAATACAGCTGACTCGCTCAACACACTTCGGCAAATTGCTCATCAGAGCTATCGCCAAAAAAGGATTGAAATCCTACAAAAAGCAAATAAGAAGACAACGACAACCATTTAATTTTAAGATTACTCCAATGTCAAATATTGTCATTATCAATACAGGAGGAGTTCCTGCGGCTTTTAAAAAATATCGTATTGGTCAAATTGATGGGGCTAAAACACCTACCCTACAAACATTCTACCAAGCTATTGAGCAAGCACTTACATTGCCTGACTATTTTGAATATAATTTAGAATCGTTGGATGATTTACTTAACGATATGTCTTGGATTAAGCAAGCAGATGTTGCTTTGTGCATTACTCATTCGGATTTATTCTTATCGCAAGAAAAACCGCCCAAAGTGTTTGAATTAATCAATCTGCTGGATGCCATTGCCGAAGACTGGAAATGGGTAGATGAAGAGGAAGAAATACAATCCAAGAATTTTAAAATATTATTTCAACATAGTGCTCGTATAATAGATATATTGGAAAAAGAAGAGATTATGTTTGAGGTAGCTTAGGCATTTTTCTAATAAAACGCATCTATTATGTGCTGAACTTTGAGATTGCTTTGGGTAATAACTACCGAAACGACATCGAAACTTATGTCTCCATGCCAATCTTGTTCAAAAATATACTGCTCGGCGGCTTTCATAATGAGCCGCCGTTTGGTGGCATCTACAAACTCTTCGGGCATACCATAGCTGACGTTGGTGCGTGTTTTGACTTCCACGAAAGTCAATATTTTGTTTTTTCGGGCAATGATATCAATCTCTGCGTGTCGGTGGCGGTAGTTTCGGGTTAAGATTTCATAGCCTTTTTCTTCCAAATAGGCTGCGGCTTTGTCTTCGCCCACCTTGCCTGTGTCTAAATGTTCTGCCATGAGTTATTTAGTTGCTTTGAAATACATTTTTTGGTACTGTAATGGCGATTTGTGGGTCAGTTTTTTAAACTGGCGATTGAAATTAGATACCGTATTGAAGCCGCTTTCATAACAAATCTGCGTAACTGAAAATTTTTCTTCTATTAGGAGCTTACAGGCATGACCAATTCTGATTTCACTCACAAAGTCTGAAAAAGTTTTGTTAGTTCTACTTTTAAAATATCGGCAAAAGGCAGCTTCGGTCATATTGGTCAGGGCTGCCACTTCACCCAATCGGATTTCTTCTTTGAAATGTTTCATTACATATTCGTGGACCTTTTGCATACGCTCTGTTTCTGATATTTTATGGGTGTTTACATAGCCAGCACTGGTGATATACGTCACTTCCGAGGATTCTGATAGATGATGAAGCGTGCTGAGTAATTGTAAAATAGCGCCAAAACCTTCATGGTTTACTAATCCTATCAAACTTTTTTTACAGCTAATCTGGTATCGCCTGTGATGTCCAGTCCTCGCTGTCCTCTTTCTAATAGCTGCTTTAGTATATGCATTTTGGTTGTTGAAAGAAATTTTCTCCCAAAAAATCTTCTGTGAAATAGACTACAATACCGTGTGTTTTTTTTGTATTGTTACTTTCAAAATAGGCTCTGTCGTTGCGCCAAAGATGAGGAATATTAGGGCCTAAAAAAACGGTATCTCCAGCTTCAAAATGGCGAATATCATCTCCAATGAAACGTGTGCCTGTTCCTTCTAACACCGTGAAAATCTGATAATGGGGATGAAAATGCCAGTTGGGGTCAAAATGAGGTTCTATTAATTCAATGGCTGTAAATGAGGCCATTGGAAGGTTGAGCTCTTTTCTTAATGGAATACGCATAGATTGTTTGTTTGGCTTTATTTAACTAAATATAATATAAATAGTTTTTATTTTAGTTAAAATAAAGCTAAAAACTTGTTTTAAATGAATTCCCAAGCGCTTTGATAGCCATCAATCGCTTCGGCGTAAGCAATAAAATTGGCATAAAATACCAAATGAGCGAGGGTAGCACTATCGCCCACAATGACGAGTTTTTTTCGGGCGCGGGTCATAGCTACGTTCATCCGACGAATATCGGCCAAAAAACCAATGCTTCCCTCTGCATTGCTGCGGGTCATGCTGATATAGACTACGTCGCGCTCTTGTCCTTGGAAACTATCTACTGTATTGGCTGTGATATAAGCAAGATAAGGAGAGAGCTCAGGAATATGATTGAGCTGCTCATGGAGTACTTGAATTTGCTGTTTGTAAGGAGCAATAATGGCAATACTCGGAAAATGCTTGTCTTGGCTATGTTTTTTCCATTCAGTAACAAGCTGGGTCAGATGCTTGAGCAATAAAGCCGCTTCTTCAGGATTGGTGCTGCTTGTGCCTTCTAATTTTTCCTCAAAACCACAACCTGCCGTATCAATAAATAGCAGGGGCTTATCGTGGGAAAACAGCCGCCGATTGGTCACCGAAGCATGGGCTTGAAGCCTATTTTGATAAAATACTTGCGACGAATAGCCCATAATTTGCTCGTTCATTCGGTATTGCTCTTCAAGCAGCGTTACAGCTTCGGGATAATGTACGACACATTTTTCGAGCAATGTAGTAGCCAATCCATCTTTGGCTGCTGTTTCTGATTTGATGGTTGGAGGTAATTGGCAGTGATCGCCTGCCAAAATTACTTTTTGTGCCTTCAAGATGGGAATCCAGCAGGCGGGTTCGAGGGCTTGGCCTGCTTCGTCTATCACTACGGTATGATAACGTAAATCGCGTACGGTATAATGATTGGCTCCCACCAAAGTAGCTGTAATAATTTGTGCTTTACTTACTACATCATCAATCACATATTGCTCTATGTTGCCTACTTCTTTCATTATCTTGTGGGCTTCGTCAAACAATAACTTGCGCTGGTCACGTTCGGCTTTACCAAAATTGCGCTTGTACTTATGCGCCATATTTTTAAATTCCTGTGCCTGCTTTTTGAGCCGTTTGGCTTCTTTTAGCTGTGAGTGGTCGGTCATTTTACTATCTAATGTCAGGGACATTAATCGTTCTGTAACGCGTGCAGGATTACCCACTCTAAGCACATTTAGCCCTGCTTCTGAGAGCTTTTCACTCAATAAATCAACCGCTGCATTGCTGGGAGCTACGACCAATATTTTTTGATTATCGCGTGCTATTAATGCTTTGATAGCTTCTATCAAAGTGGTGGTTTTTCCTGTGCCAGGCGGGCCATGGACAATGGCTAATTCATTGGCTGCCAATATTTTTTGTACGGACGATTGCTGCGATGTGTTGAGTTTTTCGGCAATTGGTAAAAGGAGGTTTTCCTGAAATGTTGGCTTTTTATGGCCTGTTAGAATTGGTACTAAGGGTGTTATAGGATTGCCTTTTTCATTGATGGCAGCAGCTTGCTTAAGTGTGGCTTTCATCTCTTCATAGCTATTGTCGTCGAAGAGTATGTCTATCCCCAACTTTCCATCTCGCGACCACTCGGGTAGCTCGTCTGTGCGTAAGGTAATCCTGAGGCGATTGCCGCTTTGATAGGTGATGGTGCCTTCTATGCGGTCGTTTTTGGGGTCGTGATTTCCAAAAAATACAGCGGGCATCCCAAACCTAAACTGGTGAGGTAAATCTTGGTGTGTGGTTCGTTCGAGTTCCACAGTCAGGTAGTCGCCACGACTCATTTCCATGCTACGAATGGCCACAGGATACCAAGTGAGGCCATTGGCGCGGCGCTCGGCAGCAGAAGATTGTTGGGTGAGTTGAAGGTACTGGCGGTGATCTTCCTCACGTTCGGTGGTCAATAACGTGAGGAGTTTGTTGAAATAATCCATATGCAAAAGTAGGGGTTTTCTGACTTGCTATTGTTATTTACTGTTTTTTAACAAAAAATTAGCCTATACATCTTTTTTTAATCAAAATATAGTCAGTATATGCAAACAAAAGAGAAGTTTTTTGTATTATTTATCCATAAAATTGCACTATGAAATATAGCATGAATTTACTCCTTTGGGGGACACAGATTGATGAAAGTCTTTTTCCAATCCTCGACTTGATTCGAGCCATTGGCTTTGAGGGGGTAGAAGTACCCATTTTTGACACTAATCCTAAGGCATGGCATAGCTGGCGTAAGAAATTGGATGAACTGGGGTTGCATCGAGAATGTGACACTTTTTGTGGGCCTACCGAAAATCTCATCAGTGCTGATGCCAGCATACGCGCCAATGGCCTCGCTCATCTTAAAAAAGTGATTGATTGTGGCGCGGTGTTGGGTGCCACCAAACTCATGGGGCCGTATCATTCTGCTTTGGGGATATTTACAGGGCAAGCAGCTACATCGGATGAATGGAAATGGGGGTGGAGAGTATTCAACAATTGGCTGATTACGCCCAAAAACAAGGGGTTTTGCTCGGTTTGGAGTATCTCAATCGTTTTGAACTATACCTCACAAGCTGTGGCGATGAACTGACTCGATTTGTGGACGAGGTGAATCATCCCAATTGTAAAATCATGTTTGATACTTTTCATGCCAATATCGAAGAAAAAAACATCGGCGATAGTATCCGTAAGATGGGAGACCGTATTGCTTTTATTCAACTTTCTGAGAATGACCGCAGTACGCCTGGTAAAGGAAATGTGGATTGGACAGGGACTTTTCAGGCCATTAAAGACATTGGTTACGATGGTTGGTTGAGCATAGAGGCATTCAGCCCCAAACTACCTGCAGCCCACATTTGGCGAAAAATGTTTGACTCTGAAGAACAACTCATGCGCGATGGCCTCGATTTTATTCGTAAATCTACCCTCCTTTGACAAATACTGCTTTTTAACTCTTAAATTCTCAATCGTTTAGTTACAGATGAAAAAAATAAATATTGCTATCGTCGGCTTAGGCTTTGGTGCCGAGTTTATTCCTATTTATCAGCGACACCCTCACGCCAACATGTATGCTATTTGTCAGCGTAATGTAGAAAAACTCAATGCCATTGGCGATGCTTTTGGCATTGAAGTGCGCTATTCGGATTATGATGAGTTATTGAAAGACCCAAATATTGACGCGGTGCATATCAATTCGCCGATTCCTAATCATGCCGAACAAACATTGAAGGCGCTACGAGCAGGCAAACACGTGGCTTGTACCGTACCGATGGCAACTTCGGTGGCCGATTGTATGGAAATCGTGAAAACCTGCCTCGAAACAGGTAAGAAATACATGATGATGGAAACGGTGGTGTATGCACGTGAGTTTTTGTTTGTCAAAGAACTCTACGAAAAAGGTGAACTCGGCAAGGTGCAGTTTCTCAAAGCATCACACCAACAAGACATGGACGGCTGGCCCGACTACTGGCCAGGCTTGCCTCCTATGCACTATGCTACGCACTGCGTAGGCCCTGTAGCAGGTTTGTTGAAATTGGAAGCCGAATATGTGTCTTGTTTTGGCTCAGGCACCATTCGCGAAGAATTGGCGCAGATTCATCACTCGCCTTTTGCGGTGGAGTCGGCTCATATTAAGTTTAAAAACAGCGATTTGAGTGCATATGTGTATCGTTCGTTGTTTGACGTAGCGCGGCAGTACCGCGAAAGCTTTGAGGTGTATGGCTCGAAAAAATCGTTTGAATGGCCCCTTATCGAAGGAGAAGAGGCTGTGATTCATACCGCCAAAAAAGAAGAACACGAAATCCCTGAGCGTGTAGCCACGCCCGATTATGCACATTTGTTGCCAAAAGAAATTCAAGATTTTACCACCAAAGGAGTATATGATATTGCCCAAAATACACACCTTTCTTTTACCCAAGGGGCAGGGCATGGCGGTTCACACCCGCATTTAGCACACGAGTTTTTGATGGCTTTGGTCGAAGACCGCGAGCCTTTCCCGAATGCTGCCCAATCGGCCAACTGGACTTGCGTAGGGATTTTAGCGCATGAATCGGCTATGCAAGGAGGGAAACTGATGTATTTGCCCGATTTTGGTGCCTAATTTTTGTGCGATTCAATTGCACTACTTGATGGGTCGCATAGCCTGAGGTACATAACTGCCAATCTTTGAAGAGAATGTTTATTAAAACAATGATAGTTTGCGTTTATGACGCATTTAAGAAAAATCAACGAATACTATGAAACCTGTTGTTTTTTTATTTTTAGGGGCATTGATTCTGTGGCAATGCACCACTTCCAAAATTGCTCAAACGGCTAAGACACCAACACCACGCCGCTTAGAAATCTTATTTTTAGGTGACAATGGCCACCATCGCCCCATTGAGCGTGTACCTACCATCATGTCTGCTTTAGGGGCAAAAGGGTTTAATTTTACCTATTCAGATGACTTAAATGATCTGAATACCAATAATCTGTCTAAATTTGATGGCGTATTGCTCTACGCCAATTGGGATACCATCAGCAAACCCCAAGAAAAAGCGTTAGTGGACTACATCGCCAGTGGAAAAGGGTTTATTCCAGTACATTGTGCTTCTTATTGTTTTCGTAATTCCGACGAATTAGTCAAAATCATAGGGGGGCAGTTTTGGAGACATACTTGGGATACTATCCGCCCCATTTGGACAAACCCCAACCACCCGGCCATCATGGGGGCGAAGCAGTTTAAGACATTAGACGAAACCTACTTACATACCAAGCTACAACCCGACAATCTGATACTGACAGAGCGAGAAATTCAGCCCGACCAATACAAGGATAAGCCCAACACCAAAACCGAGCCTTACACGTGGGTGCGTACCCACGGCAAAGGCCGTATTTTTTATACTGCATATGGCCACGACGACCGCACCTGGAGCCAACCCGAATTTATGAATTTGTTGGAAAAGGGAATCCGTTGGGCTGTCGGAGAAGAAGCTATCAATGACTTGGCAGCCCTTGATCCGCTTCCATTTACTTACAAAGAAGCCAAATTGCCCAATTATGAAAAACGCTCTGGGCCACAGTTGCAACAAAATGCTGTAAGTCCTCAAGAGTCTATGAAGCACATTCAAATCCCAGCCGATTTTACGTTGGATTTATTTGCAGCGGAACCCAACGTACAGCATCCTATTGCCATGAGTTGGGACGAACGCGGGCGGCTGTATGTGCTGATTACCAAAGATTACCCCAATGAGCGTAAAGATACCGATGGCAGCGATTATATTTTGATTTGTGAAGATACAGACAAGGATGGTAAAGCTGATAAATTCACCCGTTTTGCGGAGGGATTGAGTATTCCCACAGGCATGGTTTTCGCCAATGGTGGGCTTATTGTAAGCCAAGCGCCCCATATCATTTTCTTGAAAGATACCAACGGAGATGACAAAGCCGACGAAAAGAAAATCCTGTTTTCAGGTTTTGGCACAGGCGATACCCACGCAGGACCGAGCAATCTACATTATGGCTTCGACAACTGGATTTGGGGATGTGTAGGCTATTCTGGTTTTGAAGGCAAACCTAAAGCCAATGCCGACAGTCTCAAATTTGGGCAAGCTTTGTTTAGATTCAAGCCTGGGCTGGACGGCCCCGATGGCGCTAAAATAGAATGGATGACCAGTACCTCCAACAATACCTGGGGCATGGGCTTCAATGAAGCGGGCGACGTGTTTGGCTCTACGGCCAACAATTCGCACGGCTGGTACATGGCCATTCCGCACCGCTATTTTACGGGTAATGTAGGCATGGGGCGCGACAATGGTAGCCGCAGTACCGACACCCACAAAGACATGAAGACCATCACGCCTCGTATCCGTCAGGTGGACGTGTTTGGGGGCTATACCGCTAGGCAGGGCATAATTTCTACACCGCTCGTGCCTTCCCTAAAAATATTAACCAAATCGCTTTTGTGGCCGAACCCACAGGACATGTGCTGCACCAAAACTTGATGGTAAAAAATGGTACAGACTACCAAGACAAAGAAGCCTTCAACCTCATGGCAGGGGCAGACGAATGGTTTTCGCCCGTATTTGCTGAAGTAGGCCCTGATGCACGCCGTTTGGGTGGCTGATTGGTACAGTTTTATCATTCAACACAACCCCCGTCCCGATGGCTTTAAATGGGCGTGGGCAATGCCTACGAAACGGATCTCCGCGACTACACCCACGGACGTATTTACCGTGTGGCTTACAAGCAAGCACCAGCTTACACGCCCATTTCGTTGAGCAAAGACCGCCCTGCCGAATTGATAGCAGCCCTGAGAAACACCAATATGTTTTGGCGTAACCATGCCCAACGCCTGCTGGTAGAACGTGGCAATAAAGACATTGTACCTCAACTTATCACACTTCTACAAGATCAGTCAGTAGATGAAATTGGACTCAACCCCGCTGCGGTTCATGCTCTTTGGACTTTAGAGGGCTTAGGCGCAATGGGCGACCAAAATGTTTTGAAAGCTGTAACTGCTGCGCTAAAACACCCAAGTGCTGCCGTTCGTAAAAATGCCGTGCAAGTATTGCCCCCTACCGAAGCAACTGCCCAAGCCTTGCTCAATCATAATACACTAAATGATACCGAGCCGCTCGTGCTACTTAATACACTCCTAAAACTGACCGAAACACCTCTTTCACCAGCTGTTGAAGAAGCCATCCTATCGCGTTTTGAAAATGCCAATGAAGCAGACGACCGCTGGATGCCCGATGCTTTTGCCATCGCTTTGAATGCACACGGTGGAAAACTCATGCAGACTTATTTGAATAAAAGAAAAGTTAGCAGCCGATTATCGGCTACTGGTGCTCAACAAGCGGCTATGAATCACGACCATCATGCCATGGAAATGTCAAATGAAGGGAATAAATCAGAACAACCGCAAAATCGTCAATTAAATAAACCCGATTTGGCCATTACCAACATTACGACTAATCCCGTCCAGCCTTTTGTACGAGAAAATGCGGCTGTAACCATCGAGATTACAAACAAAGGAGCGGCAATTCCCAAAGAAATAGTACCCGTGGTAAAAGTACAAGTAGAAGGGTTAGGATTGAAAATAAACTGGGTAAGTTACCAGCTGAAGAACGGTATCGGGGCGGGCGAGACCATACAGTTGGTCGAAAACAATAATGGCCCGTGGGTAGGTCGGTTTGGGTTTACGGCCGAGCAGGCTGGTAAACTACGCATCAGTGCCAGTATTGATGCCGACAACCTCATACCCGAAGAAGACGATGTAAAAAACAATACTTTCTCTAAAACCTTTGAAGTAAAACGCCCTGCTAAACTGACAGATTTCGCCTTTAGGAAAGCCGCGCGGAGTTATGCTTCTTCCATGCAGGTTCAGAAGGAAAAGTTGGCCCTCATAAGCCAATACCCAGACAATGAGGCCCGCTATGCTGTTTTGAAGGGGTATTGTGAATGGCTGGAACTCCAGACGCAAAGCGGTAGCAGACGATGCCGGGTAAAGTTACTGGTTGGCACAAAAGAAACCATGCCAGAGAGGATTTGAAAGGAAAGTTTACTGGCATCTTAGAATCTTTGGAGCAAAAACAACCCTTTCGTGCCTGTAGATCCTAATTTGCAAGTCATCAAAATCAAATCGGTGAAAGAAGCCATGCGTTTGACATACGGGAGTTTACGGTCGTGGCTGGAAAACCCAGAAATCGTTTTCGACAACCTCGATGCCATGTACAATTCTGGTGATCATCAAGCCAAAGTCCGACATAGTGGGCAATGCTGCCGATAAGATGATTACTCAAAAAGATGCTGTCGAAAAAAACTATGTGCCTGTTTCTTACCACAGGTAGTTGCCTTTACGCCGTTAATCCCGACCAAAGCTACCGAAGCCGGCCTTACAGCCCCAACAGAACCAGGCAACTACCCCTACATTCGCACGTTTCCGGGCATTGGCGTATTATGAATGGCGTAAATGAAAGTAGTGAAAGAAGAAGTAAAATATCGGCTAAATAACTTAGCGGCGCAAGATCTTGCGCCGCTATACCTTAATGATTATCCTTTATACATCACATACAAAATCACAAACTATATCGTGACAAAGGTAATAGCGCCTGCCAAGAAGGGGCTACATTATATAGGTTTTCAAACCAAAACCCCCAATCAAATTTTGCTGCATCCATTGTTGAGAAGAGATAACGCCTCGGGCGTTTCTACTTTATAAGTGCCAAAGTGCGTGGAATAATGCCCGAAAGAAAAATACAGTGATGGCATTGACCCCAAAAAGCTACCAAAGGCGTAATGTAGCGGCGGTAGCCTTGTATATCTATATTAGCCAGTAGCAAGCTGCCAGCCCCACCATGGCCCAGCCACCAGCATACAGCACGTAAGAACTGGTCCAAAGGGCTTTATTAATGGGAAAAAACAAATCCCCAATTAAGCCCCCTACTATCAGCGCATTGCCTGAAAGAAACAACCACGCTATTTTTTCTGCTGCAGCCTTTTCACTTCTTAGCCATTGGCCTGTCAAAACACCCAACAGTCCTGTACCAATGGCAGGCAATGTACTAAAAAGCCCTTCGGGATCCCACACCTTGGCCGACTTCCATAAATGTGCCGTCGTAAGTATATTTCTATCTATCCATGCGCCCAAATTGGTCGTAGGTTCGAGGTTGGCATAACCTACGTCGGGAACGGGTACAAAAGTCATAAGCAAATAATAGCCTATCAATGAACAAGCTGTTATCCAAAGCTGCGTAGTACGTGTTGTTTTAATAAAAATGATTGAACAGGTCACATACACCAAAGCAATCCTTTGCAAAACACCTGGTATTCTGACAGTTGCAAAATCAAATTTTGGATATAAATTCAAAAACAGTCCTAATCCAAACAAAATGGCACTCCTCTTGATAATCTTCCAAACTGACGGTTTTGTTTTACCCATCGCAAAGGAGATAGAAACCCCCACGATAAACAGAAAAAACGGGAAAATGAGGTCGGTAGGTGTGCAACCATGCCAATGGGCATGAAGCAGCGGCGCATAGACATGGCCCCAATCGCCAGGATTATTGACCAAAATCATCGCTGCTACGGTAATACCACGAAATACATCGAGGGAGAGTAAACGATTGTGCATTGTGTAGGATTCTGTTTAGCAATGCAAGTTAGATTTTTCAATGGATATTACCACCTACTTTTAAGCCACTTGGTACACGTTGTGGAATAGAACGGTCAAATTTCTCATCATTAAGTGTATTCAGAAATTCTACAATAATGGAAATGTCCTTAAAATTAACTTTGAGGTCGCTAATCAACGGGTCAATTTGCTCTTTTTTGACCAATGGATTCCTGATTTTATCTCCTGCCAAGTCCTCATAAAACTCTAAAACGTGCTCCAACGTTTTCAGTTTTCCAGAGTGCATATAGGGGGCTGTAAAACGTAGATTTCGCAAACTGGGTGTTCTGAACTTGTACTGATTGTCAACTCCTGCATCCGACTGCAATAGTCGCTCATTGTCAGGAACGCCAAGGCTGTGTAATTTGTAGTCAGATAGCATCGGCCCGAGATGGCACTTGGCGCAGCCTGATTTCAAAAATGCTTGCATTCCCTCGATTTCATTGATAGATAAAGCTCCGTTATCTCCGCGCATATATTGGTCAAAGCGGCTGTTGCCGCCTACTACTGTACGTTCATAGGCAGCAATGGCCCGTGCCATATTTTGACTGGTAATGCTATTAGAGCTTAGAAACGCTCTTTGAAAAAGCAGATGATATTCTGGAATTTGTTTTAAACGATTTACAACACTATCAAGAGCATGCTCAGGTCTGTACTGATGGCCACGCATTTCTTCAAAGGATTTTATTGGTTCTAACGACTGATTTTCAAGACTTTTGGCACGTAAGTCCCAAAACATAGGTGCGTCCGATGCAGTAGTTTTTGCCTCTAAAGTTAACCCATTGAAAGCCGCGTTAAGAATAGTTTGTGAGTTGCGTTTCACAAGAGGAATATCGTTAGGCATATTAAAGTCACGTTGGCTACCCATGCCGCGTCCATTCACACCAATAGAAACTTCTAAGCTTTCGGCAAAGCTAAATTCTGGATGATGACAAGTAGCGCAAGCTACATCTTTGTGTCCTGAAAGTATTGGATCAAAAAATAATAAACGTCCTAAAGTGACTTTTTCGGGTGTAGTAGGATTGTCAGTAGGTGTTGGAACCTCTAAAGGCAAAGGGGCCAACTTAGTGATATCATCTTCTTTTTTGATGGTCTTTTTTTCTTGGTTAGTGTCTGTTCCACAACTTGAAATGGCTGTAATTATCCATAAGCTGACTATCAAGAGTGATAAAAAAAGATGAGAAATCTTCATGAGAATATACTTTTACCTAAAAGACAATAATGGGTCTTTTTTGCTAATTACCAACTGATCTAAGTCATTGTAGAAACAGTTGTTTAATAGGAAAAATAAGCATATTCTTTTTCCTATCTAACAGCTCCTTTTGGGGAAAACAACAGATTTCAAACTATTTAGTGGTAACTTTGGTTGTTGGTTAGGTGTAAAATACAGCGTACTTGTAGGCATTTTGCCAAAAAATAGTTTTGTTATGATAGAAAGACCCATCACCGATTGGTTGCCCATTACCAAAAAAGAAGTAGAAAAAAGAGGTTGGGATGATGTGGACGTGGTACTCATCTCGGGCGATGCCTACGTAGATCATCCTGCTTTTGGCACAGCAGTGATAGGCCGAATTATGGAGAGTGAGGGTTTTAAAGTAGCCATTGTAGCACAACCCAACTGGAAAGACGACCTGCGTGACTTTAAGAAATTTGGTAAGCCCAAATATTTTTTCGGCGTAACCGCTGGGTGCATGGACTCGATGGTCAATCATTATACCGCCAACAAACGCCTCCGCTCCAACGATTCTTACACCCCAGGAGGGGAGGCAGGATTTCGTCCCGACTACGCCACAACAGTTTATACTAAAATTCTCAAAGAACTCTATCCTGATGTACCTGTATTGATTGGTGGAATAGAGGCTTCTTTGCGGCGAGTAACACACTATGACTACTGGGCCGACAAACTCATGCCCTCTATTCTGGTGGATTCTAAAGCCGATTTGTTGGTCTATGGTATGGGCGAGCAGCCCTTGCGCAAAATCCTAAAACGACTTAAAGAGGGACAATCCTTTGCTGCATTGCACGACATAAACCAAGTAGCGTACCTTCAACCTGTATCAAAAGAACTCCCCAGTTATCATGGCTGGGAAACGGTAGCATTGGCAAGCCACGAAGTATGTTTGAAAGACAAAATAAAGTATGCTGCTAATTTCAAAATCGTAGAAGTGGAGTCAAATAAATGGCAAGCCAATCGCATTGTACAGCAAGTAGGAGAACAGACGTTAGTCATTAATCCGCCCTTCAAAATCATGGACGAAAAGGAGATTGATGCATCCTTTGACCTGCCTTATACGCGCCTGCCACACCCGAAATATAAAAATCGTGGGACGATTCCTGCCTACGAAATGATAAAATTCTCCATCAATATGCACCGTGGGTGTTTTGGTGGGTGTAGCTTTTGTACTATCTCGGCGCATCAAGGTAAGTTTATCGCGTCGCGCAGCGAGAAGTCTATATTGAAAGAAGTGGAAGAAGTAACCAAGCATCCCGAATTCAAAGGTTATATTTCCGACTTGGGTGGGCCTTCAGCCAATATGTACCGCATGAAAGGCAAAGATGAGTCTATTTGCGCACGTTGTAGTAGCCCAAGCTGTATTCATCCCGTTATCTGTTCTAATTTAGATACTTCACACAAACCCCTTACGGAACTTTACAGGAAAGTAGATGCCAACCCCAAAGTCAAAAAAGCCTTTGTGGGATCGGGCATTCGTTATGATTTGTTGGTGGACGATTTCAACAAACAACAAAGACAACAACCACGACAGTATGGAGCAACTCATCACGCGCCATGTGTCAGGGAGATTGAAGGTAGCAAGAACATACCTCCGATGATACGCTGCGGGTCATGAGAAAGCCGTCGTTCAAGTATTTTAAGTTGTTTAAAGAAAAATACGATAAAATCTCCGACAAGCATAACCTTAAACAGCCCCTTATTCCGTATTTTATCTCTTCGCACCCTGGCTGCGAAGAAGCGAATATGGCCAACTTAGCTGCCGAAACCAAGGACTTGGGCTTTAGGCTGGAGCAAGTACAGGACTTCACGCCTACCCCTATGACGGTGGCTGAAGTCATCTACTACTCTGGTGTGCACCCATATACCTTAAAGCCTGTCTATACCGCCAAAACCCGCGAAGAAAAACAAAACCAAAATCGTTTTTCTTTTGGTACAAACCTGAGTTTAGAGACCTAATCCGTAGCCGACTCAACAAACTCAAGCGTCCAGACTTGGCCAATAGGCTATTAGGTAGTAACAAAAAGAAATCTTAATTTATCTATTATTTGGAGGACTTCCGTCCATCTTCTTCGGGCGATGGCTATTTCTTCCCCGTCAGTTAGAAATACTGCTTTACTTCCTCTATCAATCTGTTTAACAAAACGAAAATTTACAATACATCTTTTATGAACACGTATATGAAGTGGGGAGGTAAGAGGGATTCGTAGTGGCAAAGACTTCGGGTGAAAAGATGTGTTTTGCCATTGGCGAATACAAATTGTGTATAATTACCTTCGCCTTCTAAACGAACCACTTGAAACCCAATCTATGCTAAGTTTGTGAAAATCAAGGTATTGTAACGTGGAAATAATTAGGGGCATTCATCTCTGTAGAAATTTCGTAGGTGAGATGCAAAGATGGCTATATGCCCAATGCCATACCACGGGAAATTTCCCCCTTTTGATACCGTATTTTTCCCCTTTTTTATAAACTGACTACTTTCCTGCTACTTTTCCCCAAGTATCTTTTAGCCCTACTGTACGATTGAAAACTAATTTTTCAGTGGTACTGTCGGTATCTAAGCAAAAATAACCTTTTCGCATAAACTGAAATTTCGCTCCTATTGTAGCTGTTTGTAAGGCAGGTTCGGCGTAGCCTGTAATAACTTGTAGCGAGTCGGGATTGATATAATCTTTGAAGTCTACTTCTTCAGAAGCAGGATTTTCTACTTTAAACAGACGGTCATATTGGCGAATTTCTACAGGCAAAGCCTCCGCTGCCGATACCCAATGTAACGTACCTTTGACATGGATACCCGATGTATCATTGCCGCTCTTACTGTTTTTCGATATAAGAACAATGTAATGCAGTTACGTTGCCATGGTCGTCTTTGATGGCTTCATCGCAACGAATAATGTACGCACTTTTTAAGCGCACCATTTGGCCAGGTGCCAATCAGGATGTATTTTTTGTTGGGAGGGTTTTCCATAAAATCCTCCTGTTCTACTAAATTTCTCGACTAAATGGAATTTCACGAAAACAGCTTCGGTATTTTCGGGGTTATTTTCACTGGTACACATTTCTACTTGGCCTTCGGGATAGTTGGTGATTACCACTTTGAGAGGGTCCAGTACTACCATGCGTCGTTCGGCTACTTTATTGAGGTGCTCGCGTACACAGAACTCTAAAAGACTGATGTCTATCAACTGGATGTTTTTGGTCACACCTGCTCTTTCACAAAAATCTCTGATAGCTTCGGGGGTATAGCCACGCCGGCGCATACCTGAAAGTGTAGGCATACGTGGATCTTCCCAACCGTTTACATGCCCTTCATTGACGAGTTGAAGTAGTTTCCGCTTACTCATCACAGTGTAGGTGATATTCAAACGCGAAAATTCGTACTGTTTAGAAGGAAAAATTTCTAAATTTTCGATACACCAATTGTACAATTCGCGGTGTGGCACAAACTCCAGTGTACAAATAGAGTGCGTGATTTCTTCAATTGAGTCTGATTGACCGTGGGCGAAATCGTATAAGGGATAAATACACCATTTGTTGCCTGTGCGATGATGATGGGCAAATTTGATGCGGTACAGCACAGGGTCGCGCATGATCATATTGGGCGAAGCCATGTCTATCTTGGCGCGGAGTGTGCGTGAGCCTTCAGCAAATTCGCCGTTTTTCATGCGCACAAACAAGTCTAAGTTGTCTTCTACACTTCTATCTCGGTAGGGACTGTTGGTACCTGCTTCGGTAGGTGTACCTTTCATAGTAGCCATTTGCTCCGAAGTAGAATCGTCTACATAAGCCAATCCCTTCTCTATGAGTTTTAGCGCAAACTCATAGAGATAATCAAAGTAATCAGAAGCGTAAAATTCATTAATCCACTGAAAGCCAAGCCATTGAACATCTGCCTTGATAGATTCTACATACTCGGTATCTTCGGTAACAGGATTGGTATCGTCGAAACGTAAATTGGTAGCGCCACCGTATTTTTGTGCTACACCAAAATTAAGACAAATAGATTTGGCATGACCAATGTGCAAGTAGCCGTTGGGTTCGGGTGGAAAACGAGTTAGCACACGTCCGCCATGCTTGCCATTGCGAACATCCTCTTCAATGATTTGTTCGATGAAGTTTAACGACTTTTCGTCGGTGGATTCTTTGATAATTTCACTCATGCTGGTTCGTATTAGCTTGCATATTGTTGTTCTACAAATGCAGAAAACAACGGACTAATTCTTTAAGAAATATTTTAAGATACAAAACTAACACTTATTCGGGTTGAATAAAATAGTGTTCGACCAAAGACTATTTTTGGGAAACAGTGTTTATATTTGACAAATGCTCCTTTTTGTTTAGCTATATGCCATTTACCGTACGCCTATAGCGCTACAGATGGTTGAATTATCAGAAACCTAAAAAAGAAGTAAGATGGAAGAAGACATACGATGGAAACAGCGTTTCAATAATTTTAGTAGAGCTATAGGATTATTGAAGAGTTAAAAATGTTGAATATGAATACTTTATCTCCAATTGGAAAAAGAGGGGATTATTCAGCGATTTGAACTACATTAAATTGGCCTGGAAACCTTAAAGATAAAATGGAGAGTGATGGATTATTATTAGATAAAATATCTCCCAAATCTGTGATTAGAGGAAGGCTTTCAAGCCAAATACATTTCAAATATTAAGAATCGTGGTTAGAGATGATAAACGACCGAAATTTAATGAGTCATACTTATGATTTTGAAACCTTCGAAGGTATTATCCCTTCTATTATTGACAAATACATCAATACTTTGGAAGGTTTTTATTTAAGTTTAATCGAAAGATAACTATGGCTATTCAATTCGGACTAACAGAAAAATACATCGAATTACTGAAAAACATATTCAGTAAATACGACTCAATTGAAGAGGTGATTGTCTATGGTTCTCGGGCCAAAGGAAACTATACCGAAAGAAGCGATATAGATTTGGCGATGAAAGAAAAGACATCTAATAGACATCTTATTGGTGCAGTCTTGTTGGATTTGGACGACAGCGATTTACCTTATAAGGTGGATTTGCAAGATTATGACAAAATTAAAAATAAGGAGTTAAAAGCGCACATTAATCGGGTGGGGCAATTATTATACAAAAGGCAATAATCCCCCCACCGTCGTGCTTACTTTTTAGGTTCACTAATCACACCAAGATACCGTCCCATCCAATAGGGCAACAGCCAGATATCTCCAGCGCTATGTTCAGAAGTGCCATTGCTGCCATTGCGGTCTAAATTGAACATATTGCCATTGTGTCGTTGCACAGGCCGCTCGTCGGGAGGCAACACTTCCTTGAGAGTTTGGTTACGAAAGTTAGGGGCTATTTTTTCGATGTCTTTACGATGGCTGTTAGAGATGGCCCAATCAATCAAATCAAGCGGATGCTCTTGTAAATACCAAATGGCTTCTTTTAAATCAAATTCGTTTGTACCCGTCAAAGCTGTAAATATATTCCAAGCTCCCTCTTTTTCGGGACGTTCTATTTGCCAGTGGTCTATAATGGCCTCTTTGTATCGGATTTTGAGGGTATCATTAAACGCATATCGGTACAATCCCCAATAACACACAAAATACATTTCATCGTCGGAGTGATTCCAACCATCAGACAGTTCCTTACTGAGTGCGTCAGCGTTGCCAGGAGCAGGCCCAATTTCTTTCATAGGCCGCATCAGGTTTTCAAAATAGCCATGTTTGTTCATCAGCTCAAAGGCTTTTTCTTTGTAGATTTCTCTTTTGGTAAAATGGTAAGCTGTTTGGAGCATAGCCACTAAGTTGGAAGAGGTAATTTTGCGATCGCCTACGTTTTTAGGGAAAGCATTCGTGTATTCAGGACTCCAACGCCCCCAAGTGGTAGGCTGTCCGTTGTAGTCAATGAGGTAATAATTATTTTTGACGATATGTGCCATCAATGTGTCAATTAGCGTAATAGCGCGACCTTTCATGTCGGGGTCGTCTATGAGTTCGGCCATGACACCAAAGGCAAAAATATGCCCCACAGCTTCATCGCTACTGGTGGTAGCTTTCCAATCCCATTCGGGATCAGTGGCGTGTTGCCAGCGGTCGGGATCAGCGAGTTGTGGGATATAGCCACTTCGTTCAAAAGAACGGGAAGGAAATCCTGGAACAGGATTGATAGTATAGAGCCGTTCCATAGCATCGAGTGCTTCGCGGCAATTTTTGAGTGCGTCTTGGTCTTTGGTAACGGCATAGCGGAATATTTCACCGCCCAAATACATGGAAGTCCAAAGGCCGTCGTTGTCAGAATCAGCTAAATAGCCAGAGGCAATATTGCCTTTTTCCATGTTATCCAACGAAGCATTGAAGCCATTGCGAATATGGCGACTACGAACTTGCTCTTCGTAATACATGGCTTTGTCGTGAAGGGTCATTTCTTTGAAACAAATTTGTCCCAATCCTGCCTTTGTTAGTATCAATATTGACTTATTGGGGCCTTCAGCAATATGAACTACATCATTGCTTGGTAGCCAACGTTCGCCATTGTAGTAGTCAAACTTACCGTCGGTGCGGAGTGCAAACGCACCCATGGTTGTACCAAACCAAATTTTATCACCCACAGATTTTACGGTAGTTATCTCGGTACAAGGAAGTTTTTTGTGAATTTCGCCTACCTGTTTTTGAGTAGTCATATCCCATACCAAGTAGCCGTCGTTGGTGCCGATAATGAGTTTTTGGGTATCCACAGTCAAGTCAAAGGCTGTAAAACCTGCTCCTTTAAAGACTTGAGTGAGTTGATTGTTGGTTAATGTGTGGAGCGATTTTTTACCCAAAATCCAAAAGGTAGCCGCATTACTTTGATAGCGAATAGATACTACCTCGTCGGTGATATGACCTTTCCAAAGAGAAGTAGTATCTCTGACTAATTGTAAGGCATTGCCATCAGCTATTAAAAAAGTAAAATCTTTGCCTGCTGCAAAAACCTTAGCATCAGGTAGTTGGTGTTTAGTAAAGAGTTTTCCTGCCCAGGCATTGCTTAATACAGTTTTGTTGTCCAAATACACAAATTGTTCTTCATAGCTATCCATCGCCGCTATTTTTTTATCTTTCATTGGGCGATAAGTACCGTCTGCTTGTAGCTTTCCGTGGTATAAAAATGCCCATTGTAAGGTTGTAATAATCCAGGTGCTGGAAAGAACCTTTATGACACCATTGCGGTCGTGGTAGGCCGATAGAAGCGCGCCGTTGGCAGGCTCTGCATAATATTTAATACTATAATCCTGTAGGAAAGGTATATCTTCATGGACGGGCTGAGTGGTAGATTTCTTAGAACAAGAAATCATAAATAGAGCTACAAGGCAGCTTAGGATTAAAGATTTGATAAGGGACATTGAAATTGTGATAAATGTTGAATAAAATATTAGCGAATCATACCCAAATAACGACCCATCCAGTAGGGCAATTGCCAAAAGACAGGCTCTCGCTCACGGTGGGGGTCGCCGCCTTTGGCTGTCCAAGGATTTTTATCCCAGCGAACGGTCATTCGGATACTTGGAGGTTGTAATGTATTGACTTGCTCGTCTTCCAAAACAGGCTCACGCACGATTTTAACATCCTCGCGTTTACTGTGATCAATCGGCCAATCAATGAGATCGAGTGGGGTATCTATCAAAAAATTGACAGAATTGGTAAGTTCTACTTTCTTGTCAGTTGCATAGCAGTAAATAAAATTGATTAGCGGGTTTTGGTCGCCTTTGCGTTTTTCAAACCAATCGTCAAAGTGTTTTTTATAAAATGATAGTCGTTGTGGATCAGTTTCGCATTTGAGCAAAATGGGATAAATGTAGGCTTGCAACACTACATCAAAATAAATAAACCAAGCGGGATTTTGGTGAAGCACTTGGGCCATATTTTCCAAATAATGCTCCTCATTGATGAGTCTTAGATATTCTTTTTGGTACTTTTCGTTGTGGGTCATGTAGTGAGCCAGTTTGAGGAAACCCAATAGCTCCATCGAATTTTGAGCGCGGTCTGGTGCCCATTCAGCATCACGATTGAGCTGCTCAGGCGACCATACCGACCAACGAGTTGCTTTGCCATCTACATCCACAAAATTGAAATTGTGTGCGATAAGATAGTCCATGATTTTGGCTACATGTTTGGCAATCACTGTTTTTTCTGCCTCGTCAGCTACTAATTCATAATAAAAATAATAACCAAAGAAATGTCCACACATTTCGTCGCTACTGGTATCACCTTTCCAAAGCCACCGACCATCCTTTGATTGATGCCATCGCACTTCTACTGGCTTGAAGCGGGGTTCTTTTACTAATTCTTCAGCCAATTGTTGAGGAGTATAGGTTTGATTTCCATCGTGTACTTCAGTCCAATCGGCGGGGACAATGGTTCGGGCAAAAAAGCCTTCCGTATCGGTTATGTCTTGGAGTAACTTCAAAAAATCGAAAGCTTTTTTTGCATTCAATTTAGCATCAGGGCTTTTGGTGGTAGCGTAGCGAAAACTTTCCATGACAAGATAATTTCCAGTATATTCGCCATCATTATCGTCGTCTTCAGGTTGCCAAGTACTAAGATCTCCTGCTTTTACTAATTTACATTGGCCTGCTATCCATGGTGTGCGGATGTGGCGTTTGAGTAATATAGCCTGAAAATAGTCGTTTTTTTGTGCCAAAGTCATTTTCTGACGCTTGATAACACTAACTCCCTTTGGTGTGGCGATCCAGGCGTTTCCGTTTTCGTCAAAAGCGATGTCTTTTACATGGTCGTTGAGCAACCACCGCTGACTAAAACGTAATGAATGCGTATTATCGGGAGCATAGCGCACAACGCCTTTTTCAGTGCCTACCCATACTGTACCATCTGGAGCGGTGTTAAGACAAGTTACATAGACGGTAGGTAAACCTTGGGCTGTACTAATGGCCCGTATTTTTTTGAAACCTTGAATCACACTTACTCCGCCTAAGCCTCCTGCCCAAAGGTTGTGATTTTTGTCGATAGTTATGCCTTTTATATAGCCGCTTTGTACCTCATCTTGATTGCGTAAAATGCGTGTTTTCCCTACCTTATTAATATGGTACAGTCCGACATCGCTTGCCAACCATAACCCACCTTCATAGTCCGAGACGGCACTACGTACAGAGCGTGGTATCTCCGTAGCTTTCCTTACAAAAATTTTACCATCAAAAAGCCAAATCCCTTTAGGGCCAATGGCATATACACCTTCTGGGGTTGAGCATACAACAGAAATAGGTGCTTCGACCCCAGATAATTGTTGGAGCTGGTTATTTTGAAAGCGATAGAGTCCTTTCCAAGTACCTATCCAAACATCTGACTGGGCATCGGCTGTAACCGAATAAGCAGGCTCATTGTCTTCTTGACCAAAGATAGATTGCCAATTTGATTGATTCGCTTTTTTTACAAAGACTCCTAAGGAAGTAGCTACCCAAACATCTGACTTGGCAACAATAATACTTCTTACTTCACCAGCCACATTTGGATATGCTTCGTGGGTTTCTTGCCAAAAATGAGTGTCTTTATAAACTTTCTCATGGATTTGTCCTCGAACTAAGATGAAAGAACTCAATCCAATTAGGCATACATATATTAGATGAAGAAAAATAAATCTGTAGAGGCGATTCATACCCAATATAAAAGATTGTCCTTCATAATACTGATCACACTCCACACAAGGCTATTGCCTATTTGTTAAATTTTAAGATTTCTATATTATGAAAATATGCCTAAATTAAGTCCTGTATTATGTTTTTATTATCATATTTTTTGATTGCGCAAATTGAGGATATATTTACGCAATTTGATACGTTTTTTTCTGTCAGATGATTTACCTTTACTTCACAAAACACAAATTTTGTTGGTTTATTCCTTCCTATTCACCCAAAACCTTACACCATGGCCTGCATCAACGAAAATATTCTAAGGAGAGTTATCCAAGGAGACCAAGTAGCCTTTGCAGAACTATATAATCATTATAAAACTCCTGCAATCAAGTTTTGTGTTTCGCTCGTTAAAGACGAAGAAGAAGCTGAAAACATGATTCATGATGTGTTTATCAAGATTTGGGAAAACGCAATCAAATCAATCCTGATTTGAATTTTAGCTCTTATTTGTTTACATGCTTGAGGAATTTGGCTTTTGATTATTTTAAGAAAATGGAAAAGTCTCAGGCAATAAAACAACATTATTACGAGAAGATGGGGGAAGTAAATAACGACGAAACGGACATTGAGGATGCAAAAATTGTCTGTCTAAGAGAAGGAATAAACTCTATCAGAAAAAGAAAGATTATTTTAAAGCTTAATATTGAAGAAGGTAAATCTTATCAGGAAATTGCAGAATTAATGAAAATTTCTAAAAATACGGTTAAAAATCAGCTTGTAAAAGCAAAACAATTTCTCCGAGGCCGCGTGGACTTAGCCGCAGTATTATAGTTTTCCATTATATCCATACCATAACCACACCTTAAAAATCTTCCACTATCTTGAAATCTTCTTTCAAGGTAATTTTAATTTAAAAAGCTGGCTTAATTGTAACCCTGTTTTTAAAAATAGAGGATAGAATATTGTTGATTTACAGGTTGTTGACTTTTTTAAAATTGATAATTTTTTAAATTTTTTTTGAGGTATTAATAGTACAAGGTAATACGAACGAAGTATTTTGGTGTAGTAATCATCTAAACAATTCAGTACAACTATGAACTTAACATTTATTCTCAAACGAACACTCAGACCATTGCTTGTGGTAGCAGCGGTGATAGGGGTTGGCTTTGGTTCGGCTTGGGCACAAACCAGAACAGTAACAGGCAAAGTTATTTCAAAAGAAGACGGTTCTGCTATGCCTGGGGTAAACGTAATTATTAAAGGGACTCAAAAAGGGTCAAGTAGCAATGCTTCGGGAAATTATTCCATCGAAGTAAACGGTAGCAATCCTACCTTGGTTTTCTCTTTTGTGGGTTACGATGCTTTAGAGATTCCAGTAGGTGCCAGAAATGTAATTGATGTAGAATTAATCCCTGGTGCAGAAAACCTTAACGAAGTTGTAGTAACGGCTCTTGGTATCAAAAGAGAAAAACGTTCTTTAGGGTATTCAGTTGGAGAAGTATCTGGTAAAGATATTGTGAACGTTCCTCAAGAAAACGTCCTAAATGCACTTTCAGGTCGTGTAGCGGGGGTTAATATCAATCAAACAAGTGGGGCTGGCTCGTCGGTTAGTGTCATTATAAGAGGTGCCACCTCATTGAGTAATGATAATCAGCCGCTTTTTGTCATTGATGGAGTGCCTGTTGCAAATGGTCTTAATAACACACGTACTATGGGCGACCGTAACAACGTGGATTATGGTAATGCCATTTCAGACATCAACCCAGATGATGTAGAAAGTATCTCTGTATTGAAAGGCCCCAGTGCGGCAGCCCTGTATGGATCAAGAGCTGGAAACGGAGTTATTTTGATTACTACGAAGACTGGTAAAAAAGGGAAAGGAATGGGCGTGTCTTTTTCGACAAGCAATGTTTTTGAAACCCCATATCGTTTCTTGGACTTTCATTATAAATATGCCAATGGAGACCGTAATGCCCGTTTAGATGAAACCTCTGCTTATTGGGGAGGACCAGAATTAGACAAAGGTATTACTGCTGTTCAATGGAATAGTCCATTAGATGCAAGTGGCAAACAAATTCCAACGGAGTTGAGGTCTTACAAAGACAACATGAAGAATTTTTTACAAACAGGAATTACTTCTACCAATAATATCGCTATTTCTGGTTCTAATGACAAAACCACGTACCGTGTATCGTACAACTACATGGGTAATCAGGGTTTGATTCCAAATTCAGATTTAAAACGTCATTCTATTTCGGCCTCAGGTACTTACGAAATCAATAGTAAGCTCAAACTTAATAGCAATTTGAATTTTGTGCGCTCTCAGTCAGATAATCGCCCTTCTACAGCCAACCGTGGGGCAAATCCTCTGGAAGCCGTTTATCAGTGGTCTCACTTAGATGTTACGACCATGAAAGACTATTGGGTGCCTGGCAATGAGCAAATCAAGCAAAATGCACCCGCCAGTGGCAATAATCCTTATTTCTTGGCATATGGGATTAACAATGGTTTCAATCGGGATCGTATTTATGGTAATATGAAGTTAGATTACAACATTACATCAGAACTGACGGCTTTTGCTCGGATTTCGCATGATATGTTTGTAGAAGACCGCGAAACTAAAATTCCTTGGAGCTATAACCGTGTCAGAAATGGGGGATACTATTTGCAGGGAATTGGCCGTAAAGAAACCAATGCTGACTTTTTGCTTACTTACAAAAAGAATATCAATTCATTCGACCTAAGTGTGTCGGGTGGTGGTAACTACATGACACAGAATTACAAGGAAGATTATATGGGTGGCAGTATTCTTACTGTTCCGGGGCTTTATAGAGTTTCAAATATTCCGTTGGCCTCTCTTCAAGTAAGCAATGCTACCAACCAAAAAGCCATATATAGCTTATATGGAATGGCTTCTTTGGGGTATAAAAATATGGTATATCTTGACCTGACTGCCCGTAACGATTGGTCAAGCACCCTTCCTGCTGATAACCGCTCTTATTTCTACCCTTCTGCCTCTTTGAGTTGGTTGGCCAACTATACCTTTGATTTACCTAAATCGATTTCACTTCTTAAATTTAGAGCAGGTTGGGCACAGGTAGGAAATGATGCTAACCCTTATCAATTGGAGCCAACCCTTGGCACAGGAACTTGGGGTAGCTTGATTACAACGGGTGTGCCAAGTACGCTATTGAATGCACAATTAAAACCAGAAATAGCAACTTCTACAGAGCTTGGTGTTGATTTAGGCTTCTTTGATAACCGCCTTCGTTTTGAAGGAACTTATTATTATGTCGAAAATAAAAACCAAATATTAGGTATCACTACCCCTTCATCTTCTGGCTTTAATAGTAAACTCATCAATGCGGGTTTGTTGGCGAGCAAAGGCTGGGAGATTAATTTGGGAGGGACTCCTATTCGTGATAAAAATGGTTGGAACCTCGACCTAAACATGAATTTTACGCGTAATCGTACCACCATTAAGGAATTGACCCCAGGTATGGATTTCTATCAGTTATGGGACAATAACAATGGAGGAGCATTTACTTTTGTAGGAGAAGAAATTGGTAATATATATAGCCGAGGCTATGCTACTGTCAAGGATGCTTCATCGCCTTATTATCGTTGGCCTATTCTTGATAACAATGGAGAATGGATTGCAGTAAACGACCGTACTGCCCGTGAAAAAGTAGGGAATTTTAACCCAAAGGTTATTATGGGTATGCAAGCTACACTTTCTTATAAACGTTTTTCATTAGCAGCGAGCTTTGATGCAAGAATAGGAGGTAACTTCCAGTCCTATACTTATCGCTACGGAGAATCTGACTGGAAATCACAACGACAAATAGACAATCTTATTCCAGGGGGTTTGTATTCAGAAGCCGAATTAATTGCCTTATTGAAATCAGATCCCGAAAAATACATTATCCCTACCAATGGTAATTTCCCACGAGTAGGAGGGCATACCAAAGCAACAGGTGGACTTGGTACAGATGGTGATGGTGCTTTTATTCCAGGAGTAATTCTTCAAGCTGACGGCACTTATAAAGAGCATTTAGGTGGTGCAGGCACAAACATTTATCCAATTACGGATACATATCCTTGGAGCTTCAATAAGCAGATTACGTTTGATGCTTCTTATCTAAAGATGAGAGAACTTTCATTAAGTTATAACATCCCTAATATCGGGGGTTTTCGGAATGCCAGCATCTCTATATTTACCAGAAATTTAATGCTTTGGAACGCTGCAAAAATTGGTATCGATCCTGAAAGAGCTTTCCAAGCTGATGGGGGCCGTTTCAGACAGGGAATTGAGCTTCAAAATGTGATGCCTTGGACGATTCCTGTTGGATTTAAATTAAACTTTAATTTGTAAAAAATAACATAAAAATCACTACGATGAAAATGTTAAAACTCATATCAAAATCGGTCTTGGTTCTTGCGGTAGTCGTTGCGTCTTCTTGCGACGAACGCTTATCCGAAATCAATCAAAACCCCAATGGGATAGACCCAGCCTCGGCCAACCCTAACTTAGTAATGCCAGAGGTAATGAACAGTGCTGCTCGTAGCTATTTAGAGCTTGGCTATGGAGATGTTGCAGGCGTAGTACAACATATCCAACACGATGGTTGGTTTGGGGGAATCAATCACTATGATTGGGGCCCGCAGGATTGGAGTGGCTGGTATAATATGCTTCGTAACAATGAGTTTATGTATAAGCGTTCCGTGGCTCTCAATTATAAGCTACATCAGGGTATAGCTCTTACAATGCGGTCGTTTATATTTGGTAATATTACAGATTTATGGGGCGATGCTCCCTATACCAATGCTGTAAAAGGCAACGATTCTAATGAATTTTTAGCCCCCGCATTTGATAGCCAAGAAGTAATTTATAAAGGTATTATTGACGATTTAAAGGCTGCTTCTGCTCTTTTTGCTTCAAAAGATGCTACTGGCTATACTGCTGGCTATGATATTTATTATGGAGGTAATCCTACGTCATGGCAAAAATTTGCGAACACGCTGTTGTTAAGGTATTATATGCGTATCTCCGAAAAAATGCCTGCTGAAGCTAAAGCTGGAATTGAAGCCATTTATTCATCGGGTATTTATATCAAAACTCCCAGTGAAGATGCTGTTATGAATTACATTGGAGCAACCTCGGGTAACTCTTGGCCTGGAGCTGTGGCTTTTGACCAAGAACAATCTAATTTTAGAAGAAAAAAACCCGCTCAAGCTTTGATGAGTACCCTTTTGAGTTACAATGACCCACGTCTGAAAGTATGGTTTGCTCCCGTATATGTACGGTGGGTAGCAGATGAAACTCTTCCAACAGCAGTGGATAAGTTCATACGCAAGGATGGAGTCATTCAGACGGTAAGTTATCTAACAGACATTGCGTTTTTAGCCGAAGTTAAAAAAGGAGCTAAGTTTACACGCCATTATAACCCCAAGCTCTACACAGGTACCTTAGATACCAACGAATATGTGGGCATACCTGCGGGATTAAGACAACCTGACTACTACAACAATAACCCAACGCCTGGGCAGACGGTACAAAATCAACATGTATCTCAGCTGGCAGAGGTATATCGTGGCAGTTCGGGAGGCTTATTAAAGGCACGTTTGGCTTCTTCAGCAGAAGCATCGTTTATATTGGCAGAAGCCGCTACCAAAGGTTGGGCTGTTGGTACTGCGCAATCTCACTACAATGCGGGAGTTAAAAACTCGCTTGAAACTTGGGGAGTAGGAGCGCAATACGATGCTTACATCGTTAAATCTGGTGTAGCTTTCAATAATACACTGGCACAAATTATGGAACAAAAATGGATAGCAGGCTGGACAGCTGCCTCGGAAGCATGGTTTGACTATCGCAGAACAGGACTCCCTGCTTTGAAAGCTGGACAAGCCTCCTCAGAGCCTGTATTGCCAGTAAGATTTAATTATGGTGATAACGAAATTAACTTTAATCGTACCAATACTGATAATGCAATTAATAAACTTGAAACAACGAAACATTCAGGTTTAAGAGGAAAAAATAGCCAATGGTCTAAACCTTGGATAATCCAAGGGACTGGCAAGCCTTGGTAATTTTTTGGGTTAGTTGAGCAAAAAAGGGCAGTAATTATCTGCCCTTTTTTTATGTAATAAATCTTTGAAAAAAATAATCACAACTCCAATAGTCTGTTTTTAGGTAAATCGAGTAACAATGTTACCAATAACCATTTAACCAAATAGAATCATGAATAAAAATGCTACTTTTCGACGAGCCTCGAGGTATTTAGCTTTGCTTACCGTGGCTGTTTTGCTTAGTATTTCGGACGCATGGAGTCAAACCAGAACCATTTCTGGAAAAATTACCTCCAAGGATGATGGAACTACCATGCCAGGGGTAAATATTGTACTGAAAGGAACACAAAAAGGAACCAGCAGTAATGGAACAGGAAATTATAGTATTGAAGTGAGCGGAAGTAATCCTACACTGGTCTTTTCATTTGTTGGTTATGATGCTATGGAGGTAGCAGTGGGTAATCGAAGTGTAGTAGATGTAGTCATGATACCAGGAGCAGAAAATCTCAAAGAGGTTGTTGTAACGGCTCTTGGCATTCAACGAGAAGAAAGATCGCTGGGGTATTCGGTAGGAAAAGTAGATAGCAAAGAGATGAATCGCGTGGCACAAGAAAATGTGCTCAATGCCATGGCAGGAAAAGTGGCAGGGGTATCTATTAGCTCTACAGGTGGTACAGGGTCTTCGGTCAGTATGGTGATTCGTGGTGCTACTTCTTTGAGTAGTGATAATCAACCTCTCTTTGTAGTAGATGGTGTACCATTGGCCAATACCCTCAATAACATCAGTCAAGTAGGTAATGACAATCGTGCTGATTTTGGAAACTCTATTTCTAATCTTAACCCCGACGATATTGAGAGCGTTTCTATCTTAAAGGGACCCAGTGCAGCAGCCTTATACGGCTCACGAGCAGGAAATGGCGTAGTACTTATTACGACTAAAAATGGCTCAAAAGCTAAAAAGATGACGGTCTCGGTCACCTCCAACACCGTTTTTGATCGCCCCTTTAAATTCTTGAAATGGCAGACGCAGTTTGGCCCAGGACAATATTCGGCTATTCCTTCTTCAATTAGTGGTACACCATTGTCGAACCCTTTCGGAAAACTCATCGAAGAAAATGTAGGAGCTACCTATGGAGCAGCATTAGACAAAGGTTATGAAGAAGTGCAATGGAATAGCCCACTTGGGGCTGATGGTAAACCCATCAAAATGCCCTTAGTATCGCACCCCAATAATGTGCAAAATTTCGTACAGACAGGGATTACTACGACCAATGGAGTAGCAGTAGCTAATAGCAATGATACATACAGCTATCGGTTATCATATTCTAATATGCAGAACAGGGGTATTATTCCTAATTCAGATTTATTTAGAAATACCCTGAATCTAAATACATCGGTTAAATTGAATGAAAAATTAAGAATCAGTAGTACCCTTGATTTGAGCCGTTCTAATTCTAACAACCGCCCTGCTGGTAATAGAGGAACCAACCCTCTCCAATGGGCCTATGCCGTTTCTCCTCATACAGATATTAGGGAGTTAGAAAATTACTGGCTACCGGGCCAAGAAGGGTTGCAACAACGTTCTCAATTTAAGGGAGTTTATAATAATCCCTATTTTTTAGCTAATGAAGTAAATAATGGCTTCACACGCGACCGTGTGTTTGGAAACGTTCGGGCTGATTGGCAAATCTCACCTGCTTTTAGTTTGATGGGAAGGTATGCCGTAGATACCTACAACGAGCGCCGTGAATTGAAAATCGCTAATAGCTATACCCAAGATCCTCGCGGTGCATATGGGCTTATTAATATTGCTAATTTCGAAAGCAATGCCGATTTCTTGGCTACTTATAAAAAAGACATTAAGGATTTTAGTCTTTCACTTTCGTTGGGAGGAAATGCCCGTTATCAAAAAGGCTCGAACGTGACTAATGCTACCAAAGGAGGAACAGGGCTTATTGTACCAGGGGTTTATAATATCCAGAATATTGCACCTGCCAATTTAGATTACAACAGTACATGGTTTCAAAGAGCCATTTATAGCGGATATGCCTTGGCCAACTTTGGTTTTAAAGACATGATATTTTTGGACGTAACGGCTCGTAATGATTGGTCGAGTACGCTACCCGCAGCTAATCGCTCTTACTTCTATCCATCGGCTTCTTTGAGCTTATTGGCCAATGAAATGCTGCCTTTGTCTAATCAAGTTAGTTTGTTGAAACTCCGGCAGGTTTTGCACAAGTAGGTAATGATGCTAATCCGTACCAACTTTTAGGAACGTTGGGTAATGCAGGCACCTGGGACGGTATCCCTCGTCTTAGTACACCAGGTACATTGCTTATTTCTGATCTTAAACCCGAAATCGTTACCTCATATGAAGCGGGAGTAGATTTAAATCTTTTCAAAAACCGCCTACGTTTCTCAGGTACTTACTACATGGTTGAGAATCGAAACCAAATTTTGAGTACAAAATTACCTCCTTCGTCGGGCTATTCTTTGAAGAATATCAACGCGGGTTTGTTGGTTAGTAAAGGGTTTGAATTTAGCTTGGGCGGCACAGTTATTGATAAAAATAGTTGGAGATGGGATTTGACCACCAATCTGACGCGCAATCGTACCACTATCAAAGCCTTGTCAGATGATTTGCCTTATTATACCTTATGGACAGATGCCAAAGGAGGTGCATGGACGTATGTAGGTGAAGAAATCGGAGATATATATGATGCCAAAATTGTAACTGTCGAAAACAAAGAATCTCCTTACTATGGCTACCCTATTTTGGATGCCACAGGTAAGTGGCAATCTATTGATGCCATCAATACCAAAAATAAGATTGGGAACTTCAATCCGAAGTTTATTATGGGTATGCAAACCTCTATTTCTTACAAGGGCTTTAGCTTGAGTATGTCGTTTGACTGGAGAAATGGGGGCGATTTTGTATCACAAACCTACCGTTATGGAGAAGAAAATGGCCAATCACAACTTTTCTTGGATAAACTCATCAATCCCAATGGTTTAACAGGGCAAGCCTTGCGGGATTATTTGGTGGCTAATCAAGATCAACTTATCAGAATCAATGGCAATTATTTCCCATTGGTGGGTGGTCCAACCCCCGACTATGGCGGCTATCCCTTCAAATATGGCCCTTATACACTTCCACATGGTGGGGTGTTTATTCCAGGGGTGATTGCTACGGGCTATGATGCCAATGGAAACCCAACAGGATTTAAAGAAAATTTGGGCGCTGCGGGTACGGCTATTTTACCTTTTGCAGGCAGTACGGCGTGGTCGTTTACACGGGCGTTTTTATATGATGCTTCTTTCTTGAAATTAAGAGAAATTTCCTTGGGTTACGATTTGCCGCAAAACTGGCTGAAGAAGGTAGGTGTTCAGAGTGCCAATTTTTCCATTTATAGCCGAAATATCATTATGTGGACTGCCGCTAAAATCAACATTGACCCCGAAAATGCCTTTCAGCCAGAAGCAGGGGTACAAGCAGGTAGCCAATTCAAACAAGGAATTGAACGCTACAATGTCAATCCTTGGGTCATACCTGTCGGGTTTAAATTAGGTTTAACATTTTAAGGAAACATAAACAAATAAAAAAATGAAAGCGAACACACTTAAATTCACTTGCTTCGTGGTTTTGTTTTCTTGCACAGTATTTTCTTGTAAGGACTTAACTGTACTCAACGAAAACCCTAATGGAGTAAATCCAATCACGGCCAATCCTAATCTTGTGCTTTCTACAGTTTTGACAGAAGCAGGCAAGGCTTTTGTCAATCTGGGTTATCAAGACATTGCGGGGGTTATGCAGCATACCCAAAAAGATGGTTGGAGTGGTGGCCACAACGACTACGATTGGGGAGGAAGCCAAAGTTGGACAGGTTATTATGATATTCTCCGCAACAATCAGTATGTATATGACCGCGGGGTAGAAATTAATTCAGAACTACACCAAGGCATTGCCTTGGTTATGAAATCTATGATGTTTGGCCTTATCACTGATTTGTGGGGCGATGCACCTTATACAGCGGCTTTAAAGGGCGCAGTAGGGGGCGGTGAAAACACTTTTCCTGCCTATGACACGCAAGAAACTATTTACACAGGCATTTTGGCTGATTTAGAGAAGGCTAACACGCTACTTTCCAAAACAGTTGCTGAATACCCCATCACTACAGGAACAGCAGATGTGTATTACCAAGGAAATCCGACTAAATGGCGAAAACTGGCTAATTCATTGGCATTGCGCTATTACATGCGTATTTCGGCTAAAAAAGCGGATGTTGCCAAAGCAGGGATTGAAAAAATCGTGGGTAATGCTACGCAATATCCCATCATTACTGCTATAGCCGACGATGCCGCTATGCCTTTTGCAGGCAACAGTAACGAAGATTCTTGGCCTTCTAATGCCATTTATGATGCCAGTGAAAGCAATTATCGTCGTATTAAAATGGCCGCTACTTTTGTGGATAGATTGCTTGCTCTCAAAGATCCGCGTTTGGGAGTTTGGGCTAATAAAGTACAAATACAGTTAGTAGTGGATCCTTTACTCCCAAAAGGAACAGATAGGATTGAAGGAAACAAACGCTACCTTTCGCCTGATAAAGTGGTAGGAAAAGAATACAATACTAATGAGTATGTTGGTCTTCCTACTGCAATGCTTGGCGGGGCTACTTATAACCTAAGCCCTACGGCAGAACAAGGAGCAAGGAACCCACATGTATCTTGGGTAAATGATATCTATCGTCAAGCCAAAGGGCCTTTGTTGAAATCCCGCTTGATGTCGGCAGCAGAAGTTCGATTTATCTTGGCCGAATCGGCTCTTAAAGGTTGGGCTGTAGGTGATGCCAAAACGCACTACGAGGCGGGTGTAAAAGCGTCGATGGATACTTGGGGGCTAACAAGCAGCTATGCAGCCTATATTGCGGGAGCTGATGCTAAATATAACGGTACATTGAAACAAATCATAGAACAAAAATGGATTTCAAGCTGGACTGCCGCCCAAGAGGCTTGGTTCGATTACCGTCGTACAGGTTTTCCCGAACTTACAACTGGTCCAACAGCCAAGCGTACTGTACTGCCTGTTCGTTTTTACTATATGCTTGATGAACGTAACCTCAACAAAACCAATACCGAAACGGCGATGAATAAACTCGAAACAACGACTTTTTCAGCAGCCGATGGTAAAAATAGTCCTTGGTCAAAGCCTTGGGTTGTACAAGGGACCGGCAAACCTTGGTAGTTTTAAAGTTTCCATTTTTTAAATTCTAAGGTAAGGGTGGAAAATGTTCCACCCTTCTTGTTACCAAAATGAAAAAATATCTTATTTATTTTTCCTTAGTCTTTTGTTCATATACTACCTGTTTTTCTGTATATGCACAAACTTTGCGCGTAGGGGCAGCCTTGCGAGTTATCACCCCCAATCCGCTTTTGCCTGCTTCGGGAGGAATAGGCGTGCCTAAAAAAACAACCGAGAAAAAGGGCGATTTATTTGCCCGTGTGATGGTCTTAGAAAAAGGTACAACCCGTATCGCCATTGTTGGGGTAGATAATTTGGGCTGGACTTCTGTTTTAGGCAATCGATCGCGGGCATTGATTAAAGGCATCCCGCCTGAAAATATCTTGATAGGGGCTTCTCATACCCATAGTGGTCCTGATGCTTATGGCTTCCCTGACCAAACAGGGAAATCTTTAGTCGATTTGAAATACTTGGACAATTGCGTAAAGCAAATCGCTGATGCTGTCAATGAAGCCATCATAAAATTAGAACCTGCTACGTTGAAAATTGCAGTAGAAGAAGCTAAAGGGGCCATTGCCTACAACTACTACGCGCCTCATTTGTATGATCCACGCTGTGGAGTTATTCAGGCCATTTCAAAATCAAACAACAAAACCATTGCTACCCTCGTTAATTATGCCATTCATCCTGAGGTCATTGGGTCAAATCGAGGAATTCTTAGTCCTGATATGTGTGGACCTATGTACGAACGCATAGAAGCCAAAGTGGGCGGTATCGCTGTTTTTATCAATGGTGCACAGGGGGGAATGGTTACGGCTGATACACGTCGTGAAGGAAATACAGAAGCTAATACATGGGAAGAATGCATTAGAATAGGTGAACTATTGGCCGACGAAGCCCTGCGGATTGTAAGTGCTGCGCCAGTATTAGAAAACCCTGCCTTATATTGTGCTGCGCGGCAATTAGAGTTTCCCATAGACTCAGACATGATGAAGTTTATTCTCAAAAACTCACCACTCAAACACGAAAATGCCAAGCCTGACGTGGCTACTACCCAATTGAATTTGCTCAATATTGGCCCAGCACAAATCCTGACTATCCCTGGCGAGGCATTGCCCAATATTGGTTATTATCTCAAACGGAATATGAATACTAAACTGCCTTTTTTATTTGGCCTGACCAATGATGCCTTCGGGTATATGCTTACTAAGGTTGATTTCAATAGTTTTAAACGGTACGAATATATTTCGCGTACAAGTCTGGGTGAGATGACAGGCGAAATTTATATCGAACAAGCACTCAAACTGGTAAAAGAAAGCCCCAAACCAGAATAAAAAACAGTTGATTTTATTATGCTTAATTAATTAAATTCATGAAAAGAGTATTTCTTTCAATAGTAGTTACAATATATGTGGGCTTATGTGGCTTTGGACAAAGAAATGTAAGCGAAATAAAAAAAGATTTTTTGAATTCTTCCTCCAATACTGTATTAGTTGCTTCCCATCGGGCTGCTCACAACCATTTTCCTGAAAATTCTCTCGCTGCTATCAAAGAGGCGATTCGCCTTGGTGTAGATATCGTAGAAATAGATGTTAAAGTAACAACCGATGGTGTGCCTGTATTGATGCACGATGGCACTATCAACCGTACAACAACAGGTAAAGGTAAACTGGAAGAAATGTCTTTTTTGGAATTGAATCAGTATTTTTTAACTCACAAAGGAAAGACCACAACTCATAAAATTCCTACCTTAGAAGATGCTTTGAAGTTGGCAAAAGGGCATATTTTGGTTGATTTAGACTTAAAAACTGATAAGCTTCAGCCACTATTAGATGTAATCCATAAAACTGGAACAGAAGATATTGTTTTCTTCTTTGATAGTGATTATGATGCCCTTTCGTTTGTCGATAAAAAAGACAAAAACTATATGCTTATGCCAAGAGCACACTCATTGCCCATGGCCGATTCTGCTATTCGACTCTTTCAACCTGAAGTGGTGCATATTGACTTTTCATTCTATACTCCCGAAGTCGTCAATACCATCAAGCGTCACAAGGCACGAGTATGGATTAATGCCCTTGGCCCTATTGATACCGCTATTCAGAATGGCAATGGGGAAGAAGCATTACTACAATTATTGAAACATGGTGCAAATGTTATTCAAACAGACGAGCCAGAACGATTGTTGAAACTACTCAAAGAAAAGAAAATTCATCTGTGAAAAAATCTAATAATTCCTAATTAATCAGCTACTCTCAATGACAAAATCCTTATTCAAAACAGCTCTTACACTTCTTTTTTGCCTTTTTATGGGCAATTTGTGTCTCTACGCGCAACAAACCGTTACACCTGAAACAGCACTTAAAAGCTATATCAACAACGGTGATAATACGTTTGCGTGGGAACTCAAAGATTCTTTTCCAATGGGTGAAGCCACAGGCTACAATTTGCTGCTTACTTCTCAAAAATGGCGGAACATTACTTGGCGACACCAAATGACGGTGATTGTTCCCAAAGAAAATCTACACGATCAAGCGTTATTGTTTATTACGGGAGGTTCTAATAAAGAAGAACAGCCCAACTGGAGTAAAACAGATAAACTATGGCTACCGTTGGCAGGAATTGCCATCAAAAATAAAGCCATCGTAGTTTTGCTCAAACAAGCACCTAATCAGCCACTTTTTGGTAAACTGACCGAAGATGCTTTGATTTCTTATACCCTTCATCAGTTCAAGAAAGATGGCGATTACTCTTGGCCTCTACTATTCCCTATGGTAAAAAGTGCCGTGAGAGCCATGGATGCAGTGCAGGCTTTTGCCAAACAAAACCTCAAACACGAGGTGAATGGTTTTGTAACTACTGGTGCATCGAAGCGTGGCTGGACAACATGGTTGTCGGCGGCTATTGACGATAACCGCGTAAAGGCTATCGCTCCGATGGTGATTGATATGCTCAACATGCCTGCTACCCTCGACTATCAACTCAAATCTTATGGAGAGTATAGTGTGCAAATCGAAGATTATGTCAAGTTGGAAATTCCGCAAACAGCCAGTACGCCAGAAGGCAGTGCCATTACGAAAATGGTAGATCCCTATTCTTATCGGGCTAAATTAACTGTTCCTAAATTGATTTTTATTGGTACCAATGATGAATATTGGACAGTAGATGCTATCAAGCATTACTATGCCCAAATTCCAGGCAAAAACATGATTCATTATGTACCCAATGCTGGTCATGACCTTGGTGGTGGTGCACAAGCATTGGAGGCGTTGAGTGCATTTTTTGGGACAACCATCAACCAAAAAGTTTATCCTACGCCTACATGGGATGTTTCTTCTACCAAAAAAGGTGTAAAACTGTCTATCAAAACAGCACCCGATGATTTAGTCGATGCGATATTATGGACTGCTACTTCTACCGATCGGGATTTTAGAAACGATAAGTGGACAAGTAAAAGCTTGGGTATTACCAATCAGTCGAGTATCAAATTGAAGGAAGACTACGCAGGGAATGGTTATAAAGCTTTTTACGTGGACTTAAAATATAAAAATCCTACAGGAGTAGGAACTTATACTGTCAGTACGCGTGTGTTTTTGACAGACCAGAAAAAAGTGCTTTAAAATAGTCTTTTTGTAGGGTTTTGCTGTATTGTAGAAAGACAGAAAGAACATAAATCAATAAAATTATGGAACGCTCCCGTCCCGAATACTTGATAGACAAACTATTGAATAACAAACTGTCGCAAGGGGAGCTTGATGAGTTCTTGGAAGGACTTGGAGAACATGAAATGTCTCCAGAATATTCACTTGTTCTGGAGCATTACTTCAATCAACTCCTTGCTACCCATGAAAATCAATCTGCAATAGAGCTCAAAAAATAAAATGAAAAAATACTTTACTTTTTTAATTGGACTGCTTGGGCTAGCTGTATTGGGTAGTCAGGCACAAAATGCCTTGCCTGTAGCACAGCATAAATTGGTGGTAATTGCACATCGTGGAAATCATATCAATGTGCCTGAAAATACTTTAGCCTCTTATGAAGCTGCTATTAAAAGTGGCGCAGATTATATAGAGATTGATTTACGTACCAGTCAAGATGGTCTATTAGTAGTTCACCACGACGACAGCGTAGATAGAATGACCAATGGCACAGGAAAAGTCAAAGAAAAAACATGGGCTGAACTTCAGCAACTACAAATTAAAAATAATAAGCCTTCTGATGGCATCATACACCGTATTCCGCTGTTTAGCGAGGTCTTGAAACTGTGTAAAAACAAAATCAACATTTATTTAGATTTTAAAGACGCCGACGTGCCTGAAACTTGGAAGCAAATTCAAGCAGCAGGTATGGAAAATCAAGTGGTGGTATATCTCAATAAGGTTCCACAGTATAAACAATGGCGCAGCATAGCTCCTAAAATGCCGTTGATGACAAGTCTGATTGAAGATGTCAAAAATAAAGACCAGTTGGGCTTTTTTCTCGGGCAGGTCAAAATAGAGGCACTGGATAATGTCTATGACAAAGACATGGTACAAGTCGCACAGGAAAATGGTGTAGCAGTTTGGTTAGATGTGCAAAGCCCTTCAGAAGGGGACGAGGCATGGAATAATGCACTTCAAAAAGGGGTAGCAGGTTTGCAAACAGACCATCCCGAAGAACTTATTAGTTACTTAAAATCAAAGGGCTGGCGCGATGGTTTAGGCAAGACAATAGCAGATGTTCCTAAAAAAGCCTCGTACCAATCATTGCTCGATGTACCTTACGGCAATGCCGAAGGGAAAGATAATCTCTTAGACGCTTATTATCCTGAAAATCATAATAGCAATACCAAAGTAATTGTTTATATTCATGGAGGTTCTTGGAATAGAGGCGATAAAAGTGAGTTCCCCAAATTGCTAATTGATGATTTAGTAGGTAAAAAAGGATACATGGTTGTATCTATCAATTATCGCTTGGTGAAAGACGGCAAAAACTTGTTTCCTGCCCAAATCGAAGACGTGAAAAAAGCCATCGCCTTTTTGTCAGACAAAGCCCCAAGATATGGATTTAATGGGAATGAATTTGCACTTATGGGAGGAAGTGCAGGAGCGCATTTAGCCATGTTGTATGCTTACGCCCACGATCCTAAAAAACAAGTAAAAACAGTAATAAATCTTTGGGGGCCTACCGATTTATCGGATAAGTCGGTACGTGCCGATGGTAGCGATGCCAACAATACCGTCATTCGTTTTTTGGGCGAAGCCGATCCAAAAGCGCAGATTTGCCTTGATGCCAGCCCATTGCTTCACTTAACCAAAGAAAGTGCCGTACCCACCATCTCTTTTCATGGAGTGGAAGACCCACTCGTCAACGTGAGCCAAGCCGAGAACCTCCATAAAAAACTGCAATCATTGGGAGCTTTGACACAACTGGAGCTTTATCCTAAAGAAAAGCATGGAATGAGTCCAGCGGCTGCAGTAGATGTATTTGCTAAGATGATTGGTTGGTTAGAAAAACAATACCCCGCTCAATAAATGTCGAAACTTTCTTTATTATCCACACAGATTTTACTAAGTCTGTTGTCTATGGGTATTTTTTCATGTAAAAATACACAGACATCTACCACCGTCCATGAAGTAATGGACAAGGTAGTAACGCGGTTATATAAACAATTAACACCCGCCCAATTAGATACAATTTCTCAAGCTTATATACTTAATTTTCTATCAGAAGAAGAGAAACAAACCCTCGCAACGCGCTATTGGGTATTTGAAGTGGATGTACCTGTGGTGGTATCGCTCATGCGCAACCAAGCCCAAAAACACCTCCATTTTGGCTTCAAAATAGCGGATTTAAGAAAACGGATTTACAAGTTAAAAATGAAGAATACACGTATGAGGTTTGGCAAAAACAGTTTGAAAAAGGTAAGATAGAACTCGGCATCAATGGCTTTGACAAACACCGTCCAGTGTATTTCTTGGTGTAAGCCCCCAGAAAAAGGGCGATAAGGTAACAATATCAACTACTTTTCCTGAAAATCAACAGTATCAAGAAATGAAAGTAGGGGCTTTTACCTACCATGATTGGGATGACCTAACACTCTCAGAAGTCCCAGTATCACTACAAGGGCAAATCTTGTTTTCAACCATTCGTGGGCGTGCCCGCGAAGCACATTTGATAGGTGCTTTTCGCCAAACATCCACCCCGCTACCCAGGAGCCTGACCAAACAATGCTGACATGGAGCAACGACCCCACCACCACCATAGATATTCAGTGGCGAAATAAGCAGGATGTAAAAGAAGGCATGGTAAAATATTGGATAGAAAATACCAAAGATACCCTTACTGCTGCTGCCTTCAGCTTTCAGATGGAAGACCGTCTGCTCCGCAACGACCGCTATATTCAGCGATTTACAGCACAGCTTACACAGCTCAAACCTGCTACGACCTATGGTTACAGTATTGGCAATAAGGGTAATTGGTCAGAGAAGGCTTCGTTCACAACGGAATCAGCTACAACCGAGGCGTTTTCTTTTATTTGGTTTGGCGATACTCATAAATCACCCGATTGGGGGAATATGGCGCAGCAAACCTTACTACGCCATCCTGAAATATCATTTTATAGCATTATAGGCGATTTGGTCAGTACAGGGCTCAATCGTGATGAGTGGGACGAGTTTTTTCATCATTCAGGTCAAATCTTTAGCCGAAAACCGCTGATGCCTATTCCTGGCAACCACGACAGTCAAGATGGCTTAGGTGCAGCTATGTATCAGCATTTGTTCAGTCTTCCTACCAATGGCCCAGAAAAATTACCCACTGAGCGCACTTACAGTTTTCAGTATCAAAATGCCCAGTTTATCATGATTGATGGTACTTTCTCTAATAGCGACCAAACGGCTTGGATTGAAAAACAATTACAAAACTCAAAAGCCAAATGGAAATTTGTCATGCTCCATTTCCCTCCCTACAACTTTGAGGAAGATTACGCCCAAATCCGCAAAGAATGGGGCGTACTTTTTGATCGTTATCATGTAGATATGGTCATGAGTGGACACATACATTATTACATGCGTAGTAAGCCTATTTATGCCGAAAAGACAGTGGACACACCCTCCCAAGGCACGATTTATACGATTTCAATAAGTATTCCAAGCGAACATAAATATTGGCCTAACGAAGATTATGCTGCTGCTCGTTTTCAATCAGGGCCAGTGTATCAATACATTCGTATCAACAACAATGAACTGACCTTGCGTTGTCTTGATACAGAAGGAAAAGTAAAAGATGAACTAAAGATTGTGAAAGAGAAATAGACGATTATAAATCCAATGGCATTTGGGTAAGCCCTTGGCCTTTGTAACTTTGCCGCAAAGATTACGATTTATGTCAAAACCCATCTTAGTATTGAAATTTGGAAGTGCGGCCATTACCAAACCTAATGGGGAGCTAAACCAGCTCGTCATGGTTGAAATAGCGCGGCAAGTGGCACAGCTCTATACCGACTACCGAATGGTAATAGTATCGTCGGGTGCAGTAGCAGCAGGGAAGCAATACATCAAAGATTATACAGGTGAAATCACGCAACGCAAAGCAGCAGCTGCAATAGGCAACTTGCTGTTGCTCAACAAATACGCACAGTTTTTTTCGCCATACAATATTCCTGTGGCGCAAAGCCTCTGCGAGCGCGGTCATTTTGCCAACCGCGACCAGTTTTTACAAATGAAAGACACTTTTCAGGAACTGTGGAGAAATGGGATTATCCCTATTGTGAACGAAAACGACGTAGTAAGCAGCCATGAGTTAAAATTTTCGGACAATGACGAATTGGCGACGCTCATTGCCGTAGGTTTTGGGGCTGATTCACTTCTGTTTTGTACGTCGGTAGGAGGGTTATTGGATGCAGAGGGTAGGGTGATTCCATCCGTTACACAGATTAATGAGGTGTTTCAGTATGTGCGTAGCGACAAATCGAGTGTGGGCTTAGGGGGGATGAGTTCCAAACTTACCTTTGCTAAATTGGCTACACGTATGGGTATTAAGGCGATTATTTTTGGTATGAATCAGCCCGATGGTATTCTTAATGCTTTACATGGGAAAGCGGGAACAGTGTTTGCACCACAAGAAAGCGCACTTTCGGCTCGGAATCGCTGGCTCGGTAGTGGAAGCATGGTAGCTGGGCGTATCAAGATAGATGAAGGGGCAGTTCAAGCCCTTCAAAAACGCAAAAGCCTGCTGGCAGTGGGTATCAAAGCTGTAGAGGGAGATTTTGCCGCAGGCGAAGTAGTCGAACTATTGAATGAAGAGGGAGTTTTGTTGGCAGTAGCCAAAGCGCGTGAGTCGTCGGTAGTGATTATTCAAAATCTCCGCACCCAAAACTTTGAAGTGGCTAATGCCAATAATATTGTGCTGCTTTAAAAATAAGCCCTGACAGCCAGTAGCTGCCAGGGCTTGGTGAGCGCGGGGTAAAGTTTACGCAATCTCAATTACTCTTGGTAATCTTTTGGCTTCTTCTTTTTTAGGGATTTCAACGTGTAACACACCATTGGTGTAAGTAGCTGCTATCTTTTCACCATCTACAGTATTAGGCAAGGTAAATGAGCGACTAAAGCTGGTATAATTAAATTCTTTACGGGTGTATTTATCCGTATTTTCTTCGTTTTTTTGCTCATGCTGTGCCGAAATAGTGAGCACATTATTTTCCAAATTGACTTTGAAATTTTCTTTGTTTAAACCTGGAGCTGCTACTTCAAGACGGAAGCCATTGTCGTTTTCAGCGATATTAACAGCGGGTACGCCGTAGTTGTTCAAAGTAGTTGGTGCAAAGATGTCATTGAAATCTCTGCCAAATACATTACCAAATAAAGTAGGAAAGTTGCCGTTGGTTTTTACTAAAGTTGCCATGGTTGTTTGTATTTTTTGTTAAGTTTTAAATTATTTTTTGCGGTTATTTCTATTAGATTGCCGCTGTTTCGGTTCTCTATTATCAATAGCTATACCATTTGCCTAAAAGTAGTATTTTTAATGACAAAATGGCTTTAACTGAATTTTTTTCATAAAATAAAATGACAAAATGGCGCAAATTGACGAGAAGATAAACACAAATACTTTTTTCAGTGCTGCCCGATTGGGTGACAATCGCTTCGGAATTTATGTCGCGGTCGTTATGTTGGTCATCATTGCCAACGTACTTGGTTCTTTGCCTGGAGGTTGGGCACTGGTACAGCAAAAAGAAGGATATTTGCATTTGCCTGTTTATACCCTCACCAGCTTGATGTTATTGGGTTTTGTTTTTTCGTTGATGGTGTTGTGGCTATGTGTAAAATATATTCATAAAAGAAACCCCTTGACCATGATTTCGCCAACGGTCACTGTCAATTGGAGGAGAGTGGCAAAGTCAGCGGGCTTGTGGCTACTTTGCACGATGGCCGTAGAACTGACTACTTATTTTCTTTTTCCAGAGAAATATCGGCTAAGTCTCAATTGGGGGGATTTTTTGCCCTCATTAGTGCTTGGCTTGTTGCTCATTCCTTTACAGACCTCTTTTGAAGAATTGTTTTTTAGAGGTTATTTGATGCAAGGCATCGGGTCGTGGAATGGGTGGATAGGCATTGTGTTTACTTCCGTTCTGTTTGGACTTGCCCATAGCTTCAACGACGAAGTAGAGGCCGTAGGGTCATTGGGTATTGCCATGATTTACTACATCGGAGTCGGGCTTTTCTTTGCCTTATTAGCTTATTTCGACAAGACGCTTGAACTACCTTTGGGGATTCATGCAGCCAACAATGTGTATGCTTTTTTGGCTGTAGGCTATCCAAGTAGCTCAGTACCCAGTGCCACTGTTTGGATGATAAATGAGCTTAATTTCCCACTTATGATGGCGCAATGGGTGGTTGCTTTGGGATTTACTTATTGCTTTTTGGGCGATTATTGAAGTAGCTATCGGCTGTCAGTTTGGGGTTTTTGGCAAAACTAAATACCCACTACCCAAAGCCCACTGCCCACTACCAATTAATTCCACTTTGGCCTAACCCTAATTTTTTAGTAAACTGAGAGGATAATTTCGACTTACTTGAAATATAACGTACACTTGCCCCAACGAAGGGCGCAACGGCTGGGTTTTGAGTGCCCAAATTCTCACGAGCAGCATTGAAGGTGCGTATTTGTCGGAACGTGCCTAAACCTGCTTCCAAAGACACATTGAAGACTGAAAACAAATGGGCGTTAAGCGCTGCTGACAACTTAACGTGCTGATAGTTGCTTCGGCGCAACATTTTTTCAATGCTTGTTACTTGCTGAAAACCACCACTATACCCATCAAAAGCCCCAATCATGTCCACGTTGCACCAGTTATTAATTTTATAATTGACATCGGCCCTAAAAGGCAGTATAGCAGATACACGCCATTCTTTATTGAGGCGTTTGTTAATCCCAAAAACAGGAACAAGCCGAAGTTTTTGATTGTAAATTAATACTGTTCCATAGGCAATTTGTGTATTGAGCCCTAAAATTCTCATCCTTGCCCCACCTCCCCAAAAGAAAGGTTGTGGTGTAAAAAAGGTTTCGTTTGATTCTGTTACGCCCAATCCACCGCCATAAATCCATAGCTTGTCGCGGATACTGGCTTGTAGCATTAATGCACCTACTGAAATGGTTTTGTACCCATTGGCAGGCTCAACAGTGCTATTGACAGTAGGATTGATTTGGGAGGCATTGGCCAGCATCAAAAAATGCCGCGCCCGCAAATCAAATTTTTTCTTCAAACTAAAGGCTACATCCACCTCGCTTCGTAGAGGAATAATGGCATTGAAAGAAGTACGAGAAAGCCCGTAGTTTTGATTGCTTCCCATATTAGCATCGGGCATATATTCGGCACGAAGCGTGGCATTGGGATAAAAAAGACGGCTCAATGCAAAATGTTGAGCTTGTGAAACCTGAATGATGAATAAAAGAGGAACAAACAAACGGAAGCGAAGCATAAAAAAGCTGTTTGGTGGAATAAACGCGCAAAAATGCACGATATTGCAAAAAAAATAGCAGAGTGACGATTTAGAATAAATTTTAACCTATGAACTTACAGAACAAAGTAGTCTGGATTACGGGTGCGTCGTCAGGTATTGGAGAGGCGTTAGCATATCAATTTGCCAAAGAAGGGGCCAAGTTAGTGCTTTCAGCACGACGAATGGAGGAACTGGACCGAGTCAAAAAGAGTTTGAATTTACCCAATGATTCCGTACTCAATATTCCTATTGATATGCTCAAGCCCGAAGAGTTTGCAGCTAAGACACAGGCTGTTTTGGCTCATTTTGGCCAGATTGATGCCTTTGTCCCCAATGCAGGGGTGAGCCAGCGTGAGCAGTTTTTAGATGTTGCACCTGCCGATTTTAAAAAACTCATGGATACCAATTTTACCAATGTGGTCTTGCTTACTCGTGAAGTTTTACCTCATTTATTGGCACATCCCGAGAGTGGTATTTTGGTAACCAGTAGTGTAAGTGGTAAAATTGGCACGGCTTATCGCACTTTTTATTGTGCTTCTAAGCACGCTATTCAGGGCTTTTTTGATAGCCTACGCGGAGAAGTATGGCGCAATGGCGTACAAGTGACAGTGGCTTGCCCAGGCTATATCAAAACCAATATCTCCATCAATGCCATTGCTAAAGACGGGAAGCCTTTCGGGAAAATGGATCAAAATCAAGCCAAAGGTATTCCTGCGGAAGTATGCGCTCAAAAAATGGTCGCTGCCTTCAAAGCGGGAAAGCATGAAGTGGTGATAGCGGGTTTTATGGAAACCCTCGGCACTTATCTCAAGCGTTTTGCACCTGCTATTTTGTGGCAGTTTACCAAAAACTACAACATCAAAGCCGTAGAAGAGTAAGGGCAGTTAGTTTAATAATGCCATCACAGCGGCTTGACCTACTACCGCTTTATTAGGCCGTGGGTGACTGGCATTAAACACTTCTAAATCTTTTCGCTCGAGGATCTTTACTTTGCTTTCGTCAATACTTCCATCCGACAGCGTGGCTTTAGATAAATCAAGCTGTAAGTATTTGGCCAAAAATCGGTAAGCAGCGAGTCGTTTTGATGGGCCGTAGTCGTGTTTTTCATGGGGAAGATGTACGTTTTCCACGTTGTTTTGTTGTCCGTAAAGCCCGTAAATGGCCTGTAAATGAGGGTATTCTACTTCTGGATTGTTTTTGGTCCAGTCGTCACCATCAGAAACAATCAACATGGGGCGTGGTGCTGCCAAAGCAGCAATTTCGACGTTATTGGTCTGAAAATCTCCTTTTTTGTGCACAGGCATTCCACTTTCGCATACACACCCTCCAAAAAAATGAGCCGAAACCATGACTACGGGGACAGACACTTTGATGCGTGAATCGAGGGCGGTGAGCATAAATGCCTGCGTTCCTCCACCTGATTCACCAGTTACTCCTACGCGATTTTTATCAATATTGGGCTGTGAAAGTAAAAAGTCTAAGGCACGAATACTATTGATTGATTGTAGCTTAAATGCTTTCCGAATTTTATGTTGATCAAGTTGTGAATCACCATAGCCCACCATGTCAAAAGCAAATACAACTGCGCCCATTCGTGCCAAACTACCACAGCGGAGTTGGACATACTCCATAAAACGTGCATTGGGTTCTCTGGTATGACCATGTGTACACAAAATAGCGGCAAAAGGTCCTTTTTGGTGGAGGGGCTTATAGAGGTTGCCAGTTACATAATACCCCTCTATACTTTCAAAGGCTACATTTTCGATGCTATATCCATCCATTTCGCGCCGACTATGAACAATAGGCTTAGAGGTAGGACGGGGCGGAAGCTTGTTTAGTTCTCCTCCTTCTAATAGCCGATTACGGATTTGTTGGGCACGTATCTCCCATTCGTTTTTTGAGGCAGGCACGTGCTGCGCCAAGAAATTCTTTCCTTGAGACTCAGTAAAATAAGCACCTTGACAAAGCTCAGGGGCTGATTGGGCAAAAGAGATTTGGTAATAAATACCAAGTGTAAGTAAGAGCAAAAAATGTTTCATTTGATAAAGAAAAATAATACAAAGCTAAAAGTCGCTATAACCACTAAAATACCGTTACTTTCTTATAGTTATACCGCTCGCGCTGTTTTCAAGATTGTTGGTAATCATGTTTTAGGGAAGTAGTTGAAAGCTAAGAACTTATCCAATGATAGTGGCAGTAATACTACTGATTTTCTCAAAAATTGTAATTTTTTAAGAAAAAATTAAATCTTTAATTTTTTTTTAATTTTTTTTTAAGAAAAGTGTTGTAAATATTAAAAACGGTCTTACCTTTGTCACGGAAACCTTAAAAAACATCACAAAAAATGAAAAAGTCATTCGCATTCTTGTTCGTTGCTGGTATGGTTACATTGGCAGCTTGTGGCGGTAAAACTGAAGAAGCAGCTACTACTGAAACTACTACTGTTGATACTACTATGGTAGATACAACTGCTGTTGACACTACTGCTGCTGTTGATACAACTGCTGCTCCTGCACAATAGTCTAAACAACGAGTACAACAAATGAAAGCCTAGCGAACCTTCGCTGGGCTTTTGTCGTTTTGATACCATGATGAAAACTATCACCGAACAAATACGTGTCTCGCGATTGCAAAAGGGTCTATCACAGGAAAATATGGCAGACTTGTTGGGTATTTCTACCACTGCATATGGTGATATTGAAAGGGGAAAAACAGAAATGACACTACCAAGGCTATATCAAATCGCAGAAGTACTGAATGAAAATATTGGTATGCTTTTAGGAGAAGATAGTGTACATCAGCAAGAATTACAGCGCCTTGAGTTGGAGAAGCTAAAGGCTGAAAAAGAAAAACTACAGATTGAAAATCAATACTTACGAGAAAAATTAGTAGGGAAAATCATTCTTGATTTAGCCCGCGACCATGCAGAGGCAATTCAAGAACGTCAAAAAATTGGTTTTTAGGTACAGAAATTAACAAGGCGATACCCTGATGTTTGTTCACGTCAGGGTATTTTTTTAGGTTTAAGGTTTAAAACTATATAATTCCTATGATGAATCTTAACGAAATAGTAGGCAAAAACCGTGTCATTGTGGAACGTGTGACCCCCGAATTGGACGGAGGCCGTTTTTCAATCAAAGCAGTACCCCGAGAGATTATCTCTGTAGAAGCTGATATTTTCTGTGATGGACATGACAAGACTGCGGCAAGACTGCAATTTAAACATGCCAAAGATAAGCAATGGCAAGAAGTGCCGATGCGCTTTGTCAATAATGACCGATGGGGAGGCGAATTTATGGTGGAAAAAGAGGGTTTTTATAGCTATACCATCGAAGCTTGGGTAAATCATTTGGCTTCTTGGGAGCATGAAATAAAACTCAAGATTAGAGATGCACAACACGTCAATAGCGAACTACTGGTGGGGGCCACATTGCTTGAGAAAATAGCTAAACTTGCTACCAAAGAAGACAGGAAAGCAATCCAAGAAACCATCAAGTTATTTCGTAATGAGAAAAAATACGATGAAGCAGTACTTTTGGCTATTAGTGAGCCAATGGCTCACTGGATTGAAAAATACCCTAATCGTGAAAATGCAACCCAATACAAAGAACTAACCATTTGGGTAGATCGTCCACGGGCAGGTTTTTCGAGTTGGTATTCGATATTTCCGCGATCCGCAGCCAAAGAGCCAGGCAAGCATGGTACTTTTTTGGATGTGATAGATCTATTGCCACGCATCCAACGCATGGGTTTCGATGTACTTTATCTCACGCCCATCCATCCCATTGGTACTCAATTTCGCAAAGGAAAAAACAACAATGTACTTTGCCAGCCAGGCGAGCCAGGCGTTCCATATGGCATCGGCTCCGAACTGGGCGGCCACGATGCCATTCATCCCGAATTGGGTACTTTAGAAGATTTCAAAGCCCTAATTACAGCTTGTAAAGCACACGACATGGAAGTTGCCATGGATTTGGCCATTCAGTGTTCTCCTGACCACCCTTGGGCAAAAAATCACCCTGAATGGTTCAAAATCCGGCCTGATGGCACGATTCAATATGCCGAAAATCCCCCCAAAAAATACCAAGATATTTACCCCATCAATTTTGAGACAGAGGCTTGGCAAAGCCTTTGGGAAGAATTGCGCCGTATTATTTTTGTGTGGGCTGAATGGGGGGTACGTATCATTCGAGTGGATAATCCACATACTAAAGCTTTCGCTTTTTGGGAATGGGTCATTGCCGAAACCAAACAAAAATATCCAGATATGTTATTTTTGTCGGAAGCGTTTACTCGCCCCAAGGTGATGCAGCAATTGGCCAAAGTGGGTTATACGCAGTCTTACACTTATTACACTTGGCGAAACTCTAAGCAAGAGCTGATAGAATATATGACCGAGCTGACTCAAAGCGAGATGAAGCATTATTTTCGACCTAACTTTTGGCCTAATACACATGATATTAACCCTCCTTTGTTGCAGACAGGCCATGAACCCAACTTTTTGATTCGCTACTTTATGGCAGCTACCTTATCGGCTAACTATGGCATTTTTGGCCCTACTTTTGAGTACATGGTACACGAGGCATTTCCAGGAAAAGAAGAATACTGGAACTCAGAAAAGTATGAAATTAAGCATTGGGATTGGGAGCATACCAATAAACTTACCTACGTGATTACGCTGGTAAACCGAGCCAGACGAGAAAACCCAGCCTTGCAGCAAACCAATGATTTGACTTTCTGTGAGATTGATGATGACCAGTTGTTGGCCTATTTGAAAACGCACCCCAACGGCAATCGTATCTTATGCGTGGTCAATTTAGATGGGTACAACCGCCGAGGAAATACGCTAAAAATCCCCCTCCAAAAAATAGGCAAAGCAGGCTGGGAAGAATACATCGTCCATGATTTGATTACCGCTCAAAATACGTATGGAAAGGAGAATACAATTATATCGAATTAGATCCGTATTTAGTGCCTTTTCACTTGTTTTTGATAGAAGATTTATAGTAGATAGTGGGCAGTCGATATTGGCTTTACAGACTGCCCAAACTAACCAATGACGAAATTTTCGTTATTGATTCTCTTTTTTGTCATTGTTTTTTTGAATCATGTAAGAAAGAAGCAAGCCTGCACCGCCAAAAATCATAATCATGGAGATTCTAAAACCGTCGTTAAAAGAATCCCCTAAAATAGATCCTATTAGTAATCCGATTCCAGCACCTACCAACAATAGGCCAAATCGGAGTGTATTGTCTGGACTAATACTACGCCTCTTTCTATTTACAAAAGGATCTAATCCTTTTTCAATCATAGACATACGTTCTATGTTTTCATAGTAACGTAAAAAAATAATCATCGTTAAAGCCCCGACAATGGCAACTACAGGGATGACAATCGCTACAGCATTCATTTTTATTAATATTTAGAGTGAAATAGTTTGTTTTACCCATTAGATGTAAATAGTATATGAAAAAGTTACGGGGCAGTTAAAAAAATATTTAATAAAAATTCAGACCTTAGTTGTAACCTTTCCAACTGCTTGTGCATCCAATTTTGTGTGAATGACTACCTAAAAGATATAGCAATCATTGAACGAATCATGGCGGGCGATAAGACCGCTCATCGCGACTTGGTACGTTGTCATAAAAATTTTGCGTTTACCATAGCTTATCGTATTCTAAACAATCGCCAAGAAGCCGAAGAAGTAGCACAAGATGCTTTTATGCAAGCATTTGCCGCATTGAAAGATTTCAATAAAACCGCTAAATTTAAGACATGGTTTTATCGCATCGTATTTAATGCCGCTTTGATGGCCAAACGCCGCCAAAAGCCTACAGAATCTATGACAGAAAGCCATGTCTTGGCGTTTTCGATTGAGGATACACCCCAAAATCTTCAACGTCAAGAAAGAAGTAACCAAATTCAAGAGGCTTTGGCAAAGTTATCGGCCGATGATGCCACCATGATTACATTGTTTTATTTAAAGGAATTTTCTTTGGAAGAAATGACCGAAATAACAGCTATTTCTTCTGAAACTATCAAAGTAAAACTCCATCGCGCCCGCAAACGATTGGCCGAAACATTGCGCCTACAATTAGGTGCAGAAGTTAAAAACTTATACTAAAGATATGGAATCACTGACTGACACCGAAATATTTGATTTGCTCGATGGCATGGCTTCTGAGGAATTAAACCAAAGACACCAAGAGTTGTGGCGTACAGATGAACGCTATCGGCAGTATTTCGACGAGTTGCATACATTGCACCAAAGCCTCAGGGGTTTATCAATCGAAAGCCCTTCGGTTGGATTTGAAAATACTCTTCTGCATAGGTTGGAAATATCTCAAAGAGAGTACAAACTACTTGCAATTTCCAAAAGAACCCTTTTTCTTTTTGTAGGCTTGATGATGGGCTTAATGCTTATCGGTCTTTTGCTTTTGCATGATGGACAATCTGCAGCCAATCATTTGTTTGTGCCTGCCCTTGAAAATACAATAACCTATGTAGGCCTTGAGGATATTCAAAAAGTACTCTTTCTCATTAATGGTCTTTTGCTACTTTTGGTTTGTGAGAAATTGATAAAGAAATATTTAGAACTACATTGGCGACAGCTTTAAATTGTTTTCACCAGCCAAAAATCTCTACTGCACCCAATAGAACAAGCCCAATACCGACACTCGTAAAGCCATACATGATGGCGTTGAACGAGTGTCCTTGCATATAGAGGATGTATTGAATAAGGAAACCAAGACCCAATATGCTACCACCAATACTACCCAAGATGAGTCCGCGTCTGCGCCGTTTGGCATAATAAGTCTCTTTTTCTGAAGGAGAATCGAATTTCATGATGAAATAGGTTTAGTCGTTATAATTCAAGTAAATAGTCGAATTGTTCTAAAAAAATGATTTTTGTCACGAAGGAAAGATAAATTAGCTTTGTCAAACTTTACATTTTCAAAAATCATCTCTGTGCCTTTACAACAAGCCTATTCCGCAGCTATCTTTCGGCAGCAAGCCCATACCTTGGTAGATATGCTGGCCGATTACCTCGAAGCTGCACAAAGCCAAGCACTCCAAACCGTCATTCCCTATCGTACTCCCGAAGAAAATTTGGTCTTTTGGCAACAAGATTTCAATCAGGGGGTTGGCGACGTAAATTCATTTTTTGACGAAGTGATTCGTCAATCTACCCACATTCACCATCCTCGTTATATGGGGCATCAGGTTTCGCCTCCGCTACCCATTTCGGCATTAACAGGGCTCTTGGCAGAACTACTCAACAATGGGATGGCTGTTTATGAAATGGGCCTGGTATCCAATCCACTTGAACGCATTTTGAGCGATTTATTAGCCCAAAAAATAGGTTTTGATAGCTCTTCGGGTGGTTTTTTAACTTCGGGTGGTACGCTTGCTAACCTTACCGCCTTGCTTGCAGCTCGTGCAGTCAAAGCTCCTACCGATGTGTGGGAGCAAGGTACGAGCCAGCACTTGGCAGTAATGGTATCAGAAGAGGCGCACTACTGCATAGACCGTGCCGCAAGAATAATGGGTATGGGTAGCAAAGGTATTATCAAAGTGCCAACAAATGACCGCTTTCAGATGCGTACCGAATGTTTGGAGGAATATTACCAAAAAGCACAATTAGAAGGTTTGACGGTCATTGCGGTCATTGGCAGTGCCTGCTCTACTTCCACAGGGGCCTACGACAACCTACTTGCTATTGCTGAGTTTTGTCGGCAGCACAAACTATGGTTTCATATCGACGGAGCGCATGGAGGGGCAGTTGCTTTTTCTAAAAAATACAAATCGTTGGTCAATGGCATAGAAAGTGCTGATTCGGTGGTGATAGATTGGCATAAAATGTTGATGACTCCTGCATTAGCGACAGCACTCATTTTTAAAAACGAAAAAGATGCCTTCAAAACTTTTCATCAAAAAGCGCAGTATCTCTGGGCTAATCAAGGCTCAGAAGAATGGTACAACTCAGGAAAACGTACTTTTGAATGTACTAAATTGATGATGAGTGTGAAGATTTATGCCATACTTAAAAGCTACGGAGAGCGTATTTTGGAAGAAAATGTGGATACACTTCATGATTTGGCAAAGGCATTTGTGGACTTACTTAAAGCAAACCCACTATTTGAATTAGCCATTGAGCCACAAAGCAATATTGTATGTTTTAGGTATATAGGCCAAGAAACAAATCCCGAGAGGTACAATACCATCAATGCAACCATTCGGCAAAGATTATTGGAAGATGGAGCTTTTTATGTAGTCCAAACAACCTTGCGCGACAAGTTATATTTACGTGTATCATTGATGAATCCACTGACTACAATCAACGATTTGAAAACATTACTGACAACAATTGATACCATTGCTCAAGAAATAATGTAACTTTGAAAAGAAGAAAGACGGATAGGTTATAATACTCAAAATCAACGCGATGGATTCAAACTCTTACGACCAAATCGCCAATGAATATCGCGATTCAAAACAGCTTGATTTTCGAAAGTACATCGAAGAATACACCCTTTTTCAGTTGCTAGGGGATGTTTCATCACTTCACTTGTTAGACTTGGCTTGTGGAGAAGGTATTTATACCCGCAAGCTCAAGAAACAAGGAATAGCCAGTATTTTAGGCGTAGATTTATCCGAACGAATGATTGATTTGGCTCAGGAAAGTGAGCGTCAAGAGCCCTTGGGATGCCAATATCAAGTGCATGACGTTCTTACACTGGCATTAAACAAAGAGTACGATGTGATAATTGGTATGTATTTGCTGAATTATGCACAATCTCCGGAAGAACTTGTTCGATTTTGTAGAGTAGTCTTTGATCATCTCAAGCCAGGTGGACGCTTCATAGGCTTCAATGATAACCCTCACAATGACTCAAAGCACTATGCCAAATACAAAAAATATGGTTTTATCAAAGAAACAACTGAGAACCGAAAAGAAGGTGATTTTGTGAAATATCGGATGTTTAATCCTGACGGAACGGAATTTAGCTTTGATAACTTTTATTTTGAACCACAGACATACACCAGTGCCTTTGCAAAAGCGGGACTCAAGAATTTTCAATGGGAGGGGCCAATGCTTCATCCTGATCAGCAGCAACTTGATAAATTGGACTATTGGGAAGATTTTATGATTCATCCACCTTTAATTGGGTTTTCGGCAGTGAAATAAGCATGTTTTATAAAAAAAGAGGCGGATATCGCCTCTTTTTTTATACGGACTTTACAATACTAACCCGTCGCGTTTGAGCATAGCATCGGGCTTGGGTTCACGACCTCTGAAACGCTTGTAAAGAACCATTGGTTTTTCTGTACCCCCTCTTGAAAGGATATTGTCACGGAAAGACTTAGCCACTTCTTTGTTGAAAATACCTTTTTCCTTGAAGGCTTCAAAGGCATCGGCATCCAATACTGATGACCACATATATGAATAATAGCCTGCCGAGTAGCCTCCTGCAAAAATATGTGAGAACGCGGTGCTGACGGCTGTGCCAGGCACAATGGGGTACAAGTCGGTTTGTTCGGCTACTTTTTGCTCTACTTCAGCCACCGACTCGCCCGTAGGGGCTGTACCATGCCATTTCATATCGGTAAGGCCAAGGTTGATTTGGCGCGTTAGGCCAATGCCTGACAGGAAGTTGGAAGAAGCTTTTATTTTTTCAATCAATTCGTTCGGAATTACTTCGCCTGTTTGGTAATGCTTGGCAAACAATTTGAGCACTTCGGGTTCGGTACAGAAGTTTTCCATAAACTGACTCGGTAGCTCGACAAAATCCCACGATACGCTCGTGCCACTCACGGTTTCGTATTTGACGTGCGAAAGCATCGAGTGCAAGGCATGACCAAACTCATGGAAGAGGGTTTCTACTTCGCGGAAGGTGAGCAACGAAGGCTTGGTGTCGGTAGGGCGTGTAAAATTACAAACGTTGATAACGTGTGGACGTATGTCTTTTGTACCTTCAAAATGCTGTGAAAGCGTACCTGTGTTCCACGCGCCAGCGCGTTTGCCCGGACGTGGGAAGTAGTCGCCATACCAAACGGATAGGAGTTGTCCTTTTTCATCAAAGATTTCGTATGCCTTCACTTCTGGATTCCACACAGGAATAGATTTATTTTCTTTGAATGTAAGGCCGTATAGCTTGTTGGTCAATGTAAAAAGGCCATCCAACACATTTTCAAGTTTGAAATAAGGCTTCAATAATTCGTCGTTGATGCTATATTTTTCTTTTTTGAGTTTTTCAGCATAATAGCTTGCATCCCAACGCTGTAATACATTTTCATCAAAACCGTTTTTCTTAGCATAATCTGTCAATTCTTTCAGCTCGCGCATTGCGGCAGGCTTGGCGTAGTTGAGAATATCATTTTCAAAAGCCATTACTTTTTCAGGTGTTTCGGCCATGCGCTCTTCCAAGATATAATGCGACCACGTTTTGTAGCCCAACAACTGCGCTTTTTCGTGGCGGAGTTTTACGATTTTTTGGATAATGGCTTGGTTGTCATTTTTATCTCCATTGAATCCCCTTTTGTTATAGGCCAGCCACAGCTTTTTGCGTAGCTCGCGGTTGTCGGCATATTGCATAAATGGCCCATAGCTTGGGGCTTGGAGCGTAAATACCCAACCTTCTTTGTTTAATTTTTTTGCGGCCGCTTTAGCACCTTCTTTCACAAAATCGGGCAAACCTGCCAAGTCTTTTTCATCAGTTACTTCTAAAGTGTATTCATTGGTTTCGGCCAAATTATGCTCTCCAAATTCAATAGAAAGTTGCGACAGCTCTTTGTTCATTGCTCTCATTTTTTCTTTGTCAGCAGCACTCAAATTGGCCCCATTGCGTGAGAAAGATTTGTAGGTTTTTTCGAGCAGCATCGCCCCTTCTACATCAAGTTTGAGTTGAGCGCGCTGCTCCCAAACAGCCTTGACACGGGCAAAGAGTTTTTCATTGAGCGAAATATCGTTGCCATATTCAGTCAATAAAGGGCTCGCTGCTTTTACTGTTTTTTGTAAATCGGGGGTTGTTTCAGATCCATTAAGATGAAATAAAATAGGAGTAATACGACTTAGTAAATCGCCGGCGCGTTCGAGGGCTACGATGGTGTTTTCAAAATTGGGCTTGGCAGGATTATTGACGATTGCATCAATTTCTTTGCGCCCTTCGGCCATAGCTTCTTTGATGGCAGGTAAGAAATGATCTACCTTGATTTTGTCGTAAGGAGGTGTTTGGTGCAGCGTAGAAAAAGGCTGCAAAAGTGGATTATCACTCATAATAGGCATATTGGTTTGTGCAAAAGCCATGCTGCTTAGCAGTAGGCTGGTCAATAGAATTTTAGTTTTCATTGAAATGAGATGGTTTATTTAATTTGGTTGTTTGAAGTGGCAAGTTAGGTGTTTGTTGACTTGAAAAAATCACCCAAAGTGAGGGATTAAAGCCATTGTTGGCGACTAATTATCTTCTTTCAATACATAGCCCATCCCCGATTTGGTATGAATGAGCTTTGGTTCATAATCTCGGTCTATTTTTTTGCGCAAAAAATTGATATATACCTCCACTACGTTGGTGCCGCTATCAAAGTTCATGTCCCATACTTTTTCGGCAATATCAATTTTGGAAACAATGCGGCCTTTGTTTCGCACCAAATATTCCAGCAAGGCCAATTCTTTAGGGGTAAGATCAATGGTGTGCCCTGCACGGACTACGGTTTTAGCATCGGTGTTTATTTCGAGATCTGCTACGCGAAGTAGATTGTTGTTAGTACTGTCAGCTTCTGATTGTGAGCGTTTTAGGAAAACATTAACTCGGGCCAACAGTTCACGAAAATCAAAAGGTTTGATAATATAATCGTCGGCACCCACATTAAAGCCTTCGATTTTGTCGTCAGCCTCGCCCAGGGCCGTGAGCATTAAGATAGGTACATTAGGGTCGCGTAGGCGAACATGCTTACAAACTTCATAGCCATTCATAGACGGCAGATTGATGTCTAAGATAATTAAATCAAAATGATTGGCAGTAGCGAGTTTGCTGCCTATCAATCCATCATAAGCGACTTCTGTATCAAAGCCTTTTTCACGGAGTCCTTTGCTTATATTTTGGGCAATGCGAGAGTCGTCTTCGACAATGAGGATTTTACGGGTATCGTTGTGCATTAATGAATTTGAATGGTCTGTTAAAGTAACAATTTGAGAGAAAATTCAAATTGGGGGAGTAGCTCTTCGCCCGATAAAGAAACGTTAAAATCAGTTATTTTGCTGATGGTACCATCTGCGCGATAAATAAAAACGATTTGACTGCTTGGATCAATTAACCAAGCCAGTTGTACACCATTGGCAATGTACTCCAACATTTTTTCTTGCGCTTTCTTGAGTACATCGGTTGTCGACATCAGTTCTACGACAAAATCGGGGGCAATAGGTGGAAAACGTTCTTGCTCGTCTTCGGTGAGGCTGTTCCAGCGTTGGTCGCTTATCCAAGCAGCATCGGGCGAACGAACGGCGAAGTTGGGTAGCTTGAAGGCCGTAGAAGAGTCAAAGACAACTCCTTTTTGATACTCACGATTCCACAACACCAATTCAAAATTGATGTCAGCGTTTCTTTTTCCAGTTTTTCCTCCTGTATTTGGCATAATAATAATCGTTCCATCGGGGTTGCGTTCGAGGCGAAGTTGGTCATTGCGGCGGCAAAAGGCATAGAACGCCTGGTCGTCCATTTCATGGGGCAACTCTAACAAAACGGGGGTATTATCTCGCACACTATGTTCATCAAAAAGTAAAGCAGTCATTTTCCCATCTTTTTATATGGTAAATATAACGAGTTTTGTCTATATTTAGTTGTTTTGAAGTCATATAACTCTTATTTCTCTACTGATGAATTTACATGTAATAGATGCGGGGCATTTTAAACTCGACGGTGGTGCCATGTTTGGGGTTGTTCCTAAAGTGCTTTGGCAAAAGCTCATTCCTGCCGACGCCAACAACCTTTGTAGCTGGAATATGCGCTGCTTGCTTATTGAGGAGGGCAATCGACTGATGCTCATAGATACAGGCATGGGCAGCAAGCAAGATGCTAAATTTCAGGGCTTTTATTACCGCCATGGCGAAGGCGATTTGGTGAAGTCTATAGAAAAAGCTGGTTTTGGTGCCTCAGAAGTAACCGATGTCTTGTTTTCTCACCTTCACTTCGATCATTGTGGTGGAGGCGTGCAATGGAATACCGACCGCACGGATTTTGCTCTTACGTTTCCTAACGCCCAATATTGGACACATTCAGCGCATTGGCACTCTGCCATACACCCCAACGCTCGCGAGAAAGCTACTTTTTTGAAAGAGAATATCTTACCCATTCAGGAAGCGGGGCAATTGTTTTTTTCGGACGAAGCCGAAAACCCCTTTGGTACAAAAGTACAGCCTATTTATGTGGACGGCCATACCGAAAAAATGACGGTGTTTAAGATAGCATACAAAGACCAGTCCGTCGTATTTATGGCAGATACGATTCCTTCACATGCCCACTTGCCTTTGCCATATGTGATGGGATATGATTTACGCCCCCTCGAAACCATGAAGGAGAAAGAAACACTACTGCAAGATGCTTTAGAGGGCAATCATATCTTGGTTTTTGATCATGACCCCATGGATGATTGCTGCACAGTACAAATGACCGAGAAGGGAATTAGGGTAAAAGAAAAAGGAGCTTTAAAAGATTTTATCTCCTAAAAAAAGCGACTGGCGGCTCAATACCACCAGTCGCTTTTAGAGTGTCTCTTTTCGATTGTTTTTACATCTGATTGAACTCGCCTACGGCTCTTAGTTCTACCTCTTCGGCTACTACCGCTGCAGGCATGCCACCTACGCCAAAGTCTGTGCGCTTGATGGTGCCTGTGATTTTAAAGCCTGCTTTCAATTTTTGAGTACGGTTATTTTTGCCCGTTCCTATCAATACCATATCTAAAGAGATAGGTTTTGTTACTCCCTTCATGGTCAAATCGCCCATAAGTTTGTATTTTTTGTCAGCTACCTTCGAAATAGAGGTGCTTTTGAAAGAAAGGGTCGGGAATTTTTCTACATTAAAACCACTCTCGCCCTTCAAGTCTTTGTCCCTATTCTCGTTGTCTGTGTTGAGGCTATTGACATCGGCGGTCATCGTAAACACAGCATCCGAAAAATCTTCTTTGGAAGAAGTAACCGACGCATCGAAGGCTTTGAAGTTGCCATCTACTTCCGAGATGAGTAAGTGCGTAACGGTAAATCCTACTTTGGCGTGGGCTTTGTCTACGGTCCATTGTTGGGCAAAGGTGGCAAACGATGCCAAAAGGGCAGCAGCTACTAATGTAATTTTTTTCATTGGTTGATATAATTTTGGGTTGAAACTTAAATGACTAACGTAAAACAGTCATAAAAATGAAAACTTTTCTACCTTTTACCGACCAATCGTAACAATACCTCTACTACCTTGGGTTATTTCTCTATCTTGATAAGCGCATCGGTACGCCTTTTTGATGAAGATATTGCTTCAAGGCAGGGATTTCTATTTCTTTGAAATGAAAAATACTTGCCGCCAAACCCGCATCGGCATAACCTTCTGTGAAAACATCATAAAAGTGCGCCATATTTCCTGCTCCACCCGAGGCAATGATGGGAATATTGGCATTTCGGGAGATAGCTGCAGTTAGCTCAAGTGCAAAGCCATTTTTTGTGCCGTCGTTGTCCATCGAAGTTAGCAAAATTTCACCTGCTCCGCGTTCTTCCACTTCCTTGGCCCACGCAATTGTACCCAGCTCTGTAGGTGTGCGGCCACCGTGGGTATGAACGAGATGAGTTTCGAGTACCGAGTACCGATTCTTTGTCACCCTGACGTAGGAAGGGTCTGAATGTCGATTGCCGACGGCCTTCGTATCTATCGCTACTACAATACACTGGCTGCCAAACTCTAAGGCCAGCTCATCAATTAGATGAGGGTTTCGGACAGCCGACGAGTTGATAGATACTTTATCTGCACCCGCATTGAGTAAAGCTGATACATGGGCTTTGGAGGAAATTCCTCCACCTACCGTAAAAGGGATATTGATGGTATGTGCCACACGGCGCACCAATTCAAGCAAGGTACTTCTGCCTTCTACGGTGGCTGTAATATCTAAGAAAACCAGTTCATCAGCCCCTTGATTGGCATAAATGGCTGCCAGTTCGACAGCATCGCCTGCATCGCGGAGATTAACAAAGTTAATACCTTTAACAGTACGCCCATCTTTTACATCAAGGCAAGGAATAATACGTTTGGTAAGCATCTATGGGTATTTTCTAAAATTAACTTTTTCCATCATTCTATCAGGAAAAGAAAGCGCCGTAAAGCCGAATTGGGCATAAAGACCGTGAGCATCCAAAGTAGCCAATGACCAACGGCGAAATCCTTCTAATTCGGGGGTTTGATTGAAAATACAATCCATGAACCATTTGGAGAGCCCTTGCCTCTATGTTCTTCTAAAATAAAAACATCTGCCAAATAGCCGTATGTAGCAAAATCGGTCACTACGCGAGCAAAAACCAATTTGTTTATCTTTATGGTAAACACCCAATGATAGAGAGTTTTCGATAGAACGCTCGACAATCGCTACGGGGATATTTTCGGCCCAATAAGATTTTTTGATAAATATTCATGAATCAAAGCGATATTCAATTTCGACTTATCAGAGGAAATCAAAAATCATCTTTTTCAAATTTACATACAAAGGTGGTCAGTAAAGACATATTCAGTAAATACTAATTTTGGTGCAAATAACTGAAAATGGCGATGAAGGGAAACCTTCCAAGACTTTAATGGTAACTTTGCGTGTCAAAAAATTATTAAAGATAATTCATCAATTACTTAGTCATACATGGTTCGTGTTCGTTTTGCACCCAGCCCTACGGGGCCGCTTCACATTGGCGGTGTTCGTACGGCTTTATACAATTACTTGTTTTCCCGCCAACATGGCGGGAAATGCTGCTACGATGAAGATACCGATCAAAATCGCTATGTGCCAGGAGCAGAAGACTATATTTTAGAAGCATTGAAATGGGCAGGTATTGAAATAGATGAGGGCCAAGGTATAGGAGGTCCATATGCTCCCTATCGTCAGTCGGAACGTAAAGCTATGTACCGCCAATACGCCGAACAATTGGTAGCCGCCGATAAAGCCTACTATGCTTTTGATAGTGCCGAAGATATCGAAGCCATGCGCCAACGTCTCGAAGCCGCTGGGGCTGATGCGGCACAATACAATGCTATTACTCGTTTGCAGATGTCAAACTCTTTGACTTTGCCCTCCGAAGAGGTACAAAGACGTATAGCCAATGGCGATGCTTACGTGGTTCGTATTAAAATTGACCCCAAACAAGAAATTCGTTTTCAGGACATGATTCGAGGTTGGGTGGCGGTTCATGCTTCTACTTTAGACGATAAGGTGTTGCTTAAATCTGACGGAATGCCCACTTATCATTTGGCTAATATCGTGGACGACCACTTGATGCAAATCACACACGTAATTCGTGGCGAAGAATGGCTTCCATCGGCTCCTTTACACGTACTGATGTATCAATATTTTGGTTGGACTGCGCCACAGTTTGCTCATCTTCCGCTGCTACTCAAACCCGAAGGGAATGGTAAGCTTTCCAAACGTGATGCCGATTTGGGCGGCTTTCCGATATTTCCTCTCCAATGGACTGATCCTGCAACAGGTATCGTGGCGCGTGGTTTTCGTGAAGATGGCTATTTGAGTGAAGCAACGGTCAATTTCTTGGCCTTTTTGGGCTGGAATCCAGGTACAGAACAAGAAATGTTTACCCTCGAAGAACTCATCGGTGCTTTCAGTATTGAGCGCATCCATAAAGCGGGGGCAAGATTTGATATTCAAAAAGCCAAGTGGTTCAATCAGCAGTATTTGAAACAAATGAGCGATGAGGAATTAGCAGAGCGCTTGCAGTCGGCTTTCGGCAGTCAGCTTTCGGGAGTTAGTAGTCCTCAGTTTACAGTTCACAGTTCACAATTACCCACTACTCACTATTCACTACTCGCTACTAAAAACTCCCTCCTCACTACTAAAGACTCACTCTTAAAAATCTGCCATTTGATGAAAGAGCGGGTAACTTTTCCGCAAGAGATTTTGACAGAGGCTGCTTTTATTTTTGAAGCCCCCACGGTATATGAGGAGGCCGTAGTGAGTAGCAAATGGAACCCCGATGCCATAAAAGCTATAACGGGCTACATGGACGATTTAGCTGTTTATGAAGGTGATTTTGTAGCCGATTCGGCCAAGGCTATCTTTGCCGCTACTACTGAGCGGTTGGAGATCAAAATGGGTAAGGTACTGCAAGCCCTCCGCTTGGTAGTAACAGGCGCAGGTCACGGCCCCGATTTGATGCTAACCATGGAGATTTTGGGCAAAGCAGAAGTGATAGAGCGACTAAAAAAGGCACTGCAAGTATTGCCAAAAGCATAGAATGTACACCAATTACCACAGTCATAGCCATTATTGCGATGGTAAAGGCACACTCGAAGCGCAAGTACAAGGGGCAATAATACAAGGGCTTCGTGCTTTTGGCTTTTCGTCGCATTGCCCCTTGTGCCTTTGAGAATAAATGGAGCATGAAGGCCGAACGGCTGGAGGATTACTTGGTCCAAACAAAAGCCCTTCAAAAAAAATATGAAGGCCAAATAGAACTCTATATAGGCTTGGAGGTAGATTTTGTACCAGATAAATGCGCTCCTGCCGATTTTCCTCAACTTGATTATTGTGTAGGGTCTGTGCATTATGTCGGGTTAAATCAACTGGGACAGCCGTGGGAAATAGATGGCAGTTCGGTCGAGTTTTTGGGCTGTTTGGATACACAATACAGAGGCGATATTCGGACAGTAATTCAAAAATATTATGGATTGATCCGTCAAATGGTCGAAACTAACCCCCCGCAGATAGTAGGGCATTTAGACAAAATCAAAATGCATAACGCTGCTCGTTTTTTGTTTGATGAATCGGAAGGTTGGTATGTAGCACAGATTGAAGAAACGCTCCAAACGATTCAAAAGGCGGGCATTATTGTTGAAATCAATACCCGAGGAAACTATAAAAAGGGATTGGATTTGTATCCATCGCCTTGGATTATCAGCCGAATGTATGAACTGAACATTCCGATTTGTATCAATTCCGATAGCCACCGCCCTGAAGAAATAATGGCTTCCTATCCATTGGCTTTTCAGGCAGCGCAGGAGGCAGGCTATCGTACACTAAGGATTTTGCTGGGTGGGCAATGGCAGGACGTGGCCATTAAAGAGAATGTTTGACAGAATAGAAACCTACAAAGCCATAGCCCAAGGCGAGCAAGGTATGGAGCAGGAGCATTTGGTAGGACTGCCAATAAAGTCCCAATCCGATACCAAAGGCAAAATAGAGAGCCAGTAGGATTTCTACTACGGTAATGGGATTAAGGCTTCTAACTAAATATTTTTTTTGTTGCCAAGCATCTTTTTGTTGCACAATTCCCCATTTAGGAGTCCGCACAAAAGGCGTTTTTTTACCCATATATCCCTCCAAAACAGCTACGGCATTGTGAAGTGATAGCCCCATAATGACGGTCAAAAAAAGGGGAAGTTGCCAGGCCATTTCTATCAGGGTTTTGCGGCGATAGTGTGCGGTCCAATAAAACCCCAACAGCATTAAAAAACTGACTTGAAAAGCTCTAAAAATACTCAACAGATAGTTGTACTGGGGAAAACGATGCGTAATTATCAAGGTAGGAATACTCATCAAGGCCATCAATAATACAGCTACAAAAACACCGCTATTGAGCAGATGAAAAGCGGCATGTATTTTTGTAGATAGTTTCAAAGAACTGGTTTTGAATACATTGAGCAAGTTTTTTCGGACACACTCTGCGGCTCCTTTCATCCAGCGGTATTGCTGCGATTTGAGCGCGGGCATGGTAGCAGGCAGTTCGGCGGGGGTTTCTACCTCTTCGAGATACACAAACTGCCAGCCGCGTATTTGGGCACGGTAACTCAAATCTAAATCTTCGGTGAGGGTGTCGGCTTCCCAGCCGCCAGCATCAGCTATGCAGCTTTTGCGCCATATTCCTGCTGTGCCATTAAAATTGATAAAATGCCCGCCTGCGTTTCTTCCGCCTTGTTCTACCACAAAATGGCCATCTAATCCGAAGGCTTGTAGCTGCGTAATGAGCGAATAAGTTTCGTTCAAATGCCCCCAACGGGTTTGAACTACCCCTGTTTGTGGGTCAGCAAAATAAGGAAGTGTTTTTTGTAGAAAATCAGGCTTTGGTACAAAATCGGCATCAAAAATAGCAACAAATTCGCCCTTAGCCAATGCAAGGCCATGGGCTAAAGCCCCAGCTTTAAAACCTACGCGATTATCCCTTCTGATGTGCTGAATCTCAAATCCTTGGGCTTGGTATTGGGCTACTTTTTGGGCAACAATCGCAACGGTTTCGTCAGTTGAATCGTCCAAAACTTGTATTTCAAAATGTGTCTTGGGATAATCAAAGGCTGCTACAGCCGCTATCAATCGTTCAATGACGTAGCGTTCGTTGTAGATAGGTAGCTGAATAGTAACTTTTTGGGGTAGTGAGTAGTGAGTCCTGGGGCTTGAGTCTTGGGGCTTGAGTAATTGTGAACTGTGAACTGCCAACTGTGAACTGCCGACTGTGAACTGTGAACTGTGGACTGCCGACCGCCGACCACGCCAATAGTTCCATACCAAATTTAATTGCGCACAGCTATAGGAAAACAAGACAACTGTTGGCAATAGGTAAAGTATGATGATTACGATTTCCATCTGCTATCAAAACGGCATTTTTACTCCTGTCTGAATCATGTTTGTACTACACTTAGCAATAATCTTTTGTTCTACGTTCACAATCCGAGCTTCGCAATGAATCACATTTTTTCCTGCTCTTACCACGTAGGCGTTGGCGGTAAGTACTTCTCCAATACGGGCGGGGTTCAAAAAATCGCAGTTGAGATTGACCGACGTGTAGGCGTATTCGCGGCCCAATCCAAAAATCATCATGCCCACGATGTCGTCCATGATGGCGGCTGCCGCGCCTCCATGCAATGTCTGCATGGGGTTGGTCATATCTTCTCTCACTGTAAATTCACACACCATTGAGCCGAGTTGATAATCTATCAGTTTCCCATTCAGCCAACGCCCCAACCCCGAAGGGCTTTGTTCCATTTTTTTTCCGATTTGGGTACGAAATAATTCGATGCGTGGGTTGGTTTCTGTGGTCATTAGGTAAATTGGTGATGTGAATAGAAAATTAGCTTTTTTGAAAAGTCTTTAAGTAATCTAAATATTGATTAGCCAGTACATTTCGGTCAAAATGGGCTTTGGCAAAAGCATAGCCATTGTGTCCATGTTTTTTAACCAGTTCGGGGTTTTTTAAGTAAAAGCGTATTTTTTGGGCAAAATCTTCGGCATTTTCAGGCGCTACATACAATCCTGCCTGTGCCTCTTCTACCAACTGCCGTGAAACCCCATCTATGGCCATCAAAATAGGCTTTTGGCATGACATATAATCAAAGGTTTTATTAGAATAAATTGTTTTGAAGGTATCCACTTTTTTCAACACCGATGTACCTACATCAGAGGCTAAAATATAGTTGAAAACTTCTTGCTTTGGTACTGAATCAATAAAACGAACATTCGATAGTTTACGTTGGTGGGCATCAGTTTTCAGTTCATTTTTTAACATACCATCGCCAATCAACAAAAACAATACGTTGGTATCTTCCAACAATTGCGCTGTATCTAAGATTTGCACCAAGTGATTGGCCACCCCATGCGCTCCCACATATATTATGACAAATTTCCCTACTAAATCGTGCTTTTTTCGAAAATTTTCTGTGTCGAAATTCTGCAAAAGGGGCTCAGATAAGGAAAAATCGGCTGCATTCGGAACAAAAATGAGTTTCTCCGAAGAGATGCCCTTTTCGATGAGTTTCTCTCTAAAGGCGGGCGTGAGTACATTGATAAGTGCTGCTTTACGATATATCCACTTTTCAAACCAATAGGCAAATCTGATAATCAGCTTGTTGGTAAGCACGCCTGTATCAATGGCCGATTCGGGCCACAAATCGCGGATTTCAAATACGAAAGGAGCGCGTTTTAATATAGACAGACAATAGGCAGTAATACCCACGAATAGCGGTGGCGAAGTAACCACGATGACATCATAATTGCCTCTGGCATAGCGCAAACCACCCCAAATACTCGAAAAAGTAAAGGAAAAATAAGCCCATAGCCGCCCCCAAAAACTTTTATTGTAAGCAGCCGACACATGACAACGAATCACCCGAACACCCTCTTGATTGAATTCCTGTAAGAAGAATTTGCCTTGATACTTGTCAGCGCGATGTCCCATGTAATGCACCATTCCTGCCAAAACCGTGATTTCGTGGCCTTGGTCTTGCCAAAAACGGCTCATCTCGTTCCACCGAGAGCCGCCGCCGTCGTTGTCTTCCAAAAAATATTGGTGAATCAATAAAATTCTCATAAGTTGGTGCGAAGATACAGTAATCAGGCCAATTTATGACAGACCAACCTACTTTTGCTCCACGTAATGTAACTACTTTCAACGAATCACGTCGTGGTATTTTATTAGATAGCAAAGCCCGTATTGCGGTGGTAGGGGCAGGGGCTTTTGGCGGCTGGACAGCCCTGTGGTTACTGCGTGCGGGCTACCACGTTACGCTCTTAGATGCCTGGGGGCCAGGCAACTCTCGCGCCAGTTCTGGCGACGAAACTCGCGTGATTCGTTCTACATATGGAAGCAATGAAACTTATTTCGACCTCAATGTCAGGGCTTTAGAGTTATGGAAGACTCATCAGCAACAGTGGAATAAAAATTTGTTTTATCATTCGGGTGTGTTGTGGTTTTGCTATGAAGATGCCCCCGAAATGATTGAAGCTACCCAGCCTTTTATGAAAAAACATGGTTTGGCGTACCAGTATTTTACGCCCAAAGAAGCCGCCAAAAAATACCCTCATATCCATGTAGCCGACCTTCATCATTTGGTGCTTGACCCCAATGGCGGCTATCTCAAAGCCCGCGAAAGTTGTCAGGCAGTTATGGCGGCTTTTGTGCAGGAAGGCGGGCACTATCTTAATGCTACGGCCATGCCCAACCCCATTGAAAAAGCTCGTTTGGCTTCTATTGCCCTCTCTGATGGGACTCATTTTTCGGCAGATGCTTTTGTATTTGCCTGTGGGTCGTGGTTGGGACGGCTTTTCCCCGAAATATTAGGACAGATTATTACTTGTACGAAGCAAGAAGCTTATTATTTGGGTGTGCCAGCTTCCTTTACAAAACTGTTTGATGAAATGCCCGCTTGGATTGATTTAGACGGGCAAGACTTCTACTACGGGATTCCTGGCAATGCTTATCGAGGTTTTAAGGTGGGCGTGGACAGGCGTGGAGAGCCATTTGATCCCACAGACAGCGAAAGACTACCCAATGCAGCAGTATTGGCCAAAGCCCGTGCATTCATGGCGCATCGTTTTCCTGTACTCCAAAACGCGCCTCTCATCGAAAACCGCGTTTGTCCCTACGAAAAATTCTCCCGATGGAAATTTTCTCTTAGACACGCATCCCGAAGCCGATAATTGCTGGTTTTTGGGAGGAGGTTCGGGCATGGTTTTAAACATGGCCCAGCTTTGGGTGAGTTGGCTGCAGAGGTCATTGGAGGCACCCGCGATTTAGTCAATTTGTTTAGAATGAGGTAGATTAGAAATTGAGCGGGTCCAAGTTTTTGAAATGTCCGTTGAGTTTAATGCGTTCTTTGGTTCGTTCCATTTCAGTCATCACAGGAATTACTTTGTTGAGATGGCGAAGCAGGTAGCGTTGGCGACTGGTCTCAGAATCAAGCGTAAGCAAATGATATTCTTCTTGCGAAAGCCCTACTTTGTGGGCCACTTGATAGGAAAATAAGGGTAGTTGGGTATCAAAATCTACTTTGGTTTGAAGAATATCATAACAGGCGGTCAAGTTGCAGTAAAAGCTCTGAAATGACTCCTCTGGGTGAGTCAGCGTCTTCTACAAAAATCACTTTTCCACCAGCATATAATTTATCGGGAAGGGGATTTTGGAAGTCAAGCATCCTGAATACGCACTTACCCTTGGTTTTGATGTCCATGCGGCCATCTTCATAAACCTTCGATACGCTCATGATTTGCATTTCTGTACCATAGCCAGACAGTTTATTGTTGATAAAGGCAGGAATTCCAAAAGTTTTCCTATCCTTAATACAATCGTTAATAAGCTGCCGATAACGTGGTTCAAAGATATGTAGGTTCAGATTTTCGGTGGGATAGGCTACCAAATTAAGAGGAAATAAAGGAATAAACCTTCCATGAAAAATTAAATGTTGGTGTTATCATTAAAACGCAAAACCTGACTTGTTGTTTTTACACAAGGCAGGTTTTGATATACAGGGTGTAGTAGTGTCAAATTAGAATAATTTCTTCTTTGTTTTCAAGGTTTCATAACGAAGCAATGCTTCTAAGTAATAATAGTCGTTAGTATAGACAAGCGGCACATCAATCTCTGAGTTGCCTGGCTTAGACCTGTGCTATGCTGTAAAATAAAGTGGTTGTTTTTGCCCAAATCGGCCTTGTAGGGTGTTTGCGACAAGCTCTCCAGCATCTTTACCGCCGAGCTGTAGTAGTTTTTGGCCTCTTCCCACCGTAAGTACTCAATTCGAGCAAAGCCGAAGCTGCTATTGCTCCTGCCGACGCATCGCGCTCTTCGCCAGGTTTGCTATAATCCCAATAAGGGATTTTATCGGCAGGAAGATTGGGATTATTCAATATAAAATCAGCAATTTTACGCGAGAAATCCAAATATTTCTTATCCTTTGTTTCGCGGTACATCACTACATAGCCATACAAACCCCAAGCCTGCCCACGCGCCCATGCTGACTCATCTATGGCTCCTTGCGTGTTTTCTTGACTAACACTTCGCCATTTTCTCCATAACAAAGTACATGATAACTACTATTGTCGGGTCTAAAATGGTTTTTAAGGGTATTGTCGGCATGTGTTACACTGAGGTTATAAAAATCTTTGTTGCCCGACTCTTTTGCTGCCCAAAACAAAAACTCCAAATTCATCATGTTATCAATAATGACAGGGTATTTGTAGCCACTCCTTTAAATGACTCCCAAGATTTTATCACGCCTACTTTAGGATCGAATCGAGTAGAGAGAGATTTCGCTCCCGTGAGCATGATATTCTTGTAGGTTTCATTTTTGGTAAGCCGATAACCATTTCCGAAGGGGCAATAAAGCATAAAACCCAAATCGTGTGTGCTTGTGTTATATTGTTCTTTTTCTACAGCCATCGTCCATTTTTCAGCAGCCTGTTTCCATTGAGGAGCTTTAGTAAACTCATAAATATACCAAAGTTATCTCCCAAAAAAGCCGCTACACCACCAGCTTGAGGGCATATCGCGGGGTTTACCGTCTGGTAATGTAGATTGTGGAAATTTGGTCAAATCTGGATGTGCAGCCAGCATGCCTTCGTACTGCTTAGCAGCAAAATCAAATTCTTTTTGAACATCTAACTTAGATTGACCTCCACGTAGAAAAAGCCAACACACTAAAACAAAGTAAGAAAATAACCTTCATGAAATAATTGTTTGAAAAGAGAAACCAATAACAGAAAAATCCAATTCTTCTAATAGTATTTATTGATTACAATATTAATAATCAATATCAAAACAAGACTAAAAGAATATCTACTTTATAAAGTAAATAACTTTTTAGGATTAGAAGAAGAAAAAAATAGGAATAGTTGAGCTAATATGCACCCATTATCATTACAAACGCAACCGCAAACGTTTGCGGTTTAATGGGAAATAAAGGCTTGAAACTTCAAAAAATATAATAACTTTACTGAAAAGAGTTATTTAGTGAATAGCAGTGATTTTATTAAAAAAATAACGTAATATATCAGTATATTAAAAAAATTATACTTTTATTAACATTATGATTAAAAATACACCTGTTACAATCAAAGATATTGCTCAAGTACTTGGCTTATCGGCTTCTACGGTGTCGCGGGCGTTGAGGGGAATGCCCGAAATCCATCCTGATACCCGTGTAGCTGTCTTGAAAGCAGCTGAAGAAATGGATTATCAGCCTAATCAGTTGGCAAAAAACTTAGTCAAAAGTCGGACAAGAACGATTGGTGTCATTGTTCCCACTTTAAGTTATCATTTTTTTTCGGCGGTACTCAATAGCATAGAAGAGTCGGCTATGCAAGCAGGATATAGTGTGGTGGTTTGCCAAACCAATGAATCATATCTTCGAGAAGTAGCACAGGTTCAAAACTTGCTCAATAGCCAAGTGGAAGGGTTTATTATTTCATTGGCACGCGACACCAACGATTTGACCATATCAATCGGCTGCTCCGGAAGCAAATTCCTGTGGTACTTTTTGACCGTTACGCTGATGGTATCGAAACATCTAAGGTAATTGTGGACAATAAGCAAGCTGCATTTAGAGCCACCGAACATCTGATTGAAAATGGCTGCAGGCGATTAGGTTGTTTGGCAGGCCCCCCCAACATGCTCATTAGCAATCAACGCTTGAGTGGATTTAAAGAAGCCCTTCAGAAATATGACTTACCCTACAATGAGCGTTATGTATTGCATAGTGATTTTACCCACGAAAATACAATTATGCAGGCGTTGAACATGATGAGCTTGCCAGAAAGACCTGATGGCATCTTGACTATGAGCGATAGAATTGCTTTTTCAACCATGTATGCTTTCAAACAAAATGGGATAAAAATTGCAGAGGATGTGGCATTGGTGAGTTTTAATAATGAACCTACCTGTGTTTATCTTTCGCCATCGCTCACAAGTGTTAATCAGCCCATTCAAGAAATGGGGGCACAAGTGGTGCGGTTACTTATTAAGCAGTTAGAATCAGAAAATGCCACCCCCGAGACAATGACCTTAGCGACCCAATTGATGGTAAGAGAATCTTCTATGCTACAGAAAAAAACAGATCTAATAGACACAATTTCTGCTTTGAATGGGTAACTTTTTGATGCTTTCTACCTTATAGTACCAAAGAAAAAATGACAAAAGACTCACCATAAAACCTCAAATAGTATGCAAAGACGTGTTGCTCTCAAAAACTTATCTATGGCCGTAGGGGGGCTGATGAGCCTACCCACTTGGGCTTCTGCTTGGACTCCTGAATCTATCGGTCAGGTGGGTATATTATCTTTTGCAGAAGAAGAAACCTTGGCCGAAATCGTAGAAACGATTATCCCCGAAACAAATACGCCAGGCGCAAAATCGCTCAAGGTGCATCAATTTGCCATGCGCATGATCAACGATTGTTATGGAAATGAGGCACAAAAGAACTTGAAACAAGGATTAATTTTGGCAGATACTGCCTGCCAGCAAACCTACAATAAAACTTTTGTAGCATCTGATAAAGCACAGCGTACCGATATTCTCAATAAAATGGTGGGTTCTAACAATGCTCCTGCCAAGCAGTTTGTGAACATGATAAAAAACCTGACTATTCAGGGGTATACCAACTCTGAATATTACATGGTCAATGTACAAAAGTACGTCATGGCACCAGGATTTTATCATGGCTGTGTACCCATTAAAAAAGCATAAAACAATGACATACTTCAATATAGATTCTATCAAAGAGCACACTTTCGATGCTATCGTCATAGGCTCGGGAATCAGTGGTGGATGGGCTGCCAAAGAACTCACAGGCAAAGGCTTAAAAACACTGGTACTGGAAAGAGGCCGCAATGTGCAACACATTACGGATTATCCTACCACCATGAAAAACCCGTGGGAGTTTGAGCATTTAGGGCAGATACCCAAAGCCATCAAAGAAGCCAATCCAGTGGTGAGCCGTTGTTATGCTTTTAATGAAGATGCAGCTCATTTTTTTGTCAAAGATACAGAGCATCCCTACGTGCAAGAAAAACCCTTTGACTGGATTCGAGGCTACCAAGTAGGTGGAAAGTCGCTGTTGTGGGCGCGCCAAACGCAGCGATGGTCGCAGTATGATTTTGACGGCCCTGCCCGCGATGGCTTTGCCGTGGAATGGCCTATCGGCTATAAAGACATTGCCCCTTGGTATAGCTATGTAGAAAAATTTGCGGGAATTTCGGGTAACAAAGACGGCTTGCCGCAGCTTCCTGATGGTGAATTTTTGCCACCCCACGAGCTAAACTGTGTGGAGAAGTATTTCAGCGAGCAAATGAAGACCCACTACAACGGAACACGCCCCATCATCATTGGCCGTGCGGCACATTTGACCAAACCCAATCAAATTCACTACGACCAAGGGCGTGCGCAATGCCAAAACCGTGCACTATGTCAGCGTGGTTGCCCTTACGGAGGGTATTTTAGTAGTAATGCCTCTACCATTCCTTGGGCGCAGCGCACGGGCAAAATGACCTCAATACCGACTCGGTGGTTCACTCTATTATCTTTGATGAAAAACTAAACAAAGCTACTGGAGTGCGCGTGATAGATGCTCATACCAAAGAAGCCACCGAATACTACGCCAAAATTATCTTTGTCAATGCTGCTGCTTTGAATACCAACTTGATTTTGTTGAACTCCAAATCAAGCCGTTTTGAAAATGGACTGGGTAATGACAATGGCCTATTGGGTAAATATGTAGCTTTTCACAACTATCGCACCAGTATTTCGGGTGAATATGAAGGGTTTTTGGATACCACGACCGAAGGTATTCGCCCCAATAGCGGCTATATACCGCGGTTCCGTAATTTACTCAAGCAAGAAACCAACTTCTTGCGTGGCTATGCCGCAGGTTTTGGGGGTAGCCGTATGACCTACAACGACCGAACAGGTATAGGCGAAAGTTTGAAAAATAACTTGGCACAGAAAAAGTATGGCAACTGGCGCGTAGGGTCGCATATGATGGGCGAAACCATTCCGAAAGAAACCAATTATGTAGCACTCGATACGCAACTAACAGACTCATGGGGGATTCCACAGTTAAAAATTTCGGTAAGCTACGACGACAACGACGAGAAGATGATCAAGGATTACCACGAGCAACTGACCGAGATGTTTACCAAAGCAGGTTTTACTAACATCAAAACCCACGATGTACCCAACAAAGCCCCAGGTCTTGATATTCACGAAATGGGCGGCTGCCGCATGGGCAAAGACCCCAAAACTTCATTACTCAACCAGTGGAATCAGCTTCATGCCTGCAAAAATGTATTCGTAACAGATGGGGCTTGTATGACTTCTACCGCCACACAAAACCCTTCTTTGACCTATATGGCCTTGGCCGCCCGCGCTGCCGATTATGCCGTAAAGCAACTGAAAGCGAAGCAGTTGTAGTGTTGAGGTATTTTGTGCCCTATTCTACAATTTTTGATGTATCAATTGGCGATTGACCCTAACAATAGCCTAATTATTAAATATTTCAGCGTAATTGGTTTTAGAAAATTCAAGTTTAGCTTTAGGCCATTTTTTTATTTCCTCAGCTATAATTTTATAGGTTTTTAATTTTTCAAGCATTATATTATTATCTGGTTCAAATAACGCTTTCATTCGAGGATTTTTTTATTTCTTCATTATGATTCTATATTTGCTGTATATGAGTTAGAAAAATGGATAATGTATTGCTCCAAAGCCCAACTTAATTTTTGTATATTTTTATCGCTATTAAATGCTCTTTTTTTACATACTGTACTACTTTATACAGTGATTCAGGGTCATATCCACCATTTTTTAGAAATTCTAAGGCGTAAAAATCTTTATATTCCTTATCTTCAGGAAGAGTAGAGTCTAATAAGCCCATATCAAATAACATAATTCTACTTGCTCTATCAATGGCACTATGTTTTTCATTAAAGTCTTGCTTTTCATACTTCCTAATGAATTTTTTAAATTTTTCATGTAAATCTTTTTGAATCTTTGGACAGTTTAGTAATGCCTATCGTCTGAGGTACCCCAATTTCTGCTAAATAATTTGCCATATCTATCCCTTGTCTATCACTATTTTTTTTAATGACATTCATGTAGGTTTCATTGCGTGAATTGTCGCAACTGACGAGCAATATTATGGGAGTCATTATAAAGAATATAATTTTCATCTTATTGATTGGTTAAAGAAACAATTTCAAAGAATAGAACCCATAAAGACATATATGCCTGATAATAAAAACTGCATTTCAAGTAAATAGCTGGATTAAGCCTAATAGCTTAAACGCAGTACTCACAATTTCCGCCCCATTGTTGATAAAAATAGGCGGCATCTCCAGCAGGGATATAATAACTATACTGATAGGACTCCCATCCGAAATAACAAAAACCGTAGATATACCATTTGTCAACCAATGCCGAACCAGGCAGCGCGTGGCAGCAGTTGCAATTATACCCACCATAGTAGAAATCGTATCTTGAACTCTCAGAACAAATTTTCTGGCTAAATGTACATGGTGTATATCCTTGCGCTTGCAATAGGGGCGTTTCTATGAAAAGGAATAAATAGAGAAAAATGTAATATATTTTATTCATTTTTTGTCTGTATCAATAGTTTGCAAATGTTTTGATAAAAGTAAAAAGCGTTAAGTTGGAACGGCACTCTCAAAATATATAATTGCCCCAATACCGTAAGGGCTAAACCCTCCTGTTGTTAAGAGCGATTACTTTTGGTAAAAAAAAAATGAAAAAAAACTAAATGTCAAATCTTTTTCCAAATATTTCTTAGAAATCTATCTAACGGTCAAAATATCAGAAAAAAGCAAGTACAAATGGCTATTTTTAAGGAGTCATAAATTGGGCTACACCATGTATCAGTGTGTCAATTTAGTAATCGGTGTTAGAATTACCTTTCTAAATTCTACTTCTGCGCCTTCGGCTTGCAGGGCAATTTGCCCTTTTTGGGCAGTACAATGAAACCCATGATTGACCATATCGCCATTAACCCAAACTTTTATTTCATCATTTAAGCACTCTACCACCATGGTGTTCCAATCGCCCAAAGGTTTTTCTGAATGGTCTGTTAGGTTTTTTACACGTCGTTCTTTCCCTTCCGTAATGCCCCAATTTTCTTTTGGCCCACGCCGTTTTTCCATATCGGGTACTTCAATGTTTTCTACAATACACCAAAAATCACCAGCATTGGTATGCATCATTTGAGATTCGATGGATTTGGGAAACATTTCATACAACGAACGCGGTGTAGAGGCATGAAGCAGTAATCCACAATTGCCTGGCTTACCAGCAAAGCGGTATTGTACTTCCACACGGTAATTTTGATAAATAGCATCTGTTATCAGATGACCTTGAGGTTCCCCCAGACTTACCAATAAATTTCCTCTGACAATAAATGGGTTTCTAAGCTGAGGGTCTTTGTCCATGGCAGGTACGTCTATATGCCAGCCTGTTAAATCTTTGCCGTTGAAAAGGCTTATTTCTTGGGCATTAGAGGAAAGAAAATAACAGAGGAAAAATAATAACGTAAGCCATTTCATAGTTAAAATGATTTTTGGGATTTCATAGATTTAAAGCTGCTGTAACAACTTTAAATGCACTTTTACAACTAAAACCTATAGTTTTATTTAATCAAAAACTGTACTCTACGATTGCGTTGCCGATTTTCCTCCGAATCGTTGGGGGCTATGGGTTTACTGGCACCTTCGCCTCTGTGGGTGATACTTGACTCATCTACTCCTTGATTTCCCAGGTAATTAGCGATAACCTTGGCACGTTGCTCTGATAATGTTTGATTGAGGCGTGGGTCGCCTGTATTATCGGTATGGCCTACGATTTCTATACTTATGGTAGGGGTTCGTTTCATAATTGCTGCTAAGCGGTTGAGCTGCCCATATGCTTCTGAACGTAAGATATAGCTACTTTGGTCAAAATAAACGTTGTCTTCAATGGCTAATGATTGCCCTGCCTTAATGTTATCAAATATTTTTTCGTTGACTACGGGTTTTATTTTGACTGAGGGGCTGTTTTTTTTCAACGGAACAAGTGAAATATTGGTTAAAAACTCACCACGCTTTGCCCAATCGGCAGCCTCTAACTGCATACGGGTAGGTTCATAGCCATTTGCCTCGATTTCTATGAGATAATTTTGGTCTATTTTAAGACCTACTTGAACGCCAGAGGCATAACCTCTGGGAGGAATTAACTTTTGGGTACTGGTATTTTTGATGTTGAAACGAGGTCTAAGAATAGGTTTTTGGGTAGTTGCATCAAGTACTTTGAAGGTAAAGGTCTTGATAGGCGCTAAAGATGCCTTTGAGGATTCAGGGGTCAATTTGGCTTCATACTCAAATACTTGACCTACACGTATCTCTTCAGCATCTATTTCGTGTTTGAGCGCAGCATAGCCAGCAGCAAGCGTTTCAAGGTAATAAATATCGGGTTCGCTGATTTTAAACTTTACAGGTAAAGGTGCACTTTTGATTTCGGTAGTTTGCCCCGTGAGAGAGGCCGTAATTTTGAAAATAGCCGCTATTTTTTTCCCTGTTGTAGCATCTGATGCAGTAAGATGGAGATAAGTTTCACCAATTTTAGGCATTGAGATTGTCAACTCACTATCTTCCTTCAAAATTGGGACTGCTTTTTCTAAGGTCTGCTGATATGGCATAAAGCCTTTTGCCTGTGCTTCAATTAAGTAACTGTGACTTGGATGAAGGGGGAGTGCTGCTTGCCCGTTGGGCGTATTTTTAACATCTAAGGCCAATCGCTTTTCGGTTTGGTCTAAAATACGGAGGTGGGCAGCAAGAGGCTGAGAAGTTTGTCCGTCAATAATTCTCACTTTAAGCACTATACTTAATTTCGATAGTTTGATGACAATAGGTTTTTGACCTAAATTTTGATTTATATCTATTTTTGACTCATATTTTTGATAACCATCGGCCATGACAGTCAGAGAATAGGGTCGGGATTGAACTACAACTATCGGGTTAAAGCTACTTCCATCTATATTCGAATGACCCGTATAACTCTCTTTTATTTCGTCGGTCAATTTGAATTGAGCGGCAATAGGCTGGTTGGTTTGTGCATCAATAGCTATGAATTTTAGTGCTTGTTTGCTGATAGGTGGTGGTTTATTTTCGTGTTTTTCAACAGATTGAGTGACAGGTTTATCCACCGTTTGGGCTATTGCTGTAGTTTTAGGAGGTTTAATAGGCTCTAATTCAATAACAAAAGGATGAATATTATTGACAGGCGTAGTATTTGTATTAAAGGTGAGTGTCTGACGATAGGTTTTATATTCTTGAAGAGCTACAAAAACTTGATATTGTGTATTAGGCTTTACATTGACAACATACCAATCGTTGAGTATTTGCCCTTTTAATTCCACCTCAGTATTTATTTCTAACACCGAAATAATGGGAACAAGCGGTTGCTGGGTATATTTGTCTTTGACTTCTATGCCAAGACGGAATTCGGTTTGTGCAAAACTTGAGGATGAATATAGGCCAATAGAGAGCAATGAAAGAAAAAGAAAGCGAATCATAGATAAGGGGGAAATAGATATACAAATCTAATTACTTTCTCTCAAAAAGTAACAAAAAGGGGGTGTCAGCCTCTACCTACACCCCCTTTTGTTTGCCAAAGTATTAGAGACTTTATTTATCTGTCTTATCGTCTTTCTTTTTAGCTATTTTCTTTGTGATTACAGTTCCTTCCTTGAGGCGTTTAGAGATTTCAATAAATGGCCCTGCCACAATTTCTTCGCCTTCTTTTAAGCCAGCTATGATTTCGATATTTTCAAAATCGCTAATACCCGTTGTTACTTCACGAACAGATGCCTTTCCATTATTGTTTACGAAAACCAACTCCTTAAGTTTTTCCTCTTTTTTAGGTTTCTTTTCATTACTGTTAGCATTGGTGGGCGGTGGGGTATCTTTATCCTCTTTTTTATCTGCTTCAAAATCCTTTCCACGGGTAGTCACGGCAGCGATAGGAACTGTGATTACACCCATTTTACGTTCGGTAATGATTTCAACAGCGGCAGTCATACCAGGTTTGAAAGGATAAGAACGTTTGGCACGTTTGGCCATTAAATCGAGGTAGGAAGAATTTAAGATTTTGATTTTTACTTCAAATTCTGTTACGGCATCGGTCGAGTTGGATACGGCTGTTGCACTACTACTTAGGCCGTTGGCGGTATTGGCAATCTCCGTAACAATCCCTTTAAATTTACGGTCGGCGTAAGAATCTACTTCAATGTCCACGGTATCGCCAAGGGTTACTCTGACAATATCATTTTCGTTTACATCCACTCTTACTTCCATGTTGTTGAGGTTGGCAATACGCATCATTTCGGTACCAGCCATTTGCGAAGTTCCTACTACGCGGTCGCCAAGTTCAACATTCAATTGAGAAATGGTACCACTTTGCGGGGCGTAAATGGTTGTTTTGCGTAAGTTTTCAGAAGCATCTCGCAACCCCGCCTCGGCACTTTGTACATTAAACTTGGAGGCTTCTACCGACGCTTTGGCCGCTTCCACATTTTGAAGTGCAACACGATAATCGGCTTCGCTTCGTTGGAAATCGGCCTCTGAAACAACTTTGTCTTCATATAATTTCTTGTTTCGTTCAAAATCAGTTTTGGCGCGTATCAACTGTGCACTTGATTGCGCCAAAGAAGCTTTAGAACGTTCTACGTCAGCTTTGCTTGAATTGACCGCTGCCCAGACCGTGCCAATAATGCCTCATAGTTGTCGGGGCGAATTTTGGCCAATAACTGGCCTTGCTTGACAGAATCACCTTCTTCTACATATAAACCAATGATTTCTCCAGGTACATCAGGGCTAATTTTTACTTCTACTTCGGGACGTACTTTACCTGAAGCACTGACGCGCTCAATAATATCTGCCTTTTTAACCTTGGCAAACTCTACTTCGGTCGGTTTTACTTGACCAATCCAGCCTTGCTGTTTGGCGATGAGTAGTCCTGCAAGAAGTACTACGACGACACCGCCCAATATCCACCATAAACGAGAAGAAGATTTCTTTGCCATATTTTTATTGTAAGTCTAAAAAAGTCAGAAAAAGTTAATAAGTCGGAAAAAGTTAACAAGTAGTAGGACATTACTCCAACGAGAGTGGTTTGCTTTGATAAAAGTCCAAAATTTTGGTTCTGAAAATATAATCGTATTTGGCTTGTATGAGGCTGATGCGCGAGCGGTCGAGGTTGTTTTTAGTGATGTTGTACTCGGCGGCATTGAGTGCTCCAGCATTGAGACGGGCATCGGCGGCTTTAAACGACAGCTCCAAAGATTCTACTTGTTTTGCCGTAGCTTCATAACGTTTGGCAGCATTAAGCATATTGTAATAAGCTTGCTCTACGGTTTGACGCACTTGGTTGCGAATGATTTGCGCCTGATATTCTACGTTTTTCCGCTGAATTTGTGCGTTAGCAATACGGTAGCGAGCTTGGTAGCCATTGGAAAATCGGAACACGTAAATTGAGCGATAACGAGGTTGCGATTGGAACTGATTTGGTCAAAATACCCGAAATCTTGGATAGAACCGCTCGGAACGGTTACTTTCTCAATCACAGGTACCGAAATACCTAAATAAGACACGTAGCGCGTCTGGGAGGGAATATCTACTACCTTCGACTCACCTCCATCGCCTACAAAACGTTGCTTAGGAGCAGCACTTGAAAAGGCCGAACTCAAGCCTCCGTTGAGGAATTGTCGGCATTTTGGCTGCTTTTGCGATTTCTACCCCTGTTTTGGCACTTTCAATTCTAAAATTGGCAGCTTCCATATCAGGTAGGTATTTAATGGCGGCATTATAAACTTGCTCCAAAGTAGCATCATATGGCTGTGTGGTAGAGGGTGCGGGTAAATTGATGGGCAATACCTCTAAATCTTCATTGGCAGGAAGATTCATTAATTGTTTGAGCGTGAGCTTGGCCAGTTCAATGCTGTTTTGAGCATTGACAATAGATAACTCGTCGTTGGCCAATTGTGAACGTATATCGTACAGATTGATTTCGGGCAAAGCACCGCCTTTGACTAATTTTTCGGTACGTTCCAACTGGAGTTGGGTTGTTTGAGCTTGTGCTCTTGCAAATTCTAATTGCTCCTGATTGTTGAGTACATTGAGATAACCGTTGGCCACATTCAAAATCAGGGTATTACGGTTAGATTCTACATCTTTTTGACTTGCTTGCAGGTTGAGTTGATTCTGGCGGACCGTATTTTTAAGCTGGTATCCATTGAAAAGTGTCACGCCTGTATTGATACCAAAGTTGGAAAAATTGACGGTTCTTTCTACAAATTGATTGGTAAAGGGATCAATATTACGACCAGACTGTAACCCTTGACTTCCATTGAAGTTGAGGTTGATAACGCTGGTATTGCGACTGCTCAAAGATATTTTGATTGTTTTGGACTTGAAGTTGTCCTTGTTTGAGCTGCAAGTTATTTTGCATGGCCACCTCCACGCATTGCTGAAGGCTGTATTTTTGTTGGGTATAGGCGTAGGAACTGCAACCTAACACCAGGGCGAGTAACAATTTTCTCATCGCTGTTTTTGATTTGTCACTTCAAAGTTACAAAACCCCCTTTGCCCAATACCCAAAAATTGATAAACGGCGAAACACGCGGATTAGTAGGACTTTATAAAGGATATGGCAATATGGAAGCTATTAATTCTTGTCTCTTTTTTTGAAATGAATCTTTCCTGCGTTGGAGATATCTACCACAACCCCTTCAATTTCGCCTTGTGGGTCGATTTGGAAATCAAATTTCATTTGATCAAAAATTCCTGAGCCTTCAAAAATATCGTAATGATAGTGTTTGATTGAGAAAGGGAGGCCATGAAAAATGCCAATAAAATCGTAATCGGCTCTTACTTCTAAAGCGAAAGACCCATAAGCGGGGTGTTCGTAGGTGCCACTATAGTCTTCCAAAGGGTGCGAAGGTTTTGTATTGGCTTTGCGTTTGGCTTCATTGTCGGCTTTGGCTTTTTGCAGCTTGGCTTTACTCTCCGCTTGGGCTGTTTTTAGGCGCGATGACCAATCAATGACACTAAGATTCAGTAGTTTATCAGAAACATAATTACAGATTGTTCCCACAAAATGGTAATCAACAGCTCCAGTGTTAGTCAGCACTACCACACCAAAATTTTCATTGGGAAAGAGAGTCATTTGCGAACGATAGCCCTCGATAGAGCCGTTGTGGCTATACCGCAAGTGCCCGCGATAAGTATTGATATTCCAGCCCATGCCATAGCTGGCATAACCCAACTCATGAAACGTGATCTCGGCAGGAGCCACCAATGTTTGTGGCGTATGATTTTCTTTAAGCTGGGTTTCTGATACAATTTGTTGCTTGCCAAACTTCCCTTTGTTCAATTGCATCATGAGCCAATTAGCCATTTCGACAGCATTCGACTTGATAGAACCCGCTGGCCCGATGGCATCTGCATTACTTCCAAAACCTTGTTCGGCCCACTGGCCGTTATTGTCGCGGTAGGAAAGGGCGTAATCGTTAGCTTGAAATAGTTCTGGATAGGTCAGTACGGTTTGTTTCATCTCCAATGGGCGTAAGATTTTCTCTTCCACAAAATGCTCCCAACTTTTACCAGAGAGTCTTTCTATCAATATGCCCGCTGTCATAAACATGAGATTGTTGTATTGATATTGGGCATAAACAGGTTTGGAAAGTGGCAAGTACTTGAGCCGCTGGTAAAGGCTTTGGCGATCGAGGTTGGCATAGAGCCAAATCCAGTCGTGGCGGGGTAGCCCCGTACGATGAGAGACTAAATCGCGTGGTGTAACAGTGCGCGTGGCGTATTCGTCGTGAAGCTGAAAATCAGGCAAATACTCTTTTACAGGCTTGTTCCAGTCTAATTTGCCTTCGTCGGCCAATATGGCCAATGCTGCGGCTGTAAACGATTTGGTACACGAGGCTATGGGGAAAAGAGTACGCTCTGTAACGGGCAAACTATTCTTAAGGTCTTTTAAGCCAAATCCTTTGGTGTAGAGCAATTTCCCGTCTTTTACTATCGCTATCGATGCCCCTGGTACTTTCCATACTTTCTAATTGCTGATTGACAAACGCATCGAAATCGGTTAGTGGATTGCTCGCCACTACTGCTGCTTTTTTTGGGCAATAAGCAGGGTTGTAGAAAAGAAGAGGAATAAAAAAATACTTTTTTGTTTCATACTTATCATGTCATTAAAGGTTTTTCTATTCAGATGGATAGCTCTTTCCAAACACACCTCAACACCCCATTGGGCTTACCCTCTTGATTTTCTTTGAGGATTCTTTCTATCATTTCACCCCCGCATTGTTCATAAAACCCTACGGCTGCTTTATTTTCTTCCAATACCCAAAGATACATCTGTTTGAGCGATTGGTTTGCTTGAACCCAACGCGCTACTTTTTGCAGTAGCATTTTGCCGATGCCGCGGCTCTTCAAAGTGGGAGTTACGTGCAGGTTGTCAATGAATGTCCCGTATTGGGGTTCTATGTTGTCATAAAAACACACAAAACCAATGATTTCACCTTCCTTCATAGCTTTATACACATATTGTGACGGGTTGGGCGTAGCAAACCGACCTTGCCATACAGCGATGCGTTCTTGAACGACCTCATTGTCCAAGAACGCATCGCTATACATGCCACGGTAGGTTTTTTGCCAACTAAGGGCGTGCAGCTCAGCAATGGCCAAAGCATCTTGAGGTATAGCTTCCTCAATGACAACGTCTTGCATTAAAACTAATCAATCTTCAAAGGTTTTATTTCTTGAAACAATTTGGGGTCAGCTTCTGTTACAGCCTTACGATAGGCTGCCCACTCTTTTTCAAAGAAGGCATTGATAGGCGTGAGCGCGTTTTTGATGGCTTCTACTGTCTGCTTAAATACTGTTTGCTCTGTTGGGCCAGGCATACCTTCGGCGGCACTCATATAGCCCAACGCTGAACCTGCTACCGAGGTAATTACCTTGGGATCACGCAAGATTCCCTGAATATTGGGTTCTGGCACAAGTGTATAGAGTAGTTTTTTCGCTTTTTCTTGGACTTCTTTACCCAGTTTTTTTACATTTCTAGCTTTCTCATCTTCTCGTTCGCCTAATTGTTTAGTAGTCAATTCGATGGTTTCATTAACAGCCCGAAGCTGGTCGGCAGCTTGGGTGGCTACTTCGATGGGTTTCATCAACTGCTGTGTCATCTCATAACGCGCTTTGCGTTCAGCGTCTGTAATGGGCGAACGAGGGTCGGCCTTGACTGTTACATTGGTAGAATCCTTGGCTTCTCCATACATCACCCTGACGGTATAAGTGCCTGGTAGAATATCCATTCCACCTCTTTCTGGTGCATCTGCTTTGGGCTTGGGAGCCGACGGAAAACGGATATTTTTTTGGTCTAACTCCCACTGAAAGCGATTGATACCTGCCTTGGCAGGGGCTTTGAAAGTTCGAATCACTTTACGAGTAGCATCCAACACCTCTACTTTTACACTATCTTTTTTCTCTTTGTCTTTGGGTGTAAAAGCAAAGCTGATCATTGCGCCTTTGGGACGATTTTCACCCATGAACAAGTTATCGGTTTGAAAATCATGCTTTCCATTGGGTTGGCGATAAATAGCCATGTAGGCATCGGGGGCGGCAAAGACTTTGATTGGCTTTTCCAAGACGTTTGTGCCTTCTTTGGCAATGGCCCGTAACGGACGGATGTCATCTAATATGTAAATAGCACGCCCAAAAGTACCGATGGCCAAGTCGTGGTCGCGGGGGTGAATGACCAAATCCATGGTCGGAACGGTGGGGTAGCCATGTTTCCACTTGGTCCAATTTTTTCCTGCATCTATGCTCACATAAAGACCAAATTCGGTGCCTAGAAAGAGCAAGTTGGGGGCTTCGGGGTCTTGGGCAATGGCGTAGCAAAAACCTACCTTGGCATCATTCACGACCGACTCCCACGTTTTGCCGAAGTCTTTGGTGCGAAATACGTAGGGTTTCCAGTCGTTGGTGCGGTGGTTGTCGAAGACCACAAAAGCCTCGCCTGCGTTGTACTTGGAGGCTTGGATTTGGGTAATCCAGGTCGTAGGTGGTACGCCTTTGATATTTTTGATGAGGTTGTTCCATGTTTTACCTCCATCGGTAGTGAGTTGAAGGTTGCCATCGTCGGTTCCGACCCAAATCAGTCCTTTTTGTAATGAACTGGGCGCAATAGTGATGATGGTGCAGTAGTTTTCGGCAAAGGTAGCATCGTAGGTCAGGCCACCGCTGGTATTGGCTTTTTGGCGCGTGGTATCGTTGGTAGTTAAATCAGGGCTGATGATTTCCCAAGCATCGCCTCGGTTGCTGCTTTTATGCAAAAACTGGCTGCCATAATAGATAGTTTTGCATCGAATGGGTCAGAGGCTATCCCTGAATTCCAGTTGAAACGAAGTGTAGTATTGTCGGGATGAACGGGTTTCATAAACTTGGTATCTCCCGTAGCCAAGTCGTAGCGGCCAAGGTTCCCGCCTTGTGCCATGGCCCAGCCATAGCGCGAGTTGGCGGGGTCAGGTACGACATCAAAGCCATCGCCAAAGTAAAGTTCTTCCCAATGTTCGGTACGGATGCCTCCCTCGCGCCATACGGCACTGGGGCCTTTCCAAGAACCATTGTCTTGCATACCGCCATATACATTGAAAGGGATTTCGTTGTCCACGTTGATATGATAGAACTGCCCTACGGGAATATTTTCGGCAAAGCTCCAATTTTTACCCTTGTCGCGAGAGATGACCAAGCCACCGTCGTTGCCAAATAAGATAAAATCAGGGTTGTTGGGGTGCACCCAAAAAGCATGGTAATCTGAATGAACCTTAGAAAAAGGAACAATGACCTCGAAGTTTTTGCCTCCATCTTCGCTTTTAGAAATCAAGGTAGCAATAGCATACACGCGGTTTTCATTTTGAGGGTCAACCATCAAATCGAAGTAGTAGAAAGGGCGATCTACTACCCCCTTATCCGTTGTCTTTTTCCACTTTGCTCCACCATCGTCGGAGCGATACAGCGCGTTTTTCTTAGATTCAATCAAAGCATAGACTACGTTGGGGTTGCTGGGGGCGAAAGCCAAGCCAAATTTTCCTAATTCGCCCTCGGGCAGGCCATCTTCTTTGGTGCGTTGTTTCCATGTTTCGCCGCCATCGAGGGTTACATACATGCCCGAACCTGCGCCGCCCGATTTGAAATACCATGCCCAACGGCGAAATTCCCACATCCCTACAATAAGTTTATTGGGATTTGAGGGGTCAATGACCATATCAGCGACACCCGTTTTTTCGTTGATATACAGTATTTTTTTCCAAGTTTTGCCTCCATCGGTGGTTTTATAAACGCCACGTTCAGGATGATCGCCATAAGCCGAACCTTGCACGCCTACATATACAATGTCGGGATTGGTAGGATTGATAATGACCCGATGAATATTGCGGGTATTTTCAAGACCCATGAGTTGCCATGTTTTTCCAGCATCAAGGCTTTTATAAATACCATTACCAAAATTTTGGGAGTTACGTGGGTTACCTTCGCCTGTGCCTGCCCAAATCACATCAGGGTTTTTTTGGTTAATGGCTACTGCGCCAATAGAGGCGATGGGCTGCTCATCAAAAATGGGTGAGAAAGAGGTACCTCCGTTGGTAGATTTCCACACACCACCCGAAGCAGTGCCGATGTAGATGATGTTGGGGTTGTTGAGTACGACATCAATACTCGTAACACGCCCGCTCATACCCGCAGGGCCAATGCTACGGGCTTTGAGGCCGTGAGTTTGTCCATGTCGAGCAATTGGGCAAAGGATGGTAAAGAAGTAAATAACAAATAGCACGAGAGTGCAAAAAGTAGCCTTTTTGTCATCTGAGTAGGTTTTTAGGTTGATGAAATGTAAAATAAAGCAAAAAAAGCGACTATCATGCTACTGCCTGTACAGCTTTTTTTTGTTTTTTCAACAACCTATAAAACCGAATGGTCAGAAAAACGGCTGAGAAAGTTAGCCCTGCCGAGAGCGCTATCCAAACCCCCTGCACGTCCATTTGGAAGGTAAATCCTAGAATATAGCTTAAAGGTAAAGCCACGCCCCAGTAGGCAATGAGCGTAATAATGGTAGGTACATTCACGTCTGTTAGGCCGCGCAAGGTCCCTAAGGCTGTTACCTGAACGCCATCCGACAACTGGAAAAAGCCAGCAAAAATGACTAATGTCGCGGCTATTTGACTTACTTCAGGGTTGTTTTTTAGATAAAGCGAGACCAAAAACTCGTTGGCACTCAAAAAAGTAGCACACGAAATCCCCATAAAGGCCATAGAAAGTAATAAAGCGGAAGTACCTGCTTGTCGTACTGCATAGATATTTTGCTGTCCCCACGCGCGCCCAACCCGAATCGCCCCTGCCGACGCAATCCCAGTGGCCATCATATAGGTAGTAGAGGCGAGATTAATCGCGATTTCGTGAGCTGCCAATTGGCTTTCTCCCAGCCACCCAATCATCACAACAGCTAAGGAAAAAGCGGCAATCTCAAAGAAAAACTGAAGCCCTACAGGAATACCGAGTCGGTATATTTTTCTAATTAATCGCCCCAAGTGAGCATTATTTGCTGCTTGTAGATACTTCTTAAAATGACGGGTTTGGCCCATATAAACAACCATAACTACTGCCATATACAAACGAGCAATCAAAGTAGCAACTCCTGAACCATTGAGGCCCATTTTTGGGAAAATCCATACGCCAGTGATAAGCAGCCAATTAAAAAGCGCGTTCATCAATAAAGCTGAAATGGTTATGAACATTGCTACACGGGTAAAAGAGAGACCATCGGTCAATTGACGGGTCGCTACAAATAAAAATAAAGGGGCAGTAGATACACTCAAAATATAAAGAAGAGGTTTAGCCAGATGTGTAATAGCTTCAGTTTGGCCAAAATAATCTAAAAAAAAGGCTACAGTTGTACCTAAAAGACCAAGCACCACGCCTAATTGCAAAGCTACGCGCAGTCCTGCATAAAAAAGAGTTCCAATTTCTTGGCGGTCGCGTTGCCCTTTGGCCTGTGAGACCAATGAGGCGATGATACCTAAACCGCCGAAGCCGATGCTCGATACCAAAAATGAAAGAGAATTGGCCAAACCTGCTGCACCCAGCGGTACTGCCCCCAAAAGCCTACCCACCATGAGGTTGTCGGTAACGCCCATAAGAATAACACCTAATTGGGCAATGATGATGGGAATACTTAATTTGATGGTTTCTGTAAACTCGCGGCGCATGGATATATAAACCTTACATGATAATTCATGTTGTCGTTTTTGCCCCAAAACTACATGATTCTATTGTACGTACCAACTAACTAAACCTATTTGGTTTTGCTATCGACCAACTATACCTATAAGTTTTGCGAGTCGTCGCACCGTTAAAACCTGATAAGTTTGGGAAAAATACGGTCTAAATACGGGAAAATTCCCGTAGGATAGGAAATGGCTTTGATGGAATTTTGTGCTACACTTACAAATCTTATTTATTATGAACACTGTTTTATTATTTAGGTGGAGAACTTTCAAAATATTCATATTATCTCTTTTTTATGGTTTGTCTTTTTGCCGATGACTGAGGCTTTTTCTAAATAGCTGACCCGAATATTAATAAAACGCTAAGTGCATGGGTAGAATCTATTAATCGAACCACGGGAGATGTCCGAATCAATGGGGTTGACAGTAGAGGACCTTCAACTCCCACCCTTACTTTTACATGGATTTGGGGTGATGGAACGACTAACAATGGATTTTTCCCACAGACAAAAAAATATGCTGATGTAAACAGAAACTACACGGTCAAGGTAATTGCTAACTACCCCAACAATGAAAAAGACAGTGTAGAAGTGATAGTTGATTTCACTTCATCTGGACGAACGCTAAGTGCATGGGTAGAATCTATTAATCGAACCACGGAGGATGTTCCGAATCAATGGGAATGACAGTAGAGGACCTTCAACTCCACCCTTACTTTTACATGGATTTGGGGTGATGGAACGACTAACAATGGATTTTTCCCACAGACAAAAAAATATGCTGATGTAAACAAAAACTATACCGTGAAAGTGATTGCTAATTATCCCAACAATGAGAAAGATACCGTGGGGTAGTAGTAGATTTCGAGACACTCAGTCTCGGTGGCGTTACGCTGTTAGTGGTGTACAACAGGTCTCAAACACTTATATCAACTCAAACGATTCCCCCAAATATTAATGTGACTTACCAAGCGGGCAATAGTATCAACTTACAGGGCTTATTCAATGTACAAAAGGTGGTGTATTTAAGGCTGAGATAAAGAATGATAACTAAACAGACAGTGCCCTTTTCTCTAACTTTGCCCAAACTACCATTCCTTCTCAAAAACCACTTTTCACTATCCTTTGCGCCTAAGTTATGCTTAAAACGGCTGAGGCTGGGTTTGGGGTTTCCTCGTGCGTCTGTCGAAACGCCTAAGTCTAAAGGGCTATACCTTCGCTTTGGGCGTATTCATATAGCCCTTTTGTTGAGCAGCACGGCAGGGCTATAAGTGCGATAGCCGAGGTGGTCGGAGGACAAAAATTGTATAGCACTTTCGCTCACCTACACGCACGACCAACGTAAGCGAGGCAATCGTATCTTGGTCTTTGACACAAAAAAGCGGTATGCTTCTGGAAAATAAGTAACCATTGTTCCAACTGCGCTACACTAAAAGAGAGCGAGTAGCCGAGTAAGCGACGATTTTGTTGAATAAAGTCATAGACTCGGTTGGGCGATGGGCTAACCCACTCTTCAAACCGAAAATCAGCCTTGAGGCACTTCCGCAAACGCCGCCGTTCGGAGGCGTGGAGGTGATCCTGAAACGAACTTTTTAACTTCAATAAACTGATTTTCAGTAGATTGTTGGACAATAAAACCATTTCTCGTTAGAGCGCGTCGAATAAAACTGCTTCTGGCGGGCTGATAACAATGGGGGTAATGCTTGATTGCTAATTGACAAATGCCTTGCTGTTTGGCAAAGGTTTCTATGAAATGGAGCAAGCCGAAAAATCAGCATGGCTTACCTGCTCGGCTATCTCAAACGAACCAAAGAGGCACGATAGGGGCTTACTCCTTTTGTCTCTTCGACAAACAGATGAAAGATACCGAATACTTCACCCTGCGTAGTGCGTCGGTCAGCACAAAAGTATAAACTTGAGTAGCCCTTGAAGCACAACATGAGAAGGTGTATTGAACAACCACAACGGCCAACGGCACTAAAACGGTCAATTGCGTGTGGATTGTTCTCAAAAACCAAAGCTGCATAACGCTGTGTAACGCATGCCTTGCCCTGATTTTGTGAGATTATTGCTGTCATCGTCCAATAACTTATCGGACAAAGATACAAAATCCGCTAACTTTGCGGCATGATTTCAATTACCAACCTCTCGTATTACCTCGGCGACCGTGCTTTGTACGAAAATGCCTCGCTCCACATCAAGCCCAAAGATAAAATTGGCCTTATTGGCCTCAATGGCACGGGCAAGTCCACGCTGCTGCACCTCATTGTTGGAAATTACCAGCCCGATAGCGGAACTATCTCCAAAGCAGGAAATTGCACCATTGGGTTTCTGAACCAAGATTTGCTTTCTTACCAAAGCGACGATTCCATACTATCGGTAGCGATGCAGGCTTTTGAGCGCGAAAATGAGCTTCAACGCCAAATGGATGCCATTATCCACGAAATGGAGGTCAATTACCAAGACAAGCTTGTGGACCGACTCGCACGGGTGCAGGAGGAGTTTGAGGCGTTGGACGGCTACGCGATTCAGTCGAAAGCTGAGGAAATTTTGGAGGGTTTGGGCTTTACTACCACCGATTTGCAAAAGCCGTTGCGGCAGTTTTCGGGTGGGTGGCGCATGCGCGTGATGCTGGCCAAATTGTTGCTACAAAAGCCAGCCCTCTTGATGCTCGATGAGCCTACCAACCACCTGGATTTGCCTTCTATTCAGTGGGTAGAAAAATATGTGCAGAGTTATGAAAATGCCGTCATAGTGGTATCGCACGACCGCGAATTTTTGGATAATGTTTGTGATACCACCGTAGAAGTAAGCGGCCAAAAGTTGAATTATTACGGGGGCAACTATTCATTTTATATCGAAGAAAAAGCCCTTCGTAACGAAATTCAGAAGGGTGCTTACGAAAACCAACAAGCCAAGATTCGCCAGACAGAGCGATTTATTGAGCGTTTTAAGGCCAAAGCTACCAAAGCCAAACAAGCCCAAAGCCGCGCCAAAATGCTTGATAGAATGGATAGAGTTGAAGCGGTGATAGACGAAAACGCCAAAGTGCATTTTAAATTTCAGTTTACCACCCAGCCAGGCCGCCATGTATTGCAGCTCGAAGAGGTTTCAAAAGCCTACGGCGAAAAAGAAATTCTGAAACATACCAATATCGCTATGGAGCGCGGCGATAAAATCGCGCTCATTGGGGCCAATGGTAAGGGTAAGTCCACCCTTTTGCGCGTGATAGCTGGTACCGAACCCATCGAAGGTGTACGACGGCTGGGGCATAATGTACTGTTTACTTTTTATGCGCAGCACCAATTGGAGTCGCTCAATGTAGAGCATACGATTTTGGAAGAGCTCAAATACGCTAACCCCTCCAAAACCGAAACCGAATGTCGGACCATTCTAGGGTGTTTTTTATTTACAGGCGAAGATGTTTTCAAGAAAATTAAGGTGCTTTCGGGAGGCGAAAAGTCGCGCGTGGCATTGGCCAAGGTGCTGGTGTCGGAGGCTAACTTTTTACTACTCGATGAGCCTACCAACCACTTGGATATGCAGTCGGTCAATATTTTAATCCAAGCCTTGCGCCAGTATGAAGGCTCATTTGTGGTGGTATCGCACGACCGCTTTTTTGTAGAAGCCATCGCCGAAAAAGTATGGTACATCGAAAACAAAGAAGTAAAAGAATACCCAGGCACTTACCAAGAATATGAGTGGTGGAAAGAAGAACGCGGAGAGGAAGAAGTAGTAGCGAGTAATGGGCAAGCGACAGTTAGCAGTTCACAAACGACAGTTAGTGGTTCACAGACGACAGTTAGCAGTTCACAGCCCAAATCAAATACGAGTTTTCAGCAAAAACAACTTCAAAAAAAGATAGCGGAATTGGAACAGCAGATTGAAGCATTGGAAAAGAAAAAAGCAGCAACTGAAACCCAACTGGCAGACCCGACCATTTATAGTGATTCTACCAAACTCGGTGAAATCAATCGTTTTTATGCCGACCTCAAACAACAAATAGCCGAGGCTACCGACGAGTGGGAGGCAGCTGTACTGGAGGCGGAGGCTTAATTCCGCATCCTGGCCAGTTTGTCGTAGTCGAGCACTGTGATAAGGCTTCCCTTCATTTCGATGAGGTTTTCATCTTTGAAATCGGAAAGGGTACGGATGACGGTTTCGGTGGCTGTCCCCACGATGTTGGCGAGGTCTTCGCGAGTGATAGAAATGGCAAAAGGTTTGGATTTGTCTTCTTGGTAGCGGTTAGCGAGCATAATGAGCGCTTCGGCTACACGCTTTCTTACGGAGTTATAGGCCAATTTTAGCAGCCTTTCTTCTCGCTCACGTACTTCATTAGAGAGCATTTTGATGAATTTGGTAGCTACATCGCGGTTGTTGTAGAGTAGATTATTGAATTCATCTTTGGGAATAATCACAATCTCGCTGTCTTGCAGTGCTACTGCCGACTCTTGGTAGGGGGTATTTTCTAACAAATCTAAATACCCAAAAAAATCACCTGGTTTATGTAGCTCTACGATGTATTCCTTGCCAAATTCATTGGATTTAGCATTTTTGATTTTTCCACTTTTTAGAAAATAAACGGCATTGGGGTAGCTTCCTTCCGAATAAATTATTTCCCGCTTTTTATAGGTTTTCGTCTTTTTATTTTCCGAGAGCCTCTTGAGCGACTCAAACGAATTGACCTCGTTGAGAAACTGGTTCAATCCCTCCTCCGTACGGGAGTATTCGGTTTTGAGTAAGTTGTTTTTACGCAGGCGGGTCTCAACAGCACTCAATAGTTCTACATCATCGTAGGGTTTGGTGAGGTAGTCATCTGCTCCAAGGGTCATGCCTTTTCGGTAGTCTGTTTTTTCGGCTTTAGCTGTTAAGAAAATAAAAGGAATACTGGCTGTTTGGGCTTCTTTACTCAATAGGTGCAGTACGCCGTAGCCATCCAGTTCGGGCATCATGATATCGCAAATAATGAGGTCAGGTTGCTGCTCTTGGGCCAGCTTGATGCCTTTTTTACCATTTTCTGCCGTTACTACATGATAGTGGGCTAATTCCAAAATTTCGGTGGTGTTTTCCCGCATATCGGGATTATCTTCTATGAGTAAAATAGTTTTCATTGCTTCAACAGTTGGGAAGTTCAAAAGATACTTTGGTGCCTTTACCAAGTTCACTTTCTAAGCGAATATCTCCCTGCATAAGTTGGATATATTTTTTGACGATGTTTAGGCCTAAGCCCGTGCCTTGTACATTACCTGAATTATGTGCTCTAAAAAATCGGTCAAATACATTGGCTATATCTTGTTCGGGAATCCCGATACCTTGGTCTTGTACTTCAAAATAGATAGTCTTGTCTTTTACAGTTGTATTTAGAGAGATATCTTTACCGCTTTCTGAATACTTTGTGGCATTTGACAGTAGATTTATCAACACATTCTTGAGCAAGTGGCGGTCTATGCACACCTCGGCTTGTCCTTGGTGGTTATATTGAATATGCTGATTTTCTTTACAAACAGGGCGAATTTCTTCGATAAGTTCTGTGCAAAAATCAGGTAGATGAAACACCACCGGGATATTGCGTATTTGTCCTTCTTCGAGCTTGCCCAACGACAAAAAGTCATTTAAGATTTCCGTTAAATTATTGACCGTAGATTTTATGCGTTGAACGTGTTTTTGACGTTTTTCATCTTCTTCGGTATGTGCATAGCGACCTATGAGCGAGGCGGAAGAGAGAATAGTAGCCAGTGGCGTACGGAACTCGTGAGAGGCAATGGTCACAAACTTGGTTTTCATATCATTGAGTTGGCGTTCTTTTTCAAGTGCCCGCATCGCTTCTTGTTTGGATTGCTCTATTTCCTCCAATGCCTGGGCCAACTCGCGGGTGCGGAGTGCCACACGTTCTTCTAAATCTGCGTTTAAGTTTTGGATTTGGCGATGGGCTTCCAGCAGTGCTTCGGCTTGTTTTTTACGCAAAGAAACATCAATAATAAAACTCACCACATAGTCGCCATCGCTGGTAGAAAAAGGACTCAAACTAATTTCGACAGGGAACTCACTATTATCTTTACGCTTGGCATATAGGTCTAAATTCCCCCCCATACTACGTGCTTTGGGGTGTTGGGAGTAGTTCATGCGGTGGCCTACATGTTTTTGCGAAAATCGCTGTGGAATTAGTAGTTCGATTTTTTTGCCAACCAATTCCCCGTCCGTATAGCCAAATAATTCTTGTGCTTTGGGATTCACCAACTGAATATCTCCCCATGAGTCAACCACAATAATCCCCTCCGTTGCGCTTTTAAAAAGAGCATCTAACATTTCGACATGTCTTCTCATTGCTTGAGTTTGCTGAATAAATACTTCTAACATACCAAATACGGAGGTAACAGTGGTTTTTCCAAAAACTATTTTAAAATGTTTGACTAAAGAGGGTGGTTTCGGGGATATTTTCCCACAAGCGAGCATCGAAAGCCATGCATATATTTCTTACAAATGACTTCCCCTTGGGCGTTACTTTGAGATGATAAGGCTCCATCTGCACCAAGCCATCCATTTCGGGTTCTTGCAACCTCATAATGGCTTCATATAAGCCGTTGCATTGCTGCTTTGTATCAAACCAAGTAGTTTCAAAATGACACATCAATTGTAAAATGTGGCGACGTAATATTAAATCCTCACGTGTAAGGACATGGCCTCTAAATATAGGCAACTCATTGTTTTCGAGTCGCTCATAGTATTTTTCAACAGTCTTTTCGTTTTGCGCATATCCCCACAAGCAGTCGCTAATGGCCTATACCCATAATCCGATGAGTAAATGAGTACTGCTAGTGGTATATCCCATAAAGTTGCGATGAAGCTGCTTGTTTTCTGCAGCCTGATGCAAAGTATCGGTAGGAAGTGAAAAATGATCCATGCCAATGTCGGTATAGCCAGCGAGTTCTAATGCGCCTCGGCAGGCTTCATAAATAGCCAGTTTTTTTTCTGCACTGGGCAAGTCGGCCTCTGTAAATTTGCGTTGTCCGGGCTTTACCCAAGGTACATGGGCATAGCTATACAATGCAATGCGGTCGGGGCGCAATTGAATGACTTTGCCAATGGTATCTGTCATACCACAAATACGCTGCCGTGGAAGCCCATAGACCAAGTCATAGTTGACGGAAGTATAGCCTATTTCACGGGCTTTTTCGGTAACGTGTTTTACTTGGGTATATGTTTGTGGACGATTGATAATATCTAAGATTTCTGGATTAAAATCTTGCACTCCAATGCTGATGCGACGAAAACCTATATCAAACAATACTTGGAGATGTTCGTCTGTTGTACTGGCAGGGTGTGCTTCAAACCCAAATTCAGGATTTGGGTGAATATCAGCCTTTTCAAATAGTCCATTTATTAAAGTTTTTAGGTTTTCGGGGCTAAAAAAAGTAGGAGTACCACCACCTAAATGGATTTCTCTAATAAGAGGTCGAGCAGGCAGAAATGCGAGATAAAGCCCCCACTCTTTGAGCAGGGCCGTGATATAGGGAGACTCCACTTTATGATTCACTGTAATGCGTGTATTGCAGCCACAGTAGGTACAAAGGCTTTCACAAAAAGGCAAATGGATATACAAACTGATGCCTTCGTGGGTGTTGGTTACCTCAAAGGTATCTTTGACCAAGCCCTGCCATTGGGCATTATCCAATAAGCCTTTATCCCAATAAGGTACGGTAGGGTAGCTTGTATAGCGAGGACCAGGTACATTGTATTTTTGGAGCAGTTGCGTATTCATAGTAAAATAGGTGTTTTACCAAAAATGCAACCATTTGGGAAAGTAAAATATGATAATTGTCAGAAGAGTTGTGAAATTAGTAGTCAATTTTTCGTTATCTCCCGTGACAAATCGGAATCTCCACGGTTGCTGAACCTAATAAAGGCCAGCCAGTTACTTCTAAGCCACGAACAATAAGCACGATGGCCACCAGTGCCACAAAAGCAGGCATGAACCTACGGACACGATGGCGCAGTGAGATGGGAAATAAATTTTTGGCAAAAGCTACCACACTCATAGCGGGTAAAGTCCCTAAGCCGAAAACCAGCATAAACACGCCTCCATGACCAGCATTGCCCATAGCTACTGAACTAATCAATGCCATATAGACCAAACCACAGGGCAGCAGTCCATTGAGGATACCCAAGGTAAAGAGTGCCGAAAAACTTCGATTTTGAAGCAGGGTTCCCAACTTTTTTCACTACTTGAACACCTTTTTGAAGAAAGAAAGGAGGCGATAGCTGGTCGAGCCAATGAGAGGAATAAGCCACTGCTGTCAGCATTAAAATACCCGTACCGATAGAAAGACTACGTTGCAATCCTGCCAAGTTGAGTGCACTCCCCAAAGATCCCAACAAAAGCCCTAAGAGCGCGTAAGTAGTGGCACGCCCTACATTATACAAAAAAATACCTGTTAATTTCCCTGCTTTCGACCGTGGTGTACGGGCAAAGCCAATGCGATGGGGCCACACATGCCTACATAGTGCAAACTACTCATTAGACCTATAGAAAAAGCAAGGTAAAACATAGTTTAAAGATTGATTGTCCTTCATTCCAATAGCCTTTGTCGTTGGCTTGCCAGTCTATTTGCATCTTATACCGACCTTTAGCGGCTTTTTGAGTCGAAATGAATTGGCTATTAGTGCCGTCCGGTTGGATATTGACTTTAAAATCTTTACTATTATCAGCAGGACAATAAAAATAGACAATGCCACTAATTCCCTTCAAATCATTAGGATAGACGATTTTGATACCCTGCGCTGTGGTCTTCCATTCGAGTGGTGTAGCGAGCTGTTGGGTATTGGCTACTTTGTCAATTTTATCTTGATAACGAAGCTCTTCTTCGTAGTAATTGTCGGTTACTAAGTCTATTTTTTGGACGAGGCTCATGCCTACCATGCCCAATATCATCAATACAAAGAGGCCATAAAAAGCCCAAATGCCAGTACCCCAAGAGATTTTCATTGTTTTTGATTTTAAGGTTTAATGCTTTATTCCTCTGGTGCGATAAATGTCGTTTTAAATGCTTCCAATACCTCACCTTTGGCATAAATAGCCAGTTGTATTTTGGTCGTTCGCTTGTTTAGTTCAGATTTAGGGATAGTGATAAATACAGAGCCTTCTACCATGTCTGCTCCCTCCAAGTTGAGATTAGGAACACCCGCAAATTTTAATGTTCCTTTGGGGGACAATAGCCTCATTTCAGGTTGAATGGAGCGATTGGTTTTATTAAATAACTTGAAGGTATAGAGATTGCTAATAGTGCCATCGGGGTTTTCGGTATAGCGAGAACCTGGGGCGCGAAGTAGCGTTGTTTCGGTGTCGGTTCGAGTCAGGATGGCATAGCCTAAAACGATACTCAAAGCGGCAAATACTACTGCGTATGCAATGGTTCGGGTGGTGATAAACTTGCTTTTACCTTTGGCAATGTTGTTTTCAGAATCGTAACGAATCAACCCTTTAGGAAGACCTACTTTATCCATGATGTTGTCGCAAGCATCTATACAAGCGGTGCAATTGACACACTCCATTTGGGTACCATTCCTAATGTCAATACCCGTAGGGCACACATTGACACACTGAAAACAACTGATGCAATCGCCAGCGGTTCGTTCTGTACCTTTTCTGAGTTTTTCGCGCGGCTCGCCCCGTTTGTAATCGTATGCGACGACAATTGAATCTTTGTCTAACAATACCCCCTGCAAACGGCCGTAGGGGCAAACCACAGTGCAGGCCTGGTCGCGTAGCCAAGCAAAGTTGAAAAAGAAAACCAAGGTAAAAGCACAAATGCCCAAAAACAAAGGTAGGTGTGCTGAAATAGGCTCTGCAATGATACGATAAAGCTGATCAATACCCACAAAATAGCTAAGTAGTAAATTGGCAATCAGAAAAGACAAAGTCATAAAAATGACTACTTTAAGACTTCTCTTAATGACTTTGTCTTTTGTCCAATCGGCCTTGGCGAGTGCGCGTTGGGCTTTCCAGTCGCCTTCTATCCAATATTCTATTTTACGGAAAACCATCTCCATAAATACCGTTTGGGGGCAAGCCCACCCGCACCATATTCGTCCAAAGACCGTGGTAAAAAGTACAATGAAAACAAAGAAAGATATCATCATTAGGCCAAACAACCAGTAGTCTTGGGGGCCAATAAAAATACCGAAGACAATGAACTTCCTCTCTAAGATATTAAACAGAAAAAGCGGTTGTCCATTGACTTTTACGAAGGGTAAACCAAACATGACCCCCAATTGAAAGAGGGTAAACCAAACCCGTCTGTTGTGCCATTTCCCTGCGGGTTTTTGTGGGTAAAACCAGTTTCTTTTGCCCGTGGCATCATCTACTGCCGCAAAACTATCGCGGAAAGAGTCGTCGTAGTCAAAATGGGGTTCTTCTGTTTTCATGGTGTTTTTATCCGAATGGGTGTGTCAAATATTCCAAATCTTGAAGGCGAAAAACCATAGATTTGGAATATTTAAGTGCTTATTTTACTGCCACAGTGCTATCAGCGACAGCCTCTTCTTTGTAAATTTCTCCCTGTGGTTCTTTGGGTGTAGCGGGTTTTGTCCCTTTCAAAGAGATAATATAACTTGAAACTTGCTGCATTTTGAGCGGGTTCAACTGCTTTTCCCATGCAATCATGCCTTTCTCTGGCACACCGTATTTCACTGTTTTAAATACATTTTTAATACCCCCACCGTGTAGCCAATAGTCGTCGGTCAGGTTGGGGCCTACGGTTCCGCCTCCGTCGGCGGCGTGGCAGGCTGCGCAGTTGGCCGTGAAAATGGCTTTTCCTTCTTCAAGGGTTTTGGCGTCGGTCAAGAGTGCTACGGTATTTTCGTTGATACTGGCGGCGGCTTTTTCTAAGAAAGCGGCCTTTTTGGCATCTATGCGTTGGGTTTCTTTCTCCAGCTCGGCCATGGGCAAGTCGGCTACACTAAATACATGATAGAGCAGAAGATAAATGATGGCAAATACAACAGTGCCTTGAAATAAGAAGGCCAACCAGGCAGCATACAGTTTATCAAGCTCATGGATGCCATCGTAGTCGCCATCTTTGATAAGAATACGCTGCTCGTCTTGGGTGCCACACCAAACCCCGACCAGCGCTGCCACCATCTTTCGCTAAACAAGTAGGGGCAGATTCGCCATATTAAATCTTCCTTAACCTCGGTATTTTGGGGAGCAAGAAATTTTCCAGCCAGAAGCATTAAGACCTGTATCAGAATAATTAGTGCTACTAAAACCACAAAAAATCAGTAAACCAATAATCAAATAGTTGACTAATTCTTGTGTACCTAAACTTTGGGGAGTAGCTTCTTTGGGCCATCCACAGCTACCATAAAAAATAGGAGTAAACTCAAAAGCTGCCTCGGCATACGTTGTATCTTCGAGGTAAATGGCTGATTTTATGCACTGTTTTTTTGTGCCACCTGAGCTCAAATACCAGATCAATCCGACGAAATAGCGGCAAAAATCAGGAGGCCAATAAGCGGATAGATTCCCACTCCTTCGATTCTTTTGAAGATAGTTTCTGAATTTCTATCTTTAATTGCGTTTGATGTCTGTACCCAAGCGTTGCAAGTAGGCAACGAGGGCAATGATTTCTTTGTTTGATTTAGCTTTGATGCCATCTTTTTGAGATTGGCCACGATTTGTTCGGCTTGTTTTTCAGCATCTGCTGTGGCGATGTCTTCACTAAGACCTTTGTCGTAAGATACACCGAGCGTTTGCGTAACACTGATTTTGGCCGCAGTGGTACTCAAATCGAAGTCGTCTTCGTACATTGAGGTATTTGGAGGCAGCGGTAGACCCTTTGGCGAACCCTGCTCGTAGGTTCTTCCATATAGTTCCTTAATGCTGCCATGCGTCAGTCTACTTGCCACCCAAACGATGTAAATCTGGTCCAGTGCTTAGAACCCCACTGGAAAGGGTGATCATAGACAAACTCCCCTGCTTTGGAGTATTCGCGTGGCAGTTCGGTTCACTGCGGAAAGGCCGTACCATTTGGAAGTGGCAGGTATAACAACCTTCTCTCACATAAATGTCGCGTCCGTGTAATTCAGGCGGTGTATAAGGTTTGACACTCTCAATGGTAGGTACATTGGATTCGACCATGAAAGTGAATTTCGACATCTCATGATACCACCGATAATGACGGCAATCAAGGCGCAGATAGTCAAGAATACAGGTTTGCGTTCAAAAATGCGGCTGTGCCAAAACTCATTGGCGGGCTGCTTCCAAATAGAAGCTAAAGAAGCAGCTTGTGCACGTTCAGTTCTGATGAGCTTACCACTTAGGGCTGTCATTGCGAGGTTGTAAGTGCCTACCAAAAAGCCTATCAAAAACAAGGTGCCACCTACCCCACGCATAATATAGAAAGGAATAAGCTGGGTAACGGTTTCGAGGAAGTTGGGGTATTTTAGGAAACCTTCTTCTGTAAATTCCTTCCACATGGAAGACTGTGTCCAGCCTGCCCAATACATCGGAACGGCATAGAAAATAATGCCCAACGTACCAATCCAAAAATGGAAATTGGCCAATTTGAGAGAATATAAAGGCTTTCCGTATAATTTAGGAAACAGCCAATACATGATGGCAAAGGTCATAAATCCATTCCAACCTAACGCCCCTACGTGTACGTGGGCGACAATCCAGTCGGTATAGTGGGCAATGGCACTGACGTTTTTGAGCGACAACATAGGGCCTTCAAAAGTAGCCATACCGTATGCTGTTACGGCTACCACCATAAATTTCAGCACCACATCCTCGCGTACTTTATCCCAAGCACCACGAAGTGTAAAAAGCCCGTTGATCATACCTCCCCACGAAGGAGCAATGAGCATCACCGAAAACACCGTTCCGAGCGACTGCGCCCAGTCGGGAAGAGCGGTATAAAGCAGGTGGTGCGGTCCTGCCCAGATATACAAGAATATCAACGACCAAAAGTGAACAATAGACAATCGGTAAGAATAGATGGGGCGATTGGCTGCCTTGGGTAAGAAATAATACATCAAGCCCAAATAAGGAGTTGTTAGAAAGAACGCTACGGCATTGTGGCCATACCACCATTGAATGAGGGCATCTTGTACACCCGCGTACCAAGAATAACTTTTGGTCAGAGAGATGGGTAGCTCAACACTGTTTACTACGTGAAGCATGGCTACCGTAACAAAAGAAGCCAGATAAAACCAAATAGCGGCATAAATATGCTCTACGCGGCGGTGTATCATGGTCAAAACCAAGTTGAGCAAACCCGCTACCCATACTACCGCAATGGCAATATCGATGGGCCATTCCAATTCGGCATATTCTTTTCCAGTGGTGAGTCCTAAGGGGAGCGTAATGGCTGCGGCTACAATAATAAGCTGCCAACCCCAAAAATTGATATTAGAAAGTAGTTTGCTGTACATCGGTGTCCGAAGTACGCGCGGAGCAGAATAATAAAGCCCCATAAAAAAACCATTGCCCACAAAAGCAAAAATCACGGCGTTGGTATGCAGTGGGCGCAAGCGGCCAAGGTCGTGTAGGAAATGTCAAAATTGAGGGCAGGGAAGCTCAACTGGAAAGCAATGATGACACCTACTAACATTCCGACAATCCCAAATACGATGGAGGCGATGGCGAAGTTGCGTACGATGGTGTTGTCGTACTCAAACTCTTCCATGTCCACGGGGAGGCGGTTGATTTGGAAATTGGTTCCATACTAAAATTGGGGAGTTTATGATTGAGAGGTTACATTTTTTTCTTTATCGTCAAATAGAATACGCACCGACGGCGTGTAGTCATCGTCGTATTGGCCTTGTTTTACCGACCAAATAAAAGCGAGTAAAAAGCCACCCGCGACCAATAAACTTAGGCAAAGAAGAATGATAATGGCACTCATACAGTGAGAAAGGTTGATGTTCTCCTCAAAAGTACGAGTGGAAAAAGGGAAGAAAGATGAGTGAAGTCAGTAATAAAAAATGACTTTTGTCAGTAAAACAAAAGTCATCATTTTGGGTTGTCGAACTACGAAAATAAACCCAGATTACTATTTAGTAGAAAAGCGATACACCGTTTTGGTTTTGTAGGTTTGGCCTGGTTTTAAGGTTACACTCGGGAAAGAAGGTTGATTGGGCGAATCGGGGAAATGCTCTGTTTCAAAACAAAAACCAGAACGTTTGTTGTAAACTACACCGTTTTTACCCGTAATGCTGCCTGTCAGGAAATTGCCCGTATAAAACTGTACGCCAGGCTCGGTGGTATAAACTTCCATCAATCGGCCTGTAGTAGGTTCGTAGGCAGAGGCGGCCAATCGCAAAGAATCAATATCGCCATTCACTACCCAGCAGTGATCATAACCTCCCCCTACTTTTATTTGCTCGTCTTTGGGGTCGTTGATACGCGCACCAATAGCAGTAGGTTTTGTAAAATCGAAAGGAGTTCCAGTCACAGCTGCCAATTGCCCTGTCGGAATCAGGGTTTTGTCCACAGGTATAAATTTATCGGCATTGATCATTACCTCATGGTCAAGGATGTTGCTTGTGCCACCGTTTAAATTAAAGTAAGTATGATTGGTAAGATTGACAATCGTAGTTTTATCGGTGATAGCACTATACTCAATTTCAAGGGCGTTGTCGTCGGTAAGGCGATAAATTACTTCCGAGTTGAGCGTACCTGGAAATCCTTCTTCTCCATCTTTGCTTGTATAAGTAAGTTTGAGTGCATTTTGGTCTTCCATCATTTCGGCCTTCCAGATTACCTTGTCGAATCCTTTTTTGCCTCCATGTAGGCTATTGGGGCCATTGTTGGCAGCAAGCGTATAAGTATTGCCTTCCAAGGTGAATTGTGCTTTGGCGATACGATTGCCATAACGCCCTACCAATGCCCCAAAAAAGGGGCTTTCTTTCAAGTAGCCACCGAGGGTATCGTATCCACACCACATCGCCCAGTTGTCCATTTTTATCGGGCGTGTTAAGGTGCGTGATGATGCCTCCATAATTCGTGATTTTTACCCATACCATTTTTATTGTGGAGCGTAAAGTAGTCGGCAGTTTGGCCGTCGGGCAATGTGCCAAAAGTAGTCTTTGTAATTGTCATCTTTGAATCGGTAGAAGTGGCGGCTTGATTTTGATGATTTGTATCACCACAAGAAAAGTACGGCAGCTAAAAAACAAGTTATCATCCAGCGAAAGCGGTGCATATGTAAAGTAGGTTTGGTTGAACGATATCCAAAGTAGAGGTCGCGTTCCTACTCATTGACAGATGTCTCCCGACCCTCGATGAGGGGATTCTTGTTATTGTTTTTTAGTTTATTAGGCATTCTTTTGGGATTCTTCTTCTAAAAGACCTTTTACGTCTTGGTTTTTTGTGCGATGCCAAATGTTGGAAATCGGGTGCGGCTCCCAAAGAGGCAGGTAAGGGTATTTTAGGGACTTCTTTGCCTATTAAACGTTCAATGGCAGCCAATTTACGTATATCTTTTTCATTGATAAAAGTAATGGCTGTTCCTGTTGTGGCGGCACGGGTGCGTCCAATACGGTGTACGTAGTCTTCAGGGTCATGTGGAGCATTAAAATTAACAACTAAATCAATGCCTTCTACATCAATACCTCGTGAAAGAATATCCGTACCAATCAAAATGGGCAACGATTTGCTCTTAAATTCTCGCAATATTCTTCTCTTCTTTCTGATCAAGGTCAGAATGAAAAGCCTTACCACCAGTCTTGTTCGTCGGAGTGCATCATTGAGTTTTTTGACATTCTCCTTTGTAGAGGCAAAAATGATGACACTATTGTATTGACCTTCTTTGAGGAGGTGTTTGAGTAAAGCCACCTTTTGATCTTCAAACACCATATATACTTGCTGAGAATACCGTCGGCAGGTTTGGCTACCGCAATGCTGATTTGCTCAGGCTTATGCAGAATGGTATTGGCCAAGGTCCTGATTTTTAAAGCATAGTAGCCGAGAACAAAAGCGTCTGTCGTTTGGCAGGTAAATAACTAATGATTCGGATGATGTCATCATAAAAACCCATGTCCAACATACGATCGGCCTCATCCAAGATAGGTGTTGTAGCGGTTTAAAATTGATTTCACCCATTTGTAATAAAGCAATGAGCTGCCCAGTGTAGCAATGATGACATTGCCACCTTCGGCCAAGGCTTTGCGCTGCTGGCTCCATGCTGCCCCATCGCCACCGCCATAAATGGCCATGAACTCACACCCGTAAAATAGCCTAAGCCTTCAATTTGCTGGTCAATCTGGATAGCCAACTCGCGCGTAGGCGCTAAAATAAGGGTATTGAGGTGCCTCAAATGTACAGGAGTATCCATGATTTTATTCAAAATCGGCAAAAGATACGCTGCCGTTTTGCCTGTACCCTGTTTGGGCACAGGCAATGAGGTCTTTATTGGCTAAAATAACAGGAATAGCTTGGGCTTGAATGGGCGTGGGTTCATTGAAGCCCATGACATCGAGGCCATCTAAAAGGTCATAATCAAAATCAAAATCATCGAAAGTCAAGTGGCATCTGGTTTGAGTGAAAATACAAAAATAGTGGATTCCCATGACAAAACCCTCAACTCTCTATTTACCACAACGTTTGCGCCATTCTTCTCTAGCTTTGTCCGTTCTTCATCAGTCATGTTGGTCCATTTGTCGCGCCATCTTGTTTGATGATTTTGATTTTTCCAACGAGGGTTTCCGTCCATACCTCTACGGCCAGAAATTACCAAACAAGATGCGACAGAGTACTAACAATCCGACAGCTTGCCAATAAGAAATGACCGAAACCCCAGCAAAGCAGGTAAAATAACATTCCAAAGTAGCATTACAATGGCTCCTAAGACCAAACCTGCAGCGAATGCGAAGAAAGGAAAAAGCCAAAAGCGAAATTTGTGTTGTCGATTCATGTTCTTAAGAAAATAAAAGTTTTAGCCTTCTATCAAATCTTGGTATAAATTGTTGAGTCGTTGACGGAGGTGCATCACAGCATAGCGTTTACGCGAAATGAGTGTTTTGATATTCTCGCCCGTTCGGTCGGCTATTTGTTGAAAAGTTTCATCTTCCAACTCATTCCAAACAAATACTTGTCGCTGATTTTCGGGTAGTTCGTCGAGTGCCTCCATGAGTTGCTGCCAAAAAAATCTCTCTCAGGTAGTCTGTTTCAGGTGTACCATCATCAGCGAAGATCAAGTCTTTAAAATAAATCTCGCCATCTTCGTCTTCATAACCAAAATCTTCTAAACTTTCAGGCTTTTGTTTACGATACCCATCTACAATGCGGTTGCGCTACCCGATACAGCCAGCTTCCTACTTGCTCAATGGCTTCTATTTCAGGTTGGCTACTCAATTGATACCAAACATCTTGCAAATATCTTCAGCATCTTCATCGGAATTGACACGCCGCCGAATAAAGCTAAACAGCTGCTTGCTGTATTTGCTGATAGTTTGAACAATATTGAGTTTTGGTTTCGCCAATTTGTTAGTAATAATGCGATTGATTGGGTTGTGTTAAATAACTACCCACTTAGACGTACAATAGAGAAAATTACCTAAAAAACATGAAATCTTTTTTTATTTCCAACCTTTCCCCAAAGCATTGCGTCTTAAAACTAAATAAAACACTAAAACCCTCACTTTTGCCATGAAAATCACTACTACTTTTACTTTTTTTGATTGGTTTTATTTCAATGGTCATGTACCGACCAATGCACCGAAACCGTAAATTCAAACGCTTTACGCCCGTAACAGTTCTTTGGCAGAAATTAGGCAAGCCATAAAAAGCGAAAATGCCACGTGCTGGGTTCATCCAGGCAAAATATACGCCATTGGAAAATATTTGCTTATCAATGAACTCAAAGAGGGGGTTGCACGTGGTGGATAATGCCAATCCTGCAGCCCCTAAAATAGTGGCTTTTATCAAAATCCCAGGCAATGGCGATATGGCCGTTAGGGGTAACATTTTGTATGCAGATAGTTATTCAGATTTAGTAGCACTCGATATTGCTGACCCGCTCAATATCAAAGAAGTAGGTAGAGAAAATGAAGTTTTTCAGTCAGGGCAGTTTGAGGGTGCGTGGTGGTCGCTCAATCAATTGACAGGGGCTATCAGCGACCAGAAGATGGAAATGGTAACCGAAACCATCAAAACCGACTGCGAAGGTGGGAGTAATGGCTCTTGGTGGGGAGGGGGCGTATTCTTCGATAGTCGCGCTTTTCAGTCGTCGGCTGCCCCTTCTACGGGAAGTAGCCCAAGCCAAGGGCAAGCAGGTTCGATGGCGCGCTTTGCCTTGTACGACAACTTTCTCTATACAGTAGGGCAAAATAATTTACAGCTTTTTGATATTCGCACGCCCCAAAAACCACGCCGCACCAGTACACTCAATTTTGGCTGGGGTATCGAAACCATCTTCCCTTATCGCGACAAGCTGTTCATAGGCTCCACCACGGGCATGTTTATTTTCGATAATAAAAACCCCGAAAAACCCGAGCAGTTGTCGGTTTTTCAGCATGCTATGTCGTGCGACCCCGTTGTAGTAACAGATACTCGCGCTTACGTAACACTACGCTCAGGCACTACCTGTAATAGGGGGTTGAATCAGTTGGATGTGGTAGATATTACTGACTTGCGCAGCCCGCGGTTGCTTAAATCTTATCCCATGCAAAACCCACATGGCTTAGGTGTTAATTTCCCCAACTTATACCTCTGTGAAGGTACATATGGTCTTAAATCTTTGGATGTAGCCAGCGATTTTGATGTAAAACAGCTACAACACCTTACAGGCATAGATGCCTACGATGTGATTCCACTCTCGAACAACCTTCTTTTGATGATTGGTAAAGACGGCCTGTATCAGTTTGATATTTCCAATCCTTCTAAGTTGCGTCAAGTAAGTAAAATTCCTGTGAATCAAACGGATATTTAGCCCTGTTGTGTTATGTGGAAGATTACAAAACCCTTTTTGATAGTTTTTTATATTAGCGGCCATCTACAAGCCCAAGAAAAACCTTTTAAGCCACATTATGTCAATATGACCGAGATAGGGGGGCTTTTTGGGCGGGTAGTCTATGATATACCGTGGAGTGTTCCGCGTACTCAAGAAGTACAAAACCGGCTAAGTTTGACTATTCAGACCTTCAATGGAATGCAGATGAAGCCACGATTGGCTTTGGGCCTTACTACGGGTGTAGATTGGTACAATACGGCTTTGCTTTTGCCTATCGCAGCAGGAGTGCGCTATGATTTGGCACGTTCCCAAAAAAATGTAGCTCTTTTTGGGGCATTGGATGCTGGCTATGGGTTTAACTGGCTACACGTCAATGGTACGGGTTATGATACCCAAGGAGGCATGATGCTCAACCCAGGCGTAGGACTGAAGTTTGGCTTTAAATCGGGTAGTGCTTTGACCCTATCGCTTACTTATAAACGACAAAATGCAAAGGTAAATGAGCCACTTGGCTGGCAAGAAGTAGGCCAAATGGGAAGACCGCATTTACAACCGCATGGCTTTACGCTTGGGAATGTGGTTTTAAGGTGAGGCACTCATTGCTGCCAAGGCACAGCTCCTGCTTTCTGAATATGTTTTCTCATTTTTTTCTGTAAATCTTCAAAAACAGAGGGATTAGCTTTTTTAATATCGGTTGTTTCGAGCGAATCTTTGGATAAATCAAACAACTGAAAAGGCTCAAAAGGGGTGTTTTGGAGGATTTTCCATGAACCAGCGAAGAGCGTAGTATTCTTGCCCACCGTAATGCCCCCTTCGCGTCGCACCCAAATTGTTTCCTTGTCGCGTGCTGGCTGGGGTTTGTCCATCAATGTAGTCAACATAGAGTTTCCATCGATGTTCTTGGGGATAACTACCCCTGCTGCTTCGCAAAAAGTAGGGAACAAATCCATGGTCAGGGCTTGGTGGGTAGTTTGGGTATTGGCTTTGATATTGTTTTTCCAAACGGCAAAGGTGGGTACCCGAATACCGCCCTCATACATCATCTGTTTTCCGCCTTTCCAGATACCATTGTCGGCCTCGTCAGAGAGCAACCCTGCCATTGTCGCTACTAAAAACAATGAGCGTATTATCGGCTTGCCCATTTTGACGAAGCGCTGCCAATACTTTACCGATACTGTCGTCCAAATGCTCAATCAAAGCGGTCAGTTTTGCTCTTTTTTCGGTCAAATTTGGATTTCTTTTTTTGACTTTTTCAAGCCATGCTTGAGGTGGTTGTACAGGGAAATGCGGCGCGTTGTAAGCCAAGTAGAGGAAAAATGGTTGCGTGCTTTTCTTTTGGGTATTCAGATAGTCAATGGCCCAATCGCTAAAGATATCAGTGGCGTGGCCTTGGGGATTCACTTCTTGCCCATTGCGTCGCATCCAGTTTTTGCCTTCGCGTAGATGTGTGTAGTAGTCATCCATCATATCTTCCAAAAAACCATGAAAATGGGTAAACCCTCGGCGGTTGGGATGATTTTCGGGTTCAAGCCCCAAGTGCCATTTGCCCACCATCGCTGTTTGGTAGCCTGCGGCTTTGAGTGTTTGTGGTAGCGTAACGGCTTTTGGTGAAAAGTAACCCCAGCTATTTTCTTTATTTCCCTAATTACGCCTGGTACACCTACCAAATCGGGATAGCGGCCTGTCATTAAAGCGGCGCGGGTAGGCGAGCAAACGGTAGAGTTGGCATAAAAATTAGTGAACCTAACGCCCTCTTTGGCCAACGCATCTAAATTGGGCGTTTGGCAAAATTTAGAGCCATACACTCCCAGTTCTCCATAGCCCATATCGTCCACCAAAATCATCAAGATATTGGGACGCGATTTTTGCGCCTGCGCTATGAAAGTAGCAAGTGATAGCGAAAGGAGAATTTTAGAGAATAGCTTCATTAATACATCGTTTTTGGGTCGAGAAGTTTTATTGCTTATGAATACACGTTTAATCTTCGTCAGCGTTTCATTTGTCGGTAGGTTTGAAACCGACTGACAAATGAAACGCTGCTCAGTCCTTAAAATATTTGTCCAACACATACTTAGGCTGCCATTGGTCGGGTACACGCTTGAGGGTGCGGTAGTCCCATGTTTTGGGGGCAAGTTCGGTGGCTGTAAGCGGTAAGGTGTCTTTGAACTCGGCTTGTTTTTTTTGAAGCAAAACGGTCATCTCTGCTACTTTTGCGGCGTACTCGGGCTTGTCGGCCAGATTGACGAGTTCGTAGGGGTCGTTTTGTAAATCAAAGAGCAATGTATGGTCTATTTTGGGATAGCGAATGAGCTTGTAGCGCGTATCACGCACGGCGCGCTGAAAAGTAATATAACCCGTAAATAACTCACTACGAACCATTTTTGCTTTCCCCGAAACAACTTGCAACAAACTTTTGCCGTCTAAGTCGGTAGGGGCAGGAATCTTGACCATATCGCAAAGCGTAGGGTACAAATCTAACAAATAAGCAAAGGCTTCGCGGCTTTGGTCTTTGGGGATGCCCATGCCGCTGATGATCAAAGGCACGTGCATGGAGTGTTCATAGAGATTTTGCTTGCCCAGCAGTCCGTGGCTTCCAATAGCGAGGCCGTTATCGGCACAAAAAATAATGATGGTATTTTTGTCTAAACCTTTGTCTTTTAGTTTTTGTACGATGCGCCCAACGGCTTCGTCCAAATGCGTAATCAAACCATAATAATCGGCGATTTGTCCTCTGATGTCTTCGGTAGTTCGTGGAAATTTCGCCAAAAACTCATCACGCCCCCCCATGTTATTACCAAAGCTAAAGGGGTGTAAATGCATGAAGTTGGGAGGAAGTGGAATATTTTTTTCATCATACATGGCCAAGTATTTAGGCAAGGGTGAGCGTGGGTCGTGAGGGGCAGTAAAGGGTACATAGGCAAAAAAAGGCTTTTTGGGGTTGTGGTTGTCAATGAAATCGAGTGCTGTTTGACAAAACACATCGGTTGAGAACCCTTTTTCTACTTTGTCGGTAAAAGTACCATCGGCTTTGAGGTCTTGCATATTGGTTTTGAAGTGGTCGTTCATGCCCGAAAACATCACATTTTTGGCATGATCAAACCCTGCTACAACGGCCTCTTTTTCGTTGTGCCACTTGCCTGTCATAAAAGTTTCGTAGCCATTTTTGCGCAGCAGCATGGGTAAGATAAGTTGGCCATTCATCTTATCACTCACCCTAAAAAACCCCTTTCCAGTCATCAACATCGCCCTGCTTGGCGCACAAACCGCTCCTTGATCGCCTCCCAAAATATAGGCATTTTTAAACAGCGTACCATTTTTGGCCAACTGGTCAATATGAGGCGTTTTGATATATGGATTACCATAACAACCCACAGCATCTGCGCGAAGATCATCGGCAAAAAGTAAAACAATGTTGGGGCGAACTGGTGTTTGTTTTTGTTGTGAAAAAGCGATAGATGAAAACAGTAGCAACCAAAGAAATCTCATAGAAATGTTGTTTTGTAAAAATTGGAGGTATTATTTTATCCTTTAAACTTTCAGTAAGCAACGATATACTTATTATCAGTGAATTTTTTCGGTATTAGTCGTTGTTTGGTAAATAGGTTTGAAAAACAAAATAGAGATAAAGTCAATAAAATGATAGAGCTTCCAGTAATTACTTCTGAACGTAAAAAACGCCCCGATTGGCTACGGGTAAAGCTACCCACAGGACCAGAGTACCGCAAGGTGCGTACCATTGTAGATACCAATAAACTGCATACGATTTGTGAAAGCGGTAACTGCCCCAATATGGGCGAATGTTGGGGAGAAGGTACGGCTACTTTTATGATTTTGGGCAATGTTTGCACTCGAAGTTGCTCGTTTTGTGCTGTAGCCACAGGTCGGCCCAACGAATACGATGTGGACGAGCCACGCCGTGTGGCTGAAGCCATCAAGACAATGGGCGTAAAACATGCCGTAATTACATCGGTCAATAGAGATGAATTGAAAGATCGTGGTGCCGAAATTTGGCATCAGACAGTGCTACTAACTAAAGAATTGAGCCCTACTACGACTATCGAGACGTTGATTCCTGATACCAAAAACAACTGGGACGCTCTGGAACGTATGATTTCGGCGGGGCAAGAGGTGGTATCGCACAACATGGAAACGGTGGCAAGGTTGTATAGGGCTGTGCGCCCACAGGCCAAATACGAGCGTAGCTTGGAGCAAATTCGGCGGACCAAAGCGTTTGGCAAACGCACCAAATCGGGCATTATGCTGGGCTTGGGCGAAACGCGCGATGAAATGCTACAAGCCATGGACGACTTGGTGGCGCATGGATTGGATATTTTGACACTTGGGCAATACCTCCAACCTACCAAAATGCACCACGAAGTAATAGAATGGATTCATCCTGACACCTTTGCCATGTACCGCGAAGAAGGACTCAAACGCGGCTTAAAATACGTCGAATCAGGGCCATTGGTGCGTTCGAGCTATCATTCTGAAAGACACGTGAATGTGCCGATTTAATATATTAAAGTGCAAAAGTACGACTACATCATCGCAGGGGGAGGATTGGCGGGTTTGAGTTTGGCGTATTATATTAACCAAACTGACCTGCGCAAAAAATCTATGCTGATTATTGACCAAGATACCAAAAATAAAAACGACCGTACGTGGTGTTTTTGGGAAAAAAAAGGTCAAAACTCTTTTGAACCCATTGCGCATCGCCAATGGCAAAAAGTCTATTTTCATGGTACTGATTTTTCTTCTCAGCTTGATTTAGGCCCTTATTCTTACAAATGGCTACGAGGTATTGATTTTTACAATTTCGTCAAAAGAGATTTATCCAATAATACTAACATCCGATTTGTCAATGAGCGTATTGAGCGGCTCAAAGATACCCCCGACGGTGGTTTTATCATTACTGACGAAAATCAATACCTTGGAGCTTATGTTTTTGATAGCACTAAATTACTCCATTTAGATTTGGTAGGATGCCATAATATGCTCCAACATTTTAAAGGATGGCTTATAGTTACCAATAAACCCGTTTTTGATCCCGATTGTCCTACCATGATGGACTATCGCGTTGGACAACATAATAAGGAAGTGCGGTTTATGTATGTCTTGCCTGAAAGTCCTACCCGTGCCATGGTAGAGTTCACGGTTTTCTCAGACAAACTGCTTTCGCCCACTGAATATGATATAGCATTGCGCGATTATATCAAAAACTTTCTTCATATTGAAGAGTTTGGTATAGAAGAAGAAGAGTTTGGAGTAATCCCTATGACTGATGAGCCAATTGTTAATCATGAAGGAAAACATATTATCCGTATAGGCACCTCGGGCGGATATGTAAAGGCATCTACGGGCTATGCCTTCCAGCGTACCCAGCGTTTTACAAGAGCTTTGGTAAAAGATTTGTTAGAAGGCAAAGACCCTACTCAACAAAAAAACACACTATTTAAGTGGTTTAAGGGATTATTAGATAGTACATTACTCAATGTATTGCTCAGAGGTCGCGCTGCTGGGAAAGATGTTTTTACGGCCTTGTACAAAAAGAATCCTACGCCTTTGTTATTTTCTTTTTTAGACGAAGACACAAGCCTGAAAGAAGATTTCCGTGTGATGCAAAGCGTACCTATCTTCCCGTTTATTGTAGGAATGTTGGATGCACTCCGAAAACGACTTTAAGTAGGATTGGCGGTACTATCCACCCACAAATGGCTGTTGGTATGCAATTTGAGGGCAGAAGCAGGTAGGCGTTCACTTACTGATTCTTCCATCACACGCCGAATAATTTCCCTCTTTTTTTCTCCATTGGCCAATACAATCGCTATTTTGGCTTCCAAGAAATGTTTTAGCCCTACCGTAATGCCTTGAGTAAGTGGGGTGGCTGACTCAAAATATTTTTGTCCTACGGCTGCTGTAACCTCCTCCAAATCAGATACGTGCGCGTAGGTGTCAAATGAGGTGCCAGGCTCATTAAGCCCCAAATGCCCGTTCATACCAATACCTACCATGATAATATCCAAGCCTCCTTTGCTGGCAATAAAAGCATTGACACGACTACATTCGGCTTCCAAATCTTCGGCCAAACCATCAAAAAAAGACACCCGCTCAGGACTAATGCCTAAGGGTTGAATCAGCGGGGCATCTATGTACGAACGGCAGCTTCCAGCATTGTTGGGCACAATGCCCACCCACTCATCCAATGCCACGAAAGTTACTTGGTCAAAATCGTGTGGTTGGGCTTTTTGCACTATTTTTTGAAACGTCAAAAGAGGCGTTTCGCCCGAAGCTACACAAATAGTGGCATTGGGTTTTTGACGAATATACGCTAAGATAAATTGAGCAGCGTGTTCAGAAAGCGCTTCATAATCAGGGAATACTTGATAATTCATCGTAGTTTTTTTGTAGTTCTGTGTGTAGTTCTTTTACATGTTTTAAGGTAAAAAGCTTGATTTGACCACTTACATGGACATTTTTATACAAATCAAATAGCAAAATTACTTCATTTTGAGGGTGGTTGGTATGGCGATTTTGTTTTTGTGCTTTGTAAGTACGAGCGCGTTCCGAATTGAGTAAAATAGCCACGCGAAATACCACGTTTTGGTATTGTATCTGCAAGTCCACCCCATCGAAGTAATCTTCACGTAACGAATAACTGACTCGCTCAAATAGCTTTGATTCTTGGCAAAGTACAAAGAAATGGAAATCGCGAATCAACGAAGGGTAGCTTCTCAGTAGCCTTGCTTTCACAGCGTTAGAAGGAAGGATAGACATTTTGCCATTTTTTTGAAACTGAATGAGGGTTGTGTCTATCACCTTAAAATGCTGAGAAAGGTAATAAGTCCACAATTCGTTTTCATCGGGCAAGCGGCCTTTAAAAAAAATAAATTTGTAAAAAGGCAATACAAAGGGGGGGAGTTTGGCTTTTTCTACAGCAGGGTCTTTAGGTAGGTTTTCGCCTGTATAAACAAACCGACTTACTTGTGTTTCTATCTCTACGGTTGTCCAATGCTTATGCCGAATCAAGGTAGCCGTATCTCCCTCAAAACGAATGTCGAGGGTGGTATGGTCATCAAAAGGAGCAAAGGATAGCGACATAGCGGAATCGTTACTTCCAATCAAAGAAAGAATAGCACGTTTTTACTTGATTAAAATCAATACAAATCTGATAATTTTCAGCCTCAAAAACTGACTTTGGTCATACATCGGGATACGTAAATACAACATTTTTGATTCAATCATTAATCAACCTGTATGTCGCAAGAAATTTCTCCCATCGTAGAGGTGCAATGCTACCATTGTGGTGCCGACTGTGAAGATACCGTCGTAGTTTATGACGACAAGCCGTTTTGTTGTGAAGGCTGTAAATTAGTCTATGAATTACTCCAAGAAAATGAACTTTGCCAATATTACGATTTCACTGAAAACCCTGGTGTATCGCCCAATAAAAGCCATTTTAAGGGTAAATTTGATTACTTAGACCTTCCCGAAGTGCGTAGCCGCCTTGTTGAGTTTACGGACGGTCGCCAAGTACATATCAATTGGTATTTACCTCAAATGCACTGTAGTTCATGCGTGTATTTGCTCGAAAACCTGCATCGTCTGCACGAAGGCGTTCGCTCGTCGGTAGTGAATTTCCCTGAAAAGAAAATACGCATGGTGGTAGATGGGCAAAAAATTTTGCTCAGCCAGTTGGCTGAACTACTGGCCTCTATCGGCTATGAGCCGTATATCAGTTTGCAAGACGTAGAAGAGGCCAAAACGCCTAAAACCAACCGCACAAGGCTCTATAAAATGGGCATAGCGGGCTTTGCATTTGGCAATGTGATGATGATGAGTTTTCCTGATTATTTTGGATTAGGAAAGGCACACATAGACCAGCAGTTGCAGGCGATGTTTAGCCTGTTTAGTGTGTTGCTGTCCTTGCCCGTGTTTTTTTATTGTGCCTCCGATTTTTTTGTATCGGCTTGGAAAGCCCTCAAGAAGCAATACCTCAACATTGATGCGCCTATCGCCTTAGCCATTTTGGTTACCTTTGGCCGTAGCCTTTACGAAATCGGCACCCAAACGGGCGTAGGCTATTTAGATTCGATGACAGGTATTGTGTTTTTTATGCTCCTGGGGCGTTATTTTCAAGATAAAACTTATTCCACTATTTCCTTTGATCGCGATTATAAGTCGTATTTCCCTGTGGCAGTTACATTGTTGCAAAAGGCAGATGTCAAATATCAGAAAGCAGATAATAAATATCGGAAAGCAAATAACGAACTATTTAATCTCCAACCTCCATCGTCTGATAACACCCAAATGCTTGTTACTGATTTGCAGCCTGGCGATCGTATTTTGTTACGCAATAAAGAACTTATTCCTGCCGATGTGCGACTTATGAGCGAACGAGCCATGATAGACTATAGCTTTGTATCGGGCGAGGCCGAATTGGTAGAGAAAACCCGCAATGAACTCATTTATGCAGGAGGTCGTCAAAACGGGAGCGCTATTGAGGTAGAAGTGACTAAAAAGGTGTCGCAGAGCTACCTGACACAGCTTTGGAACAACGATTCGTTTACCCAAAAACAAGAAGAAAGCCAAGGGCAGTTAGTGGGTCAAATCAACCGCTATTTTACATGGACAGTACTGGTATTTAGGTGTTGTGGGAAGCGTATTTATTGGGCTGCAATGACGACTTGCCCCGTGGTATCAATGCCATTACCACCATCTTGATTGTGGCTTGTCCGTGTGCGCTACTATTATCAGATACTTTCACCAATGGCAATATACTGGGTATGTTTGGGAAATATAAATTTTATCTCAAAAATGCTCCGAGTTATCGAAAATCTATCGAAAATTGATACGGTGGTTTTTGATAAAACAAAATTTACGCTCACCCTCCCGATGCTGCCCAGTACAGTTTATTGGCAAAAAAACTCTCTACCTTTACCAAAGCATAGCACTTTCAGCTTGTGCGGTAATCATCCCACCCACTAAGTCGGCTGATGGCACAATCGCTCCATGCTTTTCGAAAGAAAAATTATTGACTGATTTTGAAGAAATAGAAGGAAAAGGCATCCAAGCGCAAATGGGTGGCAATTGTGAAATTAGGATAGGCTCCTCTTTTATTATTGTCTGCTACCGAGGCAATCGCCAAAGAAGACGACAATAGTAGTCATGTTTATTATTCTTTTGGAGGCCAATTATTAGGTTATTTTGAAGTGAAAAGTCAGTACCGTTCCAACTTGGCTAAAACCCTTCAAAACCTAAAGAGAAGCATTACCAAACCTTTTTATTATCAGGCGACAAGCCTACCGATATAGCCCTCCTAAGCTATTTTGATTCAGAAACTCAACTGCATTTCAACCAAAAACCTGATGACAAACTCCGTTTTATTCAGTCGTTGCAGCAACAAAGGCCACCGAGGAGTACTGATGAGTGAGCGAGCGGCCTCAGTGATGCAGGGGCTTTGGCGCAAAGTGAGGTGGGCGTGGCTGTATCCAGATAATATCAATAACTTCTCGCCCGCCTGCGATGGTATTTTGGAAGGAAGCCAACTGGCAGCTTTACTTCACTCTGTATGTCAGATTAGCCAAGGCGGGCAGGCGCGTGTGGTGTGGAGTTTTATTATTTCGCTTGTTTATAATATCATCGGCCTCAGTTTTGCGCTTACAGGTACGCTTTCGCCCGTGGTGGCGGCTATTTTAATGCCTGCCAGTTCGATTTCAATTGTGTTGTTTACGACCGTAGCCAGCAGAATAGCCGCACGGCGGTTGCTTTGTTAGAAACAAATAGAACGCTTTATTTTTCCCATCTCTTCAATGAAAGTAGCTTTATTTAGTTTCAAAATCTTATGACGAAGTCTATTTTAATCGGCTCAACAAAACGCATGGCTCCAACCTTTTTGAAACCCAACTCAATGCACAAACGGCCTATCTTGCCAATGGTTTTGAAGCTGCTTGTGCCTTTGTGAATGATAAAATAGACGCTTCGACCCTGCAAGTTTTACAACAAAATGGCATAAAAGTAGTCGTACTTAGGTGTGCTGGTTTCAACAATGTAGATTTGAGGCTGCTCAAAAACAAGCATCAAAATCTTGATATTGCCTGCTTATTCGCCCCATGCGGTTGCAAAATACGGTCGGTCTTATCTTGACCCTCGACCGTAAAACACACAAAGCTTACAACCGCGTACGAGAGAGTAATTTCTCATTGGAAAGATTGACAGGCTTCAATTTGCAAGGGAAAACCGTGGGGGTGATTGGTACAGGAAAGATTGGGGCTGTATTTTGTCGAATTATGTTAGGTTTTGACTGTAAAGTAGTAGCCTACGATATAAATGAATCCGACGATTTGAAGCAAAAAGGAGTAGTATATAAGGCTTTGGATGAACTGTTGGTAGCGGCAGATATTGTTTCGCTGCATTGTCCGCTTTTGCCCACTACCAAGCACCTTATCGGAGAAAAAGCACTATTGAAAATGAAAACAGGCGTAATGCTTATCAATACCAGTCGTGGTGCGCTGATAGACACGAAAGCGGCTATTAGTGGCCTTAAAACGGGCAAAATTGGCTACTTAGGCATTGACGTTTACGAACAAGAAGAAACCCTGTTTTTCAAAGATTTGTCGGAAAGTATTATTCAAGACGACCTCATTATGCGCCTGCTGAGTTTTCCTAATGTACTTATTACAGCACACCAAGCCTTCTTTACCACAGAGGCATTGGAGGAAATTACGCTTACTACATTACAAAATTTGACTGATTTTGAGCAGAGTCGCTTCCTGATAAACGAAGTACATCTATAATAGACTAAAGACTCCCCTCCTTGGCTGTTATTGCCAACAATCTCCTCCGTGGTCGGTGTCTTCACCGAGCCACCTGACCACTGCGTCTTCTCAAAAACACGTCTTTTACCGTTAGCTCACTTTTCCTAAAAACCCTTGATAGCCCACCGCTTTGGAGGTATCTTTACCTATACATCCACCTCTAACCCCCTCCACTATGGCCCCAAAACACACACCTCCTTTTTAAAACATGTTTTACTTTTTAAACAAACAAAGACATGAAAAAACGATTTAAACCTTGGCTCTATGTGGCGGGAGTGCTGCTGATGAGTGGGAGCTGTGGAAAAAAAGACCCCTCCTCCTGTGGCCCCGACGAAGGACATTATAGATACATAAAAACAATCAAAAATGCCCGTGCTGATTTATACCAAAGTGTCGGCTTTGTAATAGAGGGAGAGGGGGCACCCCTTATTTGTCTTTCACAGACGGAAAAGTTCTCAACGTATGAGAATACCTATATCCCTAATAAGCCTCAACCATTCAAATACAGAATTTCGGGACGGATATTCAACTGCGATGCTTGTCCAACCTTTTCGGTTGGACTGTATCCTTACATTGTAATTGATAAGATTGAAAAAATAAACTAAAGCAAGATAAATATGAAAAATAGCATATTGATTTTTTTACTACTTATAGTCTATGAGATGAATAGATTATTTGCTCAAAAATACTAACCCAAGTATCTGCTTGAAGACAACAAGGCATTCACAGGCCTTATGACAAAGACCACCGAAAACGACTGGATAACCTTCAAAAAAGAAGCCAAAATCAATCCTAATACTTTCTTCAAAGACTACGCCATTAGTCTTGGCCTTGGGCAATACTACGACTTCAAGCCCCTTAAAGACGAAACCGACAAACTTCAAATTCGTCGTCAACGCTACCAACTTTATTTTCGCAACGTTCCTGTTGAGAGGTCTGAGTTTTCGTTACATTCAGCCAACGGAGAAATACACACAGCCCACGTAAAAATGGTGGAATGGCTGGATATAGATGTAAACAAACGCATTGGAGAGCCTAAAGCCTTAGACATCGCATTGGCTGACAAAGGCTTGACAACCAAAAACCCCCTGTGAGTGTATTAATGATAGCTTGTGTTCAACCCGAAGTGATGAAAGAAAACTATGTATTAGCCTATCAGTTTGATGTTTTTGGCAAAGAAGAAGCTCAAGCAATCTATGTCAATGCCGTAACGGGTGAAATTTTCCGACGCGCTCCATTATCATCCGCCTATTAAAAAGTTGGCGGTGTTCTCACCACCAACGGTTTCATGTTTCAAGAAAATGGAAACCCGATAACCCCAAAAATCAACCTAAAAGCCCCTTGGCTTGTTGAATAATTTTCTCCAATGCGGCTACTTCTTCGGCGGTGGGCATGGTGAGGGGAGGGCGCACATCGCCCGCACTACGGCCAATAATTTTAGCACCTGCCTTGATTAAGCTCACAGCATAGCCATTCTTTTTGCTCCGCAAGCGCACAAAGGGAATGAAAAAGCCTTGTAAAATATTGGTTACGGTTTGTTTGTCGCCTGCCCGTAAGCTTGTGTAGAAAAGATTGGCTAAGTCAGGCACAAAATTAAATACTGCCGACGAATATGTATTGACTCCAATAGATAGATAAGCCTCGGCGATGATTTCGGCCGTGGGCACACCCCCGATATACGATAGCCGATTGCCTACCGATTTGATGGTGTCGTTGAGGTCTTGCATATTGCCCGTACCGTCTTTGAGGCCAATGAAGTTTTCGCAGTTATCGGCCAATTTTTGGATAAAATCGCTGGATAGCACCCCATTGGCGCGGTTGTAGTAACCGGCTCGTTGTTCATGATGGCCTCGGGCATATTGATAAGTGCCCTCTTGTGGACATTCGGTGAGATAAGGCGGCATGAGCAACAGAGCGATCTTATGCCTGCTTTTTCAGCTATTTTGGCAAAGGCAATCGCCTCTGGAATACTCCTACCCACTCGAAAATCATCGGTACTTTCTTGACAGTGGCCGCTGTTACTTCTACGATTTGTTTGAAGTTCACTTTCCGACAACGAAAACTCGCCCGTACCTCCTGCCACAAAAATAGAAGAAACATCATGGCTAACAAACCACTCCAAACGAGCAGCGTAGCTTTCAGGAGCGAATTGACCGTTGGTATTCAAATCGGTAATAGGAAAAGACAATAAGCCATCTTCGAGCGAGGCTTTGATTTGGGCTAAGGGTAAGGCCATCTGTTGAGGTATCGTTTTTTAGTGGAATACTTTACGTATTAAAGACAATTTTCGGCGAATTTCTCCTTACAAAGCAGGTAGCGATATTTGTCTGTTTAGCACTTTGATTAGGTCAAAGGACCTGGGCTAAATAAAACCAAATCGTTGTATAAACCCAGTTTATCAGTAGCCACTTTTTTAGTGCTTGCCACTTCTAAATATCAAATGAAAAAGCTCCCAGCCCATTTCTTCAATGCTTTTGGTACCTGTTAATAGGCCCTGCATCAAAATCAATCAAATCAAACCACTGATTACGCAAGGTTGAATTGGAAACTTACTTTAACAGACGGGCACCATAGACAAAGCTATATGGCGTACTCTCTGCTCGTAATAAAAATGTGAGATTGTCCCCGTCAGTGAAGTTGCAATGTGCCACATACAAAATCGCTGGCAGGGGTGGCCGCAAAATTGAGTCTCGGTGCGCATTGTCGCGCCAGGAGTACGATATCCAATAATCGGGCTTGTACCCGATTTGGCGATTGAGCGAGGCTTTTTCTACAATATTGCTCAATCCCCCTTTTTTGTTGCCAGGCGTTGTATTGGCACTTCTGTCTGCTTGCCCGTTGCTTAAATAGTTATCGTACCAAGCCATTTCTGTTTTCAGGGCTTGGGCTACTGCCTCATCTGCGGCACGTGGTACAAGCAAATGGATGGCATCTCTTACTTCGGTTACTTCCGAAAACAATACCGTTCCGCCTGCTCTGACAATCAAATCGGCGGCGAAGCCCGCCGCGGGGTTGCCTGTTAGGCCCGAAAAAGCATCGCTACCGCCACATTGCATGCCCACCACCAAGTCGGAGGCAGGGCAGGTTTCACGCTGTCGTTGGTTGAGTTTTTTCAAATGTTTGTCGGCCAAGTCCATAATTCCCGCTACCATTGCCTCAAAGCCCGAAAACGCCTCGTCTTGCAAATACAAAATAGAATGGCTATCGTTTTGATCCGTGTTGGGCAAAAGCCGTTCGGGTCGTAATTTTTCACAACCCAAGCCAACAATCATTACCTCATTGCCAAAGTTGGGGTTTTGGGCAATGTGCCTGATGGTTTTGATAGGAACCATGGCCGCAGGCGCATCTATGGCAATCCCACAGCCGTAGTGGTGGTTGAACGCCACGACATCATCCACGTTGGGATAAAGTGGTAATAACTCCTTTTTGATTTTTTGGGTAATGTAGTTGGTCATGCCAGCCACACACTGCACACTAATTGTGATACCCAACACATTTTTTGTTCCCACACTTCCATCAGCGTTCCTAAAACCCTGAAAAGTATAGCCTGTTAAGGGTTTGGTTGCTTTATGTGGCGGTTTTTCATAGACAATACTTTCCAAATCGGGTGGTTGTGGCATTGCCATGTTGGTCTCATTGATCCAAGCCCCGCGCGGTATGTCTGTGGTGGTGAAGCCGATGGTTTGGCCATAGCGAATCACCGCCGCTCCTTTTGGCAAATTTTCTAAGGCTACTTTATGCCCCATTGGAATGTGTTGGGTCAAAATCAGGTTGTCTAAAACAGCCGTTCCTTTGGCCAGCCCCAATGGATTGGTAACAATGCCTACATTGTCTGAGGGCGTAGTTTTGATGATGGTATTTTGCATTGCCAATTTTAAACAAAAGGGAAGAAATAGGCAAGAATCATGCACGCAACAAGCCCTGCAAAGCCCATGACTGTCAATAAATAGGAGAAAATCGAATGGTTTCTTTTTCGTCCATACCCGACATTTGGTAATGACCCAAAAGGCACTGTCGTTCATCCAAGGAAAAATTTTAGAGCCGCACCCTATCACAATGGCCAAATAAACAGGATGAAATCCAAAACCCTGCCCACTGCTAAAGCCATTCATTACCCCCACGGCAGTTACCATGGCTACGGTGGCAGAGCCTTGCGCTGTTCTCACCACTAATGTTATCAGAAACGCAAGTGGTAAGATAGCCGTTTGGTAACCATTGGCCAACGCACCGATTTCGGCCCCTATGCCTGTTTGCTGCAGCATTTGGCCGAAAGCCCCCCCCGCACTCGTAATGAGTATAATCATACCCGCACTCATCAGCGATTCGGAAATATTTTTTTCAAAGAGTTTTCTATTTTTCAGGCGGCTGCCCATCAAGTACAGGGCAATGGCTGCCGAAATAAACAAAGCAATGTTGGCATCGCCAATGATTTGAAAAATAGTCAATAATGAATTTTGGAAGCCCGACACCTCAGTGTTTTTTGGCTGGATAGTCATGCCCAAATAGGTATTGCAGGTGATAAGTACAATTGGCAAGACAATCGGCAACAACGACCACCAAAGGCTGGGCAAATCTTGGTCTTTTATTTCAGCGTTATGTTTCAATTCCTCTATCGAAATATCGGGGGTGTCGCGTAGAGGCAAATCCCATTTTTTATTGGCCCACAGAGCGTATAAATAACCGCAAGCGACCGTAATCATGCCCAATACCAAGCCACCTATCATCATAACGCCAATGTCCACATTCAGTTCTTTGGCTACATACAAAGGCCCGGGTGTGGGTGGTACCAGCGAGTGGGTCATCACGCCGCCTGCAATGGCGCACATCAGATACAAACTAAAATACTTGGGATTTCTGATACCTATCGCTTTCACTAAGGGAATCATTAGGTAAAAGACCGTATCAAAAAACACAGGAATACCTAATACAAAACTCCCCGATAGAAAAGCCAAGGAAGCATTTTTTTTACCTACCAATGCCATTAAACTACGGATAATACGCTCCGCACCTCCACTCTTCATCAGTGCAGTGCCAATGAGCGAGGCCAGTAAAATCAAAATGCCCACTTTCCCAACAGTATTGCCAAAGGCATTGGACAGTCGAACGCCAATGGTTTGTAAAGAGAGCGATTCTGCATTGGCCTCCGATAGACCACTTTGAATAGCGTAGTCAGAGATTTGTGTTTGTGAGGTAAGAAGACTTGTTATCAAAGCTGCCAATAAAAGCGACAGTAGCGCATGAAGGCGCAAAACAATAATGCAAAAAAGAACGGAGGCAATGCCGAAGGCAACAATGACCAATGGATTCATCTATGGTGAGTCGGGCTAATTTTATCTATATGTTAAAAGCTATTTATTCTCTGTTTTACTTGAATACCAATATTCCAACATGTAAAGATTATCGCAAGAAGATTTTTTTCAAATCGAGTACATGATGGCATATTGTCAATCCAAGTTGTACATTTAGGCTTAAAAAGAAGTTGCCAACCATGATTGAAATCCCTTACCAACAATTACAAGTGGCTGATGAAGAGGCCGAACAGCTTGCTTTGCGCTATTTTAATCTTGTAGGAAAAGCCAAGGCATTGCCTGGCGAAGTTGATTTTAATTTCAAAATAACCACCGCCGATGCAGCCTATATTCTCAAAATCAGTCGGCCTGATGTTGCCCTTGATTACTTATTTTTTCAAGATGAATTACTGGCCCATTTAGAATGTCAACAACCTGATTTCCAATTTCCAAAAACCATCAGGAATGAGGTAGGGGAGGGCATTTTTGAGTATATTGATTCATACCACCAAACTCGAAAAATACGATTGTTGGCGTGGGTAGAAGGCCGATTGTATTCGGCTGTCAACCCCAAAAATGATTCACTTCGCTACTCATTGGGGCAGCGTTGTGGGCAAATCACCCACAGCTTGCAAGATTTTAACCACGATTTGGCCCAACGGACCTTCGATTGGAACCTGAACAACGCCCTTTGGGTGGAGGGTTTTGTTCATTTATTTCCCGAAAAAGAATACCAAACGGTTGCCTATTTTATCGAACGCTTCAAGGCCATTCAGCCGCTTTACCAGTCATTACGGAAAAGCACCGTTCACAACGATGCCAACGACAACAATGTAGTTGTTTCCAATGATTTGATTAATCCCAAGGTAGTGGCAGTGATTGACTACGGCGATGCAGTTTATACGCAGATTATCAATGATTTATCGGTGGTGTTGGCATACGGTATGATGGACTTTGAACAGCCCCTTGCCGCTGCACTTCCTGCTGTGGCGGGCTACCACGAAGCTTTTCCTGTGCTCGACGATGAGCTGCAGGTGTTGTATGTAACCACCGCCATGCGCTTAGTAATCAGTGTAACCAAATCGGCCATCAACAAACGACAAGAGCCCGACAACAACTACCTACTCATCAGCGAGAAATCAGCTTGGACGTTGTTAGAAAAATGGAGAGATATTCCCGAGCGTTTGGCCTATTATTCGTTCAGAAATGCCTGCGGAATGGTGCCTTGCCCCATGCAACTGGCTTTTGAAAAATATGCGCAACATACCAGTTGGGAAGTAGCAACACTACTGCCCAATAACTCCTCAAAAACCTTACAGCCGCTTGATTTGTCCATTGCCTCAACTTTTGTGGGCAATTTTAGCAACTACCTCAATTCCTCCCAACTGGATGATAAAATGAGTCGTTGGACACAGTCCGAGGACGTGATTTTGGTCGGTGGCTATGGCGAAGTACGGCCTTTTTACACCACCGATGCCTTTAAAACTACGACCAATGAAGGCTTCGAACATCGTACTACTCACCTTGGCATTGATTTTTGGGCCACAGCCTATACCGCTATTCATGCCGTAGAAACTGGTGAAATTTACGGATGCTTCAACAATAACCATCCCAAAGACTATGGTCCTACGCTTATCTTAAAACATCAAGTGGAAGGATGTGCTTTTTTTACCCTTTATGGCCACCTAACTCAGCAAAGTTTGGAGGGCAAAGCCATTGGCCAAGTCATCAAAAAAGGGGAGAAAATCGGTGAAATAGGAGGTATTACTGAAAATGGTGGCTGGTCGCCGCATTTACATTTTCAAGTCATTTTGGATATGTTGGGGCATCAGCACGATTTTATGGGGGTTTCGACACCGTCGCAGTGGCCACTTTTCTCAAGTATTTGCCCTGATCCCAACCTACTTTTTCGGTTAGAAATATTAGAAGCAAAAACCAATAAAAATGAGGAGAGGCAAATCCAATTTAGGAAAAAGCATCTTGGCAAAAGCCTGAGTCTTTCCTATAAAGAACCCCTTACGATTGTTCGCGGTGAAAAGCAATATTTGATAGACAACCATGGCCAAAAATACTTAGATACCGTCAATAACGTAGCTCATGTAGGCCATGAGCATCCCGAAGTAGTGAAGGCAGGACAAGCGCAAATGGCAGTCCTTAATACCAATACCCGCTACTTAAACCATGAAATCTTGGCTTTTGCTGAAGCCCTTTTAGAAACTTTTCCATCGGAGTTGTCGGTAGTACATTTTGTCAATTCGGGTAGCGAAGCCAATGAACTGGCCCTACGCATGGCCAGGGCTGCCACAGTGCAAAAAGACATCATCGCCGTAGAGATTGGCTACCATGGCAATACCCAAGGCTGCATAGATATTAGCTCCTATAAATTTGATGGCAAAGGAGGACAAGGCTGCCCCGAACATACCCATATCGTGCCATTGCCCGATGCTTTTCGAGGGCTATACCAAGGTGAAAACACAGGCTCAAAATATGCTGCCCATGTACAACGGCAAATCGAAAATATCCGAGCCAAAGGCCGTAACATAGCCGCTTTCATTGCCGAAAGCATTGTGAGTTGTGGCGGACAAATAGATCTCCCCTCGGGCTATTTGAAAGAAGCTTATCAATATGTGCGGGCGGCAGGCGGCGTGTGTATCACCGACGAAGTGCAGGTAGGCTTTGGGCGTGTCGGAAAGGCATTTTGGGGGTTTCAGCTACATGATGTCGTACCCGACATCGTAACGATGGGCAAGCCCATAGGCAACGGGCATCCATTGGCAGCAGTGGTATGTACACGAGCCGTGGCCGATGCCTTTGCCAATGGCATGGAATATTTCAATACCTTCGGGGGCAATCCTGTTTCTTGTGCCATTGGCAAAAAAGTATTGGAAGTAATCAAAGCGGAAAACCTTCAAGAAAATGCCTATCAAACAGGCGAATACCTAAAAAAACAGCTTCGAGATTTACAAAAAAACTACCCTATCTTGGCTAATATTCGCGGAGAGGGATTGTTTTTGGGCATAGAACTGGTGAATAAATACAAAATCCCACTTCCTCAGCAGACCGACTACTTAGCCAATCGTATGAAAGACCATAAAATCTTGATGAGTGTGGACGGTCCGCAGCACACTGTGCTCAAAATTAAGCCTCCGATATGTTTTTCAATGGCTAATGCCGATAGACTGATAGATGCCTTGGAGCGAATACTAAAAGAGGATTTTATGAAAGCGTAGGAAGCAAAATTTACCCTTGTCATTCCTCCTTCGTCGGAATGACAAAATCTTTGGAATGGGGAAATTACAGTTTCTCGTGCCTTGGTCAGCCTCTTCATTGGCCGAAAGCAATCATTCAAGCACAGAGGTATTGCCTGTTCAAGGGATTTTACCTTACTTTATACCTTCTCAACGAAAAAATAGCACTTTACTAAACCATAAACTTTTTGTTTTCCATGATTCAGACGAAACTCATTCCGCGCACTCCTTCTGCTTACGACCCTCAGATGCTTATCAAGATGCTGTTTGAGCAAGCCACCCGATACAATCCACAACGCGAAATCGTGTATCGAGATTTGTTTAGAATGAATTACCATACTTTCGATAAGCGGGTGCGTCAGCTCGCCAATGTACTTACGCAAGCAGGCGTAAAAGGTGGCGACACTGTGGCTGTCATGGATTGGGACAGCCACCGCTATTTGGAGTGTTTTTTTGCAGTTCCTTGCTTAGGGGCTATTTTGCATACAATTAATATTCGTCTTTCGCCCGCGCAAATTCTTTACACCATCAACCATGCCCAAGATAATTTTATCGTGGTGCATGAAGATTTTGTACCTATCATAGAAGCTATCAAAGACCAAATAACCACTTCCCCCCAATACGTCATTGTCAGCGATAAGGTATATCAAAACCCTGATGCTGACTTAGTAGCCACCACTTTTCCCCTCTTGGGAGAATACGAAGCCTTACTCAAAAATGCCTCCGAACAATATACTTTCGAGGAGTTTGACGAAAATAGCATTGCTACCACCTTTTATACTACGGGCACTACGGGCAACCCCAAAGGGGTTTATTTTTCGCATCGGCAATTGGTCATGCACACCTTCTGCCTGATTACTTATTTTCCTGGCTACCGCGCTTTGCCCTTAGACAACCGCGACGTGTATATGCCCATTACGCCGCTTTTTCACGTACATGGCTGGGGTTTCCCTTTGGTAGCTACTATGCTCAATTTCAAGCAAGTATATTCGGGGCGATATGAGCCCGAAATGCTGTTGAAATTGCTCATTAAAGAAAAAGTAACCTTCTCGCATTGCGTGCCTACCATCCTGAACATGCTCGTCAATAGCCCTGTGGCCAAGCAAGTGGACTTGAGTAAGTGGAAAGTATTGATAGGAGGCTCTGCACTGACGCGTGGCTTGGCCAAAGCCGCATTGGAGTTGGGCATCAATGTATCGCAAGGCTATGGCATGTCAGAAACAGCCCCCATTATGAGTGTAGTGCATCTCAATGACGAGCAAGAACAGCTAAGTTTGGAAGAACAGCTACCCTACCGCACCAAAGCAGGTCGAATCGCCCCTTTTGTTACGTTGGGCTTGATGGACGATGAGGGCAATTTCCTGCCACACGATGGCGAAGCCGTAGGCGAAATCGTAGCCCGTGGGCCTTGGATGACACAGGGTTACCTGCACGATGCCGAGGCTTCCGAAAAATTGTGGGCGGGCGGTTGGCTGCACACAGGCGATGTAGCCACCATTGGCCCCGATTATTATGTAACCATTGCCGACCGCGTAAAAGATGTCATCAAAACGGGCGGTGAGTGGGTGTCGTCGTTGGACATAGAAAATTTACTTTCGCAAGTAGAAGGTGTAGCCGAAGCCGCTGTAATAGGCTTCCCCGATGCGCGTTGGGGCGAGCGGCCTCATGCTATTTTGGTCATAAAACCTGATTTTGAAGGAAAAATAACACCCGAAAGCATAAAAAATCAACTCAATGCCAAAGTAGAAAGTGGCGAAATCAACCGCTGGTATGTACCAGACAACATCGTATTTGTGGGTGAAATTCCTAAAACATCAGTAGGAAAAATTGACAAAAAAAGAATACGGGTAGAGATGAAAACATTGATTTTGGGTGAATAGTAACTCCCCTTGTCATTCCGACGTAGGAGGAATCTAAGTCGTTGTTTTGGATTCCTCCTTCGTCGGAATGACAAAGTTGTCGGAATGATAATCTACTGCCATCGAGGGAGTAACAGGGTGAAATAACCCATCAATTAGCTATTTTTGCTCAAATTCCTATAAGATGTCCTCTTCCAAAAAACACCCATCACCCATCAAGAGCCTCCCATCCCCAGCCACCAACACCCTACTTGGTGCGGCTTTTTTGATGGCCACTTCTGCCGTAGGGCCTGGTTTTTTGACCCAAACCACGGTTTTTACACAACAACTGCTCGCGAATTTCGGCTTTGTGATTCTCCTTTCTATTTTATTAGATTTGGGTGCACAGCTCAATGTATGGCGTATCATTGCTGTTACCGAAAAACGCGCCCAAGACATCGCCAATGACTTGTTTTTTGGCTTGGGTTACTTGCTTTCATTTTTGATTGTGGTGGGAGGTTTAGCGTTCAATATCGGCAACATCGCTGGGGCGGGGTTGGGCATCGAAGTAATGAGTGGCCTAAGCGTGAAAACTGGGGCGATGCTGAGTGCCTTACTGGCAGTAGGCTTATTTTTGCTTCCCGAAGCAGGTAAAGCCATGGACAACCTCGCCAAATACCTGGGCATATTGATGCTCTTGCTGATAGGCTATGTGGTTTTTTCGGCTCATCCACCTGTTACTGAAGCACTGACTCGTACCCTTTTGCCCCAAACATTCGACCCTATTGCAACTATCACTTTGGTAGGTGGTACAGTAGGAGGGTATATTACATTTGCAGGTGGCCATCGGTTATTGGAGGCAGGTATCAAAGGGAAAAACGCCCTGCCGCAAGTCAATCAAGCGGCTACTACGGGGATTTTAGTTACTTCTTTTATCCGTTATTTTTTGTTTTTGGCAACGTTGGGTGTGGTGGCGGCAGGGATGGTGTTGAGCAAAGACAACCCACCTGCCTCGGTGTTTCGGTTGGCTACGGGTGCGGTGGGTTATCGGTTGTTTGGCGTACTGATGTGGAGTGCGGCCATTACGTCTATCATTGGTTCAGCTTATACGTCGGTGTCATTTGTACGTACTTTTCATCCTGCCTTAGAAAAAAATCACCGCTCTCTTACCGTTGGTTTTATCGCGGTATCTACTTCTATTTTTTTGATGGTAGGAAAGCCCGTCAAAACGTTGGTGTTTGTAGGCACTTTGAATGGTTTTATCTTGCCTATTGCCCTGTCGGTTATGCTCCTGGCTGCCCAAAACAAACGGCTTGTGGGTAATTATCGCCATTCTGTTTGGTTGCAGCTTTCAGGTTGGTTGGTGGTACTGATCATGAGCTATTTGGCTGTAAAATCTTTGATGTAAATTATGCATCGATATGGTCGCTTTAAGGATAACCGATACCTGCCAATTACAAACAAGAAGGCGGTAACTTTAGGACATTCGTCTATAAAAACACCATTACAAATGACCCGCATAGGCTTACTTTCAGATACCCACCATTACTTAGACGAGGCTTTGTTTACTCATTTCAAAGACTGTGATGAAATCTGGCACGCTGGCGATGTGGGCGATGCAACCATCTTGGACCAATTAGCACAATTCAGACCTCTTAGGGCAGTGTATGGCAACATAGATGCCACAGAAGTACGCTGGAAGGCACCCCAACACCAACATTTTGAAATAGAGGGCTTTAAAGTTTGGATAACCCATATCGGTGGCGCACCTCCTAAATACAATCCTCAAGTACGCCCCCAACTCATGAGCAGCCCCCCGATATTTTTGTATGTGGTCATTCTCATATTTTAAGGGTAATGCGCGATGAAAAAATGAACCGCCTTTTTTATCTCAATCCTGGCGCTGCAGGGCGCGAAGGGTTTCACAAAATCCGTACTGCCCTACGTTTTACGCTCGATAGTCGCAAAATCATACAGATGGAAGCCATTGAATTGGGAAAACGGAGTGTTTTGTTATAAATTGCCTTCATGTTACGAAAGCCAGCTATCTTTTTGTTCATTTCACTGATGCTCACAACAAGTGTGGGTGTATGGCTGCTTTTCCCTTTATTACAAGGCTATTACCGCTTTAAAGCTCATCAAACTATCGCTACTCAACCTGCTGAGTTAGTGCTTTTACGGCTACATTCGTCTAAGTTTAGTCGTATCGGAAACCATGAAATTGAGTATAAAGGCCTTCGCTATGATTTAAAAAGTGAGCAAATAAAAGGAAAGATACACGAGTTTGTTGCTTATCCTGATGTATTGGAGACGCAATTGTTGGCTTTTGTTGGAGAAACATGGAAAAGCATTACTGATACCACTTCTTCCAGCTCGCCTGTAGGTAAATTGATAAAAAAAATGTTGAGCCTTGACCTCTTCCTTGTACCCGATGCTCTTGTATCATTGGGTTTTGAGTATTTATCATTTTCTAAAACCCATTTTTCCTCTATTTCTTCGTATTCCTTTTCTTTTTGTACTTACCTTGAGCGTCCTCCAAAGGTATTATAGGTTTCTCTTTTACCCCTATTTCTTTTTTTATTTCACCCAAAGTACCTTCTGCGTACATTGATGGGTGAGCTAATGTACTATTTTCAATGCACAGAAATCTATGAAATCTATTTTAACGCTTATTTTTATAACCCTCTCTTTGGTGGGTTTTTCACAACAAACCAACTTGCTTAAAGACACCCTCCAACTCGATGAAGTGGTGGTTTCGGCCAGTAAATTTGAACAACAGAAACGGAGCATCCCATTTCAAATAGAACAAATATCGGCACAGCAAATAGCCTTTCGCAATAGTCAAAATACAGCAGATATGCTCATTAATACAGGGCAGGTGTTTGTTCAAAAAAGCCAAAGTGGAGGTGGTAGCCCTGTTTTACGGGGATTCGAAGCCAATCGTATTTTATTGGTGGTAGATGGCGTACGGATGAACAATGCTATTTTTCGGGGGGGACACCTTCAAAATGTACTCAGGATAGACCAATCTATGCTGGAGCGTGCCGAGGTGTTGATGGGGCCGTCGTCGGTGGTCTATGGCTCCGATGCGCTCGGTGGGGTCATTCATTTCAGAACACTTACGCCCAAACTTAGCAGCGGGCTGAAAGGTAATGCCTATGTACGGTATTCGTCGGCTAATGAAGAAAAAACAGGACATGTCAATTTGAGCTATGGAGGTGCTAAATGGGCGTATTTGGGCGGTATTACCTATTCAGATTTTGGCGATACCCGACAGGGTGCACAACGCTTAGACAAATACCCTAACTTCGGTAAACTCATGGCTTATCCCGTGCGGCAAAATGACAAAGATGTAGCCATCGTTAATCCTGACCCCAACGTACAGGTAGGTTCGGGTTATCAACAAGTTGATTTTTATAACAAATTGATTTTTAGCCCGTCTAATTTTGTGCGCCATACTTTCAATGTGCAATACTCCAACACCAGCGATGTACCTCGCTACGACCGCCTTACCGAGATTGCCAACAATTTGCCCCGCTTTGCCGAGTGGTACTATGGCCCTGAAAAACGCCTGATGGCTTCGTACCAATTGGAAATGACCAAGACTAATCCGCTTTATGACCGCGCTCAACTGACCGTGGCTTACCAAAACATAGAAGAAAGCCGCATATCAAGGCGATTCAATAACAACAACCGCAAAAGTCAGTTGGAGTACGTAAAGGTCTATACACTCAATTACGATGCACTCAAAAAAACAGGAATACACGAGTGGCGATATGGCTTGGAAGGTACGTATAATGATGTCAATTCATCGGCTTTTTTTACCAACATCAGTACCAATGCCATCACTAATGCCGATACGCGCTACCCCAATGGGGGCAGCCAAATGCGCTCGGTGGCGCTCTATCTGACCGACCAAATTGCACTCCAAGACAAATGGTATTTCAACGCAGGGCTACGTTATAACCTCATCGGACTACAGACCAAGTTTGGTAGCAAAGAGTTTTATCCCTTTCCGTTTGAAGATGCCAAGCAAACCCCCAATGCACTATCAGGCAATCTGGGTATCGTCTTTACGCCATCGTCCAAAACCAAACTCAATGCCTTGTTAAGCACAGGTTTTCGAGCGCCCAATGTGGATGATTTGGCCAAGGTGTTTGAGTCCACCGCAGGAAGTTTGATTGTACCCAATCCCAACTTAAAGCCTGAATACACTTACAACTATGAGATAGGGGTTTCACAGCTTTTCGGTCAAGTAGTACGTTTGGAAGCAGCGGCTTATTTTACACAACTCCGCGATGCCATCGTAACAGACGCTTTTACCCTCAACGGGCAAAGTCAAATCACCTACAACGGCACGTTGAGTAAAATTACGGCCAATCAAAACAAACGAAGTGCCACCGTACAAGGCTTCAATGTAAATCTGTTTGTCAAATTGAGCAAAACTTTACAACTGACAAGCACCCTCAATCGGGTGGTAGGTAACATCAAAAATGAAACGGGTAGTGGTACTACACCGCTCGATCACATTCCACCTACCTACGGACGGACAAGTTTGCTGTATCAAGGCAAAAGATTTCAGTTGGAGGCATTTTCTCTGTATAATGGGTGGAAGTATATTTCTGACTATAACTTGGGCGGTGAAGACAACCAACAATACGCTACTCCCGACGGAATGCCTGCTTGGCTCACCCTCAACCTACGCACTTCGTTGGACTTAAACAAGCACCTTAGTTTACAAGCCGCTTGCGAAAACATCACCGACCGCAACTATCGCTATTTTGCCAGTGGAATCAGTGCACCAGGCCGCAATTTTGTGCTAACGGTACGAGGTAGGTTTTAAAATGCCGTAGTGCCGCAAAATTTTACGGCGCTACAAATGCTATTCTAAATCATCCGTAATGATCTTCCGAATCATTTGGTGTGGGCGTAGGTTATTGGGGCGTTTGCCCGTATTGTTGTTCCCATAGTTCATACTTCTATCTGCCGAAGTGGAGGCTTTGAGGGCCAAGTTATGGGTGTTAATGGTCGCGTTTCTAAACTGTGTAAACTCCTCCTCGTTCATCAATTCGCGGGCTATTTCGCCTTTGGTGTAGCCATCATTGAAGGCAGCGATTCGGCTGTCGGTTTGAGCCAAGCGTGTGGTTTCGATGAGTTCTTCCAAATCGCTTCGCATTTTGATTCTTTCTGTACGTAGCGTTTCAAGGTTGGGCAGCAAAGTCAATTCGTTTTCGAGCATATCTTTTTGTGCGGTTTCTTCTGAAAGTAACTTTTCTGCTGCTTCGAGTTGCACCATCAATTTTTTACGACGACGGCGCAAACGCCCCAAGCGGGGGTCTATTTGTAGCCAACGGTACCAAAAATTTTGTAGTACTGGCAAGGCCATGCCCAACGACACTGCCCCCGCCAAGGCAAACAAAATGCCACTCAACACAAACGAAGCCAACGCCCACGGGCTATTGACCAGCCCCAAGTTCAGTTCGTCAGATTTGAGGAGTTGTTGCTCTATTTTTTGTAGTAAAACCTGTTGTTGTTCAGGTGTAATGGTACTCGTGGGATCGAGTGGGGTGGCCCCTAATTGTAGGTTTCGTACCGATTTATTGACGGCCTCTTTGAGTTTATCGGTGCGATAGGCTTCGTAACGAAACCAACCCAAAATACCTAAAGTAATAATGGCAAATCCAGCCAATCCTACCTTAAACCAAGCGTAGCGCGAGCGGGCTTGTTGGGTGTGCTGATCGGTATAGGGCTTTTCAATAAGGCGGTCGTAGGCAGGTTTAAGCAAGATAGAAATCATGGCCAATCCGATGGCAAAAGCCCAAGCCTCGTTGGTATTGCGGATATTGAGCGCGTAGGCTACGATTTCATGCGAGATAATGAGGTCGCCAAAAACAAATGACAAACCTGCAGCAAAGAAAAACAAGCCCGCCAACAGCGAATATTCCGATTGGGTTTGCTTACGGCGTGTTCGCAATGCTTCGGTTTCTGTGTCAATGGCATCGCGCTGAAATGTAAACTCAGCCACTTGCTTTGCTACCTTGTTCACCCGCTGAATATATTCCTGCAATCGATCAAAAACCGATTTGCGTTTGACCGTCGTTTCTTCGATTTCTTGCTCAATACGCTGAATCTCAGCGCGGCGGTCGTCTATGCGTTGCGTGAGCCAGCCAAAATGGACTTGACTCGACAAGTAGCTTTCATATGGGTTACGATTTTCGGAACCTTCAATGCCGCTATTGTATCCATGCTGAAAATCAGGCTGTTCGGTATGATTTGTATTTTCTTCCATCATTTTTAATGTTTAATTTTGATACCCTACTCGGAACTCCCTACTCACTCACTCCCCACTAATTTCCCTTAATTGCTTATCGGTAAGCCGCTGACGGAGCTGGCGGGCAAGATAAAACTCACTTTCAAATAGTTTGATGAGCGCGTCGCGGCGGGCGTTGAGTCGAGACAGTTCTGCTTCAGCACGATTCAAATTAGGTACAATCTGCCATTTTTGTATGCGTAGCTCATTGATTTCACTTTGAAGCCGCTGTATTTCTTCTTCCCAGTTTTCTGTTTTGTGTGCCTTTTCCTTTTGTAGGCTTTGCTTAGTGAGCCATACTTTCAAGTCGTTACGCAATACAGTGATATTACTCAACAACAATTTTCCTGCAAACAAAAACAGAAAGAATACAAAACCTAATAGCGCCAAAGAACGTGAAACACTTTGATTCTGAATTGCTTGGGCAAATACAAACAGCGCAGCAGCCAATGGCATCCCTATTTCTTCCAACAGTTTGCGCCACGAAACAGCGCTATCAGTATCGTGGAAAAGCGACACGCGCCCAAAAAGGTTGAACATACCTGCCAAAAATACCCCCACGGCAATCCATTGGCTATTGGGATAAAGCGGCTGTAAAGTATCAGCTATCAAAAAATAATTTCCTACACACATCGCGCCCGAAAAGGCCAACCCTACGATAGTTCGGGGTAATTGGTGTTCTCCATCGGCACGTCTATTGTCGAGCTCGCCACTCTTTTCTTTGAGTTCACCGATACGATTTTCTTTTTGTTCTATAAACAGGTTTAATTCTTGAATTTTCTCGCCATGCTGCTCTACCTCGCGCTCTAAAGAAGCCGTTTGATGCACAAAATAACTTTTGATAATCGCAACCTTTTCATCAGCATTGGAGGACGAAAGCCCGAAAATAACCCCTTCATCGCGTAGTAAGGTTTCATCTTCCAACCAAGCAGGCCATTCAATCGCAGGGGATGGCGACGATAAGACCCATGAAGTTGGTTGGGTAGGGCCATCTTCTAAGAAAATATCTTTTTCAGGAAGGATTACATTTTTTTCAGGAATAACCATCACTTTTTCAGGAATAACCGCAGCTACTGTTTTTGATGGAGGGACAGACAAAGAGGGATGCCTTTCAACATTTGACGAATCCAACTCATCAAAAGACACAAGCGAAGGGTCATTATCGGGGTTGGTGTTGCTAAAATAGGCTTTGACGCGATCAAAGAGACTCATATTGGGCGTATTTGGGCTGTTAAAAGCGATTGTTTCTACAACTTGAAGTTGGATAAAATTATTGTATTTATCCCAATAAATGGGACGAAAGGTGCAATTTAAGATTTAGAATTTGTTTTTTTGTTTTCAAATTGAGCAAGAACACAAAAAATTAGGAAACAATTACACAAAACCTAAGCCTCATTCTCTTGGTTTTAGGCATGAACTTCATCAAAACAACACGCTATGCCCAAACGCATCATTTATTGGTTTCGCAACGATTTGCGCCTTCACGACAACGAAGGCTTCTTAAAAGCAACCCAGGACGCCGACGAAGTTATTCCCATTTACATTTTTGATACTCGCCAATTTGAGCAAATAGAACCATTAGGATTCCCTAAAACTGGGACAATTCGGGCGAAGTTTTTATTAGAATCTGTCCAAAACTTACGTGACAATCTCCGCCAAAAAGGAGGTAATTTGTTGGTGCGATTGGGCAAGCCAGAAATAGTTATTAGTGAACTGGCACGCGATTGGGGGGTAACAACGGTCTATACCTCTAAGGAGGCTACTCAAGAAGAAACAGATGTAGAAACGGCTGTTTCAAAAAAGTTAAAAACCTATAATATTGACTTTGAAGTTTTCTGGCAGTCCACTTTATATCATCCGCGAGACTTGCCCTTTTGGGTATCGCGCTTGCCCGATGTTTTTACCGAATTTAGGAAAGCTGTCGAGAAGCAATCAAAAATCTGTGCGGTTGTTCCAGCGCCCACCACTGTTACGTTACCCACAGGCATAGCAATAGAGAAAATACCTGAAATTTATGAATTGATTTTATTTGCGCAACTTCCTGTTGCCGATGCACGAGGGGTTTTACCTTTCAAAGGAGGAGAAACCGAAGCACTAAAACGCCTTAAAGCCTATTTTTGGGACAATGATGCCCTCAAAATCTATAAAGAAACCCGCAATGGACTTTTAGGCACCGACTATTCTTCCAAATTTTCGCCTTGGCTCGCTTTGGGCTGTATTTCTCCGCGTCAGATATACGAAGAAGTAAAACGTTATGAAGCCGACCGCATCGCCAACGAATCGACCTACTGGCTTATTTTCGAGTTAATTTGGCGTGATTATTTTCGGTTTGTTGCCCTCAAATATGGGGCAAGGCTCTTCAAGACATCAGGCATTCAGTATAATCTTCAACTCCGTTGGAATCACCGCCGCGATTTGTTTGAACAATGGATGAACGGCCAAACAGGGGTGCCATTCATTGATGCCAATATGCGTGAACTCCAACTAACCGGCTTTATGTCGAATCGTGGACGACAGAATGTAGCAAGTTTTTTGGCTAAGGACTTAGGTGTGGACTGGACATGGGGCGCAGCCTATTTTGAAAGCCAACTCATTGATTATGATGTATGTAGTAATTGGGGAAACTGGAACTATGTGGCGGGAGTGGGCAATGACCCACGCGAAAATAGGTACTTTAATATTTACACCCAAGCCACACGCTATGATGCAGAGGGCGCGTACGTCAAAACATGGCTACCTCAGTTGAACCAAGTACCACCTTCTCTCATTCACCAAGTCTGGAACTTAGATCAATCATCACAGCAAGTCTATCGAATATTCTTGGGAGAAAATTACCCCTTGCCTACAATAGGGCCAACAAGTGGTTGAAAAAGAAATAAATAGTATTTTTGTCCTCATACAATCAATCACTAAACCTTCTCATAGATATGAAAAAACGATTATTTTATCTGTATCAGTCCTATTTTTAATGGCTTTATGCCCCGCTTTTGCGCAAGAGTTTATTCCAGCTTATGATCGGTTTTCTGGAAAAGAACCCGCTTATATCATGCTCGAAGATGGTTCAAAAATAGAAGGTACATTAGACAACCTCAGTCGCCGCAAGGGGCTGATTGAAGAAGTGGCCATCAAAGATGCCAGCGGCAAAAAAATCAAACTTCAACCAGCACAAATCAAATCAATGTATCTGATGCCCAGTGGTTTTTCTAAGTTCTCTACTAACATGGACGTAGGTACAAAAGTAAAAAAATGGGATGCTAAGTACATTGATAGTGAGATTATTAAAAAGGGCTATGCCTATTTTGAAAAAGCAAAAGTTTTTATCAAAGACAAAGAAGAAATGCTTTTGATGCAGCTGCTCAATCCAGGTTTTAATACTAAAATTAGGGTATTCCACGACCCTTTTGCAGCAGAAACCATGCGTGTAGGCATCGGTGGAATGACCATGGCAGGCGGCGACGACAAATCTTACTACGTACAAATGGGGGATTTTCCCGCCAAAAAACTCAAGAAAAAAGACTACGACGACGAAATCAAGGTAATGTATGCCAGTTGCCCTGATTTGGTAAAGAAAGTCGCTCAAAAATACGTTGGACGGAGTTTGCCCAACATGTATATGAGTTTACGTTCGAGTGTCAGTAATGAGCTATCAACTGATTGCCCAAATAATCAAAAACATAAATTCAACTATTTATTCCAAAAAGAATGACGACCCATTACATCGAAACCCATAAAGAACGTTTTTGAGCGAACTGCTTGATTTACTGCTATTCCATCGGTCAGTGCTGACCCTAAGTTTAAGGCCGATGTGCGAAGGTGCGCCGAGGCAGTCAAAGAAGCCATGCTCAAAGCAGGCGTGGACTTGGCCGAAATCCACGAAACCCCAGGCCACCCCGTGGTGTATGGCGAAAAATGATTGACCCTTCCTTACCAACGGTGTTGATATATGGTCATTATGACGTGCAGCCCGCCGACCCTTATGAACTGTGGGATTCGCCACCATTTGAGCCTGTTATCAAAAACGAACGGATTTACGCCCGTGGTGCTTGCGATGACAAAGGGCAATTTTATATGCACATCAAAGCCCTCGAAACGATGGTGGCTACAGGCACACTGACTTGCAATGTCAAAATCATGATTGAAGGTGAGGAAGAAGTAGGCTCCGACCACCCGGCCAGTTTGTCCGCACTCACAAAGACAAACTCAAAGCCGATGTCATCTTGATTTCTGATACCAGCATCATTGCCAACGATGTGCCTTCTATTGAGGTAGGTCTGCGTGGTTTGACGTACTTAGAGGTAGAAGTAACAGGGGCCAACCGCGATTTGCACTCGGGCGTGTATGGCGGTGCTGTAGCCAACCCTATCAATGTGCTTTGTGAGATGATTGCCTCTTTGAAAGATGAAAATAACCACATCACCATTCCAGGCTTTTATGATAAAGTTCAGGAATTGAGTAAAGCCGAGCGACAAGCTATCAATGAAGCCCCCTTTGATTTGGACGAATACAAGCGCGATTTGGCCATTGACGACATTGAGGGAGAAACAGGCTATACCACCATCGAACGCAACGGGCATACGCCCTACACTCGATGTCAATGGGATTGGGGCGGCTATACTGGCGAAGGGCTAAAACGGTATTACCCTCCAAAGCCTACGCCAAATTAGTATGCGCCTTGTGCCGCATCAACACAACGACGAAATTTTGGAACTTTTTACCCAGCATTTTCTGTCGATTGCCCCACCGTCGGTTAAAGTAAAAGTCAAACCTCATCATGGCGGCTTGCCATATATTACACCCGTAGATTCGGTTGAATACAAGGCTGCCGAACTCGCCATGCAAGAGGCTTGGGTGGCACACAGCCCGTGCCTACACGCGGGGGGAGTATTCCAATTGTGGCTTTGTTTGAGCAAGAACTCGGCTTAAAATCTATTTTGATGGGTTTTGGGCTGGATATAGATGCGCTTCACTCACCCAATGAAAGCTATGGACTCTTTAACTTTTACAAAGGAATCGAAACTATCCCGCTGTTTTTCAAGCATTATGCGGCTTTGAAAAAATAATGTTTTCGGCAAAAATCGTTACCTTGCGGCCTCAACCCACCGTGTTGAACAGTACCTTTGTTTAACCAAAATTATTCCTTAAAAAAGCACATTTTAACCATGAGCGAGACCAACACATTATTCAAAGCAGGTGTAGTAACAGGCGAAGGGGTCAGCGAACTTTTCCGCCATGCCAACCAAAACGACTATGCACTTCCTGCCGTAAACGTCGTAGGCACCAATTCTGTCAATGCTGTTTTAGAAACTGCCAAGAAAGTAAACTCCCCCGTCATTATTCAATTTTCTAATGGAGGCGGTATTTTTTATGCGGGCAAAAGCCTCTCTAATGCCAACCAACAAGCTGCTATTGCAGGATCTGTTTCTGGTGCGATGCACGTCCATCAAATGGCCGAGTTGTATGGCGTACCCGTGGTGCTTCATACCGATCACTGCGCCAAGAAACTCCTTCCTTGGATTGATGGTTTGCTTGATGCAGGCGAGAAATTTTATGAGCAACATGGCAAACCTTTGTATAGCTCACATATGCTCGATTTGTCGGAAGAACCTATCGAAGAAAACATCGAAATCTGTGCCAAATACTTTGAGCGCATGGCCAAGATAGGTATGACCCTCGAAATCGAACTGGGTGTAACAGGTGGCGAAGAAGATGGCGTGGACAATACCGATGTGGACAGTTCCAAGCTCTATACGCAGCCTTCGGAAGTAGCATATGCCTATGAAGAGTTGAGCAAAATCTCTGACCGCTTTACCATTGCGGCAGCTTTTGGCAATGTGCATGGCGTATATAAACCTGGCAATGTGAAACTGTCGCCCATTATCTTGAAAAATTCGCAAGATTATATCCAACAAAAGTTTGGTACAGGACCGCTGCCAGTCAATTTTGTGTTTCATGGTGGCTCGGGTAGCTCGCGTGAAGAAATCCGCGAGGCCATTCAGTATGGTGCTATCAAGATGAACATTGATACCGATATGCAATGGTCCACTTGGGAGGGTGTTTTGAAATACTACAAAGACAAAGAAGGCTACTTACAGTCGCAATTGGGTAATCCTGAAGGCGACGACTCGCCCAACAAAATACTATGACCCACGCGTATGGTTGCGTAAAGGCGAAGAAAGCATGGTGCAACGCCTCGCCTTGGCTTTTGAAGACCTGAACTGTATCAACCGCCTGGCATAACAATAATAAAACAGCTGAGAGGTCGTTTCTAACATCATGTTGGAGCGACCTTTTTTATTTTTTAAAAACATGAAATCTACTTTTTTCTCTCTCTTGTTGGCAGCCATCCTCACAGGTTGTGCGGTAAGTAAACAAATTTCGGAAGCCAAAACATTGGGTAAGTGCCAATACAGCCTGGTTTCGGCAGATAAAGCTACCGTGGCAGGAATTGATGTGCTCCAACTCAAAAATTTAGAAGATTTTGACTTGTCTCAATCGCCCAAATTGGCCTTAGCCTTACTGACAAAAAATGTACCGCTCAATCTCCGTATTCATCTCAATATCACCAATCCCACCAAACACTTAGCAGGTATCAACGAGTTTGACTATAAGGTGCTACTTGGTGAAAGTGAGGTGTTTGCAGGTGTTTGGAAAGAAAGAATCGAAGTGCAATCCAATGGGAACACACGTGTACCGATGGAACTCAATACAAATGCCTATCATCTTTTGACTGATGCCAAAGCCCGCGACGCTTTTATGGGCATGATAGAAAACCTATCGGGCAAAGCCAATACACAGCCTGCTAAGCTCACCATCAAAATAAAACCTACTTTGGGTAAAGGCAATTCGAGCATCAATTACCCAGGCTATATCACCATTGAGCGAGCTATCACACCCGAAATGTTGTCGGGGCAATAGATACGGAGAAGTTTCTTCGTAAATTTGCCCAATGAAAATCAAAACCGCTGTTTTTGTTAAAAGCTCGTCGCTGCACGAGCAATGCCCCGAAGCCGACCGTCCCGAATATGCTTTTATCGGTCGCTCTAATGTGGGAAAATCATCGCTTATCAATGCCCTGACAGGCCATGGTAACTTGGCCAAAATCTCTTCAAAGCCTGGAAAAACGCAGGTCATCAATCATTTTATGATCAATGATGCTTGGTATTTGGTGGACTTGCCAGGCTATGGCTACGCCAAAGTATCGCAAGCAGACCGCCAAAAGTGGGCCAAAATGATAGATGATTACCTTTTTAATCGCCAAAATTTAATTTGCACTTTTGTACTGATAGATGCGCGCATCGAACCCCAAAAAATAGACCTTGAATTCATGGAAAAACTTGGGCAAAATGGGTTGCCTTTTTGCCTTGTATTTACCAAAACCGATAAGTTACGCCCCCATCAACTGCAAACTCAGTTGAACAATTATCGCCAAAAATTATTGGAAACTTGGGTAGAAGTTCCTCAAATTTTTGTTACTTCATCAGTAGCCAAAGTAGGCCAGAGGGAGTTACTCACTCAAATTGAAGAATGGAATAGTAGTGAGTAGTCAGTAGTGAGTAGAGATGGAGTTGCCGTTTAGAAAACAGGAAATAGCCTGAAAAACAAATAAAAACCCTTTGAAAAAATGAAAATAGTTACGCTTACAGTCAATCCAGCCGTTGATAAAAGTACGCATATTGAACGCTTAATTCCAGAACAAAAACTGCGCTGCGAATCGCCGCGTTTTGATGCTGGCGGTGGTGGCATCAACGTCTCGAAGGGTATCAAACGCCTGGGAGGAAGCAGCACTGCTATTTTTACATCAGGTGGGCCTTCGGGGCAGGTACTGCAAGATTTGTTGCAACAAGAGCAAATAAATACTCAAGTCATTGTCACAGAAGCATGGACACGTGAAAACTTTATCGTAGCCGAAACCTCCACCAATGCACAGTACCGATTTGGAATGCCTGGCGCGGCTCTTT
>JAWKMH010000012.1:0-188832 GCA_041392315.1 Spirosomataceae bacterium | reverse complement strand
GGTATAGTCCACGACAAAATACAAACTTAGCCAACGTACAAGCCAAAGCGTGGGCAAAAAGAGGAGCGTGTATTTAATGAGTTTGCGACGCTGGATAGTGAAGAAAAGTAATAGAAAAGAGACAACAGTGAGTAAAAAAGCAATAAATGCTACCGAAGAACTCACAAATAAGAACATGACAAATAGAACCACTAAAAACAAAGAGCGGTGTATTTTTCTTCGATGATAAAAGGCAAAGACCCAAAAAATAACCAATAGCAGATAAGTGCCGGCATGTGAAGGCTCTGTGGTGGTGAGTTGGGGGCGGTCGAGCAAGGGGCGCCAGCTAAAGAGATTGGTGCATAATTCGGCCCAGGGGCGAGGAATAATTTCTTTCAAACCAAGTACCTGCACAAAGCCTACTATCACTGGCACAATCGCAGATAGAATTAAACTATAGGCGATGACTTGAACGACGATTTCGGCAGAGAATCGTTTCAATAATCCACTGATAAATACCCAACAAGCGGCCATAGTAATGACCGAGAGCGTGCCTGCAATACAAAACTTGAAGAAGCCAAAATAAGCATGATGCACAAAGGCAGCTTGGTATAAAGTAAATAAACACAGTAAAGGTAAGATAAGCCACAGCCTAATTTCAAAAAGGGAGATTTGTTTAGAGAGGCTCTTTTCCAAACCCCAATAAATGGTGATTAGAATCGTAGAAAAAGGGCGATTTTCAAAGTTGAGTGGAATCAGTGGAAAACCATCTAAAGAAATGACAATGATGGCCCAAACGAATAGTTTTTCTAATGGGGTAAGGTGGGAACGAAGAAAATTAATTTGTTTGATGAATTCGTTCACCTTCTGAACAATTTGAAAATTTGAAACTGAGCAAATGGGGAAATGCAAAACCTCCAACTTCGAATAATAATAGCAGACAAAGTTACGACTCTAATCGGAATAGCTTCGTACCATGTAAAATATCTGTTTATCACCTTCCAACGTTCATGGTTGCTTTTGAGAGCATGTCGGGTGGTCAGCCCTTCGTATTGATAGTGCGCCAGATAGAAAGGAACACCTATAAAACTTTCTTTCTTTTTTTTCCAAACACGAACATAAAAATCATAATCGCCAAGCAATTGGAGAGTGTCGTCATACAAGCCAAATAGGTCGTACAGATTTTTCCCAATGAGTACTCCTTGATGACATAGCCCCACTGTTTTGTGAAAATCGAAAGAGGCTTGTCGGAAAATAGGAGGGATTGGCTTATCGAAATACACCTGCCAATGGCAAGCAATGATTTTATCCTTTATCTCCCCATTAGCTTGATTCACCATTTTTTCGATGGCTGTTGGTTCGAGCCAGTCACCTGCATTAAGCATAAGTAATGCCTCTCCCTTGGCCAACTTTATGCCTTGGTTCATGGCATCATAAATACCACGGTCTTTTTTAGAATGCCAATAGGTTATTTTTGCTTTGTAAGATTGAATAATTTCTAATGTGCTGTCGGTACTGCCACCATCAATGATGAGGTACTCGATAGAAGTATATGTTTGATGAAATACACTCGCGATGGTTTTCTCTAAAACATGCTCGGCATTGAGAGTGACGGTTATGATAGAAACCAAGGGTACACTCATCTTGTAGCGCTTTTTTTATTGATAAAAATACCATCTATTTGAAGTACTGACCCATCTTTATCATCAAAAAGCTGATGGTAAGCTCCCCGAAACTCAAATCCTAAATCGGTAAGTAAACCATAGATGTCGTGAAATAAAAGTTGCTCATGATAAAGCGGTACAAAAGACATTTCGATAAGCAAAGCATCTGCTTGCTTGAGTATAAGTTGGCCTCCTTCAATCACTTTATCTTCAAAGCCTTGTACATCTATTTTTACTAAAATAGGGGCTTGTAAAGTTGTATCTTTCAACAAATCATCGAGCCGCTGGATGGCTACTTGTTGGGGCCGTGTATGCTCAGTCTGAGGAAAGTTTCGGATATGTAAATCGGTCATTTCTAATAAAGAAGAGGAGGGGCTGTAGTCATTTTGGTACATAGTCAGGATTTCGCTTTGATTACCCAGCCCTACAGGATAGCATAGAATGAGATTATCCTTTTGTGTATTGCGCAATAATTGATTGAAACAATCGGGGAGGGGTTCAAAACAGTGTATGAATGCTTTGGGAAACATCTCACGCATTTCTTTGGCAAAATACCCTTGGTTAGCCCCTATGTCTAAGATGGTTTTAAAATCAAAGTCTTGGAGCCATTGTCGTTTTTTAGTTACTGAAATCGGCCTTCTGTTGATTTCTAAGTTAAAAAACGTCAAGATTTTTTTGATTGTATTGATCATGAGTTAGTAGATAAGAATGACTGAATGGCTTCAAAGGCACGGTCAAAATCGTAGCGTTCTTCATAACAACGATAGGCATTGGCGGAGAAGAAATCATAATTAGCTAAAATCTCTTTGACACAAGTATTGAATTTATCTATGTTCATGGTTTTTAGGACTTTTCCACACTGGTATTCTTCAATAATTTCAGTAATACCAGGTGCATCCATCATCAGAACGGGTAAGCCATTTTTTAGGTAAGTTAACATTTTTCCTGATGCTCCGCCTACAAAAGTTTGGTTTTGAAAATGACTATTTGTATAAAGAGCGCAGCCAATATGGGCAGATGAACATGCCTCATCGAGCTGATCAAAAGGCAAAGGTGTGAGCGATAGATGTATATTAGTACCTTCTAAACTGCGGAGTTCTTGGATGATAGGGGTAGCTTCAATTATCTTTTCTCGGGATTGAAGAATGAGATGATAGCGTGGGGATGTTTGTTGTGAAGCGGCACATTGGGTCACAAAAACAGGATACGACCAAGATTCAATAGCCCCAGCAAGCAATACGATTTTAGCATCGAAAGGTAAGTTTAATTGCTGCTGATAAAAGTTAGTTTTTCGTTTGATGGTATGACCTCGATACGTATTAGGAACAATAAAAAAAGTAGTGGAGAGCGTATCAATTTTATTTTCTTCGATAAAAGACTGTCGGCGGTATTGGTCTTGAATAACCACGTATTTGATTTTTTTCACCCTTATTTTTTCTATATACTTGATAAACATACCCACAAAGTCGCGTTGACGAGCTAACTCTGATAAGTATTGAATATGTAAAAACTACATAGATAGCAATAAGAGAGCGAGGAAAAAAAAGGAGTATAAAAGCCCGATGGAGTCAATGAAAAAAGCATTTTTGAAAGAATAACGAAGACGAAGACTTAACAGTAAAAAAGGGTAGAGCAGATAAAAAAAGAAGCCTAAAATCAATCGGATAAAACGAGGAAGTAATAAGTATTTCTTTTTTTGAATAAAATAGTGATTTTGAAAAGCGAGCTTTTCTACTTCTTCACCAAAAAACAGCCACTACATGCACGATTTCTTCTTGTTGTGAAAGGTATTGGATGGTGCTAATGATGGTAGGAGAAATACTGATATAACCCGAAGGAGTGGATAATTAAAACTCGTTTTTTGCTCATAATATTGGGAAAAATTATATTTCGTTGAGCATCATTTTTTTTGCCAATTTATCTATTCCAATGGTTGGAGTCCAACCTAATTGCCGAATAGTAGCGGGATTAGATACCAAAATAGGATACTCAGATGAAAAGAGAGGCTTAGGGCGAACGTAGTCCTTGCCAATCAAGGCCAATATGGTCGAAACAAAGAGATACCCATTCTTGAATAGTATGAGCTTGGCCTGTGCCAATAGTAGCTTCAAAAACTTGGTTTTGTTGAATGAGTGTAAAGATACCTTCGGCAATATCGGCAGCATATCCCCATTCTTTTTGTACGGTTAAGTCACCAATCTCTAACATTTCATGGCTACCTTGCTGAATACGCCTCACAGTCTCCACAATGAGTTGGCTTACATGGTTTTGTTTTCTGAAAACACTCTCATGATGAAATAAGTATCCCACATAGATTTTTAGTCCTAAACTTCTGAAGTACCGAGCCGCATAAACAGACTGAATTCTGGCCATGCTATAAGCATTTATAGGGTCAAATTCATCAGTTTCGGCAATTGCTTTGCCTGTATTTTTAAATTGAACGCCACTTCCTGTTAAGAAAACTTTTGAATGAGGGCTTGATTTCCTTACAGCTTCTAAAATAGCAATACTTCCAGTTGTAATAGTTTGATAGTTTTCTACTAAAGCTGCGTGTTTTGTGGTAGAATTGGCCGCGAGGTGAAAGATATAATCAGCCTGATTTTCTTTGATTAGTTTCGTTACAAACGTAAAATCACTTACATCACCACAGACCCAATCGCCCTCACTACGAGATATACCAATGCACTCAATGCCTTTTTATGGCAAAGACGGCTAAGGTAGTAGCCGTCTTGACCATTGACTCCAAAAATAAGGGCCTTCACCTGAGAGTTAATTACAGCCCCCAATATAGGCTTTAAACGTATTGCCAGTAGCTGAAAAACCAGGATTAAGCAAAACGGATTGTGTAGCTATGTATTCGACATTGGCATTTGAAATCTGATTGGTAGCCGTAATAGTACTGCCCGAATAAGTAACGGTTCCAGAGGTAATAGGTGTGGTAATTGTTACAGGTCCTGTTCCATTGACAGTAACAACAAGCGTAGCAGTGGCACTACAACTTCCTTCAGTTACGGTAAGTGTTACTGTATAATTGGTAGTATTAGAGACAGTAGGAGCAGTAAAAGTTGGATTTTGTTGGGAGGAACTAAAACCAGCGGGTGCGCTGCTCCAAGTATAGGTAGGCGATGTACCTCCCGTACTACTGCCATTGAGTGTGAGTGAAGCACCAGAACATACTGTTTGGGGAGTATTAGGCGTAATGGCAGCCGTAAGATTTAGGCTACAAGTAGAGGGATCTAAGGTAATCATATATACGGCGACCTCGATTAGAGCCACTCTGGTCGTCGTTGGGTGAAGACCAACGGCCAAAGTATTGCCTGAAAGGCTTACTACACCAAAGTTGTCACCATCATTAGAACCACTGTTGATAAAACTTTGATCAATAGTGTTTGTACCAGCCCGTTAATAATCTTCTTTAGTAAGCCCCAATTATCAGTTCCTCCTGAATCTTTTCCTAATACATATAGACAGCTCCTCTATTATTTCCACCTTGGTCATCAAAGTAAGCACCTATTGCGAGCATATTTCCAGATAGACTTACAGAAATTCCAAAGTTATCAGAGATATTGTTGCTAATGTTAATAAAAGTTCTCATTAGCAGTATTAGTGCCTACTACCATTGATTATTTTTTTAACAAGTCCCCAATTATCAGTTCCTCCCGTATCTTTTCCTAAAATATAGATAGCTCCTTTACGGTCTGCAGCCTCCAGCCTTGGTCATCAAAGCGTGATCCTATGGCACTAAAGGGTATTATTCCCGACAAGACTCACAGTGAATACCCAAAAAAGTCAGAATTGTTGGTACCTATATTGATAAAAGTTTGATTGGGAGTATTATTACAGTGCCAGTACCGTTGAATAATTTTCTTTAATAAGCCCCCACGTATCCGACACCTCCATTATCTTTTCCTAATATATAAACGGCCCCTGTTTGGCATCTGTTCCATTATTTCTATCTGATGGAGCTCCTACTGACAGCATAATTGATCACCATCTAAAATAGTTAGCTGATAGGCCAAAACTATCTCCACTGTTGCTTCCAGTATTACAAAAGTTTGATCTGGAGGAATTAGTACCAGCACCGTTGATTAACCACTTTTTTGACAAGTCCCCAATTATCAATTCCTCCCGTGTCTTTGCCAAATACATACACAGCCCCTCTATCGCCTCCACCTTGGTCGTCAAAGCGTGCACCAACCACTAATGTATTGTTTGATAGTCCGATTGAGAAACCAAAAAGGTCAAAATTGCCTGTATTGATACTAATAAAAAGCTGATCAGCAGTATTAGTACCTGCTCCATTGATTATTTTCTTGATAAGTCCCCAATTATTCGGTTCCACCAATATCTTTGCCTATTATATAGGCAGCACCGCCTCGATTGGTAGGACCTTGATTATCGTAAGGCTGAACCTATTGCAATGACATATTCCTGAGATACTTACCGAAGTACCAAAGCGATCTCCATTGGCACTTCCAATATTGATAAAAGTTTGGGTGAGTAGTGTTTGTGCCGGTCCCGTTGATTACTTTTTTGATGAGTCCCCAGTTGTTTAGGCCGCCAACATCCTTGCCCAATATATAAATGGCTCCTCTGTCTGTACCGCCTTGGTCGTCGGAAGCAGCTCCAACTACAGCAATAACTCCATCTGTAGCAACAGTACTGACACTACCCAATTCATCATCGTTGTTTGCGCCAATACTACTTACAAATTTTTGACGAAGATTTGCATCAATGTTTTGAGCAAAAGAAGTAAGGGAAAACCCCAAGCTTAACAAAAAAACGACGAATATTTTGCAAAGATGTTTCATTGTGACTTGTTTGATATGGCCTTTAAATGTGGTTACAATGTAAATGTAGGAGATAATTTCAAAAATCGCAACAAAGTGAAAACTTTGTTGAAGTAGCTCAGTGCATTCTATCTCCGCGTAGTTCTAAGGTTTGAATGATTGCTGCTTCAGCGGCTAATAATTCTTTCCACCGAGCGCGAACCGTAGCTGTGGGGAGATATTCCTCGGCCAGTTCGATAAAATTACGATAATGGCCTGCTTCTGAAATCATTAGTTCATGGTAAAATTTCTGTAGGCTTTCATCAGCGATATGCTGCGAAAGCAACTTAAACCGCTCACAACTACGGGCTTCGATGAGCGCGCAAAACAACAGGCGGTCAAGAAATACCTCGTCGCGGTCGCCTTTTTTCTTGACCACGGCTTGTAAACGATTGACGTACTCGTCTTTGCGGGCGCGCCCGAGTTTATAGCCACGTTTGTGGAGTTCTTTGAGTACCATCCTGAAATGCGCCCACTCTTCGGCCACAACGGGAGTCATTACTTCTACGAGCTTTTCTTTTTCGGGAAAATGTACGATCATAGAGATACAGGCCGAGGCAGCTTTTTGCTCACAATAAGCATGATCTACCAGGATTTCTTCCAATTGCATTTCGGCAATATTGACCCAGCGCGGGTCGGTAGGGAGTTCAAGACCAAGGGTAGTGAGCGACATAGTAAGGTGGCATTATAAAACGGGCAAAATATCCTCGTCTTCTAATATTTGCTGTAAACAAAAGGTATAATCGTCAAACAAAGGGACGGTTTCGCTCCATTGATAGACCTCTACATTTCGGTGCGATTTGATGATGACTACCCGGCGGCTTTTGGTCAATATCCAAGCGATGCCTTCTACCCCGAAATCCAACAACTGCCCCGATTTTTCTAAGATATAATCCATTTCTGTACCCACCATTTCACCTTCTATCTCCTCTTTGGGGTCTATTTTTATATCTACCTCAATGATAAACTTGGGCGGAATATCACTGTATTTGTCTGAAAGAGGATTAGTTAATTTATTCTTTTCAACAATGACAATGTCATTTGAAAGGTTTTCTTTGTGCCTTAGGTGTAATCCTGCTTCATTGGTAAGACCCAGTATAGTTTTTTGGGCAAAATCGTTTTTAAGAAAAATACAACGGCTTGTACAATAAGCGATTGAATGATACTGCTTCCCATGATTTCTTCTTCTGTTTTTTAGTCCCAACAGTACTTGCCGATAGCCTTTGCGATAATAAATACGACCACCAAACTCTTCATAAATGAGGCTTTCAGGAACTTGTTGCGTTGGAGTAGTCATCTTCTTGTCGTTTGTTTGTTAATCAAATATACCCAATTTCATCAAAACGGCAATTTCCCTAAGTCACATTGCCGCCTCTGAAGAATAATACCGACTTTTTAGGATGAAAACTGAGATAAGCAAAGCCTTAAAATCCAGCATCTTCCTTTCAGAAGACACAAAGTCTCTATCTCTTGAACGTGTTATTATTTATTCTTTTCTTTCTAAGGCTTCTTCATGTTGATGCTTCTGTTTGCATTATTGTTAAACAGCTTATGGACTTCCCAAGCTAAATTATATACATTTCCACCTAATTCCTGAGATTTTTGGGCTGCTTGCAGTGCTTTTCTACTATCTTAGATCTATCTTTTTGCTGATATGATAAATGAATTAGGGAACCTACTAAGGCATCCCAAATTTTATGTCGGTCCAGGTTCTATTTTTAACGCTTTTCTGTAGCTGTTTGAAGCATTATGGTAGTTTTTTAGAATGTCAAAAGTAATACCTAAATTATACCGAGCTTCAAATTCAAATGTGGTTTTTGTTTTACGATTTCAAGATAAGCTGAAATTGACAAATCATATTTTGCTTCGTTTTTATATAAATTTGCTAAAAAATATCTCACATCTATTTCCTGAGGATTAAAACCGATGGCATTTTTATAAGAATTTATAGCTAAACTATACTCTCCCTCTTTTCTAAACAATACCTAAATTACCCCATGTCTACTATCACTGATATTCAATTCAAGAACTTTTTTAAAACAATTAATAGCTAAATTATACGATTCTATTTTAGAGTAAGTTAATCCTAAATTATACAGCATGCCTTAGTTTCATTAGGGTTAATCTTTATCACTGTCTTCATGAGGTTGTATTGACAAAGAAAAATTGCTTATATCAAAATAAACAACTCCCAAATTAACTAAAGCATCTATAAAGTTAGGAGACAAATCAATAGCTCTACGATATGATTCAATAACTAAAGTATAGTCTTTATTTATACTATAAAGCACCCCCATTTGAAGTAATGCCATGCTGGATGCTTAGGATTAATCTTTATCGCACTTTTAATATCGTTATAGGTATCTGTGTAACTTCCTATTTTGCTAAATAAAGTAACAGTATATAGATAGGCATCATTATTACAATAAGCAATCGCTACATTCATCAAATCAATCTTGGCCTGTGTTTCTAAATTGTCAAACTCGCTTTATAATACAATTTATCTTACGCTTTTCGCTTATTTTCAAAAGTCGTCACTGTTCAGCAGAAAGGTATTCTTTTGTCACTTGCGTAAACACATCCCAATAATCTTTTCTTACTTGTACTTTCGACTGTGCTTCTACATAAAAGCCTTCTTCAGGTTTTTCACCAAAAGCTTGTTCGTCGTCTGCGTGGATAATGGAAAAACGCTCCATCAGGGTGTCAATGGGGGCTAAACTTTCAAAACGCTTTAGAAAATGTGCACGAATGTCCCTTTCACGGGGTCTATTTCCTTCTGCCTGTGCGGTGTTGCATGGGTACGCGATTGAGTACCAAGTGGTAGGGCAATGATCTGCTAATAGGGTCAGCGTGTAAGCTACAGGTACCAAATAAGCCATCTTTGTTTTCGGGATTGTTGATACCCACCAACACGGCTTTATCAGCCATTAATTTAAGCGTAATCGAGGCTGTTTCGGTGAGTCCTGTACGAGAGTCTATCAACAAAAAGTCGGAGGCTAATTCGTTTTCGATGCGTCCAACTGAGGTCTTCGAGCAACAAAGTCCTTGACTGTAGCCCGTGGCGGGGTCATTACTCAAATAGTTTTTGCCAATTGATTTCAAACAGCTTCCGCCAATAATCGGTCTGTTGGAGATTGCCCTGAGGAATAAGCGTAATGGGGTTGCCTTTTTGGGTAGTAAATGGCAGATAAAATCGTGTAAAATTGGCAGGCGGAATACCTGTTTGGTTAAACTCATCTATGTATTCTACAATCCCTTCGGTACGGCTTAGCCGTTCTTGGTCGGTGGGGTTTTGCAAGTCTTCAAATTTATAAGGTAGCCCTGGGGCTTCTAAATCAAAATCAATGACGCATACTTTGGCTTTCATTTCATCGGCCAACCAAAGGGCCATGTTGGAAAGCGTCAATGAGCGTCCTACACCACCTTTAAAGGAATAAAACGTAATGGTTTTCATACCGTCATTTGAAGATTAAAATGACGGTTTACTCTATCAGGCTTAAAATTTTTAAAGGGCGATAGTAAGTCTTCTTGTTTCTGTTTTGCTTCATCAAAAGCTTGTTTTACTCTTATTTGCAAACTTTCATTTTCGTTTAGATTACTATTTTCTAACAAGGCTTCACCAACAAATAAGACAGTATAATAATCCCCTTTGGCTAAATAGCTTTCAATTTTTTCTACCGCCCCAATCAAAAAACCCTTGGGTATGCTCCGAAAAAACGCCTTTTTATCTTCTTCCGAAATTGTGGTATTGGTATCACCTACTTCACGACGCGCTTGCCATGCAATTTGCCGTAATCGTTCAAATACAGCTTCCCAAGTGAGAAAATCTTCATTTAATTCTGTGAACCCAAACTGTGAAATAGTCGGTTTAATTTGTTCATATGGCAAGTATTCCTTACCATGAAAACCAAAAGGCGGTTTTATCAAATATATTTCGCCATTGGCATCTGCTACAATACCATATCCATTGGTCATAGTGGCGGCAATGAGTGTAAAGGCCATGATTTAAACCAGTTCAGTTAGCAATTGATTGTCGTTTTCGTAGCGATTTATCAACGATTGTAATTCGGTTATATTCTTTATTTCAGCTCCTAAAGTAGTCTTAGGGGTGGTTATGGCATCAATAAGTGCTTGAAAACGTTCTTTCTCAGCTCTCAATCGTACACCTACTTGAATCAGAACATCTTGCCATGTAATCACTTCAATATAATCGCGGTGTCGAGGCAAGCCCTCGATAGGCTTCAATACTAACCAATTATAGTCAATATCTGTGCCTTTTTCTAAATCTTCTTTTCGTTTCAAAACGATGAGAGGAACAAAATGTTGAAGAGTACTTAAATCTTGAGTGAGTGTTGGTAGGGCGATTGCTTCATTGTTTTCAGTAAAATACAAGCACTGAGTTTGGCCTTTTACTTTACGAATAAGGCTATTAAACTTTACAAATACCAAATTGTTGGCTTCAAAATGACTTAATGGAAATGCCAATGTAAAATCGCCAAAGGCAGGAATACCTAATTGGCCATTGTTGAAGTTGAGGTATTTGAATTTTTGCCCTTTGCTAAATGTATCATCAAACACAACCCTTTCGTCCTTGAATTTACTAAAGTGACTTTTGCGTTCGGCTTCACTTTCAAATTGCTCGTAAGCATTGAGATACGCGCCCTTTTGTAAAATACTGGATAATACCAATTCGTTCGTATCTCTCCCTGTACAATACATTTGACCATTTTCTGGATGCTGAAAAGCAAATCCAGAAAAAGTAGCAATCGTTACTTCGCCTTTTTCGCGTAGGTGGTCTTCAAAGTCGTGAAGACAAGCAGTGTCAATGCAAGTACAACAATTGTCATAGCAGGCGAGCAGATAATCAACGTTTTGGGTGGCAAATGGTGAATGTCCGTGCATATGTAAAGAATGATAGAATCTTTACCTAAAAAAAAAAAAAACGAATAAATCAACCTCAAAACGGCAATTTCCCTAAGTCCACATTGCCGCCTGTAAGAATACCGACTTTTTATAACAAACTGTTCTTTATTCCGTAGTAGGGCAGCCAAAAGGCACAGCATGAAGGCTCAATGATGATTTTCATACGTTCCCAAATAAGCCGCATGGCCGCGATGATTTCTGCATCGAAGTAAGCAATATGTCTTTGACGCCGTCGTATTATTTCTAAGGTTTTATCTCATAGATTAGTCAATAAATCCATCGGCAATGGTGTCCAATATAAGCCGCTTTTTCAATACGACCTGTTCTGAAGGATAACGCGGCATCGGCAGCTCAGCTTCCGGGTTCGCCCGCGATGACCTCTGCCGTGGGGCACAAATAGTGTGCTGCTAAGGCTGTGCCACTCAATAATTACCCCGCCTACGGGTGCCATGATATGGTATCAAAAATCGCCCCATCTTCCAGCAATTCTTTGTTAGCAGTGGCTTGTCCTGCTATCACACGATAATCATTGAAGGGGTGTATCATGGTGGCATTGCGTTCGTATTACTTCTGCTACAGTGCTTTCGCGGGCTTCGAGGGTGGATTCACACTCAATTACTTCGGCACCATAGCCACGTACTGCGTCTTTCTTTACTTGAGGTGCTGTACGAGGCATGACAATATAGGCTTTCGTGCCCACCAATGCAGCCGCGTAGGCAATAGCCTGTGCATGATTGCCTGAGGAGTGGGTCGTTACGCCATAGCTCAATTCTTCTTTTGTCAAGGAAAGCACTGCATTTACTCCGCCACGGGCTTTGAATGCCCCTATTTTTTGAAAGTTCTCACACTTGAAATAAACCTCTGCCCCACAGAGCCGATTGAGCGTTTGGCAGGTCAGTACAGGTGTACGATGGATATGCGGGCGAATGAGGTCGTGGGCTGCTTGAATAGTCGAAAGGGTAGGAATCATACTATCTAATGAATGGTAGTGGTTTCTAAATAGGCTTGCCAGTCGTCAATGAGGGCTTGTTTTAATACCCGAGGAAACTTGTTTTGTCCTCCTAATTTTCCTCTTTTTTCCATCCAACCATAAAAAGTAGCAGAAGGAAGTACGGTTACAAGCACATCTTTCAGGGCATGACGGCGCTCTACGACATAGTCGTCGTTGAGTATTTTGAGGTGATTGTCAATTTTTTCTTTGAGCAAAGCAGCCTCGGCGTGGTCGTCGGTGCCAATGTACCAATGATGCGCAAAAAGCGAATCCATGCGTATGCCTGCCACCGTAAATTCTTTGATATTGATACCGAGTTCTTCTGCTGTCAATCGAATAGCCTTGTTCATATTTTCGACCGAGAGGTGTTCGCCACAGAGGCTTAAATAGTGTTTAGTACGCCCTGTAACCGTGATTTCTCCCATTTTTTTGTTGGCAAATTTAATGGTATCACCAATCAAATAGCGCCATGCACCTGAGCAGGTTGAAATAAGCAAAGCGTAATCCACTCCTTCTTCTACTTCGTCAATCATGAGCGTTTGTGGATTAGCCACAAGTTCGCCATCTTCATTAAAATTATTTTTATTGAATGGCACAAATTCATAGAAAATACCATTGTCTAAGACTAATTTCATACCGTCGGCATTGGGGCGGTTTTGAAAGGCAAGAAACCCTTCAGAGGCCAGATAGGTATCAATATAGATGAGCGGACGAGCCAATAATTTCTCAAAACCAACGCGATAAGGCTCAAACGATACGCCGCCATGCCCGAAAACAGTCAAGTTAGGCCAGATTTCGTGAATATTTTTGAGGTGATAATGGGCAATGATTTTTTCCATGATGATTTGCATCCAAGCGGGCACTCCAGCCATAAAGCCTATGTCCCAGTTGGGCGCTTCTTCCACTATTTTTTCGAGTTTACGCGACCAATCGCGCTCGCGGGCAATTTCTCGACCAGGTTTATAATAGGGCTCAAACCAAAAAGGAATATTTTTGGCATTGATACCACTCACATCACCCTCAAAACGCCCCTTGTCAATGGCTGTGAGGTCAATGCTACCACCAATCATCAAAAAGTTTTTTTCGTATAAATCGCTGGGCAATTCGGTATAGCGCCCTAAAGATAAAATTTGCCTAATACTGGTATTACGAAACGACTTTGTCATCGCTTTGGTAACAGGGATGTATTTAGATGCTGCCTCAGAGGTGCCCGAACTTAGGGCGAAATATTTGACAGGACCAGGCCAGCATACATTTTTTTCGCCTTCGCGGGCCTTATGCCACCATTCGCGGTATATTTTTTCGTAGTTGTAAACGGGCACTAACTGTTTGTATTTTCATAAAAGTATTGCCTTCTTCAAAAACAGCGGCATCCAAGATTTCTTCAAAGTGGTAACGCTGCCCAAATTGTATAGCGCGCTCGAGAAAGTAATCTACTCAAGGTTTTGCGCTGTACTTTGGCAAAGTTTACCTTATTGCTTTGGATTTTTGTGGAGAGTGAAATGCCTCCTTTCAACAAGTTACCTAAAATTGCCATGCTATCAGGGTTTAATATTTTTTTATAACTGTTGTTAATCCAATGACCATTGTTGCATTAACTGAATAGTAGAATGAGAGGTCATGTCATATTGACAAGGAACCACAGACACAAAATTATGTTTTAATGCCCACTCGCAGGTATCTTCTTGACCTTCGTCATAATTGACAAAATTGCCTGACATCCAAAAATAACTTCGCCCGTGGGGGTCTTTTCGTTTTTCAAATGCTTCTTGCCATTTTCCGTTGGTTTGCCTGCAAATTTTAATACCCCCAATAGCCTCGTTAGATTTTTTTGGAAAATTAACATTTAGTGCGACTCCTTTGGGTAATCCATTTTCCAGTACTCCTTTGACAATCTGTAAAATATAGGACTTGGTATGTGAAAAATCGGCATTAGCTACAAAATCACAAAGCGAAAATCCAATGGCGGGGATGCCTTCAATAGCTGCTTCAATGGCTGCCGACATAGTCCCAGAGTACAAGACACTTATCGAGCTGTTGGAGCCATGATTGATACCACTCACGACCAAATCAGGGGTTCTATCTTTCAAAACGTAGTGTTTGCCCAGCTTCACACAGTCGGCAGGCGTGCCGCTGCACTCATATGCAGCCACGTTTTCAAAAATATCGGTAGCATGCAGCCTAAGTGGTTCGCCAATCGTTATGGCATGTCCCATGCCTGATTGGGGGCTGTCGGGCGCGACTACCACTACTTCGCCCAACTCTTGCATCAACTCAACTAACGTTCTGATTCCTAACGAAGTAATCCCGTCGTCGTTGCTTACTAATATAAGCGGTTTTTTAGAATACATATTCGGATTATGGCTCATTTTTAGGTCGGCAAAGTTACAGACAAATCGCCATATTTACACGACACTTATTCGTAGCCGTTTTTTATTGTGATTTTTCCTCCCTTTTTCAAGGTAAATTCTACGAAGTCTTGCTCTTTCTTTTTTAACGTTACACCCTGTTGAGATTTAATAAAATAAGTTTTAAAGGGCCATTTAAGGAGTGTTACCCCTCCATTTTCGGATGCTATACTGATTTCATCTATTTGTCCGCCTGTTTGAGTTGCACTTACAAGAAAAGCTCCTTCGGTACGAAAATTTTTGAAAGAGGCTTCTTTCCAATGGGTAGGAATGGCAGGAAAAACTTCAATATGCCCAGCATAACTTTGGATAAGCATTTCTTGAATTCCTGCTGCAAAGGCAAAATTTCCTTCTAAAGTAAATGGGCGATAAGTAAGTTTGGAAAAACCTGTTTTAGTCTGGTCACCGTTGGCATGGAAAGAATTGGGTAAACAAAACGCAGTAGAAAATATATGCAATGCTTGGGCGGCTCCTGTGCCATCTTTGGCGCGGGCTTTTAGGCTTCCGAGCCAAGCGTAGGAATAGCCACACCAGTTGTCTGGCCCTATTTTATCAAGCAAAGCAAGGCTGTTTTTGATTATTTTTTGCTCCTTTTCCCCATTTTCCCAACGAATTTCTCCCAATGGATGAATAGCCATGAGATGTGAAAAATGCCGATGCGACTGGTTGTAAGGCATAGACGAAGAGAATTTTAGTTCGGCATTTTCTGATAGGGCATAAGCTGAAAACTGCTGTGCAATACTTTGCCAATGGGTAGCTTCTTGTGTCAAGCCCAGTTCGGTGGCAAGTTCAGCAGCTTTGTTAAATGTAAAACGCATGAGTGAGAGGTCGTAGTTTGTGCTTTCAGAAAACCAAGCATCTACACGATTGTTATTAATCTCTGGACTCGAACCAATGGGTAATTGACGTTGATTTTGGCTGTTTAAGTAGGTTATTTTTTCTAAAAAAGTGGCTACTTCCTTGAACCAAGGGTAGGCTCTTTTTTGGAGAAAATCGCGATTCATACTGTATCGCCATTGTAAATAATAATGGTGTGCTAACCAGGAAGACACAGTCGGAGAGAAAGAATACTGAATCCAGCCGCCCATTGGAACGCCAGTGAGGGTGGTTACTCCTGGCACATTCAAGCCTTGGGTTTGATAAAACCATTGCGTATAGTCGCGGTAGGCTTCTCGATTCTGATCAAGATGGTCGAGGTATCCAATGGCTTCTTCCAAGTGATTAGCGGTATAGCTGGGCCAGTAGCTTAACTGGGTGTTGAGGTCGTGGTGATAATCACCTTTCCAGGGAGGTAAGCGGCCATTATCCGCAGTCCAAACGGCCTGTAATGAGATGGGAGGCGCGCCTTTTCGAGCGGTACTACCAAACTTGTACTGTTCTAAATAATATTGTTTTTCGAGTAGGGAATCGGGTAGTGAAATACTTGATTTAGCCCAAAAATTTCTCCACCAAGCTATATGAGTATTGAGGGCCTTGTCAAATGTCAGAACATGATGAGTGAGGATACTCGCCTTTGTCTTGGGTTTGTTGGGGTAATGCGCCGAAATACCTCCAGACTCCTTCCCAAGTCATTATAGCTGTTTTACGCCAACGTACACTTACCTCATATTCAAAACCACCCCAGCCTTTTTGGCGGTAGGTAAGGGCATCCCCATTTTGTATTATCTGTCCTTGTTGATAACCCAATCGTACCAAATCATCGCCTCTTACAGAACCACCTCGCGGCGGCGGTTTGGCCTTCGTATTTCGGGGCAAATAGATGGATTACTATTTCTTTGACTCCTTTCACTTTGAAATATCCTACCCGATGCGTAGCATGAACAAATGATTGGAGTGTTACACCGTTTGCCCATTTAATATTGGCGGTAGCTTTTTCTATGTTTAGCCTTGCTTCTGTTACTTTACCCCAAGACTTTGAGTCAATTTCAAAGGCTGCTCCTGGTATTTTGCTTGGGGCAGGTTCACGCTCATAGGGCACATCTCCGTACTGTTGTACCGCCTTGTAATTATCGTTTTTGATTTGTTCTTGTACCCAACCATAAGTGAATTCAGGCTTTTTAGACCTGCCATTGGGCGTAAATCCCAAAGTTCGGCATGGTCGAGCGAAAAACGGAGTTGGTCGTCTCTTTGCCAAATAAGCTCTCCTAAGAAAGCATTGCCTAGGGGCAAGGCTTCGTCCCAACGGGTAGGGAGTTCATGAAAATTAAATCATGCTTAGCTGAAACTTGGGCATTAGCCTGTTGAATAAACCCCAGAAAAGAGTTAGAAGAAGAGAGTAAAAGTGTTTTGAGGTTGCCATCGATAAATGATTTTTAAAACCTATTTTGCCTTTTCCATGGCTTAGTAAAGGTTTTTTTGATTATAAGTTGGATTAGGTGTCGACATCAAAGCACCTATGGGTATTCAAAAAGGCAACGATAATAATGCTAAATACCAATCCTTTCTCATGGTGTTGTGATGAAGTTTGCTATTTATTCGCGCAATTTCAAAATTATTTTTTAGATATGCAGGAATAAAAAGGAACAAAACGTATTTCTCTATATTTGCAATACCAAAAAGCAATCTATTATGGAAGCCTCCGAAACACCAGTCAATAAGCCTAAAAAAGAAAAGAAAAAGAAACAAAGCCGAAGTGTAGAAACGATGTTTCGGACTACAATGTCGAATCATATCCAATTGAGCGGTATGGCCGACCAAAAAGCGGGACTGATGGTTTCTACTAATTCGATTATTATTTCTATCACCATTACTTTTCTGGTACAACATTTTGGAGCAAACCCTAAATTATTATTACCTACTACCTTGTTGGTAGTAGTATGCTTACTCACTATTACTTTTGCTTTGCTATCTACACGACCTAATGTTAAATCAAAATCTGAACGCTTAAGTATTGAAAAATCAAAAATTGATTTGTTATTTTTTGGCGATTATTTGGCTCTGTCACGAGAAGAATATACGTCAGAAATGAAACAACTACTCAGTAATGACAATCAGCTTCATAATGCTATGATTGAGAACATATATGCACAAGGCAGTGTAGTAGAGCGTAAATATAAGCTTTTGAAAATAGCCTATTCGATTTTTATCATCGGGTTTCCGATGGTACTTTGTTACTACCTGATAGTGCTATATTGGGGTTAGTTGAGTCCTTTAATTAATACCCCTGCGCCTTCAGGCTTGCCGCCACCATACACAAAGATTTTTTTTACTTCTTTTGGGTTGTCAATGGTTTTATAAAAGTCGTCTAAGTAGCGTAATGAACGTTTTATGTAGCCCGAACTTAATCGTGGATTTGTTTCGTAAAGAGCATAAATGGACGTTTTGACTTGGCGAAACTTATCAAAGACCTGATTTAATATTTCAGGCGAATAAGTAAGCCCTCTGTAAAGTCGCTGCCTTACCGAAGTTAGTTCAAGCTGCTCGGCAGGGCGAGCGTATTTGGCTTCTACCAAGCCTGCATGATCAAAATCGTAAGGTACAGCCAAAGGATATTGGCGGCCTTTTTTGGTAAGTAGTTTAATGTTATGTAGAAATGGTATGGACCAATCGGTGTTGCCTATTAGATACTCAAAAACTGCTACGGTAGCCATATTGACTGAATCAATACGCTGCATAGGGACTTGCTTTAAGTGATAGTTTTTGGTTTTATTACGCTTGGCCATGTCTTTTTCATCTTCTATAAAGAAAGCGTACTTGGCTTGTAGGTCGCGTTTGCCAGTGGTACTGATGTAGTTTACTTGAACTAATCGAACACTGAAACTGTACTTTGTCAGCAGGTTGTACATTTTATAAACGGTGTATTCCTGAAAATGTAGTCTTCCGACTGGCAGTGCGTAACTAATTTTAGGCGATTTTGACCCTCGAAAATACTTTCTTTTACTATTTTTTTTGGCAAATCGACGTATAAAGGTGGAAAAACGCAGTTTTGGGGCGAGCGCCTAAAATTGCCTCTTACTTTGAGTTTGAGGGGTAAAATGACAGAATCCTCTTCTGAGGACCTATAGACCAGTTGAGCGCGGTGATGGTGGGTTTTTGTGCCACGATCTCGGAGGAGCGTTTTAAGATCGGCAACAATATCCATCTGCAATATATCATCTTCTTGGAAGAGCGGCTTTAACTTCTTCTTTTTTGGTTTTGCCGTATCACTGGCATTGACCTCTTTTTGGCCATAAACGTCTCCGAAAAAACGCATAGCAAGCTGAGGAATAGTAGTTTTTTCATTTGTTAAGGGATAAGACTCTTATTTCGGTGGATTGGGCGGAGAAAGTTGGGGCTAAAAACGATATATTTCCTCGCGCGACTCTCGAGCCAATTTGGTATCTATGCGGTTGAAGGTATGACCACCAGGAGCATCTTGGTAGATTTTATAGTCGAACTTCTCGCCGTTAGCTTTGAGGGCATTGATTAAGCCTTCCACTTCCAATACATTTACGTCTTCATCGTTGGTATTGGTATGTATCAATAGCGGTGTTTTTAATTTTTGTGCGTTCCACATCGGTGAACGACGGCGGTACTCGGCTACATTTTCGGCGGCATCTTTGCCAATGTGAGTAGAAGCAGCAAATAGATCGCGGTAACCTTGCGATTTATAGCCCATTCGGGCTATCAAATCGCTCACGGGTACACCAGCATATGCTACCCGATAATCTTCGGGGTGGTCAAAGATATTCATAAGTGTAATCATCCTGCCGTGCTCCACCCCATGATTCCTACGCGCTCGGCATCTACTTGAGGCATATTTTCTACAGCCCAGCGTTTCCCTGCCAAAAACATCATCGTTTTCATAAGCCCCATAATCAATCTGCCTATAAAAACTACTTCCATAGCCTGTGCTACCACGGTATTCGGGTGCTATGATGATATACCCTTGGTCGAGCAATCTGCGGACAATATGGGCATAAAAGTGTCAAAATCGCCATGAACGCCCCCATGGATTAGCACCATGAGTGGTAGTTTTTTAGACGAGGCAAATTTTTTGGGTACAAAGGTATAGGCAGGAATAATGAGGGGATTGTTGCTCCTTGACCTGTGGGATTTTTAACTACATGCGGTGGTTTGCTGGTGTAGCGCACTTTGTCAATAATAGCGACATCGCCCACTTTCTGATACCACAATAAATCATCAATGGTTTTTCCAAGCCCTTGGTCTAAGAATTGCAGGCGGTCTTCTAATGCTTTGATACGTTCTGCTACATCGGGACTTTGAGCAAAGGATACGCTTACCATCATAGCCAATAAACATAGAAAGTAAAGTTTTTTCATAGAGGTTGATGAGGGTTAATGGTTTTTAGGGCAATTTAATGGATGATTGGCCTGCTTTGCAAGCTTTTATCAATGTTTATACTTTAATCAATAAGGAATACGAATCGTAAATGTACTTCCTTCTCCTTCGATACTTACTTCAATAGTTCCTCCATGTCCTTTGGTGATAATATCATAACTCAAACTCAACCCCAAACCTGTTCCTTGACCTGTGGGTTTGGTGGTAAAAAAGGTTGAAACATCTTGGCCTTTACTTCTTCCCGACATACCGATACCGTTGTCTGTAATTTGGATTTCTACGGCCTCTTTGTTACTCGTTCGACGATCTGATTCTTGTGTAGAAGAGTGTAGTATAGTGCTCACTGTTACTTTGGGCTGATAAAACTCTAATACTTTTTTATCACTTTACTCGTTGCTGAGTGGCATAGAAGGCATTATTAATCAAATTTAACAGTACCTCCCAATATCTTGCGAAACAACGTTGACTTTTGGTAGGTTAGGTTGGCAATTAATTGATAGTCAGCTTGGAAATTGTTGTTTTTAGCTCTCAAACCATGATAACTTAATCGCAAGTATTCATCGGCCAAAGCGTTAATGTCGGTCAATTCTCGCTCTCCTGTGCTGGTGCGGGAATGTTGGAGCATACCCGTCACGATACTACTGGCTCGCTTGCCATGGTGATTGATTTTGGCTTGGTTTTGCGAAAGGTCTGACAAAAGTTCATCAATTAATTCCTCGTCTCGTATTTTGTCTTCTTTTTTTCGCTCTTCCAAAACGTCTTCTACTAATTCTTGACTTACTTCACTAAAATTATTGACAAAATTTAGCGGGTTCTGAATTTCGTGGGCAATACCTGCAGTAAGTTCCCCTAAAGAAGCAAGTTTTTCCGATTGAATAAGTTGATCTTGGGTAGCCTTGAGTGATTCTAAAGCATTCTGGAGCTCTATAGTACGTTCATTTACTTGATGTTCGAGCGTTTCGTTTTGATTGGCAAGAATTTGCTGTTTTTCTTGTTCATGGGCTAAGTTTTTAGCTGAAAGAGCCTCTATTTCCTGAATGTTTTTGCGCAGTGCTCTATGAGTTTTTGAATATTCGCTAACCAATGAAAAAGATAAACCTACTGGAATGCTCAAAAACATAAGCACAAGTACGGCACCCAAAACAACGATTAAAATACTTTCTATATCTTTTATTAGAGGCTCAATAGTAGTTAGTACAACGCCAGCAAGAATCAATAGCCCAATACACACTGCTACTGCTATTAAGGAATAAATAGGGACTTTTGCATTGGGGTTGCGGCGTTTCTCGGCAAGTAAACTGACCCGAATGAAGTCGATTAAAATAAGTAGAAAAAGCCCCCAAGTCTGGAAAGAAAAAGGGAAATCTAAACCAAAAATATAACAGATTACACTGCTAAACATCAATGCAGTTTGAATATAGAAAAATAATGAAAAAGGTTGGCTTAGATACCTGTATAAAGATACATTAATGAGAATAATGCCTACATAAAAAGAAATATAGGTGATTAATTCGTTAATTTGTTGATAGGTAATTTGATTTTGACTTTCTTCCATTGTATAACTAAAAAAAGCAATAGCAAAAGACAGCATCGTAAATCCAAGCCAAAAACTGACTTTTTGTTGGCGATTGGAGTTATAAAATAGAAAATGAAGCATACAGAAGACTAAAAATAGGCCAATGCAAAAATACATCATGCCTGTTATTTGCTTGGTTTTTCTAAAAAGGAAATCTCCATTGGATACAACATCATTTAAGGTGATTTTAAAGATATTTTTCGAAGTCCCTCGAATATAAAAATTAGCTCTTGTAAAAGAAAAACGTACAGCTAATAGGTGTTGATTTGTGTCAGGAAAACTTATCGGAAGGAATTGAGCGCTTACTTGTGTTTTTTCTAATGTTGGATTCGTACTCACAACCCCTATTTTATGCAGTAATTTCCCGTCTAAAAAAATTTCGGAAGCCCCCATTTGCTGTATATCTATGTAGAATGTTTTTCGTACAAGTGCAGATGATACTTTAATGGGTCGCCGAAACCACCCAATTTGAACTTTACGAAGTTTTGGGAAGACGTGGATACTCTTATTAGTGTCGAATTTAGGCCATGATTGGTCGTTGAAGGTTGGATTTGCCCATGTTAGATTATCACCAAATTGCCATTTCCAATTTTTTCTGAGTGTCACCCCGTAATCAACAATCGTATCAATAGGAATACTATTTTGAGCCCAAAGTTGAAAACTACCAACAAAAAAAAGAATCAAGATACGGTACTTCATGATACTGTCTTACATTCTTAATAGGAAATGATGGAATATTTAAAATGGCAATTTTATCACAAATGTTGTTCCTTCGCCCTCTACGCTTTCTACATCAATGGTCCCGCCATGACCTTTCGTGATAATATCATATGCCAAGCTTAATCCAAGCCCTGTGCCTTGGCCTGTAGGTTTGGTGGTAAAGAAAGGTTGAAACATCTTGGCCTTTACTTCTTCCGACATACCTACTCCGTTGTCTTTGACTCGGATTTCGACTGCTTTTTCAAGGGTTTGGGTACTGACTGTTACTTTAGGAGAATCTTCTACTTTGTCATCCAAGGGCCTAAAACGTTGCTGAGTGGCGTAGAAGGCATTGTTGATAAGATTGAGTAATACCCGCCCAATATCTTGCGGAATGACCTCTATTTTGGGTAGATTAGGGTCAAAATCGGTGATTAAAGTGGCATTGAAACTCTTGTCTTTTGCCCTAAGACCATGATAACTTAGTCTTAAATATTCATCGGCAAGGGCATTGAGATCGGTGAGGTCTTTTTCACCCGTACTGGTACGAGAGTGTTGGAGCATACCCGTCACAATGTTACTGGCTCGCTTGCCGTGGTGCGTGATTTTCTCCAAATTCTGAGCAAGATCCGCTAAAAGTTCAGACTTCAGTACTAAATCTTGACTGATGGGGGGTTTGTTTACTTCCTCAACGAGTTCTTGAATTATTTCACCACTTACTTCACTGAAATTATTGACAAAATTCAAGGGGTTTTGTATTTCGTGGGCAATGCCTGCGGTGAGCTCACCGAGGCTGGCGAGTTTTTCAGATTGGATCAATTGTTGTTGGGTAGCTTTGAGGGTTTCTATAGCTTTTTGTAATTCTTCTTTCTGTTGGAGCAGTTCTTCTTTCTGTTGGAGTAGTTCGGCAGTTCGGGCAGCTACTTGGGTTTCTAAGTCCAATTTTTTAGCTTCCAAAATGCGATTGGCTTCTTCCTCGTGCTGCCTCTTGAGGCGTTCTTCATTGAGGGCTTTCTCAAAACTTTTTTGCTGGTTTCGAGCCATAATAGCCGTCACAACTCCAACGATGAGTGCGGCTAATTTGGCCGAATCAAAAAAACCCTTTTGGTTTTTATGAAACGTAGGTATCCAGTAGTGCGCTAAATTATCTACTAAAAATACCAAGCCAAAGGGTACAATCATCCACAAAAGTAATTTGGCACCTTGTATTTCTTCTTTCAACAAATAAGCAGGAGTAGCGCAGAGCAATAGTAATCCAAAAAAAACAGGAGACGAAATAAAGTTTTTTTGGATAACTACCTCGATTCCTATCAATACAAAAGCTGCAATACGCCCTATTTTGAGCCGTTCGTGCCAAAGTGGTAGCCGATGGGCGGTCTGTAAAAACTTCTGAACAAAGGGAATCAGAAAAAAAGCGACCATGAAGGGAAGCATGAATTTCATAGCTTAAAAGTTCCGTTTTAAAAGATAAACGATTTGTTAAACTCGCTTTAAAGTTGTTTTTTGTTCAATATCTGTATTTTTGTCGAATATTGATTCTTGTACATGACTTTTTCCCCACTTTATCGTTCGTTAGGTATCAAGACGGAGGAAATACGCACCGTCGGGCTGTTTTTTTTACATCATTTTTTTCTTGGGTTTGGCACGATGCTCATATATGTTTCGGCCAATGTCATTTTACTTGAAAACCACCCCGAAACCAGTTTGCCCTTGGCTTATATGGCCTCGGCGGTGGGAATGATGGCAGTAGGAAAAACCTATGCTTATTTTGAACATCATCTCTTGCTCGACCGCTTGGCTATTCGTGTGCTGTGGGCTGTGATTGTTTTGACGGGGGTTATACTCGCTTTGGTTTATTTTGGACACTCGATAGCAGCTTCAGTAGCCATCATGGTTGGCTTCCGGGCTATTTATTTATTGACCAACTTAGAATTTTGGGGAGTTTCGGCAGTAGTTTTTGATGTGCGGCAAAGCAAACGACTTTTTGGAGTCATTAGCGCGGGCGATATGCCTGCCAAAGCCTTAGGGGGTATGTTGGCGGTGCTTATCCATGGTCATTCAGAGTTGTTATTATTGCTTTTTTTGGCTTTTGGTTTCTTTTGGGCTGCTATGTACACCGCTGTGCTGACTTTCCGTTCGCATCAAGTAACAGCACCTGCGCCTGCGCCACTGCCTCGTCGTAATACTCCCCGCCTTATCACCCAATTATTTGGTGGAAGTCAGCTTATTTTTGCGATGTGTTTGAGCATTACGGCTGTGTCTATCATGGCTACGGGGGTGGAGTACGCTTTTTTCATTAACGTAAAATACAAACTACACAGCCAAGCTGAGGTGATGAAGTACTTAGGTATTGTACTGACAATGACTTACTTATTGGCCACTTTTGTAAAGTTAGTAGTTTCGCGCCAAACCATCGAATATTTTGGCATCAATCATGTATTGGCCTTGCTGCCTGTAGGTGGTTTGGCGGTGGCCGTAGGACTAAGTGGGGTTTTCTTTTTAGGATTGGATCAATCAGTGCAGTTAATTGCCTATTGTTTTGTTTACTTAGGTTTTGAGGTGGTGCGACGCGCCTTGTTTGACCCTGTTTTTTTAGTATTGTTTCAGCCTCTTTCTACGCATCAGCGTTTGCGTGGGCATACCTTGGCCAAAGGCTTTTATGAGCCATTAGGGTTGGGGATTGGGGGGGTAATGCTCTATTTAAGTCACCATTTGTGGCAGGGAGGTGATTGGTTTTTGGTAGAAGAAATTGTGGTTGGAGCTTTGTTTGCGCTGTGGTTTTTACAACGTACTTATCGCTATTATGTACAAACGCTACAAGAAGCGCTCAGCCGTAGGTTTGTGGCCGTGGAAGATTTAGCCATTCCTGATGAGGCCGTTCATGCCATTCTCAAAAACTTAAAGAGCGATAAACCCAAAGAGGTAATCAATGCGATTGAATGGTTGGTGGCTAATCGGCCCAGTGGTGTATCTTCTGATCGCCTCTATCGCTATGTAGCCGAGCTTATTGAGCATCCCCAAGCGCAGGTACAAGTCAAAGCACTCGAAACCGCTCAAAAACTGAATCTATCTCTCAAGCCTGCCCAATTAAAGCCTTTACTTACAGAAGATGTAGCACCACCCGTGCGCGAGGCCGCTGCCGTTTTGTTGAGCCAACAGTCAGAGCAACAAGGAGTAACACTACTCTATAACGAAGATTTGATGCTAAGAAAAGGGGCTATAAAAGGATTATTAAACAAAATCCCTCTCCAAACTTCAGCGATTACGTCGCTCGAAGCTATGCAACAAAACTCCCATGTTAATAGCCAATTAGGGGTATTAGATATTATTCAATCCTTGCAATTGAATCAATACAGTGATTTTGTCAAACAGGCCCTTCAACACCCGCAGCCTTTGGTGGTTTCTAAAGCCATAGAAACGGCAAGTATGCTGCAAAATCAAGATTTAATCGAAGGTTTACTTACACTTTTAGAGAATAAAAGCCATTGGCGCGAAGCTGCGAGAAGTTTGGCTTCTGTGGAACAAATGGCCATTGCCATGATACAAGAACGTATAACCAAAGAGATGTCAATCGTGCTGGCGCAGCGGTTTGTAGTGGTGGCTGGACAAATGACCTCCCACGAGGGTTATGAACTGTTGGTAACCTTAGTACAAAGAAAAGATGTAACCCTACGCACCATGGCTTTGGGTGCTTTACACAATTATCCTAATTCCCAACAGCATTTGTCCTTGTTTCAAAATCTACTTCAAGAGGAGTTTCGGCTTGTCCAACACCTCTTGTATGGGCAAATGGAGAAAATAGAAAATGACCTTCAAAAAAGCCTTCTATTCGAGCAAGAAGCGGCCATTCAGCGTATTTTTGGGTTATTAATGCAACAATATGACCAAGACATTATTCGTAGTGCCCAAACCAGCGTATTGCACAGCTCCCGCGAACGTCGTGCCAATTCATTGGAATTATTGGAAAACCTTGTGCCGCGTCAAGTCTATGGTGTGCTACACGCCTTGCTCGACAATATACCCGATGCCGAAAAAGTTCGCCTTATAGATCTGCAAATTGGGCTACCCACAGTCAATCATTCAATAAAAGACTATATTCTTGAAGAAGGAACAAGGCATTTTACTGACTGGACCATTCGATTGGCCTTACGCGGTATGTCGCCCGAAAAATTGTTTCAATATCCTGATTTACACATTATGAGTCATTCATCAGCTACCGCCAAAGTCTCGATTACAGAGCGCGTTATGGTACTAAGAAATACAGAGCTTTTTTCGGAAACCCCGAGAACATATTGAGTAGCATTGCCCCTATTATGAAAAGAAATAAGCTATCTGGAAGGGCAAATTATTTTGAAAAAGGAGAAGTAGGAACAAGTATGTTTGTTATTCATGATGGCCAAGTGGGTATTTACGACGGAAAAGTGCAGTTGGCTACTTTAGAAGCGGGGCGATGTCTTTGGCGAATTGGCTCTGATGGATGCAGAGGCGCGCTCAGCTACGGTAGGTGCATTGACTGATTTACAGCTTTTTCGGATAGACCAAGCCGATTTTTATGACCTCATGGACGAACGCAGTGAAGTATTGCGGAACATTATCAAAATCCTGTGCCAGCGAATAAGAATCCAAAACACGAAACTAAGAACGCTTTCAACAAGGTAATTTTTAATCATTAGGTATGGAAGAACAACTAAAAGTCCTGCTATATGACCCTCAAATAGGCAAAATTGTCACCATTTTAATGGGTATTGCGGTTGTTTGGGTATTTATTAAAACTTTGCAAAAGCGTCTATTTTCAAAAATCAAAGAAAACGACCATCGTTATCGTGCCAATAAATTCAAAGCAATTTCATCGGCTATTTACTGAGTTTGATATTGGTTACCATCATTTATAGTAGACAAACTGCAGGGGCTTACAGTAGCATTGGGCGTGGCGGGTGCAGGTATAGCCTTTGCCTTGCAAGAAGTAATTGCTTCTTTTGCAGGTTGGTTGGCTATTATGTTTGGAGGCTTTTACAAGTCCGGGCGACAGGGTGCAACTGGGCGGTATCAAAGGCGATGTGATGGACATTGGGGTGTTGCGTACTACCATCATGGAAACAGGCCAATGGGTAGATGGAGATTTATACAATGGGCGTATTGTGCTCATAGCCAATAGCTTTGTATTTAAAGAGCCTGTTTTTAACTACTCGGGCGATTTTCCCTTTCTTTGGGACGAAATCAAAGTGCCAGTTCAGTATGGGAGTGATTATGATAAAGCCAGAACACTTTTACTCCAAATAGGAAAGGAAGTAGCAGGGGATTTAACCCAAAATCAACGGAAAAATGGCGGGCACTTCAGACGAAATACCTCTTAGAAGATGCCCAAACTGAACCCATGGTTTCGCTCATCGCCAACGACAATTGGGTCGAGTTTACGCTTCGATATGTAGTGAGTTACAAAAAAAGAAGAGCTACCAAAACCGAATTATTCACTCAAATCCTACAAGAAATAGAAGCCACCAAAGGAAAAGTCAAGTTTGCATCGGCAACTTTCCATATTGTTGAAGCCCCCGAATTGAGAGTGAATATCAATCAATAAATCGACTACTATGCCAGCACCTCATAAAGCATAAGCGGATTGGCTTTGTTTTTCAGATTTACCTCCCCAACGGGCTTGCACTGAAAAGATTCTTTTACTTGTTTATAGGCATCTTCACCTATAACAATTTGGCCAGGTTTAGCTGCTGATTGAAAACGTTGCGCTACATTGACAGTATCACCAATAACCGTATAATCTAAACGGCGTAACGAGGCCGAGCCGATATTTCCAGAAATCATTTCGCCTGAGTTGATACCAATGGCTACCCGTGGGTTGAAAGTCAAATTCCCTAATGGGCTTTCATGAATCTCCTCTATATGGGTTCTTACAGCCAATGCCGCCTCAATGGCTCGGTCTAAATGATACTCTCCTCTGAATACCGCCATGATGGCATCGCCCATAAACTTGTCCACGTGGCCTTTTTGAGCAATAATCTCTTTGACCATCACATCAAAATACTTATTGATCAACTTGACGACCGTATCGGCATCTGCTTTCTCGGTAATGGCCGTAAAGCCACAAATATCTATGAATACAACCGAAGCCTCTATTTCTTCGTTGGCCATCAGTGAGGTTTCAAATTCTCGCCGATTCATAAAACTCAGCACGTTTTCGTCCACATACATCCGTAAAATATTGTTTTCTTTGATGGCTTGGAGCGTTTCGCTCCAGCTGTTGTACATGCAGAATGGTCTTCTCAACAGTCAGTTCTAAGTCCTCAAAATTGACAGGCTTACATACAAAATCAAATGCACCACGATTCATGGCCATTCGGATGTTGTCCATGTCGCCGTAGGCCGATACCATCACTACTTTTATCATAGGGCTTAGTTCAGCTACTTTAGTCAGCAGAGTAAGGCCATCCATGACGGGCATATTGATGTCGCTCAGCACCATATCTACTTCTGTATCTTGCTGGAGTATTTCAATAGCTTTAGCCCCATTGGTAGCAAAGACAAACTCGTAAGACCCCTCACGGATTTTTCGTCGAAACTTTTGTTTTATTAGCAATTCCAAATCGCTTTCGTCATCCACAACGAGCATTCTGGCTTTTTTCATAGCGATGCAAGGAGTTTTTGTTTTAAGGCAGCAAAGTCGATAGGTTTATTTAGAAAGTCATCTGCTCCATATTTTTTTGCTTGGTTGAAATTGTCTTCAGTCATTATAAGCTGTAATCATCATAATGATGGGGGGGGGGCGATAGGGTGCTTGGTTCTGATGCGTCGAAGCAATTCGATACCACTCATGCCAGGCATATTGATATCTGATAAAATCAAAACAATTTCTGAGAAATGAGCATCAATAAATTCCAGTGCTTCTTCTCCAGAATAAGCAAAATTGAAATCTAATTCGCCACTTCGGATCTCTCGCCGAAACCGTTGTTCAAATAATGTTTTGATGTCTTGTTCGTCATCTACCACTAAAATTTTCATAGAAAGTAAAATAGGGTTTGGAAGTGTAATAATACAAAAAAAAGCATAGCCCACCGAATATTTCAGCTTCCCATAAATATCTAAAATAAACTAAAGCAGTCAATGTTTAGTTCTTAGGAGTAAATAGATAAAACCATTTTGATTGAGAATGAATAACTTTCAATACCATAACCCCGTCCGAATCATCTTTGGAAAAGGGCAAATTGCACAACTGGCCAAACAAATTCCTGCTGATACTACCTTGATGCTTTTATATGGTGGGGGAGTATTTTTAAAAATGGCGTTTATGACCAAGTAAAAGCAGCTCTGACGAATCGAAATATCATCGAGTTTGGCGGAATTGAAGCCAACCCTACCTATGAAACTTTGATGAAAGCCGTTGAAATAGGGCGTTCGGAGAAAGTAAATTTTTTATTATCTGTTGGTGGAGGCTCTGTATTAGATGGCACTAAGTTCATCGCGGCAGCTATTCCTTTCAGTGGCGATGACCCTTGGCAAATTGTGGGCAATCGGGCCAAAATCACCACAGCCATCCCGCTGGGGGCTGTGCTGACTTTGCCTGCAACGGGTTCAGAGATGAACTATTATGCTGTCATTACCAAAAAAGAAACCCAAGAGAAAAAAGGAATGGGAAACCCTCTGGTCTATCCTAGATTTTCTATTCTTGACCCTGAAACTACTTTTTCGTTACCTCCTCGCCAAATTGCCAATGGGATTGCCGATGCCTTTACACACGTGATGGAGCAATATATGACCTATGATGTGCGAGCAGAAATGCAAGACCGCATGGCCGAGGCGGTGCTACTGACACTCATTGAAGAAGGGCCTAAGATGATGGCTGATACTACCAACTATGATGCTGCCGCCAATGTGATGTGGGCCGCTACTATGGCACTCAACGGACTAATCGCTGCAGGTGTTCCTACCGACTGGGCTACGCATCAAATAGGCCATGAACTCACCGCCCTGCATGACATTGACCATGCCCGTACATTGGCCGTTGTATTGCCTCATTTGTTGGAAATGAAAAAAGAAACCAAGCGTAAAAAACTGATTCGTTACGCCAAAAACGTGTGGCAGCTCAGGGGCAATGAGGACGAACTTGTAGCCCAGGCCATCCAAAAAACAGTAACATTCTATGAATCGTTGGGTATCCCCACCAAAGCAAGTGTATATCCTATCACTACCACTACGATTGAAAAAATAGTGCAGCGTTTTGAAGAACGCGGCACAAACTTTGGCGAACACGCCGACATCACCCCTACCGTAGTAGGAGAGATTTTGGCGTTAAGTTTGGGTAAATGATAAGAGTTGCCCTAATCTTTAGGTTTAGAAAATACTAATCCAAATAGCAAGATGATCACGTAACAAATGATAGGTGTTAGGTAGGATTGCGCTACATTGATATCAGCTACTGCACCCATAATAGGTGGGAAAACCGCACCGCCTACTACGCCCATCACTATAAAAGAAGAGGCCCGTTGTTTATGTTCGCCAAGGTTGCGCAAGCCTAATCCGAAAATAGTGGGAAACATGATACTCATAAAGAAATTGAGCATCATCAGCGCACCAAACGACACCCACCCCCAAGTTTGAGAGATGAGCAAACACATGACGATATTCGCTCCTGCAAAAATGGCCAGCAAGATGTTGGGTTTGATAAATCGCATCAAAAATGTTCCCACAGCACGCCCTGCCAATAAAAGAACCATACTAAATGAGAAATAATAACCTGCTTTTTCGTCGGTCATGTCGGGCATGTACTTGACGGCATAATTGATAAAAAACGCCCAAGTAGCTCCTTGTGCGGCTACATTGAAAAACTGCGCTACGGCTGCCCAAATAAAATGACGGTGCTGAAACAACCCTTTTTTAGGTTTATTATCGGAAATATCTTCTATACCTTCTTCTGTGAGTGGGGGTACTTTGATAAAAGAAAAGGAAATGGCGACTGTCGCTACCACTAAGCCAATGGCAATATAGAGATATTTGACAGGGGCTAAGTCCACTACAACATCGCCTGTGGGAACGTTACGAAGAATGAAATAAGACCCCAAGACAGGTCCTAAAATCGCACCGACACCGTTGAAAGTTTGTGAAAGATTAATGCGCTGCTCAGAAGTATCTTCATGCCCCAAAGCTGCCGAAAATGGGTGTGCTACGGTTTCTAAAGTAGCCAATCCACAGGCCAAAACGAACAAGGCAGCCCTAAAAAAACCGAAAGATTGTGCCTCAGCAGCAGGGTAAAACAAAAAAGCACCGAGGGCGTACAAACCCAAGCCCAGCAATACGCCATTTTTATAGCCGTATTTTTTCATAAACAACCCCGCAGGAATCCCCATCACAAAATAAGCCCCGAAAATAGAAAACTGCACTAAGCCCGAATCGGCAATAGATACATTTAAGACGGTTTGAAAACGGCGATTAAGCAAGTCGCCCATTGTGATGGCAATTCCCCAAAGGAGAAAGAGGCTTGTTACAAAGACATAGGTAGGAACATACTTGGCGGTCAATAAAGGAGCTTTTTTCATCAATTTGTTTTTATAAGTGTAAGGTTTAGGTTGTTAGCAATCGGCTATGGTTAGGGTTACGAACAAAAGCTGACTGCTGTAAGCCCAAGCCTATAGTTTTGTTAATGTTTAATAATAGAACGATCTAAATGGACATAGCCACCATCTATATGGATAAGCTGCCCCGTGGTGTGGCTTGATTGTTTGGATAATAAAAATACAACCATGTTAGCGATTTCATCAGGGGTTGTCATTCGATTATCTAACGGAATACGACTATTAATATCATTTAGGGTTTCTTCGGGATTGGGCAGGGTTTTAATCCACTTTTCGTAAAGGGGAGTCAAGATTCTGCTACAATGACTGCATTAACTCAGATGCCGTATTTAAGTAATTCGACGGCCCATTCGCGTGTAGCGCATTGCGGCCACCGTTGGCTTGCTGCATATGCCGAGGTATTGCCTTGGCCTGTTTCGGCTACTTTAGAACCAATATTGACAATAGGCCCTTTGGTTTTGACTAAATATGGCAAGGCATGGTGTGCCAACAAATAATAATGCACCACATTGCGGTGCAAAGAAGCCATAAATGCTTCATAGGTACCATTCTCAAGCCCCACACCGTCGTTTACCCCTGCATTGTTGACCAATCCGTCTATTCTGCCAAAGCGTTCTACGGTCATCTGCACTGCTTTTTCACATTCAGCAGGGTCAGTTAGTTCGGCTTCAATGCCGTAGGCCATACCTCCAATAGCTTCTATTTTTTCAATAACGATTTGATTGTCAGCAGCACTACGACCAATGATGACAGGGATGGCTTCTTCGACTGCTAAAGTACGTGCAATGGCTTCGCCAATGCCTTTGGCACCGCCCGTAACGATGATGACTTTTTCTCTCAGGTGTAAGTTCACGGATAATTATCTTGATTTAAGTGGACTCGTTTATGTTTTCCTTTCATTAAGTATTATTCCACTTAAATCTCATGCAATACTACAAAAAAAAACCTTACCAAATACTGGCCCGTAAACTATCAGGTCGGTACATTTTGTCGGTAGGTTTAACGCCAAAAGCCTGATAAAATTCGGGCATATTTGAAAGAGGACCATTGACTCGGAAACGCTCAGGAGAGTGTGGATCTACCGAAACACGCATACGCATAGTTTCATCGCGGTTTTTGATCCTCCATACTTGAGCAAAGCCCAAAAAGAAGCGTTGGTCGGGCGTGAAGCCATCTATTTTCTCCGTACTTTGGCCTTGTTGGGTGCGCTTAAACGCTTCATAAGCAATTGAAAGCCCACCAATATCGGCAATGTTTTCTCCTAAGGTTAACTCACCATTGACGTGCATATTATCTAAGACAGTATAATTGTTGTATTGTTTCACCACCAGCAATGCTTTTCGCTTAAATTTATCAGCATCAGTGGGTGCCCACCAGTTTTTTAACATTCCCATGTAGTTATATTGCCGTCCTTGGTCGTCAAAACCATGCGTCATTTCGTGACCTATCACGGCACCAATAGCGCCATAATTGATGGCATCGTCGGCGGCGTTGTCGAAGAAAGGAAATTGCAAAATACCTGCGGGAAAAACAATTTCATTGAAAGTTGGATTGTAGTAGGCATTGACAGTAGGAGCAGTGAGCATCCATTCGGTTTTGTCCACGGCTTTGCCTACTTTAGCAAAATCGCGTTTGATAGCGGAGGCTTTGATAGATTGCCGGTTGGCGTAGTAGTTGTCTGGCACAACGGTCACATCGGCATAGTCTTTCCATTTATCTGGATAGCCTATTTTTTTGATATAAAGATTTAGTTTTTTAATGGCCTCTACCTTGGTAGAATCGCTCATCCAATCTAAACGTTTGATGCGATCGGCATAAACAGTTTGTAGATTGTTTACCAGCTCATCCATGCGTATTTTGGCAGTAGGAGGGAAGTGCTTTTTGACAAACAATTGCCCCAATAAATCGCCCAAACCTCCATCCACGGCATTCGTGATTTTTTTCCAACGGGCTTCTTCTACTTGCTGCCCGTTGAGGGTTTTTCCGTAAAATTCAAATTGTGCATCACGAAAACTTTTACTAAGCGACGAAGCAGCACCAGCTACAATGCTTAGCCTCATTCTATCTTTCAAAACTTCAATAGGCTGTGTGCCTAAAACCTTATCGAGTGCCTTGTAATAATCGGGTTGACCTATCAGAATAGTATCTGTTTTGACACCCATTTTTTGTGTAAAACCTACCCAATCAATACCTGGAGTGAGTTTAATAAGATCTTTGATGGCGTATTTATTATAATTTTTTTCGGGATCACGTAGCTCTACTTGACTACGATGAGATTTGGCTATTTCGGTTTCTAATTTCAAAATACTTTCTGCTTTTTGCTTGGCTGCCACAGCATCAGTACCGCTCAATGTGAAGAGCGTAGCTACATATTTTTTAAATGCCTCACGGACTTTTTTTGTAGCTTCATCTGTACGAAAGTAGTAATCTTTTTCGGGCAATGATAACGCTGCTTGACCGAATTGAAGGGCATTATAACCAGGATTCTTGTCGTCAGCTCCCACATATAAGCCAAACCATACACTACCAGGGTCGGAACGAAGACTGGCCGAATAATCAATAATATCTTGTTTGGTTTTAAGGGCATCTATTTGGACTAAATCAGCTTTGATGGGTTCATATCCTTTCTTTTCGATGGTAACAGTATCCATCCCTGAAGTGTAGTAGTCGCCGATTTTTTGTTCTAAACTTCCTGGGCTATGGGAGCCTTTGGCGGTTTCTTTTAAGATTTCATGGAGCTTGGCCAAGTTGTCTTCATAAAGCGTGTAGTACGATCCCCAACCCGTTTGATCAGCGGGAATTTGGGTGTTTTTTACCCAGTTGCCACTCGCATATTGAAAAAAATCATCGGTAGGGCTGGCTGTGGTGTCCATCCCACTCAAATCAAAAAATGAAGTACTTTGGTTCTCTGATTTCTCGCTTCCACAAGCCAGAAAAACTGCACTTATGGCTGGTGCTAATAATGTCTTGATTATGTGTTTCATGGTGTTAAATGGTTGTTTATGAGTCATTTATATTGATTATCGTTTTTGTAAAAATACGTGAACCCCTTTCTTATTGGCTACGACAATATCAGGCAGGCGGTCGTTGTTCATATCTTCTACTACGACATGCAACCCTACACCTGAGTTATTGTCAATCTCATAGGGAATCCAAGTAGGGTTTTTGCCCGCTACCCATTCAAACCAATACAATACGGCGGGTTCCATAGCACCTGGATCTTTGCCATTATGAGCAAAATACCGTTTTCCTGTTATTAAATCTTTGTGTCCATCGCCATTGATATCTGCCAGAGCTAATCCATGTGTTTGAGAGAAGGGCTTTCCCATGATTTCGTTTTTGGTCCAAGTGTCTTTTCCTTGGGTGTCTTTACCCTGCTGGTGCCACCACATACCATACTTGTGAGCCGACATACTCACTATGTCTTTCAGGCCATCTTGATTGAGGTCTATAGCATACATTTGCGAGCAGTCTTCTCCCCAATTGACTTTGTGAAATGGCCATTTTGCTTGCTTGCGGTCGAGAGGTGCTTCCCACCACCCTTCTTTAGTCAGTACGTCGAGCCTCCCATCGTTATTCATATCTGCAATACCTAAGCCGTGGGTATATTTATGTACACCAAAAATATCACCTTCGTCAATGACGTATCGCTCCCAGTGGGTATCTCCTTTTTTGGAGGGACTTTTGAGCCAAATCACCTGTTTGGCATTGGGGTCGTTGCCTACAATGTCAGGGCGGCCATCGCCATCTATATCACCAAAGTAGGGCGATTCGTTCCCCAACGATTTTTGAATAACGTAAGATTTCCAATGTCCGGGCTTGTTTTTAGGATTTTCGTACCAGATGGCTGCTTCGCCAGGCGTATCTATCCGAATAAAGTCTATCCATCCATCCTGATTGACATCCATGCTAAAGTTGAGGAAAGAATCGCTGTAGCCACCATTGACGGTAAAAGTATCGCCTTTGGCAATTTCGTGACGCTTCCAGTGGGGGGCTTCAAACCAATACGCGCCCGCCATCACGTCTTTTTTACCATCGTGATTGACATCGCCTACGGCCACGCCTTCCGAAAAAAACTGATTGGTCAAGATTTGTTTGCTAAAACGTACTTCTCGGCTTTTTTGAGCAGAACAAAAGACAGTGGCTAACATGCAGTAAATAAACAAAAAAGGTGTTAGGCGTTTATCAGCAACGGGCATGATGGGTATCATTTTAATAATAATCATTGATTCCTTCTTAAAATCAATTACAGGACGCTTTTTACCCTCAATGAAACTTTTTTAAGACAAAATACACTTTTCTTCTATTATCAAATTGTATCAGATTTTCTTGCATAATAGGCGTTTGAAAATCATTTGTTGGACATATTGTTTACTCGAGTTTATCGAAAAATGATAGACTACTTTATTTAGAAAATATTCAACGAATGATTATTTAGTTTTTGCTTTAAAAATCGGTTTGATAGACTACTTTTCCTGTATAAGAATAGGATACTTTGACCCAATCTACCGAACCCGTTCCCTTAAACGTAAAACGGATATCGGTTAGGTTGTGAAAGTTTTCTCGGCCTTCATACTCGCCCCGAAATACCGAAACTCCATTGACAAACACTTCGACTTGCTTGCCCTTCAATTGGAGTTTAAAGGTATTCCATTCGTTGTGGTTTATCCCAAAATTATCTAAATCCACATTTTTGCCCTGTTGGAGGTTGCCTTTCCTGAAAATTGTTTTACCTACTATCAATTTGGCATAATCGGAGCAGCCTTTCATTGTAAATTCAGCCTCAGCACTGTTGAGATGATCATCAGTCAGGATAATATCTGTATTAAAACAGCTTTCGCCGCCCTCGTTTTCGGGATTTTTCAGACGGGCTTCTAAGGTCACACTGTCAAGGCGAACGCCGAAATCTTGCGTGAGTGCATACACGGAGTGGCGATAATCGTCTTCCCCTTTTATTTCGTTGGGCAATTCGCGCGGATCCAGATGAAGTACCCCTTCGTTGATGTAGTTCTTAACAGTGCTGATATTGGTCGTCCAATTTTTTTCGTATGCTACCCCAAAACCCCAGGCTGCCCATTGGTTTGGATAAGAAAACACGGTATGGTAGTCGGTTTTGATGTTGTGTTTATTGACCAATAAATTTAAACGATAGACTCCAGGATAAAAATATGTTTGAGAAACCGTGTCTGGGGCTTGGCACTACTTGTTATGTAACTGACGAAATTGTTTGCCGCCACAATCTTCCCCACACCCAATATCAATTCCACGTCTCGAACTCGTTTAAGTGGTCGGACATCGTACATAATACGAACCGATTGAGGATACTTTCCCACCGTTTTAATGACTTTAAATTGTACCTCTTTGACCTCTTCGGAAGAAAAGGGGCAGCTTTGCCACCAATTAAAACCAAAATAAATGAGCGCCGACACGGCCACTATTCCTAACAAAACGGGTATGAATCTCGGGAGGGCAAACTTTGGTTTGAAGACTTGATACGTCGTGTATGGGTTGTTAGAGAGTGGAACCACCTGCATTTTACGCAGGGCAGGTAAGAAAGACTCTTCGATGTTGACGTAGTTGATGTGAATGTTTTGGCGGTCGAGGTCGTTATTTTTTGTTGAAAATCATCCCAGTCGGCATAACCCAAATAGACTGCTATGACGTTGCGGAAACGGGTTTGGATACGGACTTCCTTGGTGCCATATTCAAAAATAAAGCGACGTAGAAAATCTTTGCTAAAGAGTTCATTTTTGGTTTTTCCATTGAGTCGTTGATGCAAAACATCTTCAATATCAGCCAGCAGAGCTTCCAAAAACGCATTTTTACTTTTGAGTGCCTCAAAACTGCTAAACTCCTCAAACTCCTTTTGCCATTTGGAAGGCCATTCATTTACAACCTGTTGCAAGAATTGTTCGCGAAGCTCGTGCAAGTAAATTTTGTCTTTAAGCAGCATAAACGAATGAGTAGTGGGGAAAAGCGGAATAAATATACCCTTTGCAAAATCTTTTGCAAAAATAAATCCTTGGCAAACCAGATTTTGCCAAGGAAATCTTCTGGGTTGGGCTTTACTTCATGCTTTTAAAATCATATCACAATCCTCCCATGAAAAAAACAGCTATTTCCCTTCTGACTCTATTTTTTGTCGCTTTTACGGCTTTGGGGCAGAGTGTTACGATAACTCCCACCACGGATAAGCAGCTTACCTTAACTGCGGCTGGAGTAGCAGTACCCAACATTACAGGGCAACGATCGAATGGAACCTCGGCAGCACCGACTGCTTTACCAAATGGTGCTTGGATGATGAGTATCTATGGACGAGGCTATAATGGCAGTGGATATTCCACTAACGCCAGCTCGGCCATTACTTTTGGCGCCGCCCAAGACTTTACTCCCACGGCCAATGGCTCCAATATTCAATTTTATACGACCCCTTTGAATTCGGTTACCCCTGCGGAAAGAATGAGGATTGACCACAATGGTAATGTAGGGATTGGTATAGACACACCTGTCGCTCCGTTAGATGTAAACAATAGTACCACAAGTATGACTGCCAAATTCAACGGCGCAGGCTCAAAAATGTTTTTAACCCTCTTTGAAAATGGGGCCTATCGGGGCTATTTGGGTTCCTATTCGGGAGCCACCGAGGATGTTGATTTTGGAACGGGCGCTGGCAACGCAACGGGAAAACTTCATCTGACAACACAAGCCGTTCCTCGGCTCACCATTGCTCCATCGGGCAATGTGGGTATCAGGACAACCAATCCAAATGCACCTTTGCAGTTTGCAAATTCACTTGCCGATCGAAAAATTGTAATGTATGAGCAACAAAACAATGATAACCAATTTACAGGGTTTGGAGTTGGGAATGGTTTTTTGCGTTATCAACTACCTAATACTACTGATTTTCATGGTTTTTATGCAGGTACAAGTCCCACCACCTCCGACGAACTCATGCGGATACAGGGCAATGGCAATGTGGGCATTGGTACGAGCACTTTTGCAACAGGCGAAAAATTTGCAGTGAGTAACGGCATAAGGCAATTTGGAATAATGCCGGGTATTATGGGAATGTCCCCGACGCAAACTGGACTACTTTCAATAGCCAGGCCTTGCGGATTTCGGGTGAAATTTCGGTGTTTGGTAAGATAGCCACCAATAATGCATTAGATGTAAATGGTTTTTCAAAATTAGGAGGAGATGCCCCTCATCAAGGTGAAGAAATTGACGGGTACTACGGGGGCAGCACAGGGAGATATCATTCCTATCAGTCATGGGCTTACGAGTACAAAAATACTTTCCATTACAGTTTTAGTTCAATTTGAGACAAATGGACAGTATGTTCCTCATTCCTATACGAATACGAATGGGTATCAATTCGATTTTTTTTCAGATGCAACTAATATTCAGATTCGCAACCATCCCACAAACAGTGGTCAAATTTTATCAAAACCGATTAAGGTCATGATTACGTATGAGGAGTGATAAAAAAGTCTGGGTTTTTACATTAGTCTGCGATTCTATCTTTGAGAGCCTATTTAGTTAGCACGCTTTCTGATTTTTGTATAGACCGTTTGGAATTAGTGTTCACCATGAAGGATAGTTGAATCTTTTAAGCCAAATAGCTACTAATACTCATTACATCAGCAAAGACTCCCGAAGCGGTCACTTCTGCTCCTGCGCCAGGTCCTTTGACGACAAGTGGACGGCTATTGTAGCGTTCGGTGGTAAAAGAAATGATATTATCAGCCCCCGAAAGCGAATAAAAAGGATGGTCAGTATCCACGGTACGGAGTTGAAGTGTGGCTTGGCCGTTTTCGAGGGTAGCAATATAGCGCAGCTTTTCGCCCTTGGCGGCGGCTTCTTGGAGCAATGCAGCAAAATAACCGTCGGCCTTTTCTACTTCCGTAAAAAAATCGGCCACAGTGGGTGCTTGTAGGCAGCTTTCGGGCAAAATGGGAGCAATCACGATGTCGTCCATTTCGAGGGCTACGCCTGTTTCACGCGCCAAAATCAAGATTTTACGTGCTACATCGAGCCCGCTCAAATCATCGCGGGGATCGGGTTCGGTATAGCCTTTTTCTTTGGCCTCGCGCACAATATCCACAAAGCGTGTGCCTGGCACAAAGCTGTTGAAGATAAAAGACAACGTACCCGAGAGAATAGCTTCGATTTTTAAGAACTTATCGCCACTGGCCATTAAACCTTGCATGGTGTTGATGATGGGCAAGCCCGCGCCCACGTTGGTTTCGTACAAAAACTTTACCCCCTTGCGTACAGCCGTTTGCTGTAAGCGGCGGTATTCGGTATAGCTGCTGGAGTTGGCTACTTTATTGGGCGTTACGACCGATACGCTGGCATCGAGCAAGGGATGATAATAGTGAATGATGTCTTTTTCGGAGGTACAATCTATGAAAACGCTGTTAGGTAGATTAAACTCTTTGATGCGCTGTACAAAAGCGGGCAGGCTTGTTGTTTTGCCATTTTCATCGAGTTCTTCTTTCCATTGAGTAAGACTGATACCCTCTGGATTGAGGTACATTTTTTTGCTACGCGCCAATCCTACTACGTTGATTTTAAGGAGTTTTTCGGTACGCAAATAATCGGCTTGTACCGCCAACTGTTGAAGAAAAGTACCCCCAATAAGCCCTGTTCCAACAATAAACAGATTTAAGCTACGGACTTCTGATTGAAAAAACACGCCATGAATAGCGTTCAACGCTTTAGAAAGGTCATTTTTTTGGATGACTACCGAAATATTTAACTCCGAAGAACCCTGGGCTGTAGCCACAACGTTGATACCGTTTTTGCCCAAAGCCGTGAACAATTTGCCGGAGACTCCCGTACTACGGCGCATTCCTTCGCCCACGATGGCGATGATAGACACATTTTTTTGAAGCTGAATACCGTCGCGGTCAATGTCGCCAGCGGCAATTTCGGGCGCAAAGGTCTGCTCCAGTACTTCTTTGGCGCGGTCGGCATTTTTGGGGTCAATGGCGAAGCAAATCGAATGTTCGGACGATGCCTGTGAAATCAGAATAACGCTAATTTTGTGTTCTGACAAAGCCGTAAATAACCTTGCTGAAACACCCGCCACGCCAATCAAGCCACTTCCCTGTACATTGACCAGCACAATGTCGTCAATAGAACTAATACCCGTAATAGCATAGTGCGTTTGGTCAGAAGTGTTGTGTACGGTAGTGCCTGCCGAATCTGTATTGAACGTATTGAGTACTTTAATAGGAATATTCTTAACAAAGGCAGGCTGTAAGCTGGGTGGATAAATCACCTTGGCACCAAAATGGCTCAATTCCATCGCTTCGGGATAAGTGATTGTCGGAATCGTGAAAGCCGTCGAAACCTTGCGCGGGTCGGCGGTCATCATGCCATCTACATCGGTCCAAATCTCAATGACTTCGGCATCAAGTGCCGCACCAAAGATAGAGCCAGTATAGTCAGACCCGCCACGCCCCAATGTAGTTGTAATGCCTTCGGCAGTAGCACCGATAAATCCTGTAATACATTGAAGGGCATCTGTTTTGGCAAAATGGGCTGTGATTTGGGCATTGGTCATTTCAAAATCTACTTGGGCATAGCCAAAGTGCGCATCGGTACGCACCAAGATACGGGCATCGCAGTATTCGGCATTGACTCCTTGTGCTTTGAGGGCTTCGGTGATGATGGTAGTAGAAAGACGTTCTCCAAACGACATCAGTAAATCGAGCGTACGAGGCGATAGTTCTCGAATCAACGAAATCCCCTTCAGCAAATCTTCGAGTTCATTGACCAACCCACGGACTTTAGCAATCGAGCTACTTTGATTTTTAACGTCTATCAATCCTCTGATGGCCGTAAAGTGGCGGTCTTCAACGGCTTTGAGCGCATCAAAGTAGGTTATATCTCCTTTGGCGGCCATTCCGCCTATTTCTATGAGTTTGTTGGTAACACCCCCATTGCAGAATAGACCGCTGCTACACGCTCACCCTTGGCGATATTATTTTGTAAAATCTGAATAACCCGTTGAATACTTTCGACTGACCCGCACGACGTGCCACCAAACTTGAGAACTTTCATTCCGAAAAAATGCTAAATTAAAGATGTAAGCGCCTGATAACGCCTTTTTTGAGGTGCAAATATAGTGTGTAGATAAAGGAATTTATTATTTTTGTTGGAAACAATGCCTTAAAGCTATATCTGCTCCTAAAAAAATAGCATTTCCCCAATCGTATTTAGAGGGCGGAAAGGTAGAAATGAATACAACTAAAAATACAAAGTCCTTCAAAATTGCCTCTTATCAAGTCCTTTTTCCATTAGATTACAAACAGATTGTGAACCCTATTATTACAAATTATCTTTGGCCAAAACTCAATTAAAAGTCATGAAAACCAATAAATTGTACCGTATTATTAATGAGAAAATGATTGGCGGTGTAGCCGCTGGGTTTGCCCGCTATTTTGACATAGACCCTACGCTGATGCGCGTCTTGTTTGTGTTGGCGTTTTTCATAACAGGATTTGCACCTATGGTGTTGATTTACATCGTTTTGTGGGCTATTTTACCCAAAGCCATCAAAGAATCTAATGATGATGCTGATGTCATTAAGATTTAGGATTTTTCCAATTGACCAAACCCTAAATAACTTATCAGCGTCAGGCCCACAATACCCAGCCAAAGGGTATAAAATCCGTATCGTGCTGCTATGAGCCCTCCTAAAGCAGGAGCAATGATTTGAGAAATTGAATAGCACATGGCATACAAGGCCGAATACTGTCCACGATTTTGGGGAGTAGAACGCTCTATAGTGAAAGAGTTCATAAAAGGCATCGCCAGCATTTCGCTCATGGTGATGGTGATAACAGCCACAGGCAATATCCATACAACACCCTGAAAAACAGCAAATAGTAGATAAGTAAACCCGCAGAATAATACGCCCCAACGAATATAAGTAAGGCGAGAACGTAAATGCTCTATGCGGTAAATCAACAGCATTTCGATAGCTACCACTAAAATGCCATTCGCCGCTAAAAGTAGCCCAATATAAAATTCGTTGAGATGTAATTCGGTTTTCCAAAAAACAGGAACTATGCTAAAAAATGTCATAAAAGACACCGAAAAAAATACAGTAAATAAGATGAATCGCATAAATATCCCATCTCGAAAAGCCGATTGAGTGAGTGATTTTGAACTATCAGGGGCAGCATGAGTAGCACTTTTTTGGTTTTTATTCTTCATCAATAACACCAAAAGCAAGGCTGCAAAGAGATTGGTAAGGCCGTCGGCAATGAATAAATATTGGTAACCAATGGTAGCAAAGATTCCCCCCAAAGCAGGGCCAATAGACCAGCCCAAATTGATAGCCAAGCGATTGACGGTGTAGGCGCGGGTCAGGTTTTCAGGAGTGCTGTAAAAGGCTACTGAGGCTGTATTGGCAGGACGAAATGCCTCGCCCACTAAACTCAATCCAAAAATAGAGATACACAAGCCTGACATGGAACGCATCTGCATCAGTACAAAAAACATACTCCCTCCCAAAGCCAAGCTAATGAATTGGACATAGTAATGGCCAAATTTATCGGTGAGTCGTCCGCCGAGATATACGCCCAAAATCCCTCCTACACCCGCACAACCCACTACTATGCCCGCATTGGCAAGGCTGTAATGAAGCGATTGGGTCAGATAAACGGTCATGAAAGGAATCACCATGGTTCCTGCGCGATTGATGAAAATGACGATAGCGAGTAGCCAAATCTCTCGTGGAATATCCCCGTAGGCTACTTTATAAAGTCGAATTGTTTTTTGGAGTATCATACTACAAAGGTAGGTATCGGCTCACTTATTTTACTATTAAATGTGTTGCTATTCATAGATGAATGAATGTAAAGTTCTCCTAAACAAAGATATGTTTCTCCCATTTGTTTTTACTTTTGTAAAGATAATTTACAGTTCACAAGTCACTCAATCACTCACTCAATCAATCAATAAGAAATGGAATACCGTATTGAAAAAGACACCATGGGTAAAGTAGAAGTACCCGCAAACGTATATTGGGGAGCGCAAACCCAACGCTCTATCATGAATTTCCCGATTGCCCAAGACATCAACAAGATGCCTAAAGAAATCATTCGGGCCTTTGCGTATCTTAAAAAGGCGGCAGCGATCACCAACTTTGAAGCAGGGGTATTGCCAGAAGATAAAAAAAACCTCATTGGCCAAGTCTGTGATGAGATTTTGGCTGGCCAACTTGATGATCAGTTTCCGCTGGTAGTATGGCAAACAGGCTCAGGAACACAGTCTAATATGAACTGCAACGAAGTCATTGCCTACCGCGCCCACGTTATCAATGGTGGGTCGTTGTTGGATGAAAAAAAATATTTGAACCCCAACGATGATGTCAATAAGTCGCAGTCTTCCAATGATACCTTCCCTACGGCCATGCACATTGCGGCCTATAAAATCTTGATAGAAGTAACCATTCCTGGCATTGAAAAACTCCGCGATACGCTCAAAGCCAAATCGGAGGCATTTAGAGAAGTGGTCAAAATAGGCCGTACGCATTTTATGGATGCTACGCCGCTTACTTTAGGACAAGAGTTTTCGGGCTATGTATCACAACTTGACCATGGCTTGCGTGCCATCAAAAATACCTTAGCACACTTGTCAGAGTTGGCCCTCGGTGGTACGGCCGTTGGTACGGGCATCAACACCCCCAAGGGTTATTCAGAAAATGTGGCAGCGCATATTGCCGCGCTTACGGGTTTGCCGTTTGTAACAGCCGAAAATAAGTTTGAAGCACTTGCCGCCCATGATGCCATTGTAGAAGCACACGGAGCACTGAAAACGGTGGCTGTCAGCCTCATGAAAATTGCCAACGACATTCGGATGCTCTCTTCGGGACCTCGGGCGGGTATTGGCGAGATTTATATTCCTGACAATGAGCCTGGTAGCTCTATCATGCCAGGGAAAGTAAACCCTACCCAATGCGAAGCTATGACGATGGTGGCATGCCAAGTGATGGGCAACGACGTGGCTATCGGCATAGGAGGTTCTAATGGCCACTTTGAACTGAACGTATTTAAGCCTGTGATGATTTACAATTTCTTACACTCTGCCCGTTTGATTGGTGATGTGTGCGTAGCTTTCAACGATAAATGTGCCGTAGGTATTGAACCACTGACCGAAAACATCCGCAAGCATGTCAATAACTCCTTGATGTTGGTAACGGCACTGAACCCCAAAATTGGGTATTACAATGCGGCAGCCATTGCCCAAGATGCCCACAAGCGCGGCATTACACTCAAGCAAGCAGCCCTCGAATTTGAATTGAAAGGCTTAGATTTTACCCAGATGACTGCCGAGCAGTTTGATGCGTGGGTGCGCCCCGAAGACATGGTGGGAGGGTTGAAGTAACTTATAATGTAAATTAGCTTTCAGATAAGTAGTTGAGCTAATTTAGTTTATGTTATTTGGGTTTGACCCCGTCGGGGTCGAATAATGCAATGTATTTTTGTTTTGGTACTTAGATAAAAAAAGGTTGGTTACGCACAGTAGCCGACCTTTTTTTATTTCTTCACACCAGCATAATAGAAAAATACCCCTTGATTTTGGTCTGAATAGCTTACTCTCAATACCTTGGAATTTACTTCTTTGTCTTTTTTATCATCGTACCATTTCCCATCTTCATAAGTACCTATCTGTTTTTGATGGTAGTAAAGTAAAAACCCTTTAGAAGTCGTTTCAGTTGTTATACCTTCTAAAGTAGAAGTCGATATTTGGGGAATAAAATTGGTTTTAACCAATTGATAGCTCCCATCTTTCTGTTTGTTGATTTGCAAACTTGGCAGTTGGTTGTCGTTTGTAATTGCAATACACAAGGGGTCCAGAAAAGCATTGGTTTTATAAATCCCTTCCAACAAACGAGAGTCCTGACTGATTTCTTCTTTTTGACAACCGAATGTGGTAAGAATGAGCAAGAGTGCGTAAATTTTTTCATACTTAATTGGATTTGAATGTTAAGCTCACGACGCATAGTATCTTACAAAGGTTGGAATACCTCTCAAAGAAACGGTTAAGTTTCCAAAATCTACGTTTTACTTAATGCTACCTACTATTCACAAATGCTTTATTGTTTGGAAAGGGGTTGTCTCTCTACCTTTGAAGTAATAATAAAGGGCAGCTTACCACTGCCTACAATCCAAGAGAAATCAATATTGGTTAAAAAATACAAATTAGTTAGTATAGATAGGAACGGATTCACTCAAGTACCTTTGTACTATCAAACAACAGCTTTGCAAACAATACTATTCTTTTATTTTTTCTAAAAACTCTTAATCTATTAATTACTACAGCCATGGAAGCAAAATTTTGGTTCGACTCTTGGGACAAAGGCGGTTTTTACACCAGTTTTCACCGTAAAGACATCCATCCGTTTGTGCTCAATCATCTTACACCTGAAGAGCTAACAGGTAAAACGATTCTCGTGCCATTGTGTGGCAAAAGCTTGGATATGATGTATTTAGCTACTTTTGCTGAGAAAGTAATTGGTGTTGAGATTGTAGAAAGGCCATTTTGGAATTCTTTGAGAAAACAACCTCGCTTATCATCAGCCTGATGATGAAACATACATAACAGGGAATATCATTTTGCTCCGTAAAGATTTTATGTCGCTTACTACCGAAGAAGTTGGCGTTGTTGATTGGGTATATGACCGAGCTTCCTTGGTAGCGCTACCCGACAAAATGCGTGAAGATTATTTATACGCCATAGATCGACTCACTGACGTAGGCACAAAGTCATTGGTCATTACCTTAGAGTATTTTCCTTTGATTCATTCGGCTCCATTTAGTATTTGTGCTTCACAAATCGAAGATTATTATGGAGCAGGCCATTTTATCAATCACGCAGAAAGCCCCCTTTTGATGAATCATGGCATGGTACGCCGTTGGAACTTGGAATATTTATATGAACACGGGTTTTTATTGACCAAACATACCAACGGCGTTATATTAGAAAAAGACGAATATTTAGAGGTGCTTGATTCACCGCTACACATCGCATATTAATACACATTTTTTGAGTGCGTCAAGCATCCCTGCTTTATCTTTGGCCTTGGGCACAAACTCTTGTCCGATATAACCTTTGTACCCTGAGGCTACGATGGCTCTTACAATGGCAGGATAGTAGATTTCTTGGGTATCATCAATCTCATTGCGCCCAGGATGCCCGCCCGTATGGTAGTGGCTGATGTATTTGCCATAGCGTTGGATATTACGGATATGATCTCCACTCATGCTTTGCATATGGTAAATATCATACAGCATTTTGAACTTTTCAGAACCGACCATCTCGCACAAAACAGCCCCCCATTCTATATTATCGCACTGGTAATCGGGGTGGCTGGCACGCGAACTTAACAGTTCCATTGTAAGGGTTACACCATATTTTTCGGCCAAAGGCATCAGGCGTTGAAGACCTTTCTGGCAATTCAACAAGCCTTGATAATCGCCTAATCCTTTACGATTGCCCGAAAAACAAATCACATTTGTAATACCATATTCTTTGGCTTGTGGAAGTAGTTCTTCGTAGCATTTTACGATGGCATCGTGGTTTTTGGGGTCGTTTAGGAAGCTATTCAATCCTGTTTTTTCAGGCCAAGGATCTGCCCAACCCATGGCCGAGGTCAGGCCATAGTTTTTCATAATAGCCCACTCTTTGGGGCCAGTAAGTTCGATAGACTCGATGCCCATTTCTTTGCTGGCTTGGCAAAGTTCTTCAAACGGAATAGAAGCATAGCACCAACGACTCACTGAGTGTTTGATATTTCCTTTTAGTTTTAGAGGTTCTTGTGCCATTGTTTCGTTAGGCGTTAGAAGGGTTGGAACTGCAACTGCCGATGCGCCCAAGGTTTTGATGACATCGCGACGTGAAAGATTTGGTTTCATTGTAGATTTTATTTTAAAAAGGAAAAAAGCATATATTCTAACGTTCCCAATTATACATTTGACAAAGAAGATTTAACCTATTTTTATTTTCTGGCCCATTTAGAAAGCCTTCATTTTGCTTGTTGTTTTGATTCAATATTTCTTTAATACAATCACCAATACCTAAAAGCAAGCCCCGAATAGGTAAATGAGTTGCATTAGAAACAACAAAAGTTTAGATTTGACTCGTCAACCTAACTAAATTTTTGTTTTTGCATGAAAAAAATCATTACACTTCTCATCACACTGTTATTAGGGGCGGCGAGTTGGGCACAAAACCCCACGTTTCCGCGCAATGGCGTTTATGATGAACGCCCCGAAATGTACGCTTTCACCAATGCGACCATTTATGTCAATGCGCGTACTGTTGTAGAAAAAGCCACTTTATTTATCAAAAATGGCATTATTGTAGAGGTAGGAAAAGACGTACAGATTCCCAATGGTACTGTAGTCGTTGATTTGAAAGGTCGTCGTATTTATCCTGCCCTTATTGATTTAGAGTCAGACTACGGAATGCCCGAAATCAAACGCACACCACGCGGTGGGCGCGGTACTCCTCCACAGCTGGAGTCGGCTAAAAAAGGAAGTTATGGCTGGAACCAAGCCATTAATACAGAAACCGATGCAGGAAAATTGTTTGTGGTCAATAACACCAAAGCTGATGAAATGCGAAAATTGGGCTTTGGCAGCGTATTGACCCACCACCACGACGGCATCATGCGTGGTACGGGTGCATTGGTTACGTTGGCCAATGAACCCGAAAATACGGTGATGGTGCAAAACTCCGTTTCGACCCATTTTTCTTTCAACAAAGGCTCTTCTACACAGCAATATCCCAACTCACCTATGGGTGCAATGGCATTGCTACGTCAAACCTATTACGATGCCGAATGGTATAAAAATACAGGTAAAAATATAGAGCATAACATTTCTTTAGAAGCCCTTAATGCCCAAAGTGCTTTACCCGATTATTTTTGAAACGACCGATAAATGGAGCTTGCTGCGTGCTGATAAATTGGGTGATGAATTCAAAAAACAGTATATTTTCAGAGCATCAGGCGATGAATACCAACGAATAGAAGAAGTGAAAGCCACGGGTGGCACGTTGATTGTACCAATCAATTTTCCCACGGCCTTTGATGTAGAGGATGCTTGGGATGCTGACAACGTGAGCTTGGCCGAAATGAAACATTGGGAATGGCCCCGCTAACGCGGCATTGCTCGAAAAAGCAGGCGTTAAGTTTGCTCTCACCTCGGCTTTACTCAAAACCAAAACGGAATTTTGGGCTAATCTGCGCAAAGCTATCGAGCATGGCCTAACACAAACCAAAGCCTTAGAAGCCCTTACCACCATTCCTGCCGAGTTGCTTCAATGTGGCGACAAAGTGGGGAGTCTTAAAACGGGTGCTTGGGCCAATTTTATCATTACATCTGGCAATTTATTCAGTGCCGACAATGTCATCTATGAAAACTGGATTCGGGGTAAGCAATACATACTCAATAGCCCTAATGTGGCCGACCTAAGGGGCAATTATCAGCTGGAACTCAATAACGAAAAGGCAAAACTGATTATTTCGGGTAAGCCCGATAAGCCTGAATACCAGATTGTGATGAGCGATACGGTGAAAATTACCCCCAAAGTAACGTTTGCAAATGATGTTATTTCACTTAATTTTCAACCCAATAGAAGAAACCCGAACGCTACTACGCGTCTCACAGGCTACCGCGAAGGCACTACTTTGAAAGGAACTGGAGAAGAGGCCAGTGGTAAAGCTATTAAATGGGTGGCTACTTTTCAAGAACCGCTCAAAGCTACCGAAACGCACTCTGATTCAACTCAAAAGCCTACTCCCAATGTAGGAACACCTTTGTTTCCGTTTGTAGGTTTTGGTAATACTGAAAAACCTAAAGCCGAACTATTGTTGATTAAAAACGCCACTGTTTGGACAAGCGAAGAGGCAGGCGTTTTACAGACAACTGATGTATTAGTAGAAAACGGAAAAATAGCGCGTATAGGTAAAAATATCTCCGCCCCCAACGCCCGTGTGATAGATGGTACAGGCAAGCACCTTACCCCGGGTATTATTGACGAACATTCGCATATCGCGCTTTTTTCTGTCAATGAAGCAGGGCAATCGAGTACAGCAGAAGTACGCATGAGTGATGTTGTCAATCCCGACGACATTAACATCTATCGCCAGTTGGCAGGTGGTGTTACGATGTCGCAGTTGTTGCACGGCTCGGCCAACTCCATCGGGGGGCAATCGGCGGTGGTCAAGTTGAAATGGGGGAGTAATGCTTCTGAAATGCTTGTACCTGAAGCACAATACATCAAGTTTGCTTTGGGCGAAAATGTCAAGCAATCTAATAGCCCTAATGCCACCATACGCTATCCGCAAACTCGAATGGGCGTAGAGCAGGTATTTTTCGACCATTTTATTCGCGCCAAAGAGTACGACCGCGCTTGGGATGCTTACAATTCGATGAAAAACAAAATCGGAATGCCTATGCCGCGCCGCGATATTGAGTTGGAAGCCCTTGCCGAAATTTTGGCAGGAAAAAGGCACATCACCTGCCACTCGTACGTACAGTCAGAAATCAACATGCTTATCAAAGTAGCCGACTCACTGGGTTTCAAAATCAATACCTTTACCCACATTTTGGAAGGATATAAAGTAGCCGACAAAATGAAAAAGCATGGTGTTGCGGGTTCTTCTTTTGCCGATTGGTGGGCTTATAAAATGGAAGTCAAAGACGCTATTCCGCACAATGCCGCTATTCTATCTAAAGTAGGTGTACTGACCAGCATCAACTCCGACGATGCCGAAATGGCTCGCCGGCTCAACCAAGAGGCTGCCAAGGCCGTAGAATATGGCGGTATTGCTGAAACCGAAGCCCTCAAAATGGTGACCATCAACCCTGCTAAAATCCTTCGTTTAGATAAACGCACTGGCAGCATCAAAGTAGGGAAAGATGCCGATTTAGTCCTATGGAACAACCACCCACTTTCTATTTATGCCCAGCCTGATTATACCATTGTAGAAGGTACTATTTACTATTCGACTGAGGGCGACGACAAACGCCGTAGTGAAGTAGAAAAAGAAAGGGCTCGTTTGATTCAAAAGATGATTTCAGCCAAGACGGGAGGGGCTTCTGCAGTACGACCGCCTTTCCGTCGCCAGCGTATGTGGCATTGTGAAGATATAGAAGGAATAGCAGCAGAGGGAGAAGAGGAAAGCGAGCAGAAATAGTTGAGTGAATCTTAGTAAGGTTAACTTAAACATACCTCTTGGTTGAGCACAATCAGTAGCACAGGTTTACAAGAAATCGCTCTCACAACTAAGACCACTCACAATCACAAAATCAACTTTAAATCATTAATAATAATGAAACAACTAACGATATTTTTTACCTTCATTTCAATGGCATTATGGGGTCAAAATCCCGCGCCTGCCAGACCCCAAAGCAAGGCCATTGCCTTGGTCGGTGGTACCATACACGTAGGGAATGGATCTGTGATTGAACGCGGTACGCTGGTTTTTGATAAAGGCATACTAACCGCCGTGGGCGATGCCAATACGGCTTTTGACCGTACTAAAACCGAAGTAATTGATGCCGCAGGAAAACACCTCTATCCTGGGTTGATAGCCATGGGCGCAACCACGGGTTTGGTAGAGATTAGCTCTGTAAGAGCCACTACCGATATGCAAGAAGTAGGAACTATGAACCCTAATACGCGGGCATTGGTAGCTTACAATACTGATTCGGAGGTGATACCTACGCTACGCAACAACGGTTTGCTACTAACACAGGCTACTCCTCAAGGAGGCATGATTTCAGGGTCGTCGTCGGTGATGGAACTGGACGGCTGGAACTGGGAAGATGCTGTTTTGAAAAAAGACGATGGTCTTTGGCTTACATGGCCTGCGTTCTTTGCACGGGAGTTTAATTTTGAAGATTTCTCAGTAAGCCTTCAAAAAAATACGCGTCGGCAAGAGGCTATCAATACCCTAACACAACTTTTTTCGGAAGCTAATGCGTACAGTCAAATCAAAAATCCAAGTGTAACCAACCTCAAATTGGAGTCACTGCGCGGATTATTTAGTGGAAAACAAAGTTTATATATTCGGGCCGATAATAGCAAAGACATTGTTGAGGCTGTCAAATTTGCAAAACAACAAGGCGTTAAGAAAACTATTATTGTAGGTGCCGAGGATGCCCTGCGTGTCGCTGATTTTTTGAAAGAAAACAAGGTAGCGGTTGTTTTGGGTGAAACACACCGATTGCCCAGCCGCCAAGACGAACCCGTTTATCAGCCTTATCAGTTGCCTTCTTTGCTCCATAAAGCGGGCGTGACAGTAGCGCTAAGTTATGGGGAGGCTTATTGGCGTACCCGCAACTTGCCTTTTGTAGCAGGAACTGCCGCAGGGTTTGGAAATTTAGACAAAGAAGAAGCGCTCAAAATGATCACTTCTACGCCAGCCAAACTAATGGGTATTGACCATCAGGTAGGTACCTTAGAAAAAGGAAAAATGGCTACATTGGTGGTGTGCAAAGGCGATATTTTGGATATGCGCTCCAACGGTATCTAACACGCTTTTATCCAAGGACGTACCATCAATCTCGACGATCGCCACAAACGGCAATACCAGAAATACAGCGATAAATATGAAATTGGTAATAAATAGACTAAAAAGCCTCCACAATTAATGTGGAGGCTTTTTTCTCCTGTTAGTAAGTAACCCAAGTATCTTTTCCACCACCTCCTTGTGAAGAGTTTACGACCAACGAACCCTTACGCAAAGCAACGCGGGTCAAACCACCAGGAATGACATTGATGCCATCTCCATAGAGAATATAGGGGCGTAAGTCCACGTGGCGGCCTTCAGCATGATCATCAACAATACAAGGCACGCGTGAAAGAGAAATCACAGGCTGCGCTATATAATTGCGCGGATTTTCTTTGACCTTTTTACGGAAAAGTTCATGTTCTTCTTTGGTAGCTTTGGGGCCAATGAGCATTCCATAACCACCCGCCTCATTGGCTTCTTTGACCACTAATTGCTCAATATTTTCTAAGACATATTTCAAATCAGCCTCTTCCCGACAGATATAGGTGCGTACATTGTCAATCATAGGCTCTTGATCCAAATAATACTTGATGATGCGCGGCACGTAAGCGTAAATCACTTTGTCGTCGGCTACTCCTGTGCCTGGCGCGTTGGCAAGTGCTACACGGCCTTTTTTATAGACATCAAAAATACCTGGCACCCCCAACATCGAATCAGGATTAAAGACGGTGGGATCTAAGAAAGTGTCGTCCAAACGCCGATAAATCACATCTACAATCTCAAAACCACGGGTAGTACGCATCTTGACGTACCCGCCCGATACCACCAAATCGCGGTAGTCCACCAACTCTACCCCCATTTGTTGAGCCAAATAGGAGTGTTCAAAATAGGCTGAATTATAAATGCCAGGGGTCAAAACCACGATGTTGGGGTCGGGCCTGTCGGCAATAAATTTGAGCATCTCAAACAGCCTTGCAGGGTAATCGGAAACAGGACGCACGCCCGTACGGGCCAATACTTCAGGAAAAATTTGTTTGGTCAGTTCCCTGTTTTCGAGCATATACGATACCCCCGACGGACAACGAAGATTGTCTTCGAGAACCATAAAATTTCCATCATCGCCTCGAATCAAATCAGTTCCTGTGATGTGGCACCAAATCCCTTTGGGAGGTTTTAAACCACGACACGCTTCCAAATAGCACTTAGAGGTCTCAATCAAATCGCGCGGAACTACCCCATCGTTCAAGATTTTTTGATCATTGTAGATGTCGTCAATGAAGAGATTAAGGGCTGTGATTCGTTGGATAAGTCCTTTTTCAAGTTGATTCCATTCTTCTCCCGCTACTACCCTTGGATAATATCGAGTGGCATAATGCGTTCTGTACCTTCTCCTTCTGAATACACATTGAATGTAATTCCCATCGACATCAGCGTCCGTTCGGCGGTATGCTGACGGTTCATGAGTTCGGTTTGATTCAATTGCTCAACCCGCTGCTTGAACGCCTCATAGCCAGGTCGTATTTTACCATCAGAAGTAAACATTTCGTCGTAGAACTTCTCGGTGTCGTAATTTTTAAAGGAAAATTCCATAATGGCGAAAATCGTTGGTGAGTGATTTGTTTTGCCGAACAAGATAGGCACAAATAACTAATTCAGCCAAATTTTATGTGGAGATTTATAAGTATGAACATAATTTCTGCATAATTTCAAGAAATTGAGAGAATCTTCCGTACTTTGCTTGCGGATATTTCGTTGATTAAAAGGCAGAATTTATTGTCCAATACAACCATTCCTTTGTATTTAACACTCCATTTCTGAAAATGCTGTTTCGTATAGTGCTTGTTATTGTTGGAATAATTATCTATGTTCCTAATCATGCTCAACATTGGTTGGGTTTATCCTCAAGTAACTATGCAGGTACAAACGCACTCTACCTGAATCCCGCACATGCTGCTGACTCGCGATCATAAACTGTACATCAATTTGATAGGAAACGATTTTTTTGTTATTAACAATTACCTACGTTACGATGCGCCTTATTCTTTTTTAAGCCTTATCACCAATTCTGTTTCTGATAAATACCGAAGCGAACGCGGCTTAATTATTTGGAGAGATAGCTACTATGCAGAGCGACTCAATGGAAACAAAAAACACTTTCATACCGGAGGCGATTTAAGAGCCCCTCTTTCTTATATTCTTTCAAAAAAATCGCTTTGCCATAGGTCTTACAAGTAGAGGCCGCTATTTGCTCAATATGACCAACGTATCGGAAGAAACGGCTCGCTTGATTCGGTATGGTACAGATTTGAAAGAACTCCAAGGAGTACGTTATACTGAGCAAACTGCGAAACTTAGTACCAACGGCTACATTGAATTAGGGGCTACTTTCGGGGCTGTTATAGCCGATTATGATGAGCACTTCTTGAAAGTCGGTACTACACTAAAACGTGCTGTTGGGGTCTATAATGTTCATGCTGATTTACAAACGGCAGATTATAGAGTGCTGGTAGAAAGCCTTAATCGGAATCGTGAGATCATATTATCCACTCAATTACAAGGGAAATATGGCTATACGACCGATGAGGCTTTAGTAATATCAGTCCCGATCCTCGTTTTTTATTTGGTAATCGGTCGGCGGGGGCTGGTTGGGGATTAGACTTAGGGGTGGTTTATGAATATCGCCCCGATTTTAATAAATACCGCGTCACTGCTCCAAGAGGAGGAAAAGAACCCGACCCCAATCGAAATAAGTACAAGTTTCGTATTTCAGCAGCCATCAACGATGTGGGGGCAATCCGTTATAAAAATTTAAACTATGTAAGAGAAATAGAGGTTAATTCTTTGGCGCAACAATTCTCTTATCGCTTTTTTGATAAAGCCAATACCAGTAGCAAAGCCATTAGCGCACTTAATACTTCTCTTAATGTAAATCCAGAACAAAATGCCCGTGCTTTTAGGGTAGGATTGCCCACTGCGGCCAATATGAGTTTCGATTACCATTACAAAGGCAACTGGTATGTAAACGGCTTATTGGTACAGAGTTTAAGAGGCAATGATAATCTGGACATCAAGCCTCAGTCGGTTTTGGCAGTAACACCACGCTATGAAACCCGCTGGTTGGAGATAGCGGCCCCGCTTTCTTTGATTGATAATTACCGTGTGTTTGCCGTAGGATTGGCAGCCCGTGTAGGTCCTATTATTATTGGTACAGATCATCTCGGAGGCATTATAGACATAGGAAAACCACAAGGACTGGACTTTTATTTTGGTCTATATGCTCCCTTCTTTCATCGCAAGCCCAAAGACCCCAATAAATGTTGGTATGTGCCTTACGATAAACCAGCCAAACGTCGAAGGAGATGAGTAAAGACGCTTATGTAACAGCCAATATCACAGCGGAGGGAATTGCAACGATTACGTTTTTTCATCCTGCACAAAATTCGTTGCCCAGTTTTTTATTAGCTCTTTTGGCAAAAACCATCCAGCAAACGGGCGAAAACCCTACCGTCAAAGTAATTATTCTTAAAAGTGGTGGCGAGCGTACTTTTTGTGCAGGAGCCAGTTTCGAGGAATTGGCAGCTATTCAGACCGAAGCCGAAGGATTGGCTTTTTTTTCGGGTTTTGCTCATGTCATCAATGCGTGTCGGCAAAGTCCTGTGCTGGTCATTGGGCGCGTGCAAGGCAAGGCTGTGGGTGGAGGTGTAGGCCTGATTGCTGCCACCGACTATTGTTTTGCTACCCAATACGCCGCTATTCGGCTAAGTGAATTGCTCATTGGCATAGGGCCTTTTGTGGTGGGGCCAGCGATTGAACGCAAAATAGGCATCGCTGCTTTTTCGCAAATGACCCTCAATGCCCCTACTTTCTATGCCGCTTCGTGGGCCAAAGAAAAGGGACTTTATGCCGAAGTATTTGATACGACCGAAGCCATGGACGAAGCTGTTGAGGCATTCGCCCAATCGCTCGTTCAATACAACCCCGAGGCGTTGCGTACATTAAAAAAAGTTTTTTGGGAAAACACAACTCATTGGGATACCTTACTGGCAGAACGCGCCGCTATGAGTGGACGGCTGGTATTATCTGAGCAAACCCGCGCAGCCATTGCTGCCCTCAAATCACGAAATCAATAGCCGTACCAGTCGCCCCACCACTGCTGCAACTGTCTGCGAATTTCATTTTCGCGTGCATTGTGGCCTGGTTCGTAGATTTTTGTCCCTTTCAATTCTTCGGGCAAATAATCTGAAGGCGTAAAATTGCCTTCGTAGTTGTGGGCATATTGGTAATTTTTGCCGTAACCTATCTCTTTCATTAACTTCGTAGGGGCGTTGCGAAGGTGGAGTGGTACGGGCAAATGGGCTGTTTTTTCGGCTAATGCCAAGGCTTCATCAATCGCGACATAACTGGCATTGCTTTTGGGAGAAGTAGCCAAATAGACCACTACTTGCCCCAACACAATCCGACATTCGGGGTAGCCAATGGCTTTCACGGCCTGCAAGCAAGCATTGGCCATGATAACAGCCGTGGGATTGGCATTGCCAATATCTTCAGAGGCCAAAATCAACATCCTGCGTGCAATAAATTCGGGGTCTTCACCTGCCTTAATCATACGCGCCATCCAGTATAAGGCGGCATTGGGGTCGCTGCCGCGCATGGATTTAATAAAAGCCGAAGCAATGTCGTAGTGTTGCTCGCCCGATTTGTCGTAGCGCGCCAAATTTTGTTGAGCTACTTCCATCACAGCCTCATCCGTTATTTGGATAGATGTATGGTGAAAATGCGCATTGACGACCAGTTCCAGCAGATTCAGTAACTTGCGCCCATCGCCGCCCGAGAGTCGTAGCAGTGCGTCGTAAGATGCAAACTGAATATTTTTTGATTTTAAAACCTCGTCTTTTTCGACAGCCTGATGCAGCATTTCAATCAACTCCTCCTTACTCAGTGCTTCCAAAATATACACCTGACAACGCGACAATAAGGCCGAATTAATCTCGAAAGAAGGGTTTTCGGTGGTAGCACCAATGAGCGTAATTTGCCCTTTCTCTACTGCCCCCAGCAGCGCATCTTGCTGGCTTTTGTTGTAGCGGTGTATTTCGTCAATAAAAACCACAGGAGCAAAAAGTCCCGAGGGACGTGCCAAGACTTCGCGCAGTTCTTTGACCCCCGAATTGATGGCACTCAAAGGATGAAAAACACGCTTGGTAGCGGTGGCAATGAGTAGCGCCAAGGTGGTTTTGCCTACCCCAGGTGGCCCCCACAAAATCATGGAAGGCACAAGATTATTGTCAATAGATCGCCGCAATGCCCCATTTTTACCTAATAGTTTCTTTTGACCGATAAAATCATCTAAGACTTGTGGACGTATTCGTTCGGGCAGGGGCGCAAGCATATCAAATAGGAATAGTTGAACACAAAAATAGAAATAGATAGGCTGAATTGTATAAATTTAAACGCTAAGTTTGGAATGATAAAACGCTCCTGATTGTAATAAGAATGAAAGAACCCGACACATCTAACCTTTTAATGACGACTATATGCCTACCCTTTTAGACTTTATAGGAAATACACCGCTCGTCGAACTGACGCGCATGAATCCTAATCCCAACGTGAAACTATATGGAAAACTCGAAGGCCATAACCCCGGCGGAAGTGTCAAAGACCGCGCCGCTCATAGCATGATAAAAGGGGCTGTAGAGCGTGGCGAAATCAAACCAGGGATGAAACTTATTGAAGCCACCAGCGGCAATACGGGCATTGCCTTGGCCATGATAGCACGGTTGTATAACATAGAAATTGAGCTCACTATGCCTAAAAACTCTACCCGTGAGCGGGTCCTGACCATGGAGGCTTTTGGAGCAAAAGTAATTTTGACCGACACCATCGAATCGGCACGCGACTATGCCGATCAGAAAGTGGCTGAAGGGGGCTATTTGATGCTCAATCAATTTGCCAACCCCGATAATTATTGGGCCCATTACCGCAGTACGGGCCCCGAAATCTGGCGTGATACGGAGGGGGAAGTTACTCATTTTGTATCGTCAATGGGCACAACGGGTACGATTATGGGTACTTCGCGCTTTTTGAAAGAGCAAAATCCTGACGTACAAATTGTAGGCTGTCAAACCCACCGATGGATCGAGTATCCCAGGGATTCGTAAGTGGCCTATCGAATATTTACCCAAAATATTTGACCCCTCACGTGTGGACAGGGTCATGGAGGTTTCGCAAGAAGACGCTACCCAACGCGCCCGCGAATTGGCCCAAATAGAGGGTATCTTTTCGGGTATGAGCAGCGGAGGAGCCGCCCACGCCGCCATTCAGTTGGCGCAAGAATTGGAAAGCGGCGTTATCGTCTTTATCGTCTGCGACCGTGGCGACAGGTATCTGTCGAGTGAGTTGTTTGGGTAATCAACTAATACTTCAAACAACGGGTCTTGCGGCGTGCGTTACGGTTTTTCCCCGAAAAACTAAAAAGAGCATCAAGACCATACCATACCGCCAACTCAAATGTCCCGGTATCGGTACCCAATGATGAAATGGTAAGGTCGTAGCTGGCCTGAAACAGTAGTTTGTCGCGTGCCCAGCCAATGGTGCCAATCAAGGCATCGCGGCGCTTGGGATCCACCAACAAGCCCCTGTACCAAAGACCAAATAAAAGGGGTGAAAAAATCAGGTTAGCTCCCACATCCAACTGTTTATTGACTCCTTGACGACGAAGTTGCAAGGCCAAACTCAACGCACTTTCACGGTCCAAATCGCGGCCATAGCCGTGACTGAATGGCGATGCCCCCAATGGGAATTGGGCACCCATTTGCAGTCCCCAACGCTCGCGCAGCCAATCGTCGTTTCGGTAACCCATGTTGTGGTAAGATATGCCTGCCCAATACGAAGCCTCATGGTCGGTTTGGGGGTCGTAATCGAAGCGCAGCCCACTCGAAACAGCCAAGCGGTTGTCAGTCCAGTCGGGTTGTGCCAGTGGATCGGGCATGCCCGTAGCGTATTGTGCTACGAAAGTCAGGTCGCTGCCATTCCACTGATTGGACACCCAAGCCGCTTGTAGCCCAGGCGTAAGGCGGTAATAGCTATTGGCATCCAATACAAACTGCCTCGATACTTGCCCAGCTACGGAGTTACTCTTCATAAAAGCTCCCCGCCGGTCGTGCATGAGTTGGATACCCAAGCCTACCTGGGCATCTTCGGCGTAGGTGTCAAATGAGGCGGCCATGGTTTGATAGGGAATACCCACCGACTGCCATTGGTTGCGGTAATTAACAATAAAACGCCCTGCTCCAGCATCTCCAGCTAAAGCAGGATTTTGAAAAATAGGATTGGTATAAAATTGGGAAAACTGGGGTGCTTGCGCTGTGGCCTCAAAGCCAAACCCGACGGCTATTAGTACAGGAATCAGTCTTTTTTTCATGGTTTTGAGCGCATTAAGTAGATGTTCCTTCTGATTCGATCGCGTTTACGGGTTTCTATATAAATTACTTCGGCCTCTACCACATACATATCGGCAGGCATGGGGCGGCCATTGAAAGTCCCATCCCATGCGTTTTGAGCATCTTGCTGACCAGCAAGAACATTTTTCATCTCGAATATTAATTCTCCCCATCTATCACGAATACGCAGCCAAGCAATTTCTTTGATGCCACTGCCAAAAAGCGTGTAAAAGTCGCCCTGTGCGTTGCCATCGGGCGTAAATACCTGTGGCACAATTACAGCACAACTGTCCACACTAAAGGCCGATACCCGAAATGTAGAATCGCTGCAAACGCCCCGATTACTCACCACGAGCTTGACATCGTATTGCCCTTTTGCAAAAGGCAGGATAGGATTTGGCGCATCGGAAGTACGCCCATCGCTAAAATACCAGCGATAAGTATCTGCATTTTGCGATTTATTGACCAATCGCACAGGGCCAGGGGCACAAATCAGCGAGTCGGTATCAATATCAAAATCGGCTTTGGTACGGGGCAAAATAGGGATGGCTTTACGAACAGGCTGGCTTTTACAGGCTGCTGTGCCACGATATACCGTAAGGGTAGCCGAAAGATTGGCTGCGTTGGTGGTGTAGATATGTTTGGGAGAATAATGGACCGAATCGAGGGGCGAACCATCGCCAAAATCCCAAATAAACCCCAAAGTAGGGTTAGATAAATTGGTAAACTGCACGGGTTGCCCCTGACAGGCCAAGGGGGTTTCTAAACGAAAATCGCCCGTAGGCAAGCTACTGACTTTTACTGTCTTTTGGGTAGAATCGGCCCCACAGGTAGTGTAGGCAATGAGCGTGACGCGATAATCCTTGTTGGGTTGCATAAAAGCGTGGGTAGGATTGGCACGGGTATCAGTACTGCCATCACCCCATTTCCACACCCAACGGTCGGGTTTAGGAACGGTTGAATCTTTGAACTGAATCGCTTCTCCTGGGCACACTTCCGACTTCGACATTTCAAAAGCGGCTTTCACGATGGTTGGAAAAACCCGAATCGCGACTTCGGCACTATCGCGCCCACAAGCACTGACTACCTCCAAGCGCACTTTGAAGGTACGCGCGCTGTCTTTGGTCGAAAACCAATGTTTGAGTGTATCTGCACCCGATAAGCGCGACGTGCCATCCCCAAAAAACCAGCGTGTTTGGGGCTTATCATGCCCTGTGGAGCGATTGGTAAAAGTGAGCAAAGCGGGCGTACAACGCACCGTCGTAGAGTCCACGCCTATTTCGGCTTTGGCCAAAGGGCGTACCGTAATCGTTTGGGACGATTTTTGTTCGCCGCAGCTATTTTTTGTGGAGAAAGTAATTGTGAACGTTTTCTCGGTACGCTCGCGGTTATCAAAAATCTTGGTAGGTGGCTGAAAACCCTTGAAATCAGGCGAACCATCCCCAAAATTCCAGGTGTATTCGTTGATAGCCGCCTGTGGTCCTGCTGGTGCGAATGTTACATTGAGTGGTGCGCATCCCTGCAACTGATTGAGGCTAAAATTGGCATTAGTAGGTGGGGCCGTAATGGTTACATTGCGCGAAACGCTGTCGCTGCAAGACCCCGACCCCGCAATGAGCGTTACTTTACTGATACCCTGGGACAAAGAAAGTGAAGGCGAGGCCATGCTTGACATATTCACTCCATTGACTAACCAAGTATAATTACCCGCTCCCGTGGAGTTATTGGTTGGTCTAATGGCCTCTCCAGTACAGGCATTAGTGATGCTAAAATCGGCTTTAGGGCGACCTATGCTGATAGTAGCATCGGCAGTGGCGCGGCATCCCTTAGGGCTACTGACCTCGTAAGTGAGTCTGATTTGGTTGGTGGTCAGGGTATTTACCAAAAGCGTATCACCCTTGAGGCAATTACTACAGCCCGACCATTTGCCTCCTGCGGGTGTGGCTTGTAGTTTTAAAAATGTAACCCCTTGGCAAACACTCAAGTCGGTAGCAGTAGGTTTGATGCCTTCTACATTAACTACGAGGCTGTCGCGCACAGTACAACTCCCCGAACCTACCACATACCGAATCAAATGTGTCCCCAGGGTTTTAGGGTTGAAAATCCGATTAGTGCCTTGATTTTCAATCAGTACCGATCCAGACCACGTTCCGTTGGGAATACTGGCCGTAAGCGGTAGGAAGTTGGTTCCTATACACAAGGTAGTGTCACGCAAAGGCGATAAAATTTTCACCTGGGTGAGGGCTGACACTAAAAAGGTATCTCTATCCGTAACCATATTGCCACAACGGTCGGCGATGCTCGCTTCTACGATATAGGGCGTAGCCTGAAACATCAAATCTTCACCCATGGAAGGGTTGAAAGCCCGACCATTGAGTTTATACGAAACCCCACTTTGTGCTGCAAATTGGTATTTGAAGGGCGCTTGGCATACATCAGCCTGCTTAGGCAAATTGAGTTTGGGCAAATCAAGTACCTCATGGGTACAAACGACGGGTTTGGAACGCCCACAATCATTGACAGCCACCAATGTTATTTGGTACAAACCCGCTTTGGTAAACTGAATGACAGGCTTGGCTGAGTTGGCGTTGGTATTGTTCAAAAAACGATAATCACGGGGGCTGATGCTCCATTCATAGCGTGTGGCATCAATCGAGATAGTGGCATCGAAGGTGAGCGTGCCTCCACTGGCCAAACACACGACGGCAGTGTCTTTGTTCATAAACGCAAAGCCCGTTGTGTTGTATTTGGCTTCGGGGAGTTTTTTGGGCTTTATCTCTATTTCGGCACTGCTCACACCACAGTTCATAGAAGTAGCCGTGAGTTTTACTCTGTAGGTTTTGGTAGGGTCGGGGTAGGTTACTGAAGGGCTGAAGCTGTTGCTGGTTTGACCATTGCCCAAATCCCACAAAAAAGTAATATCAGAAGAGGTAGGGCAAGAATTATTGGAAAGTCGTACGGGCGACTCTTCGCAGGCTGCTCCAGCCGATGGGCGTGCTTGTGGCCTTTTGTTAAAATAAATGGTAAATGCTTTATTATCACCGAGGCAAGTTTTACTTTTTATCGAAATATCAAAGCTAATTAGGCCAGTACTACAGTTTTTGAGAAATTCTTTTAAATCATAAACATGTTTGATGGTAATTTCTGCATTGAGTGTTACATCCTCCTTTTTACCATCATCCCAAGTTACTCCATAAACTTTGTCAGTACATGGCCCTGGTTTCAATTTTACACATAATTCGTATAGAGAGTCGGTAGGAGAAATACAAATTACTCCTGAACTTATTGCATCGCAGGTGGTAATATCTACTTTCTCTTGGGCTTGCAGAAATGAATAGGTGAAGAAAAGTAAAAATATAGGTACATGTTTCATAACAATGGGCGGATATTGCTTAAAACAAAAATAACGAAACCAAGGCATACCACCTGAAAATAAATTACTTTGTTATCAAGCGGTCATTGACAGACAGGAATTGGCTATTTTTCTTGGTTTTGTACAAAAAAATGAGGTGTTATGGGTTGTGTAAGCAACAATTTCTACGGCTTTGTTTTATCTTTGTGGCCTTCACTTCCACTGCCTATCATGAGAATAATTTTACTACTGTTTTTTCCTATTTTAGCTTTTACCCAATCTGAGTTGCCTTATCAGGTTAAATTGACCAACGAAAAAATAAAAATAGACGGGGTTTTAGATGAAACCGTTTGGCAAAATACGCCCAGCGTAGGAGAGTTTTGGCAGTATTTCCCAGCTGATACGGTTAAAGCCCAACTGCAAACCGAAATCAGAATCACCTACGATAACAAAAACATCTATGTAAGTTCAAAATGCTACGCCCGCGATAAAAAATTTGTGATATTATCCTATCGTCGCGATTACCGTGCAGGTGGCAACGACAATGTAAGTTTTGTCTTTGATACCTTCAACGACCGCACCAATGCTTTTTTGTTTGGGATGAATCCTATGGGAGTTATGCGGGAGGCGTTATTGTTTAATGGTGCTGTGGACAATGGTTTCTTTAGTGAATTTTGGGACAATAAATGGACTGGACAAGCCAAAATCTATGATGATTATTGGACAACAGAAATGGCGATTCCATTTACCACCTTACGATTTAAAGAGGGAACCAAGCAATGGCGATTTAAAAGCTATCGTTTTGATACCCAAATCAATGAAAACAGCACTTTGGTACAAATGCCCCAGAATCAAATTATTATGAATTTGGGTTATTCGATACCTATTGAGTTTGAGCAGCCACTGGGTAAGCCTGGAGCTAATATATCAATCATTCCATACATAGCAGCAGGAAGTGGACAGGATTATGTGAACCCTGACAATCCGAATAATGGCAGTAGGATGAATTTTGGCGCAGATGCCAAAATTGCGGTTACGCCAGGTCTCAATTTAGATTTGACAGTAAATCCCGATTTCTCTAATGTAGAAGCCGACAGGCAAGTCATTAACCTTACCCGTTTCGATATTAATTTCCCCGAACAGCGACAATTTTTCCTCGAAAATTCTGATTTATTTTCAGGCTTTGGGAGCTATATCATCAACCCTTTTTTGCCACCACAAGGTGGACTTGGGGAGCTGGAAATCAAATCATTAGCCCATTTTTTTCTCGACAAATTGGAATTGCCAAAGACTCAACCACAGGAGTGGGTGTACCTAATCGCATTTTGTATGGAGCGCGTTTGAGTGGAAAATTAGACGACAACTGGCGTATTGGACTACTTAACGCGCAAACCACTGATGATGCCTTTAAAGGGATTTCAGCCGCTAATTATTCGGTAGCGTCGGTGCAACGAAAAGTGTTTAGCCGTTCCAATATTGCTGCCATTTTTGTCAATAAGCAAACATTACATCCCGAATTGGGACGTAATCTGTCGCGGTTCAATCGAGTAGGGGGCTTGGAATATAATTTTACCTCAAAAGATAGCCGTTGGCAGGGCAAAGCCTATTATCACCAATCTTTTAGCGAAGACAAGCGCAAAGATGGCTTTGCCAATGGTTTCTCGGCTATGTACAGTGTTTTGAAATATACTTTTCGCTGGGCGCACGACTGGGTAGGCAAGGGCTATGATGCTGAAGTGGGCTTTGTGCCGCGCAAAGATTTTATTCGTATCAACCCTACCGTGGGTTTCTCTTTTTATCCACGCACCCGCTTAGTAAACAGATACAGCGTGGGAGTAGCCTTAGAACAATATCATATGCCCAATGTAGGGATTACCGACCGCACATTGGGGCCGTTTTTGTCTATGTCGTTCCAAAATTCGGCCCGAATGTTATGTCTGTCAATCAGAACTATACCTACCTGTTTTCGGACTTTGATGCTTTGCGAAGCAATGGAAAACTCACTTCCTTGAAAAAAGGAGAAGGGTTTACTTACTACAATGCCTCCTTGAATTATTTCACCGATCAGCGTAAAAAAATATGGCTCTTTGCACAACCGCTCATAGGTCAGTATTACAACGGAAACATTGTGAGTTTATCAGGGTCGTTAAACTATCGCTATCAGCCCTATATCGCTTTGGCCATGAATTTTACTTACAACCACATCGATTTGCCCATAGGCCAAAACAATGTCTTTCTCATTGGTCCGCGGTTGGATTGGACATTTTCAAAGTCGGTTTTTTGGACAACTTTTATGCAATACAATAGCCAATTTGAAAACATGAACATCAATACTCGCCTTCAATGGCGTTTTGCGCCTGTTTCCGATTTCTTTTTAGTCTATATTGACAATTATAATACGACCAATGGCCAATCGCGCAATCGCTCTATTCAGGCTAAGCTGACGTATTGGTTTAATTTGTAAGCCCATCATAGACCCTTTACATAAATAATGATGAAATTAAATTTGCTCCTTTTTCTTTTGTTCTTGGGTAGTTCGACGATGGTGAAGAGCCAAAATGTCCCTATTCCGAGTTCAGCTCAATTACAATGGCAAGATGCCGAATTAGTAGCGGTATTTCATTATGATTTACACGTATTTGATGGTAAAAATATGGACAAAAAGAAAATCGTATTACGCCAATACCCGATTATAATGTGTTCAATCCTATCTATTTAGATACTGACCAGTGGATAAAAGCAATCAAAGATGCTGGTTTTAAAATAGCCATTCTTACGGTCACACATGAAACCGGTTTGCACTTTATCAAAGCGAAGTCAACCCTATTGCCTGAAGGCGGTGAAGTGGCGAAATGGGAAAGGAGATATTGTCAAAGATTTTGTGAAATCCTGCAAAAAATATGGCATCAAACCAGGCATTTATGTAGGGATTCGCTGGGATGCATTCATGGGTGTTCATGATTTTAAGGTGCAAGGAGATTCAGAATTTTCCAGAAATAGACAGCTCTATTATAATAAAATGTGTGAAGGCATGGTCAAGGAACTGTGTGCTAACTATGGCGATTGGGCTATTATTTGGTTTGATGGCGGTGCACACGGCCCTGCACAAGGCGGCCCCGATGTATTGTCTATTGTAGAAAAGTACCAGCCCAATTGTCTGTTTTACCATAATTTACAACGAGCCGACATGCGGTGGGGAGGTTCTGAATCAGGAAAAGTACCTTATCCATGTTGGGGTACTTTTAATTATCCCGCATGGTTCTACCAAAGAGGTGATGCTGAAGATTTCAAGCCGATTAAACATGGCCACCCAGAAGGGAAATATTACATACCAGCTATGGCAGATGCCCCCTTGCGTGGTTATAAAGGCCGACATGAGTGGTTTTGGGAGCCTAATGACGAAGCTCATATTTATCCTGTCAGAAACTTAGTGGATATGTACGAAAATTCAGTAGGACATAATGCCAGTTTAATCTTAGGGTTAACTCCCAACGCCGAAGGGCTACTACCCCAGCCAGATGCCGATACGTTAAAGTTATTTGGTAAAGTTATCAATAATCGGTTTCGGCAATCAGTAGGAGAAACACGAGGAGAAACCCAAGAGTTAGAAATTCAATTACCCGACGAGAGGTCATTTAGGGATATAGTAATTGCTGAGCAAATTGAAAAAGGGGAGAGAATAAGAGCATTTTCCATTCAAATTTATAAAAATAATCAATGGGAAAGTTTGCTGTCGGGTACATGTGTAGGTCATAAGTTTATTGCACATTTATCTGAACCTATTAGATGTAAAAAAATCAAGCTAACTATCTTACAATCAATAGGACAGCCTTCTTTAAAGCAATTTGCTGTGTATTGATCCAAGCCGACCCCTATTTGCGACAATCACCAAACAAAAAACCGCCCAATTCGGGCGGTTTGTATAAAAAATAGCAAGGCAAGCTCTTCGCTATACTGTTACATGTTCCATGGTTAGTTGCTTTTTCATGCTTGTTAAAGCACCAAAAACCAAATTATAAACCGACTGGATATTAATTTTCATAAAATTTGAAATTTCTTCGTTGGTCATATTGACATAAAATTTCAAGAAAATCGCTTCGCGTTGGCGACGTGGCAATTTTTCCATGGCTTCGTTGAGGTTACGGTTGGTTTGCAGGTACTCCTCGTGGGCTATTACATATGATTCTGCCGAAGCCGTATATAAATGGTGGTATTCCAAGGGGATTTCTTCGCTACTCGTATTTTTTTGTTGGGCATTGAGATGGCGCACTAATTTACGTTTGATAGAAGCCATCAAGTAATAACGAACCGAGGTAGTGTCGCCGAGGGTACGGCGGTGTTGCCAAAGTTCGACAAATAAATCGTGGATGCAATCTTTAATCAATGCTTTGTCAACACTAAACTGTGTGCAGTAATTGTAAAGAAGCTGTACATAACATTGATACAATCTTGCAAAAGCATTTTCGTCGTCTTGACGAAATTGATTCCAGAGTGTTACTTCCTCTGCAGTTGTGAGGCTGAATCGTGCCATGGGGTAGGAAGGGGTTTGGGGTTAGAGAAACAATCACGACCCAAATATAATTTTCTTTATATTAAGTTGCAAAATAAAAAGTGTTTTTTTTACAATTAAATATCGAAATTTAATTTGGCAAAAGTGAAGTTCTGCCCATTAAAAAGACCTAAATCGCTCATTTTCAGCGAAGGAATTACTAATAATCCCATAAATGAAAGCGTCATAAATGGGGCACTTAGGTTTGATTTTAAGGTTTTTTTAACAAAATTGTCTAGTTCCGTATAGTGCTTTGCTACTTCATAGCCATCTTCGTTGGCCATTAAGCCTGCTATGGGAAGCGCTAATAATAGTGTTTGATTGGGAGAATCTCCAATAGCACTAATCCCTCCTTGGGCCTCAATGACGAGATTAATGGCATGGGCGAGTGCCTCATCATTACAGCCTACGGCAATGATATTGTGCGAATCGTGTGCTACCGACGAAGCCATTGCACCTTCTTTAAGACCAAAATTCTTGATAAACCCCACTGCTACAGGGGCAGAGTGGTAGCGATTGACAACAACGATTTTGAGTATATCTTTTTCAATATCTGTTACAATTTGTCCATTTTCAATCTTGGCAGGTATTGGGAGCGCATTGGTAATCAATTGTCCATCTAAGGCTTCAATCACTTGTATGATTAAGTTCTCTGAAGAAGTATTGACAATCAAATCAGAAGCATATAGCTTTTGACAATCAAATTGATTGACGACAGGGCTTCTTAAGTTGGGGATTAAAGAAATGTTTTGGTCGGCTACTTTTTGGCCATTGATGTAAGTGGCTAAGATATTGAATGTGGCTAAATCATCTACTATAATAAAGTCGGCTGGATCACCTTCACGCAATAGCCCCACTGGAAGGCGATAATGCAAAACAGGATTGAGGCAGGCCGCTCGGAGTACATCAAACAAAGGAAATCCTTTGGCCAAAGCCCGTTTTACCAATTGATTGATATGTCCTTCTAAAAGGCTATCGGGATGCTTATCATCGGAGCAAAACATCAATCTTGTGGGGAAATCAGCCATTAATGGAATCAATGCTTCAAAGTTTTTGGCGGCACTTCCCTCTCTGATAAGCACATAATCAAGCCCTAATTGTAGTTTGTCTAAGGCTTCGTCGTAGCTAAAGCACTCGTGGTCGGTTGTGATACCAGCATCAATGTATTTTTTAGCATCTTCTCCTCGCAACCCTGGCGCGTGGCCGTCTATGGGTTTATTGAATGCTTTTGCCCACTGAATCTTCTGCATCACTTCTGGGTCTTCGTAGAGTACACCAGGAAAATTCATCATTTCGGCCAAATAACCAATCTCTTTCAGTGCAAGCAGGCGACGAATATCTTTGACAGAAATGGTAGCACCGGCGGTTTCAAAGGTGGTGGCTGGCACACAAGAGGGGGCTCCAAAACAAAATTTAAAAGGAACTCGTTTCCCGTCTTCAATCATGTATTCTACGCCAGTTACTCCCAGCACATTGCCTATCTCATGTGGATCCGACACCGTAGCTACTGTTCCATGTACCACCGCCAATCTTGCAAATTGCGATGGAGTAAGCATCGAGCTTTCGATATGAACATGGGCATCTACAAACCCTGGCATAAGATACGGTATCCCTGCTTTTTCAGCACCCAAAATCTTTATATTGATGATTCTTGTATCCTCTGTTTCGATGGTAGCATAATGAATGGTATGGTCGAAAACGTTGAGAAGGTTGGCCGTAAAATTCATGGGTAATAGGGTATTTAAAATAAATAGCTTAGAATAGATAGATAAAATAATTAGAGGGTCTTTTTTATTATTATTAACTTTTCAGATCTAACTTCGTGAAAGTATCTTAAAATTAAATAAAGAAGTCAAATTTTTACAAAATTAGTGCCAAAAACCTTCAAACTCCCCGTGATTTTTGTCCATCTGCCTTTTCTTTGGGTAGGTGGGCTTACTTTGTTTCCTTGTATTTTCTTCAAACAAAACAACCCTTCTCTCCGGCTTATCAACCATGAGCAGATTCATATTCGCCAGCAAGTGGAAATGGGCTTGATTCTTTTTTATGTGTGGTACTTGGTAGAATTCTTGATGCGCTGGATACAATATGGCCATCGTTATACGGCTTACCGTAATATCAGCTTTGAGCGAGAAGCATACGCTAATGACAACAACCTAAAATACCTTGCCACAAGGAAACTTTGGGGATTTTGGCGATATATGTGGCAAAAGTGAGCAGCCTCTTGGGAGGAGTTTCCTTATTTGCCTTCTTTTATGGTAGGCTCTACACTTAAACCCATGCTCAATACACCCGGTAGTGGGTCTTGGCGCATGTATTGGCGAATCTTAAAAGTATATTTTCCTGGTTGTGGAAAGCGGTAATCTTTAAGGGCAATGATTTTATGGTCAAATAAATCGCCCAAACCATCGCCCAAAGGTTTTCCTGTTCTTTCATCCATCAAAATAAGTTCATTGAGGGCTTCATTTACTACTTTGTTTTTGTCATTGAGCAAAAAACGCTTTACATATAGATTATAGTAGGGATATTGAACAGCATTGCGGACCAAATAATACACATTATAGGCCTGGGCGGTGTCTGTAATTTCAAAAGTAAAAGAGGGTTCGTTTTTGACGTACCAAAGTCCATCTTCAATATCTTGATGATCCTTGAATGTTGAACTGGTGTCGCAAGCTATCAGGGAAACTGCGAAGGTAAAAAGATACAAGAACGTTTTTTTGAAGAGCATGGTCAATGATTAAAAAGCACTTAGCCTAAAATTTTTATTTTTTTACGAATGTTCAAAGGTATCGAATCGCGTTCAACGAGCAAAATACCCACTCCATACAAAAGGCATAACGCACAATGATAAGGAACCGCTATCCAAAGGTTGGTTATTTTAATAAAAGACGAAAAATAAATCAGCAAAGCGGCACTGGCGATGTACCCCAAGCCAGATACTACTCGATAAGGTACAGGATAATACTTTTCGCCCAATACATAGCATAGTGCACACATCACGACACTCGACATCAAAAATGCCCATGCACAGGCCATGTAGCCCATTTCTGGAATAAGATAAATGTTGAGTGCTACCGTCAAAACGGCCCCTGTGCCTGTAATGAGTGTACCAAACTGGGTTTTATCAGTGAGTTTAAACCAAAAGGCAAGATTGTAATAGATGCCTAAAAACAAGTTGGCCAACAACAAAATAGGAACGACCGAAAGCCCCACACGATAGGCTTTGGAAAGCATGAAATGGCCCAGGAAATCGACATTGAGGCTTACACCTACCCACAGCACCACACATACAATCACAAACCACTTCATGACTAAGGCCAGCAGTTGTGGCGCATTTTTATCTTCTGCTTTGGAAAAAAAGAAGGGATCGGCGGCATATTTGAAGGATTGTATCGCCAATGACATAAAAACCGACAGCTTGTAGCAACTGCCATAAATACCGAGCGCATCTTCAGAGGTAAGGTCAGCATAAAATCCTTGGGGAAGTAAGTGCCGCAAAAACCAGCGATCGGCCATTTGATTGACCGTTCCTGCCAAACCCAATATTAAAATAGGATAGGCATATATCCACATTTCATTGAATAACGTGCCTTTCCATGTCAGTTGAAAGCCACGAAAAGCGTCTTTCAATAAAAATAAAAAGCAAGCATTGGCGATAAGATTGGCAATGAAAATGTAGCCTGGCCCAATTTCGGGGCGATACAAAAATGCCCCCAAGGGCTGTAATGAAGTCAAGTATTTGCCCAATGCAATATCGCGGCACAGCAGCAAGAAAAAGACATTGAGCAGTACGTTTACTATAATATTAATGATCTTGATTTGGACAAATTTCTTGGCTTTTTTCTCCAATCTCAACCGCGCGAAAGGAATGGCTACAATGGCATCAATGGCTACGATAAGTGCCAAATAAACAATATTGGAAGATTCGCCAGGATAATCGAGCAGATTACTTAGCATAGGTGCAGCCAACATCAGGCCACCTGAAAAGACAATACTGACGACCATAATGGCCGTAAGGGCTTGGTTGAAGTAGTCCTGACGATGGGCTGGCGAGCGGTTGGCAAAACGAAAAAAAGCTGTTTCCATACCAAACGTATAAACGACATTGAACAATGCTACCCAGCTATACAGTTCAGTGTTGGAGGACAACTCGCCAGGACGTAGAAAAACGTATGTATGAAGTGGTACTAAAAACCAATAGATGACTCTCCCCAAAATACTACTTACGCCATAAAGTGCAGTTTCGCCCGCCAATTTTTTAAGAACACTCATTTTTTGGTTAATATTGATGGTATTTAGCAATGGACTGCCAGCCATCGGCTTTTTTAGTTATTCAATCAAAAACCAAAGATAGAAGTCTTTTGTGGCTATGACAACCCCTCCACTATTCAATCTAAGACGTTGGCAAAAGGGCGATGAGGCTGCTTTGGTCAAATACGCCAACGATTACCAAATTTGGCGCAATGTGCGTGATGTTTTTCCACATCCATATACTTCGGCAGATGCGCATCAATGGATAAAGATGTGCGAAGCAGAACATTTGCCTACCGTATTTGCCATAGAAGTAAACAACGAAGCAGTAGGAGCGGTGGGTATTACGCTTCAAAAAGATGTTTTCCGAAAAAATGCCGAAATAGGTTATTGGCTGGGTGCCCCTTTTTGGGGACAGGGCATCATGAGCGAAGCGGTTAGAGAAATGAGCGACTATGCCTTTCGACAATTTGATATTCACCGGCTCTATGCAGGCGTGTTCGAATACAACAAGGCTTCGATGCGGGTCTTAGAAAAAGCGGGGTTTACGTTTGAGGCTGTGCTCCATCAAGCGATTTGTAAAGAAGATAAGATTTGGGATGATTATATTTTCTCGAAGTTGAAATAATAACAACTTTTAGAAGCGGGCAGTCCTACTTCTAAAAGCTGTTATTATCTCCTTTCCCTCAGAGGGGAAAATTGTACAGGTGTATGGGTCGTCGCAAGTCCGATGTCCTTCTAAAAGCTACTGTTATACCCTTTCCCTCAGAGGGGAAAGGGCAGGGATAGGGGTTAATCAAAAATTCTTTTTTCCAAATGCTGCTCTAAATCAAGACGTTGTACGCCTTTTGACCACCAATCTGGTGCAGGTTTTCCTTTGAGGAAATAATCAAAAAACTCCATCATACGCACGGCATAATCTTTTCGGTTGGGGAGTTTGGCCAAGCCATGATTTTCACCTTTGTACTGCATCATTACTACAGGTTTTTTCAATCGGCGGAGAGCCGTGTAATATTCTACGCCTTGCGTGAAGTCCACAGCACCATCGGCATCATTGTGAAGCATTAAAAGCGGTGTTTGCACTTTCTTGACATGGTAAATGGGCGAGTTGCGGTTGTATGCCTCCCAGTTTTCCCACGGAGCGACTAAGCGTCCTTGTGAACCTTCAAAAATTTGACCATTGCTAGTGCCTGAATTTTTGTAAATGAGGTTATACATCGAAATCATGTCGGTAAGGGGGGCACCCGCAGCAGCGGCCTTGAATAGGTTGGTTTGGGTAATCAAAAAGCTGGTTTGGTATCCGCCCCAAGAATGGCCATGAATCCCCATGCGTGTTTCGTCAATCACACCCGTTTTGATAGCGGCCTTCACGCCAGGTAATACACACCAAACCGCAGACATGCCTGGGTCGTTGAGTTGATAGACAATATCAGGTATAAACACCGCGTAGCCATTGGAGGTATAAAGCGAGGGATTCCAGCCTGTACCTGAATAACTCGGATTGACAAAATTGTGCCGCGTTTGTGATAGCTTTTCGTAATAATAAACAATAGTGGGGTATTTTTTTCCTTCTTCATAGCCCGCGGGCAAAAACAATGCCCCTTGGAGTAAATCGCCTTTGTCGCTGACATAATTAACCAAACGTGTACCTGCCGACCAAGCGTACTTGCCAAACAAAGGCGCGTTTTTGGTGAGTTGTTTTTCTGAGTTTAGTTCTGTGCTATTGCTCAAAAAATACTGGCGTGGTTGGGTGAAGGTTTCTTTGGTAAATACAAAGGCATCAGCTTTTTTGGCTTTGATTAAACTACCTACAGAAGCCTCTTCCCACACCAAAGGCTTAACACTAATGGTTTTGGCAATATCAATACGCGAGAGGCCACTCTTTTTGGTCCATTCGCCATAGCTACGCACATAGAGCGGTTTTTTGAGGTCTATGCCCTTTTCTTCGGGGTCGAGCTGGTAGCGTTGCTCATAGCGAATACGGTCGCGTTTGCCATTTTGAGTAAGATTGATAGCCAAAAGGGTCTTGCCTTTGGCATCTTTTAAGTCGGTAGGCACTTGCCAAATATCCCAACCATCGCTCAATAAAACCGATTTGCTATCGCTACTCCAACCCACTACATTTTGCGGGGGCGATTGCTGGTTGTGGTCGTCTTCCACATCCACAAAAGAAGTGGCGATGCCTTCGGTAAGATTGCGGGTAGTTTGGGTAGCCATGTCATAGACAAAGAAGTGAGTGCCTTCCCAGTACAAGAACTTAGTGCCATCGGGCGAGGGTTGTGGACTTGCCCAAAAGTTGGGCAAATAGTGCTTCTCACGGATTTTATCCCGTTTACCCGATTTTAAGTCCACCAAGTAAACATCCACAAAATTGCGACCGTCTAAGCTGGTTTCCAACTCATAATTTGAATTGTCGGTACCGATGCCGTATTGCTGTTTGGGGGCAACACTAACGGTTTTTACACTACTATCAGCCAGTTGTACAAACCTCTTGGCGGTTACATCGTACATAGAAAGATAATTGAGGTTCTTATCTTGACTTTCGCGTACTTGCTGGAGCGACTGCAATCGTTTGTCTTGCCAGTTCCATACGGTTACTTCAGGTTTTTCGGTATCGTCTTTTTTGTCGGGCGTAGTGGCTGTTTTGGTACTATCGGTTTTGAGTTTGGCCAATGCTTTTTGTAAATCATCCAAGGTTTTGAGGGTAGTATCGGCTTTGATTTTGGCCAATTTCTCCACGTCGGTCATTTTCTTGGTAGTATCTTTTTTGGCTTCTGTGGGCTTTTTGTCGTCTTTTTTAGCCAGTTCTAATTTGTGAATACCAAAGAAAAGCCGCGACAGTTCGTCTGACCAATAAGGCGAACGGTTGGGGCTGACAGTCATGCCTTTTGGAAAATTCAAGCTGTCTGTTTTGGGGTCGTAGGTAGTTAGTTCGGGCATGGTACTGAAGTTTTTGATACCCAATACCCCCACACGTTCATTTTTATACCTTTCGTCTTTGGTAGTTTTAAGCAAGGCCAAGCCGTCGCCTTTTTCAGTCCAGTTGAGCGACTGGTAGCGTGCCTTGTCGTTGTCCATGGTGAGAGTGATACCTGTGGTCATATTGCGTAGTTGTATGCCATTCCCTGCTTTTTCATTGGCATCGATGGTCGCCGCCAGCCAGTTACCTGTTTTATCAAAAGCTATTTCTGCTACATTTCCCATGTTTTGAGTTTTGCTCGTAGTTAAGTCAAAGAGCAATAAATCAGACCCTTTGGCCGCATCGGGTGTGGGTGTGCCTCCGCTTGGGGCTGTGAGTAGCAGCGCCAAATGTGTCGCTTTTTCGCCATTGAAAGCAAAGGATTTTACACGGTCAAATTCTGTTTTTTTGTTGGTAGCCAATTCCAATAAAAAAACTTTGTCGGGTATGGGTTTGCCGCCAGGTTTGGCAGCAGCTTTTTTATCTTTATCCTTGGCATATACTTTGAGGTGAGCCATTTACTATTGTCAGAAAACGACATTTGGGCAAAAGTGGTTGCGCCAATCGGATAGGTGTATTTGGTGGTGTCTGAGGTTTTTTGAATAATCAATTCGGCATCACTTTCTGTATTTGGTTAGTATGTAGTGTATACCACTGGCCATCGGCGAGAGTTGCGTACCTCCAAAAGAAGGAATAGCCTGCCAGTTGAGTACGTTCTTCCAGCCCATAGCAGGTTTAGCCGGTTGGGCTAAGGCCACGGAAGCCATAAAAAGCCTAAAAGTAGAAATTGTTTTTTCATTGGAAAAAGGATTGTAGTTGAGATGAAATCGTATTTTTACAAAAGTACGCAAGAAGCTTCTGAACTTTTTGAGAGAAATTGTGATTAATCTTGAAGCAGAACCATCGGCCGATGGCTAAGAAAGTGTTATCTTTGCAACCCATAGAGGGTTTATCCTTTTGTTTTGGAGAAAACTATGAGTAAAAATATCAATATCAGTAACCCGACGGGCCTGCTTGAGTATTTCTTCTGAAACTTATACGGCAGGTGTTGTACTAACAGGTACTGAAATTAAATCTATTCGAGAGGGAAAGGTAAATTTGACCGATGCCTATTGTGTGTTTTTAGACAATGAATTGTATGTACACCATTTGCATATTTCGCCCTACGAAAAAGGAACGCACGCCAATCATAACCCCACCCGCGACCGAAAGCTACTTTTTGAGAAAACGAGAAATGAGAAAAACTGGCACTAAAACTCAAAGACCAAGGGCTGACGATTATTCCTACACGTCTTTTTATCGACGATAAAGGACTGGCAAAGATTGGATATTGCATTGGCCAAAGGCAAAAAACTCTACGACAAGCGCGACAGCATCAAGGAGCGTGATTTGCAACGTGGAAGAGGAGGAGTAATAATTGTCAAGCTTTTGCTATCTTTGAGATACACTTCTTTCACTTAATCATAGAAAATTATGTCAGCTTTAGAATTAAAAAAGCCGAAATCCATAAGAAAATAGATGCTTTGAATGATTTGACAGAGCTCTTAGATATTAATTTATCCTTAAACTGCTGGTGAATGAACAACCTACAGAAGAAGAGAAAAAGTATTGGCACGATTTGTTAAAGTTTGAAAAAAAATTCAGAGGAAGGGAAGGGATTTTATCATGACGACGTAATGAAAGAAGCGCAAATATGGTTAGGGAAGTAATTTGGCTACTGATGCGAAGGAGGATTTTAGAGAAATTGTAACCTATTTATTGATAGGGATGGTCTTCAGAAGTTGCCGAGAAGTTTACACAACAGATAGATGAATCTCAATACTTACTTCAAATACATCCTGCTATTGGAATGAGGGTAGGAGATTAAGGTCTGTAAGGAAAAAATTACGGTTACGCCTCATTATTCGCCATACTATACCTATTTGAATAATCAAATTTCGATACTCAATATTTTAGACAATCGCCAAAATCCTGAAAAGATTTAAGAAAACCTCCCTCCTACCTTTCCACACTATTTTACTAATTTGCCTTTCCAAATTTGTTATTTTACGATTATTATGTCTAAAAGATACTGCCGTTACGGCGGCATTGATTTATGCCAATGGCCCCATCCATATTGGTCATTTGGCGGGTTGCTATGTGCCTGCCGATATTTATGTGCGTTATTTGAGAGCCAAAGGCGAAGAGGTCGTTTTTGTGAGTGGTACCGACGAACACGGCGTTCCGATTACGATTCGTGCCAAGAAAGAAGGACTGACCCCACAAGCCGTTGTGGACAAATATTATACCCAAATCAAGCAGTCATTTGCTGATTTCGGCATTTCGTTTGATGTTTATTCGCGCACAAGTTTGCCTATTCATCATCAAACTTCACAAGATTTTTTCAAGACCATTCACGACAAAGGCGGTTTTATTGAAGAAACCAGCGAACAATATTATGATGAGGTAGCGCAGCAGTTTTTGGCCGATCGCTACATTGTCGGAACTTGCCCTGTATGCGCCAATCCCAACGCATATGGCGACCAGTGCGAGCGCTGCGGCACAGCTCTTAGCCCTTTAGAACTGAAAGACCCGCGCTCTACGCTTTCAGGGTCGAAACCCGTATTGAAAGCCTACTAAAAACTGGTTTTTACCTTTAGATAAAATGCAGCCCGACATCGAAAAGTATGTCAATAGCCATACCGAATGGAAACCAACGTAGCAGGGCAATGCCAGTCGTGGCTCAAGGAAGGACTCCGCTCCCGTGCCATGACCCGCGATTTGACTGGGGTATCAAAGTACCGCTGCCCGATACCGACGGCAAGGTGCTGTATGTATGGTTTGAAGCACCCATTGGTTACATTTCGGCCACTAAAGCACTGGTTGATGCAGCAAAATGGTAGCGATGCAGGTTGGGAAAATATTGGAAAATCAAGACACCAAACTGGTCCATTTTATTGGTAAAGACAATATCGTTTTTCACTGTATCATCTTCCCTGCTACGCTCATGGCCGAAGGGAATTATATCTTGCCCGACAATGTACCCGCCAACGAGTTTATGAATTTGGAAGGCGATAAAATCTCCACCTCACGCAACTGGGCCGTGTGGCTGCATGAGTATTTGGAAGAAATGCCAAATAAACAAGATGTGCTACGTTATGTACTAACCGCCAACGCGCCCGAAACCAAAGACAGCGAGTTTACGTGGAAAGATTTTCAAACCCGTAATAACTCCGAGTTGGTGGCCATTTATGGCAATTTTGTGAATCGAGCGGTAGTTTTGAGTCACAAATATTGTGAGGGTAAAGTGCCTGTTTGTGGAGAATTGACCGATTTTGATAAAGAAACACTTGCTACGTTGGCCGATTTTCCTGCACGCATTGCCGAGGCCATCGAAAACTACCGCTTTCGCGAGGGGCTGACCTTGGTGATGGATTTGGCGCGTTTAGGAAATAAATACTTGGCCGAAACCCAACCCTGGCAGGTCATCAAGACAGATGCCCAGCGAGTCAATACCATTATGCACGTAGCCTTGCAAATTGCCGCACAGTTGTCTGTTGTTTCTGAACCATTTTTGCCCTTTACTGCTGCAAAACTCCAAAAACAACTCGACCTCTCTCCCACACAATGGCCTACCAATTATGTCCCTCTCCTCAAACCGCATACTTCCATCGGAGAAGCTTTTCTGTTGTTTGAGAAAATAGAAGACGTGGTAATTGAAAAACAGATACAAAAATTGCAAGACACCCAAAAAATGAACGAGTTAGAAACCAAGACTGTCCCAGCGCTCAAGCCTACGGTTCAATTTGATGATTTTGCGAAAATGGATCTTCGCATTGGTACTATCCTGGAGGCTGAGCGTGTCCCTAAGAGCGATAAACTATTGAAATTTTTGGTGGACGATGGCTTTGAAAAGCGAACCATTTTGAGTGGTATTGCCAAGCATTTTACCCCCGAGGAAATGATAGGCCGACAAGTAACGTTCATTGCCAACCTCGCTCCCCGCAAAATTATGGGGCAAGAATCTAACGGTATGATTCTCATGGCCGAAGACCGTGATGGCGGTCTGTCGCTTTTGCAGCCACATAAGCAAGTATGGTCAGGGGCGAGTATATCGTAGGTTAGCGGTTTTGGGAATTATACGAATCTTGGTTTATAAAATGAGGGGCAGTGAGTTCGTATTACCAAACATTTATAAAAATGATTATGGCAAAATCAGAGCTAATTCAATTTTATTAATAGTATGATAATGGACTTTGCTGGCATTGTTAAAGATTCGGTTTAAACTCATCTCCAAATAATGAACGACTGACCAATGCAAAGTTTTTGACTATTTAATTTTACTACCTTCGCTACGAAAACAGGCATGTAAAATTCACGACTATGTCTCTTAATAGATGAAGTCAGATTTTGCTCAATTGTCTTTGCCTAATTACGCCGATTTTAACTATAATATTACCTATGCTGTATTAATAGATACTTTTCTTTTAAAAAATTTTTTCACTACAAAATAAATGACTAAGGCTGACAAAACACCCGTTAAAAAATCAGTCATGGGAACCATTATAGCAGTATAAAGCATCATTGAAAACTCAAATTTCCCCAGGCGTTTAATCTCTTTTAATTCACGGGGTTTAATCATATTACTGGCTACCCAAACTAATACTCCAATACAAGCCATTGGGATTAACTCAAATACTGTGCCAAATAGTAGGCTAAAATAAGTTTAAAACCGCTTTAAAATATCCTGCTAATGATTTCTTCACCTGTGATACTCGTTGCTGTACGTGCTAATGCACCAGTGCAAGGAAATCCTTGAACCATAGGTACCAATATTTGTAAAATACCTTGACCAAAAAATTCTTTATCTGGATTAAAGGGCGTTTTGGTATTATTAGAATTTGTCGTATTATGGAAGAACAAAATACTTTCAACTCCTGATACAGAAATACAATTGCTCCAACGAAATATAAAATATCAATAAAAATACTAACATTCCATTCGGGCAAAGAAGGAGCAGTAAAAACAAAAAAATTATTTGGTATAGAACCATAAAGGTCTTTCACTAATACCAAGCCTTTGCCAGCAAATACAGTAGCGCTTAATAAGGTGGCTATACACATAGCGATAACTGGTCCTGGTATAAAAATAGAAATACGTAACAATAATTTGGTAATAGCAAAGGTTATGACACCGATGAGAACAGGTAAATATTGATTTTATCTAAGTTATGGAAAGCCACATAAATATTATGGAAGAACCCACCTTTGATATCTTCGTCTTGCCCGATAAAATCTTTAAATGATTCAACTCCTAATATTTCTTCAAAATTAGTCAGAGCAATGGCTACTGCTATACCGACGGTAAATCCAACTATAATTGAATTGGGGACTAATTTCGCGTATTTACCGATACCATATAAGCCCATTATTATGAGAATGATTCCCGAAATAATAGAAACGAAAATCAAAAACCCATGAGCGACTCAAAACTTCCTCCTATTGTTGGATTATATATTTGGTAATTAATGCTGCAATAATCGGAATAAATGCAGCAGTAGGTCCATATACTTGATACTTTGACCCCCAAAAGTTCTACCTACTGCACAAGCCAATGCCTGCTATAATGCCATGTTCGGGTCACATTCCCATTGCAATCGCAAAACCCATTGCCATAGGTATTGCAGTCATAGCTACGATAAGACCCGCACTAAAATCTCTATAAACAGTTTTGACCATCCGTTGTTAAATCTTCCCATCTGAGTCGAAGAATGTAAAAAATAATTAATCGCTTTTTGGCGTAGTCGGAAATATATTTTTGTCCATAACTTAAATGAATAATGAGTTAATTTGATCAGAGGTTGTTCCAGTTGTCATCTGAGTCCATTCTACTTCCTCATAAGGGAGCTTAGATTTTTTGATAAAAGGAATAATGGCAACCATCTTCCTAGTAGATGTTTAATTGATATGATTTTGGAATATAAATCATATCAATGTTTTTTGCTTTTATTAAATTGATGAATGCAGTAGTGTTTAAACCATGAAACAATTCAATACTGATAGAGTCTATCATTGATTCAAATCTGCTTTCAATGATTGTGATTGCTTCTTCAAATTCGGGATTCATCAAGGAGCGAGTGATTTTTGAAGCGGAATAAAATAGTAATTCTGTAATGGAGTCGCTTAATGCGTATCCATATAATAAGGTAACTTTCACTCTTTTCCCTTTTCCATTTGCTAAAGCTATTTTTAAAGAATTCAAAGACTCTACATTAAAGTCAATAGGAATTAGAACAGATTTTATCATACTATTGCTATTTAACAAGGTACGAAGAAACAACCCACCTTTAAGAATGGTATAAGAGCAAGATTAGAACAGGATTAGAATTTATAAAGTTGGCTTGTGGAATCTTGATTAAGATAGTAGTACCAACATTTAATGTAGAAGTAACGGTAAGCTGCCCCTTGTGCAAATCGATGATATTTCTTGTTAAAGGCAGTCCTATTCCATACCCGTCATAGTGGACGGTATTTGAGGCTCGGAAAAATGGGTCATAAATGAAGTCTATCTCAGAAGCGGGGATACCAATGCCCTCATCTTTGACAGCTTAAAAATATTATCGCTTGTAGCTAAACTGACATAGACAGGTTTGTTATTTGAATACTTGCAAGCATTTTTGTTTAGAATATTCACTAACGCCAAGGTCAATAATTGTTTATTGCCCATTAATTTTAGCTTGAAGGGATTCTCGGGTAAGAGGGTAAAATCAATATGTATTTTGTTTGTGGCGTGAGTTTAGTCATTGCTTCCGGGCATTAAATATAATTTCATCTATGCGTAAAATTTCTAACGAAAGTTTATTTTGTATAACCCGTTTGAGCAAGAAATAATAATGACTGACTGATATCATTTAATCTTTCAGCTTGTGCAAGAATTTTTATCAATAGACCTCATACTCTATCGCCGACCTTTTTTTTGTAAGAGCCACATTTGCTTCGCCTATTAGGCTGTGAGTGGTGTCCCGAATTCAGTGTGAGGCGTTACTAATAAAATTTTTCTGAATTTCGAAGGCAGTTTCTATTCTATTCAACAGATTATTGAAGGTGGTAATCAAATAGTTAATTTCATCGTCTGTGTTTTGTTTCTTCTAAGCGGAGATAAATATTGTTTGTACTAATTTTATTCACACTTTCTGTTATTTTCCTTATGGGATAAAAAAAATGTTTGGATAGGTAGAATGAAAAAAAAGTAAGTGCAAAACTAAAATGAGACTGATGAAGGTATTTTCTTAGCAAAACCAAATGATGATTTTCATAATAATTTTCTGCTGAAACTACTACTATATAAGCCTTATCAGATTTAACATGTTTTTACTCCAGCGTAAAACGTATTTTTAATTTGAGTATTTAGCCTTACCCTTTTTAATTGTTGGTTATAAATTGAAGGAAATGAATGTTTTTCTGCAATTGAGATAAGTCTGTCTTGTTTGTGGTTTCAATCACATATTCTTTTTCATTTGTTAGTTTTTCTAAGTGTTTTTCTCTGACCGTTTTTAAGGATTCTGCATTGATGTCATCTGTTTCTAAATTATAACTCACAGCAATACGCGCTCTTGTTTCCAAGCGTTTATAAAATCTGAATAAGAATAATCTGAGAGAAGTAATAAATGCTAATGCTAAAGAGCAATAATATTAATGAATTTGCTGCAATTAGGATTAATGCAATTTTTAATTGAGTTTTCATTTTTCTTTCATTGCATATCCCATCCCAATTATGGTATGTATTAGTTTCGGCTCATATTTAGTACAATCTTTTTTCGCAGATAATTTATATAAACATCTACTACATTAGTTCCCATATCAAAATTGATATCCCAGGCCGATTCTAACAAATCTATTCTTGAAAGCACTCTCCCTTTATTTTTATCAGTGTAAGTATTAAACGATATTCAGTGGCAGTAAGAATATAGTCTCTCATCGTGTTACAGATTTCATGTTATCATTTACTATTAAGTTTGAGATAGTAAAAATATTATTATCTGCTTGAGCTGAATTTGAATTTAAGGAGGAGCGTCTTAGTATAGCATTAATTCGAGCAATAAGTACACTAAATTTAAAGGGTTTTACTAAATAATCATCTGCTCCTAAATTAAGCCCATTGGCTATATTTTCTGGTGTGTTTAAAGCACTCAAAAAAAGTATTGGGCTATTCACTCCATTATTTCTCAAATCATTACATACCTCAATACCATTTTTTTGGGGGAGCATAATATCAAGTATAATTAAACTATAATCTTTTTCACATGCCATTTTAAAGCCTGAGGATCCATCAAACGCTACAGCAACTTCAAAGCCATATTCGGTCAGTCCTTTTTTTATAAAATTAACTACATCCGACTCGTCTTCTATGATTAGTATATTTTTCTTCACAATTCAAGCTTTTTATCTTACATATCAAGAGTAATCCCTTTCCTTTTTCACTCAGAAGTAATTCTCAAATATACGAGACTATAGAAAATAAAAATACTGAAAATATCTCCAATTGTATATCCATTTAGGGTTTTACTTTTTAATTTTCAGTTTCTGAAAATTAAAAAGTAAAATGAATGTTTTACGAAAAACGTTCGAATTTGTCCCAATTAGGTTTTCGTTTTTCGAGAAAGGCATCGCGGCCTTCTTGGGCTTCGTCGGTCATGTAGCCGAGCCGGGTGGCTTCTCCTGCAAAAAGCTGCTGCCCTACCAAGCCATCGTCCACGAGATTGAAGGCCAATTTCAGCATCCGAATGGCCATAGGGCTTTTGCCCAAGATTTCTTGTGCCCACTGGAAGGCCGTGTCTTCCAGCTCGTGGTGTGGCACTACGGCATTGACCATGCCCATCTCAAAGGCTTCTTGAGCTGAGTAATTACGACCCAAAAAGAAGATTTCACGGGCGCGCTTTTGGCCTATCATACGGGCCAAATACGCTGACCCATAGCCCGCATCATAGCTTGCTACATCGGCATCTGTTTGTTTAAAAATGGCGTGTTCTTTACTGGCCAACGTCAAATCGCAGACCACGTGCAGGCTATGCCCGCCACCTACGGCCCAGCCAGGTACTACGGCAATAACGGGTTTGGTCATAAAGCGAATTTGGCGTTGTACTTCCAAGATATTGAGGCGGTCGCGGCCATCTTCGGCACGGTAGCCTCCTTTTTGGCGGGCTTTTTGGTCGCCTCCAGAGCAAAAAGCCCAAATACCATCTTTAGCAGAAGGACCTTCGCCCGAAAGCAATACGACACCGATGTTTCTATCGTGTGTTGCATCGTTGAACGCATCGAGTAATTCAAAGGTGGTTTTGGGGCGGAATGCGTTGCGTACTTCAGGGCGGTTGAAGGCGATGCGTGCTACACCTTCACATTTTTTGTAAGTAATGTCGGTGTATTCTTTGGCAGTAATCCAGTTAGGCATAAAAGTGTTTTTTACGGAAAAATAAAGTTTATTAATCACAAAGTGCTGAATATGGGTATAGCAATATGCAAATGGCCAGTTGCTATTTTTACTCTCCAATGACGATTTCTTTTTCTTTGTACCCTCCACGGGTAGAAAGTAGCTTGATTTTGGCCTTAATTGTGCCATTTTGGTTGAGTTTTACACGAAAAATGGCCTCTTTTGACTCATTGGTTTGGGTGTAACCTGCATAGATTGTTTTATCGTATAGCGCAGGCTGGGTGATAGTTACTTTGGCTTGGTCAAAACCCTTCAAAAGTGTTTTGTCAATATCGAGCATCACGCGGTCTTCTTGCACAATTTTTATGCGTTTGGCTTGTTCTAAGGCCACAGGCAATTTACCCGAATTAGTCCATGTTACTTTGATTTCATACTCGCGGTTGGGCAATGCTTTTATGGCTACGTCTTTGAGATCAATTTGGGGTAATTCTTTGGCCATCGCCAAGTTAAACTTAGATTGCTTCGAAATCCAATTTTCCAACTGCCATGCGGGGCCATTTTGGGCAAAAAACTTGGGATGAAAGCCGCCTATTTCTACCTCACCGAGTTGGGGATGCGTTATTTTTGTCCAAGGCTTGAAGCCTTGTTTTTGATTGGCTTCGTCGTCCCACATCAGGCCGTCGTATTCGTCGTATTGGCCATCTTTGTCGTAGTCTTTCATGGCACCACCATTCCAAAGTTCATCGCCATACCATACCGACCCATAATAAAAATAGCCAAAATCAGGACCATGACCAAATAGCGGATTGGGCTTGGAAGGGTCGCCAGTAGTGCGGTCGGTTTTGCTGCGGGTGCTGTAGGTTTCATAGACATCGCCCGCCCAAGGATAGCCCGTAAAGACCAACCCGACGCTATCGAAGTGGGTATAAATTTTCAAATCGGCAGGAAACATACTTTCGCTACTTTTGGAGGTAGAAGGAGGTCGTAGGTGCATGGGTACGCGCGTATCCATCGAATTGACTACCGAGATATTGGGGTGCTGCAATAACCAAAGCACCGTAGAACGCGTTTCGATTTCGCTCAAGGGGTACTCGCCTGCGCCTCCTTGGGTATAGCCACGCCCTGTAAAGTCCCCCCCTTGGTCGGGTCGCCAATTTTCAGGGTAATTTCGGTGGTTGTCGAGGCCGCCTATACCGTCTTCGTTGTATTTGCCATCGCCGTCATTATCAATACATTCGGTATAAACGAGCCACTCTCCTTTGCCTTCAAGTACGCGTTTCATCAATCTCCCTGACGGGTCGCGGGGGTCAAGTACATAGTCGGCTTTTTCTTTCTCCAATAGCGTTACTGCTTTTTTACGGATTTGATAAATTACCCCATCGCCATCGAGGTCTTCTTCGGGGTCTTCGTCGAGGAGGCCGTCGCGGTCGTCGTCCTTAGGATGAACGGTACTACGATTGCGTTGGGCTGTAAAAAGATATATGGTAGCGCCGTCTGGGTTGTTTTGAGGGCGCAAATAAATCGTTTTCGTATCTATCAGTTGAGTAATGGCCGCGTCTTTACCGTAGTTTTCCAACAAATGTTGGGTAAGCCATAGCACCGCATCGCTGCTTGTTACCTCTCCACTATGACGACCTCCCTCAAAATAGGCAGCAGGTTTGTCGGTATGTTTTCCTGTTTTTTTGTTGGTAAGTGTCATTTGTAGGATAGGCCGCCCTTCATAGCTTTTGGCCACTTCATAAACCTCAACAATATTGGGGTATTGCGTTGCCCATTGGCGGTACCAGTGATACATCACATCAGGCGTATGATAGACCTCAAAAGTGAGTTTATCGGTAGGCGTGTATTCCACTCCTTTGAATTGATGTTTTTTGAAGTAACTAATACCATGCCGCTCTCCTTTGACTGTATAAAACTTACTGACGGTGTCCTGCTCTGGGAATTTGGCTTCGCCATAATAGGACTTTTGGGCTACTGTGTTGCTGTAAATCAACAATCCCAATGACAATATAAAAAAGTTTCTCATGGATTTTAGTGAAGTGTGATTGAAGTGGCAAATTATAGAAAATAACCCTACTTTTGCATCAAAAGTCCTTTAATTCTTATGAATGCTACCAAAATTATATCCCTTCTTTTAGCACTTTTGTTTACTTATTTTGTGGTAGTGCAATACAACGACCCCGACCCCCAAGTTTGGATGCCTATTTATGGTATTGCTGTGGTGGCTTGTTTAAGTATCTTTTTTGAGAAAGCCCCCCATCGCTATGTGTTTGTGGTTATGGCTTTGGCTTATTTTTTTGCTTCTTACCAGCAGTGGCCTCCTCAGTACGAGGGTGTTTTTTGGGGCGAAATGAAAATGCGTAGTATCAATATAGAGCTTGCCCGCGAGTCGTTGGGGTTGGCTATTTGTGGCGTGGGTATGTTGGGTTTGGCCGCTTTGCGAAAAAAATAACGGCTATTTACTACGCTCAATAGTAAATTGCACCAGCCCTTGAAGTGAGGTACGGTAGGGAGAGGCTGGCAAGGTATGCAAAATGGCCGTCGCTTCATTGACCAATTTCTCCATAGCTTGCGTCGCATACGGAATCCCGCCCGAATCGCGCACAAACTCAATCACTTCGGCTACTTTTTGGGGCTTCTCGCTATGATTTTTGATCAGGTTGATGATATGTCGCTTTTTAGACCAACTGGCTTGGCTTAGGGCATGAATCAGCGGAAGGGTCATTTTCTTCTCTTTGATGTCAATTCCCAGGGGTTTGCCTACTTCGGCTTCGCCAAAATCAAATAAATCATCTTTAATTTGAAAAGCAAGCCCTACTTTTTCGCCAAATAGCTTCATTTTCTCCACTATCTCGTGGGTAGCTCCTGCCGACTGCGCCCCTACGGCACAACAAGACGAAATAAGCGAGGCTGTTTTTTTACGAATAATATCGAAATAGATCTCCTCTGTAATATCTAATCTACGGGCTTTAGCCAATTGTAGCAATTCACCTTCACTCATTTCTCTGACGGCATCAGAAACAATTTTTAGCAAGTTAAAGTCTTGGTTGTCAACTGATAACAATAAGCCTCTCGAAAGTAAATAGTCGCCTACTAAAACAGCTATTTTGTTTTTCCAAAGAGCATTGACCGAGAAAAAACCTCGTCGGTAGTTGGAGTCGTCCACCACGTCGTCGTGTACAAGAGTGGCCGTATGGAGTAGTTCAATGAGGGCTGCTCCTCGATAAGTAGCTTCTGAAATAGTGCCACTCACGCCTGCAGTCAAAAAAACAAACATTGGACGCAATTGCTTACCTTTGCGACGAACGATATAATTCATGATTTGGTCAAGAAGCATGACCTCACTTTTCATAAATTGTCGAAACTTACGCTCGAAAGCATCCATTTCGACGGCAATAGGTGCTTGAATATCTTTGATGGAAAGAAGCATGGTTTAGATGAGCCAGTCGTAAGTTGCGATAGCAGCTTTGACTTTAACTTGATTTGTTAGCTTACAAAAGCCAAATTTGGGAGAAAATCTATTAACATTACACCTTAGAACGATAATTTGTTCAAGATACCAGTAAGATAATCGCTTTATGGTAGAATTAAATAGTTTTTAACACTACTACATCGCATTTGTGAGGTAGATTTAATTTTGAATTGTAATAGATGAAAGCATTGGTACTGGGAGGTGGATCTCTCAAGGGAGCCTATCAGGTAGGGGTAGTACAGGCTATTTTAGAAACTGGTTTTGAACCCGACATGATTTACGGGATTTCGGTGGGTAGCTTAAATGGTAGTTTCTTGGTTAATGAAGCAGGAAAACAAATCATAGAACACAAAAAAATCAATTGGCCCCAAATCAGCCGGCAGTTGATAGAGTTTTGGGTAAAAAATATCACCCGCCCCGAGGATATTGCCTTGGTACGCTCACGTTTTACTTTGGGTGTTGATACGCTCATGAGCCGTTTTGATGGTCTTTTAGATACGACCCCTATTCATACTTTGATTCGCAAAAATTTAGATTCTTTTATCCTAAAGACAAGCCCTATTAGACTAAAAGTAGGTGCAGTAGAAGTATTGAGTGGTAAAATGGTGTATGCCACCCCAAAGATGAAAATTTTATTGATTATGTGTTGGCCAGTAGCGCACTGCCCACGCTGATGCCTGCTATACAAATTAAAGGACTAAAAAAGCGGCTTTTTTGGATGGAGGGTTGCGTGTAGTAGCACCTATCAAGGCGGCCTTAGAGGATGGTGCCACCGACATTATTTGTGTAGCTTGCCACACCGAAAATATGCCTGATGAGCCTTTTAACTATCGAAATGTCCTTAAATTGTTGGATAGAGTGAAAGATATCAACGTCAATCAAATCGTGAATAGCGATATTGCTTGGGCCGAAAATTATGTTGAAAAAGAAAACCTAAAAGGCCATGAGCTAACCCTCAAAGTAATTCGACCCGACGAACCGCTTCACTTGGATATGTTAAAATTTAACTCTGACGACATTGCCGCTCTGATTGTCCAAGGATATAAAATAGGCCATAATTTTTTTAAAAATGAAGATACCAAACCATTATTTCCTAAAAAACTTCTTTAATATTGATGAAAATTAACGTAAGAAAAGGAATAGCCGAAGATGTACCCCAAGCATTTATGTTGGTAAAAGAATTGGCTGTTTATGAAAAAGCCGTCGATCAAGTAAGCAACACCCCCGAGCGGATGCTGGAAGATGGTTTTGGCCCAAACCCCATTTATGGCCTCATTGTAGCTGAGGTAGATGATAAAATTGTAGGTATTTCGATGTACTATACTCGTTATTCAACTTGGAAAGGTAAGCGACTCTATCTAGAAGACCTTATCGTTACGGAGTCTATGCGTGGGCATGGCTTAGGAAAAATGCTTTTGGATGCTACTGTAGCAGAAGCCCGCGTTACTCATTGTACGGGGGTCATGTGGCAGGTGCTGGATTGGAATGAACCTGCTATTGTGTTTTATCAACGATATGGTGCAAGATTGGATAATGGTTGGATCAATTGTAACATAGATTTTTAGACGTATGTCAATTCCCCAAAACATCCAACAAATTGAAGCAGCTATTGCACCCAATGCCCGCCTGATTGCGGTTACCAAAACCAAACCCATTACTATGCTTATGGAAGCTTATAACGCGAGTTTTAAACGGTATGGTGAGAACAAAGTACAGGAGATGGTCGCTAAGTATGAGCAAATGCCTAAAGACATCGAATGGCACTTGATAGGGCATTTGCAGTCAAATAAAGTCAAATACATTGCTCCTTTTGTGGCCATGATTCATTCGATAGATAGTCTCAGGTTACTGCAAGAGGTTAATAAACAGGCACTTAAAAATAGCCGCATTATTGATTGTTTATTACAGATTTTTATCGCTCAAGAAGAAACTAAGTTTGGACTTTCGGAGCAAGAAGTGGAAGAGTTATTGGATTCGGAATCCTATCAATCACTCAAAAATGTGCGTATCGTGGGGCTGATGGGTATGGCTTCCAATACAGAAGATGAAACACAAATAAGAAAAGAGTTTGGTGGTTTGAAGCAGTTTTTCGACCGATTGAATCGTACTTATTTTACCGCTGCCCATCAACTCACAGAATTGTCAATGGGCATGAGTAATGACTACCTGCTGGCCGTAGAAGAGGGTAGTACCTTGGTCAGGGTGGGTAGTGCTATTTTTGGTTCACGATAAGTTGTGGATCAGTTGGGTTTAAACCTACCGACCGAGTAATTGCAATTCGACCTACGCCTCAATCAAAGGGAAATAACGTTCATTCAGCACTTTTAAGTGATGCGTAGGATGCCCAATCAATACAAATCCCAAGGCCAAAGGTGTAATCACTTGGTTTGAACCCATCCCTTCCCGTTGAAGCATTTCATCGGTCATATTTCGGAAAAGTAAAATAGACGATTGCCTCACTGCCCGAAATTCTTCCAGTAGGTCATCTACTGTTCGAGTAGCTGCGGTAGTGTTATCGGCAAAAGATTTTCGTCGAAACTTGGCAGGGGCGTGGTGTCCTTTCGCGATATTCGCATTGCCCGATAAGCCATAATCCGTTCGGTATCAATGATATGCTGCAAAGTATCTTTGGCAGTCCATTTGCCAGGTGCATACACTTGGTCGCCAAGGGCCAATAGTTTTGTTGGGTGGCTTCGTCTTCAAACAAGGAGGCGTTTTTTTCAAGTCCTTCTAATAATTCTATGTCTTCTACTTGAAGAATATAGCGGTCAAAAAACTGGGGTAGTTGCTGGATGTCGGTACGTTTCATAGAGCGTTGGGGTTATATCAAATGTTTCGGCAAAGGTACATTTTTACTCCATTCATCGGCAATGGGTTGTTCTCTTCTGGTTGTCAGTGGAATTAATCCCGACCATATTGGCAGAGATTGGTCTTCCTCGTCATCAATAGGCATACCACCCCTGACTTTGGCCGATGCGTCTTCTATTTTAAATTTTAAAACGGTGGTTTTCTTCACTTCACTTGACGTGATTGGGCGTAAATAATCCCAACTTTGCGGTACAATTTTTTCAGTAATCCAACGCAGTGCTTCTACCTTTTGGCCTTCGTTTTCTACTTTTTCGGCAGTAGAAAAAAGCACTACAGAGCGATAATTGACCGAATGATGAAAAGCCGATTTGGCCACCACCAGCGCGTCGGTGAGCATGGTTGAAATACAAACAGGAATACCTTGCTCAATAGCTCTGATAAAATGACTACCTACTGAACCATGTAGATACAAATAGTCCTCAAAACGAGCAAAAGCCGTAGGGATAGAGAAGGGTTGTCCCTCTATGACACAACTAACGGTGCAAAAGAGCGATTCATCCAAAATAGAATAAACCGTAGTTTCATCAAAATGGGCGCGTTTGGCTAAGCGACTGGGAGTGGTGCGTTCAGTAGGTTGCATATAAAATTAGGTTGCTTTCTTTTGGGCAAATTTATACCTTTACTGGATGGATACAAGTATCCACTTTTGATAAATATAGTAGTCCACTTTTACCTAACCTATACTTTCAACAATGACCAAGCACTTGTTACTTCTATTCGTGTTTTTGGGTAGTAGCGCACTTTATGCCCAGACTACTTTCAACAAAGCCCAAGAAAATGCCATCAAGGAAATTACTCAAAAAGAACAAAGATATGGTGTCTTGGCCAAACAAATCTGGAATTATGCTGAAGTAGGCTACCAAGAAGTAAAAAGCTCGGCACTGCTGCAGGAGCAGCTTCGCAAAGAGGGCTTCAAAATCCAGGCTGGCGTGGCTGATATTCCTACGGCCTTCACGGCTACTTTTGGCGAAGGAAAGCCCGTTATCGGGATTTTGGGAGAGTTTGATGCCTTGCCAGGGCTATCGCAAGATTCTACTCCTGTCAAAAAAGCCATTGGGGGCATTGCAGGCCATGCCTGCGGGCACCATTTATTTGGCGTAGGCTCGATGGCCTCAGCCATTGCTGTCAAAAATTGGCTCGCTCAATCGGGCCACAAAGGCACCATTCGTTTTTATGGCACACCCGCCGAAGAAGGAGGGTCGGGCAAAGTATATATGGTTAAGGCTGGATTATTTGATGATGTAGATGTAGTATTACACTGGCACCCAGGAGATAGCAACAATGCAAGTTCCTCCTCTTCTCTTGCCAATAAATCTGCTAAATTTCGATTTCGAGGCATATCGGCCCATGCTGCCGCCGCTCCCGATCGAGGCCGTTCGGCTTTAGATGGTGTAGAAGTAATGAACTATGCCGTCAATATGATGCGCGAACATATTCCCTCCGCCACAAGGATTCATTATGTGATTACTGACGGGGGCAAAGCTCCGAATGTCGTTCCCGATTTTGCCGAAGTCTTTTACTATGTACGCCATCCGAGTCGTCAGTATGTAGCATCTATTTGGGAGCGTGTACAAAAAGCAGCCCAAGGAGCAGCACTTGCTACGGGCACTACAGTAGAAGAAGAGGTAATTGGGGGTGTACATGAACTACTCCCAAATGATGCATTAGCAGCAATCATTTATAACAACCTAAAAACAATCGGAGGTGTAAAATATACGCCCGAAGAGCTAAAATATGCCGCGCAAATCAGCCAATCTGAAGGCATGGGAATTCGAGAGCTTACCTCCTCGGAAACTATACAATCACTTGGGGGGAGTTTGCTGAGTAGTGCCTCTACCGATGTCGGCGATGTTAGCTGGGTCGTTCCGACCGTTGGTTTGACTACTGCTACATGGGTGCCAGGTACACCCGCTCATAGCTGGCAAGCCGTAGCTGCCGGGGGCATGAGCATTGGCCGTAAAGGCATGATGGTCGCTGCTAAGACACTGGCCGCAACGGCCATAGACTTGTTTTTAGACGAAAAGAAAATTGCCGATGCCAAAGCCGAGTTTGACAAACGGCGTGGGACTAATTTCAAATATCAAGCCTTAGTGGGCGACCGTAAACCTGCGCTTAATTACCGAGATTAGCAATGCGTCCCTATTTTTCTTTGCTATCCATTGACAAAGCTACCAAGCAACCTGTCTATCTGCAATTGGCTAATCAATTGATGCAACTGATTCGTGAAGGTGAACTTAAAGCAGGACAACGGTTGGTGGGTACACGTCCATTGGCAGCTTTACTGGATATTCATCGCAAAACGGTGATGCAAGCCTATGACGAACTACTGGGGCAAGGCTGGTTGGAGAGCAAAAAAGGCAGCGGCACTTTTGTCGCTAAAAATTTACCCGAAATTCGACCACAGCATTTATCCCTAAAAGCAATAGCAGAGAAAAACCCAATCAAATTGGCAGGGTTTTCTTTGGACGAAACCCCTCATTTACACAGAGAATTATTGCTCTCAAAGCAATCATTCCACTTAGACGATGGCTTTCCGGACCCACGCTTGGCTCCTCTACAAGAGTTGAGTAGGGCTTATCGAAGCAGTTTGTTGAATGGAAACCCTTATCTCAAGTTGGGCTACAACGATACCAAAGGCTCTACTTGGCTTCGGCAAGAGCTATCGGTTTATCTCAATGAAACCCGTGGGTTAAAGACCACATCAGACAATATACTCATCACACGCGGCACCATGATGGGGCTTTATTTGGCCAGTACTCGTTTACTTCAACGTGGTGATAATGTAGTGGTAGGCGCATTGAGTTGGTCAGGGGCTAACATGAATTTTTTGCAATCGGGGGCTAATTTGCTCAAAGTAGCCATAGACGAACATGGCTTAGTAACTGATGATTTGGAAAAATTATGCCAAACAAAACGCCTAAGAATGGTCTATGTTACGTCACATCATCACTATCCCACCACTGTCGCCTTACGAGCCGACCGCCGCATTAAGCTGTTGCAATTGGCCGATAAGTATGGATTCATCATTTTTGAGGATGATTACGACTACGATTTTCATTATTTAGGCAAGCCGCTATTGCCCCTTGCCAGTGCCGACCGTGCAGGAATGGTACTTTACTGCGGTTCTTTTACAAAAACCATTTCACCTGCTTTTAGAGTAGGCTATTTGGTAGGTCCTGAAAACGTGATTGAGCAATTGGCCCAGCTTCGTCGAATCGTTGACCGTCAGGGTGATCTACTATTAGAAAATGCTTTGGCCGAGCTTCTTCAAAACGGAGTTATTCAGCGACATCTACGCAAGTCGCTCCGCATTTATAGACAACGGAGAGATCTATTTTGTGGCTTGCTGCAAAGTCGTTTGGACTACTATCTTGATTTTCAGCTACCTGATGGAGGCATGGCTGTATGGGTGCAATTTGATAAAAGCATCGATTTGAGAATGGTAGCCAAGAAAGCACTACAAAAAGACCTCTTTTTGTCGGACGGTAAACACCACGATGCCACGCTCAATGCTACCCGTCTGGGGTTTGCCTCTTCCAATGAATCAGAATTAGTGCGTTGTGTAGAGATTTTGCTATCTTCGCTCCAATGAATCATTTCCCAACTTTGGCGGTGTTCAAAACACTATCAAGTTTATAACTTAATTTTCTTGAAATGAAAAAAACACTTCTCCCTCTTTTTGCATTTATTCTGCTCTTTGGTGCAGGTTTTTTATCGTTCAAACCCAAAGATAAACGCCCCAATATCCTCATCATTTTTTCGGACGACCACGCCCTCAATGCCATCAGCGCCTATGGAAGTCCTTATATTAAAACGCCCAACATAGACCGTATCGCCAAAGAAGGAGTTTTGTACCAAAATATGTTTTGTGCCAATTCGCTCTGTGCACCAAGTCGAGCTACTTTACTAACAGGGAAGTTTAGTCATAAAAATGGCCATAAAGACAATCGAAGCACCTTTGATGCGGGGCAGGATATGTACCTAAATACCTTCAAGCCGCAGGCTATCAGACGGGCTGGATTGGTAAATGGCATTTAGAATCTACCCCACAATATTTTGATTATTGGTCGGTATTGCCTGGACAAGGGGCCTACTATAACCCCGATTTTATTGAAATGGGTGGCAAAACGGTTCGCCAAGAAGGCTATGCCACAGAGGTAATCACCGATAAGGCCCTGCAATGGCTCAGTAAAGACCGTGATGCTTCTAAGCCTTTTTGTTTGGTCATTGGGCAAAATGCCTGCATCGCAATTGGCAACCCGACACCATCGATTTGCGCGCTTTCGACCATGTAAAATTTCCCTTGCCAAGCACCTTTTATGACAATTATGAAGGACGTATCGCTGCCCAACGCCAAGATATGACCGTTACCAAGACGATGCGCCTGAAAGAAGATTTAAAATAGATGCTGGAGGCATCTTCACAAATCGCATGAATCCTGCTCAGAAAAAGGCTTGGTCGGCATATTATGATAAAGTAACCGAAGAATTTAAAAAAACTCAACCCAACAGGCCGTGCCTTAGACGAGTGGAAGTATCAGCGCTATATGCAGGATTATCTCGAACACTACTTTCGCTCTGACCGAAATGTAGGCCGTGTATTGGACTATTTAGATCAATCGGGCTTGGCGGAAAATACGATGGTGGTTTATTCATCAGATCAAGGCTTTTATTTGGGCGAGCATGGCTGGTTTGATAAACGGTTTATGTATGAAGAATCACATCATATGCCATTGCTCATTCGCTATCCCAAACATCTTAAAGCAGGCACTATTGACAAGGCTATTCATACCAATACTGATTTTGCCCCAACGATTTTGACCGAAGCAGGCTTAAAAGTGCCTACCGATATGCAGGGGCAATCATTTTTTAGCAAAAACCCCAAAAAAGCAACCTACTACCATTATTATGAATATCCTGCAGAACATAGTGTACAAACTCATTTTGGTATTCGTACAGATCGTTACAAGTTGATTCGATTCTACAATGACGGCGAATATTGGGAGCTTTACGATCTTCAAAAAAGACCCCATGAGCTCAAAAATGTAGCTGGAAATCCCGCTTATAAGACTATCCAAAAGCAACTGTTGGCCGAATTAAAGAAAACCATTCGTACCTACGATGACACCGAGGCAGAGGCCATTTTGAAAAAGAAGGTATTTGAATGGTTATTCTTCTACTTTTTTCATGGATTTCTTAAAACTTTTTAAGCCCTGCAAAGGTGTATAATGGTCGCTTTTGCGGGGATAGTATCCTGTGCCATTATAGGGGCGTTTATGGGGGCTGCATTTACAGGCTTCTGAGCAAGCACCCTCCATTTGCCACCCACAGTCTTCACACATAGGCACATGGATATTGCAGTCGTTATTATGGCACAATTGATCATGCGGTCGGAGGGTGTACCGCACACATAGCAAGTCGAAATTACTTTCGGATTTACTTGATTGACATCTACTGTGAGGCGGTTGTCAAACACATAGCATTTTCCTTCAAAATCTTCGCCCCCTGCTTCCAATCCATACTTAATGATACCGCCGTGGAGTTGATATACATTCTCAAAGCCCTGATCGAGCAAGTAAGCACTGGCTTTTTCGCATTTGATTCCTCCTGTACAATAGGTTACAATTTTTTTACCTTGCCCTTTGAGGTATTCAATTTCTTGGATGTGGCTGGGTAGTTCGCGAAGGTTCTCCATATCAAACGTAATAGCTCCTTTGAATTTCCCTACGCTGTGCTCATAATTAGACCGCATATCTATCACGACCAAGTCGGGGTCTTCATGCAGCATTTGTTTAAATTCAGCGGGTTCTAAGTGTTTACCTGTTTGCTCAAGTGGATTGACGGGCAAGTCAGAATTGACGATTTCTTCTTTCAAACGCACATGCAACTCTGAAAAGCATGGGTATCGTGCTTCTCTTCTTTAAAATCTATGGTGGCAAAACGTGGGTCTTCTTTGACCCATTTCATATAGGCTTCACAGTCGGTGGTCAGGCCAGAGACAGTACTTCCATTGAGCCCTTCGGGGGCTATGATGATACGGCCCAGGAGGTTGTTTTCAACACAAAAGGCATGTTGTGCATCCCGATAGGCTTCGGGGTCTTCGATAGCAACATACTGGTAATACAACAGGACACTATAGGATTCCATTTTGGCAATTTTAAGTTGATTTTGAGGAAGGTTGGTTGAATTTTTAGATGGATTCAAAAGAATTGCTATGCCCACCCAAAATCCATAAAATCTCTAAAAACTCAGTCGCAAAAATACATATTTATCTACAAGTGAATATTGACCTTCATCATATCGGAACGAAAAAAGGCGAAAAATGATTTATTTCGGGAATACTTTTAGTAAGTTTATACGTCTTAAAGTACCAATCTATTTATTAAAACCAATTACGATAACGACTAACTTTACCCTACATGCACATTGCTATTACTGGAAACATTGGTGCGGGAAAAACCACACTGGCCCGCAAACTCTCAGAACATTACAAATGGGGCGTACTCTATGAAGCCGTAGAAGGCAACCCCTATCTATCTGATTTTTATGAAGATATGGCCCGTTGGTCATTCAATTTGCAAGTATTTTTTCTCAATAGCCGATTTTCGCAAGCACAGACAATCCGCTCTATGCACTACCAGACGGTAGTACAAGACCGTACCATTTATGAAGATGCTTTTATTTTTGCCAAAAACTTGGCTGATTCCAAACTCATGGAAGAACGCGACTATCAAAACTATTTGAAACTCTACGAAACCATTACCAATGCCATTCAGCCGCCTGATTTAATCGTGTATCTAAAAGCAGATTTGCCTAAGTTGAGACAGCAAATACAAAAGCGGGGGCGGGAATTTGAACAAAGTATTAGTGATAAATACCTTCTCAATCTCAATGGTTTATACGAAAATTTTGCCAATACCTATATTGATGGTACGCTGCTGACCATTGATGTCAATGGCCTTGATTTTGAGAGCAATCCCGCAGATTTTGAGCATATTATTGCGCAAATGAACGGTGCTTTGGGGTATAAGTAGTCACCACTTTACCCACTTCAAACGAAGAGGAGAAGCCAAGGCTTCTCCTCTTCGTTTGAAAAAATATAGTACACTGCTTTAGAAATCAGCATCAAAAGCAAGTGTCTGTACTTCTCTATCTTTGGTAGAGTTTTTAACCCCAGGCTTTTGATACTCTCCTACTTTTTTCTCAAAGAAATTGGTTTTTCCTTGCAAAGAAATCATGTCCATAAAATCAAAAGGATTGGTAGCATGATATACTTTTTGCAAACCCAAAGATACCAATAGGTGGTCGGCTACAAACTCAATATACTGGCTCATCAGTGTAGCATTCATACCAATAAGCGATACTGGGAGCGCATCCGTAACAAATTCCTTCTCAATTTCTACAGCATCCTTAATGAGGTCATAAACTGTTTCAGCAGGGAGTTTATTGATGATATGCTTGGTATAAAGTAGGCAGGCGAAATCACGGTGCAAACCTTCATCGCGAGAGATAAGTTCATTGGAGAACGATAGGCCCGGCATCAACCCCCGTTTTTTTAGCCAAAAAATAGAACAAAAAGAACCCGAAAAGAAAATGCCTTCTACCGCCGCAAAAGCAATGAGCCGTTCGGCAAAGGAGCCGTTTTCAATCCAACGCAACGCCCATTCTGCTTTTTTCTTAACACAAGGAATCGTTTCGATGGCACGAAGCATTTTGTCTTTTTCTACCGGGTCTTTGATATAGCTATCTATGAGCAGAGAGTAGGTTTCGGAGTGGATATTTTCCATGGCAATCTGAAAACCATAAAAGCATTTAGCTTCGGCATATTGTACTACACTCAAAAAATTAACGGCCAGGTTTTCATTGACAATGCCATCTGAAGCGGCAAAAAAGGCCAATACATGCGAAATGAAATGCCGTTCTCCATCATTGAGGTTCTCCCAATGCTGCAAGTCAGACGATAAATCTATTTCTTCGGCTACCCAAAAAGTAGCTACATGGTCTTTATAAAATTGCCAAATATCATTGTGTTTGATGGGAAATAAAACAAAGCGGTGGGGATCCTCGACTAATAAGGGTTCGACTGATTCTGTAACTACAATTTGTGACATATAATTATGGATTTAAAAAGGTGAGGGGCAAAGTATTATTTGAATAATAATTAATAAAATATTAAGCAATACTTAATGTATCTATTTTATTTTGAGGTAACAAATTTACTAATTTTGGCTGTTTATTTGAACACCCTATCATTCTTTCTATTACAATTAATTAGAAAAGTTTTATTGTACTCCACACAACTTAAAGGCTATCAGCCTATTCGTGAGATAAATTCTTTTTTTATTTATAATCTAACGTATAAGCGTTTTGTATGGTATTTGTTATTGGCGGTGGAGTCGTACTTGCAATTATCTTTTACCGTTTTGCCTATCATAATGATAAAAAGCTAAGGGTGCTCATGTATCATAAGATAGATGAAAATAGGCGAGATATGCTCACCGTATCAACCGATCAGTTAGACAAACACCTTTATTACCTCCGACAGCGTGGCTATCAATTTATTTCCACTTCTCAATTGATAGATGCTAATTGCCCCCCTCCCCTGAAAAGTGTTTTGATTACATTCGACGATGCTTATGTTAACAACATAGAATTTGCTTATCCTATCTTAAAAAAACACGGGGCACACGCCACTATTTTTGTTCCTACAGCTTTTGTTGGGAAAGGTAGTCATTGGGACATCACTTCCGAGCCCATTATGACGGTTGAGCAACTACACCAACTCGATTCCACTATCTTTGAGTTAGCTCTTCATTCACACACGCACCGCAATTATGCTTCCCTCACGGAGGAGGAATTAGAAGATGACTTACGTCAAAATATTCAGTTCTTTGAACAGAACCAACTCCCCTTTGTCCGTACTTTTGCCTATCCCTATGGTGGCCGTCCTAAGGATAAAACTCGTAAAAAGTGGATGCAAGTATGTATGGCAAAGATGGGAATTTCTTTGGCCTTTCGCATTGGGAATCGCCTCAATGCTTGGCCACTTCCTCATCCTTACGAGATTCAGCGCATAGATATTCGAGGCACAGACACTATGGTTGATTTTGCTCGTAAAATAAAATGGGGAAAGATGTTTTGGAAGTAGGGCTTGTTCTATCTAAGAAAAATTGCAGAAGAAGATAAACTATCATAAATACCTGAAATTCATTTGCCACAATTTAATATTTCTCAGCAATAATCTGCCTTGTTTAATGTTTTTTAATAGTGCGTGGTTATTTTCAATCCTCAGCTTACTTTGACTATTTATCTACCTATTGTCATTCAGTAAAAACTTAATCCAATCCGTATTTGTAATGCGCCTAAAATATTTATTTCATCTATCTTTTTTCGTTCTATACGCGTGCCAAACTACAGAAAAGCAAACCGACGACAATAGAATCGAGGGCTCGGCTCAGGGCCAAGCAGTAGCACTTAATGAAGATTTCTTAAAAAAACTCGAATTCCCTAATACAATCACCTATATTGGTTTGGAAAAGCCTCAAGACAGCAGCGTTGTCAATCAAAGCCCCAAATTAATCCCCGAAGGTATGATTTATATTAATGGAGGAATCGTCAATATAGGTTCTGATGAGGGGCTGGAGCAAGAAAGGCCTTCTTTTTGGGCAAAAGTAAAACCGTTTTTAATGGATATTCATCCTGTAACTGTGGGAGAGTTTAAAAAATTTATAGCGGCCACCAACTTCAAAACGGAAGCCGAAAAATTTGGTAACGGAGGTATGATTGACGAATCAACAGGCCAACAGTGGATTCTCAAAGATGGTGCTAATTGGCATCACCCACTCGGTCCTGATTTTCCTCCTGCCCCCGACGAACACCCTGTTACGCAAGTATCATGGAATGATGCCAATGCCTATGCTCAATGGGCTGGGAAACGACTCCCCTGTGAGATTGAATGGGAACATGCTGCCAGAAATGCACGCAATAGCCGCACTATTTACCCTTGGGGCAATGATATTCAGACCAAAGGTAAATACAATGCTAATATTTGGCAAGGGAAATTTCCCCTCAAAAATTATGTCGAAGATGGTTTTTCTTATACCTCTCCTGTCGGGAAGTTTGGTAAAACACCCTTGAATTTGACTGATATGAGCGGCAATGTGTGGGAGTGGCAATCTAACTGGAAATTCAACTATGAAGCACTCTTCCGTACTCCTACCAAACCCGAAGATTTATCTAATGAGCGTGCAGAAAGAGGAGGGTCTTTTTTGTGTGAACCTACTTGGTGCCATGGGTACAGGGTTTCGGGAAGGTCGTCTTCCACTCCTGAAACCAGCCTTTTTCATGTAGGTTTCCGTTGTGTAAAAGATGTATAAAAGAGGAGGCTAAATAGATTTTATGGATTTAACTTTGGTTGGTTTAATCCCTATTAAATCCATAAAATCAACTAAAACAGAATAGATGGCCAAGTAGCTTTTGGCCAAGGTCTTAAAAAAACAAACCTACCGTTGCTGTTACATTCAAGCTATTGGCATTCAATTGAGCAGAGAAATAATTGCTTGGGTCGTTGAGGGTATAAGGGGCAAAAGCATCTTTGGTTTGCAAATAAGTACCTGCTAAATCCACATAAAAACGTTCATTGCGATAACCCGCACCACCTGAAAACTGAATCTTGGAGCGGTCAAGTTTACCTTCTACATTGTAATTTTGGCTATACGCATTGGGTAGATAACCTACTCCTGCCCGAACCCGAAAATTGTCTAAACGGGCTTCGCCCCCTACGCGCAAGTTGACCACATTGTTGAAAGAGGTCTGAAATAGACGACGATTATTGGTTTTAAACTGAGTATCATCTGCAGTACTAACACTCATTCCTTTGTAACCTACATATTCGGCACTGGCTGTGATAAATCCTTTTTTACCCACAAAAAAAGTAGCCCCTCCCGTTGCTCTAAGAGGAGTTCTCATACTATATTGAAAATCAAAAGGTTCAAGATTGACACGAGTGGTAGGGATTTGGTCGAAGGCTTGTTGTCCTTGTGAGTTTGTAATCGGATTACCATTGGAATCATATACAGGCACTCGGTTATTGAGAATGTCCACGCCTACTTCTTCTTCATAGGTCATTTGCATGTTACTCCATGTAGGGCTATGGATAGAGGCACCCAATTGTACAGATTCATTGGCCCGATAAATAACTCCTGCAGATAGAAAAAGTCCGCTTCCATTAATGTTGATATCTTCGCGGTAATCCAACCCACGAAAAGCTCCTCCATTCACAAAACGCTCGGTGTAGTTGTTGCGTCGAATATAACTATGACGCGAAAAGCCACCTGAAACACCCAGATATAATTTATCCGCATAATTGCCTGCATACGCAAAAGTCCATTGGGAGGAAGCCCCAGTTACTTCTACATTACCGCTTTGCTCAAAAGAGGAGTTTCGTAGTGGTACGGGGCGACGATAGGGACCATTGTTGGATAAAGCATCAATTTGGTAAAGATTATAAAAAGCTGATTCGATAGAATAAGGCCGACCATTATTGTACTCATCTTCAAGTGTTTGTATAGAGAGCCCGTTTGATAATTCAGCGATATTATCAATCATAGAACTACGGTTATTAGTTCCTCCATATTGGAAGACGTTGTTAAGATTGACTTGGCGCGAGTAGCTAATCCCAAAGGAGGTGCGCCGCCATTCTCTGTTATAGCTTTGTGGATTGCCCGCCAATATCAAAGAAAATTGAGAAAGGTTAGGATTTGCCTTTTGTGCTTTGGTATTATTCTGGATGTATTGTGCTTCGTTATTGATGCTATAAAAAGTAGGACTGATGCTTAGTTCTGAGCGATTAAAAAACGCGATTCCGGCGGGGTTTCCGAAGATATTGCTCGCATCACCTCCTATGGCAGCATGATTTCCTCCTACGCCCTGAAATCGTGCTGTACCATTTTGGGTAATACCAGAAAATTGCATGGTAGTATTGGAATACAAACGACTTTGGGCATATCCCTGCGAGATTAGTCCTAAGAAGATAACACCTATTATTTGACTTTTTTTCATGGCAGATATTTGTTTAAAAGGTTGTTAAAATTACATTTAAAAACGGCAAAAGACCCCGCCACCAACAGGTAACGAGGTCTTTATGTAAAAGATTGAAATTATCATTTTCAAATCAACTATTTTCAAATTGATCAATTTTCAAATGAGGTTAGCGGGGCCCACGTGATGAACTTCCACCACTACTGCTTCCTCCGCCACTACTGCCAGAACTACTACTACCCATGCTGCTGCTACGTCCTACGCTACTGCTACCGCTATTCCAATTACTGCTATTACTGCTACTATTGTTCCAACTTGAGTTAGAAGAAGAGCGTTGATTATAGGTATTAGACTCTCCATAGCTACGGGTAGCCCCTCCACGAGGACTTGAAGAGTAAGAACTTCCTTGTGAACTACCACTGCTATAATCGCTGCTTGAACGCCCATTGGTAGAAGAATAACTATCATAAGAGCGATTGGCACCACCACGTGGACGAGAATAATAGCCGTCGCTTGATGAAGAAGATGTTCCACTATTGTAACTACGGTCAGTAGGATCATAGCCTTGACGACGTGGTTGATTATAGCTACGTGCTGTATTGTCTCTATTGCTGTTATAAGCATTTGAAGAGCGATCTACGCGATTGTAGTAATCAGTGCCAGGACGGCGGCGAGCATCTACAATTTGAATATTGTTGGTTGGGCCATTATACCAACCGTTACTATTATAGGCGCTTCCATAAAACGAATAAGGCGAATAAAAACTATTGTAACCATAACCAAATGGGTTATATCCATAGCCTCCAAAGCTCGAATAAGGATAACCAAAGCTCGAATACCCCCAGGGGTTGTTCCAAGCATAAGCAGAGCCCCAACTATTCCAGGGGTCATAAGTGCCCCATGAGTTCCAGCTGTTCCATGAATTCCAAGGGTTATACCAGCTATTGTAACCATATCCCATCCCATAGCCTAAGCCATAGCCAAACATAATAGAAGGAGAATTCCAGCGACTCCATGAATTCCAAGCATTGGCACGCCAAGGGCTATTCCAGCTATTTCCCCAGTTGAGGTTATTATATGCTGAATTGTAGCCGTCAGCAAAACCTGCATTATAACCTGCATTGGGGCCAATGTTACGGGTAATATTACGTGAACTCAAGTAGGACTCGTCGTAATAATCATATTGCGGGTCTTGGGTATTTTGGATAGATTGGGGCGTTGTGCCTGTATAATAATCAGGATTACGATGGCGATTTTCAAATCGTTGCTCATCTGATGGGCCTGCCAAGGTAACTGAAGCACTTGATGAGTTTCCATAGAGATCATCGTACTCAGCTCCATCTCGGGTTGCGTACTGCTTGGAATTACAGCCCCACAACCCCATCAGAGCTACTGCCGATAAAAGTGTAAGTGAACGAATGGTTTTCATGGTTATCTGGATATTATTTTTGCTAATGATTAGGAGTAAAAAAAGATACTTTGCTATTAAAACGCTCTTTTGAAGGATATTGATTTAGTATTGGTCACAAATTTAACATAAAAAAAGTATCTTTGCAAGGGTTTTTGCCAATTTCTAATCAAATTATAATGTGGTAAAGTTCCTGAAAATCAAAGTTTTATAAATGTTATTTTAACACCAATTACACTAATTTTCTATTAATCAAGTCAAAATAGTGAATGGGTGTAAAAGTTACATTTTCAAGATAGTATAAAATATTTTTTTACCTCAATTGGTTTTTTAGATGGCAAATGCAATACCCACTCGTAAAGATAATTATTCAGAGTGGTACAATGAGTTAGTAAAACGCGCCGACTTGGCCGAAAATTCCGCTGTGAGAGGTTGTATGGTAATAAAACCCTACGGTTTTTCTATTTGGGAAAAAATGCAACGTGCATTGGATGATATGTTTAAAGAAACAGGGCATCAAAATGCTTATTTTCCGCTGTTTATACCAAAATCTTATTTAAGTAAAGAAGCCAGTCATGTTGAAGGTTTTGCCAAAGAATGTGCTGTCGTAACACATTATCGGCTCAAAAATGCGCCCGATGGCAGTGGCGTTATTGTAGATCCTGAGGCTAAATTAGAAGAAGAACTGGTCGTGCGGCCCACTTCCGAAACAGTGATCTGGAGTACTTATAAGAACTGGATTCAATCGTATCGAGATTTACCTCTACTTATCAACCAATGGGCTAATGTGGTACGTTGGGAGATGCGTACGCGGTTGTTTTTGCGTACTGCAGAGTTCTTGTGGCAAGAAGGTCATACCGCCCATGCCTCTGCCGATGAAGCCATGGCTGAAACCCGCCAAATGCTCGAAGTGTATGCCCGATTTGCCGAGGAGTGGATGGCTGTACCAGTTATAAGAGGCTATAAAACTGAAAATGAACGTTTTGCAGGGGCCGAAGACACCCTCTGCATTGAGGCCATGATGCAAGATGGAAAGGCGTTACAAGCAGGAACTTCTCACTTTTTAGGCCAAAACTTCGCCAAAGCTTTTGATGTAAAATTCCAAAGCAAAGGGGGGAGCTTAGAATATGTTTGGGGAACCTCATGGGGGGTGAGCACTCGTTTGATGGGGGCGCTTGTTATGGCACATTCCGACGATTCGGGCTTGGTACTACCTCCTAAACTCGCTCCTATTCAAGTAGTGATTGTGCCTATTTACCGTAGTGAAGAGCAACTCGCACTCATCGCAGATAAAGTAAGAGAAATTTCAGCGGGGCTCAAAAAAAGAGGAATTAGTGTGAAATTTGATGATTCTGATGCTAATAAACCTGGTTGGAAATTTGCAGAATACGAACTCCGTGGCGTACCTGTACGGTTGGCAATGGGTGCTCGTGACCTCGAAAATGGTACAGTAGAAGTAGCCCGTCGAGATACCAAAGAGAAAACTACCGTGCCTTTGGAAGGCATTGAGGGGTATATTCAACAGCTTTTGGAGGATATTCAGCAAAATATTTATCAAAAAGCCCTTCAATTTAGAGAATCAAATACGCACAAAGTAGATGGCTACGAAGAGTTTAAGCAGATTTTGGACGAGAAAGGCGGATTTATCTTAGCCCATTGGGATGGAACCCCAGAAACTGAGGAGAGAATTAAAGCTGAGACAAAAGCGACGATTCGCTGTATTCCTTACAACACCCCCACTGAAGAAGGAAAATGTATTCTCACTGGAAACCCATCTACTCGAAGAGTGCTTTTTGCAAGAGCCTATTAGGATTTAGGGTGGTTGTTTGCAATCATCAGTATCATATAAATAGCTACTAAAGCGGCTAAATAGCTACTAAAGCGACTTAAAAACTAACTAAAATAAATAAAAATGAGCGTAGCAAAATCAGGGGATACAGTACAAGTACACTATAAAGGAACATTAACCGACGGCACTATCTTTGACTCATCGGAAGGTCGTGAACCTTTAGAATTTCAATTGGGATCTGGCATGGTTATTCCAGGCTTTGATAACGGAATTATGGGGATGAGTATTGGCGATAAGAAAACCCTTCAAATCCCTGTAGAGGAGGCGTATGGTCCTGCCCAAGAAGAAATGGTTTTTCCTTTTGATCGTGCTGAAATGCCCGATGATATTCCGTTTGAAGTAGGAATGCAACTTAATATGCACCAAGATGGAAACCCTCAGCCAATTCCAGTAACAGTTGTACAAGTCACGGAAACACAGGTTTTAGTGGATGCTAATCATCCATTGGCAGGTCAAGATTTAATCTTTGAGATTGAATTGGTGGGTGTAAATTAAATAGTATAATACTCCTTCAAAATCCTGTTCTATTTTTAGACAGGATTTTGTGTTTTTGAGCCATATTTATCATTGACTTTTTCATAGAGATTGGTTGGAACAACCGATTGCATAGTCGGAATTTGCGGCTGGGGCCTCACCCATTCCAAATAGTCCTTTGCCCAAGCATATACCAAACCTAATGCCAAAATTCCAACAAAGAAAAGCATCTCTGCCAGAGAAAACCACCCCCAAAGGCCATTTGTTTGTTCAATAAAATTGGCATCACCAAAGACGACAGCCCAAGGAAATAAGAAAACCAACTCTACTTCAAACAATAAAAATACCAAAGCAATGACATAGAAACGTACGTTAAATCGTACGTTGGCATTTCCTACAGGATCTTCACCCGATTCATATGTACTGAGTTTTCTTCGTTGGGTCGGTGCGGGCGTATTATTTTTGCCAAAGCCAACATGCCAATAATAAGCAAAATAGCTGCTATAATAAACAAGAATATGGTGCCGAAATCGGAAATCATATTAAAAACTGGCGATTAAGATTACTTTACTGTTTCTCAAAAATAGTTTTATTCCCTCGATTTATAAGAATCAATATGAATAAATAAATGATATTTTATTTGTAACACCTTGTTATTTAGGAGATTATGTTGAATTTACAAGCTTTCTCACTATTTTTTAAAGTAATTTTTTCATTTGTTCGTCATACTTCTTGTACAGTATTTGTACAGAGCATTTTAAACACATATTACAGCTATGTTTACACAGATTTTAAGGGTCATCGGAGCAGGGCTTTTGGGTGGCTTGTTTCTTTTTATTCTCCCATTTTTGTTGCTAAAGATATTTTTGTTCTTTCTGTTTTTTAGCCTCGTATTTCGATTATTTGTAGGTCGTCGTCGGCACTACTGGAAGCGACACCAACCTCATTTTGTCCCTTATGAGGATGTAACCGATCAGCTTCGGAAAGAAGGGCTAAAAGATGACTTTCAGCAGCCTACTATAAAAATCTAAGCAAAAAAATATTTACTAATCAATATGAACCGAAGAACCAAATGGCTCTTGGGCGTGACAGTCGCGCTCATTACAGTCGCAAGTTTGCGTGTTACTTTAGGCCATCATCAATGGGGGCGCCATCACCGAGGACAAAAACACGAAAATTGTAGAAGCAATGCTTACAAACACGAGGGTAGGGAAAAGCTCCAAGTTCCGTCTCCAGAAAATCAATAACTAAAAACCAATTTAAAAATGATGCATCACCATGGAAGATGTGGCCACAGGTATTCAGGAATGGGATACAGCCACTATGGAAAACGATTCAGTAGAGGTAACTACGAAGGCAATTTTCGTGTGCCTGTCAATGTCTTAAAAACCGATAGTAGCTATGAAATCTACGTCATTGCACCCGACCGTGCTAAAGAAGATTTTAAAATCAGCCTAACAGGCAACGAATTAACTATTTCGTATCAAAAAAAGGACGAAAAAGAAGAAACAAAAAACTGGATTCGGAATGAGTTTCAGAAAGCTTCTTTTGAGCGTAGTTTTTTGGTAAATGAGGCTATTATTGACGCAGTTAATATCAAGGCTGAGTACCAAAATGGCATTTTAAAAGTAACACTGCCCCTTGTCCCTGGCTCAGAAAAACCTGCACAGGAAATTTTTGTAGCCTAATCTAAAAAAGCACTTTGTGCATTATGTAATGCTGCAAGGTGCTTTTTTAGATACCAATACGCCGTTTTCTACCTAATACTTGCCAAGTACCTGTAATAGACTGATTTTCTATCATATATGCTTCATCATACAGATTGACAGTAGGACAAATATGATAAGGAATGCCATATAAAATAGTCCCTACTTTGATACTTTCCCAGTCTTGTACCCTAATAACCCCGTGTTCTTCGCTTTGGCTTAGGAGTTCATAGTTTTCCAAATTTAAAAAACGTATTCGCTTATCTATTGAATTTTCGGCCGCGACGGCCTTATGCCCCATGTCCACGGTGATAATACCTTTTTGGGGCTTTGAAATCACCCTTGTTAATACTAAGGCGGCATACTCAAAGGGTTGTTCGGAGAGTTTGTCGCCATAGCCCCAATCCCAAAAAACACATGTTCCAGGGCTACAATATAGTTCACTATCAAGTGCATGAGAAGTGAAGGAGGGTGTGCCGCCTGCTATGATGATGGGTTTAGGAAGGTTCGCCTCCAAAATCGCTGTTATCAAATGATGAACATCTATAAATCCTGCTGCTACTTCTTGTTGGCGGCCTTCAAAATCTGAAGTTCGAATGTGCCCGTCATATACATGAAGCCCGTGACAGTGTACATTGGCTAAAGTATGAAGGTGCTTGTACAATGCTAAGATAGAATCATCTAAAGGATGTCCTGAGCGATTCATGCCATTGTTGACATCCAAAAATACATCGCTCACCTCGCCATGTTTTTCGAAAATAAGCTGATGCTCATCGGCTATTTCAGTGCAGTCTATAAGCGAGGCGATGAATACATCGGGATATTGCTGACGCAAAGCCATTAATCTTTCGAGTTTATGGCTCATCAATTGGTGCGCAATGACGAGGTGTTTAGCGCCAGCCATGGCGGCCATTTCAGCCTCAGCAATCGTAGCACACTTGAATTTTGTGATGCCTGCTTCCAGCATCATTTTCACTACTTCGGGCATTTTATTGGTTTTCACGTGCGTATAAAGACGCTCGGGGTTACCTGCTATCTCAATCATTTTCAGGATATTATGCTCTACTCGCTCTTTATAAACAACCAACGAAGGGCTATCGGCTTCTACTTCGTTGTGCAATTGGTACCATTTTCTCATCTGTGGGATATTTTAATTCAATTAGTGGGGTTCAGGGTGTTCGATTTGAAGCGTTTCATTTTCAGTGCCCAAGCGCATTCCTCGCGCTTGCATGGCTTGGGCGTAGGCATTGTAAGTAAAAGCTACGATATTGCCCGAATTGTAAGGAAAAACCAAAGAGCCATTGCGCCACACCAAGGCATTGACAAACAACACACAGGTAATATTGTTAGGCAGTTTCATCCAAATAGTACGCAAACCCTGCCCAGAAGATGAAAGCCCCGAATACCACCAACCATCGTGGTAATAGGCCGTGCCAGCTTGCCCTGCTACTTTATAAACCCCTAAATCTTTGGCCAATAGTGAGTCGGACAAGGTGTTGGGTAACACGGCATTGTTGGCAGAAGACAGCGCAGTTGCATAAATTTTACCTGCTTCAGTAGCCGTTAGATACACGCCATAAGCCCCAAAGGTTTGACTAAAATCACCAGGATTCCAACCGCGTTGGGTGGTAGCTATCGGGAAATTGTAAGTGTAAGTAGGATTTCCTGGTGGATGAACAATAGTGGCATTTATTCCTGCTTTGGTAAAAATTTCTTGTTGTAAAAAAGCCAAATATCGTTTTTGCGTTTCGGCATCATCGGTGGTTTCATTGCCTGTAAACTGATACCCCAAAATGCGTGGAATCAACACTCGAAATAAGCCAAAGTTGGCATTTTGATAGCAGTAACTACCACGTGTTGTTACCCCTTTTTCGACCAAACGCCGCAAGCCTGAATAAACATTTTCGGTGTAAGCTCCATTTTGGCAGTTACTTCCAAGACCTGTAATGCCACTTCGGTGGGTAAGCAAATCGCCAAAGGTAATTTGAGCTACTCCTGCACCACGTACCCAAGCGGTGGGTAAAAAAGGAGCGATTTTATCGGTGGTGTTTAGCTTGTATTGCTGTGCTACCCGCAAAAACGCCATGGCCGTTAGGGTTTTGGTCATGCTTGCAATATGCAGCTTGGTATCGGCGGTGAAGTTTTTTTGTCCTTCGGGGTCAACGGCTCTTGACTGGAACCCTCCGCTACCTTGAGCTAAAAGCTCAGTGCCCTCATAAATAGCAAAAGCATACCCTACCTCTTTGGTTTTGAGTGAGTCTTCCAGTTTTTGCTTCATCAATTCAGCTACAGAGGGCTTTGTAGGTTGGGTATCTTCACTAAGCCTGCACGCATTAAAAAGCCCCGACAAAAGGCCAAAGAAAAGGAGTATTTTAAAGTTTTTCATCCGTACGATTATTATAGTTTTCAAGTTTTAACTTTATTCGCTCTACCAATTCGTTGGTAGGTAGCAGCGCATCCAACCACTCAATAACAAGCCCGTCGCGTTCCATTTTACGGAAAAATGTCATTTGCCGTTTGGCAAACTGGTGAATCGCTACGTTGAGGCGTTCAGTCATGGTATGATAATCTAACGTACCGAGGAGGTATTCTGTGATAAACTTATACTCTAAACCGTAATAAATTAACTTTTCAGCCGCAACTCCTCGGTTCAACAACGTTTGAACCTCATCAATCAGGCCATCTTTTAATCGCTGATGAAGGCGTTTTGTGATGCGTTCACGGCGGACTTCGACAGGAAGTATTAAACCAAAAATAGGCGCAGAGTGGAGGGTAGAAGAGGGGAAATAGGGGAGTGGGTTGTGGTGTAAGTAAGTATTCATTTCAATGGCCCTGATGAGGCGTTTTCTGGTAGAAATATCAGCCAAGGGCTTATAATCAGAGGGGGTTTCATGAAATAGTTGTAGTAGTTGCTCGTTGGTTTGCTGGGCAAGTATTTCGCGCAACGGTTCATTTATCGGAATAGCTGTAAATTGATGTTGTTTCAATACCGCTTCTATATAAAGTCCCGAACCGCCACATAGTATAGGTGTTCGGTTGCGGGACTTTATCTCTTGATACGCTGTTTGAAAATCTTGCTGAAAACGATACACATTATAGGCATCCCCCGCCTCGACAATGTCTATCAGATGATATGGAATAGATTGACCATTAATGATATACTCTTCTAAATCTTTGCCAGTACCGAGGCTCATCCCTCGATATACTTGGCGCGAGTCAGCACTGATAATCTCGCCATCTAAGTGAGTTGCCAAATGAGCAGCGAGTTTTGTCTTCCCACTTGCTGTTGGCCCAAGAATGACAAGAAGTTGGGCCATTAAACTGTTTCTAAAATTTGTTCTTTTATAGGTTTTTCGGTTTTTTGTTTTTTTCGCCTATTGGTTAATGCTGCTTTTACAAAGTGAACAAATAAAGGGTGCGGAGCCATCACAGTACTTTTTAGTTCGGGATGGTATTGCACACCGATGAAATAAGGGTGATTGGGCAGTTCTATGACCTCCACTAAGTCGTTTTCTGGATTGATACCCGATAGTATCATGCCTGCTTTTTCAAAGTCTTTACGATATTCATTATTGAACTCGTAGCGGTGGCGGTGACGCTCGCTGATATTGACTTTTCCATAAATCTTATGCGCCAATGTATTGGTTTGTAACCTACAAGCATAAGCCCCTAAGCGCATGGTGCCGCCTTTATTGGTAATATTTTTTTGTTCTTCCATCATTCCAATTACGGCATGATTAGTGGCATCGTCCATTTCGGTAGAGTGGGCATCGGCCCAACCCATTACATTGCGGGCATATTCAATGACAGCCATTTGCATACCAAGGCAAATCCCGAAGAAAGGTATATTGTGCTCGCGAACATATTGCACTGCGGCAATTTTTCCTTCAATGCCACGTTCCCCAAACCCTGGTGCTACCAGCACACCATCCAAAGCGGCCATTTTTTCGCCCGCATTTTCAGGAGTAAGGTGTTCTGAATGAATCCATTCGATTTGTACTTTACACTCATTGACAGCTCCTGCATGGATAAACGATTCGGTAATTGATTTGTAGGCATCGTGTAGTTCGACATATTTGCCCACTAACCCAATCCGAACGGTGCTTTTCGGGTTTTTGAGTCTATCTACAAAAAGCTGCCAAGCGTCTAAGTCCACATCCTTGTCGTCATAGATGTCGAGCATATACAAGGCGCGTTGGTCCAAGCGTTCTTTTTTCATCAATAAGGGTACATCATAAATCGTAGCGGCATCCATGGCTTCGATTACCGAAGCAGGCTTTACATTACAAAAAAGAGCAATTTTTTTGCGCATTTCAAGGGGTAACGGATGCTCCGTACGGCACACCAAAATATCTGGTTGAATACCAGCTTCCTGTAACATCCTGACGGAGTGCTGTGTAGGTTTGGTTTTGAGCTCACCTGCCGAACTCAAATACGGAATCAAGGTAAGATGAATCACCAGTGCATCGTTTTCTCCCAATTCAAACTTTAGCTGACGTACGGCTTCCAAAAATGGCAACGATTCAATATCGCCGACGCAGCCCCCAATTTCGGTAATAACGATGTCGTACTCACCCGATTCGCCTAACAAACACATCCGATTTTTGATTTCGTCGGTGATGTGAGGTACTACCTGAACGGTTTTACCCAAGAAATCACCTCGCCGCTCACGCATGATGACATCATAATAAATTCGGCCTGTCGTTACATTGTTAGCCTGCGAGGTGCGCTCATTTAAAAAACGCTCATAGTGGCCTAAATCGAGGTCCGTTTCGGCCCCATCGTCAGTAACATAACACTCGCCATGTTCATAAGGATTGAGGGTTCCTGGATCAACATTGATGTAGGGGTCAAATTTCTGAATGGTAACCGACAATCCACGCGATTGGAGGAGTTTGGCCAATGAAGAGGCGATGATGCCTTTGCCAAGTGAAGAGGTTACGCCGCCCGTAACGAAGATGTATTTTGCGGTTTTTTGCCCGTGAGCAGCCATGATTTTTGTGTTTTTTTGGACTGATTACGGGATACAAAGGTACAGAAATTTTGCTCTGCCTTGCTATAAATTTTAGGGGGTATTTTTAAATCTGTGTCTAAATAGCTGAAACACAACTGGAATACCTTGTATAAAAAATCTTAAAAAAATGAATGAAAGCGCCATTTAGTTAGCAATTACCACAACTTTCGTACTTTTAGGTGTCGCTTTCAATGTTGGTAGAAGTTGAAACGCCCAATGTACTGTCTTTATCAACTCTTTTTTGCTTCAACATGAACACCCCCTTGCGTTCCCTACTTCGCTTATTACTCATTGTTGTTTTTGTTTTTGGAGTCATATCCATTTGGGAAAGCATCAAAAGTGCCAAGTGGTTTTCTTTTGGTAATACACAAGATACCGAAACTACCCACGCCATGGTATTGCAAGAAGTACAGGCATTGGGCAAGCTGGAGTTGGTACGCTATAATTTTAAAGACATTGTAGAACATCAACAAATCAATCAGCTTTTTCCTAACTCTAAAGCCGTATTGATTGTGCAGGGAGAGGCCATTGGCTGTATAGATCTAACCAAAATCACTACTTCCGATGTGAGTTCGGAAGCAGATACCGTGGTGGTACATTTGCCTGAACCTGAACTGTGTAGCTATAAGATAGACCACTCAAAATCAAAGGTTTATAATACTGAATATACATTTTTGGACGAAGCCAAATTAGTACAAGAAGCCTATCGCCAAGCCGAGCGACAAATCCAGCAGTCGGCTTTAGAGATGGGGATATTGGAACAGACCAAACAAAACGCCAATCAAATTTTAAAGCCAGTATTGGAAAAAATATCGGGCAAAAAAGTGGTACTTCGCTATCGCATGAAAGCGACCTTACCCAAGCCGAGATAACTCAGTAACCTATGATAAATATGAATACATTACTTAAATTCTTTGGAGCGGTATTACTACCTCTATGGCTGCAGGCCCAACAAACTATCGCTATTACTTCACCCAACAAAGCGATTGCTTTAAAAACAGTTATTAATCCCAACGGGCAGCTACAATACAGTGTTTCTTACAAAAAAAATACGTTTATCGAATCCTCCACGCTCGGTTTCAGACTCAGCAAACCCAAAGTCAATCTTTCGCAATTTACGATCATCGCTGCCGATTCGTCGGAGGTTGATGATACTTGGCAACCTGTATGGGGCGAGGTGAGTCATATTCGTAATCATTACAGGGCATTGACGCTCACCCTAAAAGATAAATCAGGCATTGTGGTCAAGGTAGCGTTTCGGGTTTTTGACGAAGGCATAGGCTTTCGCTATGAATTTCCAACCCAAGAAAATTTTAAACATTTCATCGTAGCCGACGAATTGACCCAATTCAATTTGGTAGATGACCATAAAACCTTTTGGATTCCAGGAGATTACGACACCAATGAGTACTTGTATAATACGACCAAATTGAGCGAAGTCAATGCCGTAGTTGCTGCCGCCAAAGAACCCGACATTGCCTTGAAGTCGGTTATCGGGGTGAATTTTGTGCAAACGCCCTTGATGATGAAATCTAAAGAGGGGCTTTATATCAATATTCACGAAGCGGCACTCATCAATTATCCAGCCATGCACTTGGCCTTAGATAAAAAAACATTTACCCTTACCTCGCACTTGGTGCCCGATGCCGTAGGGAACAAAGCCTACCTGCAAACCCCTTTTCAAACCCCTTGGCGGGCGATCAACGTCAGCGATAAAGCTACGGCTATTTTGGCTTCAAAGATGATTGTGAATCTCAACGAGCCTTCAAAAATCAAAGATGTGTCTTGGATAAAACCACAGAAATTTATTGGGATGTGGTGGGAAATGCACGTGGGAAAAGCCACCTGGGAAAAAGCGGGCGGTAAACACGGTGCCAATACGGCCAACGTTAAAACCTACATTGATTTTGCTGCTTTGCATGGTTTTGATGGGGTGTTGGTAGAAGGCTGGAATGAAGGCTGGGAAGATTGGTTTGGCAACTGGAAAGAAAATGTCTTTGATTTTATTACGCCTTATCCCGATTATGACATCGAAGCATTGACCGAGTACGCCCGAAAAAAAGGCGTAAGAATTATCATGCACCACGAAACTTCTGGCTCGGCTATCAACTACGAACGTTGGATGGACAAGGCATATCGTTATATGAACAACCACGATATAAACACTGTAAAAACAGGCTATGTAGGTAAGATTATTCCACGAGGTGAGCACCACGATGGCCAATGGATGGTCAATCACTACAACCGTGTAGCCGAAAAAGCAGCCGAGTACCGCCTCATGGTAGAAGCCCACGAACCCGTGCACCCTACGGGCCTACACCGTACTTTTCCCAACTGGTTGGCCAACGAAGCCGCCCGTGGCAATGAGTTCAATAATGCTCCCGCTTTAGGGCTTGTACCTGAGCATGAAACCATTTTGCCCTTTACGCGCCTCATGGGTGGGCCCATGGACTACACGCCTGGTTTCTTTCATTTTCAGTTGAACCAGTACGATGCCAGCCGCACTACCCGCGTAAAAACGACCTTGGCCAAACAACTTGCCCTTTATGTAACCATGTATAGTCCTTTGCAAATGGCTGGCGATTTTCCTGAAAACTTCAACAAACACCTCGATGCGTTTCAGTTTATCAAAGATGTAGCCGTTGATTGGGACGATACCCGAATCTTAGAAGCCGAGCCAGGTGATTTTATTACCATAGCAAGAAAAGCCAAAGGACGCAACCTCTGGTTTTTAGGGGCGATTACCGATGAAAATAGCCGAAATACTAAGATTTTACTTGATTTCTTGGAAGCAGGGGCTAATTTTACAGCCACGATCTATCGTGATAGCAAAACCAGCGATTGGAAGACCAACCCCGAAGGATATGAAATAGAAAAAATGACCGTTACCAACAAAACCACTCTTCCTCTCTATTTGGCCAAAGGCGGCGGCTGTGCCATCAGTTTTGTAAAACAATAAAAATCACTTTTTCAAATCATCTTTCAAGATTTGGGATACCTAAAAAAAACATCCATACCCATGAAACCCACCTTTTTGAAAACCATTATTTGTAGTTGTGTTCTTTTGTTTTTGGGCATATATGCGCAAGCACAAATAGCTATTTTGCGCCAAAAAATACAGCAAATTGCGGCCTCCAGCGAAGGTACGCTCGGTATCGGTATCAAAGAATTGGGTGGTAAAGACTCGCTTACGCTCAATGGCAAGGGTCATTTTGCTACACAAAGCGTCTATAAATTTCATCTGGGATTGGCCGTTTTACACCAAGTGGACAAAGGTAAATTCGGGTTAGATCAAAAAATCTTTGTCAAAAAATCAGATTTATATCCCAATACTTGGAGCCCACTGCGCGAAAAATACCCCAACGGTGATATTGACGTGCCGCTGCGCGAAATCCTTCAATATACCGTTGCCCAAAGCGATAACAATGGTTGCGATTTATTGTTTGGTCTGGTTGGTGGCCCCAAAATGGTTGAGCAGTACATCAAAAGTATAGGTGTAAAAGACGTAAGTATCAAGACCACCGAACAGGTCATGCAAAGCGACTACAACATACAGTTTACCAACTGGAGCACGCCTTGGGCGGCGGTATTGTTGTTGGAAAAGTTTTATCAGAAAAAGCTCCTGTTGCCTACTACGCAAGATTTTATGTGGAAAACCATGACCGAAACGACCACTGGCCCCAACAAAATCAAAGGTTTGCTACCCGCTGGTACTGTTGTAGCGCATAAAACGGGGTATTCGGGCACATATGGCACAGGGCTGGTGGCCGCTACCAACGACATCGGCATTGTGCAACTCCCCAATGGCAAGTATTTTGCCATTGCTATTTTTTATGGCAATACCCGCAAAAGCGAGGCCGAAAACGACCGTGTGATTGCCGAAGTAGCCAAAGCGGCCTATGATTATTTTGCAGGGAAAAGATAAAACGACGTTTGTCATGCTGACGAAGGAAGCATCTAAAATCAACGCTGGCTTTAGACCCTCCTACGTCGGGTGACAAAGTAGGTTGTCGGGGTGAAAGAGCGTAAACGGTAAACGCTTGTTGTTGTAAGAAATAAATATATCGATCACTAAATCAGAATCAAAGACGTGCGTATTGGAATCTTTTTTGGCGGCCCAGCGCGTGAGCGCGAAATCTCTTACCTTGGTGGCAAGACTGCCTATGAAAACATAGACAAAAGCTTATTTACACCTGTGTTGGTGTTTGTAGATAGCCTTGGTCATTTCATTCTTACCGACGAGGCTAAGCTGTATCATTCGGGTATTCGGGCATTTTATCCTGGGGAGGCTTTCAAAGAAGATGATTTTGAGATCTATATCGAATCTTTGCAACAACGGCTCTCGGCCCAAGAACTCGATGCCCTCATGCACGGCATTGGTACGCCGATTGAGCCTAAAGATTTTAAGAAATATTTTGATTTCGCCTTTATTATTCTGCACGGCCCCGACTGCGAGGATGGCGCGATTCAGGGGCTAATGGAATGGCACAAAATGCCTTACATGGGTCCTGGGCTGTTGGGTTCGGCGGTGAGTATTGATAAAATCTTACAAAATGAGCAGATTGCCCGAGCCAATGGACAGCAGAAAAAAATGCAGGTGGTGCGCTGGGAAAACTGGCACCAAGCCGATGCCAAAGAGGTTTTTGAAGCTGCCAAAGCCACATTGGGCTTGCCTATTGTGGTAAAAGCGCCCCATCAGGGCTCTTCTATTGGAGTTTCGATTGTCAAAGAAGATAGCCTCGAAGCCTTCACACAGGCTATGAACCAGTGCTTTTTCTCTGTGGAAGTAAAAGCGAACGATTGGCAGCGCATGTCTAACACCGAAAAACACGCCTTTGCCCAACGTCTCGCCAATTTGGACGAGAGCATTGGCTATCCCGTAGTCATCGAAGCCACCAACGAAGTTATTTATCACCCAAAGGAGCTAATCGAAAAATTAAACGGAGAATGGAACACGGAACACGGAACTCTGGGAACTGTAAACTGTAAACTGTTGTCGGTCCATTCCGAAGACCAAGTATTGTTAGAAGAGTTTATGACAGGGCAGGAGTTTTCTTGTGGGGTCATTCAAGACGACGATGGTACGGTCATTGCGCTGCCGCCCACCGAAATTGCCAAGATGGACGAAAGCCAAACCTTCGATTTCAAAACGAAATACAAACTCAACGTTACGCGCAAGTTTATTCCTGTCAGAACGACGCTCGAAAACAACCAAGCTATTCAGCGTAACATTGCTTTGGTGTTTGAGAAACTGGGCATGAATGTTGTGGCACGGATTGATGGTTTTTTGACACCCGACAACCGTGTATTACTCCACGATCCCAACACCCTGCCCGGTATGTCGCCTACGTCGCTGATTTTTAAGCAGATGGCTGAAATAGGCTTGGATGTAACCCACGCCATCACGTACCTGATTCGGCAGTCGCTGCGCGAGCGTATTCGTACAGGCAAAGATACCGTGCATTTGCGTATGCTTTTGCAAACCTTAGACGAGCGTATCCAACAACAAGCAGCTACGATTCCTACACAAAAAGTAATCTTTGAAGCTACCACCGAAGCCTACCTTCAAGCACGCAAAGAAATCGGACAGCTTTCGTCTTCGGGCAAAGTAAAACCCATAGCAGTATTAAAACTCAACGAAGAAAAGCAAGTAGCGTTGCCCGTAGGTTTGTTGTTTAAAGATACCATTGAAGAGGTATTGGAAATGCTCAACCAACCTGTGCATCCACTCATTGTGGAAACTCGCCATAAAGCGGCAGCCATTACTACGCGATTTGTAGGTTTTTGAGTAAACAACCAAGAGTGTATCATCCAATGAGTTATTTTTGATACACCCTTACGTAGTCAATTTCATATTTAACTGGGAATGAGGTAGAGGTGGGATCACCTCCGTTATCACCTCCAATGGCCAAATTGATTAAAAGATAGTGAGGTTGCATGAAAGGATTCTTGCCTGTACCATCTCGATTAACGGTTTGAGACAGTTCTACAAAATTGAGGAGTTCTCCATCCACATACAGACGGATTGCCTTTTCGTCCCAATCCATGCGCCAAATATGAAATTTTTTACTCCAACGGCGGTCTTCAAAAGACTCAATGGGCTTTTTGAGGTCGCGCCAAACGGCTTTAAAGCGAGTTTCGCTTCCCCAAGCAAAATTAGCCAATAACATTCCGCGATAATACTCCATGATATCAATCTCGCCATTGCGTGGCCATTCTCCTTCTACACCCAATGACCAGAAGGCAGGCCACAGACCAGAGCGTGTGTCGATGCGAGCACGCATCTCGAAACTACCGTATTGCCAGCTATGTAAGCCCGATGTTTTCAGGCTGGAAGAGGTGTAGGTTATAAATTCACGGCTCTTTTTCCAATCTTGACTATTAGCCTCATAATTGGGATTAGGAAGGGATGCTCGTCGCCCTTCAATAATCAACTTCCCCCTTCTGCAATATGCATTGTCAGGCTGGTACCATTGTAATTCATGGTTGCGTAAAAATCCTTTTTCAAATTTCCAGTTGGCAGGATTTGGACTACCCTTAGTCTTAAATTCATCTGACCAAACCAAGATGCGCCCTTCTTTATACTTTTTGCTTTGGGCAGACAGCTGATTTGTAGCTCCCAGTAGTATAAAACCAGCAACCAATGAGGTTATCAACAAGATTGAAATACGCATTTATCTTTTCATTTTACCGATAATCACAAATTAAGTGATTTCTACGTTATTTTATTTTTATTTTTAGTGCCAGATCTATCTTCATAACCCTTAATTCCTTCATGCAGCTAATTATCCAAAATCTTTCTAAGACGTATTCTAATGGTGTGCAGGCGTTGAAAGACGTATCGCTCACTATCCATCAAGGTATGTTTGGGCTGCTCGGCCCTAATGGGGCTGGTAAAAGCTCTTTGATGCGTACCATTGCCACTCTCCAAGAAGCTGATAGCGGCAGCATCATACTCGATGGCCTCGACGTACTGCGCGACAAAGACCAAGTACGCAAGGTGCTGGGCTACTTACCCCAAGAGTTTGGGGTGTATCCACGAGTAAGTGCTGAGACCATGCTCGACCATATCGCCGATCTCAAAGGAATTGCGAATCGTGGAGAACGCAAAGAAATTGTACAAGGACTCTTACAAAAAGTAAATCTCTACGATGCCCGCAAGAAAAACCTCGGCACGTATTCGGGGGGTATGAAACAACGATTTGGTATTGCGCAAGCACTCATTGGCAATCCACAGCTTATCATTGTGGATGAACCCACTGCTGGCCTCGACCCTGCCGAACGTAATCGTTTTCACAACCTACTTTCTGAAATTGGAGAAAATACCATCGTTATTCTTTCTACACACATTGTAGAAGATGTAACCAACCTTTGCGCCGATATGGCCATTATCTGCCTCGGTGAAGTAGTAGCCAAAGGCAATCCCAATGAATTGGTCGCTTCGCTCGATGGTAAGGTGTTTAAAAAACTGATTGAAAAGTCGGAGTTAGCACAATATCGCGAAGATTATCAAGTCATTTCGAGTTCATTGAAAATGGGCAAGACCCAAATTAGGGTTGTTTCAGAGGAACCACTATTGGGTTTTGAAACGGCTGTCCCTGACTTGGAAGATGTCTATTTTTCAGAAATTACAGCAAGGCAGGGGCTGGCGGTGTGAGAGGGTAGCCAGTAGCCAGAAGTCGGTAGCCAGTAGTAGATTGATATCAATTTTTGATTGTTAGACACAATGAAGACTTTCTCATTTAAGGACTTATTAGTCTGGCAAAAAGCTCACTCACTTGTTTTGGCGGTATATGCACTTACAAAATCTTTTCCCAAAGAAGAACTATTTGGACTCACTTCACAAATTAGAAGAAGCAGCGTTTCGGTAGCCGCTAATATTGCTGAAGGCTACCGAAAAAAGTCAAAAGCAGATAAAGCCCGCTACTACAACATTGCACAAGGCTCTTTAGATGAAACAATTTATTACTCGATGCTAAGTCAAGATTTACTTTATTCAGATACAACTAATTTACAACAGTTGGCCGATGAAGTTGGCAAGTTATTGCACGGTTATATCAAAGGACTCAACAACAGTCTTCCATAACTACTGACTACTAACTTCTCGCTACTAATCCCCAAAAATCATGTTCTCGAAAATTCTATCTTTTGAATTAAAATACCGCTTCAAACGTCCTGCCACTTGGGGGTATTGGGTGGTTATGTTCTTGTTTTCAGTCCTATTGGCTCTTTTTGGGTCGGTCAGTATTACGGGTAGCACTTCCGAAAAAGTATTTATCAATGGTCCCGCTTTGGCGGGTGTATTCATCGCTGTATTATGTGTTTTTGCTATTATGATAGCCACAGCAGTGATGGGCGTGCCTGTTTATAGAGACATTGAGCATAAAACCCAAAATTATTATTTCAGCTACCCCATTTCTGAAAAAGGCTACCTGATGGGACGTTTTATGGGGTCGTTTCTGACGTTGCTTTTTATTGGCTCGGGCATGATTATTGGGCATATTTTTGGTGGCTTGATTGCCAAAACCTTTGAGGTGGGTGATAATGTCGAGCGTATTGGCCCACTCAATCTCATCAATTACCTGTGGCCTTATTTGGTGGTAGGAGTACCCAATTTATTTTTTGCAGGCAGTTTGTTTTTTAGCTTGGTGGCACTCACCAAACGGGTTTTTGTAACCTACGCTGGCGGCGTAGTGCTATTGGTGGGGTATTTGGTAGCTTCTTCTTTGATGGCCGACTTAGACAACAAAACCTTGGCAGCCATACTCGACCCCTTTGGCCTCAATGCCTTAGACGACATGACGCGCTACTGGACGGTAGCCGAACAAAACACGCGCCTCTTTCCACTTGAAGGCAATTTTTTATGGAATCGCTTGCTATGGATTAGTGTAGGTTTGCTTCCGTTGTTATACCTACTTTTTAGGTTTGATTTTCAGCGATTTGTATCTACCAAAGTACAAAAATCTTCAAAAATAAAGCCTGAGAAATCGTTTGTACATCGTTCTTTGTCAGAGTTGCCAGTGGCTACAAAAGTATATTCACTGTCGCGCTACTTGGGGCAGATGTTTAGCATGGCCAAGGTAGAGTTTAGCAATATCATTCAGACCCCTTTTTTATTGCCATTTTATTGGCTGCCGCGCTATTTCTGTTTATGGATATGCAGTATGCGGGGCAAATGTATGGCACAGATTCTATGCCCACTACCTTTCTGATGCTCGAATCTAAAGATGGTATGTTTTACTTCGTGGTCATTATTCTTATCATTTTCATTACAGGAGAAGTAGTACACCGCGACCGTACCGTCAGTTTTCATCTCATTAGTGATGCTCTACCCTTACCCAACTGGCTGGTGTATGGGGCTAAATTTATGGCCATGATTGGCGTGATGCTGTTCATTCCGCTGATTGGCATTTTGTGTGGTATCACTTGGCAAACCATCAAGGGATTCTTTGACTATCAACTCGGCCTTTATCTGCAGGGTTATGCCGTGCCCATATTGCAGTGGACATTCCTGACCATGATTACGTTTTTGATTCATACCTTGGTCAATAACAAAATGACGGGCCATGTCGTAAATATTGCCTTTTGGGCAATCCTCTACGGAACGCGGGCATTTTCAGAATACAAATACGCGCTTCTCTATTTCAACGCTGTACCCACCAGCACTTACTCCGATATGAATGGTTTTGGTTTTACCCAAAATACCCTTTGGTTTCTACTCTGTTGGGGTGGTTTGGCGGCAGTATTCTTAGTAATTGGCAACCTATTTTGGTCGCGGGGGACAGAAACAAGCCTGAAAAATCGTTGGAAATTGGCGATGCAACGCTTCCGTCCGACGACGGGCGCATTACTCACGCTGTTTACAGTTTTGTGGCTGGGCGCAGCAGGTTTTATTTACTACAACCAAAGCGTCTTAAACAGATACCGTACTGCCGAAGAAAGTCGTGAACTTTCGGTAAAATATGAGCAAAAATACCGCAAATACTACCTCAAACCTCAACCTAAAGTAACAGCCGTAAAGGTAGAAGTAGATTTGTTTCCTAAAAAACGCATGGTGGATGCACGAGGACGGTTTGTCATCAAAAACAAACACAACCGCCCCTTGGATTCTTTGATTTTGAACGTAGGAAGCGGCTTTTTGCATTATACAATGAGCTTAAAAGTCAATGGCGAAACGCCTGTTAGATTACTCAACGACAGCTTGCAACGGTTTTATATTTACAAGCTACCCAAAACCCTGATGCCCAACGACACCGCAGTGCTGGAAATCGTGTCCCACGGTGAGTTTAGGGGTTTCAGACAGGGGGGCGAGGATCAGTTTACCATCACCGACAATGGTACTTTCTTGAATCAAGGCGATTTGTTTCCGAGCATCGGGTATAGCCAAAGGGCAGAGCTTTCGTCGGAGCGTTACCGTAAAAAATACAAGCTACCGATTCGTGAATTTGAAATGCCTACTCGTACCGATTCTACAGGACTGAAAAACTTCCTGTTTAGCCAAGAAGGCGACTGGATTACCTTTGAAGGTACGGTCAGCACTGAACCCGACCAAATTGCGATTATGCCAGGCTACCTCCAAAAAGAATGGACAAAAGATGGCCGTAGGTATTTTACTTACCAGCAAAACGAAGATATGGATTTCTTTTTCAATGTGGCTTCGGCGCGCTACGCGGAAACCATCAAAAACGCTGACGGAGCAAAGACATCCAAGAAGTGGAAATTTTTCATCACCCTACACGACAAAAACATCAGCCACTTTATGGGTGGCCTCAAAGATGCGCTCAAATACTGCTCAGCCAACTTCACGCCTTATCAGTTCAGCTTAAATGCGTGGCATCTTAGAATTTCCGCGTTATAGCACCTTTGCGCAATCGTTTCCCCAATACCATCATGTATTCGAGCTTGGTTCAGCCGATTTCTCCGACCCCAACAAAACCGACTATGCCTATTATGTAACAGCCCACGAAGTAGCGCACCAATAATTAGGTAACAAGTAATGCCAGCTATACACGCGGCGGCAACAACATCGCCGAAGCATTGGCCGAGTATAGCTCGCATATGGTGCTGCACCACGCCTACGGCCGCGATGTAATGCAAGACCGCCTCAAATACGCTCTCGACCAACAGCGTACCTACGCGGGCGCGGTAGCGAAAGCAAAGGCGAACAACCGCTCATGGACGGCAAAACAGCAGCTACATTTGGTATGGCAAAGGCACGCTCACTTTTTATGCCCTGCAAGACATGGTGGGCGAGCAACGCCTCAATACTTGGCTGCGCGACTATGCCCAAAAAATGACCTTCCGCCAAAACACACCCTTTACCACCACCGACGAATGGTACAGCAGCATCTATGCCCAAGCCCCCGACTCGTTGAAGTATTTTGTGGAGGACTGTATCAAGAAAATTGCGTTGTACGAAAACAAAGTAACGAAGGTAGAAGCCACGCCCCTCCAAGGTGACCAGTACCAAAGTAAAACTGACCGTAGAAACCAAAAAACTATACTACGACAAAACGGGCAAAGAGATGGCCCAAGGCAAAACCGCCAACTACATGGACATTGGGGTATTTGCAGAAGAAACCACAACAAACTCGGCATGAAGCAAAAGGTGCCGCTCTACCTCAAAAGCACAAACTCACCCTGGCATACACCATTGAGCTGGTGGTAAAAGGTAAACCCGTCCAAAGGCGGCATTGACCCTTACAACAAACTCATAGACCGTATATCAGATGATAATGTGATGAAGGCGGATAGGTGTTGTAGAGATGGAAAAGACGGCGAGTTGGGTTCCGTACAGGGGCTACTCGCCGTCTTTTTTCAAATCTTTAAATTTGTTTTTATTTTTGTCCAAACTTTATGAGAGATGAAATCAGAGATATCCTTTCAAGAATTGGAGAAGTTACAGACAGAAATCTTATCCAAACAGCCTTGCTTTTTACCTAGCACAAGCCAAAGCACAGGTAGAACGGCTCAAAACAGAACTCAGTAAAAAAGACGAGGTAGAACTACTATCTCTCTTTTTGCTGCTCAATACGATTATTGGTATTCGTCAATTGATGATAATCAGTATATTGGAGAAGGAGCAGAGCAGCAAGTTTTTTCAATAATGATGGTAGGAGCGTTACCAAGATTAACGATGCTATTTTTATGAAAGTTGGAACGACTATTTTGTTGGGGCCTCGTTTATTCACAACTTTTTATTTCCGAGTACTCATTACGAGCTGCTTGGTTTTTATCTCAAGACAACAATTTTTATTCAGTTGTCAAACAGTCATTTATAGCATCTACACAGCCTACTGACTTAGATGAATTGAGGAAATTCTTACAACGGAACGGTTTTAAACACAAGAAAATAACGATTATTACCACCCTGAATGGGGTATTATTTTTTGGAAGATTTACAATGATGAAAAAACGTACTGACCAACCATGGTGTATTTTTCTTCATAGACACGGTTATTTATCTCACAATTTAATCTGTCCAAAATTACCCTCAAAGGCGGCATAGACCCCTTGCAACAACTCATAGACCGCATATCGACAGATAACAGACGAAAGTGGAGATGTTGTAAGTTTGATTAGCACTTCCCGCATGGGAAGTCCGTGTGGAAGTGCTATAAAATTTACTCTAGTTTCTAAATATCAATGCCTTAAACTCTTGAAGCGTAAGGGCCTTAACTTTAGGGAAAGGAATACGCTCTAATACCTAAAGTGTTTATTTTATTCGTAATAATGCAATCAGCATTTGAAACAATAGCAATATCGACGAATTTATTATCGTCAGCCTTCTTCAATGAGTTGCCATTTATAGTAGGCCTTTCTTGGTTGGTTAGAGGCAAATTCAACAACTCATCTAAAACTATTTCTGCAAAGTATTCTGGAATAAAACCAGGTTAATTTTTCTACTCTTCGACAATTTCATTGGATAAAATCAACGTTTCAATTTTCCTTGAACGCAGCATATCATAGAGCCATATCTTCGGACGAGCGTTTGGGGACAATCGCCAATAAAATATTTGTATCTATCAATACTCTCATTGGTAGGGCGAGCGCAGATGGGCATTTAGCAAATCGTCAATACTTTGTTGGCTCATTCCTTTTTCTTCCCAAAGTTTTTCCGATTCGGTATCTACTTTTTGAGCATAGTACTCCGACAGTAAACCTTTGATAGCTATCAAGTCTTGCTCATTCATAGGGCGGGCAAACATTCTGAGCAGGTGCATTTGCACGGCGTTGAGTTTGGTGGGTTGTTGGGTTGCTGCCATTGTGTTCGGAGATTTTTTACAAATTTATCATTTTTTGGGTGAGGTTCAGCGTATCTACGTAAAAGGGAAACCTCTCAAAGGCGGCATAGACCTCTACAACAAACTCATTGATAGGACGTCGGATGATAATGTGACGGAGGCGGAGGTGTTTAAATTATAAGACTATTTGTTAAATTGTGTCAAAATTCAGCAAGTAATAAGCGAAAACCAGTTTTGGCACAGTTAAGAAAAGCTCCAAATAGAATGGTAACTGGTTGGGAAAGATGGAGATAATGGCATAAAAGTAAAATAGATGAACAATACAGACAAGCACAATGAACGGATTAAAAATGACATTTGCATCGGTATATCCTCATTACCTTATGAAGGTTGAAAAAAAAGGTAGAAGTAAACAGGAATTACATCAAGTAATTGAATGGCTCACGGGGTATGATGAACATCAATTGCAGACACAAATTCAAGAAAAAGTAACTTTTGAACAGTTTTTTCAAGAGGCTACATTGAATACCAACGCTCGCTTTATTAAGGGTGTCGTGTGTGGCTATCGGATAGAAGAGATTGAAAACCCACTAACGCGACAGGTGAGGTATTTAGATAAGTTAGTGGATGAATTGGCCAAAGGGCGGACAATGGAGAAGATATTAAGAGTAGCATAAACAGCAATGATGAACCCATTACCTATCCTCATTCAAAACCAAATAAAAATGCCCGTCTTCGGCCCCTATCAATAAATCGGGCTTGCCGTTTTTATTCCAATCTACAATCGTAGGGCTGGTGGTGTGGCCTGAGAGCTTGACATCACTCAGCGCACCTCTGTCTGTAAAGTAAGTTTGGCCATCTTTTGTTTGGACGTTTTCCAACAAATGCACATTGATACTATTGACCAGTAAATCCAAGTCACCGTCGCCGTCCCAATCCACAAAGCACAACTTTCTTCTACCACTACTACCATTTTCGCTAACGTTGAGTCGCAATAACCCTGGCAGGTTGTCCATGGCTATATTTCGGTTGTTGTAGCCGCTGGTATGGGTAGAATAGAAAATACGTTTTCCAGGTTTTAACCATAGTTCTTTGCCTTTTTTAAAACGCTCAAACAAACACAAATAACCTTCGTGATCAAGCATAATTAAATCCATCAGGCCATCTTTGTTCCAATCTATGGCATAAGGAGTTGTGCGCCATTGAGTAGCGAGTTCGTTAGGTTGGGGTGTCCACCAGTTCCATTTTGGTTTGGGAGGTGTCCCTTCCCATTGGACCCGAACAGCCTGCTCGGCTTTGAAATTAGGGGCTTTTTTAGTGCCTATATTCTGGTACCAAACCACTTTCCCCCAAATAGAATTCACGATTAAATCTTTCAGTCCATCGCCATTCCAATCGGCTACCGAAAGAGTGGTGTAGCCCCATTTGGCCTCGCAAGGCCCTTGGATAGACCCACTTGGCCCAGCCTGAATCCTAATAGGTGTACCATTGGCTTTTAGGTAAGTGGGTAAAGCAAATGTAGGCTCATTGATTCCTCCTAAATTTTCAATAAACCCAATGTAGCCAGCGGTATTGCCACAGATTAAATCGTCGTCGCCATCATCGTCTAAATCGACGCTAACGGGAGTGACTAAAGCTCCAAATTTGAGGTTGTCGGATTCTTGCAAAAAATACCTCGGAGATTTAAAAACGGGCATTGCCCCCTTTACTCTTCCTGTATTCTCTACAAAGGCCACACGACCGTCCTCGTCGCCTACAATCAAATCCATATCACCGTCTTTATCCCAGTCAATGGCAGTGGGAATAATCATCTGTAAATCCATGGCTATCAGACCTTGGTCGTTTTTCAACACACGCCCTTTGGCATATTTGGGCTTTGAGCGACTGCCGATGTTCTCAAACCAAGTCATTTTGTCCATAAATTCACCACAGATTAAATCTAAGTCGCCATCGCCATCAAAATCTTCAAAGTTGGGAGAAGGCGCACCATATACATCAATGGGCGTGCCGCCAGCTTCTATCTTACCTTTTAATTGAAACTTGCCTTTATTGTTTTCTATCAGATATACAAAACCGTGCATTGCTCCATTTTTCCATTTGCCTTGTGTATCAAAGGCATTGTCCCAACCGTAGTCAGACCAATCGTCCATGGCTACAATCAAATCCATGTCGCCATCGTTTTCATAATCTACCCACTTCCATTGTTTAAATCGAATTTTCTGCAATGTTTTTTCTAAGCTATCGGCATCAAAAAGCACAGTTTGTTGTTTAAAACCCGATTGTTGAAAATCTGTAAATTCTTTATTTTCAAAAAGTACGTGGGGTTGGTTATTGAAATTTGACACTTGAATATTTTTAAAACCTGGGCCAATTTTGACAGGTGCTTTGAATGTAGGAAAAGCCGAACCATCGGGATTTTCAAAGAAATAAGTGCCATTGAAAGGTACATCAGGACAAGAAACCAGCAGGTCTAAGTCGCCGTCGTGGTCATAATCCATAGGAAGTGGCCAAGCCCACAGCCCTACGCCTAAATAAGGTTTGACGGCAGGATTGTGGTATTTTACGCGTATTTGATTCAGTAACAAGTCGTTGGCTACAGCCGATGATTGTGCTTTCGAATCATAATAACCTAAGGTAAATATCACAAGAAAAATAGTTGTCAGGCTTTTCATCTTCAAAATAATCATTGATTTCATACTAAATACTTGAATGATAGCTAAGCTACCCACTATCAGTAAGAATATTTTTTTGATTATGATGAGTGAGGAAGTATTATGATCATTACTATGTTTGACTTTAACAAACATAAGTATCTTCAAGGTCACCTTAATGATTGTTTTATGGGAGGTCATCTGATGAAAGCCAGGATGTTGTAAAAGGTTTGGCGTAAATTAGTAAATTGGCAATTCGCTTGTCTTATAGAAATAGCATACTTTTGAAAACTTATAAAACCTACTAACAAAATGCTTGAAGCCGCAATAAAAACTAAGATAGACCAATGGCTCAATGGAAATTATGATGCCGAAACAAAAATGTCTATTCAGCAACTTATTGATAAACAAAGTTTTACGGAACTGACTGATTCGTTTTATAAAGATTTAGAGTTTGGGACAGGCGGCCTTCGTGGGTTGATTGGTATTGGATCCAACCGAATGAATCAATATACGATTGGCGCTACACAAGGACTGGCTAATTATTTAAACAAAGTTTTTGCAGGGAAAAAGATAAGTGTAGCTATTGCGCATGACTATGCATCAAATCTGACGAGTTTGCCCAAGTAACGGCCAATGTATTTTCGGCCAATGGCATAGATGTCTATTTGTTTACAGCACTTCGGCCTACACCAGAGCTTAGCTTTGCTGCCCGTCTGTTGGGTTGCCAAAGTGGGGTGGTTATCACTGCATCGCACAATCCCAAAGAATACAATGGCTATAAGGCATACTGGGACGATGGCTCGCAAGTAGTAGCTCCGCACGATAAAAATATTATTGATGAAGTAAACGCCATTCAATCTATTGATGATATTAAGTTTGAAGGCGATACCTCCAAAATACACCCCATTGGGGCAGAAGGATGAAAAATACATTGCACAAATCTTATCGCTATCTATCTCAAAAGCAGCAATCGCAAGGCAGAAAGATCTCAAAATCGTTTTTACGCCTATTCATGGCACAGGCGTAACGCTTGTACCGACGCTACCAAAAAATGGGATTTGAAAATGTAACAGTGATAGAAGCGCAAGCAGAGCTTAATGGCAACGGTCAATTCCCGACCGTGAAGCTATCCAATCCAGAAGAATCGGAGGCGATAATGATGGTAGCAGCTAGCGGGCCAAAGAAATTGATGCCGACTTGGTAATGGCAACCGACCCCGATGCCGATCGTGGTAGGTATTGCTGTCAAAAATCATCATGGAGAAATACAACTCTTAAACGGAAATCAAAACCGCTACTTTGTTGATTTATTACTTGCTCCAGGCATGGAAAGAAGCAGGCAAACTAACGGGTAAAGAGTTTGTATGTAAAACCATTGAAATATTACCGACTTGATTGATAAAATGGCGGCTGGCTATGGCGTGCATTGCTACAACACCCCACAGGTTTAAATATATAGCTCAAGTAATCAGAGAGCGAAGTAAGCAGCAGTTTATTGGTGGTGGCGAAGAAAGTTATGGCTACCTGATTGGTGATGCTGTGCGCGACAAAGATGCCATAGCGAGTTGTGGTATGATTGCTGAGCTAACTGCTTATGCTAAAGACAAAGGGCTTAGCCTTTTTGATGGCGCTGGGATGGAAGTGTATAAAATGCTTTGGTTTTTATTATGAAGGATTGATTTCTTTTGACCAAAAAAGGTAAATCAGAGCAGAAGAAATCCAACAAATGATGGCCGATTTTAGATCAAACCCACCAACGTCTATCGCTGGTTCGCCTGTGATTAGGATGGACGATTACAGGTTTTTGAAGCGCACTGAAAATGGCGTAACAGCAGACATCCCTCGGGAAGCATGGGCATAGAGTCATCTAATGTGCTTCAATTTTTACCGCTGATGGTGTTTCAAATTTACTTGCCGCCCTTCAGGAACAGAACCTAAAATTAAATTTTATGTGGGGGTTGTCGGCAAGTTGGAGAAAAATGAAGATTTTGATACTGTTTATGATTCTCTCAAACAAAAAGTAAAATCAATTGGAGAAGAACTGAATCTGAAATAAAGACTTTTTTAAGTTTTTTTAAAAATATTTGTTTAACAAAAATAAAATGATGTATATTCACGTTACGATTGAGGTCTTGGTACGAATCAAGACCTCTCATCATAGGTTAAGTGTGAGAAAAGCCATTCGCTAATAGCGAAATGGCTTTTTTGTTTTGCGTCTTCTTACTTATTTTTACAACTTGATTTTGCGACTTTCACCCTACCCCCTTCATGATGAGGAAAATTAAAATTGGTCTGTACCTCTTTCACACCTTAGCTGGGTTAGCAATCATTGCCCAAACCCAAGCACAAGATATTAATTATGAGCGTGATTATAAACGTGCTGTAGCGCTGTATAAAACAGGTGACTATGCACTGGCCATGAACGATTTAATGCCGCTTACTTCTCGAAAACACCAACATGGGTTAGTCCCTTTTGCCCATTATTATTACGCGCTGGCAGCAACTAAAAACAACCAACTGGCTGAAGGCCGTCAGATGCTTATGCAACTGCGCGAGCGTTTTCCTGATTGGAAAAAAATGGATGATGTCTTATACTTATTGGCAGATATTGCATTTCACGAAAAAAGATTTGGAGAAGCACTCGATTATTTAGACGAACTATCAAGTGTTTCTATCAAAAAGGATGCAGAAGCACTAAAGAGATTCTATATCAACCAATTACAAGATTTAGCTTACCTAAAAAGCCTCAATCGCCAATATCCTTCTGATAAAATTGTAGCTTCGGCTTTGATTAATTTAATCCAAAAAACCTCTAATGAAAAGAGTGACTTGGAATTGTCAGATCAACTTACCAATCGTTTCGGTGTAACACCCGCCAAACCCGCTGAAGCCACTATTCTAGCCAAAAAGAAGACAAATAATTTCCAGAAAGGCTATTATAACGTTGCAGTGGTTTTACCTTTTCGATTGAAAGAATTTACGAGTAATCAGCGTGTTAGAGCCAATCAGTTTGCCTTTGATATGTATGAAGGAATGAAGATGGCGAAAATAAAGCTACAACAAGAAGGTATTATCATCAATCTATTTAGCTACGACGTGGGGAATGATCCAGAAGAGATGTTGGATGTCGTAAACAACACCAATTTTGCCCAAACAGATTTAATCTTAGGCCCTGTTTACAATGAACCTGCTCAACTGGCGGCCGATTTTGCCGAAACGAATAATATCTATTTTGTCCATCCTACTACTTTATCCAACGATATTCTGAGCAATCATCCCAATACCTTAATACTTAACCCATCCTTTACTCAACAAGTAGCCCAAGGTTTTGATTTTATGCGCTCATTACCTTCCAGCACGGCACGTAAAGTAGCTATCTACTACGGTACAACCCGACGCGACTCTACCTTGGCAGTGGCGTATCGAAATAAAGCAATGGAAGCAGGACACCAAATTATTGATTTCCGAAAAACGCAAGAAAATTTGGATATTACCGCAACTATTAACGAATCGAGTAAAGTGGGACATAGCTTGTTTAGCACTACCGAAACCGATGGTACAAACAATGGCGATGTTGAGTAAGAAAAATCAATGCCTCCTTGCTTGCCTCGGCTTCTTGTTTCAATATGGCCGACCTTCAATCTTCTTCTTTGTCAGAAAGAGAGGTCTATTTAATAGACCCAGAATTTATTGATACCTCCAAATCGCAAGTACGCAATTTCCAAATCCAATACTTGAATAAACGCAACACCATACCCTCTCTATATGCGCTACAAGGATATGATGCTTTGCTCTTTTTTGGGCGTATGCTCCATCAATACCGCGACAAATTACGGACGGGATTAGACACCCGAAATTATGAGGATGACTATTTATTGTCGGGATTCAACTACCAGAAATCTAACGAAAACCAGACTGTTCCCATTCTACAAATGGATAATATGAGGTGGGTGAGGGTAAAGTGAGTTGGAGGGTAAAGTCGTTCTGCGTGTAGAGCCTTCTTCACGCTTATTTCTTCACGCTTAAATGATTAAAAAATGCAAACCACACAGAGTGCCACACTTTTTGAAAAAGCCAAACAATATATTCCAGGCGGTGTCAACTCTCCCGTAAGGGCTTTTCGCGCTGTAGGGGGTTCTCCTCTTTTTATTAAGTCGGCTAAAGGGCCTTATATTTACGACGAAGACGGCAATCAATATATAGAATTTATCAATTCTTGGGGACCCATGATTTTGGGTCATGCCCACGAGCTCATTGAGAAGGCTGTTGCCGATGCGATTCAAAACTCTTTTTCTTTTGGCGCGCCTACTCGCAAGGAAGTAGAAATAGCCGAACTGATTGTGAGTATGGTACCCTCGGTAGAGAAAGTACGGATGGTCAATTCGGGTACAGAGGCCACCATGTCGGCCATACGGGTAGCGAGAGGCTATACGGGTCGTGATAAAATCATCAAGTTTGAGGGGTGTTATCATGGCCACGGCGATAGTTTTTTGATTGCGGCAGGGAGTGGGGCTGTTACGATGGGTGTGCCAGACAGCCCCGGCGTAACCAAAGGGGTGGCCAATGATACGCTCACAGCTCCTTTCAATGATTTACCTGCCTTAGAACAACTCATAGCAGCCAATCATGGCCAAGTAGCGGCCTTAATTCTGGAACCCGTTGTCGGGAATATGGGCTGTGTACTGCCCAATGAAGGTTACCTCGAAGCGATTAGGGCGTTGTGTACCAAGGAAGGTATCATATTGATTTTTGACGAAGTAATGACAGGCTTTCGTTTGGCCAAAGGGGGGGCGCAGGAGCGTTTTGGTATAATACCCGATATGACCACCTTGGGTAAAATCATAGGCGGTGGAATGCCCGTAGGCGCGTATGGGGGCAAACGCGAAATTATGGATTGTGTATCACCGTTAGGGCCTGTTTATCAGGCGGGTACATTATCAGGCAATCCGATTGCCATGTCGGCAGGGTTAGCCATGTTACAGTATTTAGATGCCCACCCAGCGGTTTACACAAGATTAGAAGAAATTGGTAATCAAATCACCCAAGGCGTTAAAGCCTCTCTCCAAAAATTAGGCTTGGACTTTACCATCAATCAGATTGGTTCTATGTTTACGCTTTTTATGACAAATCAGCCTGTTACTGATTTTACTTCGGCAAAAGGATCTGATTTAGCTTTATTTGGTCGTTATTTTCAGGCCATGCTCCAACGAGGTATTTACTTAGCCCCATCTCAATTTGAGAGTTTGTTTTTTTCTATTGCGCTCGAAGATAACCATGTTCAACGTTTTATTGAAGCCAATGAAGAGGCATTGAAAGAAATCATTAACACAAACCATTAAGATTAAATTTTCTGCTTCAAAGTGGTGGTAATACCTATCCCTGACCGTTAGATAACTAAATGATCATATACTTCCTGTTTTTTTCTCTTCGTTTCCATTTTGCTTTGAAGCAAATAGAAACGTTTATGAAAATATTATGCGCAACTGTACCTTATTGTAGGGGTTTCATTTTTTTATACTAACCTACATGCCCAATACCTATTCCTCTAAGAATCATCACAGAAGAAGAGGAAGGAGCTCAGCGTCGAAGAATCGAACATGAACGTCTTGTGACGCGAGACCCCTCTACTGGAGAAGTGCCTTTTCATTTGCTTGAAGTTGCACGTAATCAAATCGAAAGCATCCTTAAAACCAACCGCCCCCTTGCGGCTATTCCGGGAGTAGCTTGGATAGAGCGCGGCCCCAACAATGTGGGCGGACGCACGCGTGCGCTCATGCTCGATCCCAATGATGCAGATAATAAGAAGGTATGGGCAGGTGGCGTAGGTGGCGGTCTTTGGTACAACACTGATATTACGAGCAATACTACTTGGCAAAAAATCAATGATTTTTGGGATAACATCGCTGTTTCAACGATGGCATACGATCCAAGCAATACCCAAATATTCTATGTAGGAACAGGCGAAGGGTTTTATAATGGGGATGCGATTATGGGAGGTGGCGTATGGAAAACAATTGATGGTGGTGTGACTTGGAATAGACTGCCCTCTACTGTGCCTGACCCTGCGGCCAACTCAAATACAATTGCTGGGGCTTTTAGGTATGTCAATAAAATAGTTCTGAACACTTCGGGACATATTTTTGCAGCTACAGATGGTGGTATCTTGCGCTCTATAGATGGAGGCAGCAGTTGGACAAAAGTATATTCGACAAGAGCTTTAGACTTGGAAATCGGTACAGACAATGTGCTTTTTGCAGGCATTTCTTCTAATATCCTCATTAAATCAGCAGACAATGGCGATAGTTGGACGGTGATAACGCCCGCCGGAGCTATGAATGGCGGTAGGGTAGAATTGGCTTTGGCACCATCTACTTCGGGAGTCAATCAAGTAATTTATGCAGGGGCAGCAAGTAGTACAGGCATTGCATGGTTTTATAAATCATCTGATGCTGGTACGAATTGGACACAAATAACCACAGCGCCTAATTTTTTAGGAGGACAAGGATGGTATGATTTTATTATGGCAGTACATCCTACCAATCCCAATTTACTCATTGCGGGAGGCACGAACTTCACTCGAACAAAAGACGGTGGTACAACTTGGAGTAATTTCGGGTATGGCAATTATGGCCATCCAGATATGCACGCGCTTGCTTTTAGAGCTTCCAATCCCAATCAGGTCATTTATGGGAGTGATGGTGGGGTATTTCAAGGTGTTGAAATGGGAGATACCACGGCCATTTTCCCTTCTAATAATTTTATGGCCCGCAATACAGGCTATAACGTAACACAATTTTATAGCGTTGCTCAAAAAAATCTAACGGGTGTAGATTATTTCATTGGAGGAACACAGGATAATGGTACACATAAATTGACTTCAGCGACGGTGGGTTCCTCTAATTTGCTAATGGGAGGAGATGGGATGTTATGCTTCATTGACCAAGATGAACCTCATATTCAAATAGCTTCTTATCAACAAAATTATTACAATCTTCTGAACAACACGGGAGGCTTTGTAACTACTCTTATCAGCGATAATGATGGGGCATTTATCAATCCTGCCGACTATGACTACATCAATAATATCCTCTATACTTATAAAAGTACAGTGGCAGGGGGCGTAAAGTTAGTAAAAGTGACAGATGTAGGAACAGCCAATACAAAGTCGTATTTTGATATTCTCGGCCCTTCGAGTGTTGGTATTATCAAAGTGGCTAAGGCATCTAATACATTATTTATTAGTTCTAATAATGTTCTTTACAAAGTGACTAATCTCAATACTACTCCTGTGGCTACTATCATCAATACAGGTGCTGGTATGGGTGGCTGGATTTCTTGTATAGATATTGGCACCGACGATAATGAATTGTTGGTGACTATTTCCAGCTATAATACAAAAAATGTGTGGCTGACAACCAATGGTGGGAGTAATTGGGTTAGCAAAGATGAAGCAGATCATGGGCTTCCCAATATGCCAGTCAGATGGGGTATTTTCAATCCAAACAATACTAAGCAAGTGATGCTGGCAACAGAGTTGGGGGTTTGGTCAAGCAATGATATTTCACAACCTAATCCTGTATGGGAGATATCTAACACCAATCTTGCTAAGGTATCTTCGCATATGCTGCGCTATCGTAGTGCCGATGGATTGGTAGCGGTAGGTACACATGGTAGAGGGATTTTTACAACTAATGTTTTTGCGCCTCAGGTGAGTATGGCAATGAATATTACTTCACCCCTCAAGCCAAACTATTGTGTGGGCGAAACAGTCAAAGTGGCTTTTATCGCCACTGGAAATTATAACGTAGGGAATTCATTTACACTACAACTCTCTGATGCCGCTGGTAACTTTGCTTCTCCTACCTCATTAGGGGGTATTTCAGTAAGCCCGTTTTCGACCATAACCTTACCCAATGTACCTATGGGCAATGGTTATAAGTTTCGACTTATATCATCCAGCCCTGCTTTTACAGGATCGGCCTCGGAAGTTTTTTCGATTAATAATGCCAATGTTCCTTTTAGCGCAACTCCTAATGGAGGTTTTGCAACCAATACTCACTTAATGTTGAACGCTCAAGCAAGTACCAATACCGAATTGGGATTTATCCTTATAGGCGATAATGAAAGCACACCTACTAATACGCAAGTAAAAGCGGGGAAAAATGCTAATGGAACCATGGCCTTACGCGCCGATACATTGGGAGCCCCCTCTAATATGCTTAAGGGAAAATTGATCAGTGGGCTCATTCCAGGAACTGGCTATGATATGTATTGGGTCGCCAAAGATCTCAATAACGGATGCCTTACTGTGGCCACAAAAATAGACATAAGTACAGCTGGTATAATGCCTGCTTATTGTACACCTGCTTATTCGAGTGGTTGTAGCAGTAGTCAAATGGTTATTTCTCATTTCCAATTAAACAATATTACCTTGAGTGCTTCAGAGGTTTGCCCATCTGCGAGTTTTGGACATTTCAAGTCGGCAGCTATTCCCCTAACAGCAGGGGCTTCTGTTCCTTTTTATGCAGGTTTTACATTCAATGGGGGCTATTATTATCCGCAAGGATTTGCGCTATGGCTGGATGTTAATCAAAATGGTATATTTGAAAATAACGAGAAACTATTTAATACTACCAATGTGGGTGCATCGGCCAGTGGTAATATTACCATACCAGCCAATGCCCTTCAAGGATTGACCCGTCTAAGAATCAGAACCACTTATAATGCTACTCCGACCGATCCATGTACCAGCTACGTATATGGAGAAACCGAAGACCATTATGTATTTATCACTAACTCTACGCAAAACCATACCATTTATACCGATATTAACCAAGCAAGTATTAACTCTGGAGCCTCTATACCTGTATTTTTCAATATAGCAGGTACTTTCAATGGAGGCAACACTTATGATTTTGAGCTTTCAGATGCTACAGGTAGTTTTGCTTCTCCTGTGAATTTACTAAGTGGATATGCAGGTGAAAGCCCAAAGTCGGTTTCAATTCCGAACACAACGCCTGCTGGAACAGGGTATAAGATTAGGGTAAAATCTACTAATCCCAATATAACAGGCTATGAAAGTGCAGCTTTTACAATAAATAGCTGTCCTACTACACTGACTATTTCTGCACCTATTAGTTCGGGAGTGGAGACGCTGAAAGCATCACAAAATATTACAGCAACCAATCAAGTTTCTGGCAATGCCAAAGCTACCTATCAAGCAGGAAATTATGTTCTTTTATCTCCTGGTTTTTCGGCCCAACCCGATGTAGGAGGAACTTTTTTAGTACAAATTGGAGGCTGTAATTGACATGATTAAAATCACGCTATTTTTGTTCTTTTTGGCAGTAGCAAGCTGCGATAAAACCACCGAAAGCATCGCTGGTAGGGTTCAAATTACGCCTCTCTGCGGAAATGTTCCCACCAATATAAACACAGAGATACATCCTTGTGGCTTTTCTAAAAAAGAATTAGATGAGATTTACGGCGCGTACCAAGTGGTTTTAAAATCTGCTTCTTTGGAACTTTTAGCTGAGAAAGTATTGGATGGCTCTGGCATCTTTTCTTTCTCAGTCAAAGAAGGTGAATATATCATAGATGTGACTTCAAAAAAACCTTATGGTAGTCCTCCCAAAGGAGTAGCTCAAAAAGTTGCTGTTCAAAAGAATCAAAAAATTGATATTGAAATTGTCGTTCATACAGGGATTCGATAGGTTTCTTTGTTTTCACTCTCAATACCCTGTTTTAGAAGTTTTTATGGATTTTATAGTTTTTATGGCACTGATTCATAACTACTTAAAATTTCCCAAAACTTAATGGACATTGTATTTGCTATTCAACCATTTTGAATCGGTAATTTTATGGTAAAAGTCGTTCCTTCACCCTCTACACTCTCTACTTCAATCGTCCCTCCATGCCCTTTGGTTACAATATCATAGGCCAAACTCAACCCCAAACCCGTGCCTTCGCCCGTTGGTTTGGTGGTGAAAAAAGGTTGAAAGATTTTAGCTTTTACATCCTCGGTCATTCCTGTGCCGTTGTCAATTACTTTAATGATGAGTTGATTATTTGATTGTTCAGTTTTCACTGTCACTAACGGCTTTTCAACAGTTTTCACAGCCCAGAAGGCATTGTTGATTAAGTTCAATAAAACCCTGCCAATATCTTGAGGAATGACTTCAATATTTGGGAGATTTTCGTCAATCATCAATTCATAATCCGCATTAAAAGTGTTATCCTTTGCTCGTAAGCCATGATAAGCAAGCCGCAAATATTCATCGGCTAATTTATTAATATCGGTCAAAGTTCGCTCACCTGTGCTCATGCGGGAGTGTTCGAGCATCCCTTTGACAATGCTTGCAGCCCGCTTGCCGTGAAGATTGATTTTTTGTTGGTTTTGAATTAAGTCCGAGAGCAACTCTCCCTCTAAACTTGTTGTCGAATCGTCAAACCGCTCGATGCCTCGCTGCCTTAATGCCTCTTGTAATTCTTCTACCAACTCCACACTCAATTCCGAAAAATTATTGACGAAATTGAGTGGGTTTTGAATCTCGTGGGCGATGCCTGCCGTGAGTTCGCCCAATGAAGCGAGTTTTTCTTTTTGAATGAGTTGGGCTTGGGTGGATTTGAGTTTTGATAAAGTGCTCAGGATTTCTTCTTTCTGCGCAGCCAGCAATTCATTCGCTTTTTTCTTTTGGAAAAAACCATATGAAAGCACTGCACCCAACAACACAAAAACAGTAAGAACAGTCAGTAGAATATACATCCTTGCTTTACCCTGCGCCTCTACTTTTTCACGTTGCAGGTCTTTAAGCAACAACTGGTTTTTGAGCAATACTTTTTGAAATGCTGCAAGGTTTGATATTGTTTTTTTTGTAAAAGCGTTCCTTTCTTTCGATGCAAGTTCTAAATATAAGTAGGCACTATCTCGTTGTCCAAACCGTTGAAAGTGTTCATACATATTTTCATATGCTGAGGCAAGGTCTAAGTCCATAGCACGAACTTCTCTTACCTTTTTAAACAAACCTATAGATTTAATTCCATAGTAATAGCTGGAATCTCTATTGTTTAATTGTTGATATGCTTTGGATAACCCGAGGAAGTTAATTGCTAAACCAGTTTCGGGTGTAATATTGTATTTTATTGAGTTGTCGATTCCTTTCAGAAACAAATCCCTGGCCAATTCAAATTGACCCGCTTGTAAACTTACACTTCCACCTATGTAAAATAAATAGAAGTAATATCTTTGGTTGGAAAATGGTTTGGTAAAAACCCGATCCATAAATAATTGAGCGGAGTCAAGTTTATTTTCTTGGAGAAAGAGGAATCCGATATTTGCTTCTGTATAGACTTGATTTAAGGTATCGAACCGCTGCTGTGCCAACTGATTGGCTTTTCGATAGTACAACATTGCATCGTCTCTGTTTCCAGTAACATGCATCAGGATGCCATAGTTGAAAGTATTATTTGTTAAACTCTGCCAAAACGATTTATTGTGTGCGCTCGATTCACCAAAACTTTCAAATAAGCGCTGATTTTCAGGATCTTCAAGATTGTCAAATATTGTTCTGTAAGCTTCATAGGCAACCGCAAATTCACCCTCATTCATAGCTTTTAGCGCGTTGTCGCCTAATGAATACACAATCTTAAATATCAGATTGGCACGTAATGAGTCAATGGTTTCCCTACGAAGTTCTTTTTTCAGGGAATCAATGTTTACTGATTCGCTTTTCTGTGCAAAGCCAGTATTGCAAACTATTACCAGCAGAAGTGTAACTATATTTATTTTCATTATCGATTTTTATTTGATTGGCAGAGTAATTATAAACTCAGCACCTTGCCCCTCCACACTCTCGCAATTCAATCGTGCCTCCATGCCCTTTGGTTGCAATATCATAGACCAAACTCAGCGGCGTCGGCCGTCCGACCCAATCCTGTACCTTCGCCCGTGAGTTTGGGGTTGAAGAAAGGTTGAAAGATTTTGACTTTCGTAGCTTCTGACATACCTATTCCGTTGTCTTTTACACGAATTTCAAGTTGGTTATCAACGGCTTTGGTCGAAACCGTTACTTTAGATTGGTAAGTATTTAAACCTGATAGGTTTTAAAAACCTATCAGGTTACGCTGATGAACTGCATAAAACTCATTATTCATCAAATTCAATAACATCCGCCCAATGTCTTGCGGAATGACTTCAATTTAAGGAAAATTGGAGGCTTCAATTAACGCATAATCAACTTCAAACGCTTTGTTCTTGGTTTCTATGCCGTGATACACAAGTCTTAAATATTCATCGGTAAATACTTGATTTTGAATAGACTATTGTGCTATTTAATTCACAAACATCACCCCTTTGTCCTTCGCCATTTGGTTGATGCGTAGGAGGTTACTGTCCACACAGTTTTTGAGTTTTACGAGTTCTTCATCCACCAGTTTAGTGAGTTTTTGGCGTACTTCTTCGCCCTGTTTGGTGGGGCGGTAGTCGCCCTGTGCTTGTTCTACCATAAGGTGGGCAAGGCGGTTGTTGATTTTGATACCGTAGTTGATGGGGTCTTGGACGCTGCTGTTTCGGGTTTCGTGGATGTTATTTTCGATTGTTTTGAGTTCTTCTTCAAACTTTTTGATCGCTTCGTTGATGTCCTTGTTGCTGGCATCATTGCCCATTTTATTTTTGAGATAGGCCAAATCTTCTTTGATTTTTCGGATGTTGATCACGCCTTCGTTGGCTTCGGTTACTTTGTTGCGTACTTTCATCAAAAAGTCAAATTGCGCCTGAAAATCTTCGGGAGTTGTTTTCAAGCGGGGGTCTTTCAGGATTTCAAATTCTTGCGTTTGTACTTGCCCGTTGATGGTTAGTCTGACTTGGTATTTGCCTGGTACCGCCTTGGGGCCAAGGTTGGGCGAGCCATAAAACACCATCCCCGAAAAAGTTTTGTAGCCTGTATAGCGCATATCCCATACAAAACGCCCTCCTCCTGCTTTGAGGGTGAGTTGGTCAGCTTTCTCTTTGGTTTTGTTACTAAAGGTGCGAATAAGGTCGCCATCGTTTTCCAAAATCTCCAATTTGATGTCGTCTTTTCGTCTATTTTTTTGATAAAATAATGAATCATTACACCATTGGGATGATTTTCACCTTCCAATTTAGCATCACGTCGGTTACTTCCTGCCATGCGATAGGACGGCATGGGTTTGTACAAAATTACGTCTTTCGAAGTAGTTTCAGCGGTAATTTGGTGGAGTGGTGTCAGGTCGTCTATCAACCAAAAACTACGGCCATGTGTAGCAGCAATAAGGTTGTCGTTTTTTACAGCCAAATCGTGGATAGGAACAGGCGGCAAGTTCAGTTGTAATTTTTGCCAGTTGTCGCCATCATCAAACGAGACCCAAACGCCTTTTTCGGTACCTGCATAAAGCAATCCTTTGCGCTTGAGATCAGCACGTACTACGCGTACAAACTCATCTTTCGGGATGCCTTTGGTGGGCACTGTCCACGTTTTGCCATAATCCAAGGTTTTGTAAATGTAAGGGGTATAATCACCAAATTTATAAGAGGTGGCAGCGATGTATGCACCCCCTTTCACGAAGGGGTTTATTTCTACGGCATTGATCATGTTAAATTTGGGCGACATGGGCGGCGTGACGTTTTTCCAGGTTTTGCCTGCATCGGTGGAGACATGCACCAAGCCGTCGTCCGAACCCGTCCATATTTCACCTTCGGTATAAGGAGACTCGGCTGCAGCAAAAATATTGGCGTAGTACTCTGCCCCCGTGTTGTCTTGGGTGATAGGCCCACCCGACGATTTGATGGTTTCAGGTTCGGCACGTGTCAAATCAGGACTGACCACCTCCCAACTTTCGCCGCCGTTGTAACTGACATGCAGGAAATTAGAACAAGCGTATAGTTTTTTGGGATTATGTGGACTAAAAAATACAGGGTAGTTCCAGTTGAAACGGTATTTCATGATGTCTGCGCCACCACCTGCGGGCAAATCAGGATAGACGTTGATAGAGCGTTCTTGTCCTGTGGAAAGGTCTTGCATGGTCATATAGCCTTTGTAATCACCGCCATAGACCACTTCGCTATTGAGTGGGTCGGCGGCTAAATGCGCACTTTCGCCAATGGCCAAGGCCGTCCAATCTTTTTCAGTAACGGCATTGCCGCCTGTGCGGTGGGGAATTCTGATGCTTGAATTGTCTTGCTGTGCGCCATAGATACGATACGGAAAGGCATTGTCGGTCGAAACCCGATAAAATTGAGCCGTGGGTTGGTTATGGTAAGTGGTCCAATTGTTGCCACCATCGTTTGATACCTGTGCGCCACCGTCGTCGGCCATGACCATGCGTTGGTTGTTGTCAGGGTCAATCCAAAGGTCGTGGTGGTCGCCGTGAGGGGCTCTTTTCAATTCAAAGGTTTTTCCACCATCTTTTGAAATACCATAACTTACATTCATTACATACACCATGTCTTCGTTTTGCGAATCGGCTGTGATGCGGCAATAATACCAAGCCCTTTGCAGCAGGGCGCGGTCTTGGTTGATTCTCGCCCAAGTCTTACCGGCATCGTCGGAGCGATATACGCCTGGTGCTTCTGAATTTTCGATAATGGCCCATACGCGATTAGAGTTTTTGGGCGAGACAGCCACACCAATGATGCCATTGGTGCCTTTGGGCATTCCTTGCGCCACCGAAAGGTTTTCCCACGTATCGCCCCCATCGGTGCTTTTCCAGAGTTTAGAGTCGGGGCCACCGCTGTCCATACGATAGCCGTTGCGTTTCATATTCCAAGTGCTGGCATACATAATACGCGGGTTGTTGGGGTCGAGTACCAAATCGGCTGCTCCTGCTTGGTCGTTGATGTACAAAATCTTTTTCCACGTTTGTCCACCGTCGGTGCTGCGATAAACACCCCGCATTTCGTTGGGTTTCCACAGATTTCCCAAAGCGGCCACATACACTACATCGGCATTTTTGGGGTGAATCCGAATACGGGAAATGTGTTTTGAATCCAATAAACCAATACTTTTCCAAGTTGTACCTGCATCAGTAGATTTCCAAACCCCTGCGCCCGAAGCCACGTTGTTGCGCAGGGTTTGTTCGCCTTCGCCTACATACACTATGTTGGGGTCGCTTTCGGCTACTGCTACCGCGCCTATAGTACCTCCGAAATAAGCGTCGGTGATGTTTTCCCAAGTTTGGCGGCATCGCGGGTACGCCAAACCCCTCCACCGACCGTACCCATATAATACAAATTGGGGTTGCCCCGTACACCCGTGGCCGTACATGAACGCCCCCCACGAAATGGTCCCAACTCACGCCATTGGATGCCTTCGTATAGGGCAGGCGAAAAGGTGGGGATTGAAGTAGATTTGGACGATTGCCCAAATGTTGAGCTACCAATAAATAAGGAGACGGCTAAGTAGCAAATGACATGTTTCATCACCGAAGTATTTAGGTTTTAGGGAAGAAAGACAACTCATATAGTTTTTTATGCAAGATAGGTCAAATGTAAGAAGAAAATACGAACAATACTTTACTTTACTCACGTAAAAAACCTCTAAAAATAGATTATCCCTTTAGGTACTTCGTATGTTAGTTAGCCTTTTTTGTTGTTGTTTGATAGGTTGTCCCCAATATCAATTCATACCAATTGTAAATCCATGTTTTCCTTTCTGATTCAGCTTGGTATTTGTCAAGATAATTCTTTGCACAGGTCGATTGTCCCATTTGGTTTTGAAACTTACGTATTCCATGCCTTCAGTAGAGGGTAAATCAATAGCCACTGTCCAAAGTTTAGGGTCATATTGAAGCGTGAAGGACTGATTCTTAGGTGTTTTCAAGCCTATTTTTCCAGCAGTAGAAATATCCACCTCGGCCACCGTCATGAACACTTGCTGCAAAGAGGTAGGTTTTTGTGTCAAGACATAGTCATCACTGATTTCAACGATATTCTTCACTCGATTGAGTTTTACTGTTCTGTTCCAAGTCTGAATGTTTGCGGCTTTGTCGTAGCTTGGGGCAATGTCCATCGAAAGGGAGGCTTCTTTGTCATTCACCACACTTTTTGCGTTTTGGGCTTCATATTTACGGCCTGCCAATTGCCCCACACCATTGACAATAGGCAAATTGTGGTGTTGTGATTGAGTGAACCAAAGTTGGTAGCGTTGGGCGGAAAAAGTACGAGCGGTGTAATTTCCGCGTCCAGCATCAATGATAACAGGTTCGCCATTGGCATAGAGTAGAAAGTCGCCTACATCGTTGTGATTATGGCTTTCGGCATTATGGCCGCCATGAGTAGCCAAGAAAAATCCGTTGCTCGAACGGGCCGTAAGCACCTGAATATCGTTCAAGTAGGCATCTTTGATAGGCTCGTAGCTATTTTTTTGAGGGTCTATGTTTTTGATAGTTAGTAGATTTTGTACTTTTCTCATCCGATGAAACCCGTTGTTGGACACAGCCGTTGGATATTTCTCCACCGCCCATTTGCCCATTTGAGTTAGCTGTGAATCGTTGAGTTTTCTTCCAAAACGATAGAGCATAATGCCATCGGGTTTGAGTTTGGGGTCGGCGTCGGCAAAATTGACAAAGTAGTCGTTGGCAATATGTGTTTTGTAAACATAAGAGGCCATTTTTTGGACTAATGGCTCATTATAAATATTTACTTTACCTTGGGTGGCTTCGTCGAGCAGTTCGAGGCAATCAAACACACAAGCCCCTGCTGCAAACCAATAGCTTGGGCCTTCGTCGCAGCCACCATCTTCTCCTAAGCCATTGAGATACAAATCCAAGCCTAACATAGAAGCATATAAAAGATCAGCACGGCGATTTTCATCTTTTTCGAGAAGCAGGGTGGCTGTCATCCAGTTAGACATAATCCACGGATTCCAGTTGTTGACAGCATTGGTCTTGCTCATCCATGAATAGTTGGGATTTTTCATCATGGGTATAAAAAACCGTTGATTGGTTTCATAATAAATTCGCTTACGGATGAGTTTGTTGATTTTGTCGAGTTTCTCTCCTACAAAATAATCGGTCAAAGAAAGTAAAGCAGCTGTTTCTGCTGAGAACAAATCTACGATGTGATTTTCCACATTTGGCAAGCCTGTACCACTAATATGAGCGGGAACACCCCAAAAGCTTTCTTCGCAGATAGACCAAACACCGTTTAGGATAGCCTCAGTAAATCGGCCTTTGTCTTCGATGCTTTCGGCCAATACCAAATCAATCAAGGCATTACGTTTCCCAAAAGAAATTTTACTATGCTGCTCCCTATCGCCCGAGCGCACAAAATCGAGGGAGCGCGTAGCTGAAATAGGCTCAAATTTATACTCCAAAACAGCTTCGCCTGCTTTGATAACATTGTTGATGACAGAATCTGGTAAGGCTGCTTTCCATTCAGCCGTTGTTGTAGGGTAAGGCTTGAATTGATTTTGAGCTGCCAATGATTGCTTAATCGTGGTTAAATCATATTTATTTGCCAAAATATTGCGTTGTGTCACTTGCGCATTGGCTATGACGGTAAACAACAGCAAACAAAAGGTATATAACTTTGTCATGGGTTTAGAAATTGGTTGGTTTCAATAAGTAAAAACGGTAAGGTCAGTGTTTTACTTAAAGAATATTACTAATTTTCAAAGACCTTAAATACAAACGTTTGCATTGTATGAAAATATCTAAACTGCCAACCCAGTATCACCTTATCACCGCCATTGCCGTGGCTTTGGTGGTGGTTTCGTGCATGAAAACCCCGCGCAGTAGCCAAGCCGTTGTTATCAAAGAGAACGCAAAAGAGGCTGCTATGAAAGCCAAAGAAATACGAGAAAAAACAGCTATCAAACTCGCTGATGGTCTTCAAATGAGCCTTTGGGCTTCCGATTCGCTCGCACCTGACCCCATTGCCATGTCTATTGACGACGCTGGACGCGTGTATCTGACCCGCACCAACCGCCAAAAAAACTCTGAGTTTGACATCCGTGGTCACCGCGACTGGATGACCGAGTCCATTGGGTTACAAACCGTAGAAGACCGTCGGGCTTTTTTGCGTAAAACCTTTGCCCCCGAAAAAAGCGCAGAAAATACTTGGCTCAACGACCTAAATGAAGACGGCTCGCACGACTGGCGCGATTTGGCCGTAGAAAAAGACGAAGTATGGAAACTGGAAGATACCGACAACGACGGCATTGCCGATGTTTCGACGCGTATTTTGAGCGATTTCTTTGAAGAAGTTTCAGACGTAGCTGGCGCGTTGCTGGTGCGTGCCAAAGACGTGTTTGTAGGCATTGCCCCCGATATGTGGCGATTGATTGACACCAATAAAGATGGCATTTTGGATAAAAAAACGTCTATTAGTCATGGCTATGGTATTCACATTGGTTTTGGTGGCCACGGAATGTCGGGCGTAACCGAAGGCCCCGACGGACGCATCTATTGGGGCATTGGCGACATAGGGGCCAATCTCACCGCTGTTGATGGCAAACGCTACGAATTCCCCAACGAAGGAGTAATTGTACGCTCTGACCCCGACGGAAGTAACTTTGAAGTATTTGCGTCGGGCTTGCGCAATACCCACGAATTTACGTTCGATGAGTACGGCAACTTAATTTCTTCTGACAACGACGGCGACCACCCAGGAGAAAGCGAACGCTTGGTACACATCGTAGAAGGCTCTGATGCTGGCTGGCGTTCCAACTGGCAGTATGGCAAATATACCGACCCCAAAAACAACAAATATAAGGTATGGATGGACGAAAAACTCTACAAACCACGCTGGGACGGGCAAGCCGCCTATATCATTCCGCCGATTATGAACTACCACAATGGTCCTACGGGCATGGTCTATAACCCTGGTACAGCCTTAGGTAACGAATGGAAAAATAAGTTTTTCTTGGTCGAATTTGTCGGTACACCTACGCGCTCGCATATATGGTCGTTTGGGCTTAAACCCAAAGGAGCTACCTTCGTCTTGGACGGGGAAAAAGATATTGTAAGTGGTATATTGCCCACAGGTATTCGCTTTGGGCCAGACGGGGCACTCTATGTAGCCGACTGGATCAATGGCTGGGATACCAAAAACTATGGACGCGTATGGAAGCTCGACGTAACCCCCAATAAAAATGACTTAGCGGCTGTCCGTCAAGAAACCAAACGGCTGATTCAGTTAGATTATGCTACCCAAACAGATGATATGCTGTTTACTTTGCTCTCCAATGCCGATATGCGTATTCGTCAAAAAGCGCAATTTGAACTTGCCACAAGAGGCAAAAAGGGAAGCGAAGCTTTTGGCAAGGCCATTACTCAAACGCAAAACCAACTGGCACGAGTACATGGTATTTGGGGGTTGGGCCAACTGGCACGTCAAGATAAGTTACATGCCTCCGCATTGATGCCTTTGTTGAAAGATGCCGATTCAGAAATAGTAGCGCAAGCTGCTAAAATATTGGGCGATGCTCGTATCAATACAGCCGCCAACGATTTGATTCCGTTGCTCAAAAATACCCATCCACGTGTACGTTTTTTTGCTGCTGAAGCTTTGGGAAGAATCGCTTACCAAGATGCCATAACGCCTTTGATAGAGATGCTGGCGGCCAACAACGACGATGACGTTTATCTACGCCACGCAGGGGTATTGGCTTTGTCGCGTATTGGAAAAGTAGCGCCGATAGTGGCCTTGGCCAACCACGAAAGTAAAGCATTGCGCACCGCAGCGGTGTTGGTATTGAGACGATTACGCAATGAAAATGTAGCTCTTTTTTTGCAAGACAAAGACGAGTACATTGTGGCCGAAGCTGCCCGTGCTATCAACGATGATTTGTCTATTCCAGCGGCATTGCCCACTTTGGCTGCTACTCTAAAAGACCCTAAATTTACTTCTGAAGTCATCCTAAGACGCGCTATCAACGCCGCTTTGCGCGTGGGAGGTGATAAAGAATTAGATTTATTGATCAATTTTGCTACACGAGCCGACCTCAAAGACGACCTTAAAGCCGAGGCCCTCGCGGCACTCGGTACGTGGGCAAGCCCATCGCTGATGGATCGCGTAGATGGCCGCCATCGCGGCAAAATAGAGAGAGATGCTACGGGGGTAAGAGCAAAATTATCCCCTTACATTTCTGGGTTTTTACAAGACAAAAACCCAGAAACGATTATTGCCACGGCAGGGCTTTTGGCCGATTTGAAAATCATGACTGCCAATGCCCAGTTGGTACAAATTTACAATGAAACGACCCATGCCAAAGTAAAAGCAGCGATACTACCTGCTTTGGCACAGTTGAAATACGCTCAAATGGACGACATCATCAAAAAAGGCATGGAAGATACTGACGAGGGCGTTCGGACTGTGGCTTTGGGGTTATTGAACAACGACAACGTAACCAAGGCAGGCTTACCTTCCATTGTAGGTTCGATTTTTGCTAAAGGAAGTATCAGAGAGCAACAAAAAATGCTGGAGGTTTTAGGCAAAATGGAAGCCGATAAAACCCAAGTGATTTTGGACGGTTTGATAGACCAACTGAAAGACAAAAAACTCTCTCCCAACTTGGCCTTAGAACTCAAAGAAGCCATAGATGCCTCGGGTATTGCCTCCTTAAAAACCAAAATGGCGAGCCTAAAACCCGCTGCCTCGGCCATGGACGAATATGCCGAAACACTCTTTGGGGGCAATCGCTTTCAAGGACGAAATATTTTCAATAACAACTCTACTGCTAGCAATGCGTGCGCTGCCATGTAGTGGGTGGAACAGGCGGCGCAGTGGGGCCACCACTCACCTATATTGCCGATGTATTGACCCGTGAGCAGCTACTGCAAGCCCTGGTAGAACCCAGCGCACGTTTGGCACCAGGCTATGGTAGCGTATCGCTCACACTCAAAGATGGACAGATAGTAAACGGCATATTGGCTAAAGAAACCCCAGAAGAATTAACCCTTACTACTTCCGATGCCGAGCCGTTGGTGATACCTGTGGGGCGTATTGCTAAGCGCGAAAATATGCCATCAGGTATGCCACCGATGGGAGGTATTTTGTCAAAAAGAGAAATCAGAGATGTGGTAGAGTTTTTGGCTAATTTGAAAAAGTAGTCATAGTATGTTGAGAATCTAACCCTCAATAGCGCAAACTATTGAGGGTTACTCAAACGTCGATTATTTTATTATCGCCCAGCGTTTTGCCCAGTCTAAAAGATAGTCTTTTCTATATTTAGAGATGGTTCTGGCTCCTTGTTGATCCTCTAAGAAAAGTTCATGATTTGCTAAATCTCCGAACCAGTTAGGGCCTAATTGATAATCGTCTTTGTTAGATTTGCCAGGCCAAGGTATCGTACTCACATATTTACCTTTTATACCGTTTAGTTCGGCGATTGTACTGTGGGTTACATAATCACTAAATTCAGGCTTCTTAGAAGAATATCGTACACCGTAAATACCATTTCCGAGATAATAGCCAGGCCACTTTTGTTTTTGAATTTCGAGTGTAAAACAGGCTGAATCAGGATGAATATTCAATTCGGGTCCTTTAAAATGCCACTCTATCACGCCATAAGCTGCCACAGTATCCACAGTAGGTGAGTTTCCTGATAAAATATACCTCGAACTATATGAAATATTTCTATACTTTCCACCCCAGCTATCGCTTTGGGGATTGTCGGGTTCTCCGTGCATAAGGTATGCCAACGAAGGGGTATCGCCCATTTTTATGTGTCCTTTATAATAGTTTAAGAAGTTCGCTCCCATCGCGCCATGTCCTTTTATGAAATTTTCATAATAAGCGGCTCCACTCATGTCTTTGGGAGCATTTTCATCTTCCATAAACCACCCTCTATAAGTGGCATTAGACTCTATCATCCAGAGATTTGGGTGATGTTTGGCTATGTATGAATAGGCATTGATACTCCATTTTTTGTTGGGGCCACCTATCCAATACACCCGTATGTTTTGCGCTATATCGGGGGCATCGTGCAGGGCTTGGGCTAAGTCTTCTATACCTCCCCAAACCAATACCCAAAGTGGCTGTATACTTTCCTTTTTGGCACATTGTATAATCCATTCAGAACCTTCGGTAGGGGTAGTATAACCCGCAAAAGGAGCTTCTTTTTTTGCCCCCTGTTTAACCATTTCTCGGAGTGCGTTTGCAGTATATAAACCTTTAATACGTGTGCTTAGTTGGGGTCTATCTTTCTCATAAAGATTTACCATGTCAAGAAAATCTTTTTTAGTGCCATTGCCAAAAGGCGACGAAATCAAGCCTTCCAGCTTGAAAAGATCGGAATACATCATGAGATGAATCATAGACTGAAAATCGTCGGGGTCGGTGCCACCAATGTCGGAGCTGACAATTACGCGAGGTTTTTGATTCATATTTTTAGCAGTCTTGCATTGTATAAAAGCGAATGAGAGAAGACTTGCTATCAGACTCATGGAGTAACTATTGACTATTCGTTTTTTTGCCAAGTCCTGATTTTTCATTAGGAAGAAGAAAAAATGATTTTTTTTGCTTTCTTTTGTATTGAACAAATGTATAAAAAGAAAATAAAAGAAGCTATACAAAAATAAAAAAAGTAAAAGTGTAAGTATTTGAAAGATAAAATAGACGATTACTTATAAAACTATAATTGCAGGAATAGAACTAAAATGAACGCGGTGTAAGGTCTATAAAAATGTCGAATCTGTCTAAAAGACCTGCTACTCCCAAAAGGGAGAATTTAGCTTTTTTGAGGCGATTATTGGTAGGGTCGATAGAATAATTGACTGCAGTGCGAAAATCAGCTTTTTCAAGAATGGTTTTGTCAAAAGTAGCACCCATTAAATCACATTCGTCGAAAGTGGCGCTGGTGAGGTCACATTCGCTAAAATCTACTTCTTGAAGCTGCGTATGTTTGAAAATCGTCTTTTTGAGTCTTGTTTGGTAAAAAGAAGCATGATTGAGCACACATTGAATAAAACTAAAAGAAAGACCAAACTCATTACAAAACTCAAATTGTAGGCCCAACATTTTACAATTTTTGAAGCATACATCCCTAAAAGAAGTATTTTTTAGATTAGCAAGGCTCAGATTACATTCAAAAACTTACATTCAGCAAACTTTATGCCCGAAAGGTCGGTATTGGAGAAATCACAATGGATAAAATGACAATACTCGTATTCGCCTTTGCCCAAAGGGGGCTGGACGAAACTAACCTTCTCAAAAGTCTCGTCTTCAATGTATTGCATAGTCGTTATCGTGGGTAATTATACTAATGATGGGTTTGTTTTCCGTACTTTTTTAAGGCAGCATCTACCTCCAGAATAGGGACGCGCATGGTGCCATTGGCCAGATTTTGTTTCTTTTCAATATCAATATTATGAATATCGTAGGGCTTGCCTTGGAGGTCAAGCATGATGACATCAAAAGTGAAGGCCGTGTTTGAGTTGGCTACAAACCAATGAATGTTGTCTTTCTCATCAGAAATCGTAGAACTTTCGCCGAGTGAAATCGTCTTATCGACCGTAGGTTTGATAATGAGGTGCTTGTCCCCTTCTTGGCTTATCTTTTCATAATTTCGGAGGTGCATTTCTCCACCAATAATCAAGTGTGCCGAGGCCATGTTACTATGTCCATGAGGAATAATGGCGCGGTCTTTTTTCATGCCAAATATTTTTTTGACAAAAACCGTCTGTTCAGGAAGTCCATTGAGTTTGGGGAACTTTACGGGTTTGGTATTCACACCTAAATCAGGGTAATTGAATCCTTTTGTTAAGTTTTCAAAATCAATAAATTGAAGCAATTCTCGCAGTTCAATTTTATTATACAATTGCTGGATATGATTTTGCCATTCCAAAGGGCTGATGGATTCTTTTTTTAAGTCAGCGCAAAATTCACTCAAATTGACAGCCCAATGCTTGGCAATAGGCTCGATTTTTTTAGCAAATGCACTACTGACAAAAAGAGAATCTATTAAACTATAACTAATGACAGTTTCTAAGAGGGCATTGGAAAATTCTCGTCGGTTCATGGCCGTTTCTTTTTGGGATGATGCAAAATCATGCTATTTTGCCACAATTTAATGATAAACAACCAAACAATACAATATCCCTTAACAATCAATCATGCTCAAAGCTCGTCAGTTAGTTCGCCACTATGGAAATTTACCTGTTTTGAAAGGGATTGATTTGGACATAGCCAAGGGAGAACTCATCACCATTGTAGGGGCTTCTGGGGCAGGCAAAAGCACGTTGTTGCATATCTTAGGGACACTCGACCGACCCGATGAAGGGCAAGTTTTTATTGATGAAACAGATGTCTTTGCGCTCAGAGAACGCGATTTAGCTACTTTTCGTAATCAAAAAATAGGATTTGTGTTTCAGTTTCATAACTTATTACCAGAATTTACAGCCCTCGAAAATGTATGTATGCCAGGTTTTATTGGTGGTAAAAATAAAGAAACAGCGATAAGAGAAAAAGGTCGAGTTTTATTAGAAATGTTGGGACTGAAAGATCGATTAAGTCATTTGCCCTCACAACTCTCTGGAGGAGAGCAGCAACGTGTAGCGGTAGCGCGAGCTTTGATTAATGACCCTGCCGTAGTTTTTGCCGACGAGCCCAGTGGCAATTTAGATTCTAAAAATGCAGAAGATTTGCACCAATTATTTTTTCGACTTCGCAACGACCTCCATCAGACCTTCGTCATCGTGACGCATAATGAACACTTAGCTGCCTTAGCCGATCGTAAATTGGAAATGAGAGATGGGAGATTGGTGAAGAGTGAAGCATAAACTCATTATGCCTCACTTACTACTTAGCTTTTCATCGCTTGGCGAATGGCCTCATTTTTGCGTTTGCGCTGAAGTACGGTAGGGGCAGCCATGCGCTCTTTGCAGTCGAAGGAGGGGCAGCGTTCGCAGGTTTCGTTTACTTCGCGTTTTACAATTTTATTGGTATGGAGGAATTTAATTTTTGAGCGCACATAATCGTCCAGCCGAATCCCCATTGTTACACTTACATTCAGGTTGGGGGTTGGAGACATCGGCTTGGCGAAAGCAATGGCAAAATATTCGTCTTGGGTATCTATATAATGAGATACTTGCGCCTGACAAAGCGTCTGATTAACAATACCTTTTGATTGTAACTCGGCCAAATCTTGTAAAATCGTGAGTGAAATCCATCGGCGGCAGTAATGCTCGTCGCGCACAGTATGTGGATTATGTTTGCGGGCAATGTGCATTTCTTTGGTCAAATCAAAACGATTTTGCCCTGCGTAGTTATTAAACCTCAAAAACACCAATTGATTGATACCAAAATACTTCGGAAGGACATTGCTCAGCCGATAGCAGAAAGTTTCGGGAGTAGTGTAGAAATCGTCTATCATTTGGAGGAGCATATCGCCCTCAAACTGGTTTTGCGCAAAGAATTTCTCTAATTTTTTGGCCAAAACAGCCCCTCGAATCATAATAGCACTCGCAAAATACGACGCTTTATAGTTGTTGAGTAGCTGCTCAAACGACTCTGCTTCCACCAAGTGCGTAGAATTGAGGCGATTTTTGAGTTTCATGAATTGATAGCCCAACTCACGCCCCAAGATAAAAGCACGCTGTTTGCCTTCCAATTGAGGACTTATCAGGAGTGTTGGCTTATCGTGAGGCTGTACCAAAATCGACCGTACGCCAGTGAGTTCTGGATAGTTTTTTTCGTCAATACTTTGGATATCGTAATTGTATTTTTTGACTAATAAATCGGCCAAATATTTGTCGTCTAAAACGATATTATCAGTAATTTCATACTGTATCAAAAATTGTTCAGCTTCGTGTTCTATGTCCTCAAAATAATTGTCATACATCTCTTGATAAGTGCGCAAAGCCGAAAAATAGAACTGCTCTACCGACATGTTATAATTACGCGCAATCTCTATCAATGTCCCAATAAAAGCACTAAGTTTGGTAGGAGCATCAGAGAGCATTTGAAGTAAGTCGGCTGGGTCAATACCAAACAAGTCAAGGGGGAGTTCGGTTAGAATGTTGGATTGTAGTAATTCTGAAATCGGTTCTAATTTTTTGCTTAGTTTAATCGAAACCAGTGAATCATACTCCACCTCAAAAGCCCTGGCCAAGGCCATTATTTTGTCTGACTTAGGATATTTTTTTCCCTTTTCAATTTCATTGATATAAGAAATAGAAAGCCCTGTTTTTTGGGATAAATCGCTCAAAGATAGCTGTTTGTCTAATCGCAACTGTTTGAGTTTTAGTCCAAAGACGAGGCGTATATTATCTTGATTGAGTGGCACTATTGAAGGTATGTTTGATTGAAAAAAACTACTGTTTTTCTTACGACGACCCACCTATCTACACGAACGATAGGAGGCCGTTGAAGCTGCATGATAGATGCCTCGTACCTCGGCATGACAAAGAAAATCATACCTCGGTATGACAAAACTACATTCTATCATAACAAAGCAAAAATACAACTTTTAAAGCCAAAAAATGTACTACTATACTTGCGAGTATCCAAACCCACCACCGCCGGGGTTTCGATGCGGAGGCGGTCACCTTCTTGGGCTACAATGCTACAAATACCCGCCAGTTTTTGAGTTGTTCCTCCTTTTAATGAGGATTTGTTGACCTGTTTGACCGTCTTCACCTCCTTGTTGCCCATATGGAGCGATTACGCGATGTTGTGTAATGAGCGTAACACGAAGTGGCGTTAGAAACTCTACCGTGCGTATCACGCCGTCGCCTCCATGCCACAAGCCTTTGCCGCCAGAATTGGGGCGTAGTGTAAACTGCCGCAATCGTACGGGGTAACGCCGCTCCAGTTCTTCAGGGTCGGTAATACGTGTATTGGTCATATGTTGATGTACACCTGAGCGGCCATCTGCTCCATTACACGCGCCTGTGCCGCCTGCAATGGTTTCATAATACCCGAAATCATCGTTGCCAAACAAAAAATTGTTCATCGTTCCTTGGCTACAAGCCGCCAATCCGAAAGCTTTGAGGAGGGTATCTACTAACCGCTGGCTCACCTCAGTGTTGCCCCCTACTACAGCGGGGCATTGGGTAGGGTCGTCGCTGAAATGAGGATGCAAAAAACTATCATCAGGCAATATCACTTTGATACCTTGCATCAGTCCTTCGTTGAGTGGTATGTTTTGATTGACCAATAGCCGCAGCACATATAAAATAGCACTGTATATAATGGAAATATTGGCATTAAGATTGTGCGGATGCCTTGCAGTAGTTCCTTTAAAGTCAAAAATTCCCTCTCTTCCGGTAGGCGGCGTAATAGCAACTACCATCTTGCTGCCGTCGTCCAAACATTCTGTGGCTTTATAAACTTGGTTTTGGTAAGATTTTAGTGCCGTTTGTAGCGCATCAAAAGCACTGGTTTTGAGCAATTGCATGTACTGATGCACTTTGGGTAAACCATGCTCAAATACCAATTTTTGTAAGGCAGTTTCGCCAGTGCGTAGCGAAGCCAAAGCCGCGTTGATGTCGGCCATGTTTTCAGTCAAAGCGCGGGTAGGGTAGGGAGCTTGTGTAAAAAGGTGGGTAATGGCTTCGGATTGAATTTTCCCATTTTTGACCAAATAAGTAGGCAAAATCACTACGCCTTCCTCTATCAACGAAGTTGCATTGGGCGGCATAGAGCCAGGGGTGCGCCCACCAATTTCGGCATGATGGGCACGGTTAATCACGTAGCCTATCAGCTCTTTTGTGGGCGTAAAAACCCCTGCAAGCAGTGTTACATCGGGTAGATGAGAGCCACCATATTTGGGGTGATTGGTAATAATGACATCGCCTATGCCGATGTCTATCTTTTCGCGGACCAACCGCGCACATACGCCTAAGCTACCCAAATGCACTGGAATATGAGGCGCATTGACCAGCAATTCGCCCTCCGCATCGAGCAAGGCACACGAAAAATCGAGCCGTTCTTTGACATTGATAGAAAAAGCCGTGCGCTGCAACTGTGCGCCCATTTCTTCGGCAATGGCCATAAAACGATTCGTAAAAAGTTCTAAATCAATGGCTTGATTTTGGATTTTAGCATGAGAATGACCAACAACAGCAACTTCCTGATTTCCTACAGCGACATCCAAAGTAGGTGTAACCACGGCCTGCCAGCCTGGAGGAATATAGCTGGTAGAAGTGGGATTGAGCAACACGACAGGCCCATCGAAATAATCGCCCACTTGCAGTTGCTGCCCAGTCAAAAATCGTGCTGTTTGATGATGTCTTGATTGGCGTTGCGCTTTCTCTTTTTAATAGACACTTTAGGCGCTTCTTTCTTCCCTTTTTTCTCGCTATCCTTACCTTTATACTTTCTATTTCAATGGGCAAATGTGTAGGGAAATAGCCAAAAATCTGGCGGTATTTTTCGTAGAAGCGGCTCGTAATGTAATCCAGCTACTTTGATTTTTCCATGCAACTTCAAGAGTGCTTTCCTGCCCTTTGAGGCGTAAATAAGAGTGAGTATATGGTCAGTATCTATATTTTGAACACCCTCTTGCTTCAAAAGCTGTATGCCTTGCTTGATAATACTTTGGTGTATATTGGCAGTCTTTTTCAAAGTCTTCAAAATCGCGTAGAATCTGTTGCGAAACAAGGCGTTCGGTACGTGCTTGCCCCATACCGTAGGCGCTCAAAAGCCCCGCATCAAATGGCAAAATCACAGTATTAATACCCAAAATTTCGGCTAACTGGCAGCCATGCAGCCCCCCAGCTCCCCCAAATGTAAGCAGTGGATAATCTTTAGGGTCAAAACCTTTCGCTACAGAAATACGGCAGAATGGCCTCAACCATCTTTCATTGGCAATCTGCTCAAACCCTCTGAAGCTCTTCTTCGAAAATTACTTTTTGGTAGCTGCTCCACTTGATTTTGAATGACCTTGAGGCATCTTGGGCTTTATCAATGCTGACAGGAATACCAAACTGAGTCGTATCCAACTTGCCCAATAATAGGTTTATATCAGTAATGGTAAGCGGCCCATCTGCCCCATAGCAAGCTGGCCCAGGACTCGCACCAGCGCTTTCGGGGCCAACGCACAATTTTTGCCCATCAAAACAGCAAATAGACCCTCCTCCTGCGGCCACGGTTTCGATGGCGAGTGTAGGGTTATGCAGTTCTATGCCTTCTATTTTAGTCACCTATATTGCAGGTCTAATTTCCCCTCAAAGCGAGAGGTGTCGGTACTTGTACCACCCATATCAAAAGGTCAGGCATCGCTCAAAGCCCAGTCGTTGGGCAACTGGCTACTGCACCCACCATACCCCCGCTGGACCTCAGCAGGCTATCTTTACTGCAAAAACTGTTGACTCCTGCAAGCCGCCTGCACTGGTCATTATTTTGAGATAAGCGTTGGTATGGGTAACTTCTGGTGTTTGTTCAGAACCAAAAGCGCGGCTTCAATATTAGCAAGGTATTCTGATAAAATAGGTTGAAGATACGCATTGACCAAGGCTGTTTGGGTGCGTTTGAGGTAATTGATACTTGCATATAACTCCGCAGAAGTACTTACAAAGGCTGCCCTTGCTGCTGCAAATATTGTTTGAGCGCTTGTTCATGTACTGGATTCAAATAGCTGTGCAATAAAGAAATAGCCGATGAACTATTATTCTTACCCAAAGGAAGTAATGTGGATAAATCTATCGGCACTAAACCCCCTTGCACTCTAAGCGTTCTTCTACCTCTATGACTTCACTGTAGAGTAAGGTAGGCTCAGGAATAGCTATCTGAAACAAATGAGGCCGCTGTTGCGTACCAATACGGAGCAAATCTTTAAAACCTTGGTAACATACAAAGACACAGCAGCACCCTTTCGTTCCAACAGTGCATTGTTGCCTTTGGTAGTGCCAAGGCGCATCGAAATGGGCGGAAAAGATGTACCGACGGGGGTATTTGTTACGATTCGAGCAGCCAAAATGGGTGCTTCTTCATGGAGTGGTAATTTCGAAATCTTGCCCTTCTAAGCAATCAATTTCCTCTGTCACAAACAAATACATCACTTGGCGGCAATAATTTGATAAATGAGTTCTCTCCTACCGGCGAAAATCAAAACCTATTACCAAACTTGAATCAAAACCCCAATGGGTGGTTATTAGATAGGTTTTAGAGGCTATTTTTTTATAATTCTTCCACGTAAAAACTACTACTTATACACTGGCTCGTTTCAATTCGTCCAAAGGCGATATCGCCAAGCAGTCTGTGAAAGTCCCTCCTGTATCAATCCAAATTTGCCACATTTTACTAAAAAAATTAGTGACCATAAGTAGCCAAGTTAAACCCTTAAAATCAGCCTAAATCAACATACACTTATCTCTCAAACAAAACGCTGCATGGCTGCCAGCGTTAAAAGTAGATAAATTTGATTTTATTTTCGCTTGCTTCCAACGCGCCCTTGGGCGAGCCAAAGAAATAAAAGGGCAATACTAAGGAGATATATCACATTACGTGAATCAACAAGCCCACGACCTAAATTAGCATATTGCGCATCTAAGGATACCCAAGAAATTGGATAAGCCAACACTCCCCAAAAATCTAACTGAGCTACTGCTCCCAAGCCAGCAAAAAGTAAATAACATACAAAGACCCCCAACACAAATGCCACAATTTGATTGTCGGTGAGCGAAGAAGTCCACAGTCCTACTGCCACAAATACCGCACTCAACAGTAAAAGGCCAATGTAAGAGCCAAAAACGGCGGCAGTGTCAATATTACCAACAGGATTACCTAATTGATAGACGGTATAAAAGTAAAGCAATGTAGGTAGCAGTGTAATAAATACCAACAGCCAATTTCCTAAAAATTTCCCTAAAATCAACCCCCAATTACTTAATGGTTTTGTTAGAAGTAGTTCGATGGTTCCGTTTTTTACCTCTTCGGCTATGGCACGCATCGTAATGGCTGGAATCAAAAACAACAAAACAAAAGGAGTCACCCCAAAAAATGTTCCTAAATCAGCATAGCCGTAGTTAAGCACATTGGTATCAGGAAATACCCAAAGCAGTAAACCAATGGTGGTCAAAAATACCGTCATGACGATATAAGCCATTAGCGAACTAAAAAAGGCATTAATTTCTTTATTGAAAATGGCGAACATTAATTGGCAACTTTTGCTATTTGATTTTAGACTTTTGAAACGACTTTTAAGTGATAGACATCGGTCAATTATGCAAAAAGGAAGCCGACTGATATCTGTTTTAGTTGAACCCAATCTATTCCAACTCAAAGGGTTTATCTTTCTTCATAATAGCCGAAATAACGAGGGCGATTACAAAACCAAAAATAATGGAGAAAACAATACCGATAGCAAAGGTAATCCCAGGGCTTGAAAATTTAGCGGTCATTTCAATAGCCGCATCAATTTGAGCATCATCCATCCCTTGTTCTTCAAATTTTTCACGTGTTTTGTCCAAAATCTGTTGGCGGATAGTGGTATCAATAAATTCGTTGTAGATATAGTTGAAAGTAGCTCCAATGAATCCTGAAATACCAGCCATCAACGCACCAATACCCAGTCCTTGGCCGTATGTCATAAAGCCGCCATTGAACGTACGGTACTCTTTCATGGCCAAAACCATTGTCACAATCAAAATGATTAACCCAAGCGAAGTCAATGCTTGGTTCATAAATTGACCCGTTACAAAAATAATAGTACTAAAAACAATAGAAGCGATGCCTGTAATTACGCCCCATTTGAGGGCAGTACGAGCGGTAGTAGTAGGTTGTTGTTCCATGAAATAATAATTAGTTAAGGTTAGTAATGAAGCCAAAGGTAATCACTCAGCCAAAAATAAAGAGAAAAATAGGGATGAACGGTTTAATAGAACTTCTTTTTTAATACAAAACTTTGACCAAGATACACGCGCCTTACTTGCTCATCTTCGGCGAGTTCTTCGGGGGTTCCTTGTTTTAGGATTTTACCTTCAAAAAGTAAGTAGGCCCGATCAGTGATAGAAAGCGTTTCTGATACATTGTGGTCGGTAATGAGAATCCCAATATTTTTGTATTTCAATTTAGCAACAATAGTCTGAATGTCTTCTACGGCAATGGGGTCCACACCCGCAAAGGGTTCGTCGAGCAAGATAAATTTAGGATCTACGGCCAAGCATCTTGCAATTTCGGTGCGCCGCCGCTCACCACCCGAAAGTACCATGCCTTTGTTTTTCCGGACATGATGCAGGCTAAACTCGTCCAGTAGTTCCTCGCATTTAGCTTTTTGTTGGGCTTTAGTGAGATTGGTCATTTCCAATACTGCAATGATATTTTCTTCCACGGTAAGCGTTCTAAATACCGAAGCCTCCTGTGCCAAATACCCAATGCCGAGTCGGGCGCGTTTATACATCGGCAAATCGGTAATATCTTTATCATCTATATAAACATGCCCACTGTTGGGTTTTACTAAGCCCGTAGCCATATAAAAAGAGGTAGTTTTCCCTGCGCCATTAGGTCCCAATAGCCCCACTATCTCTCCTTGTGCTACTTGATAACTCACGCGGTCATTGACCAGCCTTGCACCGTATTTTTTAATTAAATTTTCTGTTCTAAGTATCATCTATTAGAGTTATTCTACGGACAATTCTCTGTCGTCCCTACTGGTATGATAAATTGTCAAAATATCTATCAACAAAGGAGTTACTTTATATACAATGGCATATTCCCTACGGAAGATAGCTCTTCGATAGAGCTGTGTGTCGGTCTTTAGAAAGTAACATTCGGGAAAAGCAAAGGGATTAGACACAATAATATCTACGCAAAAATCAATGACATCTTCCATCAAGTACTTTGACTTTTCTCCTCCATGAAAATTTAGGTATTCTTGAATGGAAAATAACTCATCCAAAAATTTTTGACGGAAAATAAAATCTCGTGCATGTTCACTCATATATCAAGGTATTTTTTAGCATCAGCCAATGAAAAAGGGCGAGAATTTTCGGCTGAAAATACTGATTCCCGTAAATCATCTTCATTAACTATTTCACCTTTTATACCCAAATAGCCCAATGGAAGCAAATCAATGAGATGCTTACTTTCGAGGGCATTTAAAATATCTATGACGAACTGCTCATCTTCCGAAGATCGAATTTTGATTGTGTAGGTTTTCATGACTTGTAAATGATTATTTTTATTCAAAGTTAATGTCTTTCAGATACAACTGTAACGTTGTATGGTCGCGAAACGTATTTTCCTCAATGGTATAGGCAATCGAAAAAGGTGTCCCTGATTGTAGTTTGGGATAAAATTCTGACATACCAAAGCCAATGGCTGTAAATTTGACCCCACCTTGAGTAGTGGGCTGAAAGACTTCCAGTTTGAGGTGTTTTTCTTTCATAATCACAGGCGACCCACTCATCATTACCCCATGACTTGCAAAAACGGGTGTCATGTTTTCAGGGCCAAAAGGAGCCATTTGTTTAATGATATTGAAAAAATTAGGCGTGATAGCTTGCAAGTCTAAATCCAAGTCAATCGCTACTATTGGGGTTAATTGATCAGGCAAAAGTCGCGCTGTAACGATGTCGTTGAACCGCTGTCGAAAAGCGGTCAAATTATTTACAGGCAATGAAAGCCCTGCAGCAAAGGTATGCCCACCAAATTGTTCTAATAAATCAGCACAGGCTTCGATGGCCTCATATACATCAAAGCCCGCCACCGATCGCGCCGAGCCTGCTGCCATGCCGTGCGCGTTGGTCAGTATAATGGTTGGGCGATAAAAATGCTCAATACAACGACTTGCCACAATGCCCACCACGCCTTTGTGCCAATCTTCTTTATAAAGTACGGTACTATTGGCATTACGCAGCCACTCGTCTTCTCGTATCATCTGAAGGGCTTCTTCGGTGATACCTGTGTCGAAAGTTCGGCGGTCGGCATTGTGTTTGTTGATTTCCTCTGCAAATTCTTTTGCCTCTTCAGTATCTTCGGTAAGTAATAACCGCACCGCTTCTTTGGCATGGGCAATACGCCCTGCGGCATTGATACGCGGAGCTAAGCCAAAGACTACATTCGTAATAGTAAGTTCCGATTTAAGGCCCGCGATTTCGATAAGGGCATTGAGTCCTACCCGCTTTCGTTTGTTAAGTTCTTTCAGACCAAAAGCAGCCAAAACGCGGTTTTCGCCTGTGATATGCACAATGTCGGCAGCAATACTCACCACCAACAAGTCAAGTTGCTGCATCAACGCTTCTTCATCGCCAAATCCTTGTTGTACAAGCGCTTGCAATAGTTTAAATCCTACCCCACAGCCCGTAAGTTCTTTGTAAGGATAGTTGCAATCATCGCGTTTGGGGTCAAGAACCGCTACGGCAGGGGGTAAGTATTGGTCGGGGCGGTGATGGTCACAAATGATGAAATCTATGCCACGGTCTTTCACATTCGCCACTTTGTCTGCCGACTTAATGCCACAGTCGAGCGTAACGATGAGGCTAAAGCCATTAGCTTCGGCGTAGTCTATGCCTTGTGTAGATACCCCGTAGCCTTCCGTATAACGGTCGGGAATATAGTATTCGAGATGGGGGTAGTATTTTTTGAGGAATCCATAAAACATCGTTACGGACGTAGCACCGTCCACATCATAATCGCCGTAAATGATAATTCTTTCTTGATTTTGAAAAGCCTCCAACAATCTCCCCACCGCTTTATCCATGTCGTGCATCAGAAAAGGATCATGGAGGGTTTGGAGAGAAGGGCGAAAAAAGCCTTTGCTTCTTCAAAAGAAGTAATGCCCCGTTGAACGAGCAACCGCCCCAAAAAAGAACTTATATTGATCAACTTCGATAACGACGCAGCTTGGGCTTGCTGTGCATCAGATAATGTTTTGGGGTATATCCAGCGTTTGGTATTCATATTTTGCAAAGTAACAAAAACTAAGCAAACCTATCTCTTACCCCTAACGACAGGCATTTTTTTAGATTTTTTAACCTTGTTTCATTAAATCCATCGAGGATTTTTACATTTGCTTCGCTATGAATCCCAATCTAAAAATACAACTTGCCCGGCTTGCCTATCTCCGTAGCGCGTGTTCCTTCGTTCCTTAATTCGCTTCGCTTTCATACAAACGACTGTTTATCAATTGTTTTGGTAAATGGCTTCTTATTTTATCCAAAAATCAACCAAAAATCATGAAAAATATATTAGTCATTGGCTTGGGGAAAGTAGGAGCGTTGGTAGCTACTTTGCTCCATAAACAATTCAATGTTACAGGCTTAGACAAACGCAAACCTACCGATTTCTTACCCTTCAAAACCATAGAAGGTAATGTAACCGATGAAGAATTAATCGGACAAATACTGCTGGAATTTGATGCAGTAGTGTCATGTATGCCTTACAACCTTAATCTACCCATTGCGCGTGCAGCGCACCGGCTTGGTATTCATTATTTTGATTTGACCGAAGATGTACCCACCACAGAGGCAATCCGATTGATGGCCGAAACCCACAAAGGAGTGATGGCTCCACAATGTGGCTTAGCACCTGGGCTGATTGGTATCGTAGGGGCAGATTTAGCCAAACGTTTTGATAAACTACGCGATATTGAGCTGCGCGTGGGGGCCTTGCCCTGTTATCCCAATGGATTATTGGGATACTCGTTCACGTGGTCGCCAGCAGGAGTCATCAATGAGTACATTAATGATGCTGAAGTGATTCAAAACGGAGAACGTAAAATGGTATCATCGCTCGATGGATTAGAAGTTATCAACATAGAAGGGCAGGAATTTGAGTCATTTAGCACTTCGGGGGGGCTTGGCACGATGTGCGAAACCTATCTCGGAAAAGTGGATACCCTCAACTACAAGACGATTCGCTATCCAGGCCATGCCAAGCTTATGCGTTTTTTGTTGTATGAGTTGATTATGAAAAATCGTCGAGAACAGTTGGAAGAAATACTCACCGCGGCCAAGCCCCCTGTGAAAGAAGATGTAGTTTATGTATATGCGGTGGTGGAAGGGTGGCAAGCGGGCAGTTTAGCTCGTGAGGAGTTTTACCGTGCCTACAAGCCCGTGGAGATAGACGGCCAACAGTGGCGGGCTATTTCATGGACGACGGCGGCTTCTATCGCGGCAGTAGTAGAGATGGTGGCAGCGGGTAGCTTGCCACAGCAGGGTTTTATCAAACAAGAAGAGATTCCTCTTGCGCTTTTTTTGGAAACGCAAAATGGGAGGTTCTTTAGGCAGAAAAACTAAATAAAAGCGCAAGTTGAATTGTTCAACTTGCGCTCTGAAAAATATATAATAGAGTAGTGTAAAGGCTATCGGCCACCAAATAGGCCACCAAGCAAGCCACCTAAGCCGCCTCCAGCGTTTCCACTTGTATTGCCACTACCACCGAGCATGCTCCCACCGATGCGCATAACATCGTTCATATCTAATTTTCCATCAGCCAAAGCATAACCAATCTGATTAAAATCGAAGCCTCCTTGCTGGGCTTGTGTGGCTTGTCCTCCCATCAATGACCCCATGATACCACTAAAATCAATGCTACTATCGTTGGGGTTGCTGGTTTTAGAAATCATTGAGCCTAATACACCAGGCAATACTTGGGCAATAACATTGCCCGCAGCACCATTTGACATTCCAAATTTTTGCATCAACCCGCCAATGGCGTTTTGGGCAATGCCCGCTACAATGGGGTTATTCATTAAACTCCCCCTTGACCTCCTTGGCCAGACAAAAGCCCCATAAGGCCGCCCAAATTTCCGCCTTGAGCTTCATTTTGTAAACCACCCATGACGGATTGAAGAATGGTTTGCATGGCATCGTTATTATGTTGGTTGGGTATCGCAGGGTTTTTGACGATGGCTTCTTGAGAGTGGTCTTGAATAAGACCCATAAGTTGTTCTAACATTGTCTTGAAAAAGTTTTAAGTTTGATTCAAATTTAGAAATAATTTTATGATGGAAAGCAATCAGAGACAGAATTATACCAGTCTTATTCCAATTGTTCCTACTATTAAGACGGATTGGAAAATAGAAGTCATTGTTATTAGAAGATTTATGGTATCCAAGCGAATCTGATGAACCCATCGAATGGTTTTGTTTCAGCACTTCTATGCTGCCCCCTTTGACCGTAGCAGAATTTGCTGTTGCCCAACATATTTCTTCAGAAGTGTTGATTGAGGAAAAGAAGTAGAAAATTTTTGGGCACCAATCACCGTTATCGAAGATTGGTTTGGAGAAGAGGAACAAAGACAAGTAGAAAATTTTTTAGCCTTGAAATCGTTGTTAGAAACCAACTTTGGCTATTGGCAAGTGTTTAGGGTTGGCGAAGTAGAAATAGATCTGTATTTACTCACAAAGATTAATGCAGAAGAATGGGGGGATTAAAAACAAGAATCATTGAAACGGAATAGCAAATCAATAGACTAAAAACCAATTACTTCTCCAAAACCTTGTATTTTAATCTGTATAGAATTAGCACCTTTTTTAAGAGAAGTCAAATCAAAACAAAATGATTTGGTATCGAGTCGTTTACAATAATCTTGCGTATGAAACACAACTCTACCCTCAAAATTCGAGGTATTTGCATCAATGTTTTGTGTAGGTTTGAGGTATAATTCAAATGAGTGATTGGGGTCGCAACCACCTCCATACGCAAAAGTAAGCCTAAGTGTATTGCCCGAAACCATTGCTTCTTTTATACTAAACATATCGACGCTTGTTAGTGTATCAAGTGTACTGGTTATTTTAATGGCTGCACAGTCTTCGTTGGTAGATGATATGCGCTCTTGCTGGCAACCTCCTACTGCCATAGAAAGAAAAATCAGTATAATCAGAAAAATTTTCATGTTTTTGGAGTCAATAGAATTACATCCTTAAAGGTTGCTTGTAATGTATGCCAAAGGTATAGATACTTAACAGACGCTACTAAAAGATAAAGGGTTGTAATTTCTTGGAAAAAATAAAAAGTGGCGACCTAAGAATTTATTTAACCGTTTACTCAAATTTCTTACCGTTCTTAGGAACTTTTGCTACCTTCATCCCGAAAGCCTTGATAAGGGTGTTTCGTTCTTGTATTTTCGTTCAAAATTTAAACCTTAACTATCCTCATGACTCCTTTTATTGTTATTCTCGTATTGGCTATGCTGCTTGTTTGGATGACCATCAAGGTTGTGCCGCAACAAACCGCCTTTGTGGTTGAAAGATTAGGTAAGTTTTATGCTGTTTTGCAGCCAGGTATCAACTGGGTTATTCCTTTTTTTGACCGTGTGGCTTATAAACACAGTTTAAAAGAAAAAGCCATTGATATTCCTGAACAGATATGTATCACCCGTGACAATGTACAGGTGCGTGTAGATGGGGTATTGTTTTTTCAAGTTACTGATCCACAGCGGGCATCATATGGCATTGGCGACTATATTTTGGGGTAACGCAGCTGGCTCAAACTACCATGCGTTCGGAGATTGGTAAAATTGACTTGGACAAGACCTTTGAAGAACGAACTACCGTCAATCAGGCCGTTGTTCATGCCATTGATGAAGCCTCCGTAGGCTGGGGAGTAAAGATGCTTCGTTATGAGATTAAGAACATCACACCTCCGCAAAGTGTGCTTCATGCTATGGAAAAACAAATGCAAGCCGAGCGAGAGCGCCGGGCTTTGATTTTGCAGTCTGATGGTGAAAAAATGGCTGCGGTCAATTTGGCTGAAGGGCAAAAACAGAAGGTAGTTTTAGAATCTGAGGAGTTGAAAACACGTCAAATTAACTAAGCGCAAGGTCAAGCAGAAGCTATTAAATCGGTGGCAGATGCTACGGCAGAGAGCATCCGAGTGGTTGCTGCAGCTCTCCAAGAAAAAGGGGGTATGGATGCTGTGCAACTGAAAGTGGCTGAGCAGATGGTTCAGCAGTTTGGAAATTTGGCAAAGAGCACCAACACAATGATCTTACCAGCCAATTTTGGCGATATGGCTTCCATGATTAGTGCAGCCATGAGCGTTGTAAAACAACAGCAAAAATAAATCATGGACGATAAGCCCCAAAAAAGGTATATCGTCTAAAAAATTTAAAATGACATGGAAATTTCACCTACTCAGATTTGGGTTATTATCGGCAGTGCCATGCTTATTGCAGAGTTACTTTCTGTTTCTTTCGTTTTTGCCTTTTTGAGCGTAGGAGGGTTTATTACAGCGCTATTGACTTGGGCTGGACTTACACCTACTCTTAATGCACAGCTACTGTGCTTTTCGGTGGTATCTGTGGCTTCGCTTTTTGCTTTCCGTAAACCCCTCAAAGCACTGCTCATACGTGAAGATAAATCGTTGGAGTATTCGGAGTATTTGGGCGATAAAGCTACGGTGGTAGAAAAAATTCCTGGCGAAGGCATGGGAAAGGTATTCTATCGGGGTACGGAGTGGATGGCCATATCAGCAACGAAAGAAGATATTCATAAGGGCAAATCCGTAATCATCAAGTCTTTGGATGGGATAAAGCTCATTGTAGCGGAATAACTTTATCTCGTGGTAATTTCTTAAAAGCAGACAGTGCATTAAGTACTGTCTGCTTTGTGTTCAGTCTAATACTTAAACGCTTTTCCTCCCGCCATTACCTCTTGGGTTTTTTCGTCGAAAGTTACACGTTGGCCCGTACGGTAAGCGGCCGTTGCCATGATGTTGGCGATTGAGTGCTGATACCCCGCTTCAATAGGTGCATTGGGCTGCTTACGGCTTCGCACACATTCCATCCAGTTTTTAATGTGGCTATAAGTGAGCGGGTCTCCTCCCGTATTGGCATCAGTGGCTACTTTCTCGCCTTCAAGTTTCATAGGTTTGAGCAAGTTAGCAGGTAAGCCCATAGCCTTGGCCTCACGCTCGCGGAGGCCGCCCGTATCGCTGATCTCATTGGTATCCAAATTAATCATACCACTGTTGGAGTAATACAATTCTTTGGTTTCACCTGCTGAGTTGGAAAAGCGACTCGTAAACTGCACTTGAAAACCCGTAGTGGGGTCGTTGGCTGGGCCATAGTCAAAAACTACCGTGAGGGTATCGGCATTGGTACGCCCATCTTTCCATTGGTAAATACCTCCGTTGGCTACCGCAGAGCGTGGATGTTCCAAGCCGCTAAACCAGTGTACGGTATCAATTTGGTGGCTCATCCATTGGCCTGGAATACCCGAAGAATAAGGCCAAAATAAGCGATATTCTAAATATTTACGTGGATCGAAGGCAGCCTTGGGGCGATTGAGTTGATAACGTACCCAGTCCACGTCAGATTCTTTCAAATCTTTGGTTAGCTCAGGTCTGCGCCAGCGGCCTGGCTGATTGACATTCCACATCAATTCTACCATTACAATAGGGCCGAATTTACCTGATTTAATAAACTCGTCGGCAGCCCAATAATTGGCCCCACTGCGCCGCTGCGAGCCTATTTGTACAATTTTTCCAGAGGCTTTTACGGCTTTCAGCACTGCTCGATTATCTTCCATGGTTTCGGCCAATGGTTTTTCGGCATATACATCGCAACCTGCTTTGACAGCCTCAATGGTATGCAGTGCGTGCTGAAAATCGGCGGTACTCATAAAGACAGCATCCACCATTTTGGCATCGTACATCTCTTCGTTATTACGGAATACCTTGACATTACCTCCTAATTGCTTATCTAAAAAGGCTTTTCCTTCATCGCGACGGCGATTCCAGATGTCTGACAATGACGTAATCTCAAAATTCATCTTTTTAGACAAATCTTTGAATGGCCCTACGTGCGAGGCGCGATGGCGATCAGAAAAGCCCACTACACCTACACGAACGCGGTCGTTGGCACCGATAATTTTGGCATAACTTGTAGCCGACATCGCGGTAGCAGCACTGGCTAAAATGGATTTTTGAATAAATTCTCTGCGTTGCATGATTAGAAACTATTTTTGTATGTTAATTAAGTAAAGCACTCTTTTATGCTATTTACTTCTTAACCCGCTAAAAATCCCGCCCATTACCACTAAAAATTTACGCAAACGTTCCCGATTTTTTGAATAATTAGGTTGTCATGACATGTCATTGATAGCTGGCCCAGCGTTGATGATTTCCTCGGAACAACCTTCTTCAAACATTTTAAAGTTTTTATTGAATAATAGTGCAAGTTTTTTGGCTGTATTTTCATAATCATTGCTATTTGCCCATGTACGTTGAGGTATTAATAGAACCTCAGGCACATCGGTACAAATGGTTGGTATTTCAAGGCCAAAGATAGCGTCGGTAATCGTAGGTGCTTTCGCTAATTCTTCATTATGGATCGCGTCTAAAATAGCGCGGGTATATTTCAGTTTGATACGTGAACCAACTCCATAAGCCCCACCTGTCCAACCTGTATTGACTAACCATACTTTGGTATTATTTTCTTGAATTTTTTTGGCTAACAATTCGGCATATTTGCTTGGATGCCACACCATAAAGGCAGCACCAAAACAAGCCGAAAAGGTGGCCGAAGGCTCAGTGACACCCATTTCTGTACCTGCTACCTTGGCGGTATAGCCACTGATAAAGTGATACATGGCTTGCGCAGGGGTGAGTTTTGATACAGGTGGAAGCACTCCATATGCATCACATGTCAGAAAGATGATATTTTGGGGATGGCTTCCTACACATGGAATTTTGGCATTGGGAATAAACTCAATAGGATAAGAGGCTCGGGTATTTTCAGTAATCGAGATATCGTCATAATCTACTTGATGATTAACTGGGTTATAAACAACATTCTCAAGGACAGTTCCAAACTTAATGGCCTGAAAAATTTCAGGTTCTTTTTCTGCACTTAAGTTGATAGCCTTAGCATAGCAACCTCCCTCTATATTAAATATGCCCTCATCGCTCCAGCCATGCTCGTCGTCGCCAATGAGTCGTCGGTGTGGGTCGGCAGAAAGCGTGGTTTTTCCTGTACCACTTAGCCCAAAAAACAGCGAAACATCTCCATCTTGTCCTTCATTGGCCGAGCAGTGCATAGACATCACGCCTATTTTGGGCATGATATAGTTCATGATGGTAAATACGCCCTTTTTCATCTCGCCTGCATATTCTGTTCCGAGGATAACAAACTCCTTTCGTTCAAAGCATAAATCAATACTTGTACGGGAGTTCATATGGGTAGTGAAAGGATTTGCAGGAAATTCTCCTGCATTGTAAATGACATAATCAGGTTCTCCAAAGGTAGCCAATTCTTGCTCAGTGGGCCGTATAAGCATATTATGCATAAAAAGGGCGTGATAGGGGCGTGTACAAATAACCCGTACTTTGATTTGATATTTTTTATCCCAACCCGCAAAGCCATCCACTACATACATTCTTGTACGGGTATTGAGGTAGTCTATGGCACGTTGGCGGTTAATATCAAGGTGTGTTCGTCCATTTTGATATTAACACTTCCCCACCATATATCTTTCACACTTTCGGGACGCTCTATAATGCGCTTGTCTTTGGGACTACGGCCTGTTTTGGCACCAGATTCAAGAATTAATGCCCCTTTGTCAGAAATAGCTGCTCCATTCTCATATAAAATAGCCATCTGGTAGAGTTTAGAGGGCGAGGCATTACGAATGGTTTCCTTGTTTTTGATGCCGTATTGCAGAAGATTGAAAGAATTGTTCATAGAGAAACTGCTTGTTGATGAAAGTGTACAAAACGCTCAAAATAAGGTATTATTTCTTAAAAATATAGGATAAAACTCACTAAAAAGGATAAGAAGTTGACATTATTTTAATGATACTCCTCAGTATTTTAGTTACTAAAAAGGCTACCTAATGATAGATAGCCTTATCAAAACGAATGATGATGATTTACTTTAACTCCCTAATCTTAATACTCCGATACCGTACCACATCACCGTGATCTTGTAGTAAAATAGGACCCTTGGGAGATGTACCAAATACCTCACCCCAAGCCGCATATTTACTACGCTGTACCAGCGATTTATAAAAATTAGAGTTACGGTCGTACTCTACCACTTTAAAATCGTTGAGATAATGCTCTACGTGGTTGTTGGGATATACAATGATACGCCCTTGATTCCAAGCTCCAATCTTACGAATCGCGGCCTTTCGAGCATTAGATTTGTCGGCAGGAATGAGGTCGTAGAGCGAGCCAATGGTACGGTTTCCTGCCGCCCCAAGTTTAGCGTCGGGGTGTTTTGCATCGTCCAACACCTGAAATTCTAAGCCAATAGCCGAGCCTTTTTTGATATAATCATCAGGCAAACACAAGGGTTGACCAGGGGTGTATTCCATGATGGGTTGAAGAAGTTCGCGTACAAAATATTTCACTCCAGAATTTGCTCCTTCGGTCAACTGAAATTCAAATGTAAGTTCAAATGCGCCAAATTGCTCTTTGGTCACAATATCCCCCCCATTGGTAGATTCAGTCCCAGTACCCTTTTCTACGCTCAATACACCCTCATTAATATTCCAGCCCGCTTTCGGGAATTCGGTTTTATAGGCTCCACGCCAGCCTTTAGTGGTTTTCCCATCCCATAGCAATCGAAATCCCAAAGCTCTTTCTGGCTCTGAAACATGATTGACCAAGTAATTTTCGATAGGCACATTACTAAAAGGAGATACTTGAAGGTTGGTGGTTTGTATTCTGATATTACGCCATTTTACTTGCTTGCCTTCCTCGGTTTTATTAATGCTGTGTACCTGCAAGAGATGAATCCAATGGCTGTCATGTTGTCGATTACATGAGCAATCTCTACGCCGTTGATAAATGTACGCAGGCTGTTGCCAATGGCTTCGATACGGTATTTGTTCCATTGATTATTGCGCAAAAATACCTTTCTTGCTTTGGGATTGAGCTCTGGAACATAAAGCCAACCTCGACGCGCTTCGTCGTATATTCCACCCGAAAAATCAGTATCGCTGGCATCTATTTCCATCTGATAACCATGTACACGGCCATTATTGTACTCTGCTTTGGACAAAGACCTAAACTGAATCCCTGAATTGAGCCCCTCATCCACATTGACCTCACACTCAAAAACGAAATCGCCGTAATCTTTTTCAGTAGTTAGAAAGGAATTAGGGGTATTAGCTACTGCGGTGCCAATAATCATACCGTCTTTGGCTTCGTATTTGGCTTGTCCATTGAGTTGTTTCCAGCCTTTAAGAGTTTTACCATCAAATAAACTTATCCAATTGCTTTTTTGAGCAAAAGCAGGTGTGACAAAGACCGCAAGCAGCATACAAAGGGTAAACAGATTTTTCATTTTACTAATTTTGAAAGCAATTAAATCCTCACATCAAGTCTATTTAGGTATTTTTTTACTTCATTTGGTTCGATTTTCGAGTACCATCAAGCCCGTTTTATCTTTTAGATTGAGGTTCTGATAAGGAGGACGTTCGAGGTATCCCAACAACACATCCATATCGCCATCTTGGTCAATATCTGCCTTTTCGAGTAGCATCCACTTGTCTTGTTTGGGGGTCTTAAAAGTCTGTGCTTTAAAATTCATATTGCCTTGATTTTCAAAATAGACAAATCCTTCTTGTGGTTTGCCAGGAAAATAAGAAACAGCTACAATATCCATATCACCATCCTTATCAAAATCTTCGGCCAGGGCCTTGGCGGCACCATTCAAACCGAAAAACCATTCTTCTTTGAAATGATTGTGCCCATCGTTCATAAAAATACGCAGACCATGATAAGGTTTGAGGATCATGGAATAATCGGCGTTGTCGCCGTTGGTATAAAGAATATCCATGGCACCATCGCCATTGAAATCTATTAAATCTGCATAACTTGAGCCATACACTGGTGGGAAACGGAGTAAGATTTGTTTCTCAAAACGTCCATTACCTTTATTGTAGAAGACACTTATTTGCTCATCGCCTTGGGCCATCAACACAAAAAAATCTAATAGTCCATCTCGGTTAAAATCGTAAGGTTTGATGAGCCTTGCGCCAGGCAGACCCTCCAACTGAAATGCTTGATAGGTGCCTCCTTTTTGTTGTTTATACCAAGAAAATTGACCAATGTGAAACCCAAATTCACAGATGAGAGCATCTTCTAATCCATCGGCATCGATATCTGTCAAGAGTTGCTGCACAGGACGGCGCAGCTGTCCAATTTTTAGACTTGCTTTCCAGCCATTTTCTTTACCTATTTTTTGAAAATGTGTCCAACTCCCTGTGGATCGGTCGTTTGGGTCCATATCGCCCATCAAGAGAGCCTCAATGCTCCCATCGGTATTAAGGTGCATATCAGCAGGTGGCGAACCGACATTGATAGAATCAATTTGCCTGAATTGCTCATTAAGAATGTACATTTTGCCCTGCCTTGTCCCTACAAATAATTTTTGAGTAGGGTTATCAAAATAGAGCATCGAAACCCAAGGGCCGAGAGTGGTGGTATTAGTTTTCGGAGTAAAAAGCGTTAATGAGGCCGAGATTGCATACTTAGAAGAAGAATCTGGTAGTTTTTCAGGGGCGTTGTCAATGTAGTATTTCACAATTTTATCCCATTCTTCTTTAGACAACACTGCTTTTTCAGGAAAGATATTGGCGTTAGTAATGGCTACGATTTCGTCTGGTGAAAGACCACTATAAAAATTCATGGGTTGTTGCTCAATTCCCAACCGCAAAGCCATTTTTGGTAATACATTTTCGCTCCAAGTTTTTTTATCGAGCAAATCGGGTGTGGGCAATTGGTGGCAGCCCCCACAATAGCTTTGGGCTAAGGTCTGTTCTTCAGATTGATTAAAGGTGTTGCAAGCAATTAGAAAAGTAGTAATAAAAGCGACTACAATAATTTTCGTCATGGAATTGTTTACTTTGTGAATAAAATAGGTAACAGCGCAAAAACTACGCAATGAAATCCAAAACTTCCTTTTTTTGGCGAATCCATCAATTATTTTTTTGTTTTACGCTATCTATCTATGTGCTTACTTATTTTGCTTTTACAGGACATTGGGTAGCAGGCTTTCTGATGATGAGCCTCCCTGTGGTGGTTGTTATCCACTTGCTGCTGTGTATCTTTTGGTTCATCTACTGGCCCCAGAAATCGCTGCTTTCGGCTTGTGCATTGCTTTTAAGTTTTCCCTTTTGGGCAAGAACTGGTCATTTTACATCCGCAAAGAAATTTACAGAAAAAGTACCTAAAGAGCTCAAGGTGCTGTCTTACAATGTGATGTCTTTTGATGTGCTACGGTATTTAGATAGAAGTGACCCCCAAAATGCCCTCGATTTGCTCGCGTGGGCCAAAGATACAGAAGCCGACGTAAAATGTTTTCAGGAATTTTATAATTTAGACACCCGCCCTGATTTTAATACTTTGCAACAATTTAAGAAAGTGGGTTACAAACATTATACGGTCTTGCATCCTAAGATTGCCAAGTACGAAAAGCACTTCTTTGGCTTGGCCATTTTGTCAAAATATCCAATCGTAAAACGGGGAGAAATGGAATTTCAAGATCAAAACGGGATGTTGTTTGCAGATATTAAAATCGGAACAGACACTATTCGGGTCATCAATGTTCACCTACGCTCGCTGATTGTGCGCTTTGGAAAATTAAAAGAAGCCTACCAAGAAAAAAATTACCAACAGGGGAAATCAGAAAGTCGAAAGGTATTTGAGCGTATTAAATATGGCTTTGTTAACCATGCTCAAGAAACCCAATGGCTTTGCCAATGGATTGACCAAAGCCCATATCCTGTATTGCTTTGCGGAGATTTTAACGAAACGCCTTACGGCTATGTCTATGGTCAAGTGCGAAAACGGCTTTCCAATGCGTTTGAAGAAGTGGGGAGTGGTTTTGGGTTTTCTTACCAAAATGCCCCTAAATTCATTCGGATTGATAATCAGTTTTTTGACCCCAAAATTACAACCTTTGGAGTTTGAAACACGAAGTGATATTAAGTATTCCGACCATTATCCCATCATGGCGCGTTATAAAGTGCTATAATACGCAAAAATCTTGGCCATATCGGCTCTTGATTTGAGGCTTAAATCATTGGTTTTGATGTATTTGTCTACGTCATCGGCGCGGTCGGCCATGGCTGCAAGAAGTTTTTCTGGAAGTGCCAATCTCAACGAGGGTGTTTCCTTTTACAGCGTAGTATTGGTTCGATTTTGTAATTTTAGTGTCTTTGCTACCTGTTCCCAGCGCTTCGTTGTAAGTGGGTTTGATAATATTCAATTTGACATGTTCGACCAACGAAATCCGCCCCGATTTGATAAGCTCGACAAAACCCTCCATTTTATCTTCTGATCTAAACTGGTTTAGATTCATAAAAATGCGTTGTTCGATACCTTCTACAAAAAAGAAACGCACTTGTCGGCCACTCACCGCCCTAATTTCATGAGTGTTAGGAATTTTTATCTCTACCTCATTGGTCAATAAATCGAGCCGAATAGGCACGACTCCAATGCTGTCGCCTTCTTTGCCTGGAGGACCTATTTTCTGAAAAAGTTTGATACTTCCCGCCTGCCAAGTAGAATCTAAATAAGAATCGCCTACAACATTTCCTTTAGGGCCTTTAACACCAAAAAAGCAACGTTTTGAATATTAGATACCTTCATACCATCTATATTCATCATGTCGCGGGTAACATTACTCATGCCATTACTTTGCGAAAAAGCCCCCAAAGCGGCCAAATTTCCCAGAAAAACGAAGATTATTTTTTTGAACATTGCAGTAAGTATATTTAAGACCAATACAGTAACGTAAACATACACAGAAATAATAAAAGGTTAATTTTTATGGCTACTTGATTTTTATAAAACCTCTGTGTAAGTTGTCGGCAGAATCCTAATTTTCTTATGCGAATCCTTCTATTGTTGTTTTGTTTAGGAATGACTTCTTGGAGCAGTGCCCAAAAATCAATACTTATTTCCAATTTAGATGCGTACTTGGCAACGTTGCCGAGCCATGCCAAAATCAGCTTTCAAATAGAATCGCTTCGAGGTAAGGTGTATGCCAATTATCACGCGGAGGAGGCCGTTCCTTCGGCAAGTGTCATCAAAATTCCCATTTTGGTGGAGTTGATGGAACAAGTTAAAATCGGGAAGCAACGCTTGTCAGACAATTACACGCTTTTAGAAACCGATAAAACGGGCGGCTCGGGTATCATAGCCAACTATGAAAATGGCACCATACTGACCCTCGACGAGTTGGCAAGACTAATGATGGTGGCCAGCGACAACACCGCTACCAATATTATTATCCGTAAAGTAGGCCAAAAGGCCGTCAACGACCGAATGAAACAACTTGGCTTGCCACACCTCCAGCTTAACCGTGTGATGATGGACACCGCAGCCGTAGCACGAGGAATCGACAACTACGTGACTGTGAGTGAAATCAATAAACTTTTACGTCTTATATTCAACAAAAAAGTAGCTACTCCTGACTTATGCAAGCGCATGATGGCCTTTTTATTGGCCAATGAAGACGCTACCACTTTACCAAGATTGATTCCTAAAGACATAAAAGTAGCACACAAAACGGGCGGATTGGTATATGTGCGTGGAGATGCGGGCGTGGTATTTACGCAAAAGCCCTTTGTGATTTCTGTTTTTGTACGTGAAACCACTACCGAAATGGCCGAAAAAATTATTGGAGAGATAGGAGAAATAAGCTACTTATTGTTGAAATAAATGAAAGGAATAACTTTCTATTTGTACTTCAATGCTATTCTGTGTTTTGCCTGAAATGGACTATCTATTTATTGACAACTAAACCTTTAAAAATCATTCAATCGATGGAATCAGCACTTCACTTTTTATCGTCAATTCCTTGGTGGACTTGGCCCATTTTATTTTTTGTGGTGGTGGCTGTCTATGATATTTCTCAAAAAACCCATACGATCAAACATAACTTCCCCGTAATAGGGCGGCTGCGGTATTGGATTGAGACCGTTGGGCCCGAATTTCGGCAATATATCGTGGCTAATAACCGCGAAGAACTTCCTTTCAATCGGCGAAGTCGCTCATGGATTTATGCTTCTTCCAAGCGCGAAAATAATTTCCAAGGCTTTGGTAGTGATCAAGATATGAACAGTGCTGGTTATATCTTCATTAAACCTGCTTTACTTACCAAACGTCTGCCCAAAAACCATCCTTACCGCGAAAATCCCTATACATTGCCCTCCGCAAAAGTGATAGGCTTGTCGCACAACCGCAAAAAGCCCTATCGCCCCAAGCAAGTTATCAATGTGTCAGGCATGAGTTTTGGGTCTTTGTCGGGGGCAGCTGTGGAGGCATTAAACAAAGGCGTGGCTAAGTTTGGGTGTTATCATAATACAGGTGAAGGAGGATTCTCGCCTTATCATAATCATGGGGGCGATGTGGTTTTAAATATTGGAACGGCCTACTTTGGGATTCGGGACGATGAGGGGAATTTTGTCATGTCTAAACTTATTCAGCTTACCCAAAAAAATCCCTCAATCAGGATGATAGAACTGAAGCTATCGCAAGGAGCAAAGCCAGGAAAAGGAGGGGTATTGCCTGGGTCAAAAATTACCAAAGAAATTGCAGAAATACGCCATGTACCCATAGGTAAAGATGTTATTTCGCCTGCAGCACATAGTGCCTTTTCCAATATTCCTGAAATGCTCGATTTTATAGAGGCCATGGCAGAGGCTACGGGATTACCAGTAGGTATCAAAGCAGCTGTAGGAAAGCTGGAGATGTGGGAAGATTTGGTACAACGAATGGTAGAAACAGGACGCGGACCTGATTTTATCACGATTGACGGCGGCGAGGGCGGCACGGGTGCTGCACCACCGTCGTTTGCCGACCACGTCTCATTACCCTGGATCTATGGCTTCTCCAATGTCTATAAAATCTTCAAAAAACACCACCTTACTGATCGCATTACATTTATTGGTTCTGGAAAACTGGGTCTTCCCGACCAAGCCATAATGGCCTTTGCGATGGGTGTGGACGTAATTAATGTGGCACGAGAAGCTATGCTTTCGATTGGCTGTATTCAAGCGCAAGTATGCCATACTAACCGTTGCCCAACGGGCGTAGCTACCCAAAATAAGTGGTTACAGTCGGGACTTGACCCTACCTTAAAAAGCGAACGATTTTATAACTATGCCAAGACTTTGACCAAAGAAATGCTCGAAATTTCGATTGCTTGTGGCCACGAACACCCTTGTCAGTTTACGATGGATGACGTGGATGTAGCCATGGGTGACAACAATCATACCCGCCCACTTAGTGTAGCTTATGATTATCAAAAAGATCCTGTGCCGTTTGAAAATATTGAAACATTGATAAATTGCCCTTATCTGGGAGGGAGAAATCGACTTAACATTCGGTACTTAAATTCCTCCTATGGTCGGAATGACAGGCTGTGGTTGGAATGACAAAAATTCCCGTCATTAGGGAGACAAAAGCTCGTAACTCGGCACTTAGACCCTTCCTATCGTCAGGTGACAAAGGCTCGATACTCAGAACTAACTTAAAATCAATGTCACAAGAAAAACTATACCAACTCGCTTTGCATTTTACCAATGGCTTGGGTCATGTCTTGATTAGGCATTTAATCGCCCATTTTGGGTCGGCACAGAGGATTTTGAGGCCAATCTCAAAACCCTTACCCGTGTAACAGGCATCGGCGAGGCCACAGCACGGACAATTCTCCAGAAGGAAGGGCTAAAGCAAGCTGAACAAGAACTACGAAAACTCGAAAACACAGATATAAAACTCTTCTTTATACCGATGCCGATTTTCCACAAAGACTTAAATCGCTTTATGATGCGCCTATTTTACTTTATGGCAGAGGGAAGATTTCGCTCAATGAGGGTCGTTTTGTAGGTGTAGTAGGTACGCGCAAATCTACCGATTATGGAAGAAGCGTAACAGAGCAAATGGTGGAAGGTTTGGCAGAAAAAGGCATAACTGTAGTGAGTGGGCTGGCATATGGAATAGATATTGCCGCCCACCGTGCCTGTCTCAAATACCATGTACCTACGCTGGGTGTGATGGCCACAGGAGCAGACGTGATTTATCCAACCATGCACGCCAAAGTAGCCCAAGAAATGCAAACAAATGGGGGCATTTTGACAGAGTATGCTTTACAAACAAAACCCGATTTTATGCGATTCCCTGCTCGTAATCGCATCATTGCAGGGCTTTCTGATGCCATCATTGTGGTAGAAGCTGCCGAAAAAGGAGGTGCATTGATTACCGCTGAGTTTGCCAACAACTACAACCGTGATGTATTTGCCGTGCCAGGAAATTTGACTAACTCTTATTCTGTGGGTTGCAATAAACTCATTCGTACCCACAAAGCCCAGATTTTTACAGGAGTAGATGATTTGATGGAGTCGTTGAGCTGGCTACCCGAAGTTGCTAAAAATAACGCTACACCTGCGCCAATACCGGCACACTTTACACAAGAAGAAAGCCACATCGTGGCACTGCTGCGCCAAAAAGGAGAAATGCAGATTGACGACCTCACTTGGGAAAGCAAAATAGCCCCGGGGAGGCTGGCAACGATGCTGCTCAGCCTCGAATTGCAGGGCTATGTGCGGGTATTGCCAGGCAAAAAGTTTGCACTTGCTTAACTTATTTCCCAATCACCTTGATCAGTGTGCCACGTTTTACGGGGTCGTCGGCTTTCATGCTATTGACTACCCCCAATTCCTCTATACGACTGGCTGGCATGCCCAATGTAGCCATTACGTCTTTAAAAGTACCATCGCGCGGTACAGTTTTTACAAAAATACGCTCTGGCTTGCGGTTGATTTTGTCGGGGTCGTTGAGTGAACGAAAGTTTTCTGCGGTGTTTTTAAAATTGGGAAACTGCGTAGCAAAAATATCTGCCGTGGTAGCACCATGAATGGCGTAAATCAGTCCATTGTATTGAATGAGCCAAGTGGCTACCTGTACGGTATTGGCAGCGGTTTGTTGTTGTTGGGGTTGGCCTTGTTGTTGTTGCTGCTGAACCTGTGAAATCATCACAATGGCAGGGTTACCATTGATGGTTTTGCGGGCATTTTCCAATACACGTAGATTGAGTTGCTTCACGGTGTTTTGGGCTGCCGAATCTAAGGTACTACCGCTGGCCACCATCAGTATCATCTGTGCTTTGCCATCTTTGGAGGCCATCGAAAACTGTACTGGCGAGTTTTGTGTTTGCCAATCTACGGGTACGGGAAATTGAAAACGAAGTTCGGGATGATAAAATACATTGTTCTCTACAAACCCTTGTTTGGGGTCATCGCCATATACAATCCCATTGATTAGCTGCAAATAACTATCGCGATTGACAGCATAAGTAGCTGGATTGGCCGCCTGATAGGCTTGCGCCATCTGATGCACATTATTGAAGCGATCGCCTGGGTCGGGGTGTGTGGACATGATGTTAGGAATGGCTTGGCCTGCATTGTCCGAAATGCGTTTGATAGTACCAAAAAAATTCGCCATTTGGTGGGCATCGTAGCCTACTTTGCTCGAATAATCTACGCCTATCTTGTCGGATTCTGATTCGTGGGCACGGCTATAACTAAGCATCAAGAGTTGCAGCCCTTGCATGGCTTGCTCGCCAAACTGCGCCAATTTGGGCGAGAGAATCATGCCTGCCATCAAACCCACCGTTCCTAAAATTTGGCTGGTTTGCTGCCGGGCAGAGTGCCGTGCTGTTACGTGACCTATCTCATGACCCAAGACTCCCGCAAACTCGGCTTCATTATTAAAATGTGCCATAATACCGCGCGTAAAATAGACATAACCCCCAGGGACTGCGAAGGCATTGACGACAGGAGAATCAATGATATTGAACTGATAGGGAAGCTCTGGGCGGTGCGATATTTTGGCCATGGCCATCCCTTTTTCGCTGATAAAACGCTGTAATTTTTGGTCTTCGTACAAACCCATTGATGCAACAATAGAAGGGTGTGACTGTTGTCCTAAGGCAATTTCTTGTTCAGTGGACATCAAGATGAGTTCTTTTTTACCAGTAACGGGGTTGCGTGAGCAGGATTGAAGTAGTGCCAAACCCAACACTACGGGTATCCATCTTAGTTGAATGAAGGCTTTCATTTTTTTGCTATTTATTCAATAGGACGCAAGTTAAACGAAAAGGTTTCATTGTGATAGAGAATTTGTGAATAATTTTAGGTCACCTCTATCAAATGATGCTAACTTTGTGCTACATTTTCTGACACCTGATTATTGCAATTATATTTATGACTTTTTTTATGCGCAAGGGGCTTCCCTTGTTAGTAGTATTTTCTGTGCTGAATATCGGTACTATTAGGGCACAGCTAATTATGGATGATCTGACCGACTCTACGAAATCTCGCCAGGTAATGTTTGGTTTATATCAAAAATTTAATCGCTTACGATTTTCAGGTTATATTCAGCCACAATTTCAAGTAGCACAAAGTAAGGGAGTTGCCAATTTTAGTGGAGGCGATTTTGCCCCAACTATCAGCAATCGTTTTATGCTTCGTCGTGGAAGGCTCCGGCTCGATTATACCCATCTCAATACGGCTGGCAACCCTACAGTATTTTTTGTTTTTCAATTTGATGGTACAGAGCGAGGCGTGTTTATCCGTGATTTTTTTGGACGATTCTACGAAAACAAGTGGAGTCTTTTTAATATTACTACTGGGATATTTCCCCGTCCTTTTGGATTTGAAGTCAACTTAGGGTCTCCAGATCGCGAATCGCCAGAACGAGGTAGGATGTCGCAAATATTAATGAAAGTGGAACGTGATATGGGTACAATGCTATCTTTTGAACCTCAGTCTAAAAACCATCCGCTAAGATGGTTGAAAATAGATGTAGGGGTATTTAATGGACAAGGCTTAACGGCACTTAACGATTTTGATAATCATAAAGATGTCATAGCCAGAATCAATGTTAAATCATTGAAAATGTTTCACAATAAAGCATCTTTTTCAGTAGGTGCTTCGGTTTTGTATGGAGGAATGGAACAATTTACCCCTAGTATCTACAGAATGAATGAAGGCCGTTATCAGCGGGATTCTTCTCTCAACAACATCAGTAAAATTTCACCAAGACACTATTATGGCATTGACGCGCAGCTAAAGATTTCTAATCAAAAGAAAGGAACGTTTACTGAAATGCGTGTTGAGTTTATCAACGGAACACAAACAGGCACCCAAAATACTTCAGAAACCCCCGCTACTATTCCAACCATTAATGGACGTTTCACTCCCCTTTTTGTTCGTTCATTCAATGGGGCTTATTTTTATTTTTTGCAACATTTGGCTTCACCAAAGCATCAATTAGCTTTAAAATATGATTGGTATGATCCTAATACTATGATTGCAAAAGAAAAAATAGGCGAAGGATTTACATCGGCAGATATTCGTTTTGATACCTTCGGAATAGGTTATAATTATTATGCCAACGAAAACTTACGATTCTTACTTTGGTACGATTTTATTCGTAATGAAAAGACGAAACTCAAGCATTATGAAAATGATTTTAAGGACAATATTTTTACTTGCCGTGTTCAGTATCGTTTCTGAAAAGCATAAAAATAGACTGACGTATTCAAATTTCAGACCAATGATAGGTTGGGAAGTGATATGAAATATCCTCTGTGATGGCCCATTCCTTGTAGCAACGAACACAAATTACTATAAATGTAAGCGTATAATCTTCATTACTAACTTGCTTTACAAGTCTAAAGTCCTCTTCACTATAAGATGTTCGAAAAGAGGCTTTTGATCTGCATAGGCATTGAATCTGCCCCTTTTTAGCAAGTAGGATAGGCAATTTTATCTTAAAATCGTCGCGGTAGTCGCGTAGACCTTGAAGATCGGGCAGTTGCCCTGCTATAAGTTTGACCTGTTCTATGTCATCGAAGCTGGCATGTTCTTCTAAGATTTTATAACAACGATAGACAATGGTATAAAAGTCGGTAGAAGCAAATCTTTCAAGTATCTTCAAAACGAGTTTAACCCGTTGATTACTATTAAGTTGACTGGTAGCCAATTCCACAAAAAATGTATTTATTCCCTTTATGGTTTTTAAGGAATAAAGTTGATTTAGTAGGCTTTCTGATTCTTCCATACCCCAATCGTTAAAAAATAGCTTTCAGTGTATTTACAATCTGTGTTAATTCTTCTATGGTTAAGTTAGATCCCGAAGGCAGACAAAGCCCATTTTCAAACAGTTTTTCGGCTACCTGATTGCCATAGTAGGGAGTGCCCTCAAAAACGGGTTGTAAGTGCATGGGCTTCCAAAGAGGGCGAGCTTCTATGTTTTGGGCTGCCAATGCCAATCGTAAATCTTCTCGGGTGATGCCGTTGGTTTGGGTGGGGTCAATAACAAGGCAGCTTAACCAGCGATTAGAGAAACTTCCTGCCGCTTCGGGTTGAAAACGAATACCTTCTATGTTTCCCAATTCTTGCTCATAAAATGTAAAATTGGCACGCCGCTGTGCCACTCGCTCCTCTATCACTTCCATTTGCCCGCGCCCTATTCCTGCACAGATGTTGCTCAACCGATAATTATAGCCAATTACGGAATGTTGATAATGTGGCGCGTTGTCGCGGGCTTGGGTAGCCAAAAACCTCGATTGCTTAATCAATGCTTCATCGTCCGACAATAACGCCCCGCCGCCAGAAGTAGTAATAATTTTATTACCATTAAATGAAAGTACATTGAGCAAGCCAAAACTACCTAATTTCTGCCCCTTGGAAGTAGCTCCCAATGCTTCGGCGGCATCTTCAATAAGGGGAATGTCGTAATGGTTACAGATGTCAAGAATTGTATCTATTTGGGCGGGCATTCCGTAGAGATGCACCGCAACGACAGCTTTTATTTTTTTACCTTTTGTCTGTTCACTTTTAATGGCTGTTTCGAGCGCGTCGGGGCACATATTCCAAGTATCCACCTCCGAGTCCACAAAAACAGGCGTAGCTCCCTGATAGACAATGGGGTTGGCAGAGGCTGCAAAGGTAAAAGATTGACAAATGACGACATCGTTAGTTCCAACCCCCAGCATCACTAAAGCCAAATGCAGAGCGGCTGTTCCTGAAGAGAGGGCGGCGGCATGACGCACGCCTACATATCGGCATAAGTCTTGCTCAAAGCCATCTACATTGGGTCCCAACGGAGCAATCCAGTTGGTCGTAAAAGCTTCTTGGACGTATTTTTGTTCATGGCCGCTCAAATGCGGCGAAGAAAGCCAGATTTTATTCATTGTTTCTATTAAAACTTCCCGAAAGTTCTACATCTTTCGGGAAGTTCCCAAAAAAATAAAAAAGTATGCAGGTATTGACCAATTGCACTATTTACACAGGCGAAGAAATTTTGACGTGCCATGCCGTAGTGATTGACAAAGGGCTTATCAAGGATATTATTTCTGAAGAAGATATACCAAAGGATGCGCTTTCTATTGATTTACAAGGCCATGACCTGACAGCAGGATTCGTGGATCTGCAGTTGTATGGTGGTCAAACTGGTTTTTTTGGCCGTGATTTATCCTTCGACTCATTAGATGAAATGATACAAACGCATCGGCAAGACGGTACGGTGGCCCTTGTGCCGACGCTCTATTCGAGTTCACATAGCCGTATCTTGAAAGCCATTGAAGTAACAAAATCTTATATTCAATCGGGTAAGAAGGGGTTTTAGGATTGCATATCGAAGGGCCTTTTATTAGCTCTGAAAAACGAAGGGCACATAGTGCCAAAGAGGTAAGAATCCCTACCAAAAAGAAGTGGAAGAAATTATCCAAAAAAGCGAAGGATTATTAACCCTCATGACGATTGCCCCCGAAATATGGCCAAAGGAGTTATTGGCATTGGTTCAGCAAAGCGCCATTATTTTGTCGATAGGACACACCAACGCTACTTATCAACAAGCCAAAAGCTATTTTGAAAACGGTATTCACCTTGCCACACCTTTATAACGCCATGCGGCCTTTTGAAAGCCGTGAACCAGGGGTTGTAGGGGCTATTTGGGACAGCCCTACGGCCTATGCCAGTATCATCGCCGATGGCTATCATTGCGATTTGCCACCATCCGCCTCGCCAAAAAACTCATGGGGGAGCGACTATTTTTGATTTCAGATGCTACTTTGGCTAAAATAGAGCCACAACGCTTTATATTCGAGGATTTTATAGCTAACTACGACGGACACCGTTTGCTCAATGACGATGGCAAATTGGCTGGCTCGGCCATTACACTATTAGACGCTGTCCGCAACTGCATTCAGCAAGTGGGCATCGCCAAAGATGAAGTATTTAGAATGGCCTCACTTTACCCTGCCAAACACTTAGGAGTATCGCATCAATTAGGAAAAATTAAGGTGGGTTATTCGGCTGATTTGGTGGCATTGAACAATCAGCAAGAGGTAATGAAGATTTTTTAAAGAAGAACGGAATAGCGGCTTCTTTTATCATATTTCATGATGATTTCAAAAAACTATAGGGTTTATAAAAACACTACTCTTTACTTTTGAGTAAGCCTGTCACCACAAATCGTTTCATAAGTTGCTCTGAGGAAAGTTGCTTTCTGGTTGTAATAAGACATTGATGGCACTATTTTCGGGCGATAGAAATTGGTTATGGATGTCAATAGCCTCAATTTCAAAGCCACGCAAGACCCGCAACGATTCCCAAGTAGTAGGCAAGCCATCGACAAACAAAGGAATGCTATTCCACCTATATAAGCCCCATCTGTTTTGATGGTAATACCTTCGGGAGTATCAGTTTCTAACAGGGCTATAAAGGTCAATAATTTTTGGTGAGAGCCTTCTATTCTAATACTTTTTTGAGCAAGGGGATAGCGGCGGCGAGGGTCTCTTTTTTGAGGCTCATTAGGCTGCTTATTTTTTTGTTGGAGTGGTTGTTCCAAGCGTTGATTTAAAAGAGTTTTCAGACTATCCTTGAGCGCAACGGTAGATGTCCATAGCCATTGCGGTACATAGGCCGAGGTATCGAGCAATATATCAATGGCCTTAAATTTCTCGCTTTGAAGCTGAACTACCATATCGGCTTTTCCATAAAATTGGAGAATAGGGGATGAGAAACGCCCTGCTTCATCGGTTATTACTTGAAAGTGAAGCTGTGTGGTATCAGTATTAACAAACCCAATTACAGGGGCTTTAGCAATAGGTTTACCATTCAATTGAGTTATTTTTCCTGTAATATTCATACCAGACTCATACAGAAAGCGGAGGATATCTTCCAGATAATAAGGACGAACTTTGTGGGTAAGTAGTAGTAAATCGGTCTGTTTTAAAAGACTTTTTTCATCTGTAAGAAGCGTGATAGGAAAACGGTAGCCATACAATTCTGACTCAAACAAGGCAATGTTAAAAGGAGAGTCTTCCTCAGATTGTGGGGGCTGATAAAAAGCAGTGGTAGCAATGGGCTGATTGAGCGCATCGAGCAGCACGATTTGCATGACACCCGTTCCTTCTAAGTCTTCGCGCGGAATACGTGCAATGGTCAAGTTTTTTTGGGGAGTGACGATAGCCTCGTACAAAATTTGTCCACGCAAATGGACCCACAAGTGCATCGGTTTCCATTCAGTTGGCAGTAGATTGTTGATGATTCTGATGGTAACAGTAGTGGTGTCTTTTAGCACTTCCGTTTGTAAGATATATCCCTTGGGAAGAGCTTTGGGAAAAGAAACTTCTAAGCCATTGGAAAGAACCGCTTTTAAAGGAGGGTAATTGATGGGAGGAGAAATGTAAAAACTGCCATAGCCCTCTTCGTTGCACTGAAAAGTAGCCAATGTGTCTGTATCTCTTGCAATAAGCCAGCCTTTTGAGGCTACAGGATACCCTGCCTTGGTGAAACTTGTAACACCAACACGGTTGGAAAGCCCTGAAACAAGATGCCCACTCTCAGGAAAGAACGCTACTTGTAAAGAATCTATGGGCCGATTTTGAGGTTTTCTTTTGGAAACAATCTGTATATTTTTTCTGGCCCAAAAATGCTCATCAAAATTTCTACTCCATTGGTTATGAACAATCAACTGATAGGTATTTTCTTGTAAAGAATCTGGAATAATCCAATGCCCCTTAAAAGTACCTTCTTCTACCCAAAGTTTTTGTTGTGCTATCAAATAGTTTTGCGAACGGATAGTTAAATAAAGCAGTGTTTGTTGTACAGGAAGGTGTGTCGTCGCGTCAATAATAGCTATCTGGTAATGAAGAGTATCCCCTGTAGCATAACCGTCTTGGTTGAGTTGAAGGAGTATTTTTTCTTGTTTTTGAAACCCCACAATGAGGCCTGTATTTTCAAATTGAGTAGCATTGGGGGCATCGCTAGGTTGATAGTCATTGGGTAGAAAATCAGCAACACGGCGTTTGCCCATGCTACCGTTGGTTTCCAATAGGTAGGAGTTCTCCAAAATACCCTGATACGAAAATGCTAAATCGGGTCCTTTGATAGATAACCAAGTCACTTCTCTATTGAGGTCGAAATACCAATTTTGAGGATCTGAGCGATTGAGGTAATGAATTTCATATCGCCGATTAGGAAGTACGACTCGTTGCAATACTGCATCGCGTTGGGCAAGAGTATCTGGGTTGATTTCAACGAGATTATTATTTTTGAAATAACGATTTCGAGCAATTTGGGTCGCATTGCCAGCATCCAAATATACCCTAAAACCCTCTTCTCGGCTTTTTTTATTGACTACTGCTGCCAAAAAATGCCGCAATGAACCTCGATACGCTTGATTTCGGTTGTTGTTCCAAGTTTGTGTTTCGCTTTCGTCGCTGGGAGTTAGTAGTCTAAAAAGCGTTTTTCCGCTAAATTGATAGGAAGTAGGTGTGGTTTCGAAGGCTTCTAACTGATAAGAAAGTTC
>JAWKMH010000011.1:0-213937 GCA_041392315.1 Spirosomataceae bacterium | reverse complement strand
GAAACACTGCTTATCAATAGCCGGGCGTTAGCCATGAATCCTGCGGTAGCGCGTCGGATTAGGCAAGCGGAGATGCTCTTCATTGCAGGGGGCGATCAGGGTAATTACGTCAAATTTTGGAAAGATACACCCGTAGCAGAGGCCATCAATTACCTGATACATACCAAAAAAGCACCCATCGGTGGGACGAGTGCGGGCTGCGCGATTTTGGGAGAGGTAGCTTTTGCGGCCCTCAACGATGGCATTACATCAGAAGAAGCACTTGCAGACCCCTTTCATCCTAAGATGACACTGCTTAGAGGTGGCTTTGTCAATATCCCTCTCTTAAAAAACACCATTACAGACACGCACTATAGCCCCAGAAAACGCCATGGGCGACATATCGCCTTTTTGGCACGAATGAAAACCGATTGGAACATGAAAGCCAGAGGCATTGGCATAGATGAGAAAACTTCAGTTTGTATGGATGAAAACGGCATAGCCAAGGTGTTTGGTAGCCAAGCGGCCTATTTTATCATCACTCAATCAAAAAAGCCTGAAGTATGCAAAGAAGGACAAAAGCTCACTTGGAGCCGTGGCGGTGAAGCAGTACGAGTGTGCAAGGTAAACGCCACTACTACAGGCAGTGGGACGTTTGACATAAAACATTGGAAGGCACTTTCAGCAGGAGAGTGGACGCACTGGTATGTGAAAGAGGGCGTTGAAATAGAAAATTAATATAGGTAGATGCAACCTTTAGGCAAGATGGAGCATCTTATTTCCAAAACCTATTTATTATTAACTTAAACAACCCATGCAGCCATGAAATATGTACTATCATTTGCGCTTATTCTCATTTCATTGAAAGGCGTAGTTGCCCAAAAAGAAGTTGTCGCCAAAGAAGTTTTTGCAGCCATAGACCACCGCCAATCAGTTCAGTACGACGGAGTTACGATTGTGGGTGATTTAGATTTAACGGAGCTATCCAACCGAAAAACTAAGAAGCAAAGCCATGGTTGGGAGGAGATTAAGAGCATTGTAGAAGTGCCTGTAGTGTTTCGTAACTGTACATTTAAAGGAGATGTCATCGCCTATAAGCACTTAAAAGATGGAAAAACGACTCGTATTTTCAATCTTGACTTAGGCGATGGGGGCATAACTTACTCCACTGATTTTAGAGAGGGTGTAGTTTTTGAAAATTGTAATTTTGGGGGTAATAGTGAGTTTAAATATTCTACTTTTGCTAAAAATGTAAACTTTTCGGGAAGTAAGTTTCAAAACCAAGCTAATTTCAAATATGCAGTTTTTAAAAATGATGCTTACTTTTCAGGAATTCGTTTTGAAGAATATGCTAATTTTAAATATGCCGATTTTTCTGATAAGCGAATTTCAAAAACACGAGTTTTCGTGAATATGCCGATTTTAAATATACGAATTTGCTTATAGAGCCAATTTTACAAGGGGCGTTTTCCAACGTCACATGCCGACTTTAAATATACCGAATTTAATGATGGGGTAGTGTTTGAAAAAACCGATTTTGAAGGTAGTACAGACTTCAAATATTCAAATGGTAAAAGATACATTTCGAGATAACCAAACCAATTAATGCAGTTTAAGAGGCTATTTCTTCATTGAAATAGCCTCTTTTTCTTAAAGGTTGGATGAATAGCGAGTTGATATTGGCATGAAAATTGACCCAAAGAATAAATCAATCTTGGATTGTAGCATTAAAAGATGTTATTTTGCGGGTCAATTTTGGGAGGAAGTACTCCCAAAGACGTATAATCAATCAATTCTAATTAACTTTTAACTTAATAACGCGCAAGCAACTATGGCGTTAATCAACAAAATCAGGGAGCGGTCAGGAATTGCGGTAATCGTCATTGCCGCCAGTTTGATGCTATTTATCGTCGGAGGCGACATCATAGGTTCACAGGCATTGTTTGGTGGAGGAAACCAAATCGTAGGCGAAATAGCTGGAGAAACCATTGATTACAAAGACTTTCAACTCAAATTAGACCAAGCACGTCAAGCATTTGAAGCCCAAAGCGGTCGGGCTGCCTCAGAGGCAGAACAACAAAGTTTGCGTGAGCAGGTATGGAATCAGTACCTTATTGATTATGCTTACAAAAAAGAATACGAAGCCTTGGGCTTAAAAGTAAGCAATGAAGAATTGGTAGATATGGTACAGGGAAACAATATTAGCCCTGCTGTGCAGCAATCGTTTACCAACCCACAAACAGGTGTATTTGATAAAACACAGGTGATAAGCTACCTCAAAAACCTCAAAAATACGCCTCCAGAGCAACAGCAGGCGTGGCAAAATTTTGAAAAAAGCTTGGCGCAAGACCGTTTACGTCAAAAATACGAGAGCTTGCTCACTTTAGGTAGCTATGTAACTCGTGCCGAAGCCGAAAAAGAATACGTCGCCCAAACCACCAAGGCATCGCTTCGCTATCTTTTTGTGCCATTTTATTCAGTAGTAGATACCACTATCAAAGTTACTGATGCTCAATTAGAAGATTACTTGGCCAAGCACAAAGACGAGTACAAAGGGTTTGACTCTCGTACGATTCAGTACGTGTCTTTTCCTATGGTACCTACCAACGAGGATAGTGTAGAGTTATACAACAAAATCAAGGAATTGGCACGTGGCTTGGCAACGGCTACCAGCGATTCGACTTTTGCCCGTCTCAACTCAGATGTGCCTACTAAATTGTATTGGTCACTATCAGAAATGCCTGATCAGTTGAAAACAGCGGTAAAAACATTTATTCCAGGCAGTGTCAATGGACCTTATCGCGAAGGCAATACTTATTATATTTACAAATATGGAGGTACTAAATTAGATACCGCCTACACGGTCAAAGCAAGCCATATCTTGATTCGTGCCGAAGGTACGAGCGATTCGGCCAAAGCCATAGCGCGTACCAAAGCTGCCGACTTATTGAAACAACTCCAAGCAGGGGCTAACTTCGAGCAGTTGGCCACGACCAACAGCGCCGATCCTGGCTCAGCCCAAAGAGGAGGTGATTTAGGTTATTTCCGCCAAGGCGCGATGGTGAAGCCTTTCAATGATGCTGTTTTCGGAATGAGTGGCACAGGCTTGATTGGCCGCTTGGTTGAGTCAGACTTTGGCTTCCACATCATCAAAGTAACCGAGCCTAAAACCAATGTGTTGTATAAAGTAGCGGCCATCGGCAAAACAATGGAACCCAGCCAAGCTACCCGCGATGCCATTTATGCCAAGGCCGATCAGTTTTCATTAGAGGCACAGTCGAAAGAGGAGTTTGACGAGCAAGTAAAGAAAGATAAATCGCTGATTGCTCAAACTGCCAACCGTATTCCAGAGTCGGCCACCAATGTCAATACCCTACAAAATGCCCGTGAAATGGTGCGTTGGGCGTTTAATAAAGACACCAAAATAGGGAAGGTATCGTCTGTATTTGAAATAGACGAGCAGTATGTGGTAGCTGTTTTGACAGGCAAGTCAGAAAAAAGTAATCCTACCATTGATGATTTCCGCGATGAACTTACCCTGAAGGTACGCAACGCTGCCAAAGCCGAACAAATCGCCAAGAAATTGAGCGGTATTCAAGCCCCTACGTTAGAGGCCATTGCCCAGAAGTATGGCGAGGGGCGTTGGTCGAAACCGCCAACGATATTTCTTTGGCCACAGGGCTTCTTGACCAGCGCAGGACTTGACCCTATCGCGCTTGGTAGAGGCTTCGGATTGAAGCAGGGGAAAAAATCAAAGGTATTCACAGGCGAAAATGGCGTGTTTATCATGGAGAAAATCAGTGAAACACCCGCGCCTGCCATTGCCGACTATTCGATGTACAAAGCCAATTTGCAATCGAAAAACTTCCAAGCCAGCTACTTGCTCAACGAAGCCATTCGTGAGAACGCCAAAATTGTGGACAACCGCGCTAAGTTTTTCTAATACAACGCTTTAAGATCGCTTACCAAAAAGCCTCGCTAATGTTAGCGAGGCTTTTTGGTGTTTACAGATTTTTCCGTTTCATTTCCTTCACTGCATGGTTGGCGGCGCGGGCTGTGAGCGCCATGTAGGTGAGTGAGGGGTTTTGGCAGGCCGAGGAGGTCATACAAGCACCGTCGGTTACAAACACATTTTTGCAGGCGTGCACTTGATTGAATCCATTGAGTATCGATGTTTTGGGGTCGCGGCCCATGCGCGCCGTACCCATTTCGTGGATAGCCAAGCCTGGCGCTTGATGGTTATCAAAGGCAGCGGTTACTTTGATACCTGCGGCGGTCATCATTTCTTGGGCCTGAGCAATGGCATCAACCACCATTTTGTCCTCATTTTCGCGCCATTGGCAGTCGAAGCTGACAGTGGGCATTCCAAACTTGTCTTTTTTGTTGTGGTCGAGTTCAAGTTTATTATCAACATGCGGAAGCATTTCGCCCATGCCCGTCATGCTGAATGTCCAAGCACCGGGTTGGGTCATCTGTTGTTTGAAATCGGCCCCAAACTCATTAGAGCCATTGCCTCTATCCCAGCCTTGGCGCGAGCCACCACAAGCGTAGGCGTAGCCTCTCACAAAATCTTTTTGCTTGTCGCCATATAGGTTTCTAAAACGCGGCATATAAGTACCTGCGGGGCGGCGGCCAAAGTAGTAGCTATCGTCCAAATCTTTTCCTTCATAGATACCACTTACGCGGATTCGATAGTTGTGGTCCATCAGATAATGCCCCAAAGCACCGCTGTCGTTGCCAAAACCATTCGGAAAACGCTCGGAAGTAGAGTTGAGCAAGATAGCTGTAGAGTTGATGGTAGAGGCATTCACAAAAATAATACGGGCATAGTAATCGGTCATTTGCAGTGTATTGGTATCTATCACTCTTACACCCGTAGCTTTGTTTTTTTTATCATCATAAATCAATGAATGTACCAATGAGAATGGCTGCAGGGTGAGCTTGCCTGTTTTCATAGCTGCTGGAAGGGTAGCCGATTGGGTACTAAAATACGCCCCAAAAGGGCAGCCGCGGTTGCACCAGTTGCGCGATTGGCACGCAGCACGCCCCAAATCGGTATGTATCTTGCTCGGTTTGCTCAAATTGGCCGTGCGGCTCATGATAAAATGACGGTCATTATAGCGACTTTTGATGGCCTTTTCGAACTGTTTTTCGATGCAATTCATCTCAAAAGGAGGCAAAAACTCACCATCGGGTACCGACTTAACACCATCTTTACGTCCCGCTACACCAATGAATTTTTCTACATAACTATACCAAGGGGCCAAATCGGCATAGCGAATGGGCCAGTCCACGCCAATACCTTCGCGGGCGTTTTCTAAGAAATTATCCTCGTTCCAGCGTTGTACCCACCGCGCCCACATCAGCGATTTGCCCCCCACTTGATAGCCGCGTGTCCAGTCGAAGGGCTTGATTTGGGTGTAGGGGTTTTCGGCATCATTGACAAAAAAATGACTTCCATACTCACTATTGGCAGGGCCTGTTTTTGTTTGGATGGGCATTTGTTGGGAAACCTCTAAGGGGAGCCTCCCGCGGTGGGCCATCTCCCATGGCGACGACATGGTAGTGGGATAGTCTGTAACGTGCTTTACGTCGCGGCCACGCTCCAATAGAAGTGTTTGTAATCCTTTTTCTGTGAGTTCTTTGGCTGCCCAGCCACCACTTATACCCGACCCAATGACAATGGCATCGTAGGTGTTTTGCTTGGCTACTTCGGTATTGAGGTACATTATTTTTTATGAGTTGATTCAATAACCAAAGGATTGAGGAGGCTATTTTAACCAAAAGCTAACTTTTTATGTTATGTTTGCTAAAGATACTATTCAATATTGTTAAGAATGAATCTGCTATTTGAAGGAACAGAAAAATACGTTGCCACGCGGGAGTTGGCTGTGGCGGTTAATGCGTCGGTGAGTTTGCAGAAGCCGCTACTGCTCAAGGGTGAACCAGGCACTGGCAAAACCATGCTGGCCTACAGAAGTTGCCAATGCCTTAGGCAAACGCCTCATTACGTGGCATGTCAAATCTACCACCAACGCTCATCAAGGATTGTACGAATACGATGCCGTGTCGCGCTTACGCGATTCTCAACTCGGCGACAAGCGGGTCTATGATGTAGAGAATTATATCAAAAAGGGAAACTATGGGAGGCTTTGAGGCTGAAGAACAAGTGGTATTGCTGATTGATGAAATTGACAAAGCCGACATTGAATTTCCCAATGACCTACTCCAAGAACTTGACCGCATGGAGTTTTATTGCTACGAACTCAACCGCACCATTGCTGCCAAACAGCGGCCTATTGTAATTATTACTTCCAATAATGAAAAAGAGCTGCCCGATGCTTTTTTGCGTCGTTGCTTCTTTCACTTTATTCGATTTCCAGATCGTGAAACCATGCAACAAATCGTTGAAGTACATTATCCAGCCTTAGACAAGGCACTATTGGAACGTGCTATGAAGGCTTTTTGCGGTGCGGGAGGTGAAAGCCCTCAAAAAAAAGCCCTCGACCAGTGAGTTGATAGACTGGATAAAGCTGCTGCTGTGGGCCAAAGTTTCTGCCGATGACCTCAAAGACCTTGAAACCATGCCTGAATTGCTTCCTTTTATGGGTTCATTGCTCAAAAATGAACAAGACCATGATTTGTACGCGGCCCTGCGTGCAAGAGGAATCAGGTAGAAGTTTGTCAAATAACTGCTTTAAAATCAGTCAAAAAACGTTTGGTATGTTTCTCGATTTTTTTCTTTTGCTCAAAAAAAATGCCCTACCTGTTTCTATTGGTGAGTATCTCCACTTGCTCGAAGGTCTCAATCGGCAGGTCATAGGTATGGAGGTAGAGGATTTTTATTATTTGAGCCGTACGGTGCTTGTCAAGAATGAAATGCATTATGACTTATTTGACAAACTTTTTGGAGAATATTTTAAGCATAGCAAAAAAATAGAAAAGCAAGTCTTGGAAGCACATTTACCTCCTGAATGGTTTAAAAACGCACTCACAAGAGAACTGACCGAGGAAGAAAAAGAAATGATTGAACGTCTGGGTGGATTAGACAAGCTCTTTGAACGTTTTCGGCAGTTGCTCAAAGAGCAGCAAGAACGCCACGATGGAGGCAACAAATGGATAGGTACAGGCGGTACTTCGCCCTTTGGCAACAACGGCTATCATCCCGAAGGATTTCGTGTCAAAGGGCCATCGGCAGGAAACAGAACGGCAGCCAAAGTATGGGAAAACCGCGAATACAAAAACTACGACGAAAACCTTGAACTCAACACCCGTAATATCAAAATGGCCTTGCGCCGCTTGCGCCTACTGACCCGCGAGGGAAACGAAGAAGAACTCGATATGGAGGCCACTATCGAAGGGACAAGCCGTAATGGCGGTATTTTGGATATTCATGTACACCCACCGCGCAAAAACAACGTCAAAGTACTGCTACTCTTAGATGTGGGCGGCTCTATGGACGAGCATATAGAGTTGTGTTCAGAGTTATTTTCGGCTGCCAAATACCAGTTTAAGCACATTGAGTATTTTTATTTTCACAACTGTGTTTATGAAACCCTCTGGCGTGACAATACGCGCCGTCATAGCCGCGTACCTACCCTCGAAGTACTGCACAAATACAACAAAGAATACAAAGTAATTTTTGTGGGCGATGCCTCTATGGCTTCGTATGAAATTACTCATCCACGCGGTAGCGTAGAGCATTATAACGAGGAAGCAGGCATCACTTGGCTCAATCGTTTCAAAGAACAATACCCCCATTTTGTATGGCTCAACCCTATCACAGTAGCCGACTATTGGCAATATACCCATAGCATACAGCTCATCAGAGATTGGTCAGAAGAGCGCATGTTTCCCCTTTCTATCAAAGGATTGACCCAAGCCATGAAGTGTTTAAAGAACTCCAAAATCAAGTTTTAGTAGGCATGCATCTTTTCTACCAACCCAACTTCTTGAACGTAATTGCCCTGACAGACGATGAAGCCTTTCATGCCGCTAAGGTATTACGACTGCGTGAGGGGGCACAAATAAGTATTACTGACGGAGTAGGAAACTGGTTTGAGGCTATTTTAAAGCAGAGCAACCCTAAACGCTGTGAGGTAGTCATTCAGAAACAAACCACACACCCGCCCAAGCCTTACAGCATAGAAATTGCCTTAGCTCCTACCAAAAACATAGATAGAATGGAATGGTTTGTAGAAAAAGCAACGGAGATAGGCATTGACAAGATTTCATTTTTTTACACCCAACGTTCTGAACGAAAAGCCCTCAAACTGGAACGTTTGCAAAAGATTGCCATTTCGGCTATGAAACAATCGTTGCAGACCTATTTGCCCACCATCATCGAAATAGACGATTTTGCCAAGTTTTTGATCTCTGCTAATCCTACTACCCAAAAATTCATAGCTCATCTCCCCGAATCCACCCCTCCTGCTTCTCTTTTAGATGTAGCGCTCCCACAAAGAAACTATACCGTACTGATTGGCCCTGAAGGTGATTTTACCACCTCCGAAATACAGCTTACCCAGCAGTATGACTTTCAGATGATAACCCTTGGCACTACCCGCTTACGTACCGAAACGGCGGCGCTGGTGGCGTGCCACACCCTTCATTTGGCGAATTTACATCCATAAATGGCAACGCTTGAGAAGTAGTCAATCACGTTTCACTCCTTAATTCTTACGTTTCACTGTTTCTTATTTTGAATGAGTGACTTGACTATATCATCTTTGGGCATTAGAACTGTCTAAACCTGTCCCGTTATGTCACAGCCCCAAACTTTTATTTTTCCTGCCTTTAAAGAAGCACCTACTGCTCACCACTTATGCTTGCAACTATGTGGTATGGCAGACACCATTGATGCCAATGATATTATTTACCTACAATCGGAGGTTAATTATACCAGGATATTTCTTAGAGATGGGAAGTCTTACTTAGCTTCAAAAACACTAAAACATTTCAATGGTATTTTGGCCACTCCCGAATTTGTTCGCATCCACAAGTCTTTTTTAGTCAATCGTACGCAAGTATTATGTACCACTTCTGACTATGTACAGTTACAAAACGGAGCGACATTGCCTATTTCTCGCCGACAACGGAGAATGTTAAGAAAAAACCGAACCCTTGTGAAAACATGGCCTGTATCGAATTCAATAAAACAAGCATAGTATCAATTTAATCACAAAAACCATGAATCAAAAACCGTCTGCTGCATTTATCGGGGCCTCTTGGGTAGCCTTAGGAACAGGAATGTTGGGTTATTTAATTGGCCTGTGGAGGGCTGAGTTGTTTCTGAACGAAAAAGGATTCTACTTTACTGTTTTGATGTATGGGCTATTCTCAGTTGTCTCGGTTCAAAAAAGTGTAAGAGATAGATTAGAGGGAATTCCTGTAACGGATATTTATTATGGAATTAGCTGGTTCGACCATTTTATCTATCGTCTTGTTGGTGGTAGGGCTATGGAATGCAGAGATGCTACCGAGCGAAAAGGGTTTTTATGCCTTTGCCTTTTTATTGGCATTGTTTGGGGCCATTGCCGTGCAGAAAAACACAAGAGATAGCTAAATCAAAAATGGTACTAAATTTGATAAAGATTCGTTGTAATCGTAGCTTGGGCTTGCGTTAATGAATTGTTTGCGTTAAGTTCGTGCAACTGACCATTCATTCCAGCAACACCACCATGAATCTTGCAAAAAAACTGTTTTTGTGCCTATTGCTTATTAATTACTGCACATTATTTAACACTGTTCATGCGCAATACGCTTACAAAATTGCCAAACTCAAGTACGGAGGAGGAGGTGATTGGTATGCCAATAAGACTTCAATGCCCAATTTGATTAAGTTTTGTAATCAAAATTTGCGTATGAATGTTGCTCCTGAAGAAGATATAGTAGAGCCAGGCAGCCCAGATTTGTTTTCCTATCCGTTTGTACATCTGACAGGGCACGGCAATGTGCTGTTTTCGGAGGCCGAAGCACGCAACCTACGCAAATACTTAATTTCTGGAGGTTTCCTACACATAGACGATAATTATGGTTTGGATAATTTTATTCGACGGGAAATGAAAAAAGTTTTCCCTGAATTAGAATTTGTTGAAATCCCTTTCACACACCCCGTTTATCACCAAAAATTTAATTTTCCTAATGGGCTTCCCAAAGTACACGAACACGACTCAAAATCACCCCAAGGTTTTGGATTGTTTTGGCAAGGAAGATTAGTATGCTTTTATAGCTATGAATGCGATTTGGGTAATGGTTGGGAAGACCAAAGCGTTTATAATGACCCTGAAGAACTCCGTCAGCAAGCTTTACGCATGGGAGCTAATTTGGTGCAATATGCACTTACCGTCAATCAATGAGCAAATTTTCACATATATACGATTAGTTTCTGACCAAAGGTTTCTTTATTTTTGTATCTTTAAGTAGAACTGTAACAGATTTGAATGGCTCGTAACTATTAAAATCTGCATTTAACACAACCTAATCACAAAATATGTACGCAGTATTGGCCGCTTTCTTTGGGCATTGGTATCTTTCATTGTTTTGTCAAACATTCTTTCTGCACCGCTATTCTGCCCACAAAATGTTTACGATGAACAAGTTTTGGGAAAAATTTTTTTATTTTTTGACGTATCTTTCGCAAGGGTCTTCCTATCTAAGTCCGCGTGCGTATGCTATTTTGCATCGTATGCACCATGCTTTCAGTGATACGGAAAAAGACCCTCATTCGCCGCATCATACCGAAAACGTATTTTCAATGATGTGGAAGACCAAGGATTTGTACAATGCTGTATTACATCGTAAAGTCAAGGTGGAAGCCCGTTTTGAAAAAGATTATCCTTACTGGGAAAAACTCGAAAAACTCGGCGACTCTTGGGCTTCGCGTTTGGGGTGGGGGATTTTATATTCGATGTTTTATTTGTTTGCCTTTCTGTACTTAGATATGCACTGGGCATTTTTCTTGTTGTTGCCTATCCACTATCTAATGGGGCCTGTACATGGTGCTATCGTTAATTGGAGTGGCCATAAGTATGGTTATCAAAACTACGACAACAAAGATGAATCAAAAAACTCTTTGATTTTCGATGTATTGATGATGGGCGAATTATTCCAAAATAACCACCATAAATTGTCTAATCGTGTCAATTTTGGGACCAAATGGTTTGAATTTGACCCTACTTACCCCGTTATTAAGCTATTGAGTTGGACTAAAGTTATCACTATGCTGACTTCAAAGTGGGGTAGAAATACCAAAAGAGAAAGCGTTAAAGAAAGAAGAAGCTGTGGCTAATCAAGATTAATAGAATCGGTATTTATGATACAAAAAAGCAAGCTGGAATATTCCAGCTTGCTTTTTTGTAATGAAGCCCTTCAGATTGTTTGGAGGGATTGATTGTTTTATGCTAAGGTTTCTTTCTTAACTGACCGATTTGGCAAAAGCTGCTGTAAAGCCTTCATCTCTTCCATAGTACCAATACTTACACGGCACCAGTGTTGATTTTCAAACGACCAACTGCGTACACTTACCCCTCTGCCATGAGTTTGGGAAGTAGTTCTGCCCCTTCATCTTAATAGGAACAACACAAAGTTAGCCGAAGAAGGTAAATAGGTATAACCCATCGAATCAAGACTGTTGAGTAAATATTTTTGGAGGCTATCGTATTTTTTAATACCATCGCCTGAAACTCTTTGTCTTTGAGACTTGCAATTGCTGCTGCCGCAGAAGTGGCCGAGATAGTAAATCCTCCCGAACAATACTTGCGTAACCTTTCAAGGTATTAGGTTGGGCTAAGGCATAACCAATACGCAGACCTGCAAATCCATGCAGCTTAGAAAGTGTTCGAAGAATTAGGACATTTTGCCCTTTGCGTACACACTCTACCATACTATCGGTAGTGGGTGAGGGGCATAGTCTATATATGCTTCATCTACCAAAACCGTAGTCATCGGAGAAACAGCATCACAAAAAGATTTTAATTGGGGGGCAGGGAGCATAACCCCTGTAGGATTGTTAAGGTTGCAAACATAAATCATAGCAGTATCGTTTCCTACGCGTGTAGCCATGGCTTCTAAGTCGTATTGATACTCTTTGGTCAAGGCTACTTTTTAATGGGCATGGTCGCGCCATCGTTGCGGGCATCTCGTCCAGATATATAGCAAGTTTCTGCCATCATTACCTTGCCTTTAGTAGCAGCCATAAGTAAGCTTGCCATCAATAACTCCTGAAGAGCCAGCTCCCAGCAATACTTGGTCGGGTGATACTCCGTTCATTTCAGCAATGGTTTTGCGAAGTTCCATGGTCACGGCATCCGCATACAAAAAGGCGCTAGAGCAGTTGCAGTAATAGCCTTAATGGCTGAAGGAGCGGTCCCCAAGGGTTTTCATTAGATGAAAGCTTTGCCTTGATTTGAGGGGCAGCTGCTAAAAATGCTTCTTGGGCAAGCTCCAATTTCGATCAGCATATACATCAAAAAGCCGAATGAATTCGGAGGCATAGCCATGACTGGTTTAGCATGACCTAATGCCACTCCAGCCGAAGCAACCAAGCCCGACTTTAACCAATCACGACGGTTAAGATGAGATAACATAAGTTGATTGATTTAAGGGTGATGGATAAATGTAAGAAAATTAATTGATGAAGTGTTAAGGGTTTAAGAAAGTGAATAAGGGTTTAGGAAAAAGGAATTAAAGTTGATGAAGTGTATTTGTTGTGCAAAATTAGAAAAATATAATTTATAAGCAATTTTTTTTGATAAAAATAAAAACTAAAAATTTGATAAAAATCAAAAAATAAGAGTATATGTATTATAATATAAACTAAAATATTGAAAAAAACAAATTACTTGTATAAATACTTAAAAATAAAACGTATATACATTTTTATAAACCTCTTAATAACCTTGCTTTTTTTGAAAAATAAGGTTTTTTGATGTAAATAAATATTTTTTTGAATTTTTTTGATAAAAAACAAAATATTTTAAAAAAAGATAAAAACATTTGATTTTTAAAATTATGAACTCTAATTTCGGTTCGTGATTATAAAAGTACAATTTTCTTCGTGTTAATAGACTTCTTTAGCCGCACTTGTAGAAGGCTATCAACACCGAAAACTGAGCTTATTAAAAGCCTTTTTCGTATGGTACCCGATGCCTATTCATCGGCACACACATTATTTAGTAGTATCCAAAAAAGTAAACATTAAATACCAGCAGAAATGCGTCTGTGCACAAGGCGATGTTTTGCAAAATGCTGAAAAGGAAAAGGAGGCATTTCCTCTTTATTGACCACGCTCGCCCGACTGTTGCTATTTGTCGGCGCAATTGCGGCCTGTGTTCGATGATTTAGTATGGTCGGTGCGTAGCGTGAAATAAGTGCCTTGACATTATCAATATAAACCAAACGGATGACCCAATGAAAAAAATCTACTTTTAATGCTGATGTCTTTCATAGCCTATACAGGTTATGCACAGCGTTTTGTGACAGGTACGATTACATCGAAAGACGAAGGAGTTCTACCAGGTGTAAATGTGTTACTCAAAGGTTCAAGAACAGGTGTAGCAACCGATAATACGGGAAGCTTTAAAATTAGCGTACCCGATGATAATGCTGTGTTGGTCTTTAGTTTCATCGGATATAGCGTACAAGAAGTACCTGTTGAGCGCGTTCCACTATCAATGTGGAACTTCTACCTGACATCAAAGCACTTCAAGAGGTAGTTGTAACTGCTTTTGGTATTGAAAAAGAAAAGAAAGCATTAGGTTATACCATTCAAGAAATCAAAGGTGCTCAAATTGCTGAAGCACGCTCCAATAATGTTGTCAATAATCTTTCAGGAAGAATTGCAGGGGTGCGTGTGTCAAGCAATGGTGGTCCAGGAAGCGGTTCTACAGTCCAGATTCGAGGCAGTTCTTCTGTATCAGGCAATAACCAGCCACTTGTGGTTATTGATGGTGTGCCTATTGATCAATCTACTTCCAGTAGAAGTAGCACTGAGAAGCAATTTGGAGGTGGTTTGTCGGAAGTAAGCCCTGACAATATCAAAGACATTAGTGTGTTGAAAGGACCCAACGCTGCGGCACTTTATGGCTCACGTGCTGCCAATGGTGTTATTTTGATAACGACCAAAAATGGTGCTGGCACTAAAGGGATTGGCATAGAAATCAACTCTAACACAACTTTTGAAAGACCACTTGTAAAACCTAACTTCCAAAATACTTATGGAGGAGGCAATGGCTACCGCACTTGGTATAGCGATGGCTGGTCGGGATCTATTACCAATCCTACTGAAATCCAACAATATCGCGCTGCTTATGGTCTTAACGCACCTCTTACAGGCACAGCCGGAACTGATGAAAGTTGGGGAGCCCCTATGGATGGCCGCTTGGTACGCCAATGGTGGACGGGTGCAGATGTAGCACCACTTACACCGCAACCCAACAACTGGGAAGGGTATTGGGAAACGGGAGCCACTACTACCAACAATGTGGCTCTATCGGCAGGTAATGATAAAGGAAGCCTCCGTTTATCAGTAGGGCGTATGGATCAAAAAGGAATTATGTATAACAATGATTTCTGGCGTAATAACTTCAAACTAAACACCAACTATAATTTTACTTCAAAACTAAGTGCTACTGTTTCAGCAGAATATATCAAGAGTGGTGCCGACAATAGAAGTTATCAAGAAGGTCAACAATTTATTTGGGCACACCGCCATACAGATTGGGCTTTATTGAAAAAATATGATGATTTTAAGACGATACATATTCAGCGGGCAGTAGCTGGAAAATTGCCTGATAATGACCCTGCTAACTGGCAACATACTTTTTTTACTAATCCATTCTTCGTCCAAGATTATTTGCCCTATTCTAATGAAAAAGATCGTTTAGTTGGTAATATTGCTTTAAACTATAAGATTTTGCCTTATCTCTTAAGCTTGATGATGCGTACAGGTACTGACCTTGGACAGATACGCGAATCAATGTCATCAACTTTGATCGCGTAAGAAACGGCAACCGTACGCCAGGTCAATATTCTGAAGAAGTACTACGGGCACAAGAGAGCAATAGTGATGTAATTTTGTCTTTTAACAAAAATATCAATAGTGACTTTTCGGTAAGTGCACAAGCAGGAGCTATTCAACGTACTAATTACTACAAGCGTAATTTTACCCAAGTAGGTTCGTTGGTTGTGGATGGTTTATATAATCTGTCTAACTCTGTCACAAGTCTAAATACTGTTGCAAGCCGAATCGAGAAATCGGAAATGCAAAGTTTATTTGGAACAGCTCAAGTAGGTTGGCGTAATTCATTGTTCTTAGATTTTACAGCGCGTAACGATTGGTCGAGCACCTACCTTCTAATGCTCGCTCTTATTTCTACCCATCTGTATCGGCGAGTGCAGTTATTACCGACTTGTTGAAAAATGCAAAGTAACATCTTAACCTTCGGCAAAATTCGAGCAAGCTTGGGTACAGGTAGGAAATGATGCTTTGGCCTACTGTTCAACCAACCTATCGTGCAGGAAGTGTTTGGGATGGTAGTACCTGAATATTATGAAAACACAACGATTCCAAATTCGGGCTTAAACCTGAAATTACTACTTTCGGGATTGAACTGGGGAATAGATCTTCGCTTTTTGCGCGGAAAATTAGGATTGGACATGACTTATTATGATCAATCTTCTAAAATCAATCCTTGGGGTTGAGATTTCTAAAGCGACGGGCTATAATAGCCGTATTTTAAATGCAGGTGAGATTACAAACAAGGGCATCGAAATTATATTGATGAGTGATACTCTATTGTATAACGAACGTTTATGAGGTTGGCTTAATTTTGCCAAAACGCAATTAGTGTGAAGAAGCTTACAGAAGGTTTAACTACTATGTCTTCCATACCCAGCAAAAAGGATTACCTTCAGAAGACGTGTGTTGGCGCAGCCTGAGTGGTGGCTTTGTATATATTGGTTTGAGAATGTCGCTGGCCAATTGTTTTATAGGCAATATTTTACCTGTGGTATCGGACAAGATCAGTTTATTAGGTAATAATAAACCAATGGCCAGAGGCTTCCATGTTGGCTCGGTAAAAGTTCACCGTATCTGCGCTTGTAGATGTATGTGTAGAGGAGATTTCTTTGATGAAGGCACAGGTACAGCACGTTGGACAGGTCAATACGAAGAAACGGCTTTAGGACGTGAAGAAGGAATCATTGGCAAAGGTAGTAAAAGTAGTAAGTACCAACGCTGACGGTACAGCTGTTTATGCACCGAATGATATTATTGTATCGGCCAATCAGCTGTATGGATACAATAACCCCCGTCGTTACCATGAAGCTGTTATTTATGATGGTAGCTATGTGGCTACGCGAAATGACTTTGGCTACTTCCAGTACCTGAGGCGATTTTGAAAAGAAATTTTTATTCGCACAGCGAAAGTATCTATAGTAGGACGTAACTTGGCAATATTATTCAAAAACACACCTCATATTGATCCAGAGGTAGATCGTTTTGCTGGAAATCGTCAAGGTTTTGCCTATGGTGAATTACCCAACTCAAGAAGCCTCGGCTTTAATAAAGACCCTTCTTCTTTGGCTTTTAAGGGATTTTACAGATTCAAGAGATAGAATGGTCTTAAATAGATTTATTGGAGTTTAGGAACTTATATGTACTACAAATCAAACTTAAAAACCAACAATAAGTCACTAAATCTACTTCCAATCAAAGCCTTTTTTATACACTCTCACAAAAAGATATTTAAAGATGAAAAATATACACTTTTCTCACTCCTATTGGTTGTTTTGCTTACTCCATCGTGTACCAAAGAGTTCGATGAAATGAACGTAGATCCCAATAACCCCACTACCATTGGGGCACAGTATTTATTGCCCTATGCCATGGAGAAGGCCGTAGATAAGTATTGGGGAGGTAGTACTCGTTTTGAACGTCTCAATATTGATGGCGCAATGCTTTGGATGCAGTATTTTACAAGAAATATTTACTCCAATGAAGGAGATAATTATGGAATTTCTCCTGCTTTTTACAATAATAACTGGGCTTCTTTTTTCAATGACGGCATGGTTAATTTCCAACGGATTATTACTTTGAGTAAATCAGATGGGATTACGCCCAATACAAATTACGAAGGAGTGGCGTTGGTGATGAGATCGTGGCTCTTTTCCGTAACCACTGACTTATGGGGAGCTATTCCTTACAGCGAAGCACTGAAAGGAACGGTAGAATCGCCTATTTACACACCTGCGTATGATGCCCAAGACAAGGTATATGAAGGTTTGCTCAATGATCTCAAAGTTGCTAATGAAAAACTTGTGGTGGGTGGCCCTGGCGTACAAGGTGATATTATTTATGGAGGTAATATTCTAAAATGGAAAAAATTTGCCAATTCACTTCGATTACGTTTGGCCAACCGCCAAGCGGCTAAAAAAGCCACTGAGTCGCGTGCCATTATGAAGGAGATATTGAGCGATGCCACTAAATATCCTATTTTTACAAGCAATGACGACAATGCTATCGTAAAAAATACGGCTACATTGCCCAGCAATAATGAATGGCATGAAGTGATGGTTCGTGGTAGCCGTACCGACTGGAATATCAGCAGCACATTGGCTGATAAACTAAATGCACTTGCTGATACTCGTATTACTATTTATGCAAATCCTGTAGGGGGGAAATATACTGGGCATCCCAATGGTTTGCCAGATGCCATTGCTACTACTTATTTGGCGAGTAGTTCTACGATTGGAAGTTATTTCGTTCGAGCTGAAACCCCAAGCGTTTTGATGACACTTTCCGAACTTAATTTAATTTTGGCTGAAGCCGTCTTAGACGGAGATATAACTGGAGATGCTAAAAGCTATTTTGAGAAAGGGATTACCGCTTCATTTGAGCAATATGGATTGAAAGTTCCTACTGATTATTTTACCAAAGTAGGTGCAGTAACGCGAGAAAAAGTATTGGATCAGAAATGGATTGCTCTGTATGGAGTAGGTGTAGAAGCTTGGACTGAATATCGTCGTACAGGTTTCCCTGTTTTACCGCCCAAAGATCCACGTTCGGTATTTGAGAATGATGGAATTTTGCCTACAAGATTACCTTATCCAAGCACCGAATATTCTCTCAATAAAGCAAGTTTGGATAAAGGAATTGCACTCAATGGTGGTGCAGATAACATGAAAACCAAGCTTTGGTGGGCAGAAAAGTAAGTACATTTAATAGGTACTAAAAACTAAAATTTTGGAATTTATCATTTTTTCATAACATTTAGATATATTTTGAAAGTTATTAATGGTAAATCAACTAACTTAGTAGCTTGAAATCGCAAAATAAACAACCAATAATTACAAAAAATTAAAATCAAATGACACAGATTATCAACCGTCGCAGTTTATTGAAATCAGGTTTGATGACTATCGGAGGCTTGGCCGCTGCACCTGCTATTGGAGCATTTGCCAACGGACCGACCTTTTTAGATGCTAATGGTAACATTTTCCATAGCCCACTTTTGAGGGAGACAATGGTGGAAGGGCCTTCTAAGACCCCTCCTACCTTGGTGCGTATCAATGCCAACGAAAACCCCTACGGCCCTCCTATGAGTGCTCGTAAGGCTGTGGCAGATGCAGCTTCAACAGGAAGTCGTTACTCTTGGAAAGAACTACAAAATTTAGTAGATAAAATCGCTAAAAAAGAAAGTGTAACGCCCGACCATATCATGATGGGGCCAGGTTCTTCTGATTTGTTGGAAAAAGTAGCTTTAGTATTGTTCGCAAAAGGAGGTAATGTCGTTTCTGCGGATCCTACCTATATGTCATTGATTAAGGTAGCTGAAGCTACAGGCGCTACCTGGAAGGCTGTTCCATGTAAAGGCGATTGGTCGCATGACCTCAAGGCGATGGAAGCCGCCATTGACAAAGATACCAAGATGGTCTATATCTGTAACCCTAATAACCCCATGGGTAGCATCACATCAGGCAAGGAATTGCTCGATTTCTGCTCACGGGTTTCTGAGAAAGTACCTGTTTTTGTAGATGAGGCTTATTTAGAGTTAGCTGTTGGGGCTGATACCGAAAGCATGGTTTCTTTGTTGGCACAGAAGAAAAATGTCATCATTGCTCGTACTTTTTCTAAGATTATGGGTATGGCAGGTTTGCGTGTGGGCTATATAGCGGCCTTGCCTTCTACACTTGATAATATCCAGAAAATAACTCGTGGTGGTATGGGTATTACCCAAACCTCTATTGCAGCTGCAGTAGCAAGTATGGACGATGCAGAATTTCAGGACACTACCCGTAAATTGAACCATGAAGTAAAAACTTACCTCTGCAAAAATTTAGACCGCATGGGTTATAAATACGTTACTTCCTATACCAACTTTGTGATTTTCCCCATCAATATATCGAGCAAAGAATTGCTCCAGAAAATGATGGCGAAAGGTATCATGGTGCGTGGCTATGAGATACAAGGAAAACCTTGGTGCCGCGTAAGTATGGGTACCATGGACGAAATCAAGCAGTTTGTTTCTGCCTTAGAAGCGATTAGTTAATGAGCTTTGTGAGTCCCGAGTTGATAGCCTATTTTAACCTGGAACTCACATCTCAAAACTTCTAACATTTTCTTTAAAATTATGAGTGATGCTTTACAAAAAGCAATTACCCTGTTATCATTGATAGGGTTGGGGCTAATTTTGCGTTCAAAATTCAAAAATAAGGAACAAACCAACGGTATCAAAGAGATGGTACTGTCGGTGGCATTGCCTGCTACTATCTTTATTGCTTTAATGAAGATCGATATAGATGCCAAACTCATCATTGTTCCCGTCCTGACGCTTGTGTTTAATTTTTTTATGTATTTCACAGCACCGTTGGCCTTTCCTTTGTTCGGCATTGATAAAAACTCCGCTTTTGGGCGTACTTTAGTTATGTTACTTCCTTCTTTAGCACCTGGGTTGTCGTGCTTCCCTTTCATTGCTGAGTTTCTGGGGGAGAAGAGTGTAGCTATGGCCGCTTTGGGTGATGTGGGGAACAAGTTCTTTGTCTTGATATTTTTATATATCGTAGCCATGAATATGTTTCTTAAAAACAACAAAACCACAGAAACAAAAATGGGTGATAAAATCAAAAGTCTTTTGCTCAATCTTGCCCAAGAGCCTATCAATATCGTCATTATTTCTGCTATTATTTTGCTCTCGTTGGGTCTGATTTCAAGCTTTACCTTTGATTATTCAAGATATGTTTGACAAAACCAGTGCCGTGATGACTCCATTGGTGTTTATTGGGTTGGCTGTTCAGTTGAAGCAACGTGAAAAGATTGATTGCTTCTTTGCTGGTATTTCGGGCGGGTCTAACGATGTTGTTCAGTGCGGCGATGATTACCTCTTGCATATCTCTGACCCAACGATGATTGTTGGCAACGGTGATTCAAGTGAGCTCGCAAGTTTTTGGCCATTTGCTCATATTTCGGCATTTAATAAGCGCGAGGAAGACCAAGATGTACCTAAAGAGCGGCGTACTTTTAGTGTTGATTTGGCAGTGTTAGTCATGGCTTTTCTTTGCCATTTTCTACGTTGCTTATCTTGGGAATTCTTTCGACAGGTACCTTCTTTGCACATACAAGCACAATTGCGACTACTGGCTTATTATTGATTGCTGTAGGTTTTTACCAACATTGTTTAGTGGTAAAGCTTTTAAGTTATTGAAAGCATAGGCAATGATTTAATCGATTATTGAGGGTTTATTGACTTGATAATCAAAATATTATAGTTATTTGTTTCCCAACTTAAATGATTATCTTATGAAAAAGACAAAAATTTTACTCTTCTTTATTACTGCTTTAGCTGCTGCTTCTTGTAAAGTCAACGATCCTTTTGTAGATCGGGTGGTGTCTCCTGTTTTATTGGTTTTTGATAATGCTATTGGTGATGGAGGAGGTTTCACTACCGAGCCTACAGTTACTTCAAAGGCAACGGCCTCTGCTACTTTGAGTGTCCGTATTTACGAATTAGATAAGACCAATATTTTGGATTATAAAAAAGGCATTGACTCTATTCCCGTGAAGGGGTTGGCGTTGGCGCTTACCACTCGTGCGGGAGTAAAAATCGCTGACCTTACTACCGATGATAAAGGGCGTGCCACCATCACCAAGTCATGGGCAGAATTTGGAATAGCTGCTCCAAAAGCAGGTAGTATTGCCCAATTGACATTGTCTGGCACCTATAAAGAGCAAGCATTTTCAAAATTAGCTCGTTTGCAAGCAAATTAGAGCATTGGCCTTGTGCAATCGGCTTGGAGGTTTTATCGTTTTTTGATTAAAATGATAGCCTATTGCTGATATCCCAAGGCCAATTAAATGTATTATTGGTGGGTTTGAATAATCAATGATTGATGCGACACCGCTAAAGCGAATGCTTTGGCGGTGTTTTTTTGTATAGGCCGTAGAAAAATCATAAAAAGCCACTTATTTTGAGCATGAATTCAAATGATACTAAAATTATGAAAAAAATCTGCTTCTTATTTATTCTATCTATTTCGTTACAAGCACAAAACTTCAAAAACCCTTTATTGGCGGCGGGTGCAGATCCTTGGTCGGTGTTTAAGGATGGTTTTTATTATTATATGCACACCACAGAAAAAGATTTGAATATATGGAAGACCAAAGATTTGGCGCAATTGGCTACAGCAGAAAAAACACTTGTTTGGTCACCGCCTGCTACAGGGTCTTATTCAAAAGATATCTGGGCACCCGAATTACATTTTTTACAAGGTAAATGGTATATCTATTTTGCTGCCGACGACGGCCGCAATCGCACGCATCGTTTGTATGTATTAGAAAATACTTCGCCAGACCCAACTAAAGGAACATGGCTGATGAAAGGACAACTTAAAACACCTCAGGACAAATGGGCAATAGATGGTTCCGTCTTTGAGCATAAAGGTCAGTTGTATCTTACTTGGTCAGGCTGGGAGGGTAATGAAAACGGCCGTCAGGATATTTACCTTTGTAAAATGAGTAATCCGTGGACTTGTGTGGGCAATAGAATCCGTATCTCTGACCCTCAGTTTGCATGGGAGCATCACGGTTTGCTTACCCATCCAGGGCCAGATGACAAACCTATCATTTTAGTGAATGAAGGGCCTCAGTTTTTGAAAAGCCCCAATGGTAGGATAAATATTGTATTTTCAGCAAATGGCTGTTGGACAGATTATTATGCGCTGGGCATGGTCTTTGCGGATGCCAATGCCGACTTAATGAACGTAAAGAGTTGGAACAAACACCCCACGCCTGTATTTTGGGCAGACAATGTTAAAGGAACTTATGCTGCTGGCCACAATAGCTTCTTTCAATCGCCCAGTGGAAATCAAAACTGGATTTTATACCATGCCAATTCCGAAGCAGGGCAGGGTTGTGGAAGGCAACGAGCTCCAAGAATGCAGCCATTTACATTTACAGCTGGAGGTGTTCCAGTTTTTGGAAATCCCTTGCCGCTGGGAGTTGAGCTATCTATTCCAAAATAAGTAACTGTAGATTATTAGATAAACCAAATGATGAAAGTGTTGATTGTGGACGATGTCCATGTTTCTATGTTTGAAATGCTCGAAAGAGTTGGTTTTACCTATCGTTACGAGCCAACATTCAAGCGTGTGGATATTCTGAATGATATAGCTGAGTATGAGGGCTTAATCATTAGGAGTAAGACACCTGTTGATGAAGTGCTGCTTCAACATGCACCTCGTTTACGTTTTATTGCACGTGCAGGGGCAGGATTAGACCTGATTGACCTCGAAGCTGCCCGAAGCCGAAATATTGAAGTATTTGCGGCTAATGAGGGCAATCGCGATGCGGTAGCCGAGCATGTGGTGGGGGTGTTGTTGGGTTTGCTGGCGCATATTGCCAAAGCCGACCGCGAGGTAAGACAAGGGATATGGGACAGAGAAGGGAATCGGGGTATAGAACTGATGGGAAAAACAGTAGGCTTGATTGGATATGGGTTTAATGGAAGTGCCACGGCACAGCGGTTGAGTGGATTTGGCTGTAAAGTATTGGCTTTTGATAAATATTTGGTCAATTATGGCAATACTTATGCCCATGAGGCTACATTGGTACAGATAAAAGAACAAGCAGAAATTGTTAGCCTGCATGTACCACTGACAGGAAAACGCGACAAATAATCAATGATGAGTTTATAGAAACCATGGTGCATCCTTTTTTTCTTTTGAATGTATCGAGAGGCGAAATTGTAGATTTACAAGCTGTCGTACGAGGTTTGCGAAATGGGAAAGTGAGAGGAGTGGGCTTAGATGTATTAGAAAATGAAAAACTCAATTCACTCACCTCTACACAACAAGCTACTTTCGATTATTTACGTACTTCAAATCGGGTGATATTAACCCCTCATGTGGCAGGTTGGACCAAAGAGAGTTATATCAAAATCAACGAGGCATTGATAAAGCAGCTTCAAAAATTTGTACCTTAGTCTTTCCTCAACCAAACCTCCTCAAAATGGAAAAATATATTTTCTGCTTCATTCTTAGTGGTTTCGTATCTATTCATACATTGGCACAAACGCTTACCATAAAAGGGTTGCAGCAGCCTGTTGAAATCATTCGTGACCAATGGGGTGTTTCACATATCTATGCCCAAAACGAACACGATTTGTTTATGGCGCAGGGCTATGTGGCGGCTTCGGATAGACCTTTTCAGTTGGAAATGTGGCGACGACAAGCCACAGGCACAGTGGCGGAACTATTAGGAAAAAAAGAACTCAAACGCGATATAGGTACACGGCTCTTTAAATTTCGAGGCGATTTGAAGGCAGAACTTAGCCATTATCATCCTCGTAGTGTACAAATTATCAATGCGTTTGTAGAAGGGATTAATGCCCATGTACGACAAATGAGGGAACAACCCACTAAACTACCCTTTGAATTTAAAGTACTCAATACACTACCCGACTACTGGACTCCCGAGGTAGTGATTAGCCGTCATCAAGGGTTATTAGGAAATGTCAAAGACGAACTTTCCAATGCAAGGATCGTAGCGTTGGTAGGGGCTGATAAACTCCGTGAATTACAATGGTTTCATCCTGTCAGTAAATCTGGTGAACCCGATTTGTCCTTAGATAAATCCCTCCAAAAAGAGACTCTTTTTCAACCTATTTTAGAACTATACGAGGCATTTAGAGCTCCCTTAAAATTTGTAAAAGGAGAGGACAAGGTAGGGCTGCGTACTCCTTTTGATTTTGATGCGTGGTATGAAGAAGAGAAACTAAACGTGGGATCAAACAATTGGGTGATTGATGGAAGGCGTTCGCAAAGTGGGTACCCGATGCTTGCCAACGACCCACATCGGGCGCAATCGGTGCCAAGTTTGAGGTACTGGATTCATTTACACGCGCCAGGATGGAATGTAATAGGCGCAGGCGAGCCCTCCTTGCCAGGCGTTTCGGTAGGAGCACAACGAACACGCTGCCTGGGGTTTAACTATTTTTGAAACCGACAACGAAGACCTGTATGTGTATGAAGTGAACCCCAAAAAATCCAATCAGTACAAGTACCAAGGCAAATGGGAAAGTCTCAGAGTCATACAAGACACGATAAAAATAGCAGGACAAGCTCCCGAAATTATCTCTCTGAAATATACTCGGCATGGGCCAGTGGTGTTTGAAGATACCCCAAACTACCAACTATATGCCGTGCGAGCAGGATGGCGAGAGGTGGGCTGTGCACCCTACTTAGCGAGCCTGCGCATGAATCAAGCAAAAACGTGGGAGGAATTTCGACAGGCTTGTTCCTACAGCCGAATTCCAGGAGAGAATATGATTTATGCTGATAAAAAAGGACATATTGGCTGGCAAGCCGTGGGTATATCGCCTATTCGTAAAAACTGGACAGGATTGGTACCTGTGCCAGGCGACGGGAGGTACGAGTGGGCAGGTTATTTACCCATTGTACACCTTCCTCATAAAATCGACCCTGCAGCAGGGTACGGTTACGGCCAACAACAACCTAACGCCCATCGATTTCCTTACAGAAATGCCATTGGCTGGACTTGGGCCAATCCCGTGAGAGCCCACCGTATTGAAGAAGTGCTGACTTCGGGAAAAAAGATGAATCTACAAGATTTTTCTGTCTTGCAAAACGACTATTTTTCGGCTACTGCCCAAACACTTGTTGGATTGCTCGCTAATCGAAAGTATGCTTTTCATTAATCTTCTAAAGAGTGTAGAAGAAATAGGCCAACTATTGACTGATGGAATTTTGAAGAAAAGTTGAGTCGCAGCAGCTATTTATGTAGAGTGGAAAAATGAAAGTTGAAATTGGCGGTATATGCTCTAACAGTGCCCACTAAATTCATCTCCATTTCAAAACACCTCCCTAAACGCTTGCAGATTGGCTGGTTACGCTCTCAAACCCACCTCGGAAAGAGCCCTATCGTTGCTCTATGATTCCATGCTACAGCTTGAAGCTTGAGAAATCAATAGAAATATTAAAAAATCGCTTAGGTAATGATAAACCAAATGGCAGTATGGCCAAGCAAAATAAACATCACCCTTACCCATGCTATATGAGGATTGGTAGGAGAGGAGATGCGTTCTAAGATAAATGAGTCGGGCCTTGCCAAGAGGAGGATAGTGGCGAAACAGTGGGAAATACAGGCAATGCGCTTAACCAAGAGCATGGGGCTTCTTTAGGGATTATCGTAGATACAGAAGATTAAGACAAAATATTTGGCATTCAAACCAGGGCAAGCAGCCAACCCAGATTTATCCCCATTACCGCGATTTGCTTGAACTGTGGGCCAACGATGGCTATCGTCTATTTTCCAAAGAAAAACTCAAATATGTAGATAGAACTTTGGAATACTGTGTTTCTTGATAGAAATTCCTACCTTTGTGCTTGAACCCGTGTATTGTACTTATCAAGGAAGATGAAGATTTTTAAATATCAGTAAAAAGAATCAATTTATAGTGGCACCTGCTGCACCGTGCTTCTTTTCAAAATATACAACCAGTGATCAAATTGTGTAGATACAGGGCAGCACTATGATGCCAAAATGTCGGATGTATTTTTTAATCAATTGGAATTGCCCCAACCTGATTATTTTTGGGGATAGGAGGGGGCTCTCATACCCAACAACAATACAAATCATGCTCAAACGGCGGTAATGGAGGTTGAAAAGCCTGATTTAGTGTTGGTTGTAGGCGATGTTACTCTACCATTGCCTGCGCTATGGTTGCTACTAAGATGCACATACCCATTGCGCATGTAGAGGCAGGCTTCAGCGGATGGCGACCGCCGACGTTCGAAGAAATCAACCGTATCTTGACCATAGCACCTCGATCACTTTTTGTGCAACTGAACAAGCAGGGATAATAACCCTTGAACGAGAAGTTGCTGTGTAGCTGACGAAAAAGTGCTTATGGTGGGCAACTGCATGATAGATTCGTTGGTACATGATTTTTCAAAAATCCAGCCAGTTGGATGTAATGGCTGAGCTGGGCGTTGAGCAAATCAGCTGTGCCAATGACCATGCACCGCCCCGCCAATGTGGACACGCCTGAGGATTAGCGCGTATTTTGCAAATCATTGAAATATAAAATTTTAAAAAAAGTAGTGTTCCCGATTCATCCGCGCACCCGAAACAACATCGAAAAAGTTGGATTGAAAGCCAAAATGGGCGCGATTGGGGAACTCATTTTGACCGAACCATGGGGATATTTAGAATTTCTAAACCTGATGGAAAATGCGGCTTTAGTGATTACCGACTCAGGGGATTCGTGAAGAAACTACCTACTTGCAAGTACCCTGTCTGACATTTCGCGATAGCACAGAGCGGCCTGTAACCGTAGAATTAGGTACCAACCAGCTTTTTGGCAGATTTGAACCTCTCAGACTGTCCATAAAAAAGTAATGGAAATCTTAGAGGGCCGTGCTAAAAGGGGGTAGTTCCACCGCTTTGGGATGGCCTGCCGCCCAACGCACAGCCGCTGTCATTCTGACTCATTTTAGTCAATAATATTCTATTCATCTAAACCACTTCCGGGCACGTGTCTTGACAAAGTCTCAAAGCCAGTGTAGGGTCTTATTTAGGGTGATGGTGTAGTTATCAATCAGATGTATGTTTCTGCCGAGATGTTTCGCTGGTAGAGCAGTATGCGCTATCACGGATTTTATTTGTAATATTCTGTTTATTTCTTTGCCCATTTTGGTACACCCTACATCGTAGATCGTTATTTTAATCGTTTTCAAAGATGAAGAAAACATCGTGGTATGCTTACTTTTTTGCTGGCTCTTCCTTTGATTGGCATCTTTTTGTTTGTCATTACTTATTGGCTTTTTACACCACTGATTGTCGCTTATTTCAGTAAAAACTGGCCCTATTGGTTGATTACCATTTTTTGGTCATTCCCCTTACGGTCTTTTTTGGGTGTATATCACGGTGCTGGATGCTTTTATTGCCGCAATAATTCACGTATTGCGGTGCTTATGTTTATTCGTAGTTTATCTGCGTGTAGCTAATATTTTGGTGGTACTGATATTTGGTTTTGGCTGGATTAACTTCTGATTGGATGCTTTATTTGGTTGTGGCCTATGGTTTTGGGGTGATTTTGTTTATCGTTTATATTATAGTATTAGAAAAGCCACATGCTGGGCCTGACCGTGGTATTTTGACTCCATCGCTTTCACAGATGTTGTATATGGTTCTTTTACGATATTGGGGGTTTTAGGGTCAATATCATTTTGTTTATTGACCGCACCATGCTGGCGGTGAGCGGGACCTGAAAAATGCAGCTATCTTTATCATTGCTTCGTACATGGTCAGTGTAGTGGAGATTCCCAGAAAAAGTGATTGTTCAGATTTCGATTCCTATATTGACCATCTACACAATGAAGACTTTAAAGGATTGAAACAATGAATCAGAAAACAGCTTTACATCTCTTTGAGCGGCGGATTATGTTTCTGCTGATTTGGGTCATCGATATTTTCTATCTTTGCTCTGGTAATGTGTATGGAGAAGGCAAGTTAATGTGGTTCTATTTTTGCTTGTTACCAAATTGTTTGACATGGCCGCGGGTCTCAATACCGGAAATTATCTTATATTCAAAAATACTATCGCGTGGCTACTTGGATCATCATTTTTACGGCTGTACTGGGTGTTTTACTCAATAGTTGGCTCATTCCAAGGTATGGATTTATGGGCGCGGCTGTGGCCACATCGCTCACTACCTTGGTGTATTCGGGTATGCGTCTTGATCTGTGAAATATCGTTTTGGTATTTCGCCCTATTCTTTGCACAGTTTTACCTTGCTTATGGGGTTTTTAGTAGTTTTTGGTTTATCATATCTCCTACCTATCCATACACAAACACCGTTTTTGGCAGTGGGCTGGATCATGCTACGAAGTGCTGTAGTGTGTCTTTTGCTTGGGTTTTACATTTGGAAATGGCGTGTGTCTGAGGAAATAAATGGGATAATTACTATAATGATAAAACGATTGAAATAGATTAACACTTTTGAAGAAACAATGAAAGAACTAAAAAAGATAGTTTGGGATGTGCTCAATTTCTTAAAGATTGGAGGGAGTGTACAGTTGTATTTAGAGAGTGCATTACGACAGAATGGCTGGTTTGAAAGCTACCACCGCAAGCGATCGATAGATGCCGTAGGTACCCCCCTGCCTTGGTGTACTTATTCGTTTATTGCCTTCTTGACACCACGCCTAAAGCCTCATTTTGAGGTGTTTGAATATGGTTCGGGGAATTCGACCCGTTGGTATGCCGCACACACAGAGTTGGTACAGGCCGTAGAACATGACGAGGCTTGGGTAAAAGAAGTAACCCAACAATTACCCCCCAATGCCAGTGTGATTTATAAAGCCTTGGGAAAAGAATATGTTGAAGCGGTGGCGTTGGGCAAAAAAAAATACCACTTGGTGGTAGTTGATGGCCGCCAGCGAGTAAACTGTAGCCGCTTTGCCGTTGATTTCCTAAGCCCTGATGGTGTATTGGTTTTGGATAACTCGGAGAGAGATAATTATCAAGAAATCAGGGTATTGATGAAAGAAAAAGGGTTTCGATGGATTGATTTTTATGGCATGGCTCCTATCATCTCGCGCGAGACTTGCACCACTATTTTTTATCGAGATTTCAACTGTTTAGGCATTTAACATGAAGCACAAGACCGACCAACGCTTTCGGTGGCTATTTCTCGTGTATGGGTTGATAAACATCGGTTTTGCCCTCTTTCGCCAATATCCTCTCAAAAGCGACTCTCTTATTTATTTTCAATGGGCCAGTAAAGCGGCTCAAATGAACACCTTTTTTCCCTATCCCGAAGCTATTTATGACCCTTGGCTGGCCAGTTTATTTCATGTCAATATCGGCTCGCTTTTGCTTAGGGTTTATAATGCGCCTGTTACAGTACATTTGCTCAATGTGGCCATGAACCTGATGCAGTTGTACTTGGTGTATCGCCTAACCCTTCAATTTTTTGGTCGGCAAAGTGCCTGGATTGTAGCTTGTATCTATGTACTTTATCTCAACAACCTGGGGTTTGTGGTTTTGAATTTCAGCGAGCTTACCTTTACTGCCTGTTGTTTGTGGAGTCTTTATTTTTACTTTCAAAAGCCTACTTTTTTCACAGGGCTATGGTCGGGGCTTACGGCTGGTTTTGCCCTCGGTTGTCGTCCTTTGGTGGTGGCGTTGTTGTTGATCTATGGTTTGGTGTGGTTGTGGCATCTAAACAATAAACGCTATACTTATCATCAGCAGCTCATGGGAATCGGCTTGGGAGTGTTGCTTTTGTGATACCAATGGGTATGTACAGCAAAAGCCAAACGGGGCAGTTTGTTTTTCTACTACCACAGGGCCTATCAATTTGCTGATGAGTGGTTTTGATGGAGCTACTGGGGTTTATAATGATACGATTCTTAAAAATGACTCCATTTATTTATCCAAAAAGACATTCTACGAAAAAGGGGATTATATTCAACAACGTGCTACTCAATGGATTATAAGACATCCTGTGCAGTGGCTTTCTTTTTGGCCCCGAAAAATAAAAGCTACCTTTACTAACGATGACATTGCTGTTAGCCCACTATTGGGCAATCCCAGTTGGAATTTTGAAAACTTTATTAAAGAGTTGAAGTTGCCCAAGTCGCAGCAACTATTTTGGAAAGAACCCCTTGGCTATCAAATAGCTTTTTTGCTGGTGCAGCTATTTCAATACGGTTTTTATTTGTTACTGTTGGGTTGTTGGGTTTATCAGTTAATATATTATTGGCAAAGACATAACCAAACACCGCTGATTGTGTGGATGATTAATGGGTTTACTTTCTTGGGTTTATTGATGACTTACACAGGATCTCAGGGCAACTTACGCTACAAATATCCTTATTTGGTGATTAGTTTCATACTCATTGCGCCTGTGGTGGTTACTTTAAAAAACCGAATCCGACCTTTTGAAAAAACCGAGGAATAAAATGGCGTTTTTCAGGCCTATTAGACGGCATCATTATCCCATTTTACCCCATTTTCTCGTTGATTTTATACACCCATCCGCTATTGGGTGCTATCATGTGCTTGTCTTGAGTAGAGGTCGTTTGAAATATAAGCGTATAATTGTCCAAAGACAATTGACTCAAAGGCTGTGTTACTTCACTCTCCAAATTAGCAATGAAAACATAACTTGGCCGATGCTCCTGAGTCCAGGCAATGACCTTGTTTTGAGCGGTAGCATCAGGGGGTAGTAACCATCTAATGGCTTGGTCAGCAATATCTTCCCAAATGGATTCGGCAAATAAGCGTAGCGCATTCAACTGTTGGAAATACACCATATTTTCACCCCAAAGATAAGGGCCGTGGGTTACCTTATCGGTTTCGGTATCATCATGGATTTGAAAAACATACAGCTTAGAATACTCCTCATTTTTGCCACGTATGAGGTGTTGGTTTCTGACCTCAAAACCAAGGCTATAATAACTCGGCATATCGGTCAGGAATAATCCTATAAAATACCGAATTAAGTTGCCTGTTTGATAAAATTCATCAAAGCGCGGGTCGTCTTTGTCGGCTGTAATCATCGTAAAACTCGGTGCAAACTGCCTTGTGCGGAGCAGTTGGTCGTAGAGAGAAAAACGTTCCATAAAAATGGACTCGCCAACGACAGCAGACTGTAAATCGCCCAAGGTGGCATCAGCCTCGATGGCTTCCAAATGGTCAAATTCGTTGCCATATCCCATCACATTGGGTGGAGCAATAAACGTTTCGGCATAAAAGGCAAAATGAGGCGTTCCATTTTTTTGAACATAGTTTTTGACGGCTTTGAGTGGGTCATAGAAAGCATCGGTAGTTTGAGGAATCCCTTCTGGGCGCATCTGAACGTGGGCCATGTCGCCCCGCATAAAATCAAAATTAAATTGCTGTTGACATTCGTGGTATTTTCTTTTGAAATAATCCCAAGCCGCCAGATGAGGTCGTTCAAAGTCCAACTCCCACTGTTGATTGTCATTCTTACTGTGATAAAAACGGTAGCGCGTGAGTGGGCCAAATACCCTTGACATTTCTTGGGGATGGTCGAACTCATATTGGTACCAGCGTGTGCCACGTTCATCAACCACAAACACCTCGGGATTGATATGAAGGCCACGATAAGGAGGGGCCATGGTCATGGGTAGGGTTTCAAAACCCTGCTCAACCAACGTATTTATCAAGGCCAATCGCCGATGAAGGCGCTGCTCTTGCGTAATACCAAAGATGATTTCTTGCCGTTTTTTATCCGTCATCAGTGGGTTGGAAGGGTCAAAAAGGAGATTTTTGTCAAAATTGAGCGAACTTCCATCTGCTGCGCCTTGGTGGTGGAGGTGTTGCCATATCGTTTCTTCTACGCGCTGCCAGCTATTTTCTGTATGGTCAATCAGCTGCCCGCCCTCGCGCTGTACCCATTCAAATAGACGAGGGTGGATGAGGGCAATTTCAGAAAAACGATCGGTATGCGGAATGACATCCAACCCCACGGTTTTACCCAAGGCATGCAATAAATTGACCACTACCTTGAGTTGCTTCTCTACAGTATCTAACCACGGCACAGCGCGTTGAAGCTGCCAGCTATAAAATTCTTGGTTGATGTTCCAACTTACTTTTCCGTACAAACTTCCCACCACACCAGGCTCCCAAATAGGCAGAAGATGGATTGAATCATGAAACTTGGGTAATGTCAGTGCATAGCCAATGATATTCCAAAACCCACCGATGGTACGGACGTTTACGCCCACCATTTTGGATTTTTTGAGCCACTGGCTATCTAATTTTTCGCCTTGGAGGGGCGAAGCGATGGTTTGTTCAGGATGAAGCGCACCAGCTAAGGTTTCTGTTCCTATTCTTTGTTGAAGGATACTAAGTACCTGAAAAACATCGAATTTGGTGGCAAGTTCTGGCAATAGCTCAGGGATAAAAGAGACCTTTTTTTGCTCATAGTGTGTGAGAGAGTCATAAAATTCTTTACGCCACTCTTGCACATACTGATTTTTAGTAAGTGGAGAAGAAAAATCTGAAATATTCATCATAGGTTATTTAGGGAGCAAATTAATACTTTTTTGAAAAAAGAATGAAACTCGCCAAAATGAAAATATTTATTGAAAAGATTCAATGTCTTTTTCTACCGATTCCCTAATGAATAAATTGCGTCCTGGATAAGCAAAGGAAGCGCCATTGCTTTGTACAATTTCTATGATTTTAAAGTTGATTTCTTCTCTCACACGGATAAATTCTTTCCATGCAGCAGAATTTACATGATACACAATTAAGACATCAAAAGAACTCTCTCCCAGTATTTCCAATTTTACGGTCGGCTCTTTACTGTTGGTCGAAGGATTATTTTCTAAGAATAGTTGTATTTGCTCAATAATACTATTGAGGACTCCAATGGGGGTATCAAAGGCGATACGTACATAGTATTTGGCTCTACGGTGAGTGCGTTGCGTCATATTTTCGAGTGCTTGACTTGTCATCAAGCGGTTAGGGATAGAGACAAGTCCGCCGTCAAGAGAGCGAATGCGAGTGCTTCTAAATCCGATTTGTTCTATATCGCCACTAATCGTGCCTAAAACTACAGTATCGCCTACCACAAAGGGTCTTTCGAGCATAATAGCGACCGAAGCTATCAAGTTTTCGATGGTTTCACGAGCTGCTAAGGCGATGACCAACCCCCCAATTCCGAGACTGGTCACCAAAGCCCATACATTGACATCATAGACTTTATTGAGCATGGCTAAAAAGCAAGTCATAGTCCAAAATACAATAGCAATGTCTTTTAAGAAAGGAACCAGCTGATCATCCAAAGTAGTCTCGGTCAAAGCAGCACGTTGTTGGAAAATAAGTGCAATGAATTTAATGACCCGAATACCCAGCCAAGCAATGGCAGCAGAAAAAACACTAAAAAAGGTCTTTTCAACGATGAGTAACCATTTTTCGTTGCCAGTGGCAGCCCAATCTTCGGGTACGGTCAATTGGCTAAAAGCCAACAAGAGAATCATCAATGTAATCAAAAACTCAAAGGGTTTCCGTGTCAGGCGTATAAACTCTGCCACAGGGATAGTGCCCGCTTCGCTTTTGATAAAACGATAGACCGCCCGACTAATCGTGAAAGAAAGACCTCTTTTAATTAAAATCCCCAATAATAGGATACCAACAAACCAAAGTAAATCGCCAACTTGATTGTCTAAAATACTGTAATGAAGTAATGATAATAAGTTTTCCATGCCTGTTTCGAATCTTTGCTAACCACAAATTAACAATTTTATGGCGTGAATGAAAAGTATTTTGCTGGTTATGTCCTCAAGCATATTGGAAATTTACGCCATTCTCATTGTATTTTGAGGCTATAATTACTTATTTTGAATTTGTACTAAAAGACCGTACATACATTGAAAAAATTGGGATTGTATTTTGGCTGCTGGAGCATCTAAGCGCATGGGGTCGCCAAAACAACTCTTAGCTATTGATGGAAAAAGCCTCGTTCGACGCACTTCAGAAATTGCACTGGCTACTGAATGTTACCCTGTTGTATTAGTGATTGGGGCGCACAAAGCGCAAATTGCCCCTGAAATCATCGACCTCCCCCTGACAGTGATAGACAATCAAATGTGGCATGAAGGAATGGCTTCATCTTTGAAAATAGGATTAGCAGGCATGTATATGACTTACAAAGACATTGATGCTGTAATAATGCTTTGTATGTGATCAACCTTATCTATCTGTTGCGCTTCTGGAAAGAATGGTGCAGGTTTATCAAGACAAAAAGCCGACTATTGTTGCTTGTAAATATGGTGAGCAAGTAGGTGTTCCTGCTTTGTTTGACCGTAGGCTATTTGAAGAACTACTCAATTTAACAGGCGATCAAGGAGCAAAACCCGTTTTGATGAACCACTTGGAGGAAGCACATTTCATTACCTTCGAGGCGGGAAGCATAGATTTAGATACCCCTCAAGATTATCAGTCATTTCAAAATGAACGATAATTTGTATTGTGAAAGTGATTTATCACCACCGCTCTGATTCTTATAACACCTGGTATGGGTTATAAGTGACCGATGCCTTGAATCGTAGTCGCTTTAATTCGCTGATTTGTCGATTCATCGACAAATCATTGTATATTTTTCTTTATTTTGAGAAACACGTTATCGTTAATACATCAACTAACCAAACCAAGTATGAAAAGAAGGAGTTTTATTCAATTGTCGGGGATGGGATTGGGTGCTATGATGGGTGCGTCTATTCCTGTTTTGGGACACGCTGTACCTATCGAACAAATGCTCGAACCCAAAGCCGATGCGGCTATGAAAAAGAAATTAGCCGACATTGCCCTCAATGCAGCCAAAGCTAAAGGAGCTACTTATACTGATGTTAGAATAGGCCGTTATCTTCAGCAGTACCTTTTTACCGTGAAACCAGGGTTCAGAACATCGTCAATGCTGAGTCATATGGTGTAGGGATTCGGGTCATTGCCAATGGTACTGGGGATTTGCCGCCACCAGCGATGTGAGCAATGAAGGGATTGCCAAATGCCGCTGAAACAGCCGTGGCATTGCCAAAGCCAACGCTATAAATCCAGACCGAACCCGTCATCTTGGCTCCACAAAAAGGAGTAGGGGAGTGACTTGAAAACACCCATTCAAAAAAACGCCTTTCAAATACCCTATTCAAGACAAAATTGATTTGTTGATGAAAGTCAATGGCGAGGCCATGAAAAATGGGGCAGGTTTTAGGACTTCCAATTTGTTTTTTGTGAATGAACAAAAATACTTTGCCTCTTCTGATGGCTCTTATATTGACCAAGATATTCATCGTATTTGGCCTAATTTTAGTGTTACAGCAGTAGATAGGCAGGCGGGGAAATTCAAAACCCGCGATGGCTTGGGTTCTCCAATGGGGATGGCTGCATGAATATTTGGACGGATTGGCCAGCGAAAAAATTGCAGGACCTAATGGTTTGGTAGGCTACCGCACTTCTCACGACATGGTAGAGATGTAATTGCTGCCGCTAATGCAAGCCAGTCAAAAATGACGGCCAAATCGGTAATACCGCGCAAGTATGACCTCGTGCTTGACCCCAATCACTTAGGACTCACCATCCACGAGTCGGTGGGCATCCAACCGAGTTGGACAGGGTTTTGGGCTATGAAGCCAATTATGCGGGTACGAGCTTTGCTACGCTGGATAAATGGAAAACCAAAAGCTTCAACTATGGTAGTAAGGAAGTAAACATCGTGGCGGATAAAACCCAACCACATACTTTAGGAACGGTGGGCTATGATGATGAGGGCGTACCTTGTAAAGAATGGGACTTAATCAAAGACGGTATCTTAGTGAATTACCAAGCCACTCGCGACCAAGTGAATATTTTGGGAGAAACTGCCTCGCATGGCTGCTGCTATGCCGACAATTTGGAACTCGGTACAAGAGTTTCAGCGAATGCCGAACGTATCACTACGTCCAGGCAAAGAAAAACTCAATGTCATGGAAATGATTAAGGGCGTTGAGAAAGGTATTTATATTATTGGCCGTGGGTCGTATTCGATTGATCAGCAGCGCTACAACTTTCAGTTCGGTGGACAGTTGTTCTACGAAATTAAAAATGGAGAAATCGTTGGAATGTTAGACGATGTAGCGTATCAGTCTAATACCCAAGAGTTTTGGAATTCCTGTGTTCAAGTGTGTGATAAGGACGACTACCGCACTTTCGGCTCGTTTTTCGATGGTAAGGGACAACCCGCACAGGTAAGTGCGGTCTCTCATGGAAGTTCCACCACACGTTTTAACGGTGTAAACATTATCAACACAGGTAGAAAAATCGGATAACCCCAAAAGACATCAACCATGGCTATTTTAACCAGAGAAGAAGCTAAAAAAATCATAGATAAAGTGTTGGCGTTTTCAAAAGCCGACGAAATGAGCGCTACACTGACAGGGGGGCGCACAGGAAATATTCGTTATGCACGTAATACAGTAACAACAGCAGGGGAGTCTTACGATTTGTCTTTGGCAGTAACTGCCGTTTATGGCAAACGCTCAGGGACTTCTACTATTAATGAGTTTGACGATGCCTCTTTAGAAAAAACAGTACGTAGAGCAGAAGAAATTGCGCGATTAGCCCCCGAAAACCCTGAATATGTGCAGATGTTAGGCCCACAAAACTATGTGGATACTAATACTTATTCAGAAACCACTGCCAAAATAGATCCAGAATATAGGGCAAAGGTGGCTTATGACAGTATTGACCCTTGTAAAAAGAAAAACTTGACTGCTGCGGGGTACTTGGAGGATAGTACAGAGTTTTATGCTATGGGCAACAGTAAAGGGCTTTTTGGCTATAATAAATCTACCTCTATTGATTTTTCGGTAACAGTCAGATCGGCAGATGGAACAGGTTCGGGCTATGTAGCAAGAGATTTTAACGATGCAGCCAAATTCAATGCCAAAACTGCCACTGAAATAGCTATGCAAAAGGCGATGGCTTCTGTCAATGCTAAAGCCTTAGAACCAGGCAAATACACCGTCATATTAGAGCCTACTGCTGCTTTGGATTTGATTCAAAACATGATGCGGAGTATAGATGCGCGCAATGCCGACGAAGGGCGTAGTTTTTTGAGTAAAAAAGGAGGAGGGACACGCTTAGGCGAAAAACTCTTTGACGAACGAGTTACTATCTACTCCGACCCTTCAAATCCAGAAATACCCTCGGCAGGTTTTGCTATTCCAGGCGGGCGAAATGGCGGCGCAAGCGATGGTCGCCCCCAAGAGAAAATCATCTGGGTAGAAAAAGGAGTAGTAAAAAATATGGCCTATTCGCGCTACTGGGCCGAAAAACAAGGGGTAAAAGCCATACCCTCTCCCTCAGGTTTTATTATGCAAGGGGGTAGCCAATCGTTGTCGGAACTGATTAAAGGTACGGAAAAAGGAATTTTGGTTACGCGCCTTTGGTATATTCGGGCTGTAGATCCCCAAACCTTACTTTATACAGGGCTGACGCGCGACGGTACTTTTTATATTGAAAAAGGCCAAATAAAATTCCTGTCAAAAACTTCCGTTTCAATGAAAGCCCTGTCATTATGCTCAATAACCTCGAAGCGATGGGTATTCCGAGTCGAGTGAATGGCAATTTGATTCCGCCTCTTAAAATCCGAGACTTCACCTTCCTTTCAGTTTGTCAGATGCAGTATAAAAAAGTGTTACTAAATATACATCATTTGTAGAAAAGTCATCTTAGGGCGTTTTGTCATGTCAAAACGCCCAATTTGTAATCTTTGTAATTTAGGTATTTTACACTCCAATCCATTTATCAAAATCCCCCCGACTGGGGGAGGCAGAAGCAGATTTTTATCAAGAATTTTGATGTTCAATTACTCATACAACCAACTAAACAAAAATAGCCTTGAAAAGACGAGATTTTATGCAAATGTCGTGGCATAGGATTGGGGGCAATGTGTCTGCCCAATCTTCAGATGATGGGAAACAATGTTTCGCCAGAAGCCCTTTTAGAAAGAGGAATAGATGTTGCCCTCAAAAAACGTTTGGCCGATGCAGCTCTTAATGCTGCTAAATCCAAAGGTGCTACCTATACTGATGTTCGAATTGGCCGTTATTTACGTCAATTTGTCGTAACACGGGAGAACAAAGTGCAAAACATCGTCAATACAGAATCCTACGGGGTGGGTGTTCGGGTGATTGTCAATGGCTGTTGGGGATTTGCCGCTGTGGTAGATGCCAAAACAGAAGCAGAAACCGCCAAGGCTGCCGAAGAAGCCATAGCGATTGCCAAGCCAATGCGATTGATGGCGCAACCGAGTTCAGTTGGCTCCCCAAAAGGGCTATGGAAGGTAAGTTGGAAAGCACCGATTGAGAAAAATGCCTTTGAGGTACCTATCCAAGAAAAGGTAGATTTGCTCTTAGGAGTAAATGACGCTGCTTTGAAAAATGGAGCTAACTATGTGAACTCTGTATTGTTTATGGTCAATGAGCAAAAATATTTTGCCTCATCCGATGGTTCTTACATTGACCAAGACATCCACCGTATTTGGCCGATTTTTGCCGTTACGACCATTGACCCTAAAACAGGGAAATTCGAAACGCGCCAAGCCCTAAGTGCTCCCGTAGGCAGAGGGTATGAATACCTGCAAGTCAATCCGAAAGATAAAGTATCGGGTATCACAACGCTATAATACAGGTTACGATATGTTGGAAGATGTCATAGCCGCCGCCAAACAGACCAAAGAAAAGTTGGCCGCCAAATCGGTTGAAGCAGGTAAATATGATTTAGTTCTTGACCCCTCTCACCTGTGGTTGACCATTCATGAATCCGTGGGGCACCCTTTAGAACTTGATCGTGTGTTGGGCTATGAGGCAAACTTCGCAAGGGACCTCTTTTGCCACGTTAGACAAATGGCAAAGTAAAAACTTTAATTATGGTAGCAAGCAAGTCAATTTATTTGCTGATAAAACCCAAGTGGGTTCATTGGGTGCAGTAGGTTGGGACGACGAAGGCGTAGGAACAAAAAAATGGGATTTAGTCAAAGAGGTACTTTGGTCAATTACCAAGCTATTCGAGACCAAGTACATATCATTGGTGAAAAAGAGTCGCAAGGCTGCTGTTATGCCGATAGTTGGGGCTCGGTGCAGTTTCAGCGCATGGCCAATGTGTCGCTTGCGCCAGGCAGAGCCCCCCTTTCGGTAGCAGAGATGATTAAAGATGTCAAAAAAGGAATTTATATCATTGGAGATGGCTCGTTCTCCATTGACCAGCAACGCTATAATTTCCAATTTGGTGGGCAATTGTACTACGAAATTAAAGATGGGCAGATTGCAGGAATGCTCAAAGATGTGGCGTATCAGTCCAATACACAAGAGTTCTGGAACTCTTGTGTACAAGTATACGATGAGCGAGACTATCGTTTAGGTGGGTCCTTCTTTGATGGTAAAGGACAACCTCAGCAGGTTAGCGGTATCACATGGCAGTGCTACTACTCGTTTTAATGGGGTAAATGTGATCAATACTGCCCGTAAAATCTAAGTTTCAACCACTAATCTCAAACAACAAAATGGCTATTATATTAAGTGAAGCAGAAGCCAAAGCCCTTGTTACAAAAGGTGCTGAGCTATTCTAAAGCCGATGAATGTGAAGTAAATCTACTGGGCGAAACACGCGGAAACTTACGCTACGCCCGCAACGAAGTGTCCACAAGTGGGGCACTGACCAATAAAAATTTAGCTGTTCAATCGGCATTTGGGAAGAAAGTAGGGGTTGCTACGATTGATGAATTTGATGATGCCTCTATCGAAAAGTAGTGCGCCGCTCCGAAGAATTGGCACGCCTTGCCCCCGAAAATCCCGAATATATGGGTGTATTAGCCCCCAACAATATATTAAATCAAATGGTTATTTTGAGTCCACGGGTAGTATTACGCCCGACAAACGCGCCGATGCCGTGGCCAAAAGCCTTGAAATGACTAAGAACCAAAAACTGACAGCCGCAGGTTTTTTGGAAGATCGAAAAGGCTATACGGCCATGATGAACTCCAAAGGGCTATTTGCGTACTACCTTGATTCTAATGTTAATTTTTCTTTGACTGTACGTACCGATGACGGAACTGGCTCTGGCTATGTGGCCAAAGGGTTTAATGATTTTAGTAAATTAAACACCGCGGCTGCAACGAATATCGCTTTACAAAAAGCCTTAGGTTCCATGAACGCCCGAGCCCTCGAACCAGGGAAATATACCGTTATTTTAGAACCCACAGCAGCAGCAGTATTACTGGAAAATATCTTTTTTGGAATGGATGCCCGTAGTGCCGATGAAGGCCGTTCGTTTTTTAGCAAACCGGGTGGCAAAACAAAATTAGGAGAAAAGATTGTAGATGAGCGGGTTACATTTTATTCTGATCCAACGCACCCCGATTTGCCAGCAGCGGCATGGTCGGGCGATGGGCGGCCACAAGCAAAAACCCTTTGGATTGATAAAGGAGTTGTCAAAAACTTGTCCTATTCACGTTTTTGGGCGCAGAAAAAAGAGGTAAAAGCCGTGCCTAATCCCAACAATATGATCATGGAAGGTGGAACAGCCACACTCGATGAGATGATTAAAAGTACCAAAAGAGGAATTTTAGTAACCAAACTTTGGTATATACGCCCCGTTGACCCACAAACACTCCTGCTCACAGGACTGACGCGCGACGGTACTTTTTATATTGAGGATGGAAAAATCAAGTATCCCATCAAAAACTTCCGTTTCAACGAAAGCCCCATAATCATGCTCAACAATCTCGAAACCTTGGGTAAACCTGAACGTGTGGTGAGTACAGAATCAGATGCCAATTATATCCTTCCTCCTATGAAAATCAGGGAGTTTACATTTTCGTCATTATCAGATGCAGTCTAAATGATGCGACCCTTTGTTTTCACTCGGATACAATATGCTTCGGGAGATTGGGACACTGACCAACGGATGCCTTCCAATCTCCTCAACTCTCTTGTAGAATATACCACCATTCCGATTGATGAGAAAGAAAAAATAGTTCAACTTAACAGTGCAGAGTTGTTTAGAAGCCCATTTTGTTATTTGAGTGGCCATAAATTAGTGGAGTTTTCGCAAGCAGAAAGAGTGAATTTTAAAAAATACATAGAAAATGGTGGCTTTGTCTTAGTGGACGATTGCAATCACGACATTGATGGCCTCTTTGCCAAATCTTTCGAACAAGAGATGGCACGCACTTTTGGCCAAAATGCCTTGCAAAAAATCCCGAACGACCACCCCATTTATCATTCCTTCTTTCATTTTGAAGGGCCTCCCACCACAAGTTTTGAACTCAATGGCTGGGGCGATGATTTGGTGCACGATTACCTCAAGGCCATAGAAATCAATGGAAGAATTGGGGTACTGTACAGCAATAAAGACTATGGCTGCGAGTGGGACTACGATTTTAGAAACAAGCGTTGGCTGGCTGAAGACAACACCAAATTTGGCGTAAATATTATTAGTTATGCGTTAACGACAATGTAGAGTATGTATTCGTAGTTGCTCAAAATCACAGCGATTGTTATTGGAATCTCTACCACAACAATATTGTAAGTGAAAAAGTTGTAATTGTTTGATAATAAGTTGTTTATAATCTTAACTCCTGATTGTTTTTGGAAGCAAAAGAACATTTTAAAGCATTGGTAGCCCAATTACCACACCTAAAAAAAGAGATTGGCAAAGTGATTGTGGGGCAGCAAGAAGTCATTGACGAAATGCTAATAGCACTGTTGGCGGGTGGGCATTGTTTACTTGAAGGCGTGCCTGGTCTTGCTAAAACCCTCATGGTCAAGACGATGGCCGAAGCCCTCGAAATGAAGTTTAAGCGGGTACAATTCACACCTGATTTGATGCCAGGCGACATCATCGGCACAGAAATCTTAGAAGAAGACCACGAGACGGGTAAAAAGTTTTTTAAGTTTAATCAAGGGCCTATTTTTGCGAATATCGTACTGGCCGACGAAATCAACCGAACGCCCCCCAAAACCCAAGCGGCTTTACTCGAAGCTATGCAAGAGTACAAAGTAACATATGCAGGCACCAATTACGACTTGCCGCGCCCTTTTCTGATTGTGGCTACCCAAAATCCCATCGAGCAAGCAGGGACCTATCCACTGCCCGAAGCGCAGTTAGACCGTTTTCTGTTGTATATCAAACTCAATTATCCTTCTGAACAAGAAGAATTGAGTGTTTTAAAAAATACAACAGGAGCGCTTTCGCAACAGATAAAAACGATTTTGAACGATAAGGAAGTCATTGATTTGCAGCACCTTACACGGCAGGTGCATATCAGTAATGAACTGATAGAAAAGGTAAATCAATTAGTGAGAGCTACACGCCCTGCTACTACTACGACGGCTTTTGTGCAAAAATGGTGTGAATGGGGGGCAGGCCCACGCGCAGGGCAAGCCTTGGTATTGTGTTCCAAAGCGCGTGCTGTTTTGAACCGGCGTTTTTCGGTTATTCCAGAAGACATTCAAACCTTGGCGTTTCCTGTTTTGCGACATCGTATCGCACTCAATTTTAGGGCTGAAGCCGAAAATATTACCACCGATGACGTAATCAGGGAATTGTTGAAAAGATAAGGATGCTTACTACTGAACTCATCAAACTTAATAATCTCCAAATCGCAGGCAAATTAATCAGCGAGGAGTTGATGTTGGGAATTCATGGCAGCAAGCGGTCGGGTATAGGCATTGAATTTGAGCAATATCGGCACTACGAGCCTGGCGATGACCCCAAACGAATAGATTGGAAGCTATATGCCCGTACCCAAAAACACTTGGTACGCGAATCGGCCACTGAGAGTAATTTTCATTTACGCTTCGTATTGGATTTATCGGGCTCAATGAACTATACCGAAAAAAACATTAGCCGCTTGCACTACTGCAAAATACTCTTGGCTTCTTTGGCTTATTTGGGCTACCGCCAAAGCGACCAAATGAGCCTTTATGTGCTACAAAATGGGGATATACAAACACTTGTGCCAACGGGAAGGAAATCTTTTCAGCGTATTTTGTATGAACTGGAAAAGGCTGAAGCAAGTGGAGCATGGCACAACGACAACCCAAAGTGGGTGGAGTTGCAGCAAAAACAAAAGGAATTGTTGGTTTTTGCCTCCGATTTTCTGCAAGTAGGGGAAGAGTGGCTCAAGTTTATTCAGGCCATTGCCAACCCACGTCGCGAAGTGCTTGTTTTTCAGGTATTGGGGGAGGAAGAATTAACATTTGATTTGAAAGGATTTTATAGGTTCAAGGATTTGGAAACAGGAAAAGAAATAGAGTTGGAAGCAGCAACTATCAAAACAACTGTACAGCAAAAAGCCCAAGCTTACTTAGCCAATTTAGATGAAGCATTACAACTTCCCCACGTTCATTTGGTACGGGCTACTTTACACCAACCCATTGCTCAAGTGGTTTTGGAGGCATTGCGTATCCGAAAGCCCTGATTTGTAGAGATTTAATGAATTTTAAGTAGTGCAAAATGAAAAAGTACATTGGGTTTCTCAAAACTGATACGTTTCGCGTAAATCGCGAGAGAACCCAAGTTTTATCAAGCATATAATCAAAATGTCATTTCTAAATCCTGTGATGCTCTGGAGTACTTTGGCGGTAGGAATTCCTATCCTACTTCATTTTTGGCATCAAAAAAAAGGCGAATTATTGCCTTGGGCAGCTACCCAGTGGCTCACCGAGAAAGACCTACAACCTTCCAAAGGTATTCGTTTAGATCATATTTTCTTGTTGATTATCAGGTGTTTATTAATTATATTGCTTGCTCTAATGCTTAGTAAGCCCATCTTTAAAGGATTAGATTATGAAGAGGAGTTTAAAAAAATTCATTTAGTTCAGCCCAATACCTCGGTCGCTGCTAATTTTAGATTTGAGATAGAAGAAGCCCTTAAAAAAGGAGAAGAGGTGTATTGGATAGACGAAAAAACTACCCCTCTGACAGACTTTACGAAAACCACTCCATTGGCAACGCTCAATCCGTTGGTGTTACAAACCTGTATCAATCAAACAAACAACCCTAAAAAAACACCCATTCAATTAAAATATGAATTCTATTTGGTTAATAATCAATCGTTAAGCCAAATTCAAACGGTTTTTGTGCCTTAAGATTTTGCGATTCATTCGATGATTGACACAGTACAAAAACAGCCTAAGAACTATATAGAATTGACCAATAAAAAGAAACTTTTTGTCAATAAGGCACATCAGCTAACCGTGACCACGGCATTTCGACCCGATGAAAAATTGAAAGAACAACCTATTCATAGAGGCGCAATAGACGTTTTAATAGAAACCAAAAATAAAAACATCATTCAAGCAGCTTTAAATGCTTTGACGGAGGTCTATCAAATCGAGTTTTTGATAGACGAACAGCCTAAGACCTCTAAAAAATACGTCTGGGTATTTACGGATAGCAATATCAAAGACAAGGTTAAGATTGCAGATGAACTCCTGCAAAACGGACGATTGCCTGAATACTTGGGGGAATTGTTAGTCAATCATTTTGAGTTAGATGCCGACCAGAAGCCATTGAGCCAGCAGCAGTTGCAGGCACTTTTTAAAACAGATCACTTGCCCAATAGCCATAGTAGCAGTAAAGAGTCGAGCGTTTCCAAAATACTACTTTTTTTGTTTATTACGATGGTGGGCGTTGAACGTTGGTTAGCTTTTCAAAAAAACGCATGAAACAAGCGCAATATATGATTCGTGGGGTAATGGCCCAGCTCTATCTTAGTGGGCTACTCAAATGCACTTTGGTAGCGGGAGCTATTTTTGTATTGCTATTGCCATTTTCTACCCACTGGCTCGTGCCTATGTTGGGAGCAAGCATTGGTTTTTTGGGCGGGGCTTATTTGACAGGGCTTTTACAAAACAAACGCAATGAAGCAATAAAGTTGATTCATCGGCACATTGACGATGCCGAATATAGCCTTCATTTGATAGATAGGCATCCACTCAACATAGCCCAAGAACTACAAATAGAACGATTGATAACGAAACTGCAGCAACAAAAGATGCCCATTTTTTGGCCTTCACAAGCAGGGGCATATCTCTTGTGTTTCTGCTTTTCATTGGGTGTTTATTTTGGTGTTCCATTGCTCAAAGAAGAAAAACAACAGAATGAAAAACAGTCCAAAAGCCAATCGCCGATGGCTCAAAATCAGAAAAATGTTCCTTCTTTCGTGGCTGCCCAACTCACTGTTACACCCCCTGCTTATACCGAGTTACCCACACAAATACAAACCGATTTGAATGTAGCTGCAGTGAGCGGTTCGGCTCTGAAGTGGCAGTTGTCATTTAGCCATTCTAATCATTTAGCCGTCAAACTTACCAATAGCCAGGGGAAGAACTGCCTTTCAAAAAAATAGGAGGACGTTTTGAATACAGTGATCAACTATATAACTCAGGCTTGGTTGGATTTAGAGCGTATTGGAACGACTCATTAATCTATCAATCAGACTATTATCGCGTTGAGGCTATCCCTGATTTAGCCCCTAAAATAGAGCCAACTTCCAGGAATTATACCAATATCATTTCCTGAAAGACCCCAAAAAACTGACTGTTTTGGCCAAGATTTCGGATGATTTTAAGGTAAAACAAACTTTTATTGTGGCTACCATAGCGCGAGGTTCGGGTGAAAATGTAAAGTTTAGAGAATTAAAATTGCCCCTTGCGCAAGCGAACTTTAAAGCAGCGACGGTCTCACAATCTATTGATTTAAAAGTTTTAAACTTCTCCCCTGGCGATGAACTTTATTATTATTGGGCGGCTATTGATAACAAACAACCTACTCCAAACTACACAAAATCAGATACTTACTTTGTGGTTTACAAGATACCGCCCAAATAGAGGAAGCAGAATTGGCGACAATGGCCATGAATATTTTGCCCGAATATTTCAGGAGCCAGCGGCAAATCATCATTGATACGGAGAAACTCCTTGCCAAACAAAAGAAAATGAGGTGCCAAGAGTTCAATAGTACCTCTAACGAAATAGGGTTTGACCAAAAACCTTACGACTACGCTATGGTCAATATTTAGGCGAAGAATTTGAAAATTCTATTGGTGGCGGCAATGCCCTCCCCAAAGACAGCGAGGGCGATGCGGTGGTGGGTTTGCGTTGTTGCATGGTTTCGTACACGCCCACGACCAGGGCGAAGAAGGTGGAGAGTCGGGCGGTAGTTCTCATGCGGGACATTCGCATGGAGCAAATACCAATGAAAACGATGAAAAAGACCCCGTAGCAGCGATTTTGGAAGAATATGTCCATGCTCACGACGATGCCGAAGCCAATACGTTTTATGAACAATCCACCCGTGCTTTGTTGAAAATGGCACTGGAACAAATGTGGCAGTCGAATTGCATTTGCGTTTGTATGAGCCAATAAGGCACTCCCTTTTTGAGAAAAAGCCTTAGAATACCTCAAAGCGGCACAGCATAGAGCGAGAACATTTGTCAAAAAAACGAGCTTTGACCCACCGCCTATCAAAGAAAAAGAAAAACGGCTGACAGGCGAACTGAAAAATTATAACGAAGCATATAGCAGCGAAAAAGTGTATTCACAGATTCAAATCGAGTATTTGGTCGCAGAAGTATTGGGGATGATAGAAGTCCAAACAGATACCCCAAAACTAACAGTTATTCAAAAACAAAAGGTGTTGAGTTTGGGTAATGAACTGACCCATCAGGTAATGAATAGTAGCCTATCCGACTGGGCTATTTTGGGTATTTTACAAAAAATGGCGAGCGATAAACCCCTTTCAACTACTGAAAAAAAAGACCTAAAAACAAAACTTTATCAATTGATAAGGCCTTCATTATTAGACAAAAATAGCGCGATCCATTCGTTGTACTCAAATGACAAAAAATTGGAGAAGGCATTTTGGAAAAACTTACAATAGATGATGAGTCAAGGTCAAATATTTGCGGCTATTGCGCTTTTCGATGAGCTGATTTATGCCGCTATGCTGGGCTTAATAACCTTACAAATTTTGGTATTTATCAGGACAAAGTCGTTGCCTTCTCATCGGCTTTGGATCCGCTTGGGGCTAAATGTACTGCTATGGTTGGCGATAGTACTCTTTGTGATTCAGCCGCAATGGCAAGGGAGGGACAACACAAACCGAGTACTGCTTGTAAGTAAAAACACACCTTCAGTGGCAGCGCAAGCAGCCAAAGACAGTTTGACAATCACTGAAGTTTTTTCGATAGAAGACTTCACACAAAGAATGACTCAAAACCCTCATTTTGTTCAAAATATCGGGGAGGTTTTTCTATTAGGACAAGACTTTAATCCTTTGCTATTAGCCCAATTAAGCCAAAAAAAGATACAGTGGCTTCCGTCATTTAAAACCAATGAGCTGCAAGATATTGCTTGGAAAGCCATACTCCGAAAAGGTGAATTTCAAGAAGTTAGTGGGAAGATTGAACTCGAAGAGTCGATTGTGCTAAAGTTAAAATATGCCAACCAAGTATTAGATAGCGTTTTGTTACCCAAAGGATTACAGACTTTCCACCTAAGATTTCCTGTTTTTACGATTGACCGAACCGCCATGACCTTGGAATTAGGCGATGAATTGCTCCAAAAAGTAACTTTTTATGCCCGAAAACCCGTATTGTCTTCGGTCTATTTTATTCTGGAAAACCCAGATTTTGAGTCTAAAACGTTAGCCGAATGGTTAGGTAAAAACGGATATACTGTAGAAATGCGCACAACCATTGCTCAAAATACCCAAAGCAAGGTACGGATTAACCTACCCAATAGCCAGCAAATGAGCAACCCCTCTATCGTTGTTACCGACCCTGCTAATGCCAATCATCCCACGCTCAAAAAGACCCTTACAGAAGGGAAAAGTGTGCTTTTATATAACATCACCAATGTTGATCAAGCCATTAAAAATAGTAATTCGGCACTTGGCACAAAGTGGCGTATAAAGAAAACATCAAACCAAGAAAGTATTTCTGTGGGTAGTAACCTAACGGCTTTGCCGTATCAAATAGAAAGGAGTAACAATCAAAAAGAGGTGGACGGTTACCCCGTGGCTGTGCAAAAAGTAGGCGGACGTGTAGGAATCAGTTTATTAAATGAAACTTTTCCTTTGAAATTGAGTGACGATACCTTGACCTATCATAAAATTTGGTCGAGTATTTTATACCTGCTTAATCCACCTGCCGAAAACAACATTGACATAGAAGCACCCCTTTGGAAAGACGCAAAGTCAGCAATTACCTTGAATAATTTTCCACAATCTACTCAAGCATTAATTCTCGCCAACGACTCAACACCATTACGACCATCGGCTTTGAATGAATCAACAACTACTTCAAGCTATAGATTTAGAAAGGCAGGCTGGCAGCCTTTTCAGGATTCGTTAGAAGTGTATGTGGAAGACGAAAGCACCGCTTTAGCTAAAGCGCGACAAATACAAGAGATCACCCAAGTATATGAAGCAAAAAACACGATTCAGCAAAACACCTCGACTCAAGCGTTTGCCCAATCATTACCTGATTGGGCTTGGGGTGTGCTTGTATTGGTCTGCTTTACAACCGTTTGGGTAGAGCCTAAACTGAAATTTTAGCAAGGATATTTATTTCCCCTTCTCGTCGGGCAAAAGATTCTTCTGTTTCAATATACGCTCAAAAAGCCGAATGTCATGTTCGGAGTTAAAAACCGAAAAAGGGAAATGTAAAAATTGACCTCGCGACATCACCAAAACGTAGGCATCTTTGTCTTTATATGCCTTTTGGATTTGCTCCCATTGCATGATTCCTCCTTCTTTGGCGTTGGTCTTTACCAAAATCTGACGGCTATCAATTTCGTACAAATACTTGTCAAATAGCTGTTTGTATTGTTCTAACTGGGTAACCCCCGTAAACTGCACCCACCAAAAACCCGCATACAAAGCAGCGCCCAGAATAATAACGATATAGGCCCAAATGTTGGGATAAACCCCCGTGATACCCAAAATAGCATTGACCAACAACAACCCAAGCGGCACAAGTGTCCATACCTTTTGTTGTTCCCAAGTTTGTCGGAGGGCAATATTGACGTACTTTTTCTTGTCTAACCCAAATTTTTTGGTCTTCACCGTCAGAGGCGATGAAGGCATCTGATACACAGGCTGGTGCTTATTTACTGGAACTTTTGCCATCTTTGAGGAATAATTCGATTGATTTTAGGTTTTATAAACAATCCACAAAATTAGAAAATAAAATGAAACCCCTACTGCTTTTATTACTGCTAAATCTATCTTCTCTCTTTGCCCAAACCCCACAAGACTCCATAGCACTACACCAACATCCATGGCAGATACAGCCATTATCGAAAGGAATAATTTGGAAGTGGGTTCATTTTCAACAAGCAGATCTTTTCAAGGCCAATGAAAGCGTCAATGTCTTAGAAATTCCTTATCGTAGTCGGCAATGGCGCATTGCAACGGCCGATTCTCTCCACAAAAAAGATAAAACCAAAGGGCAATTGCGTCCTACAAGTCAGTTAGGAAAAGAAAATCAAGCCTTTGCGGCGATTAATGGGGGTTTTTTTGATGTCAAAAATGGCGGCTCGGTGGATTTTGTCAAAATCAACAATCAAATAACCGACACCACCCGTGCCAAAGTAGGGGAGAAGGCTACTTTTCATGGGCAGGCAGCCATTGTGATAAACCGTGGTAGGCTAAAAATACTGAAAGGAGCAGACAAAGTGGGCTGGGAATATCACCTCCCCTATAAAAATGTACTACTTTCTGGGCCATTGCTCCTGTTGAATGGGGCCAAAGAAATACTACCTAAAAATGCCTTCAACGACAACCGGCATCCGCGTAGTTGTATGTGTATCACCTATGATAAAAAAGTGTTGTTAATCACCGTAGATGGTCGTTCGGCATCATCATCGGGGATGAATTTAGCAGAACTGACCTTCTTGGTGCAACAATTGAATTGCCGCGATGCTATCAATTTGGATGGTGGAGGCTCTACTACCCTTTGGCTTGCCGAGAAAGGCGTAGTCAATTATCAAGCGACAACAAGCGTTTTGATCATGAAGGCGAGAGGGCCGTGAGCAATGCCCTGATTTTAATGAAATAGTGTCCTATTTGGTTAAAATTCTTTAAAAAGCCAACCACTAAGTCACTGCTTTTGCTCGTTGTTGAAATTAATTCCTATTTTTGCGGAGTTACTCTTGTAAAATAGACAGCCAAGGAGTAATTAGCAAGTGGTCAAGCGTGGTCAGGGATAGCTGGTAAATGTCCAATAATGACAATCCACAATAATTCATGACAAGAAATGACTCAAAAAATATTAAGTAAAAACAAATGCGACTTAAGAAGAAAAAAGTGGGGAGTTATCCCAATGCCATGATTATTGCGAGCCTTACAGCCGCTCTTTTCTTAATTGGCTTTTGTGGATTGCTGGTGATGCAGTCTAAAAAGTTAATTTCAATTATTAAGCAAAACATCGAAGTACGGGTCATGCTTGATAAAGACTTAGACTCCACCAAAGTCGAAGAAATCAAAAAGACGCTTGCAGTCAGGCCATTTGTACTGAATATAGAAGGTAAGCCACAGCTATTGTTTTTTCTAAAGATGAAGCCGCCAAAGAAGTTTATCGCTGATACAAAAGAAGATTTTACCGCTTTTTTAGGGGATAATCCGCTGCACGACAGCTACCGAGTAAGACTCCAGGAAGATTATTTTGAAGATACCAAACTGAAACAAATAAAAGCCGAATTAGAAAAATTAGAAGGAGTATTTGAAGTAGTTTACCAAGAAAATCTGGCTGACCAAATCAATAAAAATCTCACAAAAGTCTATCTTATTTTAGCCACCTTTGCGGTTATTATGTTGATCATCATCGTATTGCTGATGAATAACACCATTCGCTTGGCCCTATATTCACAGCGGTTTTTGATTCGGAGTATGCAGTTGGTAGGTGCCACGGATGGATTTATTCAAAGACCTTTTTTGAAAAATGGCATGGTGCAGGGGTTGATTAGCGGACTGATAGCAGCAGGTTTAATTGTAGCCTTGCAACAACTCGCTCTGCGGCAGATTGAAGGGCTACATATCTTACAAGAATATCCCAAAATGGGTGTTTTATTGATTGGGATTATTGTACTCGGCATATTGATTGGTATTGCCAGTACATTCCAAGCATTAGCCCGCTATTTGAGAATGGCATTAGATGATTTGTATTGATAACTAATAATGTATTGTTTCCTTGATAATTGAAAAAAATGAAAAAAGAACACACTCCCTTTCAGTAAAAATAATTATACCCTGATGGTCATTGGTATCGTGCTAATTTTGGCTGGTTTTGTCATTATGAGCATGGATACTGCCGAATTTGGATTTGGAATCTTAAACTTGACTGTCGGCCCATTGGTGGTCATGGCTGGTTTTGTAACAGAGTTTTTTGCCATTTTAAGGAAATAGTGCCGAGTGCCGAGTATTAAACTCTCAACTAAGAATTAAAAACTCGGAACCGCACGGGCAGCCTCGTCGGAACTAAGAACTAAGAACTAAGAACTTTTCCAGATGACTTTTATTCAATCGCTTATTCTTGCCATTATTGAAGGCATTACCGAATACCTTCCTATTTCTTCCACAGGCCATATGATATTGGCTTCGTCTTTTATGGGTATTGCCTCCGATCCATTTGTTAAGTTTTTTACGGTAGCCATTCAATTGGGGGCTATTTTGGCGGTAGTGGTGCTGTATTTCAGACGTTTCTTCAAAAATTTTGATTTTTATTTCAAACTTTTGGTGGCATTTATCCCCGCAGCCGTGTTTGGCGTTTTGTTAAGTGATGCTATCGATGCCCTTTTGGAGAGCCCCCTGGGGGTAGCTATTTCGTTGTTGGTAGGTGGTATTATTTTGCTTTTTGTAGATCAATGGTTTGATAAACCTCAAATAGACGATTCAGAGGCCATAGATTATTTAACAGCGTTAAAAATTGGATTCTTTCAGTGTATTGCCATGGTGCCTGGGGTATCGCGCTCGGGGGCTACGATTGTAGGAGGAATGACCCAGAAATTATCGCGCAAGGCTGCCGCCGAGTTTTCGTTTTTCTTGGCTGTACCCACTATGTTTGCCGCCACAGCCAAGAAAGGTTATGACTTCTACAAAGATGGTTTTGTTCTGACCGATGAGCAAATCAAACTACTGGCAGTAGGCAATATCGCTGCCTTTGTAGTAGCCATGCTGGCCATTAAATTTTTTATTGATTTCTTGGCTAAATATGGCTTTCGGGTTTTTGGTTGGTACCGTATCATTGTGGGTGGAATTATCTTAGCAATGCTCTTGGCAGGTTATCAGTTACAGATTTTGTAATCCATAAAAATGACCGACTTGATACCCCAATCGCCCGATGAAGGCGAAGTGATTCTCCTCAACAAACCGCTTACTTGGACTTCTTTTGATGCCGTCAATAAGCTAAAAAAAGCATGCAAGTTCAAGAAAATTGGCCATGCAGGTACGCTCGACCCTTTGGCAACGGGGCTATTGATACTGTGTACAGGTAAGAAAACAAAAGAAATAGATACTTACCAAGGGGCAGAAAAAGAATATACAGGCAAATTGGTAATGGGTAAAACGACCCCTTCTATTGACCTCGAAACCACTTTTGATACTGAATACCCTGTTGCGCATATTACACCCGAAATGCTACAAGCAGCTGCCCAACAGCTAACTGGCGAAATACAGCAATACCCGCCCATTTATTCGGCAGTAAAAATGGGAGGAGAACGGCTCTACAAAAAAGCACGCCGTGGTGAAACCGTAGAGATAAAACCCCGAACTGTAACAGTAACTGTGTTTGAAATCAATACCCAGAATTTTCCAGAAATCAGCTTTCGGGTAGTCTGTTCAAAAGGGACTTATATCCGTAGCTTAGTGCGCGACTTTGGCATGTTGGTTCATTCGAGTATATGAGTGAACTTTGCCGAACTCAGAATCGGCGAATTTTGGTTGAAAGATGCAGATGAAATAGAGAGTTTTATCAAAAGAAGAGAAGCTGAGATGGGTATTTGATGTAGGGTGTGTAGCTTTCGATAGCTCAAGCTATACTTTACATGTTATTGACAAGATTATAAATGCAAATTTATAGCAATGTAGCTGATTTTCAGCGAATTAAAAATGCAGTAGTAACAAGTGGCACTTTTGATGGCGTTCATTTAGGGCAGCAAAAATACTGACACGCCTTCGAGAAACAACACAAATAAATGAAGGCGAAACCGTTGTTTTGACTTTTTGGCCACATCCAAGAATGGTCGTTTCTAAAGATAGCCAACATCTTAAATTGCTTTCAACGCTGGATGAAAAAGGCCGAATTGCTCCAACAAAATGGTGTGCAACACTTGGTGATTATATTGCTTTTACGAGAGAATTTAGCGAGTTGTCGTCCGAAGAATTCATTCAACAAGTATTGGTAGATAAAATAGGCACTAAAAAATTAGTGATTGGCTACGACCATCATTTTGGTCGCAATCGAGAAGGAAGTTTTGACTACTTGCAACAAAACTCACCGCGTTATGGGTTTGAGATAGAGGAAATTCCACGTCAGGAAATAGACCACCTGACGGTCAGTTCTACAAAAATACGCCAAGCTTTATTGGAAGGTCAAGCCCATATTGCTAATGAGCTACTGGGTCGTCATTACACTTTTACAGAGCTTGGTTGTTAAAGGACGGCAATTGGGACGTACTATTGGTTATCCTACGGCCAACGTACAAGTGCCAGAATCTTATAAGTTAATTCCAGCCGATGGGGTCTATGCCGTTGAAGTACATTTGCGTGGACAATCATATAACGGAGTGATGAGCATGAAAGCATGCGGCCTACTGTTGATGGCGACGGACGTACGCAAGAGGTCTATATTTTTGACTTCAACAAAGATATTTATGGAGAAAAAATCACCGTTGAAATCGTAGGATACATTCGCCCTGAACTTAAATTCAACGGCCTCCCTGCTTTAGTCAAAGCCATTGAGGAAGACTGTGCAGTAGCCTTGAAGATGCTACAAGTGTAGCTTTCGGAAGGTGGGCAGCCTCCCGAAAGCTGTTTTATTATTTCTTACCAAGTGAAATCAAATTAGCAAAAAGCCGATAGGCATATATATTACGCCTGCTGGTAGCTCGCGGAAGAACACCAAGCCTGTATAAACAAAGTGCCCTTTGCCATATGGGGCATAAATCAAACTCCCTTCTTTGGCAGCTTCACCTGTATCGTTCATCGAGAAAAGAGGCGTATAGTTTTTGTCCCATTCTACGGCAAAATAGATACCTCGCTCCTGTATCCAGCCGTCAAAATCTTTGGCGGTGATTTTATTGGGGGTATTCAAAATAGGGTGATTGGGGTGTAAGATGCGTATTTCGGCCCCTCTTCGGTGACGCGGTCGCGGCCTACTTTGAAAGAGATAAGGCCCACTTCTTTTACTTTGAGGGTATTGCCAAAGCCACCTGCCGTGAAATACTGCACCACCATTGTACCACCATTTTTGACATAGTCCATGAGTTTTTCTTGGAAATATTTGATGCGTTCCTCAGTATTATAAGCACGAACTCCTACCACAATTGCATCGTAAATAGCGAGATTTTTGCTCAATGCGGCTTCATCGAGCAGGGTTACTTGGCAGCCCATTTGGCGCAAGGCGGCTGGCACTTCGTCGCCAGCACCAGCAATGTAGCCAATGTTTTTAGCCTTATTTTTAATATCGAGTTTGACCAAGGCCGTGGTGGCCATCGGAAAAATAGTTTGGGTAGGAATATGCTTGTATTCTACACTTTTGAGGCTATAAGCATTTTCGCCATTACCTGTTTTCGTAATGACTTTGAGTTTGACTTCACTTTGTTGTGCCGATGGAAATACCTTAACACTCACGGTTTGCTCTTGGTATTTTTCAGGTAAATCAAACGGAATTTGGGTAGGCTCTACGCGCCAGCCTGTGGGTACATCGAAAGTGAGCGTTCCTTTTACATTGGCGCGATGTGCTTTCGCGACAATGTCCACCATTTTGGGCTGATTGTCGGCAAAAACATATACCTTCTCGCTGACATTGGCCGTTACTTCAGGAATTGAATCTCAAAGGGACGATATACCTCGCCATCCACTGGGTCGGTTGATTTATACACCCACGGTTTGGTGAATGTAAACGACTCTCCATCTATCAAAAACGTAAAAGCTGTTTGGAGTGTGGGGATATTTTCTGGTGTGTTGAGTTTGGATTGGTCGTCAATCTGAAACGCGCCATTTTTGATGGGTTTTACCAACCAATAGGGCTGACTGATAGGTGTATTCAGAGGAATGAGGGGTTTGAAAGTGATGTTCGACAACTCATTATTTTTGAGGTCAATGGCAAGCGTAGTATCTGTTTTTGCCCCCACAAACTGCAAACGAGTCAGTTTGAGTGGATAGTTGCTGCGTTTTACCATACTTACGCGCACCTCAGCGCGGTCGCCCGGAGCGACAGAATAATCATTGGGATTGGTCTCAAACCAAAGTCCCAAACAGTTTTGGAGCAAAACTTCTACTTCTTCTTTCTTCTGTTGAACGTAATCGTTATTAGCATCTAATTTCCCCAATTCTTTGTAAATACTGACTAACACGGGTACGGATGATGCTGGATAATTGACATTATAATTGCGAATGGCCTGATCTATTAGCTGCGCTACTTTTTCACTTCCTTTGACGCGCGTCCATGAAATATCTACTCCGTCAAACAAGTCTTTTTCGGCAGGTACACCATCTTTGTGCATCATAAAATCTACACGGGCGTTTCGATTGGCCCCCGAGCCAAACCCCTGGCTTTTGTGTGAACTGCGGCTTTCCGCAGCGATTTCGGCATAAGATTTACCGATGTGGGGATTATATCCACCAATGTCCACCGTGATAAAACTGCCTTTGTCAGTAGGCTTTTGGTTAGAAAACCCTGGGGAGAAGGTATTCCAAACCACCCGTTTGGGCTGCCAAGGTTGTACTTCTTTGAGTTGTTCGGGGAACTTCGTGGGGTCGCCTGCCATTGTAAAGGCCACTTCAGCCAAAAATGCCGAGGAGTTGTGGTGCCCATGTCCAGCGCGGGCATCAGGAGGGAAGCGTGTAATCAATACATCGGGGCGATTTTTACGGATATGATAGACTACATCAGAGAGAATGTTGTTTTCACCCCAAAATTGGAGGGTTTCTTCGCGGGTTTTAGAAAAACCAAAATCATACGCCCGTGAAAAAAGCTGCTCGGCTCCATCTATACGGCGGGCAGCGAGGAGTTCTTGGGTACGGATGATGCCAATGTATTCTCCCTGCTCAGGGCCAATGAGATTTTGACCACCATCACCGCGAGTAAGAGCAAGGTATTTGGTACGCACCAATCGTTCTTTGGAAAGATAAGTAAGTAAGAGTGTGTTTTCGTCGTCGGGATGAGCGGCTATGTGCATGGCACTACCCAAGACATTTAATTTTTTGAGATTGAGCAATATTTCACTGGAAGTGAGCGGTTTTACTTGGGCCTGGGTGATGAAAAAAGAAAGAAGTAAGATGGAAAGCGTAAAAAAATAAGAGGTCAATTTTCTCATGGGTTGGATTTTTAGCAATTGAATCAACAAAACTACAAAAAGGAGGGGAAATATGGCAAACTTGATAGATTTATGCACTTGTTTTGGGTAGTAAAGCTGCCTAAGATGTTTTTGATTAAAGTCTCACCCTATTTTTTTGAACATTGAAATAAACTAAACAAAAACCGAAATTGATGAAATACAAAAATCTATTACTTTTTTGGGGGATACTATTGTGGGGGTGGGAGTCCTTTTCACAACTGCCCACTATGTACTATGGAGATACCTCTCGCGTAGGGCGACCTTATTCTAAAGATCCCCATGTAGTGAAATTCAAAGGGAAGTATTTGATGTATTTTTCTATTCCACCTTCTCAAAAGCTTGATGGACCAAGGGGCTGGGGAATTGGGATTGCTCAAAGCAATGACTTAGTTCATTGGTACAAAATAGGAGAAATTACTCCCAAAGCGGGGGAAGATTACGAAAAAAATGGCCTTTGCGCTCCTGGAGCAATGGTAGAAGACAATAAAATACATTTATTTTATCAAACTTATGGCAACGGTCGTAAAGATGCGATTTGTCATGCGTGGTCTTCTGATGGAGTTCATTTTGAACGCAACCCTACTAATCCGATTTTTAGTCCAACAGGCAACTGGAATTGTGGGCGTGCCATTGATGCCGAAGTGATTCGTTTCAAAGACAAGTATTTACTCTATTTTGCTACCCGCGACCCGACCTACAAAATTCAAGAATTGGGAGTGGCAGAAGCGCCACTTCATACCCGTTTTAACCGAGAAGATTGGAAACTACTTTCTACAGAAGGACCTATTCTTAAACCTGAATTACCTTGGGAAGGAGAATGTATCGAGGGCGCATCTATTGTGCGTAGAGGAGATGAATTGGTGATGTTTTACGCGGGTGCATACAACAATTGGCCTCAGCAAGTAGGCGTAGCCCATAGTCATGATGGGGTGCATTGGGAAAGAATCCAAAACGAACCTTTTTTGGCCAATGGCAACGCCAATGCTTGGAACAGTAGTGAATCGGGACATCCACATATTTTTGAAGATACAGATGGTAAAACCTATTTGTTTTTCCAGGGAAACAACGATAAAGGTAAAACTTGGTATTTGTCATATATCAAAGTAAAATGGAAGGGCATAAAACCCCAAATAGTGAAGTAAAATAGGTGCTAAACCCATGACTTAAAACCAATGAAAAGAAGAAAATTTATCGAAAAATTAAGTAAAAATAGTGCTGTGGCATGGACAATTTCAACACCACTAACCACGCAAGCAACAGAATGGCTTCTACATACAGCTGGGGCAGAAGAGCTGGCCAAGCATAAAATTGTAGATATTAGCTTCTCTCAAGTGCAACTAAAGTGGCCTCGTTTTGTAGGTAAAAATGCGCGACGCGATATTCATGGCTATGGCCCCAAAGTTAGCGTCTGTACCTTGACTACCGACCAGGGTGCAAAAGGGTGGGGAATGCACGGGCGGCGTAACGACGATCAGATTGCTTACTTAAAAGGAAAAAAGGTATCAGAGGTTTTCCAACCGAGTGTAGGTGTTACCGACCCGCAAGTCTTGGCTTTTGATGTACCATTACACGATTTAGCGGGGATGATTCTCAACAAGCCTGTCTATGAAATGTTGGGGCAGAAAAAACCAATTACCACCAAATGTTATAGTGGTATGATCTATTTTGATGAGTTAGAACCCAAAGAAGGCCCTGTAAAGACCTTGGCGAATGGCTTAGACAAACTCATTGAAAATTGTGCACACGATTATGCCTTGGGTTATCGCCAGTTGAAACTCAAAATTGGCCGTGGAAATATCTGGATGCCAAAAGAAGAAGGGTTGAAGCGAGATATTGAAGTGACCAAGCTGGTTCACAAAACATTCCCTGATTGTGATATTTTGGTGGACGGAAACGATGGCTTTACGCCCGATACCATGATAGATTATTTAAAAGGGATTGGTGATACACCTTTGTTTTGGATTGAAGAACCATTTGCCGAAACCGTAGCTGACTACCAAAAATTGAGAGACTGGATAAAAGCCAATGGTATTAAAACCTTATTGGCCGACGGTGAAGCCAATCCCAACCAGCAGTTGTTGAGAACATTAGCAGAACAAAAACTCATAGATGTTCACCTTACCGACTTGATGGGTTATGGATTTACACCTTGGCGAAAAATAATGCCTGAACTTAAAAAATTGAAAATATTAGCTTCTCCACATGCTTTTGGGGAGTTATTCAAATCTTATTATACAACCCACTTGACAGGGGGATTAGGCAATACGGTTACTATTGAGGGAGTTCCATGTACGAGCGAAGAAGTAGATTTTAGTAGTTACAAAATAATAAATAGCCAATTCGTTCCGCCTGCTATACCTGGTTTTGGCATAAAATTACTGAAATCATAGCGAGGGAAAGTAAACAAAAGAGGGAATTTGCTCTCCTTTCTCTATCTTTAAATTTACATCAACTAACTTAACTATGAATCAAGTAAAAAAACTTATCAGCGAGGTACTGGCATCACGCAATCGTTTTCTTGATACTGTTAGTAAATGCTCAGAACAGCAAGCACAATGGAAACCAGTAGCAGAAGTATGGAGCATAGTAGAAATAACCGAACATCTATTTTGGGCCGAACATGGAGGAATTTTGGGTATGTGGAGAGTGTTACAAGCCAAGCGAGAAGGCAATTACAAATGGGAGGGAGAATTGATTCATCAAGGATTGTCAGTCGAAGAAATCGTGGAGAAAACTTGGCAACCTAAAGAAACAGTTCCACCCATTGCAGCACCAAGGCTTGGTGGGCCTATTGGTTTTTGGGCCGCATCATTAGAAAGCCTTCAAGTTCAATTAGATGCTTTGGGTGATGAACTAACTGACATGCCATTAGACTCACTCATTCATCCGCATCCTATATCAGGTCCCATTGATATTAAACAAAGGCTTGAATTTTTACGTTTCTCATATTGACCGACATCACATACACAAGTAGAAAATCTGAAAGCTAAAATGCTCGCCTAACTTATTGATAAAAGTTAAGATTTATGGATTTTCATACACCTCACCTATTGGTTGTAGAAGACGAAATAAAAGTAGCTGGCTTTATTAAAAAAGGGCTTGAGAAACAAGGTTTTACAGTAGATGTAGCTACTGACGGGCGCGAAGGTCAGGCACTCTTTTGATGAAAGAGCCTTCAATCTAAATTATCTAGACGTAAATTTGCCTTTCATAGATGGGGTAGAATTGGCCACTTATATTCACCCAAGAATACCCAAATACCAATCTTAATGCTCACAGCTTTGGATACCACCGCCGATAAATTGGCAGGCTTTGATGCAGGCGTGGATGACTATTTGGTGAAACCTTCGATTTTATGGAGCTTATCGCTCGGCTCAAAGCCCTACTAAACGAACTGCCAAGACGATAGAGCCCACGCTAACATTCTTCGCTTGTCAGATTTAGGAATTAGATTTAGAACAAAAATTAGCAAGGCGAGGCGGACAAGAAATAGAACTCACAGCCAAAGAGTATGCTTTATTGGAATACCTCATGCGTAACCGAGGGCGGGTGGTATCGAAAATAGACATAGCCGAACAAGTTTGGGACATTAACTTTGATACAGGCAACAATTTTATTGAGGTATATCAATTATTTGCGTAAAAAAATTGATAAAGATGCTTCCAATAAGCTCATCCATACGGTGGTAGGGATGGGTTATACCACAGTTGTGAAAATGACGATTCGTACCTGTTTGACTTTACTACACATAGCTCTTGGTTTCTGGCCTTAGCTATGGTGCCTTTGTGTGTAATCATCTATCTCTTGGCCGAACGCCACCGCCGTACCGAGTTTTATGAACGTCTAAAAGCGGAAGCCACTACTTCAGCAGAGTTGCTGTTTGGAAAGAACGGTCAGCCCCGAGTTATATAAATTGCTGATAAGAATCATTTAACAGTCCTGAATGAAGAGGAAATTATTATTTATGATTACAAAGACTCATCATGTATGAGAGCGGGACTGATTTTTTGAAAGTAGGTAAAAATACCTTAAAAAAAGTAAGGCTCGAAAAAGAAATTGAGTGGCAGGAAGGAGAGCGTGAGATTGTAGGCGTTTTGTTTGCTGACCGTTATAATCGCTTGTAGTTTTAAGCCATATTGACAAATATGGGTATAGTGAAGTGGGTAATCAATTTTGGGTATTGCATGAGATACATAGCCATAGGTTCTTTATTGTCGGCTGGATTTATGCGTATCGTGCTTTGCTACCACTTAAAAAATTAATGATAAAAATGTATAGAAATTACAGCCTCACGCTTAGATTTGCGTGTGGAAGTCGCGAATACAAAAGATGAAATAGGACAGCTGGCCGAACGGTTTAATCGGATGCTCGATCGCTTAGAAGATGCTTTTCAGCTTCAGCGAAGTTTTGTTTTCACGCTTCTCACGAACTTCGCACACCTTTAATGGCCATCACTGGGCAAATAGAGGTAGCCTTGATGGACAACGACCCCCTTAAGCACGGCAGGAAACGCTTGGTCGGTGTTAGATGATACCTGACAGCTCAATAGCCTATCGAATGGCCTTTTGGCGTTGGCAAAAGTAGGCATGGACGAATCGGCAGTAAAGTTGAATAAAATACAGCTGGATTGAAGTATTTTGGCAGGTGAGAAGTGATTTGCTCAAAGCTTTTCCTCTGTATAAAGTAAAAGTAGAGGCACTACAGCTCTCTCTGACGTAACAGTTCCCCTATTTATTTTGGGAAATGAGCCATTGTTACGAATTGCACTCATCAATTTATTGGAAAATGGGTGTAAGTTTTCGCTGACTAATACCGTAGAGGTTATATTTACTATCCTTCCTAATGTTTACCAAATTTTTCATAACATGGGAACCCCGATTCCTTCACAAGAATTGCCTCAAATATTCAAGCCCTTTCGTCGTGGTGCAAACGCTCGACAAGTGTCTGGGCACGGGATCGGACTTTCATTGACCGATCGAATTATTAAACTTCATCAGGGAAGCATTAGTGTCGAGTCGTCAGAGGATTGGGTACGACTTTTATCATTCAACTGCCTCGAAATTCTAATTAGTTTCTAATCTTTTTCCAAGTTGCTTCTAACTTAGAGATTATAGCTTTGTCTTGACCAATTAATGACAAAGCTATGAATCGTTATAAGTTAGATTATTTCACACCTACCACTAACAACAAGGTATCCAGCCGAGGCAAACGTTCTTGGGTGACTATGATGGTCTTTGGTATTTGCCTTTTTTGTTTGACATTACTTCTTTTTGGAGGGATTGGTACGAATTTTCAAGACCACGGAGAGCGCAAGAGCCTTCGCCAACAACATGATGAATTAAGCCTTCGATATGACTCGCTTTTTGCTGCGAAACTTCAAACAGAAAAACAACTTATTGAGGCACGTCAACGACTTCGAATACTCCAAAAAAACAAATAAATACAATGACTATCTAATATTTGAGTACAACTAATAACTGAATAGTTACCCTTAATTCAATTATTAATATATACCATAAGATAAGGTAGAGTAATAATGGCTGTTTGAGTTTAGACGGGACAAATGATTGTTTGCCCCGTCTTTTTATGAGCATTAAGTTTTCAAATACATACTTTCTATGAAAAATCTAACCCCTAATTTGTATATCGGCCTTGGAAGTGCCGTATATGCCCTGATAAAATCTGATGGGCAGCTTCATGACCCATCCTCTATTAATGCCCGTATGGCACTAATAGAAGTTCCTAATGGCGAGATGGCGATGCAGTCGTTTCAGATACGCGAGCATTACCAAACTCCTGCCGAAGAAGCCTACTCTTTTGCGCTGAGGTGCTTTAGCACGCATCGTAAAGAATTAAATGCAAATGTGAAAAAGTTTTTTGTGAAGCTACTAAAAAAAATAGCCAAGGCAGACAATCATATTTCCAACAAAGAAGTAGCCTTTATTAATCGCTTCCAGCGCGATTTACAGAGAATCTAATTCTTTTCTAATTTCTGCTTAATATCGCTCTAATACTTAGGATGTATTTTTGCAATGTCAAACGACAACAGTGTATATGTATTCCAATCAGAAAAATCATCATGAAAAAGTTCATTAGTTCCATCCTTACCATTACCCTTTTGGGAACAACGGTATCAGTAGCTCAACGTGCATCTGTGGATTCACCACACAACTATAAGCGTCCCGTAAGTCAGAAAACTAAGTCTGCTACCACAGAGGAACGTATAGATAGGGTTGCCCCATTGAAGCTGCAAAACAATGTTATGTCAGTGCATAATTACAAACGACAAGGCAGTACAAGTTTCGCTCAGGAGTCTATAGTGGCTGTCAATGTACCGCCCTTGAATGTACAACCGTTGAATCCGTTGTTGATACAACACCATTATAAAGGGCATTTTGAGCCAATTAAGGTAGAACAAAGAGCTGCAAAGATTAATAAGATAACAGAAAGCAAAGAAAAATTAGCTGCGAATTAAATCTGTTTATTTCCTATTTAGTCCCACATCATTGTAGTTTAGATTAAGATTAATTGAGTGTCATCAGGAATTTCTTGATGACACTTTTGTATTTGACTGATTTAGTTATGGTTTTTATTTTCTACAAAAATAAATGACTTCATTGCCTGGTAGTGCGTAGCGTTTTATTTCCTCGGGAGTGAGTTCATCCATGACAAAACGGTCTTCTGTAACGATAAAACCTGCTTTTTGGAGACGTTGGCCATAGTCACGGCCAAAAAGGCGTAAGTGGTCATCTTGCCAAAAGTGCTTTTCTCGCTCTCTGGGATCGGTGATGGTGGGGTCTTCGTAGGTGGTAGCTCGCGACCAGTCTTGGGGTGATTGGATAATGGCCCAACCACCTGGCTTGAGTACGCGGTAGATTTCGGACATGGCTTTGATGTCGTCGTTCACGTGCTCCATCACGTGGTTACAAAAAGCGACATCAAAGGTATTGGCTTCAAAAGGAATTTGATGAATGTCCATTTTTACCTTTGCCAATGGCGACTCAATGTCAGCAGTGATATATTCTATATTTTTCATTTTTTCAAAGCGGTCAATAAAGCAATATTCTGGTGCTACGTGTAGTAGTTTTATATTGGCAGTGAAAAAATTGGTTTTACGCTGTAAATACAACTGCATGAGGCGATGTCGTTCTAACGACATACAATGGGGACACAGGGCATTGTCGCGGCCTTTGCGCCCGTAGGGTAAAAATTGGCGAAACTTACTCTGACAGACAGTACATTCTACCGCATTACCACGATAAAAAATAGCCAAAAATTTAGCCCCAAAATGGCTGACCAACTGCAAATATTTGCGCGGAATATACCGCAATACCCAACTAATAATACCTTTCATTCGCTATTTTTGTGTAAATGATAGACCACAAGTCCCGCAAAGTTTTTAATTTTCGCCATTAAAACAAACAGGCAACGACACCAATTACAAAGATGATACCAAAAACCACTAAACCACCTGGAGAGAAATTAGTTAAAAGAATGAATTCTCGTACCAAAGCGTTAATCCTTACCCCTTTTAGTTTGGCTATGATTAGTTACGGCTTATGCGTATTTAGTGAAGCAGGCCACCTCAAATATACCAATGCACCTGTTCAACAATGGGTTCTAATGGGTTTATATAGTCTAATAATTATCAATGCGGGTATTTGTTTTTTGGGGAAGGCCCTTATTTTTCAGGTACAGTACCAATACCGCCGCGAAACTCGCCGAAAATTGAGAAGAATGGAGAAAGAATGGACTGCGGCACTTAAAAAGAAAAATGCCGCACAGGGCGGCAAAAATGTCTAAGCTTTGGCGGCAAATTCTGCCTTAATTGCTTCAATGTCCACTTTTCTAATTTCTGGTTTCCACGAGCGTTGTTTCATTAATACTTGCTTATTCTGTGGAATCATCACGTTGCGCTTTGCTTTGCGCAAAAGTTTGGTCGTTGCCATTGTCGTATTATCTTAGTAATTTATGAATGTTTCTCTATAAATGAGGCGCAAAAGTACGGATTCATTTTCAAAAAAGTAAGTTCTAAGCCTAATATTTTCAAGTTAGATGCTACTTTTGTACTTTATTGAGCTGTCAGCTTAGCTAATGACCTAAAGCCGATGGCCGTAAGCCCATAGCTGATAGCCTACTGCCTACAACTATTGATTGACTACAAAATGAGTAAACCTTCTTTGGCCCGTGGAACGCGCGACTTTGGCCCCGCGCAAATGACCAAGCGCAATTATATTTTTGATACCATCCGACGGGTTTTTCAACGTTATGGATTTCAACCTTTAGAAACCCCTGCTATCGAGAACTTTCGGTGCTGATGGGTAAATACGGCGATGAAGGGGATCAATTGCTGTTCAAAATCCTTAATTCAGGCGATTTTGTCCAAGGAATTACCGAAGCACAACTCCAAGAAGGTTATAAAAATTAACCCTCAAAGTAGCTGAAAAAGGGATTGCGTTATGATTTGACAGTGCCTTTTGCCCGCTATGTGGTCATGAACAGAAGCGATTTGGTGATGCCTTTCAAGCGTTATCAGATTCAGCCTGTTTGGCGGGCCGACAGACCGCAACGAGGCCGCTATCGCGAATTTACGCAATGTGACGCTGACGTAGTAGGTACCGATTCACTGCTCTGTGAGGCAGAAATCGTATTGATGATTCACGAAATATTACGGAATTTAGGGTTATTGAATTTTACAGTTAAAATCAATAACCGTAAAATATTGAGCGGCATTGCAGAAGTGATAGGTGCGCCAGGGCAAGAAGGGGGGATGTGTGTCGCGATAGATAAATTAGATAAAATAGGCAAAGAAAAAGTAGAGGAAGAACTCAGGCAACGGGGCTTCTCCGCCGAAACTATCGAAAAATTACAGCCTATTTATGCCCTTACGGGCAGTCAAGCGACTATTTTTGAAGAGTTACGTCGTTGGTTAGCACCTTCTATCATTGGAACAAAAGGAGTAGAAGAATTGGAAGAGGTATGGTCGAAAGTACAACATTTTGGATTGGCTAATCCTCAAATGGAATTGGATGTGACGTTGGCGCGTGGATTGAGCTACTACACAGGGGCTATTTTTGAGGTAAAAGCCAATGGTGTGGTCATGGGTAGCATTACAGGAGGGGGGCGTTATGATAACTTGACGGGTACTTTCGGAATGCCTGGCCTTTCAGGAGTAGGCATATCGTTTGGGGTGGATAGGATCTATGATGTCTTGGAAGAACTAAAACTTTTTCCCGCCAATCACGCGGTAGCTACCCAGGTGATGATTACCAATTTTGATGCCGAGGCCGAGCGATATGGCTTAGGTATCTTGCGGCAACTACGCGAGGCAGGTATCAATACCGAGTTGTACCCAGAGGCAGCAAAACTCAAAAAACAGTTTGATTATGCCGATCGCAAGGGCATCCCGTTTGTACTTGTCATTGGGTCAGACGAAATGCAAACCCATGTTTTGTCACTTAAAAACATGCAAACAGGCGAGCAGCAAAAATTGGCTTTAGAACAGATTATTTCTATTTTTGTTTAAAAAACAGGACACATGAGTGCACAACCACCACCCTACTATACGCCAGTACAATACCTCGAAATGGAGCGTGTTGCCCCGTATAAAAGCGAATACTATCGGGGTGAAATATTTGCAATGGCTGGCGCAACCACACGTCATAATGTAGTTACGAATAATACTTCTGCTGAATTGAATATTGGACTTCGTAAGAAAGGCTGCCGTGTGATGTCTAGCGACCAGCGTATTCTGACCCGTCACGACGACGGCCTGTATAGCTATCCTGATATCGTGGTGGTATGCGACAAGCCTCAGTTTTCAGATTTATACAGAGATACGGTCATGAACCCCACCGTGATCGTAGAAGTACTTTCAAAAAGCACTGAAGGGTATGATCGTGGTGATAAATTTTTACTGTATCGCCAATTAGAAAGCTTGCGCGAGTATGTACTGATTGATTCCAAAAAAATCCACGCTGAAGTCTATCGTAAAAATGAACAAGATTATTGGTTTTTAGCCTCCGAAGCCATAGACAGCGAAGAGTATATCTATTTGGAATCTATTGATATTAGATTAAATATGACTGATGTTTATCTTAATACCGACGATTTGCCAGAGGAGGCAACGAGCCGCCATCCGTAGGTAGCAAGCTTCCCTCTCCTTATATGCAGCCCGTTATTACTTAAAATCCAACTCCCTCCCAAATGAAAAACCTCAAATTTTTACCTTTTGCCTTCTGCCTTTTTTACCTCATTGGCTGCAAAACCGCTAAAAAAGCCTTTAAACGGGGCGATTATGATGAATCTGTATTCCGAGCCGCCGAAAAACTACGCGATAGCCCCAATGCTTCTACGTCGGCGGATATTCTAAAACAAGCCTATCCGTTGGCATTAAGACAAAATTTAGATGATGTAGCAAGGTATCAAAATACAACAGAGGTATTTCATTGGGAACCTGTGGTGAATGCCTATCAAAGGCTCAATAGTATGTACGATGCGCTTCGCCAATGTCCTGCCTGTGAGCGATTGGTAACGGTGCGAAGTTTTATCAATGAAGAACGCAACGCCCGCGAAAATGCCGCCAAAGAACGCTATGAAGCGGGGATGTTGGCCATGCGCAACAAAGAAAATCGCCAAATGGCACGCGAAGCCTACACCCATTTTGAAGTCTGTGATGCCATGGTAGGGGGTTATCAAAATGTACGCTCTTTGCTCGATGAATCCTACGACTATGCCTCTTTCAAAGTAGTGGTAGAACAAGTATTGGTCACGTCGCGGACGTACCAGTTGAGCAATGAATTTTTTCAAAACAAAGTGAGTGAGTTTTTACAAACCAACCGACGACTCAATAAGTTTGTACAGTTTTACACTCCCCAGAAGCCTCCAGTTCACGACTCAAAGCAGACCACGTCATTAAGTTAGAGTTTGACGATTTTGTGGTAGGCCAAACCATCATTAATTCAAACACCGAAACAGTTACGAGCAAAGATTCCGTGCAGGTAGGAGAGGCCACCATTAATGGCAAAAAAGTACCTGTTAAAAACTTAGTAACTGCTAAACTCAATCGTACCCGTAAGTCGGTGTTGTCTTCGGGCTTATTGGACATGCAAATCATGGATTTTAGAACAAAATCAGTAGTATCGCAAGAAAAATTTAGGGGCGATTACAATTGGTTTTGCGAGTGGGAAGTTTCAATGGCGATGAGCGTGCGCTCACAGCCGACCAAAAAAGAATCTGCAATAGCCGCGAAATCAATCCGCCGCCACCACAACAGCTATTCATTGAATTTAGCAAACCCATCTACGATCGGCTGACGAGTAGAATTCGAGAGTATTATAAAAATTATTGATGTCATACGGCGCTATTCCAAACAGGCTGCTTATCGTCTATTGCTTTGATTTGGAATAGCTGCTTATTTCAATTTGCCTGCTTTCTCCAAAACCAGTCGTCTCTCATAAAAATCCATAAAGCTTTCTAATTGTTCGGCAGGCAAGCGACGGGCAATAATTTTTTGTGCTCATCTAACACGTATAGCATCGGTGCATTAATGACATCGAATTGTTTTCTGAAATCTAATCTAAAAGTATAATCGTAGCCATGTAGCCAATGACTCACGCCAAAAGTGCGGATGTAGTTTTTCCAATCATCAGGAGAGCCTGTAATGGCAACAGCCATTACTTGCAGATTGAGAGCCGTTTTGTTTTTATCGTAAAAATCTTTTAGTACTGGTGTTGCTTCGCGGCAGTGACTACAGTTTGGGTCATATAAAAATAAGAGGGTGTATTTAGCATGAATACCCGCCAACGTGAGGGGCTTTCCTGTGGTATCAGTTAAGGCCAACGCAGGCATGATTTGGCCTACCAGTAGCGGTTTTAGCGTATTAACCTTGGTACGAATGTTTTGAACTGTGCTTGAATCTGTAATAGGCATAATACCACCGATATAATACTTCTCAGCCAAGTGTACAAAAACTGCTTCTGTACCCATGATAGCTGGGTTTTCGGCCTGGTTGGTCAAGTACCAAATACAGTAGGCTTGTATTTCTTTACTACCTCCTTTCAGGGCCTTTTCAATGATGCTGTCGGCGGCTTGAATTAATGAATCGGGATGAGGAAAAGTAAGTTCTTTCATAAACCTGTCAAGCTTATGTTGAAGCGTAGGCGTACGTACAAGCCGTTCGTCCGAAAAGTCGAAATTATCCCAAAAATGATTTCGGTAATAGTTGAAAAGCCAGGTAGAATCAGGTTTCCCATCTGGGCGTTTGGGGGGTATTGGGAGAGTGATTTCGCCACTGGCAGCCATGATTTTGCCCGTCAATGTTTTTCCGTGTTCTTTGATAAAACGCTGGTAATTATCCCCAATTTGTTTTCTTAGGGTATTCATTTTTGCTTGCCCTATGCCGTCTTGACGAAATTTTAACTGTGCTTGAAGGATAGCAATTTCACCCGATATACCCGACAGCTGCTGTTGGTATTGATAAAGAAGCTCACTATCGGGAGAGCCTTCGATACGCATTTTATCAATGAGATGGAGAGTGTCGCTACTAAATGAGAAGTGCTGCTCTTGTCCAATAACAAAATCCGTTAGCCGTTGTTTATTAGGTTTTAAAAGCATATATAACCCTTGAGGGAGTGCTTTATCACCTTTGAAAATAAATAGCCCAGCAGTATCGGCTGTGGCAGAACTTTTATGTAATATATTGATCGGCCCAAAATAATGGGCCAAGGTGAGCGTCTGCCCAGCTAGCCCTTTCATTGTTCCCCTGATTTGATAACCGTTTTGTGCCCAACTACAAACTCCTTGGGCTACCAAGAGGCAAATGAGATAGAGTAAATTAGATTTTTTCATGCAATCGGTATGTCAAAATCTATGCCAATGGTATTATTTTTGTCCGTTAGCTTTTGGTTTTTGGGCGGTATTTTTCTCCATCGTTACTCTTTTCTTATAAAGATCCAGAAAAGGTTCTAAATCTTCTACTCCAATCCTTCTGGCAATAATTTTCTTATTTTTATCTAATACGTAAATAGTAGGAGTAGAATAAGTATCATAATCATTCCGATACACCACTTGCCGAGAAGCCACCAAGCCATATCCGTTGATGAGGTTTTCGAGTTTGAATTCTTTGACAAATTTGCGCCACTCTTCTTCGCTTCCATCAATGGCGATGGTCATGATTTCTATTCCTTGACCATGTAATTTATCTTGAAGGGCTTTGAGCTTGGGCGCAGATTCACGGCAATGCCCACAAGTAGGTGAATAAAAAAATACCACCTGATAATCTGCTTTAATACCATGAATATAGTCGAGCTGACTGGCATTGCGATAGCTCATCACACCAATATCAGGGAGTGTTTTATTGACAAGCAATGGTTTGAGGATTTTGATGCGATCAGCGATATTTTGGATAGTGGCACTATCAGATACAGGCATAATACCTGTCAAATAATATTTCTCTCCCATATGCACAAATACCCCTTCTGTGCCCACGATTTTGGCATTTTCATACTGGTTTGTTACATACCAAATGCAATAAGAAATAATATCTTTTTGTTTACCTTCAATGGCCTTACCAATGACAAAGTCAGCCTCTTTGACGATTGAATCTTCGATTTGAATAGTCAAATCTTTGAGGTATCGTTCTAATTTTTGGTGTAAAAAAGGGGTTTGAAGCATCCGCTCATCCGAAAAGTCGAAATTATCCCAGTAATGGCCTTTGTAATAGTTGAAAACCCAGGATGAGTCTGTTTTGCCATTGGGAAGTTTTGGTGCCGTTGGGATTTCTGGATCGGCAGAGGCTTTGAAAAGTTTGACGGTAAATGTACCTTCATTTTCTTTCATGAATTGGTCATAGAAAGTTTTCCGTTGCTCTTGTAAATCTTGGATACGCTTGTCAGTGTCGGCTACTTTTTGGGCTTTAAGACGTTGATATTCATTTTCTTTGGCCCTCATAAACTGCTGAACTCATAGAATAGCTCATTGTCGCGACTACCTTTTATTTTAGCACTTCCCAGCAAATCGGTGGTGTCAGCACTAAAACTAATTTTTTGACTGTCGGCAATTAAGATTCTAAACAAGGTTTTTCGGTCGGGTAGTACTACTTCATAAACCCCGCCTTTTAAAGGGGTAGCTTTCCCTCAAAGACAAAGCGTCCCTTGTCATCAATTTTGGCAGTATCTTTGGCATAAATCTGGGTAGCGTAGTAGTTGGCCAAAATACAATCTCCTCCCGAAAAGTTTTTACTTGACCTTCGATGCGGTAGCCTGTTTGTGCCAATAGGCTGCTACTCATGCAAAACATCAATAAGAAAAGGGTACTTTTTGAATTCATTTCTGTCTATTTTTTTAGAGCCTCAAAATTAGTGTATTTACTTTTAGCTAACTAAACGAATTTTTTACGTTTTTCGCGTTCGTTATCATTAAAGAGTCATATGTTTTATATTCTTTCCAAAACTTTCGATGTTTTAGTCATGCCTTTATCGCTGGCTTTCATGGCTATCATATATGCTTTATTTATCAAAAATCGTACCCGTAGCCGCTGGATTATTAGCATTTCACTTCTTTTTATTGTATTTAGTCAGTAGTCCTATTTTTGTTAATATCCTAATAAAGTGTTGGGAGCCAGTAAATTACCAAATTCAAGATAACTATGAAGTAGGTGCTGTATTGACGGGTGGAATGGCTAAAAGGTACGATCCTCTCTCTAAACATATATGGTTGGGTAAGAGTGGAGATCGGGCGGTTCAGGCGTTTGAATTGTATAAAAAAGGAAAGATAAAAAAAATCATTATCAGTGGAGGAAGCACTTCTCTCCGAACAGATAAACGAACACAATCAGAAAACGACGGTATTCGTCAGTACCTCATTGATTCAGGGGTTGATTCAGCCGATATTTTTCAGGAAGCAGCTTCTCAAAATACGCGAGACAATGCCCTCAACACAGCGAGGGTGCTACATCAACAATTTAGAACCAATAAATGTGTACTTATCACATCGGCTTTCCATATTCCTCGGGCAGTAGGCTGCTTCAAGAAAGCGGGCGTTGAGGTCGTACCTTTTCCAGCACATTATATGCACGAGAACCATGAGTTTTGGATAGACAAACTTTTTCCGTCAGAGGAAGCACTCGTAGCTTTCTATTACGTTTGGCACGAGATGATAGGGTTTGTAATCTATAAACTCATGGGGTATGTATAGTTAAGTACTCAATATTTTGACCATCCGTAGCATATCTTCATTAATAGGTTTGGGCAAACGTATGGTATCTTTAAAGGGTGTGTAAACAATGGCATTATTAACCACGCCTACCATTACATTCTTCTCACCGTTCATTAGCCCCTCAATCGCTCCTAAGCCCAAGCGACTTGCCAAGATGCGGTCGTAAGCAGTAGGAATACCACCACGCTGAATATGCCCGAGGGTAGTAACACGAATATCAATATCTCCTACTACTCTGGCTTTGATTTTTTCAGCTACTTCTGCTGCATTGCCTTCTTCATCGCCTTCTGCTACTACAATAATAGAAGAAGATTTAGAGCGATTCCAGCCTTGTTTGAGGGTTTCGACAACTTCCGAAATAGGGGTTAGTACTTCGGGAACCATGACTATTTCGGCACCACCAGCAATACCCGATTGAATAGCAATATAGCCCGAATCGCGCCCCATTACTTCGATAAAAAATACGCGGTCGTGAGAGTCTGCGGTATCTCTTATTTTATCAATGGCTTCTAAGGCAGTATTTACAGCTGTATCGTAGCCAATGGTAAAGTCTGTGCCATATAAGTCATTGTCAATCGTCCCAGGGGCTCCAACGGTAGGAATTCCGTATTCATCATAGAAAAGTGTTGCTCCGGTAAAAGTACCATTTCCTCCAATGGCAATAAGCCCCTGAATTCCATGCTTTTGGATTTGATCGTATGCTTTTTTTCTACCCTCAGGGGTCATAAATTCTTTGCTGCGTGCTGATTTTAGAATCGTGCCGCCGCGTTGAATAATATTACTGACAGAATGAGAGGTCATTTGGTAAATATCGCCCGCTATCATGCCATTATAACCGCGACGAATGCCATACACTTCTAAGCCATAGTATAAAGCACTACGAACAACAGCGCGGATACAGGCGTTCATGCCGGGAGCATCGCCACCTGAAGTAAAAACTGCAATTTTGTTAATCATAAGTTAGGTATTAAGGTGGTTCTCTGAACAGGCTAAAAAAACTTAAATTAAATTTTGCTATTTGGTTCAGAAGCGCAAATTTATTGGCTATTTTGATGAAAAGACATTTTTTTATGAAATTTCTTAAAAATTTAACTTCATTCTCAAAGCATATAGCTTCATACTATGAATCAAGGCCAGCAAGTTGCTTTCGCCCTCAACTAAACAAAAGTAGGTAAGTCAAACGTTTTTTTTATCAATACAAAATCATTCTCCTATTTGGTCATTGTCGAAGACTTTAGTGGCTAATCTTATATATCATTGATGAATATTTTTTACCTTTCTATCAAGAATATGCTGGCAATATGCTTAATTTGAAGGCTTTTAAAAAAGTCAGAAGCCCTAATAAAAAATTACTTCCTTCGTTTATACCTCAAAATTATCTTTTTGTTTATGCTCCGAACCATTGCTAAATTACCCCTGATTGGCCGATTTATTTTATTTTTTTATCGTATTGGTGTTGGTTCAAGATTCGTGATTTCCATCGTAATTAGATACATAAAATGGCTATTTCTGTCTAAGGAAACAACCAACTTAACGTATCATTTAGGAGATGATAATTTGATTTATTTGTCCCGCTTTGTTGCGATAGCCATAGAGAAGCCATATACAGAAATAAATGGATATTTTGAAGAAATTTTAAAAGATGAAGTACTCAAAAAACACATTGAAGACGAATCTCAACACGGCCTTGATGCCTTTAAGTCGGATAAGGAGATGCGTTTGGCTCGTAGAATAGGGTGGTATGCGATTGTTAGAGCAGCTAAACCTACCTTGGTGATAGAAACAGGTGTAGATAAGGGCTTGGGTAGCTGCGTGATTGCAGCAGCTTTATTAAAAAATAAGACAGAAGGTTTTGAAGGGAAATACTATGGAACAGATATTAACCCCAATGCAGGTTTCTTATTTAAACCACCCTATTCGGCGATGGGCAAAGTTTTATACGGCGACTCTATTACATCTTTGAAAAAAATAACAGAGAATATTGATATTTTCATTAACGATAGCGACCACTCGGCCAGCTACGAGGCGCAAGAATATGAAACTATTCAACATTTACTAAGCGACAAGTCCTACATTATTGCTGACAATGCACATTGTAACACAAAACTCCACGAATTTGCCCTTAAAACAGGACGGAAATTTTCTTACTTCCAAGAACTCCCCAAAAATCATTGGTACCAGGGAGCCAGTATTTCGGTAGCTTTTGGCAAAGAAAATCAAGATTAAAAATGGGAAGCATTACAATAGACTTTACAAAAAAATAGATTATTCTGCTAAGTACTACGTTTTTAAAAATGAAGAAACAAATCAACCTAACCTCTTTCTTACCACATTTGTTGGTTATTATTGGCTTTGCTGTACTTTCTTGGGGCTATATGAGTCCTGTGTTGAAAGGCAAAGCATTGGTGCAAAACGACCCCATGCAAGCCGCAGGTCTTGCCCGTGAGGTGTCAGAATATTACAAACAAACGGGAGAAGTCGCTCACTGGACCAATCGTGCTTTTGGAGGAATGCCCACTTATTTTATCTGGGGGCGTTTGTCGAAAGGGGCTATCGCACCCATCGGTGTATTTACGAGTTCTTTGGGGCAAGGAAGTTATATTTTCTTCTATTTATTGGGGGCTTACCTTTTGTTGTTGGCCTTAGAATGTGGCTTATGGACCAGTTTGTTGGGTGCTATCGCCTTCGCCTTTTTTTCATATAATATTCAAATTATTGAAGCGGGCCATATCTCAAAAGTCAATGCACTTGCTTTTTCTTCCATCATGATAGCTGCGGATGGTGTGGGCTTATCGTGGACGAAGCTGGGTGGAGCAGCTGTTTTTAGCTTGGGATTAGGCTTAGATTTGTGGGCCAATCATGCTCAAATTACCTTCTACACAGGGTTATTGCTGGTTATTTTTGGGATTTTTGAGTTAGTGAGGGCTATTCAGCAAAAAACGCTCTCGAAGTTTATCACTGCTTCTTTGCTGATGGGGCTTTTTGCATCATTGTCGTAGCCAACAATACTTCTACTTTATGGACTACCTACGAATATACCAAAGAAACGATTCGTGGAAAATCAGAACTTTCGCCCAAGCCTGGAGAAGCCAAAGCCAGCGATGGCCTCGATAGGGATTATGCCTTTGCTTGGAGTTATGGTAAGTTGGAGTCGTTGACGTTGCTCATTCCTAATTTTTCGGGTGGCAGTTCAGGAGGCGAGCTCAATGAAAAATCAGAAGTATATAAAACTTTAGGACGCTATAATATTCCTCCCGAAACAGCTATTCAATTTGCACGTTCTCTTCCCACTTACTGGGGCGACCAAACCTTTGTGGGCGGGGGGGTATATGCAGGAGCTATTATCTGCTTCCTATTTATTTTGGGCCTTTTTATTGCTGATAAACGCTACCGCTGGCCTTTTGGAGTAGGGGCAGTCTTTTTCTTGATGATTGCCTGGGGAAAAAACTTGAGTATCATCAATTATACATTATTTGACTATTTCCCCATGTTCAATAAGTTTCGAGCAGTAAGCATGGCCCTGTCGCTGACGCAGTTATGTATGGTTGTGGTAGCAGCATTGGCCGTAAAAAAACTCGTGGAAGATAAGTCCGACTGGAAAACGTTGCAACGCCCCTTTTTCATTAGTTTGGGTCTAACAGGGGGCTTAGCCTTGCTGTTTACGCTTATACCAGGAGTATTTGACTTTAGGGCTCCTGGCGATACTGATTTGGTCAATAACCTGACGCAACAATTTGGCAATAACCGTGTTGCTGCCAATGAACTATATAGTGCTTTGCTATCTGACCGCTCTGCTATGTTGCGTTCCGATGCCTTCCGAAGTCTTCTATTTATTCTTCTTGCCGCGGGTATTATGTGGGCATACATCGCTCAAAAACTCAAAAATCCGACCATGATGATAGCATCGTTGGTTGTATTGACCCTGATTGATATGTGGACCATAGACAAGCGTTACTTAAATGAGGATAGTTTTCAGCCAAAATACCGTTCATATGAAGAGGTATTTCAGCCCACAGCCGCCAACCAACAAATTATGCAAGATACCGACCCCAACTATCGGGTCATAGATGTTACTACGAGTCCTTTTCAAGATGCCAAGGCTTCTTATTTTCATAAATCACTGGGTGGGTATCATGGGGCCTCGCTCAAACGCTACCGGGAAGTAGTGGATGCACATATTTCTAAAAACAATATGGCTGTTTTTAATATGCTCAATACCAAGTATTTTATCGTGCCAGGACAAGATGGGCAGCCCACAGCGCAGCGTAACCCCGATGCTTTGGGCAATGCGTGGTTTGTCAAAGAAGTCAAAATAGTAAATAATGCCGATGAAGAACTAAAAGCATTAGAAAAATTTGACCCTCGCCAAACCGCCTTTGTAGATAAGCGTTTTGCCGACCAACTACAAAACATAAAACCCCAAGCTGATACTACCGCTCAAATTCGATTAACAGCCTACAAACCCCATCAATTGACGTATGAATCGGATGCTAAATCACCTGAAGTGGCCATTTTTTCGGAGATTTATTACCGAGGAGGCATTGATTGGAAAGCCTTTGTAGATGGCCAAGAAACCCCTCATTTTAGGGCCAATTACATTTTGAGAGGCATGGTAGTACCCGCAGGAAAGCACAAAATAGAGTTTAAGTTTGACCCGCCTGCGGTCAAAACAGGCCAAAATATAGATAGAATAGCGGCTATTGCTTGGTTGTTGCTGGTGGCAGGCGCAGTTTTTATAGAATACCGCCAAAAGTCAAAAAACAGTCTAAAGAAAGAAGCGTAATAGGTGGGGAGGAGTAGTCCTCCCCTTTTTTATTTCCGAGCATAGATTTTCACACCTTCAATCACCTCTTTTAAGTCGTAGTTAGCAGCAATGTAAGCCGCCAACTCGGGATAGCTTTGGTGGCCATATTTGATGGGGTCATACATCCACAGTGTCTTTTCGGTCATGGCATCTACAAATACAACGGGCCGAGTACGTTTTATATCGCGCAGGTAGCGTTGGTAGTATTCTTTTGTAAAGGATGCTGCATGGCACTCTCACCGAATGATTTTCATTGACTCCTGTGGCATTTGTGTTTCGCATAGTAAGAACACGCCCAACCCCAAACCACCAAATATTCGCCTGGTTTGCCATATTTCAGAATAGAACGTGACACATCACTCATCTCTTTTGCCGCGATACGGCGGTTACATACAGATTAATGGGCTTTTTTGTAAAGAGATTTTTTATGAAAATACCCACAAAAACAAGCTGCGTAGCCAATAGCACCCATCGCCATTGGACACTTAATTGACTTAAAAATAAACCCGTAAACAAGCAGAATGGAAGAAAGAAGTAAATAAAATGATGAGGATAAAAACTGCCAGTCCTAATGAGGACAGCTATCACCATGAGCAGATACCCCAATAGCATTATCCAGAAATAACTGGACTGTTGTAGGGTAGTTAGATAGACTGCCTTTGTCCTATTTTTGAACAGAAAAGGAATACATAATAAACCGAAAGGAAGAAATAAGTATTTTATGCCTTCGCCCAATTTATAGAAAATTACAGGAAAACGTATCAATAGAAAAGAATAACTGCGTGAAGAAGCATCTGAAAAGTGCATTTTCAGTTGGGCATTGGCCTTAATGTAATAAAAGAAAAATCGTCTATGACTCCATTGGCATTCAAATAAAATAGCCATGCACCCCACACAGCTCCCACCACAAAAACTACAAGGCTCGTTTTAATAAAAAACTGAGTACGATGAAACTGAAACAGTAGAAAGACACTCCATACACCCAGTACAAAAGCCAATGGCAAGGCTTGAATTTTACAAAGAATGACCAAGGCTGTAGCTATTCCAAAAAATTACTAACTCGAACATTGGTACCTCCTTGCGCTCACTCCAGCGGGCAATGAAATATACATTGAATGATAGCAGGATAATGGCTATGCTTTCACTGTAATAATGAATATAATTGGATTCTTGGATAAAACTTACAAAAGCAATAGTGGTAGCAGCGCCAATTGAGCAACGATACGCTCTTGAAGTATTTTGAGGGTTTTGTAAAAAAAGAACAAGGCAATGAGAGTTACCCCCAGCTTAATACATGTGCTAACTGAAAGTCTAACTTGAAGCCTATAAAGCCCAGTAGAGCCAATAAATAGTTATTGATAGGGCCAATAGTGGTAGGGTCAATAGACCGATATACCAACGGGTCATAAGTCAAGGTGAGTCCTTAGGCCAATACTTGGCTTTCGTCAAGATTAAGCGGTGTTATAGAGAAAACGGGCAGACGCATCCCGCCCGAAAGGAGAATAATAATGGCCCATAATAATAAATCTGACAAAGGACGACGGCTTATAATAAGCCAAACACTAAAAATACCTAGCATAGATGACCCAAAATCCACCATACAATAGGATTGTCACTAAAATCAAGCCAATGAGCCAACATCATAGAGGATTATAAATGCGAGGTATAATGAAAAAAATTGCCCCTGTTGTAAAATACCAAGTAGGATGAATAAGTAAGCTGCAAAAGTAAGAAAAGGCAATTGAAGAGAACCTACAATAGTAAAATAAAACAGCTGTTACGGAGAGATTCCCGTAACAGCTGTTAATACAAATAGTGTGAACAATAGACAAGTATTAAAAACCAAGACCCAATGCCATCCCATTGATAACAGGATTGCCAGGTAGCGCAGCACCAGCTGTAGCAGCACCTGTGGTAAGATTGATACTATACACTTTGTCACACCACCAGTACGTAGCAAAGCAAAAGCACCGCCACTCATACCACCAATATCAAACCCGTTAGCACCTCTCAGATGGCCCCTAATGAACCCACAGCTACCAAAGTGCCATTATTAGGAGGATTTTGAAGATACAAAGTCGCGTTGCTTGCTGTAGGTGTTTCAATACTATAAAGTGCAGTAGTAGTAGCCCCCGCAAAGTTATTAGTATAGGCCGAAGCACTCACCATAGGTGTTCCTGGGTTGAGGTTTCCATCTACAGCGGCTACCGTACCTAAGTCAGGATGCAAACGTAGGTTTTGACCTGTATTGCTCACTAATCTGATTCGATCAACAGTAGGGTTAAAGTCAAATCCAAAACTTGTGCCCGTAATAGCAGGCGTGAAAGCCCCTGAACCAATGGCAGTAGCCATGCCATTAGAGGTATTGATACCATAAATTCTGCTGGTGCTACCAATGGCGTATAATTGACCATTGGCAGGGCGAAAATCTATTCCTACTACCATTTCACCCGCTTGTAATCCAGTAATAGCTTTAGTTGTGATGACTGGATTCATTGGATTGAAAATCAGTAGATTATTGCTATTATCAACGGCGTAGGCTACAGGCTCGGCAGGGATGGCTATCCCAATCACATTGCTGGGTAGGTCGCCGAGTTTTTGGAGCCTTCCAGTGGTGAGATTCACTTGTTGAAGTTCGATATTTCCACCAAAAGACCGAAGCGATAGCGTTTCCATCAGGGGCAATATCAAATCCGCCTACACTTGTAATATCTAATCCTAAGGGACCCACATCTACTAAAGTTCCGTTATTGGGTGGATTTTGTATATATAAACGGTCGGTGGTGGGGTCAATATCATAAAGCGTAGTAGTAGTTACCTGCTTTACTATTAGTATAAGCACAGCCCGTAATGATGGCACCCGCCACTCCGTTGATACTTCCATCAATAGCTGCCACAGCACCTGTTTCTGGATGTAAACGTAGATTTTGACCCGTATTTGTCATTAAACGAATGCGATCCACGGTTGGATTAAAATCAAAGGCCGCTGCCGTACCATTGAGTGGGGTAGATAGAGGCCCCGTACCTACCATACGCGCTACCCCTGTCATTTGGTTGATAACAAATAGACGGCTATTGCTGCTAATACCATACAATTGACCAGTAACAGGTCTGAAATCAATAGCAATGATATTTTCGCCTTGATCAAGCCCTGTAATAGAGACAGTGGCAGTAGGAGTATTTGTTGCTCTGACATTGAGTGCCAACAGTTGGTTGTTGGAGGTAAGGGCATAAAAGGGCGCATCAGGGAGCGTTTGCGGGTCGGGCGCGAGGCGGTGATCTTGGCATGAGTTCAGGGTGAGGATAGAGGCAAAAACGCCTAAAACTCCCCAAGCGTAGGTTCTTTGTGGATAGCATAGCAAAAGGTTTTTAAGTGATAAAAAGGACTAACTTCATAGCAACTAAAGCCATATACGGAAAACAGAACGTTTCAGATTGGTCTGCAAAAAAACTTTTGGTGTTGAGAGAAAGAAAAGTAAATAGGTAACATTCTTAATATTCACTTAACCCTAAGTTTATATACGAGTAACATTGGAGCAGTACCTTTGAAAAAAACGCTATGAAAAAATTCTTCTACCCATTTCGTTGATAATCACACTATTTAGTTGTTCCGATCATCGGCTTGATCCAAGTGCCAATGAAAATCCTGCTAATTTCGTTGAAATTGGGAGTATAGATATTGGGGATGCAGGAGCTGCAGAAATTAGTGCTTATGATCCCCAGACTGGCCGCCTTTTTGTAGTAAACAACAGTGCTGTCAATAAGATTGACGTATTAGATTTCAGCAATCCGTCTGATATAAAAGTGATAGGAAGCATTAGTATGGCTCCTGTGGAGGTGCTGTCAATAGTGTAAGTGTGCATAATGGTAAATTAGCGGCAGCTATTGAGGCTACTAACAAGCTAGGCCTTGGTAAGGTCGTGGTATTCAATACCATTGACTATAAAGAACTGAAAGTGATTTCAGTAGGCGCATTGCCCGATATGGTTACTTTTCTCCTGATGGGCGCTTTATTCTTACTGCCAATGAAGGAGAACCTAATGATGCCTATACTGTTGATCCTATTGGAACTGTTTCAATAATTTCAGTGGAAGACAATTATAATGTCACTACCCTTGATTTTTCTGCCTTTGCACCACAGCAAGCGTCTTTAATGGCAAAAGGGTTAAGGGTATTTGGTCCTGGGGCATCTTTTGCCCAAGACATGGAACCAAGAGTATATAGCTGTATCAGAAGATTCAAAAACAGCATGGGTAACTTTACAAGAAAATAATGCGATTGCCAAAATTGATTTAATGGCTAAGTCCATTACTGCTCTTTTTCCTTTGGGTTTTAAAAACTATAATACTGATGATAATGCCATTGATGTTAGTGATCAAGATAATGCTATTACACTAAAAAAATGGTCTGTCATGGGTATGTATCAGCCTGATGCTATTGCCATGATGCAAACAGGCGGAGTGCCTTATCTTTTTACTGCCAATGAAGGAGATGTGCGCGAATATACGGGCTTTGCAGAAAATCGCAGAATTAGCGCAGGTGCGGTAGTACTTGATGCTACGGTATTTCCTAATGCTGCTATGCTTAGGCAGGCATCACAAATGGGTCGTTTAAATATTACGACTACTTTGGGCGATACCGATAACGATAATGATTTTGATGTCTTATATTCTTTTGGTGCGCGCTCATTCAGTGTTTGGAATGGTAATGATGGCAATTTGGTATTTGATAGTAAAAATGAAATAGAACAAAAAGCCATTGCTGCAGGTGTTTATGATGATGCACGAAGTGATGATAAGGGCGTTGAGCCTGAAGGAATTGCCATAGGACAAATAGGAGGGAAGAAAATAGCCTTTGTAGGGTTAGAAAGAGCGGATGCTGTAGCTATCTATGATAGACTACCCCCACTTCTCCTGTATTTTTGCAGTTGATCAAATGTGGTGATGCACCTGAAGGAGTACTTTTTGTTCCTGCTATAAATAGCCCAATCCAAAAAAGTTTGCTCATTGTAAGCAGTGAAAACGACGGGGTGATTAAGGTGTATAGACCTCAATAGAATCGAAAAAATAGTCCCTAAAATAAGTCATATTGTGTGGCTTCCTTATTTTAGGGTATCAATCATTTAGAACACTTCCGCAGCGGAAATCACAGGGCAGGCTTTTGAGGCAGTGATATTAATTTTTAATTTGCTGGTTTGTAATGGATTGAGTTTTAAAGATGCGTTTGTAGCCGATGGTTGTCGCTTGGGCAATGGGCTGCCAGGTGTCATTTTGCCAAGCCTCCACTGTGAAAGCTTTCACCCGTTGCCCTAATTGAATATATTCATGCAAAACGACGTATTTTACGGTCTGATTTTTCCCTAAATCAATTTCAAAACTACCAGTTGTTTGGTCATCATTGGTGGTCCAATAGGTGTCTTTGTCTCCATCGGTCAAGTTACTGGGGGCGTAGTTGGGGGCATTGCCACGGTAGGCACTGGCGGTTGTTTTGGCATGAGCCGCCAAGTTTGTTTTAAATTCGCGTTCAAGTATTTCGTGCCATCCTTTGAGGGCTTTTACATCGTTTTCATGAATCAGCCCACGGCGGTCGGGTGGCACATTGAGCAACAGCGTGGAACCCTGCCCACGGAGGTGAGATAAATGTCGAATAAATTTTCGGGGGTTCTCACCTTGGCATCTTCTTTGGCATGATAAAACCAACCTGGACGAATCGAAACGTCCACCTCGGCAGGAATCCAAGCCGTACCATCGGCTGCACCAGTATTCAATAGCTTTTCGATACCCGCTTTACCTGCATAGAGTGTATCGGGTGTGATGGTGTTCCAATTGGTTTCTCCTGCAATACCACGTTCATTGCCCACCCAACGGACACCTGGCCCTGCATCGCTAAAGAAAATTACTTCAGGGGCGAGTTTGCGTACTATATCAAGTGTGGTAGGCCAATCATAGTAGTTTTTGCCGTCTATTTTGCGTTTTTCACGTGCACCACCATAATAGCCGTCGCCGCCATTGGCACCATCAAACCACATTTCAAAAACAGGGCCGTAGTTGGCAAAAATTTCTTGAAGCTGGTTTCGGTAATACTCCACGTAGCCAGGTTTACCATATTCAGGATGATTTCTATCCCATGGGGAGAGATAAACTCGAATTTGAGTCCATATTTTTGCAAGCATCGGCTACTTCTTTTACTAAATCGCCCTTTCCATTTTTATAGGGGCTATTTTTAATAGAATGTTCGGTGTATTTGCTGGGAAAAAGACAAAAGCCATCGTGGTGTTTGCAGGTCAATATCGCCCCTTTAAAACCCGCTTCTTTGAGGGTCTTGATCCATTGGTCGGCATCGAGTTGTGTAGGATTAAAAATAGCGGACTTTTCATCGCCATAACCCCATTCTAAATCTGTAAACGTGTTGGTAGTGAAGTGAATAAAGGCATTCTGCTCCATTTCATGCCAACCCATTTGGGCTTTGGAAGGAATCGCCCCTACCGATTTGGGAGGCAATACATTGGGCACTTTTAAGACTACATGCTTGATCTTTGTTCTGTGGTGTGTGTAGGTAATATGTACTAACCCATCGCTGCTTTGAATCACAGCAGGATAACTAAACTCGCCTTTGGGTTCGTCTTCTAACGTATAAATATCTTGCCAATGGATACCATCTTTGGAGGCTGCTACCCGAAGTTTATGCCGCCCTTTGGTAATCGGATTGTAAATAAGAATTTGCGTGCCATTTTTAAGCGTTACGGCATCTGTGCCCGAATTAGGGTTGGGCAAAGAGGTGGCAGTTACAGCTTCCCAATTTTTACCACCATCGCTTGACCAAGTTTGTACGACTACCCCTGCCGACTACGGCACAATAACTGCATTTTCCCATCAGGATAGGTCAAAATACTGGGTTGAATCGCCCCGAAGTCGCCATTGTCAATGCTTATTTTTTGCCAGTTTTGCCATTTTTATCCGATTTTTCGAGATAAACATGCCACACTTTAGCATCAAGGCTTTCAGTACTCGTGGGGTACAGTATATCTCCGTTGGCCAATTGAATAGGCTTATTTTTGATAGTCCCAAGATACCGTCGGGTAGTTTTCAGGGGCAGACCATGTTTTTCCATTGTTGGTGGAAATCCGAACCATTCCCACCATTCTCTTGGATTAGGGCCTACTTTGTAAAAAAGCATTAACTTCCCCTCCTTCGTTTTGAAAAGTACTGGGTTCCACGTAGGATAACGCTTGGTGGCATCAATGACTCCGTCGGCCATGAGTTTGGGGACTGACCACTGGCCATTTTTGTACTCTGAAGTCCAAATACAAACATCGGGGTTGCTTTCGGCAGTGCCGCCAAACCAAGTGGCCATGAGGTGTTGCTTACCCAGCTCAACGATACTCGAAGCATGACACGAAGGGAAGGGGGCACTTTCAAAGATAAAGGCTTCTTTGACTAATTGAATAGCAGGTGTTTGGGCAAAAAGCACCATACTAAAGAGAGTAAAAAGTAAACTAAGACAAGATTTAGAAGTCATTTTTGTTTAGTAAATGGTTGAAATAAGAGAAGTAATATATTGTTCATTAAGTATTATTTTTGCCTTATTTACTGAAAAAAATAGTTTTTAGACCATCTACCGACTACCATGTTTTTTTTAGACCGATGTATCCGCCTATGGTATTGGGCAATAACTGACCTTGGTCAAAAGACAAAGACCCTTTAACCAAAATACCAGCGCATTGAGGAATTTTAAATTGAGTTGATAGCAAAAAAGAGAATTGATAGACAGGAGATACAAAAGGATGTCCAAAAGCTCCCCAATTACGACTAAAAGAGCTACGGGTAAGCAATGCAAAGTCTTTAGATAATACCCATTCACTACCTACATAACCCATTATAAGGCGGTTGTTGGGGAAGAAAATGGGATTGGAAAGTGAATTTACTCCTTCTTTCAAAGTAAAATAAGGAGCAATGAAGGGCGTGCCAATGGTATTTTTGAAGTAAGACCATCCCTCGGCATATTGCCCATGATTGAAATAACTGTCGCCACCTTGGTATTGAGAAGATATATTGTAATCTTCCCCGCTTTGATCGGTAGTATTTAGGTATTCAATGACAAGCCGTTTTAAGCGTATATTTTTAGAAATATCTTGGGGAAATCGCTGAAGTCGAATCCCTGTTAAACCATCAGGAAAGTTTTGAAAGGCTAAGCCAGAGGCATCTTCATATGGGTGTTGATGATAAAGTAGGATAGCTTTCTTTGTGTCGCGCCATTCAAGGGCGAAGTCATAACTTCCCAAATGATTTCCAATGCGATTTGCCCCATCAAAAGAATTGTAACGGTCGTTGGTATAATCATCAGGATAACGTCCTGTAACAAGAGAAAGATAATCACGAAAAGAAGCGGGAAGTTGCCCATTAACAGCCGCTGATGAGTTGATAAGATAATCGGCATGTCCTCCCCACTGAACTTGATGATTAAGCCCCGCATATAATTGTAAAGGCCAATGGGGTTTCCCAAAACGCATATAGACAGTTTTCTGATGTAAATAAGCCCCTTGTATATAAGGAGCATTGAACCAGCCATGGGCATAAGAAACCTTGAAAGCCAATAGGCTTTTTATGAACTTCAAGGGAACGAACTGAATGGTTTGAAGCTGAATTTTAGGGAAAGGAAGTGCATTGCCAGACCATGCCATAAACCCCGAAGATAGAGTGCTGTCGCCTAAACCTACCAATTCTCGTCGTTTGCCACCATATAATTCTACCACTCCCCATCTAATTTTACCATATAGTTCAGGCCATAAAATTTCGATACGTTTATCACTGGAAGGAGTCAGATTCAAAACACCGTCTGTCCCGAATCCCCAATCTATTTTTTTTCTTTTATGCGTAGTAGAATCGGTATTTTCTAAATAATTGCGCACCAAGCTCGCTCTTAGTGTAAAAAAAGGATTCTGAAAAGGTGTAATTCCGTATTGATTGGTACGCAACCAAAAGGGGGTTGGTTGGGAAGAAGAAAATGAACTTCCCACTTCTAAATCATATTGTAGGGTTTTGAGCGAGGGTTTAACTTGGGCCTGTATCCCCTTCGCTATCAGAAAAAAAAAGAAAATGATGAAGTAACGGTAGGGCATAACGAGAAAGGATTTCTTAAAAAGACATGAAATATACGTCCTAAATTCAACTTTAGACTTTCCTCCCCTACATTAATTTTGTGTTAAATCATATCAAATTTGCTCAAAAATAGTAGCTACGGCCATACCACCGCCCACACAAAGCGTAGAAAGACCAAATTGTTTATCAGTTCGTTCCATTTCATCTATCAAAGTGGCACTGATAATGGCACCTGTTGCACCCAAAGGATGCCCCAAAGCGATGGCACCCCCATTGACATTGACTTTAGAATGATCTACACTTAGTTGTTCCATAAAAAACAAAGGAATAGCGGCAAAGGCTTCATTGACCTCAAATAGATCGATGTCGTTGATGGTCATACCTGCTCTTTTGAGTACTTTTTGAGTGGCTGGAACAGGCCCAGTGAGCATGATAGTAGGTTCGGAGCCTATCATGGCGAAGGCTTTGATTTTGACGCGGGGTGCCAGCCCCAACTGTTCGCCCATGGCTTTTGAGCCTATCAATAAGCCTGCCGCACCGTCCACGATTTGCGAAGAATTGCCCGCATGATGCACGTGGTTGATACCTGTCAGGTCGGCATATTTCATCAAGGCCAAGGCATCTAAGCCCATACTCCCCATCATCTCAAAGGCGGGTTTGAGCTTGCTTAATGACTCCACGGTAGTATCGGCACGCACGCCCTCATCGTGGGCAAGGAGGACATTCCCGAGTTCATCTTGGTAAGGAACGAGCGTTTTGGAGAACCTGTTGGCCTGCTGTGCTTCCACAGCTCTACGATAAGATTCGGCAGCGAAAGTGTCTAAGTCGTGGCGCGAATACCCGTATTTGGTGGCTATCAAATCGGCAGAAATACCTTGCGGTACAATTTGATGGCGTGCCACAATCTGTGGATTCATCATCAACGCACCGCCATCGCTGCCCATTGCTACGCGACTCATAGATTCTACGCCTCCCGCTATCATCAGGTCCACTTGGCCCGACATGATATATGCAGCAGCTTGATTGATAGCCTCCAAGCCCGACGAGCAGAAGCGGTTGAGCTGCACTCCCGCCACACTTTGGGCATAGCCTGCTTCGAGTACGGCTGTGCGGGCAATGTCTGCGCCTTGTTCGCCAATAGGCGTTACGCAGCCCATGATGACATCGTCCACCAAACGCGTATCCAACTGATTACGTTCTTGAATTTTTTTTAGAACAGCTGTCAGGAGCTGAATGGGTTGTACTTGGTGCAAAGACCCATCGGCTTTGCCACGCCCCCGTGGGGTACGTACGGCATCATAAATATAGGCTTCTGTCATGATTTTAGATTGATTTTATTGCTTAAACATGGCTTTGAGACAATTCCACAAAGCACGTTTATTTTTGTCGTCGGCTTGAATAATTTCTAAAGGTTCGGCCAAGAGAAAATTAATACCTCCAATTTGCTGGGGGGCATAGCGATTCATGAGAATTTCTAAGTTGATTTGGATAAAAGGGACACCAAAAGAAATGATATGGTGTACTTTTTTACTTTCCAATAGCTCACGGAAATCTGCTTGTTTTTTTCCTGCCAAGTTTAAAATATCTACGCCCTCCAGATTCAAATGGACGGCTTTTAAAACTTTCTCTAAAAAAATAGTATTGCCAGGACTCATGGCTGGCGACTCATCCACCAAAATCAACGTTTGGTGATTGATTGTAGGTAAAGCTATAGGGGGTGGAGCAATGGCCGTAACGATAGGTTCGGCGACTTGTACGGTTTCGATGGGTTGTTTTTCTACCATCGCCGAAGCCACTTCAGTTACTATTTTTTCGACAGCAGCTACTTCTTGGGCACGGTAGAGCGTTTCGTTCTGGAATAGGAGTTGGTAGAAGGATTTCATCTTACAAAGCTAACAATAGATTTCCTTTTCCGCGTGGTAGTCGTTAGTTTTGTGCCTACAAACCATCTAAATATATGAAAATCATCTGCATCGGGCGCAATTACGTGGATCATATACACGAACTTCAAAACGCCATTCCCGAAGATCCTGTTATTTTTCAAAAACCCGATACTGCTCTGCTCAAAGAAGGGGCAGCCTTCTATTTGCCCGATTTCTCACAAGATGTGCATCATGAAGTGGAAATTGTCGTCAAAATCAATAAAATGGGAAAGAATATTGATGAAAAATTCGCTCATAAATACTACGACGAAGTAGGCATAGGCATAGATTTTACGGCTCGTGATTTGCAGTCTAAACTCAAAGCCAAGGGACTACCTTGGGAGGTAGCTAAGGCTTTTGACAACTCTGCACCTATTTCCGAGTTTATTCCAAAATCACAGTTTACGGATTTACAAAACCTTAACTTTCATTTGGAAGTAAACGGTGAAACCCGCCAAGCAGGCAATACCTCTTTGATGCTGTATCAGATTGATTTTATCATTGCCTACGTTTCCCAGTTTTTTACCCTCAAAACAGGCGATTTACTCTTCACAGGCACGCCCAAGGGAGTGGCTGCCGTCAAAGCAGGTGATACACTCACGGCCTTTATAGAAGGTAAAAAGATGCTGGAGTTTGAGGTGAAGTAACTCAAAAAGATTTTGTAATAGTAACATGATTCAAAAACACCATTTATTCATTTTATCGTTTTTTCTCTCTTTTTGTGTTCAAGCCCAAAAGGAGTCTTTTCCTAAAGGCTATTTTTTATTCCCAATTCATCCGGGCCAAAAAAATACCTTGGCAGGAGTTTTGGGCGACTTGCGCTCCAATCACTTTCATGCAGGTATAGACATACGCACCCAACAACGCGAAGGTCTGCCAGTAGTGGCGGCGGCTGATGGCTATATTTCACGTATCAAAGTACAAACCACAGGCTATGGCAATGTGATTTTTATCAAACACCCCAACGGACTTACTACTGTCTATGGGCATTTGCTAACACTGGCCGAGCCGATGAGGAGCTATCTGCGCCAAAAACAATACGAACGCCAAACATTCGAAATAGAACTAAACCCCGCTCCAGAAGAATTTCCTGTGCGGAAGGGAGAATTAATTGCGCTTTCTGGCAATACTGGCGGCTCGGGTGGACCGCACCTGCACTTTGAAGTGCGGGATAGTAAAGACAACTACCTCAACCCGCTGTTTTTTGATTTTGCCGAGGTCGAAGATGACGTACCTCCTTATTTTAATTCGTTGGCTATCAACCCGATGTCGCTACAAAGTCGTGTCAATGGCGAATTTGAGCGTGTTAGCTTTCGGCCCATTCGCCAAAAAGGGGGCGAATACACACTCTCCCAACCCGTGAAAGCCTGGGGTGAGATTGGCTTAGAACTGGTTGCTTTTGATGCCATGAATGGCGTACACTTTCGCAATGGGGTAAACTGCATAGAAATAAAAATGGATGGGAAAGAAGTCTATGCCTATAACATGACCTCATTCCCAAGCTGGACTACCCGCGACTACAACAACCTCATAGACTACGCCACCGAGCAGCGTACAGGAGTGCGTTATTTGCGTTGTTATAATCCTGACGGAAATCAGTTTGGCCTTCAAAAAACAGATGGGTATCGCGGAAGGCTACAAATCCGCGATACACTCACCCACGAGGTGCAGGTTACGCTCTTCGATTCGTATGAAAATTCGGCCATATTACGTCTTAAAATTAAAGGAGAACGTCCAGCAGAGCTCTTACTGCCACTTACAGAATCAGAGGCCGTGCCCAGTTTGTCGTATATCAAAACCGATATGAGCGAGAACATATTGAAAATAAGTGCGTTAGGACTTTCTCAATTGATAAAAGCATCGCTATTTGTTAATAATAACACCTTACGATTAGAGCCAGCTTATCAAACAAGTGGTGAAACTGTGTATTTGCTTGATTTACGCGAACACCTGCCCGATTCCATTCAAATAGGCAATAAATTGGTCAAAACAGACTTCCGCCAAAGGATTTTTCCTGATCGGTTAGAAACGGCACAGGGCGATCGTTATACCATACGCTTTGGCAATAAAAGCATTTTTGATACCCTCTATCTCGCGGTTCAGTCACGACCCAACGGGCTTGTTATCAACGATAATCACATTCCTTTGCGCGATGCCATTGGTGTCAATTTTGAACCAGATAATGTTCCAGAAAACGTAGAAAAAACCCATGCCTACCGCCTTAGCGATGGACGAATGCGTTTTGTTGGAGGAAAATGGCAGAACAACGCCATTGATTTTACCACCCGTGAATTGGGGAGTTTTATCCTCGCGACCGATACCAGCCCCCCTTCGGTTCGTGTGATTCAATCGCATAAAAAAAGTATTTCGGCACGTATTTCAGATGAAATGTCGGGCATTGATAATTTTAATGCGTATGTTAATGGTGAATGGGTATTGATGAACTACGACTACAAGCGTAATTATATTTGGTCCGATAAATTGGTGGATTCTCTTGATTTTGAAGGTACATTGCGCTTGGAAGTAACAGACCGGGCAGGTAACAAGACGGTCGTAGAAACCGAAATTAAAGAGGCGGTTGCGCGGCCTGCTACTCGTTCAAAATCTAAGAAAACGACCTCCAAGAAAGGAAGCAAAGCAGCCGTAAAGTCGAAAAGTAAGAAACCTGTTAAAAAGAAGAAAAGGTAACTTAATACAATATTCTTTAAGATTTTTAGGTTTTAAGTGCTTGTAAATCAATGATATAGAAACTATAAAACCCATAAAAGCTTTTAAACCAAGGTAACTAAACCTTGCTTGGGTTTTAAAAGCTGTTAAAGTTTTGAAAGTATAACAACATGGAATTATTTTTCAGACAAATAGGCGAAGGCCGCCCGATGGTGATTTTGCATGGGCTTTTCGGGTCTTCCGACAATTGGCTCACTATCAGCAAGACCATTGCCGATTTAGGCTTTTCGGTTTATCTTGTTGATCAGCGCAACCACGGGCGGTCGCCCCATTTAGACACGCACACCTACCCCGAATTGGCCGATGATTTACACGAGTTCTTGCAGCAGCAACGCATCGACAATCCTATTTTGGTGGGTCATTCGATGGGGGGCAAAACCGTGATGCAGTATGCCATGCAGTATCCCGATGGGTTCAGCGCCTTGGTGGTGGTGGACATTGCCCCCAAATCGTATCCAGTACATCATACTGATATTCTGAAAGGGTTGAAAGCAGTGCCATTGGCTACCCTCAAAAGCCGCCAAGAAGCGGATACTATTTTGAGTCGCTACGAACCCAGTTTGGGCGTGAGGCAATTTTTATTGAAAAACCTCTACCGTAGCGATGAAGGGGGCTTTGCTTGGCGGCTTAACTTGCCTGTGCTTGATCGCGATATTGAAATCATCGGCGACGACCTTCAACACACACAAGTGATTGCCAAACCTACCCTTTTTATTCGGGGAGGGGAGTCGCGTTATGTGAAAGATTCAGACATTCCAGCCATTTTATCACTTTTTCCTCATGCCCAAATAGACACCATCGAAGGGGCGAGCCATTGGGTGCAAGCCGAACAACCCGAAGCCTTTGTGGATTCGCTAACTCGTTTTTTGGATGAAGCTCTACTGATTCCTACCCCCTCACTGAAACTGCCCAAAGTGCTTTTCGGCGCAAGTACCCGAAGTGGTGAGTCAGTTAGACGTATTTTTTGTGGAAAATATACGTACCGCACGGCGATTGATTAGCGAACTAAAATTAGGGAAGGTCATAGACTCGCTCACTTTTTATACGTTAGACAAAGATACCTCCGAAACCGAAACACGAAAACAACTGACGCAGCTTCAAAAGAAAACACCGATGCAGGTGTACTATCGGAAGCAGGCTGCCCAGGGGTAGCCGACCCGGTGCGGTAGCGGTCAAAATAGCCCACGAATTGGGCATTGAAGTAATCCCATTGGTAGGGCCTTCGTCGTTGTTATTGGCCCTGATGGCCTCAGGCATGAGCGGCTAGTCGTTTGTGTTTCGTGGGTATTTGCCCATTGACCGAGTGCAACGTGCCAAAACCTTTGAAACATGTAGAAAAAAGAAGCCTCACACGTCAGCAGACACAGCTATTTATCGAAACACCGTATCGGAATAACCAGCTTTTGGCAGATATGTTGCTCCATTGCCAACCCACTACGCGTTTGTGTATCGCTTGCGAATCCACTCGCTCCCACGGGCTTCGTAAAAAACCCTAACTGTCAAACAGTGGAAAACCCAAACTCCCTGATTTGCACAAAAAACCAACGGCATTTTTGTTGGGAACTTAGCCCTTTAAAAACAACACGAGACCCGTACCCGAAAGTGTTTGTGGCTACCTAAACAGCCACTCTTGGATTGTCATCGATTGGCACACCGATTTTGAACTCATCGATAGACATCTACTCAATATCAAACAATTGCTTGATGAGAAAGGCGTTGATTATCAGTAAAATGTGTAAATCTATCGAAACAATTTGGCATCGGCCCAAAAAGTACCAAAAGGAATAATTGAAGCCAACAAGGCCAAAAATGTTTTCTTCATCGGCCAATTGTATTCGATTTTACTCTGAATAATATGTGCCAAAACATACAAGATAAACAACAGCCCGTGTGCCATCCCAAAAATTTTGTTGGGTTGAGGCATAGCTGCATAATACTTGAGTGGCATGGTTACAAATAAAATAATCAAGAAAGAAATGCCCTCGACAAAGGCAAGAATCCGAAGCCGACCTATTTGGGTTTTGAATAATTCAATCATTGCACGATAGTGGATAGTGAAAACAAAATGCAAAGAAAACTATTTAGGCATTTACTATGGATTTCTATCCTAAAAAAATCTACGGCGGACCAAACAAAATGCCAGCTACTTTTATAGACTTTGTCGGCGTTATCCCGCACTATAGCTTGCCATTCATGAAAATTAAGATATACCACATTTTTAGAAGTGATGGGTTTAGTAAGCCCATACACGGGCCTCTCGGTTTCTTCTTGAAATGTACCCAATAGGCGATCCCACAAAATAAAGGTAGTCCCGAAATTTTTGTCTATATAAAGCGAGTTTTTGCCATGATGTACTCGATGATGGGAAGGAGTGACAAAAACGAACTCAAACCATCGAGGTAATTTGGGGATGACTTCGGTATGAATCCAGAATTGATACACAAGCTTCTAAGCTGATAACAAGTGAATGCATTATAGGATGGATACCTGATAACCATACAGGTACAAAAAAATGATTTTTAAGTGCTGTGTCCAAGAATTTCGGAAGGAAGTATTGTGATTGATGATGCTCCAATAGAGTGATGATCCAACATGCGTAGCCCACCAAATACGCTGCTTATGATAATAAAATGAGCAAAGTAATTGCAGAAGTTCATCCCTAAATAAGCAATTGCCCACGACTACCATGTATTGGGTAAACGGCTAAGGACTATTTCGTAACAAAACAAACTCAACCCTATAATCATATGGAGAGCCATTGATCATTAAACTACCTATACCAATGCCCACTGAAATTCTCTAAATCATCATGATCATAATGGTGGTGGGGAAGACGTTTACCACCCAACATCACGATACCAATGCAAATAAAATCAAAGGAGCGGCATACAGCAAGAGCGGTTGTAAGTCCTGCTCGAAGGAGCTGGGAGCTTGTAATAAGATGATTGATGAGTTGAGAATTTGAACCGAAATAGAAAAAAGAGGTTTGCTGATATGAAAGAATTTATTGGATATAAATTCTTTCATATACAGGCTTACCTTTTAGATGACCTAAGCCAAATAACTCAATGAAGCGGTACTTTTAGGGACTAAAACTGTTGGGAACTAATTGTACAAAAACCTTTAGGAGCAGCTTTTTCGCCATTTATTTGGGTAAGTGGTGGTTTTACCTTCTTGGTAAGCAATCCAAATCGCTCGTTTTCTAAAAGCATTCAGGTTCACTTCTACTTTCATTGCCTTGTTCGTGGTATTTGTAGCCATATACCAGCTGCCATTGGAGCGCCGAAAGGCTTTCTCTTTGTCCTTGTTCAGCATAACGTATCCAATATACGTTCATCGGATTTGCAAGATTTAATTTTTTGTTGGAATCTAAGTTGGCTTCATATACGACCGTATTTGTGTTGTTGCTTCGCTGAATATAAAACAAGCGATTAGGAGTAGGAGGTGGCTCGGGAAAATGATTCCGATGAGGGGTGTCGGCTGCCCGAAAAGCCCATAGTACTCCTTGTGAACAAAAAGAGACTTATAATTTTCATAGCTGTATTGAAGGCTGGGTTATGAATGCCTTTCCTTAATGACAACCTATGATTTATTATCCCCTATGACCTTCCCGTGATTTTTTGAAATTTCAGTAGATTTCTGGCTTGTGGTCTGGCTGTTTGGCGGAATGCACGGGACAGCATCGTTCGATGAATTTTCTTGGTTAGTATTTATATTTTGGATAATTCGGGTGCGATTTTATCCTATGTATTTGCCTCAAATGTCTATCAGTATGACCATATTGTACTACAAATAACCCGTGAATACTCCTTCTATTATTTGGTTCCCCTCTCGGCGTAAAATGTACTTTTAAGTCTTTATTTTGTTTTGCTCATGCAAAATCAATTATGCACCGCCAAATGTAAAAACTCAAATTGTCTTTTCCTTTCATGTATCCTAAAGGTATAGCATTTTCAAGGGCATTGTGCGATTGACTTTCATGCCATCCAATGACAAATAAGTACTATCAGACAGCGAGGCAACATAATATTGGGGCTGAGGTGGCAATTCGGTAGCAATCCAAGCCTCTTGTAAAAAATCCTTTCATAAATACCAATATGTTCGACGACCTGAGCAATAGACCAAGCCTCATTTGTTGGCTTAAAATGCCATTGTTCGTTTGTAAGTGAGTTCGTTTCGGCAATAATTGGCTTGTTTCGTTCTTTCCAATTCTTTAAGAGCATTGCCCTGTCTTGATTTGTCCAACATTGTCCATTTTGAGGGAAATTCTATCAGATTTTTATTCTTTTGATTTGGTTGATATGCCTTGTCGTATGCGTAATATAAACTATCGTATATTGATGCAAGTCTCTAACAGCCCAATCGCCCCACTCGGACGGGCGATAGATATAATGTTTCCTAAAATCGGCTGTTGTATTTTCAACTAACCTTATTACCTGGCTCTATGATAATTGAAATATTTTGTTAATTCTTTCAGTTCTTAAACCTTCCTAACGAACCAGGCAGGCGGTGCTTTTCTCCTTTTGTTGTATCTGTCGCATACGCCAACATGACACTGTCTTTAATAGATAAATTATTTGTAAATCCCGATTGTTCAGGTGTGTATTGGTTACAAAATAAATCCCATTGCAAAATTTCTTCAAAAGTGCCAAGATGTTCTAATACTTCCGCAATAGACCATTTACTACTATCAATTTTGAACGCAAGTTGTACTTCATTTAGGTTTTCGACTTCTTTCATCAACTCAATTTGGGTTGATTTAAGTCCGTCTAACAAAAATTGCCTGTCCGCCTCAGTCCATAATCGAGTACTGTTATTCTGTGCTAAAAGCATTGGTAGAAAGGCTGTTGTCAATAAAATTATAACTACATTTTTCTTCATTTTATTTTAAGTTTCATCCAACGATTCGGAGATTTTCAGCACTAAACTTCATTAGATGCACAAAGCTTGAATTTAGCACTTCACTGTCATAGAAGCACGAAAGCCCCGCTTTTGCAAAACGGCTGTTAGTGGCTGGCTTATTCTGTTTTTTCAAATTCAAGGTCAATTAAATCCTTAATTTCATTTCCCTTAAATAAATTATTCATTGAGAATTTCGTTTTTAATTCCGATTGTTTTTGATTTATAATTTTTATCATTAGTTCATATGCACTTTGAAAACTCGATGAAAAATGTTGATTTATTTGATTTGATGGTATATTTTCATTCAAAACATTAGAATTGTATAGTTTCATAGAATAAATTATTGAATACAGTGCATTTTGTAAAACTACTTTATCTCTTGAAGTTTGACTATTTATAAACTTTGAAATTTCATAACATCTGTAAAGTTTTTTGCAAGTTTCTTCATTTATTAAATCGTTAAAAATGTCATCATAGTATTTTTTAAATATACCTGCTTTACTTGTTTTTGCTTTTGCTGGATCATCAAAATATAATGAAGCATATATTTGAAGTAAATATTCATTCGTTACAGTATCATCATAAAAAGTTATTTCTTCTCCCAGCTTTGTTATTAAACCAATGCCGAATTGCTCTAAATATTTTTTTGCAATTTCTTGCGCATTGTCATTGGCTTTTAAATCAACTGTGCTGATTGGGTTTTGCGAGTTAGTGGCTTTGGCAATTTTTAAAGAAAATTCAGTTGGGGATTTATAAAACCTAACCAATACTTTAGCTTTGTCAAATTGCTCCTTGTACTCATCGTACTTAGAAGAATACAAATAATATAAAGTGGCAATTGTTTGTCCACCATTAACAATACTTGGTTTTATAAATGTCAATTTTGTATTTGAATGACCAGTCGCACCAATTTGGTAATTATTACAAATGATAGTTATACCATTATTTAAATAGCAAAAACGAATTGGATCATCTATGAAACTTTGTTTAATTTCTTTGTTTATCGAACTGTTTTTAATTAGATATCGAACATTTGTATTTAGAAGCATTCTCTCGCCAGAATTTTTGTAGAATTTCATTAATTCCAATATTGAGCATGATGCAATTTTACCCGAAAAAAGTTCGTCTTCTATAGAAAATATACTATCTGTTTTATCACTATCATTCTTAAGATTGACTAAAGTTCTCCAGTTTCTATTATTTTTGAATGACCAAATTGGAGTTATCTACAAAAACAGGAAAAATATTATTTGATTCATAACTATTCAAAACTTCAGTCAATGATTTATGACCATTATGAATTATACCATTTGTTGCAAGAATAATTTTATTGAAATCGGTGGAAATTCATTCTCTCTAGAAGTGTTCTATAATCAGTCATTTTCGCTTTAACAATGTTTCATTGGTAGTTTTTGAAAATCTTCACCACTTAAAAATTTTTACATTATAATACAAAGCTTTATCTCATCCTCTGAAAAAGTATCTGTTATTCCATCAGTTAACGGCAACTTTGATTGAATGATTGTTAATTCAGACAAGTCGTTTTCATCATCGGTAAAGTAAAGCATCAATTTTATTATCGCCTCCTCCATCGGTTAAAATGAAAGAAGAGTTTTGATTTGAGTCATATATTCCATTAAGACAGACATACTCAATGCCATAAGATATTTCTTTTCATCACTTTCATTTTCTTTTCACTCTGATCAATAAATAGTTTGTTTTTATCTATAGTGTTCTTAGTTTATTGAGTTGTCTTATTGATCTAATTCCTTCTTTAGTTTGGTTTTTTAAGCTTGCCACTAACGAATAGGGCTTGTGGTCGGGTGGGGGATTTGAAACTCGTCCCACTTGAACGTCTGCCGATATAAATTTTAAATCTCTTATTACCTGAAGTAAACTTGGTAGTTTCCGTCCGCGAAACAAAAGTACAAAGAATTCCTAATGTTGAGATTTATTTCGTCCGCCCGCACTTACAAACCCATCGGCGGTAGTTTTTTTCTTGTCGTCCAAATTAGATGTCTTAGTTATATTTGTTAATTATTGAGTTAAACTGTCTTCTTTGACTCACTTTTTCTGTATATCGAGTAAAGATTTCGTCAGGCTCTATTGACCAAAATTCTTTTCCACTATTATTTCGCTTGCAAGTGCAAAACAAATTTCAGTCATGTCATTTTCTGTTTTTTCAATTTCTGTTTTTTCTCCAAATGAAAAATTAACTTCCCCATTTACGCTTTGAACTTCTCTCACTTTCACTCCGTCCACGTATAATTTAAACATAAGTAATTGAAGTTTCTGACATAGCAAATATTAGCATCGTTGTCCCTTTTAATAATTCAATGTTCTTACTTCCCAATAATAAAGGTGTTTCCATATCAGCATTGCAAAAGGCAAAGACCCCTTTTTCTGTAAAGTAGAAGTCCATTCGTCCTTTTGAAAGAGCCAAATACTGCTGAGCGTTAAAATTAAATTTATTTTTCCTTTTACTAAAATATAACACCAGACTTGAACAAAGTCTTTGAAAGGTCCCTTCTATATCATTTTCGTAATTTCTGTTGATTGCAAATCTGCTAAATTAACTCATCATTTTAAATATTTGTGAATTGTGTATTAATTCGCTGTCGTTTATAATTTACCGCCAACATCTGTGTTAACAACGCAGTAGCGTATATCGCGTATGTCGGCAACTACTTTTTTCAAAAATATCAAAATTCTCTATAAAATCCAGTGGGTTCTCGATTGTTTCCAATCTCATTTGCAGTCAAAACAGTATGGTGGCTTTGCTGGCCTCCCGCAATATCTTTCTGTGCCATCAATCAAAAGTGTAGCTTTATGCGGCCAAACGCAATGACTGTCGGCCTCCCAACTCACAAAAATGGGCTGCCTGTTAATGAACGAAAACAATAAAAACTGTGCCCAGGTGTTGAAAACATGTCAAGGCTTCAACAAAAAGCCATTTTATGGTGGAAAATAAGCTTGAAAAAGAGCAAACGGTAGCGGGTTGTTCATATTGTTTTGGTCTTGTTTACGCATTCATTATCTTCATGAAACAAAAACCCCATTATGAGGTTTGTTTAGAAATACTCTCTATCATCAACCTCATCCAATATTTACGACATGAACAAACATGTTATACCTTCATCTATTTGAGTTTAGCCTTGCCTGCACACTCATAGCCCAAGATCGCCTTTCGGGTAGGTCATTTGCAACAAGGACGGTGGTCATGGCGCAAAACGGCATGGCGGTGCCTCATCCATAGCACCCAAGCGGCCATTGATGTGCTGCGTTCGGGCGGAAACGCCATTGATGCCGCCATTGCCGCCAATGCCATGGAGGGCTATGTAGAGCCGCACGTCAATGGCATCGAGGGCGGTGTTCGCCATCATTTGGGATGCCAAAACCAAAAACTCTATGGCCTCAATGCCTCGGGGCATTAGCAAAAGCATAGCCTGACCTTAGACGAATTTAAAAAACGAGGTCTCAAGCACATTCCTGCCGATGGCCCGCTGCCTGTGTCGGTGCGCCTTGCAAGGCTGTGTGGATGGCTGGTTTGAGATGCACAAGCGTTTTGGCAAAACACATGGATAAACTCCTTGCCCACGCTATCAAGTACGGTAAGAGGGCTTCGATTCATGGGCGAAGCCACAGGAAGCTGGGCCAATATGGTAGCTCGCGCTTTTGGCAAATACCCAAGGAAGTGTATGCGCCCAACGAGGCCCCAAGCGCAGTGAAATCTTCAAAAAATCCTGCCTTGGCTAACCTGTGAAAAATAGCCAAAGGGGGGCCGCGTACCTTCTATAAAGGCGAATAGCCCACACCATTGATAACATGAAAAAAGTAGAGGCTTTTGAGCTAAAGGCCTTGCCGACCACAAATCTGACGGGTAGAGCCTGTTTCGACCAATACCGTGGCACACGATGTGGGAGTTGCCCCCAATGGACAAGGAATAGCCGTGTTGCAAATGTTGAATATATTGGAAGGCACGATTTGGCCAAAATGGGAGTGAGTACCGATTACATCCACCACTTTGTAGAAGCTAAAAAATTGGTTTTTGAAAACCGCTCAAATACTATGCCGACATGGACTTTGCCAGTGCCTGTAAAGTGCTGATTTCTAAAGAGTATGCTATAGGCGTCATAAACTAATCAATCCATTGCGAGCCGCGAGCCCGTGTAGATGCGGGCAATCCTGCACTCAAAGAAGCGAAGGCCATTTACTTAACCGTGGCCGATGGAGAGGGCAACATGGTGTCATTGATTCAGTCCAACTACCGAGGTTTTGGTTCGGGTATGTCGCCCGATGGCTTGGGTTTTCAGTTTCAAGACCGCGGCGAATTGTATAGTTTAAATGAAGGCGAAAACAATACTTATGCTCCCCACAAACGCCCTTTTCATACCATCATCCCTGCCTTTGTCACCAAAGATGGCCAGCCTTTTATGAGCTTTGGGGTAATGGGAGGAGGTTTTCAGCCCTTGGGTCATGCCGAAATCATTGTCAATATGATTGATTTCGGTATGAACCCCCAAGAAGCAGGAGATGCCCCGCGCATTGACCATTCGGGCTCGTCGGAGCCTACGGGAGAAAGAATGGAAGACAGCGGCTATGTAACGCTCGAACATGGCTATACTTACGAAACCATCCGCGACCTCATGCGGCGTGGCCACAAAGTAGGTTATGGATTGGGTGGCTATGGCGGCTATCAAGCCATCATGTTTGATGCCAAAAACAAAGTATATCATGGCGCTTCGGAGTCACGAAAAGATGGACATTCAGCAGGCTATTAACAACTTTTTGTAGCCGAAAATGGTTTATAAGGCATGGAATCAAATGCGCTGGAAAATATAAAGAGTTTCGTTCATACCTCCCAAACCGTTTCGCTTTCTTCGGGTTGGCAAGCTGCCTTAGAAATGGGCTGTGCCGTGGCAATATGGCAATTGCCCTATCAAAAAGAAAAGCAGTTGATTGTTCATTTTAACGGTAGTGTTTCAACCACTAAAATCGTATTGGAAGACGCACCCACTGGCTTTGCTTTCAGTCCTTTTCTGAATGAGGAAGGGAAAGATACGCTGTTTATCGAGGCTGATTTATATTATCGTTTTGGAGAAAAAGGGGAAATTTTAGCAGAAAAAGCCAAAGAGGGCTTGTCGTTGTTCCAAAAAGAGGAATGGCAAAAACAAAGCCAAATGGTAGCTACGGCCTCCCAAACAGCGGCCAATGAAGCCTTAAATAGACCTTCAATCCCGTACCAGCCTGCTTCTAAAGAGCGTTATATGCGCTCCGTGGAGGCTGCTGTAGCCGCCATACAGGCAGGTCATTTGAAAAAAGTAGTGCTGTCGCGCACCAAAGAAATAGCATTGCCCACTGGCTTGTCGCCCTTCATGATTTTTGACCGCTTGTGCGACAAATACCCGACGGCGTTTGTATCTATGGTCTATTTGCCGCAGTTAGATCAAATTTGGGTGGGTGCAACCCCGAAACGCTGGTTTCTATGGACAAGGAGGGTATTTTTAAAACCGTTGCTTTTTGTGGCAGGTACTCAATCGGCTTTCGATGGAAACCAGCAGCCCATTGCACCCAAACAAGCCCTTTGGTCACAGAAAGAAATCGAAGAACAGGCTTTGGTGGGAAGGTATATTATTTCTTGTTTTAAAAAAATCAGGGTGCGCGAATACCTCGAAGAGAGTACCAAAAGCGCTGTGGCGAATTGTTTGATACATCTATTAAGCGAGTATAAGGTAGATACCAAAGCGATTCGTTTTCAGAAATCGGCGGTCGTATCGAATTGCTGCATCCGACCTCTGCTGTTTGGTAAGGATACTTAAACAAGAGGCATTAGTTTATTCAAGTATATGAAGGCTATGAAAGAGCGTTTTATAGTGGTTTTGGGCGTCAATGTCGCCAATGAAACCCATCTTTTGTGAACCTACGTTGTATGAAAATCGAAAACACCCAAGTGACCATTTACGCAGGGGAGGAATTACGGAGGACTCCATTCCAGCAAAAGAATGGGAGGAAACTGAACTCAAAATGCGACAAAGCATTTGCTTCAATAATATCTCCAAATTTTTGTCTTACTGTAATATGCAAAATAGGATTATTCCCTTTAAAAATAGCCCAATTTCTTTATTTGATGAAGGTGTAGTTGTAATAATCTGTGTTTTTGTTTAAAAAATATTATTGCCTTTGCGGGTCTTTTTCAGAACATTGTTGCGTAGTAATCCGCAACTTTCACAATAACGCAAAAATACAAATGCAATCCATCCGCAACATCGCCATCATTGCGCACGTTGACCACGGTAAAACCACTTTGGTGGACAAATTTATCCATTACTCAAGCTGTTTCGTGACAATCAACAGTTTGACGACCTAATCTTAGACAACAACGACCTTGAACTGAAGCGAGGCATTACGATTGTTTCCTAAAAACGTATCAGTACTACAAAGATGTCAAAATCAATATCATAAGTACCCGGCCACGCCGACTTCGGAGGAGAAGTAGAGCGCGTACTTTCAAAATGGCTGATGGTGTAGTATTGCTTGTAGATGCTTTTGAAGGTCCTATGCCCCAAACACGCTTTGTGTTGGGTAAGGCTTTCTAATTGGGCTTGAAGTGTTGCTGGTCAATAGTGGACAAACCTAACTGTCGTCCCGACGAAGTACACGAAGCCGTTTTTGATTTGATGTTCAACTTAGAAGTAATGATGAGCAATTGGACTTCCCGACGGTATTTGGTTCGTCAAAACAAGGTTGGATGGGTCAAGATTGGCAAACTCCACGACCGATATTTCATATCTTTTAGATAATGATTGTTAAACTTATATTCCTGCTGCTCCTCAAAATGAAGGGGAGCTGTCACAAATTACTTCTCTGGACTACAGTTCATTTGTAGGGCGTATTGCTATTGAGCGTGTGCATCGTGGGGCCCGAAAAGGGGCGCGCAGTAGGTCTTTGTAAGGCCGATGGCAGTGTAAAGCGGTCGCGTATCAAAGAATTACAGGTTTTTGAAGGCTTAGGCAGACAAAGGTAGCCGAAGTGTCTTCAGGTGATATTTGTGCTGTAACTGGCTTAGAAGATTTTGAGGTGGAGATACGATTTCGCTTTACGAAAACCCCGAGCCACTCCCTCGCATTGATGTAGATGAGCCTACGATGAACAGCTTTACCATCAATAATTCCCCATTTTTTGGGAAAGAAGGTAAATTTGTTACCTCACGCCACCTGCGCGACCGCCCGATGAAAGAAACCGAAAAAACCTGGCCTCCGTGTTGAATCAGCAGGAGGAAGTGAAGATAAATTTTTGGTATTTGGTCGCGGTATCCTTCACTTGTCGGTGCTTATTGAAACCATGCGTCGCGAAGGCTACGAATTACAGTAGGCCAGCCGCAAGTGATATTTAAACAAGACGAGCGCGGACAACGTCTTGAACCTATGGAAATGCTCGTGGTGGACGTGCCCGAAGAGTCGGCAGGAAAAGTAATTGAATTGGTAACGCAGCGCAAAGGCGATTTGTTGGTCATGGAGCCACGCGGCGATTTGCAGCACTTAGAGTTTGATATTCCTTCGCGTGGGTTGATTGGCTTGCGTTCAAGTGTACTCACTGCTACCCAAGGAGAGGCGGTACTTTCACATCGTTTCAAAGCCTACGAACCACACAAAGGCCCTATTGCAGGTCGTATCAATGGTTCTATTATTTCTAAAGGAACAGGCCTGCCTCTCCATATGCGTTAGATCGTTTGCAAGAACGGGGTAAGAAGTTTTTGTCGATCCAAGCGAACTGTATATGGGTATGGTAATTGGCGAACACAGCCGCTTAGGCGATATTGTAGTGAATTTGCAAGAAACCAAGAAACTAACCAATATGCGGGCTTCAGGTTTCGGACGATAACGATGCGGATTGCCCCAAAATTAATTTCTCTTTGGAAGAGTCAATGGAATATATCCAAAAAAGATGAATATTTGGAAGTAACGCCACGAACCACGTATTCGTAAGTTTTACTTAGACGAAAACGAACGCAAGCGCAATGCCAAAAGATTTAGAAATAAACCTTCAGTTGGATTGGTTGAGTTGTAAGTTCTTAGTTCCAGTACTAAGTTCAGTACTGAGTTCCCTACCGCACAGACGGCCTGAGTAGGAACTCACAACTTGGTACTCGCTGCATCTTAGGACAACCACACCCGCTTTTTTGCGGAAAATCCTCTAAAAAACCTTTGCGCTGACGGTTTCGTTTACGCTTATTTTCTTTTACCGAATAAAGATTTCTCAGAAGCGACCTCCACGGTCGCTTTTTTATTACCAGAATGAGCTTCAGCAGGGAGTTTTTCTATCGAAACCAATGTGTAATAAGAGCATTAAAACAAATGAGTTTCTTCATTATCAATCAATTAGTTAATTCATTCTTGTCAATTAACGCCTTCTTCTGCCTTGGTTGGTGATAGTTGCGGCTATAACCTCGGTTGTAATAATTACGGTTATTGTACCTTGGGCGTACATTATATCGAGGAGGAGCTACATATACGCGTGGACACACATATACGGGCGGTGGTATCACACGAACGTAAGGCTGGGGTGCATAACGAGGTCCATAATAATCGGGACGATAGCGATAGCCGCCTGAATAAAAGCAGCTGCTCATCAAAACGGTCAGCAACAAGACGGAAGCAAAAAGGGTGATTCGGGTTTTCATAGCTTGTTAGAAAGTTAGTAGGATACGAATATAACGAAATTTTTGTACTTTCTGTTCAATGACTATCGAGAAAGTGTTTCCCCTTTTGTGCCCAATAAATCACCCTTAAATCAATACACAAATGAAACAGTTACTTTCTGTAGTTGGAATGATGACGTTGTTGTTGTTGGTCAATGCTACCAACAAACCCACGACTCAATGTAGGACAAGCCGTCAAAGATTGGGAGCAACGCAAGGCATATACCAAGAATATTTGGATGCAATACCAGAGGATGGACACCCATTTAAACCCACCCCGAAATTCGCGTCTTTTGCCGAACAAATGATGCACTTGGCAGATGCTAATTTTGGCTTTACGGCTGCTGCTACTGGAAAACAAAGCCCAATGGCACGAGGAGCACGGAGAAAGCAGCAGCGAGTAGTTCAAGAAGCCGTAATTAAGACGGTATGATGGAGAGCTACGATTTTCGAGAGAGTACTGAAGGGATTGAATGATGCGCAGTATGGCGAAACCATCGAAACTCTTTAACCAAGACATGACACGAAGTGGCCTTTGCGAAGTGCTTCGAGCATCAAACGCATCACCGTGGCAAACCACCATCTACATTCGTTGAAAGACTATCAAGCACACAACGAAAAGTTATTAAACTTTATTGTATTGCTTCAAAAAACTGCGCTAATTTTATTTCATCAGGAAGTATGGGTTCGTACACTACTGCAAAGATCTAATCCGAAAGGCTGTACGGTTTCTATGGCACACATTAGTAGCGTTGATGCCACCCGCCAAGAGCGGAATAGCGACACTTTCACGTATTTTGCGACTCAAAGGCCCAATCATGAACGCGACCTGTACCAAGTTCGCTGGTAGGTAAATTGGGATTGCCTGTCTAACAAAGGTGCATCTACAAAAGCTGATACCTCAATGGCTTCTTCAACGTTTTTTCGTTAAATAACATGAACTACTTGCACTAATTTGACGGAAGGTAGGCCTTATGTGTTGCTGATGATCTGCTAACACGTTATCTACGATTTGGATGGTAGTAGTATGTACCTTTTGATGATGGGCAATGATAGCTTCAGCCTGTGTTTCGCTGGTGAGTAGGAAAGAAGCGATGGGTGGGGTGATTGCAGAGCGATTTTCTGATCAAAGCGTCTGAAATTATGCCAGGGCCACTGGGCATATTTCCTACCAAGCCCTAAGGCAGCAGCCCCATATTGAACAGCTAAACGGGCCTCTTGGATGCTACTTATACAGCAAATTTTTACACGTGGTGTCATCATTATGTTAGCACGAACAATACTAATTTACGGTCAGTCCTCTTCCACCCTACATTCATTGGAGCTATTAGAACAACAGGAAGCATCAACTTTTTCATTTACCGTTGTACTTCGCTTCTACGGTTTGTCCTTTCAAATTTACCCAAAGCACCCATATAATCGTAATGGTACTTGGGTGTACTTGTCTAAGCGCAAAATTAAATCACCGCCTTTAATTCCTGCGGCTTCGGCTGGGCGATTTTGGATACACCATCTACTTTGATGCCTGGGCCATTGAAAGAATAGTCTAAAAGTAAACCCATCGTTACTTTAAAAACTCATGTTTCGAGCCATGGGCATGGCCGTTTCGCGGTATTCGAAGGCGATGGGGGAGTTTATCATCGTTAATGGCGCTATATATAGCATTTAGTATTTTGGCTTCCTCCTTCAAAATTAATGAGTTCTGTATCGTCGCTGGGCTTGTGGTAGTCGCCATGTACCCCTGTGAAGAAAAACAAGACAGGGATTTTTTGAGATAAAGGACGTGTGGTCGGAAGCACCTGCACCTGCGGAGTCACCAACATTTTTTCACGCTGCATGACGGGAGGAATTTTTACTTGTGCAGTAGGGCTGGTACCCCACAGCCACCTACTGTAATGGCCTTGGCCGCAGCCAATCATATCAATAAGCATTAAGTTGGAGGTAGAGGTCAATGGTAGGATTTGGCATAATACTTAGAACAACCGACCGAGTTCCTTCTTCTGCCGAAAACAAGATGAGGAAGTTGTGTTTTTCTTTGACTTTGTTTTGTGAATAATGCCGTATGTAAATTCAGGACTCCATTACACCAAAGCGGCGTTTAGTCATCGGCATAAGTATGGATTTTCCCTTTGGGATTTGGGTCGAGCCGCGTTGGAAGCCTTCGCCGAGGTGGTCGTAATGTGCACCTATAATGATGGTACGATCAGCATTGTCTAAATAGCCCACTACATTGCGGGCATCTAACACATGAACCGTGTCAAGATTGGCTTTGAAAGGTTGTTCGAATCCGTTCGTACCTTTGGGCTGAAGCCCCCATTTTAAATTGACTGGCAATGTCGGCTGCTTTTTGTTCGTCTTTCGTGCCTGTGCCACGCCTTTGAGTGCATCCGAGGCTAAAAATGTAACGTGAGTTTCCGATATTTTGCGGCTGTTGGTGTTGGCCCATTTTTGGGCGTAGGCTAGAATGATAGATGGAAAACGAACGCCCAAAGGGAGGAGATGTTTCATGGAGTAAAAGTAAAATAATTGGAGGTTGACCCAAAATCAAATAGGCAGGTTATTAATCTCACTTCCTATGTTGTTCGAATAAGTTTGAATAAGGCTTTTTGTTTTCTAATTCGGGAAGAAAACATACAGTTGTTCGTGAGCATTATAATCGAGCATGAGGGCTATTTCGAGGTGGATAAGAGCTTCCTTATAATCGCCCGCATGCAGGAGATAGGCGGTGGCACGATAATACAAACTGGCATTGTCCACAATATCTTCTAATCCTTCTTGGATGATTTCGTAGGCACGATGAAACTGCCCTTGGTCAAATAAAACGAGCGACCACTTGAGCCACACTTCTTCATAATCAGGTTCGACTTCGGCAGCTTTTTCGAAGGCTTCCATTGAAAAATACATTGCCAATTTTATATTCCAAATCACGGTAATAATAGTCGGCACTATGCTCATTGATTTTGATGGCTTTTCTGATGCAATTGAGGGCTTCAATCCATTTTCTTCTTCCTGCAGTTAAACCAAACAGCCACGCCAAACCACCCCTCGTCCCATTCTTTATCGGCAAGCGCGGCGATAATATTCTAACGCTTTGCCGAAATCTTTAGCTTCTGTCGTGGCTATTTTAAATGACAGTATAATCTGCAGTAGGGGCTTCATGTTGGAGGTAGTAGGTAGCAAGCATTGGCTTCCTGAAACCGCTCAGGTTCTCGAGAGCATGGCCATATTGAAATAGGCCGACGAAAAATCTTCTTTAATAACCGTCGCATAGTCATATGCCTGAAGGGCTTCTTCAAAGCGACCGAGTTTACTATATACCAAGGTTATGCCAACATTATAGAATACAAGGAATACAGTCGTTGGTCATTATAATATGCTATACTATTTTCTAATTCACCTGCTATTTCCAAACAAAAAGCCATCTCATATAGGGCATTTTCATTGTTGATATTCAGTGCTAAACTGTTCTTGTAGTATTTAATAGCGTCTTCGTATTTTCCTGCATTTTGATACGCCTGGCCAATCTGAAACAGAATGTCGTCTTTTTCTTCTTCTTCGATGTATTGGAGCATGGTTTCATAGACCTCCACTGATTGCTCATATTCGCCCATCATATTATAAACGCCACCTTGCATAAAGCAAATCTAAGTCATGAGGGTGAAAAAGGGCAACTCGCTCCAACAACTCTATGGATGCTTCATAATGTTGTTTTTGGGCGAGGAGATGCGCCTTATCAAGCATTAATTCGAGCGAGTAGGGAAAATGCTCCAATCCAAATTCACAAGCTTGTAAAGCCGTTCTAAGTTCCTTCATGTAATAGTGCTCTGACGTTTGCTCGTAAACATCTAAATCAAAGAATTGGCGTTCTTGGTTTTAAGCATTACTTCAAACCTTTGTACCGAATCTCTCCAATCTGGGTGTCTTTCCTCAATTCTGGTTGCATATCTTGAACGTATGGGCTTAATGTCGTAGTCGAAAGATAGAAAATCTTTGACGATTCACATTGGAGGCATTTTTATTTTTTCAATACATCCTCTATAATATGCCCAATATTACCGCTCGGTTCTAAGATTTTCAGGAGTGCTGCAAGGGTAGGGGCAGTATCTGCTACGGACGTACGGCTAAATGTTTCTCCTGCCTTGATACCCCAACCATAAAATAATAAAGGAATATGCGTATCGTAGTTGTAAGGAGAGCCATGTGTGGCAGCGATACTGCTCGACATCCAGCCAGGTTCTGTCACAATTGCACATCTCCACTGCGTTTGGCGTGTATGCCATTTTTGTACAGTGCAAGTAAATAATCATTGAGGTTGGCATTATGGCCAATCGTGGGTATTGAGCACCTCGGCTATATAAAATTTCAGTAAAGTAGAGCCTAATGGTATTTACTATGTCTTTTACTTCGATATTTTTGCTTTTCAATACATCGTGGTCGAGATAAAATTGATAGTTTTCAGAAGCTTTTATAAACTCACCTTCTCCAAATTTTTCTTTTAAGGCGGTTTTTTGCGGCGACTTACCTGTCCGATATTTAATCGACCCGCGGGCAAACGATTTTGTTTCCACGGCTCTACTACATCCATCACACCGTGGTCGGCAGAAAGAAATAATAGATAGTTTCCTTTGCCTACTTGTTTGTCTAAGGTATCAAACAATTCGGCAAGTCGATCAGACGTAAATAAATATCCTCTTCTTCCACCGAGTTAGGGCCAAAGGCATGACCCACATAGTCGGGGGGTTGAAAACTAACGGCCAAGAAATCAGTGGCTTTGCCTTTGCCAAGGTTTTCATTTTTAAGTGCTTCCGGTGCCATTTCTTTGGTGATGGTATTGCCATGAGCATGCAACCTTGTACCAAAAGTATCGCCGGCCATTCCCGCCAAATCGTATGGGAAGGTGGCTTTTTTTGCACCATCAATTTAGCTTCGTAGGGTTGGTCGTCGGTGGTACTTTCCGTATATTGCGCAATGGGCAAAGAGTGTATTCCAACCATTCTTCATCAAGTCGGCAGGTCGTTTTTTGGCGTTGTAGTCTTTCACCATTGGGGCAGGTCTTTCATATAAAAGGTACCTTAATCCAATTACCTGTTTTGCTATCAAACCAATACGCGCCGTTAGCAGTGTGGCCTGCGGGCAAAATAGCCCCACGGTCTTTGATGGCAATGCCGATGGTTTTACCCTGATAGTATTTGCTGATACGCAATTGGTCGGTGATGGTGCTTACGAGCATATTTTTTGGGGACATTTCCCTGCAGAAACATTGGAACTGCCTACGGTTTGTACGGTGCTATCGCCAGCACAATACATACCTTTGCCGAGGCGTTGGTCGTACCAGTCGTTTCCTACAATGCCATGAATGGCGGGGGCGGAGCCTGTATAAACAGAAGCGTGCCCCGCCGCCGTTACTGTGGTCATAATGGTAATGATGATTACGACAGTTGAAACCCTCACGCATCATCCGTTTAAACCCTCCTTCGGTATATTTGTTGTAATAACGTGCCAATAATCTGCATTTGATCTACCACGATGCCCACCACCAATTTAGGTTGGGCCAAAGTAGTAGGTTTTGTTTGAGCAAAAAGGGTCGAACTGAAAAGCAATGCCAGCAATAGTTTTGAATAGTGCATTTGTTAGGTATGGTTTGAATAAAAATAGGTGTCAATTGCAAAGAAAAGACTTTTTGACCTAAATACACAAATAGGAGTCTCTCAGGCTATCAAAGATAGTAAGTTATTTTTTCTACGAATTTTTAAGAAATTTTCTCTAAAAATAGGGTAATATTGTTTTTTCAACTCAATTTCTTTATCTACACGGTTTATATGAAAAAAATAGGCGTTCTCTTACATGGTAATGGCGTTTATGACGGTTCAGAAATCCACGAATCGGTCTTCACGCTTTTGGCTCTTGCAGAAGCGGGAGTAGAAGCGGTGTGTTTTGCGCCCAATATCCATCAACATCATGTTTTAGATCATACCACAGGCCAAGAAATGGCCGAAACCCGCAATGTGTTGGTCGAATCGGCACGAATAGCACGCGGCAACATCAAAGACATAGACCACATTAAGGCTGAAGCGTTGGATGGTTTGGTGATGCCGGGTGGATTTGGTACGGCCAAAAATATTACCAAATGGGCGTTTGAAGGCCCCTCTGGCCCTATTTTGGGTTCTGTCAAGACCCTCATTGTGGAGATGATAAAACAAGGTAAGCCTATTGTAGGGTTGTGTATGAGCCCGACTACGATTGCTAAGGCATTGGAAGGAACCGAGTTTCGGGCACATTTGAGCGTGGGTACTACTACCCAAAACTCCCCTTACGATATTGCAGCTATTTCAGCAGGCATGGAGTCCATTGGGCAGGTGGCCGAAATGACTTCCATCAAAGAGATAGCCGTAGATAACCACCTGAAAATCATCACCGCACCTTGCTATATGATGGAAGCGAGTATTGTGGAGGTACGCGACAATATCAAACAGGCCGTGGAAAAGTTAATTTCTTTGCTCTAAACACTTGCGAATTTCATTTTACCCGACTACTTTTGCAACCCAATCAAGGCGAAGTGGTGGAATTGGTAGACACGCTACTTTGAGGGGGTAGTGGGCGTTAGCCTGTGCGAGTTCGAATCTCGCCTTCGTCACAAAAACCCGTTATACGCAAGTGTAGCGGGTTTTTTGGTTTCTAATGCCCTATCTGATAGAAAAAAGTACCTCTAATTCATGGTCAATTTCTTCACTGAACTTGGGAAATGTTTTCTTAAAACTCCTATTGGTGGTCAATAGATAAACTTCTATGCCCTTTTTCTGAACCATCATTTCACTCACGGTTACAATATAGCTTTCATACAAAAAATCTACCCGAAATCGCGCGCTTGAAAGTGGAGGAACCAAAGTGTTTCCAATAGTGCCAGAAAGTACTCCTTGCTGTTGAAGACTGTCTAAACGAATAAAATGCTTTTGCTTTAAAGCTGCGGTTAGCGCTTCTACCATAATGGGGGTATCCATGTCCTTTATTTCAATGGTCTCTGTCCAAACTACTGCACCGTCTTTAGCTACAAACCGATCTTTGGTGAAGGTTTGGGCTTGTAAGAGCGTCGAAAAAGCCAATTGAAAGCACAGGACAAGTGCTGTTAAAAAGACAGTATTTCTATTCGCCCAACTGAATTGCATGATTTTTTTGATAAAAAAATAAATGTAAATTTCTCATAAACAATACGTTATGTTTTTTTGAAAAATAATATTGAAAAAATAAACCGCCTTTTAAATCCAAACGAAGGAGTGCTGCCGTAAGTCTGTTTGTCATTCAAATTAAAAACAAAACAATCAAAATCTAATCACAAACAATCATGAAAAAAGTAGTAATGTTGCTCGTTTCGGCGTTTATTTTTAACACGTCTTTTGCCCAAGAAAAAACAGTAGAAGTAGGAGGCGCACCGATGTACCCTTCTAAAAACATCGTTGAAAATGCGGTCAATTCCAAAGACCACACCACTTTGGTAGCTGCCGTAACAGCCGCAGGATTGGTAGAAACGCTACAATCGGCAGGGCCTTTTACGGTATTTGCACCTACCAACGCCGCCTTCGACAAACTCCCCGCAGGCACAGTAGAGACCTTGGTAAAGCCTGAAAACAAAGAAACATTGACCTCCATTCTTACCTATCATGTAGTGGCAGGCAAAATGGATGCCAAAGCTATTGCGGCAGCCATCAAAGCAGGCGGTGGCACGGCTACTTTCAAAACAGTGCAAGGAGGTACTTTGAAAGCCATGATGCAAGGCAAAAAACTCTTGTTGATGGATGAAAAAGGGGGTACTTCGATGGTACTATCAAAGATGTGTATCAAAGCAATGGAGTGATTCATGTCATTGACACTATCGTAATGCCAGGCATGGGTTCTTAGTGGCATAAATCGTTTGATTCAGTAGAAGAGCGCGTGGGTAGTTGAAACTATCAACGCGCTCTTTTTTAGTTTTAAGTACTGTAATATAGGGCTTTAATTTTGACAAATTTTAAATTAATGTAGGTTTTTTTATACGGAATGGTAATTTTGCCCCCAAAATTTAAAAAACACCAAAATATGTCTGCTGTTGCTGAAATGGCGCCTTCATTGGCCGACCGCATCAATGCGCTGGAAGAATCTTCTACTTTAGGGATGACCAAAAAAGCGCGAGAACTGGCTACACAAGGCCATAAAGTCATTAGCTTGAGTGTAGGCGAACCTGATTTTAAAACGCCTAAACATATATGCGAGGCCGCCAAGCAGGCCATAGACGAAGGCTATCATGGCTACTCGCCTGTAGCTGGCTATCCTGATTTGCGCAAAGCCATCGCCGAAAAATTTAAAAACGAAAACAACATTGATTGGAAAGCCGAGAATATCGTGGTTTCAACAGGGGCAAAGCACTCTTTGGCCAATGTAATTCAGGTGTTGGTCAATCCAGGTGATGAGGTAATCATTCTGGCCCCCTACTGGGTGAGCTATTCTGAAATGGTGAAACTTGCCGAAGGCAAATCGGTGATTTTGGAAGGAAGTTTTGAGAACGATTTTAAAGTAACCGCCCAACAATTGGAGGAAGCCATTACCGACCGTACACGCGTTGTCATGTATGCTTCGCCCAACAACCCGACTGGCTCGGTGTATAGCGAAGCTGAGCTTCGTGCCTTGGCTGCAGTGATAGAAAAACACGATAACGTTTTTGTATTGGCAGATGAGATTTATGAATACATCAATTTTACGCCCCAAGGCCATTTTAGTATGGGTTCAATTCCTGAAATCCACGACCGTGTGATCACAGTCAATGGTGTAGCCAAAGGATATGCCATGACAGGCTGGCGTATTGGCTATATCGGTGCAGCCAAATGGATAGCTGAGGGAGTAGAAAAACTCCAAGGCCAAGTCACTTCAGGCACAGGATCTATTTCTCAACGTGCCGCCTTGGCGGCTATTGCTGGTCCCAAAGATGCCGCCAAAGAAATGTGCGAAGCCTACGACCGCCGCCGTCAATTGGTGGTGGGGTTGTTGAAAGAAATCCCAGGCTTTAAAATCAATATGCCGCAGGGAGCATTTTATGCGTTTCCTGATATCAGTGCTTATTTTGGCAAAACGGACGGAGAAACGACCATCAACGATTCTGACGATTTTTGTATGTGGCTCTTAAACAAATCGTTTGTGGCTACCGTAGCTGGTTCTGGTTTTGGTGCGCCCAACTGTATGCGTATCTCCACAGCCGCTTCCTGACGAAAATCTTACGAAGCTGTCGTCGCATCAAAGAGGCAGTGGCTACTTTGCATTGATTTTTGTAAAGAGAGCTAACCATTTTAGACCTGTGAGATTCGGCTCTCGCAGGTCTATTTTTTTGATGCCAATGAGAGAGAATCATGCGCTTTGGCAATGCCTAAGCAAACAAAAGTTTTACCTTTGTAGGAACCATTAATCACTTCATTTTTGAAAAATACACTTTCTTCTACAGTTTTAGTAACAGGGGCCAATGGTCTGATTGGCAGTGCTATTGTGCGTTATTTACTGACATCTGGGCACAAAGTCAAAGCATTAAAACGTGCCAACAGCGATTTGTCGCTCGTGCAAACTATTCAACATCAAATAGAGTGGATAGAGGGGATGTGTTAGACTTGCTTTCTTTAGAAAAGGCTTGAGGGAGTTACACATATCATACATACCGCGGCAGTGGTATCGTTTCTGCCCAAAGACCGCGCTCAAATGTTTGAAATCAATGTGAGAGGCACGGCCAATGTGGTCAATGTAGCATTGCACACCAAGATCCAAAAATTGGGATTTGTAAGTTCGGTGGCCGCTTTAGGCCGCCCAGACCCCATGGTGTTGGACCCAAATATAGCTACGGTTATCAACGAAAACCAAAAATGGGAGGAATCGCCGCTCAACTCACATTATGGCAAAAGTAAATATTTGGCAGAACTGGAGGTGTGGCGCGGCGTGTCGAGGGCTACCAGCGGTGATTGTCAATCCAAGCATGGTGTTGGGCGAGGCGACTGGCACCGTAGCAGCATTCCAGTTGTTTAAATATGTATATGACGAAAAATATTATACCGAAGGACTTATCAATTATGTAGATGTGCAGGATGTAGCCCAAGCGATGGTCAAACTGCTGTTTTCGACCATTGAAAACGAGTGATACATTCTCAGCGCAGGCTCTATTACCTACAAAGAGCTATTTACAAACATGGCGAAAGCCTTTGGCAAAAAGCCGCCCTCAAAGCTCGTTTCTCCTTTTTTGACAGAGGTGATATGGCGCATTGAGGCTGTGCGCTCGTGGCTAACGGGTAGCAAACCCTTGATTACCAGAGAGACTGCCAAAACGGCTCGTACCAAGTTCATTTATGATGGGCAAAAAATAAAGCAAGCATTAGTCATCGAATATAAGCCCTTAGATGAAACCATCCGCCGTGTGTGTGCCGCCTTACACCTGAAAGATTGACGTGTCAATGAGGCGAATGAGGTGGGGCTGTTATCAATTTGGGCTTATGTGCCCCGTTCAAATTTCAGTAGTTCAATATATGGATCGCCCACCAAGCCAAGTGCTAATCCAAAGGCGGGTTCGGTCTTGTGTCCTTGTCGTTTTAGTTCAATGATCTGTTGTCTTAATTTTTCGCCATGTTGTTTCAACAAGTTGTCTTCAACAATCAGATGTCTGTAAGCTAATTGTTGTTTGGTAGGTATATTCTGTCCAAATATTTCAATGTCGAAATTGTCCACAATAAAATTGGCTATAATAGCCAAAGTGCCTGATTTTTGTCGTTCCCTCATTGAAAAATGCCTTTCACTACCAAAATGGTCTCTTATTGATTGTTGAAACGCATGTTTGTCTGAAAAACACCCAATAATATCCAAGTCGCTGCTTTCAACGTCTATGTTAATCGGAATAGTGCCGACAAGAATGGGGTCAAAGGGTTGGAGTTTTGACAAAATTTGATAATCTGACAAGATAGCATAAGCGTGTCGTTGGCGGCTGTTGCCCTGCTGTAAATAGGCTATATTGTCAAAAATACTACTCATTAGAAATCATTTTGCCCTGCTGGTAGGCTGGTTGCGACTGAACGAACAGGGCTTGGCGTTGTTGGCGGATTTGAAAAACGCCCAGCCTGGAACTGCTGCCCAAATTTTTATAAATTCATCGCTAAGATTCATCTTTTGTACGATTTTCTTTTGATAATTTTTCCTTCTTTTTTGCAAGGCCATAAAAGATAATACCAATAAAAGTAAGAAGGTTATTGTAAAAATTGACCCTTCAACACCCATTGCCCCGCCTGTAAATATTTCAGGTCCGTTAAATTTTGATTTAATTATACTGCCCATATCATCTAAGCCTGTAAGATTTGAGCCATAAAATGGTTGAGCAAAATTCCATCCTAAATGAAAGAAATATGGCAACCAAATTCTTTTGGTATAAAGAAATAACATGGTCATAGTGAAACCCCAAACCAAATAAAGCAACACACTCAATAGGTTTGTATTGGGATTGAAAATGTGCTGAGTTTCTACTAAAATTCCAACGACAATGGTAAGATTAGTGCCTAACCATTTTTCACATACCCGTATTATTAATCTCTATGAAATAAGTCTTCGACTAATGCAGCAACCATTAGTATGCCGAGTAGTTTAATGAATAGTTGGCTGTTGTTATACTAAGAAAATGATAGTACCCTGCAAAGTATAAGATGGCAATAGTTAGTGAAATGGTTAAAAATCCGAAAGCAACCCCCCAAACATTTCTTTGGATATATACTTTAAGCTGATAATTCAGTTATTTTTCTTTTGTCGTAAAAACGAAATAAATAGTAATATCCAAACAATAAAACTAAAAGAGAAATGCAATGAATGATTGGGTCAGCAATGCTCTTTATCCTGAATCAGGCTGTAAAAAAAAGGTTTTGATACAAAATTTTGAACAACTACAAATAGTGAAAAGCATAGTGTAATTCCTATGATAATTTTTATAACTGGAAAGTATAATACTCTTTTATTGTCGCATTCATTAAATAATTCGATTTAGCGTAAATAAATTTTTACAAAATATTTCTTTAATACCTTTACGACAAGTACATACAAATAAGTAAGGTACATACTAAAAATATAGTAATACTGATTATCAATATTTTGATTTTATAGAAATATGAAAATAATACTAAAAAGGCTCATTGTGCAGTCGATTATGCTTTTCAACGTATAGGTGGAAAGTATAAAGCACGGATTTTATGGGTATTAAAAGATGGGTTTTTGAGGTACGGAGAATTAAACAGAGCGGTGGTTGGCATTACACCAAAAATGCTTACACAAACACTTAAAGAATTGGAATCAGATGAGCTGATTATAAGAAAAGTTTATTTAGAAGTTCCTCCCAAAGTTGAATATTCACTTACCGAAACAGGAAGGGAATTAATTCCTTTTATTAGTCAAATGCGAAGCTGGGGTGAAAAACAAATGATCGACAAATTAGGACTTTGAGTTCTTAGGGTGTTGCGATATGCTTGCCATCAACGGACGGGTATTGAAGAAGTGGGGGATTTTTAGCACTAAACTTGATACGAAGAACGAAGGTTGAATTTTGCACTTCCGTTGATACGAAACCGTTCAGCTCGCCTATTACTAGTCAAACAAAAAATATTTCCAATGCTGGTGTCCTGTATCCCCTGAAGCGTACCATCCTTGACTTGGTTCTGCCTGTTCAGTAGGAAGAAGCCACGCTGTATGACTATATACACTGTTTTCATCTAAAGGATTATAAACAACCCATTCTCTTGTGCCAAATTTGTCAAGAAGAAATCTGGGTTGTTCAAATGAAAGATTATAACTCTTTCGGTGTGGTGCATACAGATATTTTTCAACTCCTACAACATCTGGATAATAATCCTTGTTTTGTGCTTGTAGTGTCAGTGGATATTGTCCTATTTGCGTATAATATTCTTCAATATGTCTAATAAAACGGTTTGCATTCTCAATGGCACGGTTTCTACTTAATTGGGTTAAGTGTTTTGCAAGCGTCAATTGAAAAAGAAGCGTAAAAACGGGAAGATAAATTAAGTAAGCTGGCAGCCAATTAGCTTTTTTTTGCGTTTGTTTTTTAATGATTTTACCTGCGGAATTAAAAGTACAGCGATAAACTTCCATAGTAACAGTATAAGCACTCCTAAAGATTTTCCAACACTCAACGTAGCAAAAAGACAAATAACAAAGGATAACAAAAGTGCTAATAATCAAAGCCATTATCGCAAAACCAAATCTATACTTTGGTATAACAAGCCATAAAATTCCAATAGGAACTAATGCAAGTCCTACAAGACCAAAAACTTGTATCATAGTTGAAATAGGCATAGCCAATCGGTCATAATCGCCTGAAAGAAAAGGATAGGCGACACCCAAAGTGTAATGCTGTCAACGCAAACAGAAGTGCTATATGTATTGCTAATTTTGTCATTTTGTCTTCTTACATAAAGGAGTGTCTTTTTACAATGACCGCTAACGGTTCGGGTATTGCCGAAGGCGGGGCGTTTCAGCACTACCGTTGATTTGAAAAACTAAAGTTTGGTTAAGCACAAAAGTGTCATAGAAGCTCGTCACCCCGCTTTTGGCAATACCTTGTTATGCGTTCGGCTTTCTTTTCTGTCGTCTGTTGCTGTCATTATAAATTTTTTAAAAAGTCGTCCTCTGATAAAATCTCAAGTATAGAACCTTTCTCAATTAGTTTAACAGCTTTCTCTTGTTTGCTGCTCATACCGTCATCTCCTACAACTCGGTAGTCTTGTTGTCCAACTACTAAAAAGTCGGTGTCCTTAGTTACGCTGTTCCCTATAATTCCGCCAATGTCAGCAATAGTTTGTTGGGCTTCTGCTCTGACCATTGATGATAATGCTCCTGTAAAAACAACTGTCCTGCCGTAAAAAATATCTGTCAGGATTATGTTTAGTTAGGGTCGCCAACAATTTTCGTTAGGTCTTTGGCTTTGTAAATTCTTTTGGTTTCAGAAGGTCTATAACCACCATCATAAAGTTGTCCAACTGTCGTTTTTAATTTTTCAGGAAAGTCGTCAAGCGAAGAAACACCTGCAATTTCAAATGCTTTTAAAGTTAGTTCTGCTGTCGCCTTATACTGTCCGCACCAGCCCTGTGATGTTTAAGGTCAATGTTATTTACTTTACAAAGTGTTTTGAGGTCGTATGCTGGAAGTCCTTGCCAAACTTTTTTAGAGAAAATGTAACTACAAGAATAGTTCAATGTCGGGAATGGAAGTTTATACGCTTCAAGTGTCCTGCGTAAAACACTAATGTCAAAACCTGCGTTGTGTGCAATTAAAAACTTGTTTTCCACGAGAGGTTTATTTCTGTCCACAGTTCGTTAAACTCTGGTTTGTCCGCAACGTGTTCGGGTCTGATGCCGTGAATTAGAATGTTGAAGTAGTCAAACTCGTCATACATTGGTTTAATTAACCAAGATTTAGTTTCAACAATTTGTCCGCCACTAACGAACGTCAAACCAATTTCGCAAGGGCTGTCCCGCTGTGAAGTCGCTGTTTCAAAGTCTAATGTTATAAAGTCCATTTATTCTGTCGTTTAATGTTTGCACTGTCGTCTTTTGCTGACGCATAACATTTGTATCAACGCAACAGTAGCGTATATATCTCATATGTCGGCAACTACTTTTTTCAAAAATATTGAAATTTTCAAGAAAATCCAGTGGGCTTTTAATTGTTTTATTATTCTTCGCCAAAACGAATAGGTATTGGCGAAGAAGGGGTTAGAAAGCACAAAGCTGACGGAAGCACAAAGCCGATGATAGTACAACCGCTCAATTACTTCCGTCAGCCCCTTTTTTGCCAATACTATGTTAGCCGTTCGTTTTTGTCGGCCTGTCAGTGGTGTTTAATTGTCATATTGGCTTACGTCATGCTCCTCTATTTGTTGGTAGATTCTTTTTGCCAATAGCTCGGCATCTACTTCCGAATCTCGTTTTTCCAAGACTTGTCAAACGAAAAACTATCGTTTTTAGTAGTCACTTCGTGCGTTGTCAGTCTGTTGGTGATATTATATTTGTCGAAGTATGTCTTATATTTCTTTTTCCATACTTCATCGTCGTTTGGCGAATGTTCGGGTGTCTGGTCGAGATATTTTTCGACTAAATCGTAATATAAATCACCGAGTGTTGATTCAATTTCTATATCTACTCCATGCCTAACTTCTGTCAAAACTAAGGCACTATCGTCTTGTGGTAAGATTAGTTTTGTAATGGTAGCCAAATGCTCTGATGGCAAAAAGAGGGTTGTCAGTTCGCTCGCAATTTTAAAAACGATTCTTCGGGCGAATATACCACTACGCCCAAATTTACGAACTCCCCAGTGAACTGGTCGTGAACCTATCTTAGTATTTGGTATTGGTATTTTTTCATGTCAATAGTATTTGTTCGAGTTCTTTGGCAAATATGCCTCTATGTTCTATAATTAGGTTTAAATATGTTCTAATTTCTTCGATTTGTGAACCCTGCCATTGTATAGGCATAAACTCGTAAACTCTGTCCCAAAAGTAATTGTCAATTTTTACAAACCGTTCTGTAAATTCAAAAGATCTATTTTACAATGTCGCAAATATGAGAAGAAATGATGCTTGTTGTACATTTCCTGCTCTGCTACACCAAGTATCCAAGGGGTTTTACTCCTCAAAAAAGGTAACAGCATGATAAATGAAAAAGCCAATTCGTGGTCATATACCAAGAAGTTGTGACCATTGGTAAGCACATTTGGTTTTCCTGCACCTCTATCAGAGTTTGATTAAACATATCAAAAGCAAAAATATTTTGAGCCTCTGTAAATAAATTTTTCGATAGCACTGCACGACCATTTATTAGTTCTATCTATCCTTAGATGATGAATGATAAACAATCATTACTAATTAAGCGGTTGTAGCCTTTGCTGCCCAGTATAGACATTGAAACGGCCTTGGCGTGTAAATCCGATGAGGGTTTGGTTGAAGTGCTGGGCTGTTTCTACGGCCAAACTCGAAGGTGCACCCACGGCCACTACAACGGGGATGTTCATGGCCAATGCCTTGTGTAACAACTCAAAACAGGCGCGGCCACTCAATACCAAAATATGCTGTCGAAATGGCAAGTGTCCTTCCAGAAGGGCTTTGCCTGTTATTTTGTCCACGGCATTGTGGCGGCCTATGTCTTCGGCGTAGAAAAGCAAACGGCCTTCCCAATCAAATAAGCCTGCGGCATGGAGGCCACCCGTTTGGTCAAAAATCGGCTGAGCGGTGGCGAGTTTTTCGGGCAAAGCTGCGATAAAATCAGGGAGGAGAAGAGGAAGGTTTCTGTCCCAATTGGGTCGTTGATGGCTGTATCCGAGTGCCTCCAAGGAAGTTTTGCCACACACGCCACAACTGGAAGTAGTGTAGAAATTGCGCTGTAATTTTTGTAAATCAGGTCGTACATCGGCTTTGAGCTTGATGATTACAGTATTATCGGCCTCTGTTTTGATACCGTCAATATGAGCTGCTTGGATGATGCCTTCGTTGTAGAGGAAACCTGCGGCCAATGCCTCATCGTCGCTGGGTGTTCGCATGGTGATAGACACAGGCTTTTCAACCCAACCACTATCCTCCCAAAACCGTAATCGAATTTCTAAGGGCTCTTCTATGGCTACACTGTCTATGATTGTTTGGCTTTTAGCTCCTTCTACGCGCAGGATAGGTACTTTTAGGGTGCTCATTAGAGGGTGGATTTTAGGTTGATTTACGGATGCGCTGCTACCCATACTTCGCCGTCTTCAAAATATTCTTTTTTCCAAATAGGAACGGTTTCTTTGAGGGTATCAATGGCATATTGGCAAGCCTCAAAAGCCGCTTTTCTATGGGCGCAGGCCACGGCAATGACAACGGGTATTTCACCGACTTTTAGGACTCCAATGCGGTGGTGAATCGCGATGCGCAACACAGGCCAACGCTGTATGGCTTCTTCGGCAATTTTACGCATTTCTTTGAGAGCCATGGGTTGATAGGCTTCAAAAGCCAGCTGGATTACTTTTTTTCCTTGGGTTTGGTTGCGTACCGTGCCTATAAAAGTAACAATGCCACCTGCGTTGTCGGATACCACAGCGTCGAGGCAGTTTTGGGGCTGGAGTGGCTCTTCAGTGAGTTGTATGTCAATCATATTTTATTGAATTGGAATCAAAAATAGCTACTTCATGTAGGTTTAGAAAGGTAAATGTGGTAAAAAAATACCTTCGCTTAAAGCAGATAGCAAAGGTGGGGTAGTAGAGTGCCATTACACACAAAAAAGCGAAGCAATTTTCCAACTGCTTCGCTAATGCAATAGATGAAGACGGGTACTTTAGAGTATCTTATTGTCTGTTAAATTATGAGGAAAGGTAGGTTGAGGAGGTATTGGAACGTCTCTTTCGCCATTTCTCCTTCGGATTTCTAATTTTAAGCTCTCTTCCCCTTTTCGCATGGCCCAGAGGTGATTTGCCGAAAAAGCAGGTTTTAATAACCAAGACATTTTTTTTAAAATCGGCTTGGTAGCTTCTATTTTCCAATCATATATGATGGAAGTGCCGTTTCCGTTTCCTTCAAAAATCCATATTCCTCTACCTATAAAATCGCCAAGGGCTTCAATTTCTATACCGTGGGGCTTATGGGTATTTTTTACCCGAAATTTCCACTGTAATGTATAGGGCAGCCATCCTTTGGTATAGAGTTCGACTAATTTACCTACGCCATCCGCATTGCCTTCTTCCAGCACTTTCACATCTAAATAGACCGAAGGCCACCAACGAGTGAGTTGGCTCGATTGGCTGATAATGTCGTAAACTTCTTGGGGCGTGGCAGCGACTTGCCAGTTTGTGACAAAATGGTAGGTAGAAGCACGTTGTGCGATTTTTATGGGTTTGTTGGTCATTTTATTCTTTTTATCAATGTCTTGATTCAAACCTTACATTCCTTTCAGTTCTATGGGTGCGCTCACTATTTCTTTGAACCAACTCACCTTGCCATTTTCGAGTTTGAAATTGTGATTGAAAAGACTGCTCCATTTTTTACCAGTGGCTTTGTTTTTCCATTCTACATTGATAGCTGCCAGTACACCGTCGCCATCGGCAAAGACCCTATAAGGCTCAAACTTTGTAACTTCTACGTTTTCCACCAACTCTTTGAAAAACATTGGAATTTCGGCTTTGCTTGTATAAATTTTCTTGGTTGTTGCCGCAGGATTATCCCGTACGTCAAAAGAAACATTGGTGGCCAAAGCATCCATAATTCCGTTTACATCGCCTTTGCCAAAACACTGATAGATACCATAGACGACGCTTGTATTGGGATTTACCAATGCGCCGTAGCCAATCTGATGGAAAATTTCATTAGGATTTGCCGAACTGTGCGAAGAGGCCTTACCCGAAGCATCAATAGTAATGATGTCAATGTCGGTGTACATAAATTTCTTGCCTGTGGGCGGTAACATTCCCATTACCACGCCAGTATTTGTACCTATGAGGGTGTTTTCAACAAACGCTCGATTGCCGTCAATGACAACGTTTTTGACCGTAAACTTCATATCAGGCGATAAGGTAAAAAACATTTGTAGGCTTCGATGGCGGCATCCACCTTTTATGGGCGTAGGCCCTGCCAGTTCGGTCGGTGTACAAACACTTTTGAAAGCGACAAAATCGTGCTTGTTAAGGCTTTCGTAGGCAGTGATGATGTTTTTTTTGATGAGCTCGGGCGATTGGGCCGATACCTTTAAACAGAAGGCCAAAGAGGCTAAAATCAGAAATAATTTGATAGTTTTCATTGTCTTTTGGGTTTATGGAATTGAAATTGGATGTATTAATTTTGATAAAGGGCTTCGTAGCGGGCAGTGTCATAGTAATTGCGAATACTGACAGGTTGATTGCCTTCAAAATGCCACACCATGACCCACTCTATTACTCCTTTTTTGCCTGTCTTTTTTACAGTCACCCCATGTTTGCCTGTGGCAACAACCTCTTCTTTATCAGCAATAATATTATCAACCTCCCACAGTGTTGTATCAACGCTATCGCCCAATTTTTGAAAAAAGCCCAAAAACTCTGCTCTGCCACTATGCCTTCCACCTTGTGGGGCTACTGCGGGGTCGGATGGGTCGAAATGAGTAAAATTTTCTGCCACTGATTCAAGAATGAATGGAATGTTGGCTTGTCCGAAAGCATCATAAATGGCTTGTACGATTTCTTTGTTAGTTTTCATTGTTTTTTAATTTTTGTGGTTTAAGAAAGATTTTATTTGATTTTGGCATACATACAACAGCCCTGAAAATTTGGATTTCAAAAGCGTAATTTTTTTTGAAAATAGTTGCCAAAAAAACGAAAAGCCCTGCAATGCGGTCATTACAGGGCTTTTTGGATTGAGTCTATTTTTTTAGGCGGCAATCCGTTGAATGAGCGCCTTCACAAAAGGCAAATGGGTAGAAGTGTTGCGAATGGTGTGAGGGGTATTTTCGGGAATTTCTAAGAAGTCGCCAGCCGCAAGGCGAATAATTTTTCCGCCAATGTTACACTCGCAGCTACCTTCCAATATCAAAAAGCTTTCCGTAAATTCTTCATCGTGATGTGCCTCTTCAGTAAGTTCGGTTTCTAACCATGCCAAACACAACTGGTGGGTCGGGTCATCAATCAAAAATTTGACCTTCATGCTTTCAAAGTCTTCAGCGGGCTTTTCAGCATCGAGCAACTTGTTCCAAGCCACGATGTCAGAATATTTACTGATTTGAGGTTTGTCTTCGAGCCGTAAGTTGCTTTCTTTGTTGAGCTCTCCAATAAACGACAATGTTTTGGCTTTCAAAGTAGGCGTAGGCGTTATGCTCGAGTAGGTTTGCAAAGCTGCCAGGGTAGTTTCTATATGTTGGGCTACGGCGGGGTATTGAGCGGCCCAATCTCTTACTTTTAGGTTGTCTTCAGCAGACAATAGCCCCATACAAAATTCATCAACGATTCCTGATTCGATTATCTTTTTTGTTTCGTTCATATCAATTAGGTTGCACTAATTTTTCTCTCAAATAGCTAAGGGCAGCTCGTGTGCGTGTTTTTACAGTGCCCAAAGGCAAGTTAAGTTTATCCGACACCTCCTGTTGCGTATAGCCCCAATAATAAATCAAGTCTATGACTTGTCGAAGATGATTGTCCATTTTGGCTATTTGTTCTTTTACATAAAACTCCTCTGGTTCGTGAGGCTCTACACCAATCCTATCGGTATATACACCCCATTCAAGGGTTTGGATTTCTATAGCTTCAAAATTTTTTGTTGCTCTCAAATGATTGAGCGCGGTATTGCGTGCAATATTAAGCATCCAAGTAAACAATCGGCCTTTTGTATCATCGTAAGCATCGATATTTTTCCAAATTTTCACAAAGGTATCTTGTAAAAGATTCTCTGCTTCTTGCTTGTCTCTCACAATCTTGAATAGTATTCCCAAAAGAGCGACATGGTACTTGTCGTAAAGCTCTGCGAAAGCTTTTTCTTCTCTTTTTTTAAGTCTTTGTACCAGTTCCATAACAGATGATGATAGACTATTCTGTTTTGTTAGGAGACATCATTTAGAATTATTGTTACAAAATGTAAAAATAACGCTCAGTAGGACAAAACTAACGAAAAAATAAAGTGATTTTTTCAACTGATTCGCTTTTATGATTTTACCCAAAATCTGTTGGAGCGGAATACCCCAAAATAACTATAAGCCATCAGTTGCCTAAGACTATTTGTTCTAATGCGCCTAATAAGTCACTTCATCCTTTATTTTTACCGCTTCTCCCTAAATTTACGTCATAATACACTTTTTGGGTAGGTCTTTTGTTGTACTGGAAACTCATTCTCATTGATTATATGAACCGTTTACCTGCTATTCTGATTACTGTTGGTATCTTTTTCCTGCTGGATTTATATGTTTTTCAAGCTGTCAAAACCCTGACACGGGGCAGCTTGAGCGAAACCCGTCGCCTGATTTATGGCATTTATTGGGCTATCCCTATCGTAAGTTTGGTGGTTTGGGTAGTTACCCAATTTTTGATACCGCCCGATGCTCTCAGCCGTGTAACGCGCCAGTTTATCTGGACAGCCTACTGATTCCATATTTTGCCAAGTTTTTCCTTGTTTTTTCTCTTGCTCGACGACGTAGTTCGCTTTGGCAAATGGGTTGCTCATTTTTTTACCAATACCGCCTCTCCTGCACCCAGTTCAACGGCCATTTCCCCTGATAATGCCATTCCACGCTCTGAGTTTTTGATGAAAACAGCTTTGGCGGTGGCAGGTACTACCGTGGCAGGATTTACCTACGGCATTGTATCGGGGGCGCACGATTATCGTATTCGACGGGTGCGTATTCCTGTCAAAAACCTACCCAAAGCTTTTGAGGGGATTAAAATTGTGGTGTCGGATATTCACTCGGGAAGTTTTTCAATAAAACAGCCGTAAAGGAGGCGTAAGAGATGTTGATGAAAAAGAAAAACCCGACTTATTTTTCTTTACAGGCGATTTGGTCAATAATACGGCGGATAGTGAAAGATTATATCGCTATTTTTAGCAAAATCAAAGCACCTTTGGGGACATTTTCGGTGTTAGGCAACCACGATTATGGCGACTACTACCAATGGCCAAGTGCGAAGCCAAACGCAAAACTTAAATGACCTCAAAGCCCATCGCTTGGGCTGGGATTTGTTGTTGGATGAGCATCAGGCTATTCAAGTAGGCAACGAACAAATCGGCTTGCTCGGTATTCAAAACTAGGGGAGCAGGTGGTTTTGCAAATATGGAAACTTAGAAAAAGCCTACCAACACGCAATGACTTCCACAATCAGAGTGCTCCTATCGCACGATCCCAGCCATTGGAACGCCCAAGTTACCAGCAAATTCAAAGACATTGATGTGGCCTTTGCAGGCCATACCCACGGTATGCAATTTGGCGTAGAGTTGGGCAATTTCAAATGGGCCCGTGCAATATCGCTACAAACAGTGGGGAGGACTCTACACAGGAAAAAGCCGACCAACATTTGTATGTCAACCGTGGATTCGGTTATATTGGCTACCCAGGGCGTGTGGGCATTTTACCCGAAATCGCTATTATTGAGTTAGTGAAGGCTTAAAATCAAGACTATGAACATCATTAACAATCTTGAAAAAAAACGTTTTGAGGTAGAAATCAATGGCGAGTATGCTTTTATAGAATACCGTTGGCATGAGGGAGTTATTTATCTGATGCACACTTTTGTCCCTGTCAATTTACGAGGAAAAGGTTTGGCGCAGCAGTTGGCCCAGTGGACACTCGATACCATTCGGCAGGAAAAATGGCCTGTAAAGTCTATTGTCCCTTCATCAAAGGTTACATAAAAGCGCATCCTTCCTATCAAGATTTGTTGGGTTTATAAACTAAATTTTAAGCTACCTTCTATCAATGAAAGCCTACGATACCCTTTCAGAAACCATAGAAGCACTTCGCAAGAAGGCTATGTGGAAGATTTTAATCTAAACAAGAATGTTTAGAGTGTGTGCAGCGAAGGCTTTACAAGGTCTTTACCAATGAATTTGAAATTGATGAATTCTATCGTTTTGAAGGTCAAACTGACCCTGCTGATGAAGCTATTTTATATGCCATTTCGTCCGATAAATATAACCTCAAAGGCGTTTTAGTAAGTGGATACGGGATTTATACCGAACCACTGACCAATGAAATGCTTGAAAAACTGCGCTTTCGTTCAACTTAATTTCACATGAATCACGCTCTCTTTTTTCAGGAACTTCAGCAGGTAGTAGGTGAGCGCGTAAGCAATGACCTCGCTACGCGAAATGCGCATGGCGCGGGTTACAGCTATCATGCTTGCATGCCCCCTGATGTGGTGATATATCCTCAAACAACCGAAGAAATAGCTGAAATTGTAAAGATAGCAGTCAAACACCAAGTACCGATTATTCCCTTTGGGGCAGGTACTTCGGTAGAAGGGCAGGTGCTGGCCCTGCGTGGTGGATTGTGCATAGATACCTATTTGATGAACCAAGTCATTGAAATCAACGAGGCCGATATGTACTTTACGGTGCAAGCGGGTGTTACGCGCAATCAAATTGATAAACGATTGGAAGGTAGTGGTTTCTTTTTTCCGATAGGGCCAGGCGTTAATGCCACGTTGGAGGGCATGGCCAGCACGCGTGCTTCGGGCACAAACGCTGTTCGGTATGGGACGATGAAAGACAACGTACTTTCGTTGAAGTAGTTTTGGCCAATGGAAATATAATTCAAACAGCCACCAAAGCCAAAAAATCATCGGCAGGCTATGACCTCACGCGGCTTTTTGTGGGTTCAGAGAGGAACATTGGGCGTAATCTGGCGAGGCTAACCCTCAAGAGTTGCACCCCACGAGCCAGTGGCCATTTATGCTGCTGTTTGCACTTTCCCGACAGCCCAGTAACGGCGGCGGAAGGTAGATGTAGCCATAAAAACCATACAACAAGGTGTACCCATCGCCAAAATAGAATTATTGGATGCACAGATGATGCAAGCCATCAATCGGTATGCTTCGCTTGATTATCAGGAAACACCTACTTTATTCTTAGAATTTCATGGTTCGGTACTGGAAATAGAAGCGCAAGTAGCTAAAGTGCAGCAATATGCTCATCAATTTGGTGCGCTGGATTTTGTGTGGGAAAAAGAAGAAGAACGCCGACAAAAACTATGGCAAGCCCGCATCGATGCCGCACCAGCGGCCTTGGCCCTGCGCCCAGGGGCGCAGTTGATGTCCACCGATGTATGTGTGCCGATTTCAAAACTGGCACAATGTATTGGCGATACCCAAATAGACATACAGCAAACAGGCATTTTGGCACCTATCTTGGGGCATGTGGGCGATGGTAACTTTCACTTGACCATCCTTGTTCACCCTGAAGACCCTGACGCTTTCACCAGAGCTAAAGCACTCAACGAAAGATTGGTACACCGGGCCTTGGCTTTAGGCGGAACTTGCACAGGAGAACATGGCATAGGAGTAGGCAAGTTGGGGTTTATGGATTTAGAACATCATGGGGCTGTTGAGGTAATGCGGGCTATTAAACGCGCCCTCGACCCCAGCAATCTGATGAACCCAGGCAAGCTACTGCCTCCCTTGTGATTAAATGGCCTGAATTTTAGGAGTTATGGATGTTTCAAGAGGTTGTTTCGGTGGTTGTTTGAGCATTTTGCTTACTCGAAAGACCATGTAGATACAAAACAGAGAAATAGCCGCTGCCACCATGCCCAAGGTGTTGTAGTGTTCTAAAGGACTAAAATTATCTTTTTGTACCACAATCATGCCCGCTACAAAGGAAGCAACCCCGCCTGCAATTTGTTGCAAAGAGGCATTGATACTCATAAACGCCCCCCGATCTTGCATTATAGGCACGGCCGTGATTAAGGTAGTGGCCGGCACCATCCTGCTCATAATGCCCATCATCATCAACACATTGAAAATAATGATCATCCACAACGGTATCACTGGGAGATTAGTGTAAATGATTATCATTAGCACCATCCAAAGCGAGGCAAAAGTAAAGAGTCTGAATTTATCCATTCGGTCGCTTAAACGCCCTATAAGCGGCATCATGACCAGCGACCCAACGCCCGATACCATGAAAATAAGTGGAAGTTGGTGGGGCGTTACCTTGAGGTTGTTGATAGCATAGACACTGCCAAAGGGCATCATCATAAATCCTCCAATAGACATCAGCGCAGTGGCCAAGAATCCAATGCGATAGTTTCTCTTGGCTACTGTGTGCCACAAATGATTGAGGGCGTTGCGGTCAGAAGGTGTTTCTAAATGTTTTACGACAGGCTGCATGGATTTCATAATCACCAATGCCAGCACCACACTCAGACCTACGATCATCAAAAAAGGCGATTGCCAACCCCAAAGAGTAGCCAAATAAAGACTAATAGGAATCCCCAACACCTGACTTGCCCCAAAACCCATTTGCACAAAACCCATCACGCGCCCGCGTTGTTCAAGACTGAATAAATCTGTGATAATGGCCATGCTAATAGAGCCAATAACCCCACCAAATAAACCCGTAAAAATTCTTGCCGCTACAATGGCCTCATAAGTGGGGGCTAATCCACAAAACAAGGTGCCGATAATAAAACCTATGTAGAAGAATAACAATAGCTTTTTACGATCAAAACGGTCGGCAAAACCAGCCGTCAATAAGCCAGAGATACCTGCACTAAAAGCATAACTGGATACTACTAAGCCAAACTGTGTGGGCGTGATCTTCATAGATTTGATGAGCAAATCGCCAAGAGGCGACATGACCATAAAATCTAAGACAACGGTAAACTGCGTGAGAGCCAATAAAGCAATGGCAAGTTTTTGGTAGCTTGAAAAGAGTGCGTTTTGTGATTGTTTCATGGATATTTAGTTGCTGATGTTCTTTTAAAAATAGGAACTTAATCATTTAATACTTCACAGGTAAACCCGCCCTGCTGAATGAGCTTAATGATTTCGTCTTCCGTTAAATTGTCTGATTCAATACGTAATACACAATCACAATCTTCACAGTCCACGGTCCACCGACGAATAGACAACAACGCATCTAAAAGCGGAGCGATTTTATGCTTATCTTCTTCCGTTTTGATATTGGTCTTGAAGATTAAGATATTGTAAATAGTTGACTGGGTGTTCATCAGATGAATTCGTTAAGGTTGAGCCACTAAGGCTTTAAGGCTTTTAAAACCAAGGCCAAGGTTTGATTCATGATATCTTCAGAAAAAATAAAAGGTTTTCCTCCCATGCTTCGTCCTTCGTTGTGAAACCGTATTAGGTTATACAAAGGTGCAAAAGCGATAGACCAATAAACTTCAATAGGCATAGGCGATAATTCACCGTTTTGTATGGCTTTTTTGACGAATTTTCCCATAATTTCGGCAAAATTATCTTGGATAGAGGCGTGTATTTTGTCGCGGTGAGCAGAGTGACGAAGTTGCTCAAAACAATAATTGGCTTGAGGGTTCTCCAACCAAAACCTGGCGCGATTGTGCCACTGTATCCGTAATCCTTCAGCAAAAGGTAAGTCAGGATTGAATCCTTGCAGCGTGGCATCGCTCATGCGTTTACCTTCTTCTACGCCGAGTTTGAGTATTAAATCATCTTTATCTTTGTAATAAATATAAAGGGTAGCAGGAGAAACTCCCGATGCTTTGGCTAATTTCTGCATACTAAATCCATCTAAACCTTCTTGGACAATCATCTCAATGGCTTTTTGACGGACAATCTGCTCTTTGTTTTCGTCTCGTGTTCTCATTTATAAGTGCAAGTATAAATGAACGTTTGTTTATTTATAATAAATAACAGATTAATTTTTTGTTTTTTTTATAGGACATTGTTAATGCTAAAAAATGGAAGATTAATAGTTTTTGTCAATTTGAAAAGAAATGAGGAAGCGATTACTTCAAAGTTCTCTTCATCAAAAAATCTAGTTGGATATCGCTGCCTAAAGTAAAAGTATGTGTCCCAAAACGGTGAAAACCCATTTTTTCGTAAAAATTGATGGCTTTAGGGTTATACTCCCAAACCCCCAACCAAAGCGTATCAAAGCCTTCTTTCTTAGCCCAATCCACACAAGCCTGCATCAGTGTTGACCCTAATCTTTGACCTTTGTAGGCTTTTTGAATATAAAATCGCTCAATTTCGACAGGGTTGGCTCCTTCTAAACCTTTCTTGGGATGATTTTTTACAATTTGTAAACAATCAAATCAGTGTCCTGTTTGACTAATACATACAAGTTGTTTATTGACCAATTCTTGTTGAATCTTATTCAAATCAAAATAAGTGTCTATGCAGTTGCATATTTTCTTGGGTGTTGAATTCGGCGTAGGTATCAAAAAAGTCTGCTCACTAAGCTGGCGCAAAGCCACGGCATCAGAAAGAAGAGCTAACTCAATGTGTATTGTCAATGGTTCTTTCATTAATTTTGTTGAAATAGATAAGTGAATTAATTTCTAATAAAACTACTTTAATTTTAGAGAATGTGTCTGGTCGATGCCTTTTTTCGATTCAAGCAATTTACGAGTATGGCACGACCGATGCGCTTTGCGGGTCTGCACCGAGGCCTGTATTTTGGGGGCTTATACCGAATTGGCCTCAGCACATCATGCGTTGGATATAGGTACTGGTACAGGACTATTGGCCCTGATGCTGGCACAACGAAATGCAAATCTAACCATTGATGCCATAGAAATAGAACAGCAACATGTTGAGCAAGCCCTTGAAAATGTCAAACAAAGCCCCTTTTCTGAGCGTATATCGGTATTTCATGAAGCTATTCAAACATGGGAAAAAGTAGCTAAATATGATTTAATAGTAAGTAATCCTCCCTTTTTTGCCAAGCACTTGCGCTCGTCCAATGCCATGAGAAACAGTGCTTTACATACTGAAACGCTGTCTTTACAAGATTTGGCTTTTTCGGTTACTCGATTATTAGCCCAAGAAGGTCGTTTTGTGGTACTTTTGCCACCTACCGAGACCCAACGGTTAATGACCATTTTTGCTCCATTGGCGCTTTATCCCACTCACCAACTGGCTATTTTCTCGCATCCCAGCAAACCTCTCTTTCGCCAAATCACTACCTTTGAATACCGAAAAAGTGATGTTTTGAACGAAACCCTCTATATTCACGACCTTGAGGGACAGTATTCAAGTCATTTTCAAACTTTATTAAAAGATTATTACCTCATTTTTTAAACATGCGCGATACCATAGCTAATTACTTTCAAAGTTTACAAGACCAGATTTGCCAAGCCCTCGAAGCTACTGATGGACTTGGCCGTTTTCAAGAAGATAAATGGCAGCACCATAGCGGAGGAGGCGGGCGAACTCGATTGATTCAACAGGGCAATATCATCGAAAAAGGGGGAGTAAATTTTTCGGAAGTGCAAGGGCAGACTTCCGAAGCATTGATGCGCCAGATGAAGTTGACCGAACAGGCCGATTATTTTGCCACGGGAGTTTCAATAGTAATGCACCCCCATAGCCCTATGGTGCCTATTATTCATATGAATGTCCGTTATTTTGAAATGTCCAACGGTGTGAGTTGGTTTGGTGGAGGTATAGACCTTACGCCTCACTATGTGATAGAAGCAGATGCCCGTTGGTTTCATCAACAATTAAAAAATACCTGCGATTCGTATCATCCAGACTACTATCCTCAATTTAAAAAGTGGGCCGACGATTATTTTTATCTTCCGCACCGTCAGGAGACACGGGGGGTAGGGGGCATTTTTTTCGATTATCAGAAACCAAGTTCGGAAGAAGAAAGAAATAATCTATTTGCCTTTGTGAAAGCCGTGGGAGAAACCTTTGCGCCTACTTATACGCAATTGATGATTAGAAATAGAGAAATTCCATTTGGCGATGCGCAGAAGCAATGGCAGCTACTCCGACGGGGGCGTTATGTAGAGTTTAATTTGGCATGGGATAGAGGTACAAAATTTGGGCTTGAAACAGGGGGGCGCACGGAGTCTATTCTGATGAGCTTGCCCCCATTGGCAGGCTGGCAGTATGATTATCAACCCGAACCCAACAGCCGCGAAGCCCAAACACTTTCATTCCTAAAAAAAGGCATAGAGTGGGCTTGAAAGGTAGTTTTAGCGTATTTTTTTGTATATTTACGGTTTATAATTTGTGATTTATTTTTTGTGATTTAGAGATTGTTTTTGAAAGCAGCCATCTTTGCCTAACTTCTCTAAAGCACCCAATATGTACCAATGAGCGAGATTAACGACCCTCTACCTGAAGAGAAAAACCCACCGACCATAGCCGCCCGACCAACTGGGTGTATCGGATATGTACCAAAATTGGTTTCTGGATTATGCCTCTTATGTGATTTTGGAGCGCTGTTCCTAACATAGAAGATGGCTTAAAGCCTGTGCAGCGACGCATACTCCACGCCCTCAAAGAAATGGACGATGGGCGCTTCAATAAAGTAGCCAATGTGATTGGCGCTACCATACCAATATCACCCACATGGCGACGCTTCTATCAATGAAGCATTGGTCAATATAGGACAAAGATTTGGTCTTTGATACCCAAGGCAGTTGGGGCGACATCCGCACGGGCGATGGTGCCGCGGCAGCGCGCGCTACATCGAAGTGCGCCTCTCCGGAAGTTTGGTAATGAGGTGATCTTTAATGAAGATACTACCGAGTGGCAAATGAGCTACGATGGCCGCAAACGTGAGCCCGTAACGCTCCCCGTTAAATTTCCACTGCTGCTGGCCATGGGCGTAGAAGGAATTGCCGTAGGGCTTTCGACCAAAATCATGCCGCACAATTTTGTTGAACTGCTCGAAGCTTCTATTGCCATCCTCAAAGGACAGCCTTTTGCCCTTTATCCAGACTTTCCAACAGGTGGCTATGTGGACGTTTCCAACTACAATGACGGCTTACGTGGTGGAAAAATTAGGGTACGTGCCAAAATCGAAGAATTAGACAAAAAAACACTCGTCATTCGAGATATTCCTTTTGGTACAACGACTACCTCCATCAAAGACTCCATTATTAAGGCCAGTGAAGAAGGCAAAATAAAAATTAAAAAGCCCGAACGGGGCATGCAAGCCGTAGAAGACCTGACAGCCAAAGAGGTGGAGATAGTCGTACATTTGGCCCCAGGGGTCTCGCCCGATATTACCATTGATGCCTTGTATGCCTTCACCGATTGTGAGGTGAGTATTTCGCCCAATGCGTGCGTTATTTTTGATGAAAAACCAAATTTCGTAACCGTTTCGCATATCCTCAAAACCTGCAATGACCAAACAGTTCATTTGCTCAAGCGAGAGTTGGAAATTCGCCGTTTTGAGTTGAAAGAAAAGCTACTACACAGTTCGTTAGAAAAAATATTTATTGAAAATAGGATTTATCGAGACATCGAAGAATGTGAATCTTTTGAAGCTGTCATTCGGGTAATTGACGAGGGCTTGATGCCTTTTAAAGCCGATTTCTACCGCGAAATTACCGACGAAGATATCGTCCGTCTTACCGAAATTCGTATCAAGCGTATCTCCAAATTTGATGCTTTCAAAGCCGACGAAGCCATGCGCAAGCTGGAAGCCGAGCTGACCGAAGTAGAAGATCATTTGGCCCACTTGACGCGCTATGCCATCAATTATTACAAGAAGACTTGCTCAAAAAATATGGCAAAGGCCGTGAGCGCAAAACAGAAATACGTTCTTTTAACACCATTGCCGCCACAGTCGTAGCCGCCGCCAATCAAAAACTATGCGTCAATCGAGAACTGGGCTTTATTGGCTATGGATTGAAAAAAGATGAGTACGTAATGGACTGCTCAGACATTGACGACATCATTGTTTTTAGAGATGGTAAATACAAGGTCGTCAGGGTAGCCGATAAAGTTTTTTTGTGGGTAAAGGCATCCTTTATGTATCTGTCTTTAAGAAAAATGATGAACGTAAGGTATTTAATCTCACCTATTTGGATGGTAAATCAGGGGTAAGTATGCCAAACGTTTTTTGGTGATGGGCATTACCCGCGACAAAGGGCCTATGATGTTACACTGGGTACAAACAAATCAAAAATTACTTATTTTTAGTGCCAACGACAATGGCGAGGCCGAAACCATTACCGTTAATCTAACCGCCCAAAGCACGGCAAGGATTAAAGTGTTTGAGTTTGATTTTGCGCAATTAGCGATTAAAAATCGTTCAGCCATAGGGAATGTACTTACTAAATATCCTGTTCAGAGAATTGCCTTCGTCAGCGGGGTTTCTGCTTTGGGCGGGGTAGATATGTGGTACGATGCCGTGCTGGGCCGCCTCAATCCTTGAACGAAAGGGCAATATTTAGGTAATTTCGACAACGGCGATTTGATATTGGTGCTTTACAAAGATGGTAGTTATGAATTGACTGGCTATGACTTGACAAACCGCTATGAACCTAAGGACATTATACACTTAGAGCAGTTTGTGCCTGAGCGGCCTATTTCTGTCGTATATTTTGAGGCCAGTCAAAAAAATTACTTTGCCAAAAGATTTAAAATAGAAACTACTACTACTGACAAAAAATTTTCGTTTATTGGAGATATAAAAGGCTCTAAGTTGCTCTTTGCTTCTACCGATGCCCACCCAAGATTAGAAGTAATCGTAGAAAAAAGTAGAACTGAGACTCAAAAAGAAACCATTACCTTAGACGAGTTTGTTGATGTGAGAGGATGGAAGGCATTAGGGAATAGACTATCTTCTATGAAAATAAAAGAGGTCAGACAAATAGCCTCATTGCCTGAACCTAAGCGTATATCAATAGCAAAGAGTGATTCACCTGAAATAGAAGAAGAAGATACCGATGATAATAGACAATTAGGGTTATTTTAATCAATCTTGAAAACAGCACTTTTACATATTAAAGCCTTTAGACACTCCCGAAGTCTAAGAATTGCTTTGATGAAGCAGCTCATCAAAGCAGGGGTTTGGTCTGTTTTTAGTGTGTTGGTGCTGGTGCTATTGTGCAATTGGGTGGTGGTAGAAGATACCCAAGACAAAGTTTTTTTTGATTTGTCTTCCTTGCCTTCCAATGATGTTGGGCTGGTGTTAGGAACAAACAAATATGTGGCGAGAGGTAAGGAAAATTTATTTTTTAGGTACCGAATGGAAGCCTCGGCGTTGTTGTTTAAAGAAGGAAAAGTCAAGTACTTGATTTTGAGTGGCAATAAAGAAGCCGAAACCTATGACGAACCCAAAGCCATGAAAAACGCCTTGGCTAAATTGGGCGTACCCGAAGATGCCATGCTCTTAGATACAGCAGGCTATCGAACCTACGACTCGGTGGTAAGATGCCGAGAAATATACGGCCAAGAGAAAGTAACGGTCATATCTCAAAACTTTCATAATGCCCGTGCGCTCTATTTGGCAGAACACGAAGGCTTGGATGCCGTTGGTTTTGCGGCACAAGATGTAGCCGATGGTTATTCTATCAAAACCCTTTTAAGAGAATATCTTGCTCGTCCTAAGGCGATTTTAGATGTATATGTACTCAAACCCGAAGCAGGGGTAAGAGAAGGAGAATAGTGTATTCCACTTTTCGCGTGTTTTGCCAAAGGCTCGAAAAGTGGAATAGGGAACGATTTATATCGAAAACTTCTTCATCCATTCAGCATCGTATCTGATGCTGTCAATCGAACTGCCTGGATAAAACTCCTGCTCGACCAGATAATACTTTACACCCACCTTTTTGGCCGTTTTCAAAATCGAAGCAAAATCCAGCGTTCCTTCTCCCAGGTTCTTTTGGGTTACTTTGCCAGCCGCGTCTTTTACCATGTCCTTGATATGCACAAGTTCGTAGCGTTTGCCATATTTGTTGAGGTGGGCTACCGTATCTTGCCCTGCGGCTACAATCCAGCATAAATCCAGCTCAAACATGACGTGTTTGGGGTCGGTATTGGCCAGTAAAAACTCTTGAGGAATCTGCCCTTCGAGGGGTTTGAATGAATAATCGTGGTTGTGGTACCCAAATTTCATTCCAGCTTTGGTTACTTTTTCGCCTACTTGATTGAATAGATCCGCTTTTTGTTTCCAATCATCCATCGTTTTTTGTGGCCCCAAATAGGGACAAAGCATGTATTTGAGTCCAGCTTCTGCTCCACGCTCAATGTTTTTGTCTAAATCTTTGAAAATGTCAAAGTGGGTACTCACCATCTGTACGCCCATGTCGCCCAAGAAAGCCTTACATTCTTTGGGGGTCATCCCCCAAAGAAAATCAGGCCCCCCATAACTTTCAAATTGTGTATAGCCCATTTCGGCCAATTGTTTCATCGTACCTTTGGCATCTTTAGGCATTAAATCACGTACACTATAAAGCTGGATACCAAATTTTTTCAGAGGTTTGGCTTCTATAAAAAGAGAAGGAGTAGCTACGAAGGCGGCACTAAGTACAGCCGACTGTTTGATAAATTCTCTACGATTCATTGATTATTGGAGGTTAGTTTTAGAAGATAAAAACGAAATTTATGCTTTCTACTTGTATCGAGATAACTATTTTTGTGGCTACATCCAATGTTTCGATATTTTGCAATCATTTCCTCAAGTTTTTCTCAAACCCCACCGCGACGAGGCCGTTCGCCGATTTCATCCCTGGGTATTCTCTGGGGCTATTGCCCGTACCAAAGGCCAAACTACCGATGGCGACATCGTTGAAGTGCTGGATAGCCATGGTCGATACCTTGCCACAGGTCATTTTCATAACGGTAATATTGCCGTTAAGCTCTTTAGTTACAAGCAAATTACGCCTGATATGCACTTTTGGCGTAGTAAACTTCAGAAAGCTTTTGATATTAGGCAACACTTATTGAAGCAAGCCATTTCGGAAAATACAACCAATTGCTATCGGCTCATTCATGGCGAAGGCGATGGATTGCCAGGGCTGATTATTGATTATTATGACGGTGTGTTGGTAATTCAAGCCCATTCGATTGGCATGTTTCGGGTATTAGAAGAAGTGAGTCTTGCATTAAGAGAAGTGGACGGGCTAAATATAAAAGCAATTTATCATAAAAGTGCAGACACTTTGCCCGAAGAATATGCAAAAACCATTCAAAATGGCTATTTGCATGGGCAATGCCCTGTACCGCATCCTGTCAAAGAAAATGGGCATACTTTTTTGATAGATTGGGAAACAGGACAGAAAACGGGTTTTTTCTTAGATCAACGTAACAATCGGCAACTATTAGCACAATATGCTTCTGGCAAAAAAGTGCTGAATGCGTTTTGTTATTCGGGAGGATTTTCAATTTATGCTTTGGCGGCGGGTGCTGCTTCTGTTGATTCGGTAGATGTCTCTAAAAAAGCCATCGAACTGACAGAGAAAAACGTAAAGGCTAATTTTAGTGAGGAGGTATCACATCAATCTTACGCCGAGGATGTCATGAAGTTTTTAAAAGAAAACACGGGAGAATATGACCTTATGGTACTCGATCCACCTGCATTTGCCAAAAGCATGGCATCGCGCCACCGGGCAGTACAGGGCTATAAGCGGTTAAATGCGGAAGGTATCAAACATCTCAAACCAAACGGCATCTTGTTTACTTTTTCTTGTTCATAAGTCGTAGATAGAGAACTGTTCTATAATACCATTGTTGCGGCGGCTATTGAAGCAGGTCGTCAAGTAAGGGTTTTACACCAAATCACGCAACCGCCCGATCACCCAGTCAATCTTTTTCATCCTGAAGGCAGTTATTTGAAAGGATTAGTGCTGTGGGTAGAATGAAAAAACGGCAGGGTCAAAAACCCTGCCGTTACACTCAACTATCCAACCCTCTTACTACTTACTCGCTAACCTTATCATTTATTGATTGACAATCATTCCTTTTAGTCCGCCCAATACACCAAGTAGTTCGTTCTTTTCGGTGGCTGGTACACTAAACTTATCCAATGCCAAAACCAAGTCATTTACCAATGAATTAAACTCCTTGTCTGTGATTTTCATGCCTTTGTGGGCAGTAACCATATCTTTTCCAGTGTATTTTTGGGGACCACCACTGGCTTCTCCAATTTGGTCAATAAGGTTATTACGTAGTGCTGTTAAGCGTGCTGTATTGCCTTTGCCTACCTCCGTAAGTAGAGGGGTAAAAGTCCGAACCATATCGGGGTTGGCAGCTACGTTGGTGATAAACTGATCGACTACTGCCGAGATGGCATTTACACCACCAAGGCGATCATACAATGATTTTGGGGCAGCTTCTTCTTCTTTTTTACATGAACTCATCAAGGCAACCAGAGCTACTGAAAGAATTAATACGGTCTTTTTCATGTTGTTGTTATTGTTTTTAATTGGGTGGTAAAATAGATAAAAATGAAACTTTAATTAATATCGTATTGCTGGATGTAAGTTCAACGGAAACAAAAAGCGTATTTAACACGCTCAAAGGCCATGATGTAAGAAAGTGGTACAGGACATTGAGGCCCAGAAGGCTCTATCCCCTCAAAAGAAGCATTTTTAACAGCTTGATGGGTAAGATTACCTACCAATTGGCTCAAGGCAGTGGCGGAGGTTTGGTCTGGATCAAAGGTGATACTTACAATACTACTGGTACTATTGGCCGAACAAGCAGTTACACCAGGGGCTTTGCTTATACTATTACGAACCCTGTCGGCCTGAAGGTTATTATCTAAACCCTCTACTTTCAAAATCGTCATGCTAATAGGTTTAACACGAGCGTGCATAGGGGCAGGGAGATTAGCATAGACTACAAAAGGTTAGGAAATAGCCCTACAACCGAATAGGAAATGACTTTTAGGGTTTTTGCAAGCATTGTTTTCATGGTTGTTGTATGTGTACAGTCGTACTTACGGAAGTGGCTTCTAAAAAAGATTTCATCAGCTAATTTTTTTTGATATTGCACCTTTTAGTATGATGTTCACCTAACCTTATATGTACTCAATTGTTAAATTCTAACCTTTAAAAAATTACCTACTTATCAAAAGGTAACAAAGAACTACATGGGCGTAAGAATACCTAAATTAGATGAAAGTGAACTATTGGAACTATTATGAAGGCAAGATCGCAAGGCGTTCAATTACCTATATGATAACTACTCTGATGCTTTATATGGCGTAGTATTGAAGGTGGTTCGCACGGAGGAGACGGCGCAAGATTTATTACAAGATATCTTCGTGAAAATCTGGAAAAATATTGCTCAATATGATTCAGGTAAAGGAAGATTGTTTACGTGGATGCTTAATATATCGCACGTAATACGTCTATAGATTATTTGCGCGTTAATCGTCCCGAAATCCAAGACATTGATTCTGCCGTATATGCAGTAGAACAAAATCAAACGATTTACAATGAATTGGATAGCAAAGAGTTGAAAGAAGTTGTTTCTCAACTCAAACCGGAGCAGCAGACGCTGATTGAAATGGTATATTGGGGAGGCTATACACACGAAGAAGCTGCTCAACGGCTTGAAATGCCATTGGGTACGGTTAAAAACCCGTGTAAGAAGTGCTCTAAGAGATTTAAGAAAAATTTTTGGTCAATGATTGATACTAAAGCATATATCGAATCAGGTGTTTTGGAAGATTATCTCTGGCAACGTTTCTGAGCAAGAACGCCGGAGGTATGTCTTTCCAAAATTTATCCTGAACTAAAAGCCGAGTTGGATCAACTTGGTGAAGCCCTCGAATCAGCTTTGCGCGTTTGCACAGCGGGTAGCGCCCCTGCTGCGATGAAAGATAAAATTATGGCGCAATTGGAATTTAATGATGAACTAACTGAAAGCGAGGTTGTACCAGAAAAGACCTTTGGAAACGATAGAGATAGATGAAACGCCAGTTGTTTCGCTCAACGCTCGTCAGCCTTCATTTCAGTGGGGTTGGGTAGCCGTTGCGTCTGTGGCAGCATTGATTGGCTCTTACGTATATTTTAATGCACGTTGAGACACTCACATCAGCCCAACAAGCTACAGAAATTCAACAAAAAAATGAATTGATTACCAATCTGGAACAACATAGACAATCAGTTTGTGACCTTGAAAGGTGTTGAAAAATCGCCCAATAGTGCTGTAAGGGTAGTTTGAATCCCAATACACAAGAAGTGCAGCTAAATGTACTTTCACTGCCGACACCTACCAGCGACAAGCAATACCAATTGTGGGCATTGGTAGGGGGCAATCCCGTAGATTTAGGCGTGTTTGATGTAAATACAGCCATGCAAAAAATGAAAGCCATCCCTAAAGCCGATGCCTTTGCTGTGACCCTTGAAAAGAAAGGCGGAAGCCCAACGCCACATTTAGAAGAACTCTATGTGATGGGAAAAGTAGCAGGTTAGGCTGTTGGCTTAGGGCTTCCAGCAATGAGCCTATTCAACAATACAACAACAAAAAAGACTTCGCTTTAGCGAAGTCTTTTTTGTTAATACCCTAAGCCGACAGTTACTTGATAATATTGGCATCAATGACCAACTCTTTTTCCCATAGCCCTTGGTTTTCTTTTACAAAAGCTTGGTATTTAGGGTGATTTTGAAAAGTAAGAATGTCGTCCTTGGTACGGAACGTCAAATAGTGCATAGCATCGTATTCGGTTTCACCTGCTACATTCAAGGTTTTACCGCCCGAATAGGCCACCATTTGAGGAATCTCCCGCCGTAGCTGTGCGAAGTCGTTCATATGTCGTTCGATAGCACTTGGAGAGGCATCTGCTTTGAATTTGATACAGACAATTTTTTGAATTTCTGCTTTTTGACTTGGTGTGTAAGCCCCATAAATAATGAGCATAAAAACACACAGCCCAAAAATAGGTTTAAAATATCCGATGATTTTTTTCTTGTTCATGATTTGGTGTATTTTTAACGAAGTTGTTTATCAAAATTGATTTTTGGAATTATGGTGCAAAGATAACGAAATTTTTTCAAAAAATTGCACATTTCGTATAATAAATTGTATTGATTTGGTAATTTTTGACTTTTGCCAAATCAAATAATGACCTATACCTACATAGCCAAACAAGGTTACGAAGCTGATATAGGTCATTTTAGAGAAAGTTATTTAGGTTTTAATACTTTTAACTTTACAAAATCATTCTAACAATCCAATTTTTTGATTAATTGCAATTTTCTAAGCTACTTTTACGATTTTTTAAGGTCAATGATACTCATTTTACAAAAACGCCTAAAATACTTCTACCAAATTAAATTTGGTAATACTTCAATAAACAATAGATATTTTTGTGTCATTTTTCTTATAAAAATGACTATTCTAAGCGTTGTTTTTCCGATTTTGGGTTTGACAAGCGAAATACAATGGGGTTTTTGGGCGCACCAGCGCATCAATCGGTTGGCAGTTTTCATGCTTCCTCCTGAAATGCAGGTGTTTTTTAAGAAACAGATTGACTATCTCACCGAAAATGCTGTTAATCCAGATAAGCGGCGATATGCCGTCGTAGGCGAAGCACCAAGGCATTACATTGATGCCGAGGCATATGGCGATAGTGCTTTGTATCAACTGCCACTTCATTGGAATGAAGCCGTAAAACGCTATGTAGAAGATACCTCGCGCCTTCACGCCGGTATCAGCCTTGGGCCATTCAGCAACATAAAACACACTGACAGAGGCTTTTCGCCAAAAAAATGCTCCGTCGTATTTTGCGTGTAGCCGCTGATTTAGGACATTATATTGCCGATGTCAAATGCACTTTGCATGCTCACTGCAATTACAATGGCCAACTCACAGGACAAGAAGGCATATGCTTTTGGGAGTCGCGGGTACCAGAGCTTTTTGCCGAAGAATACGATATGTTTGTGGGTACAGCCACTTGGCGAGGAAAAACTGCCCGAAGGGCATGGCAGGCTGTGCGTCAAGCCAATGCGGCCTTAGATAGCGTACTAAGGTTTGAACAAGAATTATCGAAGCGATTCAAACCTGAGCAGAAATACGTCTTAGAAGATCGCAATGGTGTGATGATAAAACCCATTCGCGCGAATTTACCCAACGCCACCAAATGCTCAATCAGCAAGTAGAACGCCAGATGTCTCTCGTCAAAATGGTGGTGATTTTTTTGGTTTACCTGCTGGGTGGACGCAGGACAGCCCGATTTAATGGCCCTGGCTTCTTTCTCTTGGGATGAACAAGCGAAAAAAGAGGACACTGAAAAACAAAGCTGGCTTAAACGCCTTTTTAATGTAAGAAGTGAGAATGAGCAGGTGACATGACCTACTTAAAATGATTTTTTAAACGGGATTTTATTTGTTTGTTTCACTACTTGAATAAATACATCCCACACGAGCTGAACACCGTTTTGCGCTTGCCTAATATTCATTCTTGATGTACACTTATTTGTCTGAAAGCACTTTAAGAGCTTCCGATACAGAGCTTACAAAATTAATCTGCCCATTTTTATTGCTTTCATAAATGAAGTCTTTGACACTTTTACTTAAATAGGGTGTAAAGTCGCCAACGATTGCTAAGGGAATGCGATAATTAGAAAATTTTTGGAGTAGCTCACCCGCGATTCCGTTTTTTAAGTTGAAAAAATCAGGAGTAATATTTTTCTCTTCAATAATAATCTTATCAAAGCCTTGGTAATATAAATTCCCCAACAAATCCAATCCGTCTTCAACCGTTTTTATGATAACTATCTCCGATATGATTTCGGCAATTTTTATATTGTTTCTATGATGCGTTTCTATCTTCATTTAAGCTTGTAGTTTTCACTTATCCGAATCGTTTATAATTTGCAAAAATCACACCATTTGGCGTAATCAAACGGTCTATTAATGCAAAGGATATAACAATTGTACCCTCACCAAACAAACTTTTTCCATTTTAAGGAGTCGGTATAACTCCAAGTTTGAACTTAATTTCTCTGACCTAAGACCTATGTTAGCGGGTCATGCTTCTCTATTGGTGTGGGTGTTATTTCTGCTCCAATTGCATTTTTAGTCCTAACAAATCCACTTCGTTCCAAGATTTTGCAAACCGTCCGTTCTCAACCTTATGAATTACAATTCCTGTAATATTTACTTTCTTTCCTGTCGCAGCTATACCCATTAGAGTTCCTTTGTGTGTTGCCGTTGCCTCAAAACGAAATGTAACATAATCGGTGTCCGCAATGAGATGGGTAATGTTAAATTGAATGTCGGGAAGTGCGTTGCGGTATTGTTCTACAAAATACATTGCCCCTTCAATTCCCTTTGGTTGGTTAGGAAAAGTCGGATTGCCATCAACCCAATCCTGAGCAAAAACTTGGTTAACAACCTCTTTATTTCGGTTGTTGTTCCACCCATCTAAAATCCAAAGTCGGACGAGTTGCTTGTTTGCTTCAATTTTTTGTGTTACGCTGTCCATAGTTGTCTGATTGTTAGTTGTTGAGTTGTCTGCTGTGTTTGAATAATTGCAAGCAGTTAGAAAGATGCAACCTGAAAGAAGAGTTGTTGTCAAGAATTTGGTCTGTAGTTTCATATTTGTCACTGTCGTTTAAACTTTGATCGATTGTCGTAGTGACTGCCAAAGTTTTATGGCTTGTGGCGGTATTCTGTTTTCTGTCTGTCTGCTGCTGCTGCTGATTAAAGACACAAAGCCCATGGTTTTTCTGTAGCTCAGTGTTATTTGTCTGCAGAAACCTTACCCTTGGCCTGTGTATATACTTTAGGTGAAGACACAGACCACGGATTTGGGGTTTTCAGTGATTGTCCTCTGTAAAGTTTGGGTGTTATAAAATTTTCAGTTATTAATTTATTGTTAAATCTTTCTTCAATGTCACTTCAAATACCAAATAAGCAAAAAGAACTCCTGCTAATGAAGCATAAATATCAAGCATATCAAATACTCTTCCTGTCTGATATTTATCTCTTATTTCGTTCAAAACCATTAATAAAAATGTAATGAAACATGAAATGGTAAAATATCTCACTGGCTTTTTTTGCCGCATCCGATTGCTAATATAGATAAACGGAATAGCAAATGATAAACCTAAATTTGGCAAAAAGCCTAAAACGTACAATACGGTATGATTATTAACAAAAATATGTCGCAGGAATTTTGATAGGTACAAAGCAATACCTATGATTATTGTCAATGTAGTTATCTTTTTTGTTTTAGTAATTATACTCTCATTCATTAATTGAACAGGTGGGTAAATTCGGAAATTGTCGTTTTACAGTTATTATGTGCTGCCTTTCTGTTTTTACTAGTCAATTCGCTCTATGTAGCTTCGCCTTGTTTTGGTTGTTAAATCTATCACTTCAAAGCGTCTGGTTTCGGTAAATGAACCTAAATCGCTGTCGCTGTTTATGAGAATGGCTCCAACTAAAATTACATACTTGCAATTGTAGTTTGTCTTTTCTACCAACTCATTTATTCGTCTGTCAATAGCTTCATAAATTACTTCTGTAGCTTCAAACAAAGGTGTTTTGGCATTTAATATTCTTTTGTTTTCTTTCAAAAGAATTTGCTCAATCGTATTCATTTGATAATCCAATTCTGTCACATTCCCTGCTATAATTTGGTTATTGGTAAGTTTCGCTAATGCACCTTTTGCAGCACCACAACATCCACTATTTTTGCTTTGTCCAAAGCGATGAATTTCGCCTATTTTTCCATCTTTTGTAATTCCAATATGTGGCCCATAATAAATAAAAACAGCACCATCGTCTGGAACGTGACTGGCAAATGCCCCCATTCCTGTTAAGCCAGTAAAGGGAAATCCGTCTAAACCACCCATTTTAAAAGGTCCTAAAAATTCCTGTGCTCTTGCAGGATATTGAATAGTGTTTACATCATCAGCACAAATACTATCGGCAAGCATTACTTGGTTGGGCTCCAAATCCAATTCGTATTCTACAAAATCTATAATTTTGTTTACACTGTCAATGGTCGTAACTGCTTTAGGATACCACTTATGAATAATATCTAATTTTTCTCTTTTTTTCATTATAAATATTATATTAAAATTTAAAGTACAATATTATTTTGGGGTCGAATGGCTGGTGGCAATTCTTTTTCATCTAACATATCTCTCATATCAATTTCTATGGTTCTACTAATTTGAGTAATAGGAATATCATTTGCACTGCCTTCAAATGGATTTACTGCACTTTCACCAACAGTATCTAATATATGAAAAGACCACGATATTATTGCAGCTATAGGAATATTAAACCAAATAGTATTACCTTCCATAAATGTTCCATTACCAAGCTGATCAAATTCTTTTAATAATCCAAATGGTAAAAGAAGGATGAAAATGAACATTAAGTAGGTAGCCATTGAAGCAAAATTTCTTGGATAAGGAAAGTTTTTAATTCTTTCTGCTCGACCTTGATTATCAGTAAATTTTGTTAAAGCTGTTTGCAACTGCACCCATTGAAAGTCATTAATAGTGCCGTTATTTCGCAAGGTAGCAATAGCATCAGATTGCATTGCAGTTAGTTGTGTAGATTTATTTTTTTTTGTTAAAATATATTGATACTCATCATCACTTAAATATTTTTTTAATTCATCTTCCAATTTATTTTCCCATTCGGGGACGGTGTAATTATTCTTTTGGAATTCTTTATTGCTTCTATTGTTCATATTTTCCCAACTACGTGATTCTCTTAATTGAAACCGCAAAGTGGTAAGCCAAGCAAAATGGCGATAAAATATTTGTTGAACCATTTCGGTTTTACCTAATACATCTCTTACTGTATATGCAAAACTTCGACTATCGTTAATAATTCCACCATAAATTTGACGAGCTTCCCAAATACGACCATAACTAGCATTGTTTTTAAAGCCCACTATAAAAGAAAGTGCAGTTCCCAAAATGGCTATGGGTTGCCAAGGAATAGAAATAAACTTCCAGCCTAAAAAATATAAAATTGTAGGAATTGAATTGTAAATTAAAAGCCCAATTGTAAGGGTAAATGTCCATTTAAAAAATTCTAAAGGTTCGTATCTTCTTCCTGTATGCATATTTAACTTTTATTTTGAGATGTAAATTTACTAATAAGAATCCCAACAAGCACTACAGAATAAAACTGTCCTATAATTCCAATAACTGATGTTAACAATTTTGTATAATGTATGTTGGGTAAAATATCGCCAAACCCAATACTGGTAAAGGTAATAGAAGAAAAATATACAAAATCTACAAAAGTGGCAGTGGGGTGACTTAGGTCTAAACCCTTATATGCCAAAGGTTGAAAATAAAAAATGGTTTGCTGTACAAATATTGCCATTTCTATTAATAACAAATAACCACAACCAGATGCAATAATAATGTCTTTGTTAATATAGTTTGGCTTTAATAAAAATTTAATTACTTCATAAAAAACATAACCAAAAAAAGCAGTATAAGAAAGGCTTAAAAAAATAAGAACATCTTTGTTAAAACCAATAAAGTAAGACAGTAATGGGGTGCTACAAATAGTTACTATTAGTATTCTTAATATTAATAACCGATGTTTATTTCTTTCTAAATAAACTCCAAAAGAAGACAATCCAAGAATAATCATATTAATGGGCCAAAAGTAATTTCTGTATATTTCTAAACTACTTAAAAACATTGAAATAAACAGATGCTGAAATAATCCGAATAACAACGATTCATACTTATGATTTTTTAAAAATAGGTGTACTGTCATTAGACGGATAATTTTTTTAATTGCAAATTAATGAAATATAATCGTGTTGTTTATTTGGGATGCAATCTCCACCCACCCGTTGCGACGAAGTGCCGTAGCGAAGCGAAGACATTTCGTCGCAACGGCGGCATGGACGCTGTGCTGCCCTGCGTTGGCTTTGCGGGGGGGCTTTGGGCAGCATAACCGTTCCATGCATTGTTCTCGGTTTTTATGGCGTTATTTCATTGATTATCTTTTCAACTGCTTGGTTTAGATTTTGATGAACAGTCTGTCCTGCAACATTTGTAATAATGAAAACACCGATTTTTCTTTCAGGGATAAGAGTTATCCAACTTGATGTTCCAAATGCTCCTCCGTTTTGAAAAATCTTGTCGGGTTTATCGCCGTCTTTGTAAATCTGCCAAAACATACCTGCTTCAAAATCTCCAAATTGACCTTTCCACAATTCTTGGTGGGAAGTAGAAATAACAGGAATATTAAAGTTTAGATGAAACTTCATATACTTTATCATGTCTTCCACAGTTGATATCATTCCACCTTCTGCATTCATATCTTTTTCAACTCGAAAAGGCATTTCCAGCATATTTGAATTTTGACCAACTGCTAAATATCTTTTATCTGCCTTGGAAATCTTTGCTTGTGTATTTGACATTTTTAATGGTTTCAAAATCTTATTGCTTATTAAATCCTCAAAAGTCGTTTGGTATATATTTTCAAGAATATAGCCTAATAAATTCGCTCCAGCATTTGAATATCCAAACTTTACTCCCGGAACAGTATCCAATTTTACGAGTTTTAAATCGTTAAAAAACTTCTGTTTAGTATATCCTTTTTCCATTTCGTTGAGGGTGAACGGAAGTTTGTCCCAGTTTGGGTTGTTGAAAACTTCCATTTTATTTGGGAACATATGCGGTAATCCGCTTTGATGAGTTACTAAATTTCGAAAAGTAATAGGTTGTCCGTTAAATTCTAAGTTTGGATACTTTTCGGGAAGATATTTTCTTATATCGTCATCAATTGCAACTTTACCTTCTGTAATGGCATAAGCAAGTAGCGTTCCTGTAAATGTTTTTGTCAGAGAGGCTATCTCGTAAGAGGTTTGGCTGGTAGGTTTTTTTCCAGAGCGAAGCACTCCTTTATGAATTTTATAAACCTTGTTGTTCGCAATGACACCTACTGAAATAGCCCTAAATTCTGGCTTCAATAGCAGACTATCGCCAATCTTATTTATTTTCATGGATACCAAGTCACCCTTATCTGATATTTTAGAAATTTTCTTGCTACATGAATTAAAACTCATGACGCTTGAAATGAAGAGTAACCCTATTAAAGTTTTTTTCATTTTTTTCTTTTTAGTTACCGCAAACATGCAGTGGAGGATTTCGGAGCACTTCAGTGTCAACCAAGCACAAACTTTGATAGAAGCACTGCACTTGATTTAACCATGTCAGCCCCCATTGCGGCAAGCGGCTGTTATGCGGTCGGCTTTCTTGTCTATTCGTCTTTTGCAACTCCATATGATTGCATCATTAACTCTTTTAACAAGTCCTTATTTTTTGATATATCGTTTTTGTCAACACGAATTCTGTATCTGCCCCACTTGTTGTCATAGTCCATTGTGTCAAGCTTCGCATTGTCCAATTTTTCCTGAATTTCAGGTGAATGTTTAAGTCTTATTTCTAAAAGCATACTGCTTTTCTTCGCTCTAAAAATTGCAAAATTGTTTGGCTGTCCATTTTTTGCTAACCCTATGTAATACTTATTGTATTTTAATTCGAGTCCTGGACTAAACTCTTTAACAATATCTAAAAGTGTGTCCGCCAATGCCACCGTTTGTTTTGTCCCTTTAATCGTTTCCCAATAATTACGGTCAGTCACTTCTTTGGTTTCTTCGTCTTCTTCAACAAGTCCAAGATTTACTTCGTCTAATACTGTTGTAAAAATTAACGACACTTCATTTTCTGAAAATTGGTAGGCTGACATTTGAATTGCGATTAGTGGAATAAACCCGTTAAACAGCCCAATTACATTTAAAAATCTGCTTGTAATGTCTTCAGCTATAATTACAGCACAGTGGTCGTATTGTGGATACCTTTTTCTTTCAATGTCCCAATACTCTATTGTCCTTATGATATGGCTCTCGTCAACTTTTCCGAGTTGGATTTCAACTTCGTATCTTCTTTTACTTTCTGCGTCTTGTAAAAGTAAGTCAAGTCTGCCTGCTTTTGGGTGAATTCGTTCTTTGTCTTTAAGAATGAGGTCACCAAGTCCTAAAATTGTTGGGTCGTCAGCAATTACTTTTTGAACCCAAGTTTCATTAAGTTCTTTATGTGTCAGAAGATTTAGTTTTTCAGGTCTTACCAATTTCATATTGTCGTTTTAATTGTTTGTTGTCGTCTTTTTAAGCTACCGCATAACATCTGCATTGCCGCCATTTTTTATGGCTCAAGGTCGTTTAATGGACTAATTATCTTGTGCTTGGCCTTATGGGTTACATGGGGGTATATCTCGGTAGTTTTGGGAGAGCGGCGGCTCAGCAACGCCCCAAAATAGGATATGGTTTTTCTACGAAAAAAAGCCTTTTTTGCACAAAAACAAATGGTTTGAAGGGAATTTATCAAACGGTAAACGGATATAAAAAAGCACAGACCAAGCCTCATCCTGCCCCTGTGGTTGAAGTATTCGAGGCGGTTTAAGTCATCTCCATTCCAACGAATAGAGACATGGATTGCGTCGATTTCAAAGGAATAGCCTGTTTTGTGTCCACTACTCCTTGAGGAAACGCTGCCCTACCCAACCAAACCCAATGACCAACAAACAGCCAATGACATTGAGCCAAAGGAACGCGGTGAGGTCAAACCACCAGCAAAGCACAACGGCTATTTCGGCTACTACTGCGCCCCAAAAGGTAGCTTTGCCACCGATATTTTTGAAGTAAAAGGCGACTAAAAAATACCTAAGATAACGCCATAAAACAGCGACCCTAAGATATTGACGGCTTCAATCATGCTGCCCAATTTACTGGCATACTGCGCTACAAAAATGCAGAATGCGCCCCAGCCTACAGTAGCCAAACGCGAAGCCATGACGTAATGATTTTCTGAAGCATGGGCGTTGATGCTTCTCTTGTAAATATCCACAATGGTGGTAGAGGCGAGGGAATTGTAGGCGGCGGCAATAGAACCCATCGAAGCACTAAAAATAACCGCAATCAGCAGGCCAATGAGGCCAATAGGAAGTCTGTCTAAGACAAACCGTAAGAAAACGTAGTTTACATCGCTGGTGTCTGCTGTGGGGTTGTTCTTTTTGATAAGTCCAATGGCCTCATTTTTTAATAACTTCTGGACTTCACCCGTTTCTTTGAGCTTCGATTGCCAGCGGATTATGTCTGCTTCCTTATCGTCGTCCATGGCTTTTGCCAACCCATTCACGGCCAATTGCTGCTCAGCAATTGAAAGTTGATGTTTTTTTTCAATGGCTTGATAATCACTGGCGTATTGGCTGGTTTTGAGCTTGTCGATTTCTACTTTATTGAAAAACAAAGGTGCGGGGTTGTATTGATAATAGACAAAGACCAAAATCCCTACAAGCAATATCAAAAACTGCATCGGAATTTTGAGTAAGCCGTTCATCATCAGCCCCAAGCGACTTTGCCCGATAGATTCGCCTGTCAGGTATCGCCCTACTTGCGACTGGTCGGTGCCAAAGTAGGAGAGTTGTAGAAAAAAGCCACCAATCAATCCCGACCAAACATTGTAGCGGCTTTCGGGGTCGAAATGAAAATCTATCGTATTAACCCGCCCTGCTTTGCCGGCTATTTTGAGCGCATCTACAAAACCCACCTCGGCAGGTAGCAAATGAACCACCATATAGCCTGCCATAAACATAGCCCCCGTAACGATGATCATCTGTTGTAAATGCGTATGCGAGATGGCCTTTGTACCGCCCGTGACGGTATAAATCAGTACCACCGATCCCATCAGGATGTTGGTCCAAGCCAAATCCCAGCCTAAGATAGTAGCCAAAATGATAGAGGGAGCATAAATGGAAAGGCCCGTAGATAGGCCACGAGAAATCAAAAAAAGTATAACGGTAAACATCCTGACACGTTGATTAAAACGTGATTCAAGAAATTCATACGCTGTAAAGACCTTGAGGCGATGAAAAATCGGAACAAAAGTGATGCTCAAGACCACCATGGCCAAAGGAAGACCCAAATAAAACTGCACAAAACGCATACCATCGGCAAAACCTTGTCCTGGAGCAGATAAAAACGTAATGGCACTGGCTTGGGTAGCCATGACCGAAAAACATACATGGTACCAAGGGAGCGATTGGCCTGCAATGAGGTACTCGTCCATATTTTGTTTTCCTCGGCTGCGGTAGATACCATAAATAACAATGAATCCAAGCGTACCTACTAATACAATCCAATCAATCAAACTCATTAGCGATGAAGTTAAAAGTGAGGGTAGGAGAGGTGCGTTAAGCCAAAAAACGCATCATCAAGTAAAATAATAAAATAAGCCCAAACAATGTGCCAATGACGATGCGGTACATCTGCGCCCAGCTTTTGATAAAGGGAGGAAGACCTTCGCGGTCATTTTCGGGGTTTTTCATAGGAATGTAGAAATGGTCTGTATGTCTTAGGCTTGCCGACGAAATTACAAGAGTTCTGTTAATAACACAAATTGTTAAAAAAATAAGTAAGTGTTCGGTTTTAGTTGATTTTGCGAATTTTATTGTAACTAATTGATTTTTAATTAAATAAATTTAAGTTTTATTGCAAGGTCGTTTTTGGGAAGCCAACATCACACAGAGTGCCTTGCTAAGCACCATCTGTGTTGAATGAATAGAATTTGACAACTAAAGGATTATAGAGATGGGCGCAGGGTGAGATAAAAAGGAACTTCGATGTGTTCTTTTGAATTATTCAAAATCATTTGAGCGGTTTGTTGTCCCATCAAATGGAAATCGGTAGAGATGGTTGTAATGCCCTCAAGGATAATTCTTTTTAGAGGGGTTTCGTTGTAGGAGATAATCCCAACTTCTTGTCCAACCTTTAAGGTAGAGGTCATCACTTTTTCTACTAAACTGATGAGGTCATTTTCGGTGATGCTAATATAGACTTCTCCCCGTTGGATGGTTTCATTTTTAATGCTGCTTATCACTTCAAAATCAAAAGAATATTGGTCGCAGAAAAGCGACAAACCTTTTAGGATTTCTTTGGGGTGATGTGATTCTTTAGGAAAAATAATGAGGAGTTTACGGTATTTAGAAAGCACTTCTAAGGCTTGCTCTAAGGCATTATAAATATCTGATTTGAAGTTTTGGCAAACAGAACCATATTTGCCTTTAATGCCTGCAATGGGTTTGTCCACCACAATTACTTTTTCTCTTGGAATGGTGGTATTAATGACTTCATGCGCTTTTTCGCCTCCTTCTGTAAAATGGGGAATGATTACATAATGGGTATAATCATGGTGATTGGTTTGGAGGAGTTTCTTGAAATAGTTGTAATCGTTGTTATAAATATAAAAATCAATGGGAACCATTTCGCCCAGCGAAGCCACCAAGGCATCATAAATGATTTTTTTGTGGGCGTTCAGTTTGTTGGCTAACAAAAGGATTTTTGGGTGAGGCTGAATAACAGTACTTTTAACAAAATAGCCTTTTCCAGGCACAGAATCTAACATGCCTATCATTTTGAGGTACTTATAACCTTTCTCGGCAGTATCTCTTGAAATATCAGATTCGAAGCTTAACTCATTGATAGAAGGCAAAATTTCATCTTTTTCCAACTCTCCTTTGCCGATAGCGGCCAGTATCGAATTGGCAATTTGAAGGTATTTGGGCGTAGCCGAATAGCAATCAATGGTAATAAGTTGTATTAAAGAGTTTTTGCGCATCTTCAGGAAACATTTTCTTGCCAACCCTTATAATCGGCCATTACTTTAGTGTTGTCAATACAAGGTAGAACTTGCTGCTTAACCTTATTTAATTGTTGTATATGAGCAATATCTTTGAAAATACCACTACCCAGTCCTGATAGATAGGCGGCCCCCAAAGCAGATACATCGGCCATTGCAGCGGTAGATTGGCCGATTCTTACTACAGGTTTACCAAGTAAATCGGCCAAAAATTGGAGAACAAAGCCATTGGAAGTAATGCCCCCGTCCACCATCAGTTCTTGCAACAGAATCTCTGTATCTGTTTCCATTGCCGAGATGATATCTTTTATCTGATAGGCTATAGCCTCCAATGCTGCCCTGACAACATGATTTTTATTGGAATCGAAAGTAAGGCCTGTAATAGAAGCCTTTCGTTTCATGTTCCAATGAGGTGCGCCTAAACCACTGAATGCGGGCACGAGATAAACGCCATTATTGCTCCCTGCTGCAATAGCCATCTCCTCTGTTGCTTTACTATCAGCAATGATTCCCAATTCGTTTTTTAGCCATTCAATTGTGGCACCACAGGTTACTATAACGCCTTCTAAAGCAAAATCTACTCTATCTTCCATGCTCCAACAAATGGTAGAAACCATACCATTGTGGGAGGGCTTTCGTTCGGAACCTACATTCATTAAGATAGAACAACCTGTACCTAAGGTGGCTTTGGCCTTTCCTGAAGAGAAACATTCCTCTCCAAAAGCAGCGGCGTGGCTGTCGCCAATCATGGCTGTGATGGCAAGAGGAGTGTCAAAAATACCCTCAAAATTGGAGTCTCCGAAATGAAAAGCAGAGGGTTTTACTGGGGGTAAATAAAGGTTGGAAAGCCCAAAAATTGCTAATAATTCTTTGTCCCAGTCGAGCGTGTTAAGGTTAAAAAACAAAGTTCGGGAAGCATTGGTATAATCTGTCAAATACTGTTTTCCTTGGGTAAGTTTGAAAAGTAGCCAAGTGTCCACGGTTCCAAAATAAACGCGTTTGTCTTTAAGGGCACTACTGATTGATGGGACATTTTCATTTAGCCACATCAATTTTGTTCCCGAAAAATAGGGGTCAATGAGGAGCCCCGTTTTATGATGGATGGTTGATTCTAATTGTTTGTTTTTCAGCGATTCACAAACTGAAACAGACCTTTTACATTGCCAGATAATGGCATTGTGAAGTGGGATTCCGTTTGGGTCCCATACCACAAAGGTTTCTCTTTGATTGGATATGCCACAAGATTGAATGTCTTGGATGCTATGCCCATCGGCTTTAAACTGCTCAATACATTGGGTGACAGAAGCGATGACATTTTGATAAATATCTTCGGGATTTTGCTCGGCAAAACCCTCCCCAAAATAATGCGTTTTTAAAGGCTCGGAAGCGCGGGCAATCGGCTGCCCTTGTTGGTCAAAAATAATGGTTTTGGTACTGCTTGTACCTTGGTCGATAGAAAGAATGTAAGCCATTTTAGCAAGGCAAAAGATTATTTTTATTCGTTCTTAGCATTGGCTTTATCAATAATGACTGCCAACAGAATCACAAAGCCTTTGACCACCTGCTGCCAAAAGGGTGATACGTTCAGTAAAACTAAGCCATTGTTCAAAACACCGATAATAATTGCTCCCAATACCGTTCCCCCAATACTGCCTTTGCCACCTGACAACGACGTGCCACCAATCACCACGGCGGCTATGGCATCCAACTCATAGCCTGTACCAGCGTTGGGTTGGGCGGAGTCAAGCCTCGAAGTAACCATCAGGCCACCTACGGCAGCGAGGATTCCCGCCAAAGTATAAACAATGATTTTTACTTTAGAAATATTGATACCCGACAGCAAAGAGGCGTTTTCATTGCCTCCGATGGCATAAATGTATCGTCCTAATTTTGTTTTGTTAGCCATGAAAATCGCTATGGCAACAACCCCTGCACTGATCCAAACAGGCACAGGCATACCCCAAAACCAGCCAGTTCCTAAATAAGCAAACTGTTCGCCAAGGCCGCTGATAGGGAAGCCTTTGGTCCAGAGCATGGTGAGCCCTCTTGCTACGGTGAGTAAGGCCAAGGTGGCTACAAAGGCAGGTACTTTGAAGCGCGTAATCATCATACCATTGAAAAAGCCCGACAGTGCGCCCGTGAGGATACCCGCAAGACAAGCACCCAATAAAGTAAAGCCAATGTATAGATTTTGGGCTGGTAATTCGATACCCATCTTGAATAAGCCCGCCGTAACAGCTCCACACAGTGCAAGTACTGAACCTACCGATAAATCAATGCCTGCCATCAAGACAACGAATGTCATACCTACGGAGATGCAGACGTTGACCGAAATTTGACGTAAGACGTTCCAAAAATTCGATATCGTAAAAAACTTATCAGATAGAATACCAATAATCAAGCATAGAATAAATAAGGCAATTAAGGGCTGGAGTTTTGCCAGAAATTTCTTTTGGGATGCTAACGTTGCTTGCATTTTTTCATGTAATTATTTTAGAATTGAGCTTTATGAATCTATAGAAAAATCATGATTGATTGGTAGAAATAGCCGCTTTTAGTAATTTGTCTTCAGAGGTTTCATTTACCCGTGTCTCCAATGTCAATTGCCCCTCGGAAAGCACCAAAATGCGATCGGACACCGCAAAAATTTCTGGCAATTCAGAAGAAACCATCATGATACCTAACCCCGATGCTGCCAGTTGAAGGATAAGTTTATAAATTTCACTCTTTGCGTGTACGTCAATGCCTCGTGTAGGCTCGTCGAGGAGCAATACCTTGGGGTGTGTAGCAAGCCACTTTCCTAAGATGGCTTTTTGCTGATTTCCTCCACTCAAATACTTGATTAATTGCCCAGATGAGGTAGTTTTAATGCCTAATTCTTGGATATATTTAGTAGCTAAATTGGTTTCGGCTTGGTGATTCAAGAAGCCAATTTGTGTTGTGTGGTTGTCTAAGGAAGCCAAGCTAATATTTTGTTTGACATCCATGATAGGCACAATTCCATTTTTTTTTCTATCTTCTGGTACCAGTGCAATCCCCGATTTAACCGCTTGCATAGGCGAGGCAATGGTGACCTCTTTGCCTTCTATTTTCACTGTTCCCGATGATAAATAAGGATATAAGCCAAAAATAGTTTCCAACAATTCTGTTCGCCCAGCACCCATCAAGCCAAAAATACCCAATATCTCACCTTCATAGAGAAAAATGAGATATTGGAAAAGACAAAGCCAAGCTGATTATTGCGATGCTTCAATGAAAGCTGCTGTACTGAAAGCAATTCGTGGCTTGCCGATGAGGTGTGTGCTTTTGGATGGATTAGAATTTCACGCCCCACCATTTTTTGAATGAGCTGATCGTGGGTCATCTGCTTCATTTCACCTGATTCGATGGTTTTTCCATCTCTCAAAACAATGTATCGGTCTGCGATTCTAAACAACTCATCCAGTTTATGAGATATAAGCAATCGTTTTGTTTTCGTGCTTTAATGCTTCAATAATCTCGAAAAGGGTATCTACTTCTTGATCTGTAATGGCCGAGGTAGGCTCATCCATGATGATAACATCAGGGTTGAATAGCAGTGCTTTGGCTATTTCTACCAATTGCTGCTGACCGACTTTTAACTCATGGATTTTTGTCTCGGGCGTTACATTTAACTTTAGTTTTTGAGCAATTGAGTCGTTTTCTGGCGCATTTGTTTTTTATCCAATGTGCCAAAAACAGTTTCGATTTCTTGCCCTAAAAATACATTTTCGGTGATGCTCAAGTGCGGAATAAGGTTGAGCTCTTGGTGAATAATGGCGATGCCTGCCTTTTGAGCGGCTTTGGTGCCTGAAAAACGAACAGGTTTGCCCTGCAAGGTTATTTGTCCCTCATAATCTTTATATACCCCCGAAAGAATCTTCATTAGGGTGGATTTTCCTGCGCCATTTTCGCCCAAAATAGCATTAACCTTGCCCTCTTGGAGTTCAAGGCATACGTTATCTAAGGCAGTGACACCAGCAAATTTTTTGGTTATGTTTTGGGCAGTGAGCAAGGGGAAAATTATTTATTAATCGTGAGTGAAGCGGGAATCACTTCTATATTTGTAAGATTCAATCGTTCTTTATTTAACTCGATGGCCCCTCCAAATCGAATTGTATCTCCTACTTTGGCCTTTGCTTTGAAGGGCGCAGCCACGGTGGTTCGGACGATTTTATTCAATTCGGAAGACACGTTGTTGATGTCGGTGGTATTGGAAAAGGCGGTGATGTCAAACAATCCAGAGGCATCTCGGAGCGCATTTCCATAAATAAATTCGGTGGCTATGGAGAGGCGATTGTGGTTGGTTTTTACGACGATATCATCTTCATTGATGGCCGTGATAACCCCTTCGCCTTTTATCAAAAAATAACGGATACTTCCAATAGCGGTAGCAAATGAATGAGGCATCGAAAGTAGGATCTTTGTCTTTGGCAAGATGGCTTATGAGGGTATCCAGCACAATGGCACTGTCCAACTTTGGCGTAAGTTGGGTGGCTAAAAAAGCCTTGGCAAAGCTCATAGCATCGAACTTTTTATTAGCCGCAGCTTTTACTTCGTCTAATTTCTTGAAATAGACAGAATGATAAGCAAGCAAAAGAAACACAATACTTCCTATCACGTATTTTAACCATTCCTTCCTATTGTTGTTCTTTTTTTCCGAAGGCTGCATAGTCTTCTATGTTGTTTTTGGTTACTAATTCTACGGCTACTGGCAATTTTTGGGCAAAATCTTTCTTACCTTTTAAATATTGATCGGCATAAATAGCAGCTGTTTGGGCCATTACTTTCGGAAACTGCATCCCCGTGGCAGCTATTTTGCCCTCTTTGATGGCCGCAATGACATCGTCGGCCCCATCAAACCCAAATACCTTGACTTGGGTGGCTTTTCCTGCAGCTACCAACGCCTGATAAGCCCCCATAGCCATGGCATCGTTGCCACAAAAAACCGCATCAATATTGGGGTTTGCTTGCATGATAGATTCCATGACTTCCATGGCCCTATTTCGGTCAAAATCAGCACTTTGCTGTGCTACCATTTTGAGGTCTGTATAATTGTCCACGACACTATGAAAGCCTTGTGAACGTGCCCAGGTGTTGTTGTCGCCAACAAGACCGAGCAACTCAACGTAGTTGCCTTTTTTGTGGGTTTGTTTAACAAAATATTTGGCCAACTCCACACAACCCGAATAACTATCGGACAATATTTGGGAAGTAGCCGCATCAGAGCATTGATTTCTCGATCCATACAAAAAACGGGTACACCTGCGGCTTTGGCTTTGCGAACATTTACTACTGAACCTTCGGCATCGGTAGGATTGAAGAGGATGGCCTCATAGCCTGAAACTAAGGCGTTTTCAAAGTGGTCAGACTCTAATGCTGTATTGTTTTGAGAGTCGAAAATCTTGGTTTCATAGCCCAACTCCTTGGCTTTTTCTGCGGCATTATCAGCCAAAAAACAAACCATGGGTTGTTAAGAGTTGAGATAATAATAGCTATTTTTTGGGAGAATCTGACGGTTTCTTGTCGGAGCAGCTCCAAAAACAACAGGTAAACAACAAAACTCTTATAGATTTCATGGGTTGATTTGTATAGCGCATTTGCCTGAAAAGTTATAGTGTTGGTATGACAGTGACGATGACTCTTTGATATCGCGTCAAAGTCGGTGTCCCGCTGTCAGTGATGGCTAACACCAAATGAATGGTTTCGGGCTTGGTTACTTTTGGGGCTGTAAACCAGGCTTGCTCTTGGGTACTGTCGGTGATTTTAATGCCGTTTTTGTCGCCAAATGTCCCAGGTTCTGCATAATACATCCAATTGTAACGCAATGTATTCCCGTCAGGGTCCGTAGAACCCTTAGCACTGAGCATTACTTTTTCGCTACTTTTAACTTGAAGAGTCGGAGCGTGTGCCAACTTAGCTATGGGGGGGTGATTGGCTTCTTTGTATGATTTTACGCACCAGTCCATCCGTGCGGCAAAATCGTTTTGATAGGCTTCGCGCCACCGCCAAATCGTCGCTTGATTGCCTGTATGATAGGCGCTATCAACCCCCATTACTTCATCGACAGCATCAGCCCAAATCGGTCGGGTTTCGGGTTCGTAAAACCATTTTTGGGTACGTGGCGTGTAGCGTTCGTAACGCCCACCCCAACTGCCGTATTCGGGGTGTTCGGTATCGCCTAAGCCATTGTCAATTAAATATAAAAACGTAGGAGTATCTCCTTCCATCAGAAACTTAACGGCTGGATATTCTTCTCCTAAAGGGCCGTGATTTTTACGAATATGTTGTTCTAACCAAGGATTATCCACGATCGCAAAATTTCCCCAGAAAAGCGTCCGTGAAATTTATCGCCACTGATACCTGACCAAGTAGCATAATGGTAGGCACCGTTGGCATGAAAACCAGGACTAACGATATAAAATAGGTTGGGGAAGTTTTTCCGAATCCAAGGGCCGCTGTCGTCTTGGTCGGAAATAGTGTAAACCCGAAGTTTTGCTATAAACTTTTCGACAGCCTCAGGCGAACGAGTCATTTTACCTTCCAAAGGGCTTGCGCCAAGCAGTTAGCTCCACCCCAAATAGGTATCCAAAGCAGACGCGAATCAGTCTTATCTGCCTGATTAATAATCCATTCTGAACCTTCAGAGTCTTTGCCTGCACCTACTGCCTCCATGCCACATTTAGGGTATCCCGATTTGATAATGCTCAGTAAATAAGCTGTTTCGGGGTAGCCTTTTTCGTGTAACAACAGATTACTTCGTACTTTATTATACGCATTTACAATCTTCCTGATGCTTTCAGTTGCCGTACGCTCGCGTTGATGGATGGAGGTTGTTGCGATGAGTCCTTCCACATCCCATTGGTTTGAATAGGTCAAAAAACGTACCATAGATTGCGTGTCGTCGGGTTCATTTTCGATGTCGGTCAGTACCAATACACGGTGTTTGGTCGAGAAGAATTGTGCGAATCCCGACAAAGAAATCAGCAATAGGCTAAACTGTACTACCAACGATACTAAAGATTTCATAAGGGTTTTATAGTTTTATAATCAAATGCGCCAGCTTTGTTTTGCTATTGATGCACCTATAAATAGTTAAAAAATTAAGGCATTACCTCTACAATCACCCTTTTGTAACGAGTTAAGGCAGGGGTTCCTTTATCGGTCACTTTCAGAATAAAATGAATCGTTTGTGGCATCGTAACTTTAGGGGCTGTTACGGGCAAATCGTATAAATTCGAGGCATATGGAGCAAAGCTGACCAAACCCGGATAGGTGCCTGCTTCTGGGTATTGCATCCAGCGGTAGCTCATCGAATCACCGTCGGGATCGGATGTTCCTGCGGCATTCAGATGAAATAGGTCTCCCGATTTTACAGTCAGCTTTTCGGGATGCGCCAAACGTGGAATGGGCGGATGATTTGCCTCTTGATACGACTTAGTACACCAGTCCATACGTGCGGCAAAATCATTTTGAAATTCTTTTCGCCACCGCCAAATAGTTGCCTGAATACTCTTTTTAGGTTTTACCCCTTCTACTTGAGCAGCCCCAAAAGGTGCTCTCGGTGTAAGTACGGTATCTGCCGAGTTGGTCCAAATAGGGCGAGTTTCAGGTTCTTCTGGAGCAGCACCTGCTGGTTTAAATCGACTGACAACCAACTCCTTGGGTTGTTGGAGGGTATATCTTCCGCCCCAACCGCCAAAATCAGGCTGTTCGGGTACATTCAGGCCGTTTGGAATCCATCCCAGAAAGGTGGGCGTGTCGCCTTCCATGCCGTAGGCTACGTCAGGATATTCCGTTCCGAGTGGGCCATGTCCTTGCTGAATATGTTCGCCCAACCATTCATTGCTAATGACTTCCGAATTTGTACCTGGTTCGGTGGTATTGATTCCTCGCCAAGTGGCATGCTCGTAGCCATAGCCTGGGCTTACTATAAAAAAGATACTCGGGAATGATTTACGAATCCAAGGGCCGCTATCGTCCTGATCGGAAATGGTATATACCCGAAGTTTACGATACAATCGTTCTGCCTGTTGAGAAGTATGTGTTTTCTGAATTTTCCAAAGTGCCTGTGCCAACGTATTGGGTCCTCCCCACACCGCCACCCAAATAGGGCGTGGGTCAGGTTTCTCTAATAATTTAATGATCCATTCTGACCCTTCCGAATCATGACCTTCGCCCACGCCTTCCATGCCATACACCGCTAATCCTTGCTTAATCACTGTTTTCAATGCTTGTGCCGTCGGATAGCCTGGCTCATGTTTGAGAAGGTTAGGTTGAACTTTGCCGTAGGCGCTCACAATCTGCCGAATGGTTTCAGGAGCTACTCGTTTTTTCTGATGAATAGACGTTGTGGCAATCAGTCCTTCGATATTAAATTGGTTGGCGTAGGTCAACAAACGGACCAAGGATTGCGAATCATCAGGATCTGCTTCAATATCAGTCAGTATCAACAAGCGTTGCTTTTGATTAGTCGGCTGTGAAACAGCATTTATTTTAAAAAAGTACAGACAAAGGAATAGGCCGAAAAAATACTTCATATATTTGGAATACGGTTTTGTGCGTCTAACAAAATTTTTACGCGGGCGACGATTCCTGTTTCTGAAATTCCGTAATGATTAAATATCTCGGATTGTGAGCCAGTTACGGTATATTCGTCAGGAATTCCTATAATATCAAAAGGTTTTCTATAATTGTTTTTCAGCAACCACGAAGCACAAGCTTCGCCTAATCCACCATATATACTATGTTCTTCTATGGTAAGAATGGCATCGCAATTCTTAGCTACTTTTGATAATAAGCTGTAATCCAGTGGCTTAATGGTGTGCATACTGATGACTGTGGCAGTAATATTGTACGCTTGCTCTAATTTTCGAGCAGCTTCTAAAGCGGGATATACCGTTTCTCCTGTAGCGATGATGGCAATATTATCTCCTGTTGTGATGATTCGTCCTTTTCCAAATTCAAAAGGTGCTATGTTATTTTCATCGAGCAAAGGCATTACTTTTTTGCCAAATCGTAGATAAACGGGGGTATCCCAATAAGCGGCCTGTTTGATAGCCTCGGCTGTTTCAAAATTATCGGCAGGGGCTACTATAGTTAGGTTATGGATGGCCCTCAACACGGCAAAATCATGCAAACTATGGTGAGTAGAGCCTAAAGCTCCATAACTTACTCCAGCACTAATACCTATTAAACTGACGGGATTATTGGAATAGGCCACGTCATTTTTGATTTGCTCCAAGGCTCGAGCTGTTAAGAAACAGGCAGGCGAAACAGCGAATACACGTTTTCCTGCCGATGCCAACCCAGCTGCCATACCTACCAAATTTTGTTCTGCAATGCCCACTTCAACCATTTGAGCAGGATATTTTTTCCCAAAAGAAATTAATTTACCCGAGCCGCGCGAATCGCTGGTAACAACCACAATATGGCGGTCAGTAACAGCCAATTCTTCTAAAGTTTCAGCAAATGTTTCGAGGTTGGCTTTGTCTTTTATCAACGTATTATCTGTGAATTGTTCCACCGTATTGTTGGTTTTTTATGAGGATAGATTTTAAGTGGATTAGCTACAATGTTTCTATCACCAAATCCAATTCTTCTATGGCTTGATGGTATTGTTCGAGTGAAGGAACGCCATGATGCCATTTGAGTTCATTTTCCATGAAACTTACTCCTTTTCCTTTGATGGTATGTGCAATAATGGCGCTTGGTTTATCTTTTTCAAAAGGTAAAGCATCAAAAGTAGCCTTCAATGCGTCTATGTCATGCCCATCTACATGGCGAACAGACCAACCAAAACTTTCAAATTTTTTGTCTAATGGCTCGGTATTGCACACATCCTTAGTCGAACCGGTGATTTGCAAACCGTTTAAATCTACAATGGCACAGAGGTTGTCTAATTGATAATGGGCTGCCGAAAGAGCGGCTTCCCAGTTGGAACCTTCGGGCAATTCGCCATCGCCCAGTAAGGTAAATACACGATAGGATTTGTCATCCATTTTAGCGGCGAGGGCTGTACCTGTACTGATAGGGAGGCCATGCCCCAGCGCTCCTGTATTTTGTTCTACTCCATGGATTTTACGTGTGGGGTGGCCTATATAATGCGATTTATATTGACAAAGTGTCTCTAAATCTGCTATTGGGAAAAAACCTTTGTCGGCCAAAACCACATACAATGCCTCTACACAATGGCCTTTGCTCTGAATGTACCTGTCGCGGTCGGGCGAGGTAAAGTTGTCTGGTCCAACATTCATGACATGGTTGTAAAGCACATTGAGAATATCAATGCAAGAAAGCGAACCTCCTGTATGTCCTGCATTGGCTTTCACAATGTATTTAAGCGTATTCTTGCGAAATTGGGCAGATTTTAGCCTTAATTCTGTGGTTGTCATTTTCCTAATTGATATGGTGATATACTTCCCAGCCCATGTAATTTTCAAAGGCTTCTTTTAAAATATCGGCAGTTTTAGAGGCATTCATCACCACGTGATGCTCAAAGCCATTGCGACATACATATTTCATGAGTCCTTGTAAATCAGGTATTTTTGCTACTGCCCTGTTGCCAAATGTACGCAAATCGTCGTCTGTCAATACGCCTTCTCCAATATATGCCTTCATGATGCCCTTAGAGTCGTCGGTGCTGATGCGCCCGTAGGTAAGTGAGGAGGCAGGTGTGCGGCCTGCCAACGCACCAAAAGTATTTTCTTCTCCTACTGATGTCCCCAAAATAGGGGCAGTACTGATTTCAATATCGGGCAAAAAGATTTGGCCCAATTGCCACAGTGAAACAAGACGCATTTTTCATCATCGTTGGCATAGTTGTTATTCCAATCCACCAAGGCACTTGGCGAACCCGAAGCCAACTGCATGGCATACATACTTAAAGTACCTGTTACATCTACTTCGCAGGCACTCGGGAGCATATTCTCGCTCATGATGCTCATGCTCGTACACACGTTACAACCATAATTTTGCTGTAAGCTTGTCCAACATTGAATGGCGGTGGCATCCAAGGCATTTTCTTCCATAAATTGGAGCAAAGCAATGTCTAATTTGGCCATTTGTAAGAGCTTGGCATCGGGTGTTCTGCCCGTAGGTGCATATGCCTTTATTTTGTCAATATGTTGTTTTACGGTCGCGTCGGTATCATTGAGGCGATTGGCGTTGCCCAAAATAGCGGATAAATCAATGGTCGTAACAGAAATGCCGTTTCGTTGTAGTATTTTCTCGCTGTATCGCACCGTATTGAAAGCACCAGGGCGTGCACCCACCGCGCCAATGCGTACATTACGAAGCCCTTTTACAACCCTACAAACGCCAACAAAATCGAGTAGTTCTTTTTCAAAACTCGGCTCTGAGAGGTGAATGACGTGTTTTTGAGTGATGGAATATTTGATACCGTATTGGTACAAATTATTACAAACCGAAATTTTTCCGCACCACGCATCACGGCGGCGTGCTACGTCCAATTTATCCAAATCATCGGGATAAGCCTGAACCAGTACTGGGACGTTCAGCCCTGCTAATTTTAAGGTGTCGGCTACTCCTTTTTCATCGCCAAAATTGGGCAATACTACCAGTACACCGATGATTTCATTGGCATGTACCCTGAATAAAGCCGCGCATTTTTGAGCATCTGCAAAAGTTTCTACACCACCCAGTTTAGTATCGGCATCGCTCAATAAAATTGGTTTGATTTTTAGCTTTTTACACAGTTCGATACAGTCAATACGGGCTTCAGCTACCAGCTTATCGGGAAAGAAGTCGCGGTTTCCAATGATGATTCCAATGCTTGTCATAGATGATTTATTTGGCAATGATTACTTCTATTTCATTTTGTTTAAAAAGCTGCAAATGAGCATCTTCAATGCCAGTGTCGGTAATTAGGTAATTGATAAGCGACAAAGCCCCAAGACTGGCAAAGGCACTTTTGCCGATTTTGGTAGAATCAGCCACCAGATAAGTGGTATCTGCGGCATCTATCATGGCTTTTTTTACGACCAAATCGCTGATACTCGGATAAGTAAGGCCCGCTTTGAGCGAAATACCTGCCGTAGCCAAAAACAATTTCTGCACATTGATTCCTTTAAAGAAATCGGCGGCTTTTTGTCCAGTCAGCGAAAGGGTAGGGGGCTTAAATTCTCCACCCGTCAATATTACTTCAATGTTTTGCTCTGCTCCCAGCATCAAACCAATATTCATGGCATTGGTAATGACCGTTAGCCGTCGGTTTCCTTTAAGTTTCTTGGCAATTTCGGTGGTGGTGCTTCCCGAATCCAGAATGATAGTATCTCCATTGTCGATATAATCAAGACAAGTAGCGGCAATCGTTTCTTTTTTGTCCATGTTTTCTTGATGCACAAGCGAAAAAGAATTGACCTGTTCTCGCACACTTTTTAGGTAAGCTCCTCCATGTTCTCTGACCAAAATGCCTTCTTTTTCTAATTTTTCTAAGTCTTGCCGGATAGTTACTTCTGTGACTTTAAACAACTGTGCTAAATCCACGACCTTGGCCGATCCGTCTTCGTACAATAATTCTAAAATTTTCTCTCGTCTTTGATTAGGAAGCATAATTTTCTCTTTTTGTAGGTTTTGAAAATAGTTAATATCTTCAAAGAAAAACAATAATTAGAAAACAAAAAATATCGTATTGCAGGATTTTAGCTCGATTTCCTTCGCTTCTTTATCAAAACAACTACTATAATCTAAATTGATGCTATTTGATATATGTTGTTTTGTTTCGATTTTTGATATTAATTCTATTGCAAAAGAAAAAAAAAGAAATTAAAGAAAAAAATTTTTCTTTTTTTAAATTTCGGAACTACTTACCAAAATAGATTATTTTCATATTGCAAAAAGGCTATATAACAGCATAAATAAGTAATAATAAGCTATTTTTAAAAAATATCGTACTTTTTTAAAATTTTTCTAATCATTGTTGATAGAGAATACTTAGTACTTTACAAAGCTTTCTGTAAATATATATTTTCGTTTGCTTTTGTTGTTCAGGATGGTTCAGGACGGGGCTATAGTTGACAAATACTACGTTTGTTGTATGAATCCATGATTTTATAGTTAAAAACCTGTATTTGTCAATGTAAAACGTATCATTATGAAGCCTTTTCTATCCTTTAAACATGTTAAGTGTTTTTCTTTTGTTTCTCTTTTCTTTTGTTTTGTTCAAGTTTTTGGGCAATCAAAACCTGTTAGTGGAAAAATTACCGATGAAACAGGGAAGCCAGTACCTGGGGTATCGGTTGTACTAAAATCAACGACTACTGGTACAATTTCAAACCAAGAAGGAGCGTATAGTATTGCTGTGCCCGAAAATGCCACGCTGGTATTTAGTTCAGTGAGCTACGAACCTCAAGAAATAGCTGTGAATAAACGAGCTATTGTTGATGTTTCATTGATTCCTTCCAACAAATTGCTCAATGAAGTAGTGGTAGTGGGTTATGGTACTCAAAGTAAAAGAGCAGTGACAGGAGCGGTTGTTTCTATCAATAATAAGCAATTTCAAGACCGTTCGTTCAGTAACGTTGCCCAGTCATTGGCAGGTCAGGTGGCGGGTGTCAATATTTCGCAAGCCCAGAGTGCACCAGGATCATCTCCTTTTATTAAAATTCGTGGTGTTAGCTCCATAACGGCAGGTACTAATCCACTGCTTGTGGTAGATGGCGTACCTTTAGAAAATTTCAATCTCAACATGATTAATCCGCAAGATATTGAGTCGGTGGAAGTGCTGAAAGATGCTTCTTCAGCGGCTATTTATGGTTCGAGGGGCTCGAGCGGGGTAGTGATTGTAACCACTAAATTAGGAAAATTGGAAAACTAATGTAAGATGCTAATTTTGAATATGGGACACAACAAGTAGCACGCCAAATCAAAATGATGGATGCACAGCAATTCATTACTACTTATATTGATGCAAAAAACAACGCATGGATTGATGCTGGTGGAAAAGCTACGGATGGCAATGCACTACGGCCTACGCTATTAAAAATACCGGAAGATTTTTTGACCAATCCCCAACAATTTGGAACGGGGACCAACTGGCAAGATGTCATGTTTAGAACAGCCCCTTCGTATAATGGGCAGGTGTCGGTATCAGGAGGTACAGAGAAAACGCAGTACATGTTTTCGGGAGCTTATTTAGACCAAACAGCGGTGTTAGATATGAACTATTACAAGCGAATCTCGTTGCGTTCTAACATCAAAACGGCTGTGAATGATAAACTTACGTTGGGACTCAACTTGGGTGTTACCAGTATTTTTGACCGCACAGAAGGAACTAAAGGTAAAAGCGATGTGATTAGTTTAGGTCTTCAAAGTAATCCTCATTTTCCTGTTTATAACGAAAATGGAAATTTAGGCTACCGTGATCCCAACTCCACTTGGTTTCGCTTTACCGCTTTTGGTGATATGAATCTCTGGCATCCTTATTCGCTGACCCGAGAGGTAGATAAAGGCACCAAATCTTTTAACACCTTGGGGACCGCTTATTTAGAGTACTATCTCCTTAAAAATCTAAAATTTCGCACCAGCTTTAGCGCCAACTTTTTCAATAGCCGTAACCACTTTTATTGGAATGACAAACAAAAGTATGGCTATTCGGCCGTGTTAGCAGCTCAAGCCAATGCGGGTAGCGGCTATATGCTTAATTGGCTTAGCGAGAACACCTTGACTTATGACAAACAAATTGAGAATCATTCTTTCACAGGATTGGTAGGCTATACCGCACAAAAACAACGAGATGAGGCCATGTCGGTGGCAGCCAATAATTTCCCCAATGACTTGGTACATACGCTCAATGCTGGCACAGTGACGGCGGGTAGCACTTCTGCCAGCGAATGGTCATTACTTTCTTATATTGCACGCTTGCAATACAATTACAATAGCCGTTATTTCTTGGCTGCTACCATCCGAAGAGATGGGATGTCACGCTTTGGAGATAATAACAAATGGGGGTATTTCCCTTCTGTATCAGGTGGCTGGCTTGTATCTGATGAACCATTTATGAGCAGTGTAAAACACCTCACCAACTTGAAATTGAGAGCAAGTTATGGGGTCACAGGAAACAATCAAATACCTAATTATGGAGCTGTAAGCTTGCTGGCAGCATCCAACTATGTGTATGGGAGTACGATGTCGAATGGGCTGCGTGTGAACAGTATTGCCAACCCCAACTTGAAATGGGAAAAAACGACGATGCTTAATTTGGGTATAGACGTTGGACTTTTCAATAATCGCCTTATAGGTTCGATAGAATTTTATAATTCACTTACCCGCGATATGCTTCTGTTTGTGCCTGTACCAGATATTACAGGTTTTTCTACCCAATTGACCAACATTGGTAAGATGCGTAACCGAGGCATTGAATTGAACTTATCTTCTAAGAATATAACAGGCAACTTCAACTGGACAACCGATTTTAATTTTTCCCGTAACCGCAATAAAGTATTGCAATTAGGGCCAGGGAACGCACCGATTCAGTATGTGGACAACGTTGTAACGGTTCGTACGGAAGTAGGACAGCCTGTTTCTAATTTTTATGGCTATATTTTTGATGGTGTATTTAAAAACCAAGCCGAAATAGATGCGTATCCGCACCATGCCAGTACCACTCCTGGCGACCCTAAAGTTAGGGATGTCAATGGCGATGGAAAAATCACAGATGCCGATCGTACCATCATCGGGAACAATCAGCCTGATTTTATAGCAGGGATGACCAACACCCTGTCTTATAAAGGATTTGAGTTCTCATTGATGGTGCAGGGGGCTTATGGTGGCGAAATTGCCAACAATAACATTCGCTATCTTGGTACTTGGGACAATGGACGGAATTTCTATGCCAGTATGTACAACTACTGGCGTTCAGAAAGTGATCCAGGTGATGGAATTCATTTCAAACCTAATGTAAGTTACAAAGGACTACAAAAGCAGTTTTCATCTTATTGGGTAGAAGATGCTTCTTTTCTACGCATGAAAAACATTCGAATGTCTTATGCCATCCCAAATAAGGCTTTAAATAAACTTGCCTTCAAAAATACTCGTGTGTATATCAATGCCGAAAATGTATTTATCCTAACCAAGTACAAAGACGGGTACGACCCAGAAAATACAACATATGGAACTACCTCTTATAGTAGCAGTATGGAAACATCGGGTTCTTATAGTAGCGGTAATGCACCCGTTCCGGGGCATTTCAAGGAGTTGATTATGGCTCTTACCCCCTGCCGCGTGTGATTACAGTAGGCATCAAAGCCGATTTTTAGTAAATCAAAGCGTTACTATTAGCTAAAAAATAAGAAAACTTTAAAATATAAATGCAATGAGAATTTTAAAACAATGGTTGGCAGTTTGTTTCATCTGCCTCAGTACTACAAGTTGCAGAGATTCATTCCTTCAATTAGCCCCAGTTTCAAATCCTAATGCGGGCAATTTTTTCAAGACCAAAGCCGATTTTGATTTGGCTTCCAATGCAGCATATGCGACACTTTATACCATTTATAACCCCGAAGGCGCGGTTTCGTATATGGGTGAACTAATGGGAGATAATGTAACTATTCTGAATATATCGGGAAATATGGCTGATAAGTGGCAATTTCGGGATTATACCCTTGCCCCTGCCAACACAATGGTTTACCAGTTTTGGCAAGATTTTTATAAGTCGCTGTATAATATCAATATCGTGATTAGTAAGGTGGAAAATGCTGATGTAGATGCTGCCTACAAAGATAAAATCAAAGGAGAAATGATGTTCTTAAGGGCCTTGTATTACTTCAATATGGTACAAATATGGGGGGATTTACCGCTGGTAACTGCACCTATTACGGCTGAAGAAAGCTATGGAGTTCTACGCACACCTATTTCGGAAGTATATACCCAAGTCATCAAAGATCTTCAGTTTGCTGCCAGTAAGTTGCCTTTGGCAGCGAGTGCTGGTGTAGGTAAAGCTTCTAAAGGAGCTGCTCAATCGCTTTTAGGAAAAGTATATCTCACCATGGGAGACAAATCAAATGCGGCTATCCAACTAAAAGAAGTGGTCAATAGCGGACAATATCAATTGCTCCCAAGCTATGCAACACTTTGGGATCCTAAAAATAAAAACACCAAAGAATCTATTTTTGAAATTCAGTTTTTAGGGGGGTCTTCTACTGCGCCATTTAGTGATTACTACCTCGGTTTTTTCCCTAACTCAAATGCGCTTGGATTTTATGGAAGTGGTATGAATCAGGTAGTTGATGATGTGTGGAATGAATACGAAAAAGGAGATACCCGTAGAGTAGCATCAATAGATACTGGTTTTACAGATGCCAAGGGAGTATTTACGAAAGTGAAGTTCCCTAAAAAGTGGCAAGACAAAACAGCCCCTATTATTGGACAACGTATTGCCGCTAATAATAATTTTATGGTTCTTCGTTACGCTGATGTACTTTTGTTATTGACAGAAGCCACAGGCGATCCACAATACTTAAATTTAGTTAGAAAAAGAGCAGGTTTACCAGAATATGGTACAGCAACGTATCCTTCGACGTTATACAAAACGATCGAATTGGCAACAGAACACGAAAGAAGAATGGAGTTAGCTTTTGAATTTCAACGTTGGTTTGACCTTAAACGTACCAACCGTGTATTGACAGTATTAACCAGCAAGGGAAAAGCAATAACACAGACCAAACTGGTAATTCCTATTCCCAACGTAGTAAGAGATCAAAATAATAAAATCACCCAAAATGCGGGCTATTAGCCTCTTTTTTAATGGAAAGAATAACAGCTACTTACTTCATTGAAACGCCATTTGACGTTGAAAAAGCAGCACAAGTGCTGGCTGGAGAGCAATCCAGTGGCACTTTTGTAGCTGTTCCTGGCGAAACAAAAGCCTTGAAGGATCGCTTTGCGGCCAAAGTAGAAGCTATCAATGAAGTAGAAGTGGTGGATTTTCCTTCCTTACCAGGGGCAGAAGGATATGATCGCTACTACCGTGCTGAAGTCCAGATATCGTGGTCAATTGAAAACTTTGGGTATAATTTACCCACCATGATTGCGACCCTGCAAGGCAATCTATACGAACTTTCGCAATTCACAGGGCTTAAACTCATGGACATTGACTTTTCGCCCTCTTTTGCACAGCATTTTGTAGGGCCACGGTTCGGGGTAGCAGGCTGCCGAAGACTGACCAATGTTTATGAACGCCCTTTGATTGGAACGATTATCAAACCCAGCATTGGATTTTCTCCTGAGCAAACGGCCATCTTGGTAAAAACTTTGGTAAAAGCAGGCATTGATTTTATCAAAGATGATGAATTGTTATCGGCTTCAGCCAATTCTTCTTTTGAAGCACGGGTAGATGCTGTGATGGAAGTCATCAATCGCCAAGCAGATAAAACTGGCAAAAAAGTAATGTATGCCTTCAATATCAGCGACGAAATAGACACCATGCTACGCCGCTATGAATACCTCCTCAAAGCAGGAGGGACTTGTGCTATGGTCAGTATTAACAGCGTGGGTTTGGCAGGAACCAAAAAAATCTGTGATCAAGGAGTGTTGCCTATTCATGCCCACCGCAATGGTTGGGGGATGCTAACTCGCCACCCATTGCTGGGCATAGATTTTAAGGCTTATCAAAAACTGTGGCGTTTGGTAGGTGTTGACCAACTCCACGTGAATGGCCTCCAAAATAAGTTTTGGGAAAGTGATGATTCTGTTGTGCGTTCGATAGAAGCCTGTCGGCAACCATTATTGGGAGGTTATGAGGTTTTGCCTGTGGTATCGTCGGGGCAATGGGGCGGACAAGCTCCCGAAACCTATCGCCGTACCCAAACGCTGGATTTATTGTATATGGCGGGAGGGGGAATCATGGCGCATCCCGATGGCCCCGCAAGTGGAGTTGTGGCTTTGAAACAGGCTTGGGAGGCTGCTGTCAAAGGGTGGAGTATCGAAGAAGCGATGCAGTTTTATCCTGAGTTTGCTCAGTCAGCAAAAAAATTTGGTAAATCGCCCACATTACTTTCTGTCTAAATGCGGGGCCTATGACATTAGAAAACAACGATTTACTAATTGCTTTTATGGAGATGATTTCACGGGTTCAACCGATGCACTTGAATCCTTGGCTCGAATGGGTGTGCCTACTGTGTTGTTTCTTGAGCCGCCTACGCCCCAGCAAATAGCGCACTATAAATGGGTAAAAGCCATTGGCGTAGCAGGGCTTTCGCGCTCACTATCGCCTGGTGAAATGGAACGACAATTGACACCAGTTTTAGCCTCTCTAAAGAAATTAAAACCTCGTCATGTACATTACAAAGTTTGTTCTACTTTCGATTCTTCGCCTACTATTGGAAGTATCGGCAAGGCCATAGAAATAGGCGCAAGCATATTTGAGTCGGCGTGGGTGCCCGTGCTGGTGGCCGCTCCTGCTTTGGGCGTTATTGCGTTTTTGGTAACTTGTTTGCCCGTATGGGTATTGGGAGTCAGGGGAAATTCACCGCCTGGATCGCCATCCTTCTATGGTTAGTCATCCTATCACTCCCTCTACTGAAAGCGATTTACGACTACAGCTGGCAAAACAGACCCAGCGCAAAACAGGCTTACTGGACATTTTACTAAATTATGCAACCCAATGCACTGCAAATAATCAAGAATTGATAAAAGAGGGTTTTGAGAATATTTTGATAGATGGCCTTTATGAAGACAAATGCCCAAAATTGGTCGATTGATTGATGAAAGTAGCAAGGAGCATATACCCTTGTTTTCTGTGGGGTCTTCAGGAATAGAAATAGCATTGGGGCATTATTGGCAAAATCAAGGCATAGTTTTGGAAAAGAAAGATTGGAAACAATTGAGCATAAAACACCTATTTTGGTCATTTCGGGTAGTTGCTCACCTATTTCTGCCTACCAAATTGCATGGGCAGAAAATAATGGATTTGGCATCATTGGGCTTGATACTGCTGCGTTAGTTGCTGGAGTTAACACAGATTCTATTTTAGAACAAATTAGCCGTGAAACGATTGAAAAATTACAAATGGGTCAAAGCGTAATAGTACATACCAGTAATAGTAACACCGATCCAAGAATTGAAAAGACCAAACAGATGCTTGAGAATCAAGGTTATACGGCTCTGCAAATACAGACACTTACCGCTCAAGTATTTGGGAATGCCTTGGGTACAATAGCTACGACTGTATTGGCCAACACTAAAGTCGAACGTATGGTAGTAGCAGGAGGTGATACTTCCAGTTATGCAGCGCGCGCTATGGGGATCGAAGCGGTTGAAATGCTCGCTCCACTTACGCCTGGTGCACCCATTTGCTTGCTCATGCTCCCGGGTTCTTCCCTCGATAAAAAACAAATCATTTTTAAAGGAGGGCAGGTGGGAACAGAAAATTATTACGGACGAATTGGGGAGATTTTTAAGTAAATAATCGTTTATTCAATGAAAAAAACACTGGGATTGATTCATACTTAGCTACGTTGGTGCCTGTTTTTCAGCAGTTATGCCTACAACACTTGCCCGAAGTAGATGTTTTTAATATTGTGGACGATAGCCTAATAAAACAGGTGATTGCCCGTGGAGAATTGCAGCCAGATACGGCAAGGCGTGTGGTTAATTATGCAGGAGCGGCAGAAAGTGCAGGTGCTGACTTTATTATGTTTACTTGTTCTTCTATTGGAGCAGCAGTCGAAACCGCTGCTGGGCTGACAAAGGTCCCTGTTTTGCGTGTAGATCAACCCATGGCCGACAAAGCCGTAGCTATTGGTAAAAGGGTAGGAGTGATTGCTACGCTCCCGACTACGCTCAGCCCTACTTCCGATTTGGTCAAACGTAGAGCGGCTTTTGCAGGAAAAGAAATAGAAATTACTTCTGTTTTGTGTGAAGGAGCTTTTGAAACTTTGATGAGAGGCAATGCTACGCTGCACGACGAAATGGTTACCAATGCTTTGAAGGAACTGACTACAGAAACCGATGTCATCGTGCTGGCTCAAGCATCTATGGCGCGAGTAGTAGATAGGCTTCAGCCCTCAGAGAAAATAGTACCTATCTTGGCAAGTCCACCAATCGCGATGGCCTATTTAGCCTCCTTATTATGAAACAAGTAGCACAAATAGCCATTTACCTAAGCCTATTCGCATTGATTATACTGTTGCTGGGCATATCTACGGGGGCTCCTCTTTATGGCAACCTGCTGCTGTAGCTTTGGCTGTATGTATGGCTATCGGTATGGGAGCTGTTCCCTCGCTAAAAGGATATCAATATACGGCTTGGATTATTGCTGCAGTGGTGGCAGGTATGATTTATCCTACTGCCTTTACTACTTGGGGCGATTTTGATTTGCGCAATAAATGGTTATTCTCATTGTCATTCAGCTGGTTATGTTTGGAATGGGAATCCAGATGAGTGTACGCGATTTTTCGAGCTTGGCAACGACGGGTAAAGGGGTATTGATAGGACTAATTTGTCATTTTTCTATTATGCCTTTGATGGGGCTGTTGCTCACCACAATCTTTGATTTTGATCCTGAAATAGCTGCTGGTATCATTTTGATAGGTTCATGTTCCAGTGGATTAGCTTCGAATGTGATGGTTTACTTAGCCAGAGCCAACTTAATCCTATCGGTGATTGTAACCGCCATGGCTACTTTGGTTGCCCTTTCTTACCCCTGTTAATGAAATTGCTGGCAGGAACGCTCATTGAGGTACATTTTTGGGATATGATGATAGAAATCATCAAAATCATTATCGTACCTATTGGTGCAGCCATGCTGCATGATTATCTAAAAGGGCTTCGGAAAAACAATGGAAAACGGTAAAAATAATCAGCGCAAGTAAGCATCGTTTGGCTGCTGCTTTACCATTAGGTTTATGGAATTATCTAAAGGCTCATCTTTTGTGGCATGAGTTATTGCAATCATTTGAAATTTTAGGCTTTTTCTGCGGGGGCATTTATTGCAGGGGTTTGCTATCACTTGCTCACACTTCGTTTTCATCAATTGGACAGACTGATGCCTTACTTTTCATGTTTGGTATTATTTACTTTACTACCTGACGCAGCAGCAGGACGGGAGAACTTGATGAAAGTAGGTTTCTTGCTTTTATCTGTTCGGTTATTCACAACGCCGCTGGTTACTTTTTTGGTTATTGGTTGAGTCGTTTATTTGGGTTGGATAAAAATTCGTCGCGTACGGTGGCTTTTGAAGTAGGGTTACAAAATGGAGGGATGGCTTCGGGTTTGGCAGAAGTATGGGGAAATTGGGAACAGTAGGTTTGCCAGCTACGGTTTTAGCCCTTGGATGAATATATCGGGGTCTATTTTGGCTAATTACTGGCTAAAAAGACCTGTTGGAAACCTCTGAAAAGGTAACACAATCAATGGAGGAAAAGAATGTCCTTAAAATTAAATAGTCATGATGAAAAAAAACTTTTCTGTCGGTCATTTTTTGTTTTTCTATCCCACTTTTTGCACAAAACAAAGGGTTGGTCAATACCACAAATAGCCCATTTGCCCAACTTTATTCGCCCAATATTTCGGATGTTTATTGGACAGGAGGTTTTGGGCCGACCGCTTTCAGGTTTGTAAAGAAACGATGGTGCCACAACTCTGGAAAACCTACAACGACCCGAGCATTGCCATTCATTTCGCAATTTTGAAATTGCGGCGGGGCTATAAGTGGGCAATTTTAAAGGCCCATCCTTCCATGATGGTGATTTCTATAAAACTTTTGAAGCAGTAGCCAGTTTATATGCTTCTACCAAAGACCCTGCTCTTGAGATTGCTATGGACAAGGCCATTGCTGTAATAGCCAAAGCCCAACGCGAAGATGGCTATATTTACCAAAGCGATTAGCGAAAAGAAAACAAGGTCAAACTAGCTGTTTGACGACAAATAGTTTTGAAGCCTATAATTTTGGTCACTGATGACCGCTGCTTGTGTTCATTTTTGTGCTACGGGCAAAACTACATTGCTTGTTATTGCCAAAAAGTCTGCTGATTTTTTGATTGGTTTTTACAAAGTAGCCACCCCGAACAAGCCCGCAACGCACTCTGCCCAGCGCATTACATGGGTTTGACAGAACTTTACCGTACCACCAACGAAAAGAAATACCTTGATTTGGTCAAGTACCTCATTAATATCAAAGGTACGACCGAAGGCACCGACGACAACCAAGACCGAATACCCTTTCGTCAACAAACCGTGGCCATGGGCCATGCTGTGCGATGCTACTTATCTGTATGCGGGAGTGGCCGATGTTTATGCCGAAACAGGGAAAGATTCACTGATGCGTTCATTAAACCTGATTTGGGAAAATCTCACCCAACGAAAAATGTACGTCTGGGTGCTTGTGGAGCATTGTTTGATGGTGTTTCACCTTTTGGTACTTCCTACAAACCCAATGATGTGCAAAAACTCACCAAGCTTTTGGTCGAGATTATCAGTTGCCCAACATGAGTGCCTACAACGAAACCTGTGCTAATATTGGCAACATACTTTTCAACTGGCAGAATGTTTATGCTTTCGGGGATGCTAAATATGCGGACGTATTGGAATTGGCTTTGTACAACAGTGTACTTTCAGGAATTAGTCTTTCGGGCGATAAGTTCTTTTATACCAATCCATTGAGTGCTTCTAATGATTTTCCGTACCAACTCCGTTGGATGGGCGGACGTATTCCTTACATTCGGATTTCCAATTGCTGTCCACCTAACACCGTGCGTACCATCACAGAAGTAAGTGATTATGCTTATAGCCTGAGTGATAATGCTGTATGGTGTAATCTCTTTGGTAGCAGTCAGGTACAAACCACCCTCAAAAACGGGCAGGTTGTGGCATTGAAACAAGAGAGTGATTATCCATGGGAAGGTAATGTAAAAATTACAGTGGAACAATTGCCCATGGAAAGTTTCAATATTCGACTTCGTTTGCCGAGTTGGTGTTCGGATGCAAAACTATTTATTAATGGTAAGCCAACTGATTTTACCATTGAAAGAGGTTATGTGAATATCCAGCGGCAGTGGAAAAAGGGAGATGTCATCCATTGGAATATGGCTATGCCTACCGAACTTTTAGAGTCTAACCCGTTGGTAGAAGAAAACAGAAATCAGGTAGCAGTAAAACGTGGGCCAATTGTTTATTGCTTAGAATCGAGTGATATGGTAGCCAATACGCGGGTTTTTGATGTGGCTATTCAAAGCACCGCCACTTTTAAACCAGTGGCGACTGTACTCCAATACGCCTGTTATAGCGCTGGAGGCCAACGGGCTATTGGTTAATGATAAAAGCTGGGAGAAAGAATTATATCGGCCCTTGTCCAAACAAAAGAAAACGATTCCGCTCAGGTTTATTCCTTACTATGCTTGGAGCAACCGAGGCGCATCTGAAATGGCTGTTTGGATACCAGTAGTGCGGTAGGTTTTCCATTATAATACCATAACTAAGGACTTGGAATACACCAGTGGATTCATGGATCACTAAACCCCAAAGACTAAAATACCAGTAAACGTATTTAGGAAACTTGAAGCTAGAAATTATGATACAATCAGTTCCCTTTTCCTAACCCCAGCAGCGCATTTATTACGAAACGGTTTTGTGTATTTTCAAAAGTAAATGACAACTCTTTATTGGTTTTGTTTTCATAGTCAATGTCATTGTGCCCCATATTGAGATAAAGCATTCTATATTTCTTGTTGCACCACGCTACAGGATAATAACCATTATGCCAAATCTCGTGCAGTTTAGGTCCTGTACCCAATGGAAAACTTGCTGGGTCTATCGAAAGCAAAATTTCGATATCGGGGTTTTGACGTAAATCATGTTCCCAACGATACCACCATTTGGAGCGGAGGTAAAGGTTTGGGGAGTGATGTTAGTCGAAAAATGCCCTTTTGGTTTCTATCATCTGCCGAGGTAGGTCGCCATGTATTGCTTTTGCATTGTCCAGTCCCCAAAAACGTTTGATGGTACCAGTCCCAATCTTGAGGGTATTTGGATGGGGTAAGGGCAAAGGCAGCAAAATGAAATCCTATCCATGCACCGCCTTTATTCATGTATTCCTCAAACGCTTGGCGTTGGATAGGTTTCTCAGGCCCGTGTCTAAAAATAGCACTACTTGGTAATTGGCCAAAAAAGTTTCACGAAGATTATCCCAATTAGAAGTAGTATCATAGGTGAAATGGTGTTTTTTTGCCATTTTCGGGAAAAAACGGTTGGCTTCTTTGACAAAACTGATATGTGCTTGGTCATTTTTGCCCGTAAAGAAGGCAATGACTTTGAACGATTGTGCAAAACAACTTATAGCACTATAGCCAAGGAAAAGAAGTACAATGAACGGGTTTTTCATAAGGAAAGATGTATTTATGGTTTCAAAAATAAACAAATATTCAAGTGTTCTGTGATCGAACCAGTGTGCAGTAACTTTAAAAAGTGCCTGTCTTAAATCGCAGGGACTTTTAGATTGAAATGTTTCGGCTATATTTGCTTTTTTACAATCACTAAACCTAACCAAATGACATTTAAAGACCAAGTTGTGATTATTACGGGGGGCTGTTCGGGCATAGGCCGAGCCGCTGCATTGCACTTTGCCCAAGCGGGAGCTAAAGTATTTTTAGCCGATTTGTCCGAAAAAGCCGGCGATACCTTGGTAGAAGAAATCGAAAATAGGGGAGGAGAAGCTACCTTCGCTCGTATTGATGTAACAGACATAGAAGATGTAGAGCGCATGGTGTCAGAGTGTATTCATCGTTTTGGCGGGATTGATGTGCTGGTGAATAGTGCAGGAATTGTGGGACCTCGTGCGCGTACGGAACGTTATCCGATTGAGGAGTTTCAACAAGTGATAGATGTAAATGTGATGGGTCTTTTTTATTGTATGCAAGCCGTATTGCCCCATTTTTTGAGTAAAAAAAGTGGAAATATCGTCAATATTGCTTCTGTAGCTGGGCTCAATGGCTTCGCCAGCCACATTGGCTACTCGGCCAGCAAACATGCCGTAGTAGGAATGACGCGCTCAGCAGCTTTAGAATATGCCAAACATGGTATTCGTATCAATGCCATTTGTCCAGCTTTTACGCTCACGCCCATGCTCGAAACAGCCATGGTCAATGACGATACCAACTACTTAGACGCGCTTCAAAACGCAATTCCAATGAAACGTTTTGGCAAGCCAGAGGAAATTGCAGAAGCAATTTTATATGCGTCCTCTACGGCTTCCTCTTTCATGACGGGGCATACACTGGTACTTGACGGTGGCCTGATGACTTCTTAGCTTCCTACTAAAATGCACGAGAACAAAGCCTTAATTGAACGATTTTATACCGCTTTTCAGCAAAAAGATGCCCGTACGATGCAGGAGTGTTATCATCCAGAGGTACGGTTTTCAGATCCTGCTTTTCCCAAACTAAAAGGCGCGGAAGCGGGACTAATGTGGGAAATGCTCTTGTCAAGGAGTAAAGATTTGTCTATCACTTTTGGGAATGTGCAAGCGGATGAAACACGAGGAAGCTGTGATTGGGAAGCTACTTATACTTTTACAAGTACGGGCCGATTGGTACATAATGTTATCCATGCAGAATTTTTATTTCGAGATGGGCTTATAGCCCGTCATGATGATACTTTTAGTTTCTATCAATGGGCATCACAGGCGTTGGGTATCATGGGTAAATTGATGGGTTGGAGTCGTTTTTTTTAAAAAAAAATAAAAAAACAAAACCCCGCGGGCATATCAAAAAAATAAGGAAAAAATGGGAAAACTTAGCAAATAAGTTTAGGACGATTGTTAGTCTCTTTAGAGCTTCCTGATTATAGCACTCAAAAACGGCTCCGATTTCTGTTGCTATTGTTGTTGAGTGGGGAGGCGTTCCCTCTTTGATGGAGTAGTTCGGCCATGTATAGCCCATCGGGGGTTAAGATGAGTGAAATTTTATAATTGGATTCATTGATATTGCCATCAAACGAACCTTCAGGTTTCCATTTGGGCATGGTTTGCACGGCTTTCAATAATGTTTGTCGGTATTGGTTATCTTCTATCTTAAAATGAACGATACGGGCCAAACTATCGGTGCCAATGGCGAGTGTCATTTCCATCATGGTCCATCCCAAATTAGTTCCTTTGAGAGAAGAAGGCCATTTTTCCCTAAAATATCGTTGTAAGGAATACGCTCCTTCGCCAAAAACAGGGTCTGTTCGAAAAGAGGGTAATAGGCGCTGATATTCCCTAATGTATCATAACAAAAGCCCTCTTTTTTGTAGCCATTACGGTATTTTTCCTTTCGCTTGAGCGAGCCATCGGGATAGTAAACCATAAAGGTACCATTCGCTACATCATTACGATAATCTGATTTCCAATAAAGACTGCCATCAGTGTAAAAAACTTTTTCAAAACCATGCTTTAATTCGTCTTTAAAATTGGTTTCGCTCCTTATGATTCCTGCTTTATCAATAATTTTGACCGTCGCAAAACGCTTTTTCTTGTCGTGAAAAATAGTCAATTGGTCATAATTAGGAATTGTTGACGGGTTTCAGAACGCCATAGCTTTCCTTTTTGCGCCCATACAACAGGGCTACCGATTAGAAAAAACAAGAACAGAAAAACACACTTCATCGGGTGGACTCACTTGGTATGAGTAGAACAAGGAGTCATTTTATTTTGTTCAATGGTAATCTTTATGACAGATTAGAATTAGATTAAAAATAGTTATCCTTACAAAATTACTCTCTATGTCTGAAAATCAATTATTTAATTTAACAGGAAAAGTAGCTCTCATTACAGGGGCTAAAGAAGGCATTGGTGAACAAATAGCGCGTTATCTTGCTCAATTTGGGGCAAAGGTAGTGATTAGTAGCCGCCGTCAACATGATTTAGACCAACTGGCCGCTGATATTCGTCAATCAGGCGGGAGAAGTAACGGCTATTGAAGCTCGTATGGTGACGAAGTACAGACCAAACATCTTTTTGAAAACCGTCGAATTATATGGAGGGATAGATATCTTAGTCAATAATGCCGCTGCCAACCCTTACTATGGTCCTACGGTCGATTGCCCCGATGAAGCATTTGATAAAATCATGGACATCAACGTAAAGCCCCTTTTCAGCTCTGCAAAATGGTGCACCCCATCATGAAGCTACGAGGTGGTGGCAGTATCATCAACATCAGCAGTATTGCTGGTGAGACTCCTGATCCTGGCCTCGGAGTTTACAGTGTTAGCAAATCTGCCATTAATATGCTGACCAAGGTTTTTGCCAAAGAATGGGGGCAAGACGGCATACGAGTCAATGCGGGTGGCACCAGGGCTCATCAAAACCAAATTTAGTCAAGCCCTTTGGAATGATGAAAAAACATTGCACCATTTTACCAAACGGCTGCCTATCGCTCGCATGGGGACAGTAGAGGAAGTGGCCTCGTTGGTGCTTTATTTAGCCTCCGAAGCATCGGGCTATTGTACAGGTGGGGTTTATACAGTAGATGGTGGCACGACGATTTGAAAAACATAAATGAACGATTTTTCTTCATCGTTCATACACCAAAAAAGTATAAGCTACGGCATGATTTTCATCGGTAGGGAAATATTCATGGCGGGTAATTTGGAAATATTTTTCAGCAAAGTCAGGAAAAAAAGGCATCGCCTTCAAATACACCATGAACCACTGTCAGATGAATACAATCGGCCAAAGGCAGGGCTTGGCGGAATATTTCTTCGCCTCCTATGACAAACACTTCATCGTCGGCTTGGCATTGTTGGCAGTGCTTCTTCCAAACTTGCTGCCTCGTGAAGCCTTCGTCTAAAGGAAAATCGGTCTGCCGAGTAATGACAAAATTTCCCACTTGTGAAGATAAGCGATCGGGAGTATCATAGCTTTTTTCGTCCCATGATCATCCGACACCCCTTGGGTTACTTCAAAAAAATTGGCCCAATCGTTGGGCAAATGAGGCCAAGGTAAGCGCCCTTTTAGGCCAATGGCTCGATTTTCAGACATGGCCGCAATTAATGAAATTCGCATACTTTAGTCAATTTAAACGAGTGCTTGTTGTTATAATGGGTTCATACCTAAAACAAAACAGCAGGACTTTTGTTGCCCTGCTGTTTGTTTCCTAACTCAACTTCAAACACTACTTACTCTATTTTTACTCCCATTTACTGCTTAATTCTTCTCCACCTCCTTTTACGGCAAGGATTTTGAACTCTGTGCGGCGATTGAGGCGGTGGTCAGCCTCGGCGCAATTGACCCCATCAGAACAATCATTGACCAGCTCAGTTTCACCATAACCTTTTGCTACTAATCGTGTAGGTGCAATACCTTTACGGACTAAGTAATCAAATGCGGCTCTGGCACGACGTTCAGACAATCTTAAGTTATAGGTGTCGCTGGCACGGCTATCTGTGAAAGAGCGTAGTTCAATTTTAATGCCAGGGTATTTTTTCATCAACAGCACTACGTTATCGAGTTCACGGGCGGCTTCAGGTCTAATGAAAAACTTATCAAGGTCGTAGTAGATGTTGTCGAGTGTGAACACATCGCCAGTACCATACATGCTCAAATCGCTCTCTACCACTTTCTTTTTATTCTTTTTATTCTTGCCAATGGCCTGTTCGTTGGTGGCCAGCTCGCAATTCACCTTCGGCCCGTAGGGCATAATTACGATTAGGATCTACTTCAAACTCATAGCCACCATCAGCACCCGTTACGACGGTTTTTTCGGTCCCTGTTTTTTCATCACGGAGGGTTACTTTTACACCCTCTTGTGGTGCTTGATTGACTTCACGCTTTACTGTACCACGCAAAATGGTGCTTTCGCTTTTATTCAAATAAATGCTTACACTCATTTGAGGTTTGGCAGATTCTGTCATGGTAGAGAAAAGTACATTATTGGTGGCATAGCCTTCTTTAATGGCCTTGAAGTCGTATTGTGCTTGCGCTTCTATGCAAATTTTCGTAGCGCCATTTATCCCTGTTTGTTGCATATCTTGGTTCGAACCATTCTTCACAATGCGTATGTCTGCGCCTTCGATGGGCGTGCCTGTCTTGGCATCCAATACCAAGATTTCGAGTGGGCGGCAAGTGCGGCGGAAACTATACAGGTTGTCGTCAGATACTCCTTTGGCGCGGTTAGAACTAAAATATCCTGTGCCAAGATCTTTATCGGTGATGAGTCCGAAATCATCTTTTTCTGAATTGATAGGTGCACCCAAATTTTGTACGCCTTTGTAGGCGATACCTCCTTTAAGTTCGGCATAAAAAATATCCAAGCCACCTAAACCTTCGTGGACATATCTGAGGCAAAGTACATGTTGCCGTTGCCATCTACAAAGGGAAACATCTCATTGCCTTCGGTATTGATTTCTCTTGCGTCCAAATTGACGGGTGTACTCCATTGCCCCCTGTTGTATTCTACTACATAAATATCGGTGCCGCCATAGCCGCCAGGCATATCAGATACGAAATAGAGCTTCGTGTCGTCGGGCGAGAGGGCTGGGTGACCACAAGAGAAGTCATTGTTGTTAAACGGTAATTCTTTGACATTTCCCCAGTCTTTGCCTTTTTGGTCAGCAATGAATAATTTCAATTTATTGACCCCATCGTTGCTTTTACGCGCCTTTCCGCTATTGTAATTGTTGCGAGTGAATATCACTTTCGTAAAATCTTTGAAGAAAGTAGCGGGACCTTCGTGGTATGTGGTATTGAGCGTGCGGCTGAATTTCTCTGCTTTAGTGGTAGGCATGGGTAGGTCTTCGCTGGCCGTTTCTAAGCCACCGTTGTTTCCCTCGCGGGAGTCGGCACCACCGAGGGCAGCGGCATTGCTACGATACACTTCTCTTGTTCCTTTGAGCGTGGCCGTATCTGGAACAAAATATAGATCTAAAAAAGGAGTTTGATTCCAATTAAAGACACGTTTGATGATGCCCGATTCGGCCCGCGCCGATACAAACACTAATCCCCCTTTGTAGTACATGGGGCTAAAGTCGGCTTGCCGCGAATTGACGGGTAGGTACTCTACTTGATACATGGCCGAATCTTTGTAAAAACGGTTCATGTCCATATAAGTAACTGTAAACTTCCGCCCGCGTAGGTCAGCCGTTTGCGACTCGGCATATTTACTATACATGCGTTGTGAGTCGCGGTATTTGCTATTGCTGGCCAATGCCTGTGCATAATAGAGATAATTGCGGCTATCGGCATCAGGAAAATTCTCTACTAATTCAGCATAAACGCGCTCTGCGTTTTTAGAATCTTGGAGACGACGGTAGCTGTAAGCCAGCTTTTCTAAAGCCTCTTTTCGCTCGACAGGGTCATTTTTCTTATCAGTGCGTAGAAACTCCTCATAGCCTCGCACAGCATCGGCGTAGCTATAATCATCGAAAGCCCGATTGGCCGATTTGAATCGGGCACTTTGGGCAAATACATTGAGCGTTATTAGGGTTAGAGTAAATCCCAACGCTATTTTAACTACGGTTCTCATTGTGTAAAAGTGTTACAGTAGCAGGAAAAATAGGATTCTGATTATCTCCTACCAAATACTATGCCAAAATGAGTGTAGTGTGTAGAATATAGTGCTTACAGTAATATTATTTTTTGTTTTTCTGTGTAAATTATTGAAAAACAATGTTTTAGAGTAATTGAAATAGGATTGTTTTTTTTGTGTGTTCTGTAATTTTATAACGCTCGTCTGCCTGGAAACCTACTACCCCCACTATTTTTTGCTCAGATACTAATAGATAGACTTGGTTTTTTAGGTGGCGAGGTACTTTATGGTCAATCAAAAAGTCGCTTATTTTTTTGCGTTTCCCGTTCATTCCCAAGGGGCAAAACCAATCGCCTGACTGCCAGCGGCGCAACACAAGGGGAAAGTGCAATAGGTCGGCATCAAGACAGAGGCTATGGGGAGCGAATGGTGGTGCAGGGGGTGGAGACAAGTGCCACTTTAAATAGCCTGCTATATAGGTAATACCTCCTGTATAGGTTTCAATCAGGTATTGAGAATTTTCTTCTTTTTCGATGGGAGAAACCACCCAATGAGTACGGTCAATGCTCAAGACATGGGTAGCCGAAAAAAAGACTTTTCCTACTTGTAGTGTTGGATTAGACCAAATTTCTTTTGTTTGGTGGTAGGTAAAACCATAATCTTTCAGCCAGTAACTTAATCTTTCTAAGGGAGAAGAAAGGAAAGCCAACGCCCGAAAGTCAATCCAAAGAGCATTGCCTTTTTTTTGAATGATTTGTAAGGCAGATTGGTCTATGGACTCGGCCACTATCTGCTCTATGGCGACGATTCTCTCGGCTAAATCAGACACCCTCGCTGCCACTTTTGGATTGATGTCGCGCAAGATAGGAACAACTTGGTGCCGCAGCCGATTTCTTACATAGTCGGTGGTGGCATTGGAACTATCCTCACGCCACGCCAACTGGTTTTCTTGGAGATAAAGTTCAATATTTTGCCGCGTAGCAAAGAGCAGAGGGCGGACCAAATGACCGTTTTTGGGCAAAATGCCGTGCAATCCAGCCAGCCCTGTGCCGCGTGTCAGATTGAGCAAAACGGTTTCCAACAAATCGTCTTGATGGTGGGCGGTCAGGATAACATCGTAATGATGCCTTTGACGTAGTTCTTCAAACCAATCATAGCGCAACTCACGCGCTGCCATTTGGGTGGAAAACCCTTGATGTTGTGCAAATTGGGTGGTTTCAAAACGTTGGACATAGCAATCTACCCTATATTGCAAACTTAGCTGCTGCACAAAGGCTTCATCTTCGTCTGATGCTACGCCTCTCAATTGAAAATTACAATGAGCGATACCAAATTTTAACTTAGCTTCATGGCACAAATGCACCAAAACCACCGAATCAACCCCTCCACTGACCGTTACCAACAACCGTTCGTGTGGTTCAAACAGTTGATTTGTTTTGATAAAGTGCAGAAAAGAGTTTAACATGAGCCACTTAGCATAATTAACTTTTTATGTATCATATCCTAAAACAGGCGACAGCCATTTTTCAATCGCCTCGACACTCATGCCCTTGCGGGTAGCATAGTCTTGTACTTGGTCTTTTTGAATTTTCCCAATCGTGAAATACTTGCTCTCGGGATGGGCAAAATACCAACCACTCACACTGCTGGCAGGATACATCGCAAAGCTTTCCGTGAGGGTAATGCCTACCTTATCTGCGTCTAAAAGCTGCCATAATGTAGCTTTTTCGGTGTGGTCGGGGCAAGCGGGATAGCCTGGCGCAGGGCGAATACCCTGGTATTTTTCTGAAATAAGTTCTTCATTAGTGAATAATTCATCTTTGGCATAGCCCCAAAACTCTTTGCGAACGCGCTCATGGAGCAGCTCTGTAAAGGCTTCGGCGAGGCGGTCGGCTACAGCTTTGAGCATAATACTGTTGTAGTCGTCGTGGTCGGCTTCATATTTTTTCAATAAAGCTTCGATGCCAATACCCGTTGTTACGGCAAAAGCCCCTATGTAGTCGGTAGAAGCGTCGATTGGTGCTACAAAATCGCTCAAACACAAATTGGGCAGACTTTGTGCTTTTTGGTTTTGTTGGCGCAGGTGGTGTAGTGTGGTTAGGGGTTGCGTTGCTATTTCGTTTTGCGTTTCTAAAGCACGATATTCTGTTCTTTTCTGATGACCTTGAGCAGCATAACCAATCTCTATGGCCTCAAATTCGTGCAGAACGATGTCGTCTCCCTCGGCATTGGCAGGGTAAAAACCAATGACAGCGTTGGCTTTCAGGGATTTATGTTTGATGATTTGTGCCAACATCTCCTTGGCATCAGCGTAAAGTTTTTGGGCTTCACTGCCTACGGTAGCGTCCTCAAAGATTTTTGGGTATTTACCACTCAGCTGCCATGTTTGGAAAAAGGGAGTCCAATCTATGTATTTGGCAATTTCTTCTAATGAATAGTCATTGAAGTACCTATTCCCAAGCCATTGGGGTTTGGCGGGTTGATAGTTTATCCAGTTGATGGCAACATGGTTTTTGCGTGCTGCCTCGATAGAGATAAAGTCCTTGGCTTTGGTACGTTTGGCGTGGTCTTCGCGCAATTGGGCGTATTCGGCCTTGATGTCGCGCAGGGCTTGTTGGTAGGTTTCAGTGGTTTGGGTTAATTTCCCTGCCACAGGTACAGCACGACTGGCATCTAATACATGGATGACAGGCCCGGCATAGTGAGGGTCTATTTTCACAGCGGTATGGATACGCGAAGTAGTGGCTCCCCCAATCAGTAGCGGAATAGTAAAGCCCTGACGTTGCATTTCCTTGGCCACCCCTACCATTTCATCAAGCGAGGGCGTGATGAGTCCAGATAGCCCGATGATGTCCACCTTGTGTTCTTTGGCTGCGGCCAAAATCTTATCAGTAGGTACCATTACGCCCAGGTCAATAATGTCATAATTGTTGCAGCCCAATACCACACCTACGATGTTTTTGCCGATGTCGTGCACATCTCCTTTGACGGTGGCAAGTAAGATTTTAGGTGTAGCCCCCCCCGCATCTGATGGAAAGGCTTTTTTCTCTGCCTCAATATAAGGTAGCAAATAAGCCACAGCTTTTTTCATCACCCGTGCCGATTTAACTACCTGAGGCAAAAACATTTTGCCTTCTCCAAACAAATCGCCGACGACGTTCATGCCGTCCATCAATGGCCCTTCAATAACATGTAGAGGCTTATCTACGGTTTGGCGTGCTTCTTCTACATCTTGGTCAATAAATTCGGTCAAGCCTTTGATGAGGGCGTGTTCCAATCGTTTTTCCACAGGTTGATTGCGCCAAGCGTCGTCTATCACTACTTCTTTGCCTTTTGATTTGACGGTTTCGGCAAAAGTCAGCATCCGTTCTGTGGCATCAGTACGGCGGTTGAGGATGAGGTCTTCGCAGTGTTCGAGCATATCTTTGGGGAGGTCGTCATAAACTCCCAATTGCCCTGCATTGACAATGCCCATGTCCATGCCTGCTTTGATGGCATGGTACAAGAATACTGTATGAATGGCCTCACGCACAGGTTCATTGCCCCGAAATGAGAAAGAAACATTCGACACGCCACCGCTTACCTTGGCGTAGGGAAGGTGTGCTTTGATCCATCGGGTAGCTTCTATGAAGTCCACAGCATAGTTGTTGTGCTCTTCCATGCCTGTACCTACTGTCAAGATATTGGGGTCGAAAATGATGTCTTGCGGTGGAAAGCCCACTTTATTGACTAAAATCCAATAAGCACGCTCGCAGATTTCGATACGACGCTCGTAGTTGTCGGCTTGGCCTGTTTCATCAAAAGCCATAACGACCACTGCTGCGCCATAGCGTTTTACGCGCTGGGCTGCTTCTATAAATTTCTCTTCGCCTTCTTTGAGTGAAATAGAATTGACAATGGCTTTGCCTTGCAAACATTTCAAGCCTGCCTCGATGACTTCCCACTTGGAAGAGTCCACCATGAAAGGTACACGGGCAATGTCGGGTTCGGCCATGAGCAGGTTACAAAACTTGGTCATGGCTTGTACGCCATCAATCATGCCTTCGTCGAGGTTGATGTCTATGATCTGTGCCCCATTGTCCACTTGCTCGCGGGCAATATCAATGGCGGCATCGTAGTTTCCTTCACGTATGAGGCGTGCAAACTTCTTAGAACCTGTTACATTGCAGCGTTCTCCTACATTGACAAAGTTGGTGTCTTCTGTGATATTAAATGGCTCTAAGCCAGAAAGTTTTTGGATATGATCTGCTTGAGGTACAGTACGAGGCGTGTATTGGGCGGCTACTTCCGCAATGGCTTTGATGTGCTGAGGGGTGGTGCCACAGCACCCACCGATGATGTTGATGAAGTTATCTTGTAGAAATCCTTCGACAATCGTGGCCATTTCTTCGGCACTTTGGTCATACTCGCCCATTTCGTTGGGCAGTCCCGCGTTGGGGTGAGCCGAAGTCATAAAGGGCGCTTTTTCGGCCAAGGTTTGTATATATGGACGCATCAAATCGGCACCTAAGGCACAATTCAAACCCACCGAAAGCAAAGGAATATGCGAAATAGAGGTCAAAAACGCCTCCGTAGTTTGGCCAGAAAGCGTGCGACCAGAGGCATCCGTAATGGTGCCAGAAATCATAACGGGAAGCGGCTTTTGATTTGTTTTGGTAAAATACAAATCAATCGCAAATAGCGCTGCTTTGGCATTGAGCGTGTCAAAAATGGTTTCGACCAATAGTACATCTGCTCCGCCATCAACCAAGCCTCGCACCTGCTCGATGTAGGCTTTTACCAGTTCATCGAACGTAACAGCCCGATAACCAGGGTCATTGACATCGGGCGAGAGCGACAAAGTACGGTTGGTGGGGCCGATAGAACCTGCCACATAACGCGGTTTGTTAGGATTGAGGGCTGTATATTTATCACAAGATTCACGGGCCAAGCGTGCCGACTCGTAGTTGAGTTCATACACCAAATGCTCCATGTAGTAGTCGGCCATGGCAATGGAAGTGCCAGAGAAGGTGTTGGTCTCAATGATATCTGCTCCTGCTTCGAGGTATTTCTCATGAATTTCCTGAATAACATCGGGGCGAGTCAAGGACAATAAGTCATTATTGCCTTTTACCTCATGCGGAAAGTCTTTAAAACGCTCACCCCGGTAATCGGCATCGGTGAGTTTATATTGCTGAATCAATGAACCCATCGCGCCATCGAGTACGAGGATACGAGTTTTTAATACTTCTTGGATAGTTGGCTTTTGCATAGCAAAGAGAAAGACCTATTTTCAATTAAAATACAAAATTACATGAAAAATTCTCTCTTTTAATGTGTAGTAGATGAATAGTTTACTTGTTGGTATTATTTTAGATTTAAAGTCTAATAAATGCCCAATTTATAGTTAATATTATTTGATATTGGTGGAATTTGAAATTAAAACAGATACTTTATCCAAGTGCGGTTGTGTTTTTTAGACAGTCTTGTAAATAGAAAAATCTCCATCCAACAAGCTGTCGAATGGAGATAGAAGAACAAAATATTTTTGTAATGTTTAAAATGTAATTCCGAGCGATACTTGGGCAGCAGAATTTTTGGAGTCTCCCAAAAATACTTTAGCGGCATTGGTGTAAGCCACGGGGCGCAGTCCATAATTGTAACGGGTAGCAAGCATCAGTTTGCCAAAATAGATACTTAGGCCAGCCGATAGACCATAATCGAACGCATTGAAGTTGTCGCGATTGAGGGTGGTTGCATTGAATCCAGCATCACCTTTACTTTCTGTAGAGGCATTGACTAAATAGCTTCCATATACGCCACCATGTAAATCCACAAAATTACCAACTTTGATAGTAGCCAATAGGGGCACTTCTGCATAATCGAGTTTGAAAGAATTTTCGCCACTAAAAGTACCGTTCAATAAATTATACCGTGCAGTCATACCCTTAGTAGAGTAGCCAATTTCTGGTTGTAGATAAAACACCCCTTTGACAATGGGTACTTGTGTAAAAAGCCCTGCATGAAACCCATAACGTGGATTGCGATTGGTAACCTCTTTGACGTAAAGATTGGAGGCATTGAACCCTCCACGAATCCCTGAACGGCCTACTACAGTCTCTTGGGCTTGTACAAAGTAAGCCGACTGGAATAGACCTATGCAAACGGCTAAAATAGAAAAAACTGATTTAATTTTCATGGCGTATAAAGTTTAAGTGGATAAAATAAATTATTGGAGAATGTAGAAACGACTAAAACATGTATCGAATAGAAATGGCTGCTTCATCTCCCCAAAAGCCATCATCTACGTTGAGGTTGAAGGTGGGCTTCCAGTCTGCACTCAAATTGATAGGAATTTCCCGAAAATTGTACTCTAATCCCAAAATACCATCAAGGCCCAATACACTATTACGTTTGTAAGGAGAAAAATCCCTTTTATTTTCTCCCCAAAAATAAACGTGCGCACCAGCCCCGTAGTAGAAGTTAAGCCGATTTACACCAAAAGCACGTGTATGCCCCTCTATGAGGCCTGTCAGACCCAATCCGCGCCAGCGAGAAGATATAATCCCTTCTACGGCTACTTTGGGTTTGGTAAAATGCTTGATAGTAAGTCCGTTGGGGCCACCTGCTCGTAGGCCAATGGCAGTACGATAATCTTGCGAAAAGGCCGATTGAGTAGCCAATACTACTAAAAGACCCAAAACGAATGTGCTTATCTTTTTCATGGTTCGATAATTTTAGATAAATGACTTATTTTTAATGGCCTACCTCAAGCTAATCGCTCCGTTTTGGGCAGCTTTTTTCATCTCTTCGCTGGCATAAATACCTATTTCGACACGGCGATTTTGCTGGCGGCCACTTTCGGTGTTGTTGCTCGCAATAGGGCTTGATTCGCCTTGTCCGATTACTTTAAAACGATTGGCTGGTACGCCCTCACTTACCAAAAAGCCAGAAACTGCTCGTGCACGCTTTTGGGCCAGTGCTAAGTTGAAGGCTTCCGAACCGATGTTATCAGTATGTCCTTCTACCAAAAGCAACGTTTTTGAATCTTGCTCGACAGTCTTGGCCATCTTCCTGAGACTTTCTTGGGTTTCGGGGCGCAGCTGAGAAGAACCAAAATCAAAAAGTAGTGCGTCGTTAAAGGTCAATTTTACGCCTTCGCCTACCCGTTCTACTTTAGCGGTTTCCCCAAGGTCTTTTTTTAGTTTTTCGGCTTGCTTGTCCATATGCTGGCCAATGATTGCTCCCGCTGCCCCGCCTACCGTAGCCCCTATGATGGCCCCAATGGCGGTGTTCTTATTGTTTTTTCCAATTAAACCACCTATGACGGCACCCGCTCCCACACCAATCAATGCTCCTTTTTGCGATTTTTTCAACTGGGTACTTTTGGAGGATGTTTTTTTCTTAGAAGTTTTTTGGGCAACCGTTACTTCTGTGCCAACTATACTAAACAAAAGCATATAGGCGGTAATGAAATAAGTGCGAATGGTTTTCATGATACATAAAATGGTTGTTTGGTTAGCGTCTTAAAATTGTCGTACCGCTGATTTTTATCTTCTTTTGTTATTTTATTTAATAATTTGATTATCAGTTACTTATTTCGTATTATAAAAATTTACAATCTCATAGATAAGGAGAATTTACACGATAGACTGGGGAATTTATTCCCCAAAATAGACCTTTCACGGTTGAAGTAACGATTGAGAATATTAGATAATTAGCCTGTATTTTTTTGAAAAAGTAAGTTGTTTTATCTATCATTGAACCAATATTACTGTAAAATACAGATGCTCAAACTCGACATTACCGACCGTGGCATTTTGCGTTATCTTCAGCAAAACGCCTTATTGACCACCAAAGAACTGGCTGCTCAATTGAACCTTTCTTATACGCCTGTCTATGAGCGTGTGCGCAAACTGGAGCGCGAAGGTATCATTAAAAAATATGTGGCATTGGTCAATCGAGAGACCATCGGTAAGAATCTTATTGCTTTTTGTAATGTGTCGCTCAAAGAACATAGCCGCGCCAACGGCGAGAAGTTTGTATCGGCCATTCTGATTTATGAAGAAGTAACCGAGTGCTATAATATTTCGGGTGAGTATGATTTTATGCTCAAAGTAGTGGTCAATGATATGCCCGAATATCAACGTTTTTTGATGGAAAAACTGGGTGCATTAGACAGCATCGGCAATACCCACAGTATTTTTGTGATGAGCGAAATCAAGCACGAGACAGCCCTGAAAGTGTAGTTTCTTTGTACTTTTGAGCCATGATGTATCTACTAGGAATGATTGTGGTTTTATATGCCATGCTTTGCCTTTGGCTTTGTTGGCAATGGAGTAGTATGCACACATTACCTACAAAAAAAGTAGCTCTTCCGCCTGATTTTAAGCTCACACTCATTGTGCCAGTACGCAATGAGGCTGAGAATATCGGTGCATTGCTCAATGATTTAACACAACAAACTATCCGTAAAAATCATTTTGAGATAATCATTGCCAACGATGCCTCTACCGACGATACTGTCGCTATTGTGAAGAAATTCATAGGAAGTAAAGTCCTTGATTTACAATTGCTTGATTTGCAAGACGAAGCAGTGAGTTCGCCCAAAAAGAGAGCCATCACACAGGCCATGAAGATAGCAAAAGGGGAGTTGATTGTTACGACCGACGGGGATTGTCGGATGGGGGAAAAGTGGCTCGAAACGATGGCGCGAACCTACCTACAAACGGGCGCAAAATTGATCAGCGGCCCTGTTTGTTTTTCGACGTTTCCTCTGCCTCCCACCACAGCCAAAAGAGCCTTTGCTATTTTCCAAACCATTGAATTTGCCAGTTTAATAGGCACAGGAGGGTGTTTGATACAAGCGGGCTTGCCCACCATGTGCAACGGAGCCAATTTGGCTTATCAACGCCAAGCATTTGAAGAAGTAGGAGGCTACGAAGGAATGGATCAAATCGCTTCAGGCGACGATGAGTTTCTGCTTCAAAAAATCAACCAGCGTTTTCCCGACGCTATTTGTTTCCTAAAAAATCAAGAGGCTATTGTCAGTACACAGCCTCAACCCAATTGGGGGGCGTTCTATCAACAGCGGGTACGGTGGGCTAGCAAATGGGCAGTCAATAGGCGCGTAGCCACTATGACAGTAGCGATATTTGTCTTTTTAGTGAACTTAGTTACTCTATTTTTGTGGGGAGAACTACTAAGAGGTGGCGTTGAAGACGGCTTATTTTTGATTATTTTGTTATTGAAGCTGCTGCCAGAGTTTCTATTTTTGGCTTTAATTATTCACTTTTTAGGACACAAAAAATGGATAGTTTTTATTCCTTTCGTACAGGTTATCTATCCATTTTATGTCTTATTTTTTGGAATCACTGCCCAACGCAAGGGCTATGAATGGAAAGGTAGAAGATTGAGATAAGAGTTTGACAAAGGAGAACAGGCGGTGTTAAACAATAAATGTTAATTGAAAAATGATTCCCTTATTTTTACATAAATCTCCTCGACTACTCAAACGGCTTTATCCTGATTTTGTGTGGGACATTCAAACCAATGAAAAGGTCATTTATCTTACCTTCGACGATGGCCCTATCCCTGATATCACCGAATGGGTATTGGTACAGTTGGCGGAATACAACGCCAAAGCTACCTTTTTTTGTATTGGTGACAATGTTCGTAAACACCCAACTATCTTTCAACAACTCCTCCAAAACGGACATGCCATTGGCAACCATACCTACAATCATCTTAAAGGCTGGAATACTGATGATGAGCGGTATTGGCAAAACATTGAACAATGCCAGCAAGAACTTACTATACCGGCTCATTTATTCCGCCCCCCTTACGGACGCATCAAGCGCAGCCAGGCCAAACCTTTGCTAAAAACCTATGTCATAGTGATGTGGGACGTACTGACGGGCGATTTTGAAAAACACCTTTCCCCAGAACATTGCCTAAAAAAAACGCTAAAATACACGAAGGCAGGCTCTATTGTGGTATTTCACGACAGTCTCAAAGCTTGGAGAAGTATGAGTTATGTTTTACCACGAATGTTAGCCCATTTTTCATTATTGGGGTACCGATTTGAAGTAATTCCCCCCAATTTAAAAGCCTAAATCTGATTTATTTTAATTTTTAGGTAATCATTTTCCTAAAAATTATGTTGTAGGTGCTAATGGAAATTTCAAATGCTTATTGGTAAAGCAATAAATTTATTTGAAACGACTCCTATCTTCATTGTTTTAGTTCACCCAAACACCTATACTTAAATATGGCTAGTTCGCAAGAGACGTTCAGTAAAAAAGAAAGAGAAAAGAAAAGATTAAAGAAGAAGCAAGACAAAATTGAAAAAAAAGAGGAACGTCAGGCGAGTGCAGTAAAAGGCCAAAGTTTGGAGGATATGATGGTCTATGTGGACGAAAACGGTAATCTGACCTCTACGCCTCCCGATCCAAGAAAAAAGAAAACTGTCAGGATTGAAGATATTCAGCTCGGAGTAGCCAAACAAGACGATATTATCCCTGCTGACTTAATCAGAGAAGGAATTGTTAGTTTTTTCAACGAGTCGAAAGGCTACGGTTTTATTCGTGATTTAAAAACCCAGGAAAGTGTCTTTGTACATGTCAATGCACTTGTCGAGCCCATCAGAGAAAACGATAAAGTTACTTTTGAGATAGAGCAAACACCTAAAGGTTCAAGTGCTGTTTCGGTAAGATTGAAATAGGCTTTTAGAGGGCGTTTATAGTGTGATAAGCTACTTACAGTTTAAATGGGTAATTTAATAATAAAGGTAGTGTGCTCACCTTCTACACTTTCTACTTCTAAGCTTCCTCTATGCCCTTTGGTCACAATGTCATAGCTTAAACTTAATCCAAGCCCTGTGCCTTCACCAGTAGGTTTGGTAGTGAAAAAAGGCTGGAATATTTTGGGTAAAATATCGGTAGAAATACCTGCACCGTTGTCAGAAATATGAGCCATCACACTCCCTTTATGGTCTTTGTCATTCGGCTTAATATAAAAAGTTCTTACAGTTACCTTCTTAGTAGGGGGCGTTCCTTCTTTGTATGAGAGAGGACTTTGAAAGGCATTATTAATCAAATTTAACAGCACGCGCCCAATTTCTTGGGGTACAACATTAATAAGAGGTAAATTGGGGTCTGCAATGAATTCATAATCGGCATTGAAGGTTTTATCTTTTGCCCTCATTCCGTGGTAGGAAAGCCGTAAATATTCATCAACTAAGGTATTAAGATCAGTTAATACCTTTTCTCCTGTATTTGTACGCGAATGTTCCAACATTCCTTTTACAATGCTACTTGCTCGTTTGCCGTGGTGGTTGATTTTGGTTTGGTTTTGCGAAAGGTCTGACAAAAGTTCATCAATCAATTCTTCGTCACGTACTCCTTTCTCTTTTTTGCGTTCTTCCAAAACCTCCTCTAACAACTCTCTACTCACTTCACTAAAATTATTTACAAAATTTAGCGGATTCTGAATCTCATGTGCAATGCCAGCTGTGAGTTCGCCCAAACTGGCGAGCTTTTCAGACTGGATGAGTTGAGATTGGGTGGCTTTGAGTTCAGAAAGAGCTTTTTCAGCTTTATCCCGCTGCAAGTCTATTTCTTGTTTTTGACGGTGGAGTAGGTAATTTGCTTGTTGTTTATTTTTGTTGTTTCGATAAAGAAGGAAGGCCAGAATAGATAGCCCTAATAATATTGCCAAAAGTGCATAAATCTTTATTTTATTCTCGAAATCAGTTTGGTGAGCTTCAATTCTTCTTTTTATACTTGCTTCGCGTTCTTGTTCTTCAAGATTCAATTTATTGGCCTGCCGTATCTTATCTTGATTGAAAAGACTATCTTTTGTAGCATTGGCCAGCAGCAGATATTGGAGGGCCTTGGCTGGGTTATCGTTTTTATATAATTCACAAAGCAGGGTGGTGGTTTGAATTAAATCGGCACTTGGTTTTAAAATGGTCTGTGCTTCTAAAGATTGTTGAGCATAGAATTTGGAGGAGTCTAATTGGTTTTGATCCCTAAAAATCAAAGCAATGTAGCGATAAGAAAATTGATTTTCACCACTATGATTAGCAATGGCTTGCTTGAAATAATCCAGTGCAATTTTATACTGTCCTTTTTGATAATAAACCTGGCCAAAATACCTTAAATGTTCATTTGGCTTATAACTATATGTAGGAGATTTGAGAGCAAGTTGATAGCTTTTGTTAAGATAAAAGAGGGCAGAATCAAGGTACTTTTTGTTCTCTTTATGCCACATTCCGATTAATAAACTTATGACCAGTTTATCTTCAGAAAACCCTTCTTTTTCCATTAAATTTTTACAACGATAGTAATAAGATAGCCCTTTTGGCTTATCATATTTGCTAAATGAATAGCCTAAGCCTCTCAAAGCAAAGGCCAATGCTTCTTTATCGTTGGTTAGTTCAGCCACTTGTTTAGTTTCCATAAAAATAGGAATGGCTCTATAGTATTCCTCCTGAGACAACGCCCAAGCTACCTGATTGCCACAAAGTAGGGTGCCTTTGGCGTATCGATTTTTTTTTGCGAGTTCAAATCCCAGCAAGCCATATTCAATCTTTTTCTGTCTTTCGGGTTCAGTAGTCATTAGTTTTTCATAAATCAATACACGCATGGTGTCGCTTGTAGCATAAGAAAGCGCAAGTTTTAGACTGTCAATTTTTTGAAGATCTTGCCCAATGCAAAAGTCTGCTGAAAAGCAGAGTAGCAGAAGAATTGAGACATAATATTTCATTGGTGAAGGTTTAGGGAAGTAATGTAAGCATAAATCTTGTTTTTTTATATTTCGTCCCTAATTTCCGATACTTTTGGATAGTACTTTGATTTTTGAGAAAAGTGGTTGGATGAAATTTTAAGATAATTTTTAATTGTATGTTTTGAAATGTATAAGAGTTATTATAAAACAATTTTCTTTGTTTTTGTTAGCATATTGGCTAAAGCACAGCATTTTACATTAAAAGGGGGCAAGCTAAACGATTATGAGGGTAGATATACTAAACAAGAATTTAGAATATCAGTAAATGGCCTTCCAAATGCGGCTGATAGTAGTTATGGATTAGAGGCGGTAGTGCTGACCCTACATCATCAAAGAATCAGCGACATAAAAGTAACACTGGAAGCTCCAGATGGTACTAACGTTTGGCTAACGAATAGAAATGGGAAAGAAAAAGGTAAGCACTATATTAATACGCGATTTTCGCAATTTGGAAAAAATGGGCAAATCAGTGCTGCCAATGCCCCTTTTTCAGGCAATTTTGTGCCAGATGGACGATTAGAGTTTGTCAATAATGGGCAAAATCCAAATGGTATTTGGAAAGTAACCATTGAAGATCTGAAGGAGGGTATCACAGGGGAACTTGATTTTGTGGAACTTATTTTTAGTAATAAACCCGCGTGCTTTATAAAGTCTCAACAGTGTTCTTTAGCTAATATTGGTATGTGTGACTGCCCCAATAAAAAAGAAGACTGTGAACTTTTACCAGATTTAACCATTGTTCCTATTTTTACCCAAAACCAAATTCAAGAGTATGCTTGGAATCATAAAACGTATCCTGGTCAGTTGCGATTTGCAGCATCAATTGCCAATATTGGTTATGGCCCTTTGGAAATAGTAGCTACGCAAGAGTGGATTTGTGGTAATCAAAAAGTAGACACATGTCAAGTTTGTCCAGATGGAAGTATGAGTCGACTGAAAGTAAACCAAAAAATATACGCTAAAAAAGAAAATCAACTTTTTAGCCGCGAAATTTCAGCGGGAACAATGTATATAGAAAATGCCCCAGGACATAACCACTATCATGTAGATAATTGGGTAGAATTTCGATTGGTTGAAATAGAAAATGGAAAGAAAAAGCTTATTGCCAAAGGCAAAAAAGTGAGTTATTGCTTATATACTACGGGTAGTTGTTATAACAATGATGGCTTGTGTTCAATAGAGGGAAAAATGTATGGGGAAACCATGCCCAACTTTGGATTAGGACATTATCCAACTTGTAATTTTGATAAGCAAGGAATAAGTGTTGGAGGTTTTGATACTTATGGAATGTTATATGAAGGCCAGTTTATAGATTTGCCTAAAAATCTTCCATCAGGAAGCTACTGGTTAGAGATTGAGATTGACCCCAATCATATATATACAGAAAGCAACCGAAAAAATAACACTTTTCGGATGAAGTATGAAATTACGAAACAAGAAAGAAAATGATTAGTCAATGACCCAGTTATGCTTTGTTGTTTAATCACTCCCCAAAATCAAGAAACATGAACGAATTACTGGCTATCGAAACCCTTACAGAGTGGAAACGTATATTGGCCTATTGGGAAAAATATACCATAGACAAAGAGCGTGGTGGTTTTCATGGGCGACTCAACTATGAAAACCAACCTATCTTAGATGCCCCTCGTTCTATCATCTTGACAAGCCGTATTTTATGGACATTTTCATTGGCCTACCGCTATTTTGGTCGGCGAAAATATTTAATATTGGCTGATAGAGCCTACCATTATCTATACAATCATTTTCGGGATACCAAAAACGGAGGTGTGTATTGGTCTGTAACAGCCAATGGTACACCCCTCGAAACCCGTAAACAACTCTATGGCCATGCTTTTGCTATTTATGGTCTAAGCGAATATTATGCAGCTTCAAAGTTTAAGCCCGCACTCGATTTTGCGCAAGAACTTTTTCAGGTCGTGGACAAACACGGCTATGACGCTCAGCGGGGAGGGTATTATGAAGCATTTGGTACTCAATGGGAAACCGTAGATGATTTGATATTGAGTAAAATGCCTTGGAACAAATCTCAAAATACGCATCTACATATCATTGAAGCTTTTACGAATCTTTATCGTGTGTGGCCAGATGTATTGTTACGTGAGCGGGTTGTGCATTTGACCCATCTATTTCTCGAAAAATTAGTCAGCCCTACCACTTACCGTTTGCGTCTTTTTTTTGATGAAAACTGGCGGCCCAAAGATGAAACTATCTCATATGGGCACGATATTGAGTGTTCGTGGCTACTGTGGGAAACCGCTGAAGTGCTGAAAGATCATGCACTGGCCGACAAAGTAAAGGTACTCTGCATCAAAATGGCAGAAGCTGCTTGTACAGGCTTAGGCCAAGATGGCGCGTTGGATTATGAATTTGACCCTGTGACTAACCATCGTAATCAGGAGCGAAGTTGGTGGGTGTTGGCCGAACAACTCGTCGGCTTCTTGAATGCTTATCAAATGACTGGAGAGGTGCACTACCGCCAAAAAGCAGAACGCAGTTGGGATTTTGTCAAGAAATACGTCCTTGACAAACAGAAAGGAGAATGGTTTGGTACGGTAAAGCCTGATTTAACGCCAGTAAAAAATGATAAAATCCATTTTTGGAAAGCTCCTTACCATAACAGTCGTGCCTGTTATGAAGTAGTCAGACGACTCAAGGTATAATAATTAAGTAGTTTTTAGGGAGATAACCGTTCAATTTTCCATTCATTATTTTCTATAACATACCTCAACCGATCATGTAGGCGGCTGGCGCGTCCCTGCCAAAACTCTATTTGGCTGGGAACTACACGATACCCGCCCCAATGTGGAGGGCGTGGAATAGTTTGATTGGCAAATCTTACTTCTAATTGGGCTATTTTCTGAGTCAATATCTCTCTATTTTCAATCTGCTTGCTTTGGGCTGAAGCCCATGCCCCCAACTGACTACCACGTGGACGAATAGCAAAATAAGCGTCGGACTCAGCCTCGCTCACTTTTTCAACCTTCCCAACAATCCTTACTTGTCGTTCTAATTCAGCCCACCAAAAAGTAAGAGCGGCAAAAGGATGAATACTCAGTTCAGTTCCTTTCTGACTTTCATAATTGGTATAAAAAGTAAAGCCATTTTTATCTACATCTTTCAAGAGTACGATCCTGCCTTGTGGGTATCCTTCTTTATTTATAGTGCTGATAACCATAGCATTAGGCTCTATTACTTCTGCCAATAGAGCTTCTTCAAACCATTTGTCGAATTGCTCAATCGGACAAGGTAAAATAGCTTGTTCATCTAAGCCGTTTAGTGTATAATCTTTGCGTAAGTGAGCAATTGTAGGATTTTTCATGGGAGAGATAAACACAGTCAAAAATGAAAAACTAATTTAAAACACCGAAAAACGGCTATTATTATTATTTTTGCAAATCTAAGCGATTACTACGCGATTACCACCACATTTACGATGATTAACGACGGAGCAGAATTAAGCGAAAGCGAACAACTCACCCAAGAGGGTGTAGCAGCCATGGAAGAGTTAGAAATGGCTGAAGAACAGGCTATTGATTATAGCCAACTTAGCAAAAAAGACCTTGTGGGTTTATTAGAAAATCAGTTGGCCATTGCCAAAGGCGAGAATGTAAAGTCTGCTGACTTCAAGCGTTCTGATGAATTGTTGAAGGAGATTAAAGTAGTCTTTGACCAAATAAAAAAAACGGAGCGAGAAGAAGCTAAGCAGCGCTATATAGCTGAAAATGAATCAGAGGAAGGCTTTGAATACAAAACTGATGATCAGACTCAGTTATTTGACTCACTGTATCGTCAGATTAAGGAAATAAAACATCATTACTTTCAGCATCTTGAGAAGTCGAAAGATAAGAACTTTTCTACTAAAACACAGCTATTACAGAGCTTGCGCGAATTGGTAGATGCCGACGAAAGCAATGCTAAAAATCCAGCTATTAGTTGGCAAGAGTTCAAAAAATTCAGGATGATTGGAAAGCAGCGGGCAATATGGCTTCGCCCCATAATGGGACGCTTTGGGCTACCTACAATGCTCTGGTAGATCGTTATTATAGTAATCGTAACATTTATTATGAACTTAAAGAACTGGATCGCAAAAAGAACCTACAATTAAAAGCCGAATTGGTAGAAAAAGTAGAGTCTTTAGCCCAGTCGTTGGGCGAAGGTGCTTTGACACGCGCTCTTTTAGAAGAAGCAAATATACATTTTGAGGAATATAAACACATAGGTCCAGGGCCTAAAGCCGAGCAGGAAGAATTATGGCAACGCATGAAAGTAGCTTTGGATCTTCTTCATAATGCTCGTCGTACTCAAACTGAGGAACAAAAACAGTTGTTTATTCAGAATTACGAGATTAAGTCAAAGATTTACGAAACATTAGTGCCTTTTACCGTATTTTCATCAAGTAGTATCAACGAATGGAATGAGAAAACAAAAGAGGTAGTAGCTTTGCAAGATGCTTGGGTGAATACCAAAGGGCAAATGCTACGGGAGGAAGGGCGTGAATTAAGTAAGAAATTCTGGGCGGCCCTTAAAACATTTTTTCACAATAAAGGAGAATTCTTCCGGCAATTAGAGTCTAAGAGAGAACATAATCTTCAACTTAAGACCGAGTTATGCGAAGCTGTAGAAGCGATCAATGAAACAGGTGAAGATACCTCGGCTAATACCGACAAAGTTATTTCATTGCAAAAACAGTGGAAACAAATCGGACAAGTGCCAGAAAAATTCAAAGACTCTATTTTTGTACGTTTTAAGAAGGCCTGTGATGCCTATTTTGACCGTAAACGAGCTAAAAATTCAGAAGTAGAGCGCGAGTTTGGAGAGAACTTACTAAAAAAACAAGCAGTTTGTGAGAAAATAGAAACAGCTGCCAAAGAAGGAGGTGCTAACTTAAAAGATTTGAATGCTTATAAAGCTGAGTGGGCAGCCATTGGTTTTGTTCCTAAGAAAGATATGCAGGCTATCAATAAACGCTATATTGATGCAGTCAATGGGTATGTAAGTACAATGGGTAAATTATCTTCCAAGGAAAGAGAACAGGTTATTTTGGAAAATGAGGTTTCAATGGCAACTGATGGCGACTCAGTACGTAATCTTCAACGCAAAGAAGCAGATATTCGCCGTAAAATGACTCAAATTGAAAACGATTTAACCATTTGGCAGAATAACATTGAATTTTTTGGTCGTTCTAAAAATGGAGAAAAAGTAAGAACTGAGTTTGAGAAAAAAATAGTGAATGCGCAAAAGCAATTCGCTGAATTAAAGCATCAACTGAAAATAATACGCGAAGCACTCTAACTTTTTTGAAAAAAAGTTGCATCGTATTATTTATAGCGCTACTTTTGCACCACCAAAATACGGAACGCCTCCATAGCTCAGCTGATAGAGCAACTGACTTGTAATCAGTAGGTCGCTGGTTTGATCCCGGCTGGGGGCTCAGAAGTGTGAAGCACCTGACGGTAACGTCAGGTGCTTTTCTATTTTTAGATTATTTATAACACTAAGTTTGCACCACCAAAATACGGAACGCCTCCATAGCTCAGCTGATAGAGCAACTGACTTGCAATCAGTAAGTCGCTGCGGGACCGCCCATGTAGTTTGATCCTGGCTGGGGGCTCAAAAGCCTAAAGCACTCGATAGCAATGTTGAGTGCTTTTTCATTTTCAGATAGAGCAACTGACATGATGTTTGTGATACCTGTCAGAAAAATAGATTTTGGCTCATTTGCTCTCATAGACTCCATAAACTTAAAACATAGGCTTGAAAATAGGGAGCAAGTAGGGCTAATTTTGCCTATATAAAGTATTTGGTGTATTTTTGTACAAAAGCTCTTAAATTTAGTTTATGTTAGAAAACACCAGTAACATTATCCCTATTCATATCGAAGAAGAGATGAGAACAGCCTACATTGACTACTCAATGTCGGTGATTATCTCACGTGCTTTACCTGATGCCCGCGATGGTCTCAAACCTGTTCACCGAAGGGTATTGTATGCCATGTACGATTCAGGCTTTTTACATAATCGGCCCTATAAAAAATCAGCTCGAACCGTGGGTGATGTCATGGCAAAGTACCATCCACACGGTGATGCTTCTATTTATGATACCATGGTGCGTATGGCCCAACCTTGGTCATTACGGTATCCTTTAATAGATGGGCAGGGAAATTTTGGATCATTAGATGGGGATTCTCCAGCAGCGATGCGTTATACAGAATCGCGACTAAGAAGAATTGCGGAAGAAATGCTGACCGATATTAACAAAGAAACGGTTAATTTCAGCCAAATTATGATGATTCTGATACAGAACCTGCTGTTTTGCCCGCGAAATTACCCAATTTGCTCCTAAATGGTTATCGGGAATTGCAGTAGGGATGGCGACCAATATGGTTCCTCACAATCTTACAGAAGTAATAGATGGCACTATTGCCTATATTGACAATAATGAGATTACAATTCAGGAATTAATTCATTACGTTAAAGCACCAGATTTTCCAACGGGAGCTATCATTTATGGCTATCAGGGCGTTCGGTCTGCCTATGAGACAGAAGAGACGAGTGGTGATGAGAGCCGTCGCTAATTTTGAACAAACCAAAACAGGGCGAGAGCAAATCGTTATTACTGAAATTCCTTACATGGTCAATAAAGCGGATATGATTAAGCGTATCGCTGATATGGTCAACGACAAAAGGTTAGATGGGATTTCGGCGATACGTGATGAGTCAGACAGAGAAGGTATCCGAATCGTGTTTGAACTCAAAAAAGACGCTTATTCAAATATAGTTCTCAATCATCTGTATAAATACACGCCACTTCAGACTTCTTTTAGCATCAACAACGTAGCCCTCGTGAAGGGCCGTCCTGCACTATTGAATTTGAAGAGTCTAATAAAATACTATGTCGAGCATCGAGTAGAGGTAGTAACACGCCGCACCGAATACGATTTACGGGAAGCGCAGAAACGAGCGCATATTTTGCAAGGATTATTGATTGCCCTTGATAATTTGGATGCAGTGATTAATCTTATTCGTAGTGCACAATGATCCAAGAAACAGCCCGCAACGGATTGATAGAACAGTTTGGGCTGACTGAAATTCAAGCCAAGGCTATTTTGGAATTGCGCCTCCAACGCCTGACTGGTATGGAACGCGATAAGATTGTGGCCGAGTATGACGAATTAATGAAGTTTATTGCGGATCTCCAAGATATTTTAGGGAAAGAGGATAGAAAGTTTCAAATCATCAAAGATGATTGCTCGAGTTACGTTCTCGCTATGGAGATGCTCGTCGTTCTAAAATAGAATATGCTGCCGAAGAGTTTGCAGATGAAGACATGATTGCAGACGAAGAAATGCTCATTACCATTTCACATCAGGGCTATATCAAAGAACATTACTGAGCGAATACCGCACACAGGGTAGGGGAGGGGTAGGATCACGTGGGGTCGTGACCAAAGACGACGACTTTACAGAACATTTGTTTTCAGCTACAATGCTCAACTATTTGTTAATTTTTACTGAATTTGGACGATTGTATTGGCTCAAAGTCTATGAAATTCCAGAAGGTTCAAAAGTTTCTAAAGGTCGTCCAATTCAAAACTTAATCAATATCGAATCGGGCGATAAAGTAAGAGCTGTAATCAATGTACGGACATTGAGTGATGTAGATTATATCAATAATAACTACCTCATTATGTGTACCGAGTCAGGTACGATTAAAAAAACACTATTAGAAGCTTACTCTCGTCCACGCGCCAATGGTATCATTGCTATTTCCATCAATGAAGGCGATCGCCTTTTAGATGTGGCACTTACCAATGGCGACAATGAAATAGTAATAGCTTCTCAAAAAGGAAAAGCGGTTCGTTTTCATGAAAGCCGCGTCAGACCCATGGGGCGCACGGCTGCTGGCGTAAAAGGAATTGAGTTGGGTGAAGAAGAATCAAACAAAGCCATCGGAATGCTGTGTGTGAGTGGCAGTGAAAAGCAATTGATGGTAGTTTCTGAAAATGGATATGGGAAACGCTCACAGATAGATGACTATCGTATCACTAACCGAGGTGCTAAAGGAGTTACAACGCTCAATATCACTGATAAAGTAGGTAATTTGGTAGCAATTCGCGAAGTAAGCGAAACAGACGATTTGATGATTATCAATAAATCTGGTATTGCGATACGAATGTCAGTGGCTGAAATACGCGTAGCAGGTCGAAATACGCAAGGTGTAAGACTAATCAAACTCAGTGGAAATGACGAAATATCGTCTGTCACCCGTATTGAAAAAGAAGAGTCGGGGATAGAAGAGGAGGGAAGCCATAATGAGGGAGAATCTACCCTACCGGATGAAGAAAATATAAATCCTTAAGAAGGCAAATGGCGAATGAAGCAATAAAAACCTTCGTTCGCCATTGACTTTTAAAATAAACCTCTCAAATTTCCGTTTTTTGCACAAATTTTTAACTTAACAATTATTATTAAAATGAAGAAGCTGTTTTTATTGTCCGTTTTTGGACTCTTTACCCTGTCTGCTGCTGCCCAAATAGACAAAGTAATGTTGGATCAGAAGAAAAAAGAAAAAGAGAAGAGTGATAAAGCCATCACTGAACCTAAATCTGCTGGCAAATCATCTACTTGGTTAGACCGGGGAAAATTATACGAGGAAATAGCACGGTTATACACTGAAATTGATTCAAGTGCATCAATGGTGGCATACGATGCTTTCAAAAAAGCCATTGAGGTAGATGCTGCTAAACCAGGGAAGGTAACCAAAGAAGCCCAAAAATATTTGAGTGGTGAGCCAGGCGATGGAGGATTAAATTTGAGCCAGGCATTGGTAAAACAAGGTGCAGAAAAGTTTCAAATGAAGAATTATGAAGAAGCTATTAAGTTTTTTAACAAGGCTCAAGAAGTAAATTCAAAAGACACCTTGGCTCCTTTATATGGTTCTTATAGTGCCATGCAAATCCAAAAGAATGGAATGGCTGCCGAAATGATGGAAAAATACATCGATAATGGCGGAAAAGATGCAGGTAATTTTGCTTTATTGGCTCAGGTATATCGGATTGAAAAGCAAAATGATAAAGCACTGGCAGTTTTAGATAAAGGAATGAAAGTATTGCCTGAAAGCAAAGCCTCTTTCAAAGCAGAACGTGTCAATGTGCTACTTGACACACAACGTTTGGATGAAGCCAAAGCAGGGCTTAAAGAATTAATCGAATTAGAACCTAAAAATGCACAATACGCGCTCAATTTAGGTATTTTGTATGATAACGAAGCCAGCCAATACACGGGCGAAATTCGTAAATTAAAGGACTCTGCCAAAGCTATTGCTGCCCATGAGAAAAAATTGAAAGAAGCAGAAGAAACCGATAAAGTCTTTGCAGACGAAGTTAAGCGCATCGCAGGTATGATTGCAAAGCAACCCAAAAATGCTGATTTAAAACGTCAAAAAACAGATCTTGAAACTAAAATCAAAGAAAACAAGGCAGCTATTGAAGCAGAAAAGGAAGAATTGAGCAAGGCCAAAACCGCTGCTGCCGAAGCAGGAGATGTAACGTCAAAAATCGCTGATTTGACCACTAAGCAAAATAAAGCTCGTGCTGAAGCCAAAGAAGCATATGCAAAATCATTGTCCATTGACGGTAATAATTACGATGGGCTTTTTAACATGGGCGCTTTGTATTTCAATGAGGCCGTAGAAATGAAGTCTGAAGTAGATGCCATGGATATGAAAGAGTATGTAATGCCAAAAGGCAAAGAAATTGAAGCGAAGGTGTGGTAAATTTAAGGCAGCTCGTGGCTCATTTATAGCTAAGGTAATCAAAGACGAAGAGCAGGTAGTAGAAACCATGAAAACAGTTGGATATTATTCTCCAGCAATATGCAGAGAAAGTTGTCTGCGAGGAAGTCATAATAATAAAGGGATGATTTGATAGTCATCCCTTTATTATTCGATGTTTTATTTAACATAATGTAAATTATAATACTTTTTTATTGATCGTATTTTATTTATTCCTTTTGAGGCCTTGTTCACAGTAAAATAAGAAGACTGATTTCTTAGATATATTGGTCATGGTATCAGAAATCAGTCCATTGTATTCTCAAGTACTCTACAAAATGCTGTAAGTTAAGTAACAGCGATGATTTCATACTTAAAACGAGTTATGCTAATTCCTCTTGCCCACCTATTTTTCAACTTGATAAACAGCCACTTAAAATTCGGAACATCTGTGAACATTTTAAAGGTTAATTTGCTTTTATCGATAGTTGTGGTTTTTTTGCGTTAATGCCAACTATTTAGTCTATTGACATATAATACCAGACTTACTGTCCAGAAACTGATTAAATTTAGAATTTAGGATCGACGGGAATCACTTGTGAACTCCCATCGTCATAAACAATGGTTATCAGTACAGCTCTTCTTGGCTTTTCCTGGTGCTGTGATAGTTTGATTCGGTCGGACTGGCTACTTTACGAGAATCGCTTGTGACTGTATGCTTGGTCATTGGACCTCTCTCGCGTGATTCTGAAGCTGTAGCTTCTTGTATTTTAGCCCCTCCATACCCTTGATTTTCAATGAGTTTTAATATTATTTTCTTCCCTTCGGGGTTTGCTTTGTAAACCAATCGAAGTTGTATTTATCATTCCAAGCAACTACTTTTCGATGCATGTCTGGACTAGGGAAGATTTCTGTAAGCCAAAATGTGCGAAATAGATCGTTGAACACTGATGGTATCAGCGAATTGAGAAATATTTAAACCTGTTTATCCAAAATCACACGAACTTATTATTCTTCAGGTATTTGGTGTCAGTGAAATCTGCATTATGGTGGCCATATCGGTAAACTTTCAGGAGGTTACAAATCTAAACAAGTTTTACATAAATAGACTAAAAAATTAAGTCATAATAAATATTTTAGATACAATTGTAATTAAATTAAGTTTACATAAATGTTTCTGTGTTTACAATTATCTACAAAAAGGTATACAGTATATTGTTACACCATAATCAATAGTTGTTATTATTTTTACTTATTTTTATCGACTGACTTATTTTAAAAATAACTGCAAAAATTTTGTTGATTTATTTGTTAGTTTCGTAAACACTATTTACATTTGTGTCGATAAGAGACAACAAATCATGAATCAATTGTTTCAACCTGAGAGATTAAAACTGGCGTTCCAGGATTTGTAAGTTTGCTGTGGAATGTAATTATATAAGGTAAAGTATTGCGCGTTAAAAAGCCACCTTTTTGGGGTGGCTTTTTCGTTTTTGAGGCATTAATTAGTTATTAGGCGGCTTATACAGCTATATTATTTTCTCTGAGTGCGTCATTGAGTGATGTTTTTAGATCTGTACTGGGCTTTCTTTTACCTATAATAAGGGCGCAAGGGACATGAAAGGTGCCTGCTGGAAAGTTTTTGGGATAACTTCCTGGAATGACTACAGCATCTTCTGGGACGTATCCTTTGTATTCTTTAAGAGTCTCGCCAGTTACGTCCAATATTTTTGAACTGCCTGTAATAGTGACCCCTGCTCCTAACACCGCACGTTTGGATATATGCGCTCCTTCTACTACAATACAGCGAGAGCCAATGAAGGCACCATCCTCTATAATGACAGGGGCGGCTTGAGGTGGTTCTAAAACTCCTCCTACTCCTACCCCACCGCTGAGGTGAACGTGTTTGCCTATTTGGGCGCAACTTCCCACTGTAGCCCAAGTGTCAACCATGGTTCCTTCGTCTATGTAAGCACCTATATTAACATATGAAGGCATTAAGATAACCCCTTTAGCAAGATAAGCACCATGCCTTGCTACGGCAGGAGGCACGACTCGTACAGCTAAATCACTGTATCCTGTTTTTAGTTTCATTTTATCATGGTATTCAAATATACCTACTTCTTTTAGTTCCATCTTTCTTATAGGAAAGTATAAAAGTATGGCTTTCTTGACCCATTCATTTACTTGCCAAGTTTCCCCTAGTGGTTCGGATACTCTTATAACGCCTTCATTTAAGGCATCTACGACGTTTTCTATTGCTTTAATAACTTGTGGGTCATTGGTGAGCCTTCTATCGTTCCAAGCGGCTTCTATTTGTACTTTTTCTTGCATGTTTAGTTAAAGTAATTGTTTATCTATTTTTGTTTAAGTAATTGATAAATAATATTATATGTTTTTTATTTATCTTATTTTGTATATTTGATAAAATGTATTTTTATGATGATAATTTTGTATGGTTTTGTTTGTTAAATACCTTTTGTAGGCTTATTTGTATATTGTTGTTTTCTATATTGGTTGATTTGTTATTTTGTATGCCTTTAAGATGTAATATACTATATTTTTGCTAATACTTCAATAGTATGTATTGTTTATGATTATTTTCGATAGTTTTTACTAATTATAACGTTTAGTACTTTATTTAGCAGCAATAGTAGTATGTTTACTAAATAAACTCATATAATTAGCTAAAACGATAGTTATTTGCTATTAATTGAGCAAGTTCTACTAATACCTACTAAACATGTCGGCGCATTACTAAAGAAAGATATTAATTGCTAAATAAACTTGCCTTATCATTAAAATAATATCGTATATTTGCAAAAATACATTTAACATTAACTGTTAAACCACCAAAAAATGACAAAAGTAAAGGTAGCCATCGTAGCTTTGGTAAGAGAATAGAAGACTACTTCCCCGTCAAATCTATAACATGCAAGACATTGATGTCGTAGCCATCAATGACCTCACCAGCCCGTCTGTATTAGCACATCTATTGAAATATGATACAGCACAAGGGAAATTCAATGAAAACGTTTCTGCAAAAGAAAATAGCATTGTAGTAAACGGGGATGAAATACAGATATACGCCCAAAGAAATCCTGCTGATATTCCCTGGGCAAAACACGAGGTGGATGTAGTAGAATGTACAGAAGTTTTTACCAGCAAAAGAACAAGCCGCTGCTCATATTACGGCTGGTGCTAAAAGGGAGTTGTCATTAGCGCCCCTGCCACAGGAGATTTAAAACATCGTTTTCAATGCGCAAATCACGCTTTAAATAGATGGTAGCGAAACCATTGTCCAGCTGTCCTGAGCTGCACTACTAACCTGTTTGGCCCCCATGGCCAAAGCCCTAAACGACGCTTTCGGCACTTGAAATGGGCTTCTATGACTACCGTACGCCTGCTAAATGATCAAGAAACAAAAGCTCGATGCCCCTCGTGCCAAAGGTGATTAAGACGTGCCGTACCGCAATAAAACATCGTTCCTAATAGCACAGGAGCTGCTAAAAGCGTAAGTTAGTATTACCCGAACTAAAGGATTATTAGACGGAGGGCTTCAACGTATTGTCATTTACAGGAAGTTGACTGAACTCACTACCATTCTGAACAAAAAGCCAACTTATAGATGAAGTAAATGATGCTATGAAAGCTGCCAGTAATGAAAAGTTTTTGGCTATAATGAAGATGAAATAGTTAGTTCAGATATCATTGGAACTACAACCGGTAGTTTGTTACGATGCTACCAGACTAAAAGTAATCAGTGTAGGTGATAAACAACTTGTAAAAAACAGTAAAGTTGATGCGACAATGGAAATGAGCTATGTAAGCCAGCACATTGTTCAAGTAAGTATTTCGCACACTTGATCTCTCAATAGTTGATGATTATTCAGTGGCGTTATACTCCAAAAATCTCCCTCGACGGGAGATTTTTTTATTATTATTCCTCTTAAAAGAAATTTCTATCACAGTCTTTAATCAAAAGAGTGCCATCTAAATAATCAGTTATTACATTAAAGAATAAAAATTCATTTTTGAATTATTATTCAATATTGAATAATAATTCTATCCGCAGAGAGTAGGCTCTTTTCTAAGATAAAAATCGTCCTCTCAAATAGTGAACAGGAAATCCTTTTTGGGTGAAAATTTGCTCAAATCGCGTCTTTATTCCATGATGGTCGGCATAATATTCGGAATGATAGAGGTCAAAAGTAGCCACTAAATCATGAAAACCGAACCGTTGGAGTTCGTCTATGCTGAAGTCAAACAACGATCGATTGTCTGTCTTGAGATGTAATAACCCCTCTTTTTGTAGTATAGAACGGTATTTTTCTAAGAAAAAAGGATGGGTAAGACGACGGCGTTGGTTTTGTTTGATATTAAAAGGATCGGGAAAAGTAAGCCAAATTTCGGATACCTCTCCTTCCGAAAAAAAGTCTTGTAAAAACGTAACATTAGCACGAAGAAAAGCCACGTTGGCCAAGCCTAATGCGCTTGCCTGATCGCTCCCCAAACCGAGGCGATCGCCTTTGACATCGATGCCTATAAAATTTTTTTCAGGATAAACTTGGGCCAAACCCACGGTATATTCCCCTCTTCCACAGGCCAACTCCAATACAATAGGATTTTGGTTGAAAAAATAACTTTCATTCCATTTTCCTTTGATATTTTCGTAGAGTGGTTTTCCTTGTTCTAAAACGTTGTTAGCCAGCGCATTATTGGCAAATCGAATGAGTTTTTTACGGCCCAAGGTTTCAATATGTTCTATGATACTGTACTAAGTTACACTCCGCTCGATTCTCAGCGGTCGGCAAAAGTACGAAAAATCAAAAACTAACTTTTGCTTACCTCCATTTTAATGAAAGATTAGGAAGTAATAGGGTAATTGCCAATCAGTACATACTTTATTAAATAAGTCAATTTTATCCCTTCCATTTCGATACCTATACCTACATGAAAAATAAACCAATCTTAGATTCTCGTCGTGAATTTTTGGTCAAAGCTGCTACAGCAGCCATAGCCAGCCCTCTCTTATTTAATTCGGAAGCACAAGCGGGTTCTGACAAACTCAGGCACGCATGCATTGGTGTAGGTGGTATGGGATGGGGCGATTTACAACAATTCAAAAAGCACCCCCAAGTGGAAATCGTGGCCTTGTGCGATGTTGATGAGAAAAACCTCCAACGCGCCGCCGAATTCGTGCCAGGTGCAAGAACCTACACTGATTGGCGCGAATTATTCAAAGCTGAATCTAAAAACATAGATTCGGTCAATGTGAGCGTACCCGATCACAATCACTTTCCTATTGCTGTTCATGCCATTAGAAACAAGAAACATGTGTATTGCCAAAAACCTATGTGTCATGATGTAGCAGAGGTGCGTGTACTTACCAAAGAAGCCATCAAAGCGCGTGTTACTACTCAACTTGGAACACAAATAGCCTCTGGCATGGGAGATAGAACAGCCGTACAATTAATCAAACAAGGAGTTATTGGGAAAGTAAAACATGCTTATCTATGTTCCAATCGTCCAGGGGCGGTAGCAAAATATCGGTTGGTGGGTCCACGCCCTGCGGAGATTCACGAAGTACCTGCTCATTTACATTGGGAGCAATGGCTTGGGACAGCACCTGTTCGTCCATATGTACCGGCTGTTTACCATCCTGCCATCTGGAGAACTTGGCAGGATTTTGGCACGGGTTGGTCGGGAGACATCGGTTGTCATATCTTTGATGCTGTTTGGAAAGGGCTATCCATGAAAGCTCCCTTGTCAGTGATAGCCGAAGTCCAGCAATCGTGGAAGGATTCTCCTGAACGACGTGCCGATACATGGCCGCAGGGAAATCATATTATATGGCAATTTCCTGGCAATGAACTCACAGAATCAAAAACATTCTCCGTAGAATGGTTTGACGGGGAGTTTTACCCACCACAAGAAATCAGAGATTTATACAAAGACGGGGAATATCCCGCTGAATCCGCCATGTTAATGGGTACAGAAGGGGCCTTACTAATACCTCATCAAAAAATGCCTGTCGTTATCCCATTTGCCAATGGCAAAATAAAAGCACATACACTCCCTACTTTAGCAGAACGCAATCATTATCACCACTTTGTAGATGCGTGCTTGGGTGGCGAAAAAACAGAGTCCCACTTTGCCCAATCAGGCCCTATGACCGAGGCCGTTTTGTTGGGTACGATTGCAATTCGGATTCCAGACCAATTGTTGAAATGGGATGCTGCCAAAATGAAATTTCCCAATTATCCCGAAGCAGAAAAATACTTGAAGCGAACTTATCGAGAGGGTTGGGAGGTCAAAAGTATTTAATGTTTATATCACCTCTCTTCTATCTCTGCCACTACAAAAGTACTTCCACCCACATAAATAAAATCATCTTTTTTTGCTTGTTTTTGGGCCGCGGAGAAGGCTTCCATGACTGAAAAATAGGTTTCGCCATTTAATCCACTACTCCGTGCCAAAGTGACTAAATCAGCCACAGGCAACGAACGGGGACTGTCGGCAGCGCAGAAGTAATAGATAGCCTCTTGGGGAAATAAATCCAAAATAGCCGTTATATCCTTGTCTTTCACAAAACCCAATACGATATGTAACTGACGGAATTCATAACTTTTGATTTGAGTGAGTGTTTCGGATAGTCCTCCAACATTGTGTGCTACATCGGCCACGATCATCGGTTGGGTTTGTAAAATCTGCCATCGTCCTTTCAGTTGACTCAACTGTGCCGCCTCTTTGATCCCTCCCGACAAAGCCTCGTCCGAAATCACATAGCCTATTTGTCTTAACACTTCCACCGACTGCAATACACCAAGGATGTTTTTAGCTTGATATATTCC